>CAYQRL010000022.1:0-87887 GCA_964420105.1 uncultured Reyranella sp.
AGCGCGACCTCGGCGTCACGCTGATCGACATGGGCGGCGGCACGACCTCGATCGCGGTGTTCTACGAGGGCCACCTCGTGCACGTCGATTCGATCCCGGTCGGCGGCGAGCACGTGACCCGCGACATCGCCCGCGGCCTGTCGACGCCGCTCGCCCACGCCGAGCGCATGAAGACCCAGATCGGCCGCGCCGTCGCCAAGCCGAACGACGAGTACGACATCATCGACGTGCCGCTGATCGGCGAGGAGGACCGCACCCGTCCCAACCACATCCCGCGCTCGATCCTGGTCGGCATCATCCGGCCGCGGATCGAGGAGACGTTCGAGCTGGTGCGCAGCCGACTCGAGGCCTCCGGTGTGGATAAGTTGGCCGGCGGACGCGCCGTCCTGGTCGGCGGCGGCTGCCAGCTCGACGGCGTTCCCGAGGTCGCGGCCTCGATCCTCAACAAGAAGGTCCGCACCGGCGGGCCGCTGCGTCTCGCCGGACTCGCGGATTCCACCGGCGGGCCTGCGTTTTCCGCGGCGGCCGGGTTGCTGACCTTCGCGCTCCACAATCACGCCGCCGGCCAAGCGCAACAGGCGCCGGCGGAAACGCCCTCGAGTCGGATTGGTCGGATCGGCAGTTGGATTCGGGAGAACTTTTAGGCAATATGTAGTGCGGGGATGGGCAATCCCCACAGGCTATAGACAAGAAAAGAACAATAAGCCGGTGGCGGTGAAGGGTCCGGCACGAAAATGGGTCCACGCCGCTACTCCGGGCAGATTACCCCTCGTTTGCGTGGAGAAAGCCGAATGACCATCAACCTCAGCCTCCCTCAAAAGGAGTCCGAGATTAAGCCGCGTATCACCGTCATCGGCGTCGGTGGCGCGGGTGGAAACGCCGTCAACAACATGATCAGCTCCGCGCTCGAAGGCGTGGAGTTCATCGTCGCCAACACCGACGCCCAGGCGCTCGGCCAGTCGCTGGCCGACCGGCGGGTGCAGCTCGGCATCACGATCACGCAGGGCCTCGGCGCCGGCGCGCGTCCCGAGGTCGGCCGCCAGGCCGCCGAGGAAGCGCTGCCCGAGATCCTGCAGCTGCTCGACGGCGCCAACATGGTGTTCGTCACGGCCGGCATGGGCGGCGGCACCGGCACCGGTGCGGCGCCCGTGATCGCCGCCGCGGCGCGCGAGCAGGGCATCCTGACGATCGGCGTCGTCACCAAGCCGTTCCACTTCGAGGGACGCCGCCGCATGCAGTCGGCGGACCAGGGCATCACCGAGCTGGAGAAGGTGGTCGATACCCTGATCGTCATCCCCAACCAGAACCTGTTCAAGATCGCCAACGAGAAGACGACCTTCGCGGACGCCTTCAAGATGGCCGACGACGTGCTGCACATGGGCGTGCGCGGCGTCACCGACCTGATGGTCATGCCCGGCCTGATCAACCTCGACTTCGCCGACATCCGCACGGTGATGAGCGAGATGGGCAAGGCGATGATGGGCACCGGCGAGGCCGAGGGCCAGGACCGCGCCCGCGTCGCCGCCGAGTCGGCGATCTCCAACCCGCTGCTGGAAGACCACTCGATGAAGGGCGCCCGCGGCGTTCTCATCAACATCACCGGCGGCCTCGACATGACCCTGCACGAGGTCGACGAGGCGGCCAACCGCATCCGCGAGGAAGTCGACGGCGACGCCAACATCATCTTCGGCTCGACCTTCGACGCCAACATGCAGGGCCGCATGCGCGTGTCGGTGGTCGCCACCGGCATCGCCGCGCTGGCCTCGCAGCAGCCGGCGCCGAACTACCTCAACCTCGACATGAACCGCCCGGCGCAGACCGGCCAGCCGGCGCTCAGCCGTCCGGTCGCGCCGCCGGTCGGCCGCGTCGCCATCCCGGCCGCCGCGGCCGCGCCGCAGGCCCCGGTCGCGCCGATGGCGCCGCCGGCCCCGGTCGTCCCGCAGATGGCCGCGCCGGCGCCCGCGCCGGTGCAGGTCGCGCCGCCGGCCCCGCCGGTCGCCGTCGAGCCGGTGATCGCCGAGATGCCGGTTCCCGTGGCCGCCCCGGCGCCCGCGCCGGTCGAGGCCCCGGTGGCGGTCGCGCCGCCGGCCCCGGTGGTGGCACCCGCCCTGGCGCCTGCCCCGGTGGTCGCCCCGGCACCCGCGGCCGCCGCGCCGGCCCCGGCCGCCCCGCAGCGTCCGCTGGTCGACGAGAACGACTGGCGCGTCAGCCGTCCGGCCCGCCCGGCGGCCCGCGCCGACGTCGCCGCGCCGGCCCGCCCGGTGGCCCGCCCCGCGACCGGCGCCGAGCGCGCGCCGAACCTGTTCCAGCGCATCACCGGCGCGTTCGCCTCGCCCAAGGCGGCGCCCGCCGCCCCGGCCGAGCCGCCCGCGCCGCGCCCGGCACCGGAGAACGTCGTGTCGGTGGCGCCCAAGGCGCCCCCGCGCCCGGCCCCGGCGCAGGCCTCGATCAACCTCGATGTCACCGAGCGGGCCAAGCCGGCCCGCGAGGACGACGACCTGCAGATCCCCGCGTTCCTGCGCCGTCAGGCGAACTAGACGCAGGCCTGCAAGTTCTTCACGCATCACACTGGAGGGGCCCGCCGCGGCCCCTCTTTTTTCTGGCGCGGCGTGATATAACCGCGCCGGTTCCAAGGGGCTCACGGTTGGGTATGTCGAACGTCTTTGCCTGGATTCGCGGCTCGGCCGCGGGATGCGCGTTGGTGCTCGCCGCGTCCCTCGTTCTCGCCGGCTGCGGCTCGGACGACGACAATTCGACCTACGTCGAGCAGCCGGTCGAGGTGCTGTACAACCGCGCCCTCGATGACCTCGGCGCCATGAACTACAAGGCGGCGGCCAAGGGCTTCGAGGAGGTCGACCGCCAGCATCCCTACTCGGTGTGGGCGACCAAGGCGCAGATCATGGCGGCCTTCGCCTACTACCAGTCGAACAAGTACGACGACGCCATCGTGGCGCTGGACCGCTTCATCCAGCTGCACCCGGGCCACCGCGACATTCCCTACGCCTACTACCTGAAGGCGCTCTGCTACTACGAGCAGATCTCCGACGTCGGCCGCGACCAGCGCATGACGCAGCAGGCGCTCGAGGCGCTGGCCGAGGTGGTCAAGCGCTTCCCCGAGTCGCCCTATGCCCGCGACTCGCGCCTCAAGGTCGAACTCGCCATCGACCATCTCGCCGGCAAGGAGATGGCGATCGGCCGCTACTACCAGAGCAACCAGCAGTACGTCGGCGCGATCAACCGCTACCGCGTCGTGATCGAGCGCTACCAGACGACGACCCACGTGCCGGAGGCGCTGCACCGTCTGGTCGAGAGCTACCTGTCGCTCGGCGTGAAGCAGGAGGCCAAGGAGACCGCGGCGGTGCTGGGCTACAACTTCCCCGGCAGCGAGTGGTACCAGGACAGCTACTTCCTGATGACCGGCGAGGGCACGCGGCCGCCCGACGAGAAGCCGAGCTGGTTCTTCGGGCTGTTCTGAGCCGCCCATGCTGGTTTCCCTGTCGATCCGCGACTTCGTGCTGATCGAGAGGCTCGACCTCGACTTCGTGCGGTCCGGCAAGAAGGGACTCGGCGCCCTGACGGGCGAGACCGGCGCCGGCAAGTCGATCCTGATCGACGCGCTCGGCCTGGCGCTGGGGCACCGCGCCGATTCCGGTACCGTCCGCCGCGGCGCCGCCCAGGCCTCGGTCGCCGCCTCGTTCGACCTGCCGCGGCCGCACGCCGCCCGCGCGGTACTGGCCGAGCAGGGCATGGACGACGAGGACATGCTGACGCTGCGCCGGGTGATCGCCGCCGATGGGCGCGGCCGCGCCTTCGTCAACGACCAGCCGGCCTCGGTGGCGCTGCTGCGCCGGCTGGGCGAGACGCTGGTCGAGATCCAGGGCCAGATGGAGCAGCACGGCCTGCTCGACGCCTCGACCCACCGCGAGTCGCTCGATGCCTTCGCCGGCCTCGACAAGCAGGCGGCGGCGGTGCGCGCGGCGTGGGCGGCGTGGCGCGGCGCCGAGCGCGCCCATGCCGAGGCGGCCGAGGCCGCGGCCGCCGCGCGGCGGGACGAGGATTTCCTGCGCCACGCGGTCAAGGAACTGGAGGCGCTGGCACCACGGCCCGACGACGAGGACAAGCTCGCCGAGCAGCGCCAGGTGCTGCGCGCCGGCAGCGCGATCGGCGAGGCCGTGGCCCAGGCGCTGTCGGAGCTGGAGCACGGCCGCGGCGCGCTCGGCGCGCTGCGCGGCGCCCACCGCCTGATCGAGCGCAACGCCGACAAGGCGGCGGGCCAGCTCGACGTCGCGCTGGCGGCGCTCGACCGGGCGCTCAGCGAGGCGACCGAGGCGCAGGCCCAGCTCGAGCAGGCGCGCGACGCGCTCGAGTTCGATCCCAAGAAGCTCGAGAAGATCGAGGAGCGGCTGTTCGCGCTGCGCGCCGCGGCGCGCAAGCACGGCGTCGCGGTGGCCGATCTCGCCGCCCTGGTCGATCGCTTCCGCGCCCAGCTGTCGGCGCTGGACGACGGCGAGGCCGGGCTGAAGCGGCTGGCCGGCGAAGCCAGGGCGGCGCGCGCCGCCTACGTCGCGGCGGCCGAGGCGCAGGCGGCGGCGCGGCGCAAGGGCGCGGCGAAGCTCGACAAGGCGGTGGCGGCCGAGCTGGCGCCGCTCAAGCTCGACAAGGCGCGCTTCGTGACCGAGGTCGCGGCCCTGCCCGAAGCGGAATGGTCCGAGAACGGCGCCGACCGGGTGCAGTTCACGGTCTCGACCAATCCCGGCGCGCCGCC
This sequence comes from uncultured Reyranella sp., assembly GCA_964420105.1. Taxonomy (GTDB): domain Bacteria; phylum Pseudomonadota; class Alphaproteobacteria; order Reyranellales; family Reyranellaceae; genus Reyranella. Next base: position 4,766 of record CAYQRL010000022.1, read on the forward strand.
GGCGCCGATCGCCAGGATCGCCTCGGGCGGCGAGCTGTCGCGCTTCCTGCTCGCTCTCAAGGTCTGCCTCGCCAAGGTCGGCGATGCCGCCACCATCGTGTTCGACGAGGTCGATTCGGGGATCGGCGGCGCCACCGCGGCGGCCGTCGGCGAGCGCCTGAAGCGGCTGGCGCGCGAGGTCCAGGTGCTGGCGGTGACCCACTCGCCGCAGGTCGCGGCGCTGGCCGACCGCCACTGGCTGATCCGCAAGACCACGACCCGCAATGCCGCCAGCACCGACGTCGTGGCGCTCGACGCCAAGGGCCGGCGCGAGGAGATCGCGCGCATGCTGTCGGGCGCGGAGGTCACCGCCGAGGCGCGGGCCGCCGCCGACCGGCTGCTGGCCGCGGCCGGGTAGGGAGGGGACCGATGTCGCGCGCCGCCAAGGTCGTCGCTTCGCTCGCCGTCGACGAGCTCACGGAACGCCAGGGCCGGGCCGAGCACAAGCGCCTGGCCGACGAGATCGCGCACCACGACAAGCTCTACCACGAGCAGGATTCGCCGGAGATCTCCGACGCCGAGTACGACAGGCTGCGCCAGCGCCTCAAGGCGATCGAGGCCCGCTTCCCGCAGCTGGTCGACATGTTCAGCCCGACCCAGCGGGTCGCGCCGACCCCGACCACCGCCTTCGCCAAGGTCCGCCACGCCCGGCCGATGCTGTCGCTCGACAACGCCTTCACCGACGACGAGCTGCAGGGCTTCGTCGACCGGGTGCGGCGCGGGCTGGAGCGCGAGATCGACCTCGCCGCCGACGCCGAGATCGCGCTGGCCTGCGAGCCCAAGATCGACGGCCTGTCGATCAGCCTGCGCTACGAGGACGGCGCCTTCACGGTCGGCGCGACGCGCGGCGACGGTGCCGTCGGCGAGGACGTGACCGCGAACCTGCGCACCATCGAGGACATCCCGCACGCGCTGAAGGGCAGGTTCCCCGGCACGATCGACGTGCGCGGCGAGGTCTACATGGAACGCGCCGCGTTCGAGGAGATGAACCGGCGGCAGGAGGCGGCGGGCGAGAAGACCTTCGCCAACCCGCGCAACGCCGCCGCCGGCTCGCTGCGCCAGCTCGATCCCGGGATCACCGCCACCCGGCCGCTGCGCTTCTTCGCCTATGCGTGGGGCGAGGCCGAGCCGCGGCCGTGGAAGACGCACAGCGAGTACCTGAAGCTGCTCAAGGGCTGGGGGTTCCGCGTCAACCCGCTGTCGCAGCTCTGCCGCACGCCCGGGGAGGTGCTGGCCTACTATCGCCGGATGGGCGTCGAGCGGCCGTCGCTGCCCTACGACATCGACGGCGTCGTCTACAAGGTCGACCGCATCGACTGGCAGGAGCGGCTGGGCTTCGTCAGCCGCGCGCCGCGCTGGGCGATCGCCCACAAGTTCCCGGCCGAGCAGGCGCGCACCCGGCTCAACGGCATCCTGGTCCAGGTCGGCCGCACCGGGGCGCTGACCCCGGTCGCCGACCTCGAGCCGGTCAACGTCGGCGGCGTGATGGTGGCGCGCGCCTCGCTGCACAACGCCGACGAGATCGAGCGCCTCGACGTGCGGGTCGGCGACATGGTCGTGGTCCAGCGTGCCGGCGACGTGATCCCGCAGGTGCTGGGCTTCGTGCCCGAGGAGCGACCGAGGAAGACCGCGAAGTTCCACTTCCCGACCCATTGCCCGTGCCCGCTGAAGACGCCGGTGGCGAGCGCGGAGGGCGGCGTGGTGCGGCGCTGCTCGGGCGGCCTCGAATGCCCGTTCCAGCAGGTCGAGCGGCTGCGCTACTTCGTGTCGCGCGGTTGCTTCGACATCGAGGGGCTGGGCGGCGTCCACATCGAGAACTTCCACCGCGACGGCCTGCTCAAGGTGCCGGGCGACGTCTTCCGCCTGCCCGAGCGCGCCGACGAGATCAGCCGCCGCGAGGGCTGGGGCAGGACCTCGGTGCAGAAGCTGGTGGCGGCGATCGAGGCGCGGCGCACGATCCCGCTCGACCGCTTCATCAACGCCATCGGCATCCCGCTGATCGGCGAGGCGACCGCCAAGCTGCTGGCCCAGGAGTACGGCGACGTCGATGCCTGGCTGGACGAGATGCTGAAGGCGACGCGCGAGCGCGCCGCCTACGAGCCGGCGACCCCCGGGGGCGTGCCGAAGAAGGAGAAGGCGGCCGCCGAGGTCGGGCCGCACTACGGCCGGCTGTGCAACGTCGAGCAGATCGGCGTGACCACGGCCGACGCGATGGGCGAGTTCTTCCGCGAGGGCCACAACGTCGAGATCATCCGCGACCTGCGCCGCCAGCTCACGGTCGAGCCGGTGACACGCCGGGTGGTCGCCGCCGACGCGCGCCTCAAGGACAAGATCGTGGTGTTCACCGGCGAGATGTCGTCGATGACCCGCGACCAGGCCAAGGCGCGGGCCGAGGAACTGGGCGCCAGGGTCACCGATTCGGTGTCGAAGAAGACCAGCCTGGTGGTGGTCGGCGAGAACGCCGGCTCCAAGGCGCGCAAGGCGGCCGAGCTCGGCATCGAGACGATGACCGAGGAAGAGTGGCTGAAGCTGGCCGAGTGACTTCCCTCGCACGACGGGCCGCCCGGCACCGTCCGTAATGCGACGGCCGGTTGTGCCGCCGCTCGCCGTCCTGTAGCGCTCCGGCATGGCCTCGCGAAGGAGGCCCGACGGCGCAGCGCTGCGTATCCCTACTCACCGCGTACACGACCACGTTGATCCCGACCCTCCGCCGGAGGATCGCAACAGGAGTGCATGCCATGATCGATGAGGGCAGGCTGAACGAATTCATCGGCAAGATGCTGACCGACCTCGGCGGCGCGACCAGCGTCGCGATGGTGCGCATGGGCGACCGGCTCGGCCTCTACAAGACGCTGAACGCCGCGGGACCGATGACCTGCGACGAGCTGGCGACGAAGAACGGCGTCAACGCCCGCTACCTGCAGGAGTGGCTGTCGCACCAGGCGGCGTCGGGCTACCTCGCCTACGACCCGGCCAGCGAGCGGTTCTCGCTGCCGGAGGAACAGGCGATGGTCTTCGCGGTCGAGGAGAGCCCGGTCTACCTGATGGGCGGTTTCGACCTCGCGGCGGCGATGATCGAGAACCAGCCCAGGGTCCAGGAGGCCTTCCGCGCGGGCGGCGGGGTGGCGTGGGGCGACCAGGCCGGCTGCATGTTCTGCGCCGTCGCCCGGTTCTTCCGGCCGGGCTACCACAACAACCTGGTGGCGCACTGGCTGCCGGCTCTCGACGGCGTGGTCGACCGGCTGGAGCAGGGCGCCAAGGTGGCCGACATCGGCTGTGGCCACGGCTGGTCGACGGCGCTGATGGCCAAGGCATACCCGAAGTCTCAGTTCGTCGGCTTCGACTTCCACGACGGCTCGATCGCCGATGCGCGCGCGCATGCCATGGCGCACGGCGGCGGCAACCTGCGCTTCGAGGTCGCCAAGGCGAAGGAAATCGCCGAGCGCGACTTCGACCTCGTCACCTGCTTCGACTGCCTGCACGACATGGGCGACCCGGCGGGCGCGGCGAGGCATATCCACGGGATCCTGAAGCCGGGCGGCACCTGGATGCTGGTCGAGCCGATGGCCAGCGACCGGCTGGAAGGCAACCTGAACCCGGTCGGCCGGCTGTTCTACGCCGGCTCGACCATGATCTGCGTACCGACCTCGCTCGCCCAGGAAGTCGGCACCGCGCTCGGCGCCCAGGCCGGCGAGGCGCGGCTCACGGCGCTGGTCAACGACGCGGGCTTCGCCTCGGTGCGGCGGGCCACCGAGACGCCGTTCAACATGGTGCTGGAGGCACGGGCGTAGGGATCAGGCGGCCGGGCTCCGGCCCGGCCGCCTTCCGTCTCCGGCCAGCGCCTACTGCACCACGATCTCGACGCGGCGGTTCTGCGGCTCGCGGACGCCGTCGGCGGTCTGCACCAGCAGGCCCTGTTCGCCGCGGCCGACCACGCTGATCGCCTGGGCCGGCACGCCGTCGCGCACCAGCGCGTCCTTGACCGCGTTGGCGCGGCGCAGCGACAGCGCCATGTTGTAGGCTTCCGGACCCGACGTGTCGGTGTGGCCGGTCGCGGTGATGCGGGCGCTGCCCCTGGCCTTGAAGGCGTCGGCCGCCTGCCTGATCGTCGCCAGCGCCTGCTGGCTGAGGGTCGAGCGGTCCCAGTCGAAGAACACCATGAACGATGGCGGCGTCACCGCCGGCGCGGCCGGCGGCGGCGGTGGCGGCGCGGCGGCGCCGAACTTCAGCTGCACGCTGGCGATCAGGCTGATGTTGTTGTTGTTCCAGGTGGTGCCGGCGACCGTCGGGTTGGTGGTGCCGAAGTAGCGGCCGTCGATGTTGACGCGGAAGTTGGGCGAGACGTTGTAGCCGATGCCGAGGATGCCCTGGTAGGCGAACACCGTGCTGTTGATGTTGTAGTCGGAATCGACGAAGCCGACGCCGGCGCCGACGCCGACATAGGGCACGAAGGTGCCGGTGGCGTTGAAGTCGTAGAGGAGGTTGGCCATCGCCGAGACCTGGCCGATCTGGCCGGTGATCGAGCGGCCGCCGAAGAAGTTGCCGTTGTTGTTCTCGCGGTACAGTCCCTCGAGCTCGATGCGCGGCCCGACGAAGTCGTAGCCGATCTTGCCGCCGAGCGCCCAGCCCATCTGCGACGACACCGACTGGTTCAGGATGGTGGTGTCGAACAGCCAGTTGAGGCCGCCTTCAACGCCGAAGTAGACGCCTGGCGTCGCCTGCATGTCCTGGGCGGCGGCAGCGGAGGGCAGGGCCGCGGCGACCGCCACGGCGAACAGGGCTTTCTTCATTCGTATCTCCTTGGTGGAAGATCCTGGATCGGAAAGTCTGCTTCGCGCCGGGGCTGAGACAGCGGCGAGCGGGGCGGAGTGTAATCGAGGGCCTGCGCGGCGTGATGCGTCGCGGCGCGCGCGGTGGCATATTTGCGCCGCACTGTGCCGCGGTTGCTACACGAAGTGATATCGCTGTGGCATCGGGCTTTGTACGCTACGCTACGTTCTCGGCGCCCCGCGCCGCCCGACTGCTGGAGTTGATCGAATGGACCTGGCCCGCTTTCCGCGCCGTCGCTACACCCACGCCCCGACGCCGATCGAGTTCATGCCGCATTTCACGAAGGCGCTGGCCGCGACCTGCCCGGGCGGCGTCGGTCCCGAGGTCTGGATCAAGCGCGACGACCAGCTCGGCCTGTTCCCCGGCGGCAACAAGACCCGCAAGCTCGAGTTCCTCGCCGGCGACGCGCTGGCGCAGGGCGCCGACACGCTGATCACCTGCGGCGCGCCGCAGTCGAACCACTGCCGCATCACGCTGGCGGCGGCGGTGCGCGAGGGACTCAAGTGCCGCTTCGTGATCGAGGAGCGCGTGCCGGGCACCTACCGCAAGGACGCCGGCGGCAACAACTTCCTGTTCGAGCTGATGGGCGTCGAGCACATCACGGTCGTGCCGGGCGGCTCCGACATGGGCGCGGCGATGTCGAAGGTGGCGCAGGAAGTCTCCGCGCTCGGCCGCAAGGGCTACGTCATCCCGGGCGGCGGCTCGAACGCGATCGGCGGCCTCGGCTACGTCGCCTGCGTGCAGGAGATGCAGGAGCAGTGGCTCGACATGGGCCTCGCGCTCGACGCGGTCGTGGTCGGCTCCGGCAGCTCGGGCACCCACGGCGGCATGGTCACCGGCTTCCACGGCAACAACATCCGCGTGCCGCTGATCGGCATCGGCGTCAGCCGCGACCCGGCCGACCAGGAGCCGCTGGTCCACAAGGAGGCGCAGGCGGTCGCCGATCTCCTCGGCCTCGGCAGGATCCCGCGCGAGGCGGTGAAGAGCGTCGGCGGCTACTGGCAGCCCAAGTACTCGGTGCCGAACAGGAAGATGGTCGAGGCGGTCCAGATGGTGGCCCGCACCGAGGGCATCCTGCTCGACCCGGTCTACACCGGGAAGATCATGGCGGGCCTGATCGGACTGGCTCGCCAGGGTCACTTCAAGCCGGGCGCCAAGGTCCTGTTCATGCACACCGGCGGCCTGCCGTCGCTGCACATGTACGAGGACGTCGTGCTCGGCCGCACCGAGGTCGCGGACTAGCGGCCTCGCTCACGGCCAGACCGGGAGGCCGTCGAGGCCCGCGGTCTCGGGCAGGCCGCACATCAGGTTGGCGTTCTGGATCGCCTGCCCGGCGGCGCCCTTGCCGAGGTTGTCGACCACGCCCATCGCGATCACCAGCTCGCGCGCCGGGTCGGCGGCGTAGCCGACGAAGGCGAGGTTCGAGCCGGTCGCCCACTTGGTCTGCGGCGGCCGGTCGGTGACGCGCACGAACGGGCGCCCGGCGTAGAAGCGGCGCGCCGACTCGAGGCACTGCTCGGTGGTGACCCGGCCGCGGCAGTAGACGGTGGCGAGGATGCCACGGGTCATCGGCACGAGGTGCGGCGTGAACACAAGGCCGGCGGCGCTGCTGCCGCCCAGCCGCTCGATCGTCGCCGCCATCTCCGGCATGTGGGTGTGCCTGAGCAGCCCGTAGGGCACCATGTTCTCGTTGCTCTCGGCGAAGCCGAAGCCGCCGCCACCGCCGCGGCCGGCGCCGGAAATGCCGGTCTTGGCGTCGATGACGATGTTGCCCGGTTGGATCAGCCGGTCGGCCAGCAGCGGCGCCAGCGCCGTCAGGGTCGCGGCGGGAAAGCAGCCGGGATTGGCGACCCGGCTCTTGCCCGCGATCTCGGCCGGCCAGGCATCGGCCAGGCCATAGGTCCAGCCGTCGACGTAGCGGTGGTCGCCGCCGATATCGACGATCCTGGTGGCCGCCGGCACGCGCGCCAGCGCCGCGCCCGAGGCGCCGGTCGGCAGCGACGCGAACAGCACGTCGAGCGGGGGCAGCGTCGCGGGGTCCCACTTCTCGATCACCAGGTCGGCGAGTCTCGGCGGGGCGCCGGGGAAGCGCTCGCCGAGGCGGCTGCCGGCGCTGCCCTCGCCGGCGGCGTAGACCAGTTCGAAGGACGGGTGGGCCGCGACCAGGCGCAGCGCCTCGCCGCCGCCGAAGCCGCTGATTCCGACGATACCGACACGAATGCTCATGGGACTTTCCTCTTGGGGTTCGGGCAAAACGAAACCCCCGGAGCCGGGGGCTGCGGGGGTTCGGGAACGCGGGCCGGGGTCTTTCCGGCGGGAGGAGGGCCTAGGTCGAGGCCGACACCGCGCGGACGGACACCGAACGACGCGCAGCCGGAACGGCCGCCGCTCGGGAGCAGCGACGTCGGCGTCGGTCGAAAAGGGTCCGGTTCCGGAACATGGCGCGGACACTGTCGTCGCGGGCCGCGCCCGTCAAGCGCGATGACGGCTGCAATCCGGGGCGCGGCGACTAGATCGCGCGCGTCGCCTCGGCCAGCCAGGCCTGGGTGTCGGCGTCGACCTGCGGCGACACCGTCTCGCGGACGCGGCGATGGTAGTCGTTCAGCCAGCGCCGCTCGGTCTCGGTCATCAGCGCCGGCTCGACGCAGGCGAGGTCGATCGGCGCCAGCGTCAGGGTTTCGAACTCGAGGTAGCGGCGGTCGGCGCCCTCGATCGAGGCCTCGCGCACCGCCACCAGGTTCTCGATCCGGATGCCGTAGGCGTTGGCCTTGTAGTAGCCGGGCTCGTTGCTGACGATCATGCCGGGCGCGAGCGCGACGTTGTTCGGCATCTTCGAGATGCGGTGCGGTCCCTCGTGCACCGACAGGTAGGCGCCGACGCCGTGCCCGGTGCCGTGGTCGTAGTCGAGCCCGGCCTGCCACAGCGCGTAGCGCGCCAGCACGTCGAGCTGCGAGCCGGTGGTGCCGGCCGGGAAGCGCGCCATCGCCAGCGCGATGTGGCCCTTGAGCACGCGGGTGAAGCGGTCGCGCATCTCGACGGTCGGCGTGCCGACCGCCACGGTGCGGGTGATGTCGGTGGTGCCGTCGCGGTACTGGCCGCCCGAGTCGACGAGGTAGAGGCTGCCCGGTTCGAGCGTGCGCTCGGTCGCCGGGGTGGCGTGGTAGTGGACGATCGCGCCGTTGGGACCGGCGCCGGAGATGGTGTCGAACGACAGGTCGCGCAGCGCGCCGGTCTGCTGCCGCTCCGCCTGCAGCCGGTCGGACACCGCGATCTCGCGCAGCGTGCCGGCTGCCGACTCGCGCGCCAGCCAGCACAGGAAGCGGCTGACCGCGGCGCCGTCGCGGCGATGGGCGGCGCGGATGCCGGCCAGCTCGACCTCGTTCTTGCAGGCCTTGGGCAGGGCCACCGGGTCGGCCTCGCGCACCAGCGTCACGCCCGCCGCCTGCAGGCGGCGCGTCGCCCACACCGGCGCCGTCGCGGTCTCGACCAGCACCCGGGCCTTGGCCGCGCCGAGCGCGTCGAGCGCGGCGCCGAGTTCGTCGACCGCCGCCAGCGTCACGGCGTTGCCGAGCCACGACACGGTGCGGTCGGGGACCTTGCGGCGATCCATGTAGAGGTCGACGTGGCCGTCGCCGTGCAGCAGCGCGAAGCCGAGCGGGAAGGGCGTGCGCGGCACGTCGCCGCCGCGGACGTTGAGCAGCCAGGCGATCGAATCCGGCGCGGTCAGGAGGGCCACGTCGGCGCCGCGGGCGCGGATCGCGGCGCCGATGCGGGCGCGCTTGGCGGCGCTGCTCTCGCCCGCGAACGCCTCGTCGTGCGGCAGCACCGGCGCCAGCGGCGGCGGCGGGCGGTCGCGCCACACCGCGTCGACCGGGTTGGACTCGACGGCGACCAGTTCGCCGCCGGCACGCTCGCAGGCGCGCGCGTAGCGCTCGTAGCCGTCGGGCGTGACCAGCCACGGATCGACGCCGAGCTTGCCGCCGCGCGGCAGGTTGTCGGCGATCCAGGCCTCGGGCGACTGCTCCGGCACCTGGTGCGGCGCGAACGCGGCGGTGTCGACCTGGGCGCGGACGGCCAGGGTGTAGCGGCCATCGACGAAGATCGCGGCGCGGTCGGCCAGTACCGCGGCGAGGCCGGCCGAGCCGGTGAAGCCGGTGAGCCAGGCCAGCCGCTGCGAGCCGCGCGGCACGTACTCGCCCTGGTGCTCGTCGGCGCGCGGCACCAGGAAGCCGTCGAGGCCGCGGCGCTTCAGCTCGGCGCGCAGGTCGGCCAGCCGGTTCGCCGGAGCGGGGCCGGCGCCGAGCCCGTCGCCGCCCCGCGCCAGCGCCTGCCGCCAGGCCTGCAGCGCCCTGGTCAGGGCAGGGTCTGCCGCGGGCTCGATCAGTTCGACCCATTCCGGGCCGGCCAGGCCCTCGGGGGCGGCGGCGACGCCGCGCATCAGCGCGTCGAGCGCGGCCGGGTCGGGGGTGCGCCCGCGCTGGCGGAGCAGGGACAGGACATCGTCGGGGGCGGAACTCATGGGGTGTGACCCTACGCGGCGGGCTTGGGGGACGTAAACTGCGCAATAATCGGTCGTGTGCGCCTGCGAAATGCGCAACGGCTTTGGATCATGCACTGAACGCATAGCAGTCGTTCGAAGCCATCACTTATTCTGTAATCTCAAGGCTCTATATTTGCTGAGTGCGGTGCAGCATCCCCTGTTGCGGTGCACAAAAGGAGCTTAACCATGATGACCCAGCCGATTCAGACGTTCGAAGATCTGACCAGCGAAACTACGCCGGCCGGGGGAAACGCTACCGTCAAGACGATCTACCAGACCGGCTCGGCCCCGTTGGACCGTCGCCTGCTCGAGATCCGGGCGCGCTACGCGCGGGCCGAGGTCCTGGCCAACCTGCTCGGTGACGCCGTGCTGTGGCTGCGCCGTACCGGCGCGAAGCTGGCGGCGGCGATCCGCGCCGATGTCCAGATGCGCCATGCCGAGAGCCAGCTCTACCGCATGAGCGATCGCGAGCTGTCGGACATGGGCCTGTGCCGCGCCGACATCGCCTTCGCGGTGCGCGAGGCGGCCGAGGGCCTGATGCCGACCATCGACCCGGTCACCCAGCACGCCGTGCCGGCGAACGAGAACCTGCGCCGCATGGCCCACAGCGTCGCGTGAAAGTTGAGTAGCGTAGCGTAAGCGTAGAGTGGCGTTCGCGTAGCGTACCAGGGGGCCGGCGAGAGCCGGCCCTCTTTACATCCGGCGCAGCAGCAGCGTGCGCCACACCGCGCCGCCGGTCTCGCGATCGACGTGGCGCACCGGTGCGAAGCCCCAGCGTCCGTAGACGTCGAGCATGTCCTCGGCCTGTTCCAGCAGCAGGCCGCTCAGCAGCACGTGGCCGCCCGGCCGCACCGCGTTCGAGAAGCTGTCGGACAGTTCCATCAGCGGCCCGGCCAGGATGTTGGCGACCACGAGGTCGTAGGGCATCGCCGCCCGCAGCACGTCGTGGCGCAGCCCGATCGCGTGGACGAAGCGGCAAAGCTCGGCGACGCCGTTCAGCCCGGCGTTCTCGATCGCCACCGCCACCGCCTCGGCATCGTTGTCGCCGCCCAGCACCGGCCGCCGCCACAGCTTGGCCATGGCGATGGCCAGGATGCCGCTGCCGCAGCCGACGTCGACCGCGTTGGCGGTCTCGCCGGCGTCGAGGGTCGCCAGCATCTCGAGGCAGCCGCGCGTCGTGGCGTGGGTGCCGGTGCCGAACGCCATGCCGGCATCGATGCGCAGCGCGACGCTGCCGGCCGGCTGGCCCGCGGCGTTGTGGCTGGGGTGGACCCAGAAGGGACCGACCGCGAAGGGCTGGAACGAGCGCTGGTTCTCGACCACCCAGTCGACGTCGGGCAGCGCCTCCCAGGCCCAGTCGGGCGCGGCGGCGCCCAGCGCGCGGGCGCTGTCGGCGATCGCCGTCGCCACCGCCGGGTCCTCGTTCTCGGCGTAGACGTCGATCCGCCACGGCCCGTTGAGCGAGACCTCGCAGCTCGTGACCACCAGGCCGGCCTCGGACAGGCGCTCGTCGAGCGCGTTCTCCCACGCCGCGCGGTCGCCGGCCGCGACCGTGAAACTCGCCTTCGATCCGCTCATCTCGCCCTCACTCGGCCAGGTACAGGGCGCGCTCGGGCGCCAGCGTCACGCCGACCGTGTCGCCGGGCGCGCGCAGGTCGCCGACCGACTGGAACGGCGCGTCGACCAGGATCTCGCTGCCGCCGATGTCGACGCCGTAGCGCACCGTGGCGCCGAGGAACTCGCGGTGCGTGATCGGTCCCGCGAGCGCGCCGTCGCCGGCCGCCGCGAGCGTGGCGTGCTGCGGCCGGAACACCAGCTTCGCCCCGGCCGGCACCGTCGTGCCGCGCGGCAGCGGCAGCCGCGCTCCGCCCGCGACCTCGAAGGCATCGCCGGCGACCCGGCCGGGCAGGATGTTGGCGGTGCCGAGGAAGCCCGCGACGAACAGGTTGGCTGGCCGCTCGTAGAGTTCCATCGGCGTGCCGACCTGGCGGATCGTGCCGGCTTCCATGACGGCGATGCGGTCGCACATCGTGTTGGCTTCTTCCTGGTCGTGGGTGACGAAGATCGTGGTCAGGCCGAGCCGCTGCTGCAGCGCCCGCAGCTCGCGCCGGACGCTGAGCCGCATGCGCGCGTCGAGGTTGCTGAGCGGCTCGTCGAGCAGCAGCACCTTGGGCTCGATGGCGATGGTGCGGGCCAGCGCCACGCGCTGCTGCTGGCCGCCCGAGAGCTGCGCCGGGCGGCGGCCGGCATAGGCCTCGAGCCCGACCAGCGCCAGCGCCTCGGCGACGCGGCGCTCGATCTCGGCGCGCGGACGGCGCCGCTCCTCGAGGCCGAAGGCGACGTTCTGCGCCACCGTCATGTGCGGCCACAGCGCGTAGCTCTGGAACACCATGCCGACGTCGCGCTGCCATGGCGGCAGGCCGGCGACGTCGCGGCCGTCGAGCAGCACCTGGCCGGCCTGGGCCTGGGCGAAGCCGGCGACCAGGCGCAGCAGCGTGGTCTTGCCGCAGCCCGAGGGGCCGAGGAAGGCGAACAGCTCGCCCGGCCGGATCGACAGGTCGACGTCCTTGAGGACGTGGGTCGCGCCGTAGCTGAGGTTGACGCCGCGTATGTCGATGCTGACCGCCGGGGGCATGCTCTTCATATATCGAGCCCCCGGGCGCGTTGCGAGCGGCTGACGACGAGCTGCGACAGGCCCATGCAGACCGCGACGATGACCACGGCGATGACGCCCAGCGCCGCGCCGGCGCCGCGCCCGGCCGGCGTCTGCATCAGCACGTAGAGGCCGTAGGACAGCGGCGCGTCGGAGTTGTTCTGGACCAGCATCAGCACCGCCGACAGCTCGACCGCGGCGGTGGCGAAGCTGGTGACGAAGCCCGCCGCCAGCCCGCCGGTCATCAGCGGCACGACGATGCGGCGCACGATGCGCGAGCGCCGCGCGCCGAGGTTCTCGGCCGCCTCCTCGAGCGACACCGAGATCTGCTGCAGGGCGGCGTAGGCGGCGCGCAGCGCGTAGGGCAGGCGGCGGATGGCGATCGCCAGCACGATCATGATCCACAGCGTCGCCATCGGCACGCCGCCGGGCAGGGTGACGCCGTAGAAGGCGCGCAGGTAGCCGATGCCGAGGACCACGCCGGGCACGGCCAGCGCCGCGCCGGCCAGCCAGTCGAGCGCCTGCCGGCCGGGCAGGCGGGTGCGCAGCACGAGGTAGGCGATGGCGCCGCCGACCGCGACGTCGATCGCCGCGGCGAGGCCGGAATAGACCAGCGTGTTGCGGATGTAGACCGAGCTGTCGCCCAGCACGCGGGCGTAGTGGGCCAGGGTGTAGCCGTCGGGCAGGGGGCTGAACGACCACACCGTGGCCAGCGACAGCAGCAGCAGGCCGAGGTGCGGCGCCAGCACCAGCGCCAGCACCGACAGCACCAGCGCGTAGGCGGCGATCGACTGGCCGCGCGACAGCTTGCGCCGGTTGAGCCCGCCGCCGCCGCGCTGGGCGGTGGCGTAGTCCTTGCCCTTCAGCACGCGGGCCGAGCCCCACATCGTGACCACCGCGATGGCGATCAGCACCACCGAGATGACGTAGCCCATGGGGTCGTCGATGCCGATCGAGGTGATGCGCAGGTAGGCCTGCGGCGCCAGCATTTCCTTGACGTTGAGCAGCAGCGGGCTGGCGACGTCGTCGAACACCTTGACGAAGACCAGGCTGGCGCCGGCGACGTAGCCGGGCAGGGCGAGCGGGAAGGCGATGCGCCGGAACAGGCGGAAGCCGTGGCTGCCGAGGTTCTGCGCCGCCTCCTCCATGGCGCGGTCGATGTTGCGCAGCGCCGCCGACAGGTTGACGAGGATGAACGGGAAGTAGTGGATCGCCTGCAGGAAGATGACGCCGTTCAGCCCTTCCATGATGTCGAGCCGGACGCCGAACCACTCGTCGAGCAGCAGGTTCACGGTGCCGTTGCGGCCGAACAGCAGCTGCATCGCCACCGCGCCCACGAACGGCGGCATGATCAGCGGCAGGAAGCCCAGCGTCTGCACCAGCGCGGCGCCGCGGAACTCGAAGCGGGTGGTGAGGTAGGCGAGCGGCAGCGCCAGCACCGACGCCCACGCCACGGTCATCGCCGACACCCAGACCGAGTTCCAGAACGAGCGCACGAACAGGTCGGTCCGGGCGAAGTCGAGGAAGTTCACCAGCGTCGGCGCGCCGGTCCCCTTCTCGGTGAAGGCGACGTAGACGACGGCGCCGACCGGCACGACCAGGAAGACGGCGAGGAACGCCGCGATCGCCAGCGCGAGCAGGGCGGGGCCGGAGAAGATCCCTCCGCTCCGCCTCGCGGCGCCCGGCTCCGGTCGGGATGACAGGTCGGCGACGCTCACTTCGCCAGCTTCGCCGCCTCGTCCGCCTTGGCCCTGGCCGCCGCGTACTTCTCCTTGGCGAAGCTCGCCCACTGCTGCTCCAGCTCGGCCTGGCGCGCGGTCTTCTGCTTGCCGCCGGTGAAGGCGGCGCGCATCTCCGGCGACGCCGCCTCGGCCTCCGTCACCGGCATCGCCGCGACCAGGTCGCGGGCGTCCTTGACCAGCGCGCGGGCGACGGCGTTGTCCTTCTTCGCCAGCGCCGCCTCGGCCTCGTGGATCGCCCGGGTCGCGGCCTTCAGCGGCTCGAGCTGGAAGGTGACCAGCTGGTCGAACAGCACGTCGACCGCCTCGCTGCGCTTCTCCGACAGCGCGGCGTCGAAGGTCAGCAGGCCCTGCAGCTTCTTGTCCTTGAACGGGTTGGGATAGTCGGCCGGCGCCTTGTCGTAGGTCGCGGGCCGCACCGGCAGGCGGCGGATCGACGGCTCGAGCAGCACCTCCTGGCCGGCCGGCGACAGCAGGAACTCGATGAAGGCCTCGCCCCCGGCCTTGTTGGGGGCGTTGGCGACCAGCCCGACGTTGGCCGGCACCAGGGTGGTGACCGAGGGGTAGACGAACTTCACCGGGAAGCCGCTGCCCTGCGAGGAGAAGGCGAAGAAGTCGATGACGATGCCGTAGCCGACCTGGCCCGAGTTCACCGCCTCGGGCACGCCGAACGAGCGGTCGGTGACCTGGTGCAGGTTGCCGCCGATCTCCTTGATCGTGCGCCAGCCCTTGTCCCAGCCCTCGCCCTGCAGGATCGTCTCGATCGTGAGGTGGGTCGTGCCCGAGCGCGACGGCGCCGAGATCGAGACGTGGTCGTAGTAGGGCGCGGCCGCGAGGTCCTGCCATTCCTTCGGCGTCGGCAGCTTCTTGGCCTTCACGTAGCGCTCGTTCCACATGATGCCGTAGCCCGAGGCGGCGAAGCCCGAGTAGAAGCCGTCCTTGTCGTTGACCGGGTAGGAGCCGACCTTGTCGGCGATGCCGGTCGCCCTGGGCTTGTACGGCTCCAGCAGCTTCTTGCCCTTCAGCACCTCGAAGGCGTCGGGCGCCGAGGCCCAGAACAGGTCGACCTGGTTGTTGCCCCTCGTCTCCTCGAGGAACTTCACGCCGGCGTTGGTGTTGCGGTTCTGCACCTCCAGCGTGGCGCCCGGCACCGCCTTCTCGAACGCCTTCTTGACCGGGTCGGTGACGTCCTTCGAGAACGAGGTCACGATGGTCACCTTGCCGGCCTGGGCCCAGGCCGGGCCGGCCGCCAGCAGCAGGGCCAGGGCGGCGACAGTGGCGCGGAACATGGCGTTACTCCCCTTCGTTGGTGCGAGGCCCGGATCGCGATCTCAGGCGGCCTCGATGAAGCTGTCGAGGACCTTCTTCGGCCCGGCCTTCTCGAACTCGATGTCGAGCTTGTTTCCGTCGACGGCGACGATCCGGCCGTAGCCGAATTTCTGGTGGAACACGCGCTGGCCGACGCCGAGATCGGGCTTGTCGCCCTCGACCGCGCGGCGGTCGTCCAGCGTCTCGTCGCGCCAGCGGGTGCGGCCGCGGCCGCCGGCGACGCCGAGGCTCTCGTAGTCGAAGCCGCTGGCCTTGTCGCGCAGGCCGCCATGGTGGCCGGCCGAGTAGGTGGCGTAGAGGCCGGCATCGCTGCTCTCGGCGAGGTGGCCGGTCGGCAGCTCGCGCAGGAAGCGCGACGGGATCGCGGCCTGCCACTGGTTGAAGACCCGGCGGTTGGCGGCGAACGAGACGTAGGCGCGCTTGCGCGCCCGGGTGATGCCGACGTAGGCCAGCCGGCGCTCCTCCTCGAGCCCGGCCACGCCCTTGTCGTCGAGCGCGCGCTGGTTGGGGAACAGGCCTTCCTCCCAGCCGGGCAGGAACACCGAGTCGAACTCCAGTCCCTTGGCGGCGTGCAGGGTCATGACGCTGACCATGTCGGTGCCGGCCTTGTCGGCCATGTCGGTCAGCAGCGCCACGTGCTCGAGGAAGGCCGGCAGGCTGTCGAACTCCTGCAACGCGTTGGTCAGTTCCTTGAGGTTCTCGAGCCGGCCCTCGGCTTCGGGCGAGCGGTCGGCGCGCAGCATGTCGGTGTAGCCCGACTCGTCGAGCAGGGTCTCGACCACCTCGACGTGGCTCATGCCCTCCAGCATGCCGCGCCAGCGGTCGAAGCTCTGCACCAGGTCGCCCAGCGACTTGCGCTGGCGGCCCTTGAGCTCGTCGGTCTCGAGCGCGCGCCGGGTCGCCTCGACCAGCGACACCTTCTGGGTGCGCTGGATCAGCCGCAGCGTGCGCAGCGCCGACTCGCCCAGCCCGCGGCGCGGCGTGTTGTAGATGCGCTCGAAGGCGAGGTCGTCGGCGGGCTGCACCGTGACGCGGCAGTAGGCCAGCGCGTCGCGGATCTCGGCGCGCTCGTAGAAGCGCGGCCCGCCGATCACGCGGTAGGGCAGGCCCATGGTGATGAAGCGTTCCTCGAACTCGCGGGTCTGGAAGCCGGCGCGGACCAGGATGGCGATCTGGCTGAGCGGGTGGCGGTCGCGCTGCAGCGCCTCGATCTCCTCGCCGATCGTGCGCGCCTCCTCGTCGCCGTCCCAGACGCCGCGCACCGAGATGCGCTCGCCGTCCTTGACATCGGTCCACAGGGTTTTCCCCAGCCGGCCCTCGTTGTGCGAGATCAGGTGCGAGGCGGCGGCGAGGATGTGCGGCGTCGAGCGGTAGTTGCGCTCCAGCCGGACGATGGTGGCGCCCGGGAAGTCCTTCTCGAAGCGCAGGATGTTGCCGACCTCGGCGCCGCGCCAGCCGTAGATCGACTGGTCGTCGTCGCCGACGCAGCAGACGTCGGGCGTGCCCTGGGCCAGCAGGCGCAGCCACAGGTACTGGGCGACGTTGGTGTCCTGGTACTCGTCGACCAGGATGTGGCGGAAGCGGCGGTGGTACTGGGCCAGCACGTCGGGGTGCTGCTGCCACAGCGTCACGCAGTGCATCACGAGGTCGCCGAAATCGACCGCGTTCACCTCGGCCAGCCGTTCCTGGTACTGGCGGTAGATGTCGGCCGCCTTGCCGCCGGCGAAGTCGCCGGCCTCGTCGCGCCCGACCTTCTCGGGCGGCAGGGCGCGGTCCTTCCAGCGCTGGATCACGCCCGACAGGATGCGGGCGGGCCACTTCTTGTCGTCGATGCCCTCGGCCTGCAGCAGCTGCTTGATCAGCCGCACCTGGTCGTCGGTGTCGAGGATGGTGAAGTTGCTCTTGAGGCCGACCAGCTCGGCGTGGCGGCGCAGCACCCGCACGCCGATGGCATGGAAGGTCCCCAGCCACATGCCGTCGGCGGCGCCGCCGATCAGGCCGGCGACGCGGTCGAGCATCTCGCGCGCCGCCTTGTTGGTGAAGGTGACGGCCAGGATCTGCGACGGCCGCGCCCGGCCGGTGATCAGCTGGTGGGCGATCCGCGTGGTCAGCACGCGGGTCTTGCCGGTGCCGGCGCCGGCCAGCACCAGCAGCGGTCCGGACTCGTGCACCACCGCCTGGCGCTGCTCGGCGTTCAGGCCCTCGAGGTGGGCGCTGGACGCGACGGGGCTGCGGCCGGGCGGCGGCTCGGGCGAAACGGGTTCGTCCGTGATCTCGAACGGGTCGGCGGGGGGCGCCATGCAGGGTCATATAGCAATCACCGGCGGCTGCGCCTACATTCGAGGGCCGGTGGATGACGGCGGCGGGGCGGCCGCCGTTCCCGACCGGACCGGTACGCGTTGGAGGACGCTGATGGCCCGTGGGTTGAACGGTTCGGCAAACGACTCGGGGGGACACGGTCCCGACGGGCAGGAGCCGGTCGAGGCCCGCCTGCCGGGCGGGTCCAGCCTGCCGCCGGCGGTCGCCGCGGCCCTGCCGGCCGTGGTCGGGGTCCGCACCACCGTGCCCAAGGACCGCCGCTCGGCCCAGACCCTGGGCACCGAGCGCGAGGGCCACGGCGCCCTGATCGACAACGACGGGCTGGTCCTGACCATCGGCTACCTGATCATGGAAGCCGACACCGTGACGGTGACCGACATCGACGGCATCGACCGGCCGGCCGAGATCGTCGGCTACGACTACGAGAGCGGCTTCGGGCTGGTGCGCACGGCGCGGCCGATCCGCATGCGGCCGCTGGCGTTCGGCGATTCCGACGCGCTGGAGCTGCGCAGCGAGGCCTGGGTGGCCGGGCTGGGCGGCGAGCAGGCGGCGCTCAAGGTCAAGGTCGCCGGCCGGCGCGAGTTCGCCGGCTACTGGGAATACCTGCTCGAGAACGCGATCTTCACCGTGCCGGCCTACCCGTTGTGGGGCGGCTCGGCGCTGATCGGGCTCGACGGCTCGCTGCTCGGCATCGGCTCGCTGCTGGTCCAGGAGGCGCTGGGACCCGGCGCCCCGGCCTTCCCGGGCAACATGTACGTGCCGATCAACCGGCTGAAGCCGATCTTCTCGGAGCTGCTGGCGTTCGGCCGCCTGTCGAGCCCGGCGCGGCCGTGGCTCGGCCTCTACACCGTCGAGCACATGGGCCAGCTGGTGATCGGCGGCGTCTCGGAGGGCGGCCCGGCCGACCGCGCCGGCCTGCAGCGCAACGACATCCTGCACGCGCTCAACGGCGAGGCGCTGGACGACGTCGCCGACTTCTACCGCAAGCTGTGGGCCAGCGGCCCCGCCGGCACGGCGGTGACGCTGCACATGGAGCGCGACAACGATACTTTCGACGTGACGGTTCGCACCGGCGACCGTTCGCGCTATCTGGGAACCGGGCCGAGCGCGAGCTAGGCCGGACGACAGCCGACGAGGAAGACAGGGGAGACGCGGACATGGCCAGGGCATTCGCCTCGCAGGCCGACATGGCGGAAAAGAAGATCACCTTCAGCCGACTGTCGGAGCATGCCTACGCTTTCACGGCGGAGGGCGATCCCAACACCGGCATCGTCGTCGGGGACGACGCCGTGCTGGTGGTCGATGCCCAGGCGACCCCGAAGATGGCGCAGAAGGTGATCGCCCACATCCGCACCGTCACCGACAAGCCGATCAAGTACGTGGTGCTGTCGCACTACCACGCGGTGCGCGTGCTCGGTGCCTCGGGCTTCGAGCCGCAGCACATCATCTGCAGCGAGGCGACGCGCGAGATGATCGTCGAGCGCGGGGCGCAGGACTACAAGTCCGAGCTGCAGCGCTTCCCGCGCCTGTTCGACGCCGCCGAGACCATTCCCGGCCT
Organism: uncultured Reyranella sp.; assembly: GCA_964420105.1. Lineage (GTDB taxonomy): Bacteria > Pseudomonadota > Alphaproteobacteria > Reyranellales > Reyranellaceae > Reyranella. Next base: position 23,773 of record CAYQRL010000022.1, read on the forward strand.
GACCTGGCCGACCATCACCTTCAAGGACCGGATGTCGATCTGGCTGGGCAAGCTGCAGGTCGACATCATCCATGCCGGCCGCGGCCACACCAAGGGCGACACCATCGTCTGGCTGCCCGAGGAGCGCACGCTGTTCAGCGGCGACCTCGTCGAGTACGGCGCCACCCCCTATGCCGGCGACGCCCACTACAAGGACTGGCCGGAGACGCTGCAGAAGCTGCGCGACCTGCAACCGCTGGCGCTGGTGCCGGGCCGCGGCGACGCGCTGATGGGCGAGGGCGCGGTCGAGGAGGGCATCGCCGGCACGCAGGCGTTCCTGGCCGACCTCTACGCCGCGGTGTCGAAGGCCGCCGACGGCGGCGCGTCGCTGAAGCAGGCCTACGACGCGGCGATGACGGCGCTGCAGCCGCGCTACGGCAACTGGGTGATCTTCGAGCACTGCATGCCGTTCGACGTCAGCCGCGCCTACGACGAGGCCAAGGGGCTCGATCACCCGCGAATCTGGACCGCCGAGCGCGACATCGAGATGTGGTCGGCGCTGGAGAAGGGCTGAGCCGGCCGCGTCCCGGCCGCCGACCCGGGCCATGAGCTCCTACACCTACCGGCACTATCCCTACCGCCGCCCGGCCGAGCTCGACGGCGCAGCGCCGCGGCGGCCGGTCGTCATCGTCGGCGCCGGCATCGCCGGACCGACGCTGGCGCTGGCGCTGGCCGCGCGCGGCGTGGCGAGCGTGCTGCTGGACGAGGACGACACGGTCAGCATCGGCAGCCGCTCGATCTGCCAGGCCAAGCACAGCCTCGAGACGTGGGACCGGCTGGGCGTGGCGACGCCGATGGTCGAGAAGGGCATCACCTGGGAAGAGGGCGCGGTCTACCTCCACGACCGGCCGGTGTGGCGCTTCAACCTGCAGCCCGAGCCGGGTCACAAGTTCCCGGCGTTCGTGAACCTGCAGCAGTATTACGTCGAGGAGTACCTGGTCGACCGCTGCCTCGCCGAGCCGAAGGTCGACCTGCGCTTCCGCAACAGGGTCGTGGCGGTGGCGCCGCGGGCCGACCACGTGGCGCTGTCGGTCGAGACGCCCGACGGCACCTACGCGCTGGAGGCCGAGTGGCTGGTCGCCTGCGACGGCGTGCGCAGCCCGGTACGCCACGCGCTCGGCCTGCCGTTCGAGGGCGAGGTCTTCCACGACCAGTTCCTGATCGCCGACATCCGGCTCAAGGGCGACCTGCCGAAGGAGCGGCGGTTCTGGTTCTACCCGCCGTTCCACCCGACCAACTCGGTGCTGCTGCACCGCCAGGCCGACGACGTGCTGCGGGTCGACTTCCAGCTCGGCCGCGACGCCGACGCCGAGGCCGAGCGCAAGCCCGAGGCGATCGACCGGCGGCTGCGCATGATGTTCGGCCCCGACGCGCGCTGGGAACACGAGTGGAGCAGCGTCTACACCTTCACCTGCCGCATGATGCGCCGCTTCGTCGAGGGCCGCGTCATCTTCGCCGGCGATTCCGCCCATGTCGTCTCGCCGTTCGGCGCGCGCGGCGGCAATGCCGCGGTCGCCGACGTCGACAACCTGGCGTGGAAGCTGGCGCTGGTGCTGGCCGGCGAGGCCGGGCCGGCGCTGCTCGACACCTACGACGCCGAGCGCCGCGCGGCGGCGCGCGAGAACATCCTGAACTCGACCCGCAGCACCGATTTCATCACCCCGAAGTTCGCGGCGGCGCGGGCCTTCCGCGACGCCGCCCTGCACCTCGCCCGCGACTTCCCGTTCGCCCGCGCCCTGATCAACAGCGGCCGCCTGTCGGTGCCGACGCGCCAGCCCGGCTCGCCGCTCGACACGCCCGACGGCGACGACGACTGGCGCCACGCGCCCGGTCCCGGCGAGGCGATGCTCGACGCCCCGGTCGACGGCGAGACCGGCTGGCTGATCGACCGGCTGGGCCCCGACTTCACGCTGCTGACCTTCGGGCTGGACGGTGCGGCCGCCCCGCCGTTGCCGGCGCCGCTGCCGCCGCGGCTCGCCCATGTCGGGCTGCCGCTCGAGGGCGTGGCGCGGCAGCGCTACGACGCCCGGGCCGGCACCACCTACCTGCTGCGGCCGGACCGCTACGTGGCGGCGCGCTGGCGCCGCTTCGACGCGGCCGCGGTCGGCCGCGCGCTCGCCCGCGCCACCGGGAAGGACCTGTGATGAGCGACGAACCCGCGACCGGCGCGCTGCGCCGGACCCTCAACCTGGCGCGACCCGACGAGGTCTACAACGCCATCGTCGATGCCCACAAAGGCCTCGACGATGCCACCTGCCGCGACTTCGATGCCCGCCTGATCCTGCTGCTGGCCAACCATGTCGGCGACGAGGCGGTGATCCGCGAGGCGCTGCGCGAGGCGGCGAAGCCATGAGGCTCCGCGTCCGCCCCGCGACCGTCGACGACGTCGACCTGCTGCATCGCTTCTCGGTCGATCTCGCGCGCTTCGAGGACGAGCCCGACGCGGTCAAGGCCACGCCCCAGAGCCTGGCGCGCGACGGGTTCGGGCCCGATCCGAAGTTCGCGGCGTTGATCGCCGAGCGCGACGGCCGGCCGGTCGGGTTCGCGCTCTACACCTTCAACTACTCGGTCTGGACCGGCGCGCGCGGCATCTTCGTCGAGGACATCTGGGTGGTGCCCGAGGCGCGGCGCGGCGGCACCGCCCGCGCCCTCATGCGGGCGCTGGCGCGGGAGTGCGCCGCCAACGGCTGGCGCCGGATCGACCTCAACGTGCTCGACTGGAACCCCGCCCGCGGCTTCTACGAACGCCTCGGCTTCCGCTGGCAGCGCACCTGGCTGGCCTACCGCCTCGACGGCGAGGCGCTGGACAGGCTCGCGGGCGACTGAAAGGTCCCTCGCTGACGCTCGGGATGACAAGAAAAGCCTGTCATCCCGAGCGCAGCGAGGGACCTTTCATTCATTCGCTCACTTCTTCGCCAACCCCATCACCCGCCCGACCTTGGCCGGCTTCGGCAGGGCGGCGTGCAGCGGCCACAGGATGTCGAGGCGTTCCGTCACCGGCACCGGGAAGGGCGCCGAGCGGCGGGTCGCGTAGTCGATGTTCATCACGATCACCTCGTTGGTGGCGGCGAGGTAGCCTTCCTCGGCGTGGAACATCTCATGGTACAGGTGGACCCGCTTGGCGTCGCGGGCCACCAGCTGGGTGGTGAAGCGCAGCGGCGCGCCCTCGCGCACCTCGCGGTCGTAGGTGACGTGGGTCTCCAGCACGAAGGTCATGCCGAGCTTGCCATCGACGTAGCGCCGGCCCAGCCCGATGTTGCGCATGAAGGCACCCGAGGCCTGGTCGAAGGCGGCGACGTAGAAGGCGACGTTCATGTGGCCGTTCCAGTCGACCCACTCCTTCAGCACCGACGAGCGATGGGTGTCGAGCGGCGCGGTGGTGACCAGTTCGGGCAGCTCGTAGGGCAGCGTCTGCAGCATGCGTCTTACTTCTTCCTCTTGATGCCGATCAGCCGGCCGGCCTGCGGCGGCACCGGCAGCGCCTTGTGCGCCGCCGCCAGGCGGGCGATGCGGTCCATGGCCCACTCGGGCCACGGCGCCGAGCGCCGGGTCTCGTAGTCGATGTTCATCAGCATCAGCTCGTTGGTGGCGGCGAGGTAGCCCTCCGTGGCGTGGTACATGCAGTGGATGTAGTGCAGTCGCTTGGCGTCGTGGTCGAGCACCTGCGTGGTGATGCGCAGCGGGTCGCCCTCCTTGACCTCGCGGTCGTAGGTGACGTGCGCCTCGAGCACGAAGGTCATGCCGATCTTGTCGCGCGTGTACTCCCAGCCGCAGCCGAACTGCTGGCACAGCGTGTCGGTCGCCTTGTCGAACGCCACGACGTAGAAGCCGACGTTCATGTGGCCGTTCCAGTCGATCCACTCGGGCAGCACCGTGGCGCGGTGGCGGTCGAGCGGCGCCGCCGGATCGAGATCGATCATGGGGTAGGGAGGTAATTTCATGCGGCGGGACCGTAGCGAAGCGGACCGCCGCATCGCAAGGTCCCGGGCACCGTGACGTCGCGAGGAGCGAGATGGCGAAGAAGACGAAGGCGGTCGTGCTGGGCGTCGGTGCCGAGCAGGGCCTGGGCGCGGCGGCCAGCCGCCGCTTTGCGAAAGAGGGCTACCACGTGCTGGTCGCCGGCCGGACGGCGGCCAAGGTCGAGGCGGTCGCGGCGGCGATCCGCGCCGCCGGCGGCTCTGCCAGCGCGGCGACGGTCGACGGCACGCGCGAGGCCGAGGTGATCGCGCTGTGGGACCGCGCCATGGCCGACGACGGCGACGGCGCGCCGGCCGACCTCGCGGTCTTCAACATGGGCAACAATGCCGCCGTCGACATCCGCGAGATGACGGCGCAGCACTTCGAGGACTCGTGGCGGGTCGGCTGCTTCGCCGGCTTCCTGTTCGGCCGCGAGGCGGTGCGCCGGCTGGCGCCGCTCGGCCGCGGCACGGTGATCTTCACCGGCGCCTCGGGCTCGCTGCGCGGCCGCCCGCGCTTCGCCGCCTTCAACGCCACCAAGGGCGGCCTGCGCCTGCTGGTCCAGTCGCTCGCCCGCGAGTTCGGACCGCAGGGGCTGCACATCGCCCATGCCATCATCGACGGCGGCATCGATGGCGCCCGCCTGCTGTCCCGCATGCCCGACCGCAAGGACAGGGCCGGCCCCGACGGGCTGCTCGACATCGACGCGATCGCCGACAGCTACTGGCACCTGCACCGCCAGCACCGCAGCGCCTGGACGCACGAGCTCGACCTCAGGCCCTACAAGGAGCCGTTCTGACCGGCGGCCGGGACCGCGCGTATCGCGCGCTCATGTCGTGGATCGCTTCGCGCCCTCGTACCAGCGGTTCATCAGTTCCATCGTGCCCCAGGTCAGGAACGAGCCGGCGAGCAGGACCCACAGCGCGCTCTGCCAGCCGACCACGTCGACGATCAGCGCGAACAGCGACGGCGAGAAGGCGTTGACCAGCAGGATCGGCGTGGCGATCAGGCCGAGCACGGCGCCGTAGCCCTCGGTCCCGAACAGGGCCAGCGGCACGGCGCCGCGCACGATCGTCAGCACGCCCTGCGAGGCGCCCATCAGCAGCGTGAACGACACCAGCAGCGCCATCTCGCCGCGCGCCAGCATCAGGATGATCAGCGCCGGCGGCAGGACGCCCAGCGCGATGCGGGCGATGGTCATGGCCTTGAGGTTGCGGCCGAAGAAGATCTCGACCACCCGGCCGGCGAACTGGCCGTGGCCCTTCAGCGAGGCGACCCAGACGGCGGCGGCGGCGGTCAGGCCGGCCGCCTCCAGCAGCGGTACCAGCTGCAGCGACACCACGCCGAACACGAAGCCGTTCAGCGACATGATCAGGGCGAACAGCGCGATCGCGATGGTGCGCCGCCGCCCGGTCAGCACCGGGCCCTCGTCGACCTTGGCGGCGGCCGGCTTGGCCGCCTCCTTGCCGGGGGCGTTCCGGAGGTCGAGCGGCGCCTCGTGACGCGACAGGCCGAACCAGTTGAGCGGCAGGCAGACCGCGAGGTTGACGGCGGCGAAGATCACGAGCGTGCCGCGCCAGCCGTAGGCGACGTTGAGGTAGTGGCCGATCACCCAGAACACGGTCGAGGCGTAGGCGCCGTACAGCGTCAGGTACGAGATCGCGAGCCGGCCGCGGCTCGGCACGACCTGCACCAGCGCCGCGAACGCCGCGTCGTAGAGGCAGCAGCGCATGCCGACGCCGATCACCGCCCAGGCCGCGAGGTAGACCGCGACGCCGCCGGCCTGGCTGAGGCCCAGCAGGCCGGCCGACACGATCACGGTGCCGGCGCACATCACCGCCCGCGCGCCCAGCCGGTCGATCAGGCGGCCGACCGAGGTCGAGATCACGCCCATGACCACCAGCGCGACGCTGAAGCCGAGGAAGATCGTGCTGATCGCCCAGCCGGTGTCGGCGGCGATCGGCTTGGCCAGCACGCCGAGGCAGTAGTAGCTCGTGCCCCAGGCGGTGACCTGGGTGATGCCGAGCGCGTTGACCGAGATCGCGAACGGGCTGCGCAGGAGCGAGGCGACGCTCATGCCGGGATGGCCAGCAATTCCTGCGCCACCAGGTCGGGCGCCGAGATGATGCAGTTGTGGCCGGCCTCGATCGGGCGGAAGCGCACGTGCGGCATGGCCTGCACCTTCTCGTGCATGCCGGCCGACACCGGGTAGCGCGGCCTGGTGCAGGCGATGTAGGTCATCGGCCGGCCGTTGCCTGCCGGGTTGTGCAGCCGGATCGGCTTGGTGTAGCAGGCCACCGGGTGCGGCGTGAGCTGGCGATGGGTCCACGCCGCCAGCTCGGGATCGTCGATGATCAGGCTGCCGACCGGCGCGAACGGGATCACCTCGACGCCGTCGACCACCCGGATCAGCTTGCGCCGCTTGGCGACGATTTCCTCGGGGATGCGGCCGAAGATCGACTGGCCGTCCTGGGCGATGCCGCCGTCGACGATCACCAGGTGGGCGATGCGCCCGGGCACGCGGTCGGTGACCAGGCTGGCGATCAGGCTGCCGAAGCTGTGGCCGACCAGCACGATGTCGCGCAGGTCCTCGCGCTCCAGCGTCTCGATCGTGTCGGCCAGGAACAGGTCGTTGTCGCAGGCGGGCGACAGCTCGGCCGCGCGCTCGCCGACACCGCGGAACGGCAGGGCACGGGCGTCGTGGCCGGCCGCCCGCAGCCGCTCCAGCACGAATTGCCACGACCACGCCCCCATCCAGGCGCCGGGCAGGCAGACATAGGTTCGCTTCATTGCCGCGATTCTAGCAGAGATAGGCAAGAAAAGACTGTCATCCCGAGCGAAAGCGAGGGACCTTTCCATCCTATCCCCCCGGGAACGACAGGAGAAACTTCATGGCGAACATGAACCGGCGCGTGCTGCTGAAGTCGCGGCCGCAGGGCGAACCGACGGCGGCCAACTTCGAGGTCGTCGACCAGCCGATCCCCGAGCCGGCCGAGGGCCAGTACCTGTCGCGCACCATCTGGCTGTCGCTCGATCCCTACATGCGCGGCCGCATGGCCGAGGCCAAGGGCTACGCCGCGAACATCGAGCTCGGCGACGCCATGGTCGGCGGCACGGTCGGCCAGGTGGTGAAGTCGCGCAACCCGCGCTTCAAGGAGGGCGACTACGTCGTCGAGTACGCCGGCTGGCAGAGCCATGCCGTGTCGGACGGCGCCATGTCGATGAAGCTCGACCCGGCGGCGGCGCCGCTGTCGACCGCGCTGTCGGTGCTGGGCATGCCCGGCATGACGGCGTGGTGGGGCCTGATGCAGATCGGCAAGCCCAAGGCCGGCGAGACCGTGGTGGTCTCGGCCGCCTCGGGCGCGGTCGGCTCGGTGGTCGGCCAGCTGGCGAAGGTCCACGGCTGCCGCGCGGTCGGCATCGCCGGCGGCAAGGACAAGTGCGACTACGTCGTCAACGAGCTCGGCTTCGACGCCTGCGTCGACTACCGGGCCGCCGGCGGCAACCTGTTCAGGGAACTGCGGGCGGCGGCGCCCAAGGGCATCGACGTCTACTTCGAGAACGTCGGCGGCGCGGTCCAGGCCGCGGTGGTGCCGCAGCTCAACGACTTCGCCCGGGTGCCGCTGTGCGGCCTGATCGCGTCCTACAACGACATGCAGATGAACCCCGGCCCCGACTGGCGGCTGCTGCTGGTCAAGCGCGCGACCGTCACCGGCTTCATCGTGTCGGACCACTTCGGCCAGATGGAGGGCTTCTGGAAGGAGGTTCCGGCGCTGGTGAAGGCCGGCCGCATCAAGTACCGCGAGGACATCGTGCAGGGGCTCGACAAGGCACCCGAGGCGTTCATCGGGCTGCTCAAGGGTCGCAACTTCGGCAAGCTGCTGGTCCAGGTGTCGGACGACCCGACGCGGCGCTGAGGCGCTGTGGCAGAAACGTCACGGCGCGACCCAATCGCGGCCAGTGTGACGAAAGCCACACCGCTGCCACGGTGGCACGCTTTATGTATGGCCCATGCGGGGTCGCTGTGGGGGCGCCCGGCTTGGGAGCGTGTCGTGACGGACATTGGTGCAGAGGTCAGGGATATCCTCGTCTTTCACCTGGGAGCCGACGAGTCCCGCCTGGTCGATGGTGCCCGCCTGCAGGAAGACCTCGGGGCCGACAGCCTCGACCTGGTCGAGATCCTGATGTCGTGCGAGGAACGGTTCGGGGTCGAGATCCCGAACCGCGCCGCCGGCAACCTCGCCACGGTGGGCGACGCCATCCGCTGCGTCGAGGCCCAGCTGGCCGCCATCCCCCTGCGGCACGCCGCCGACTAGTTGCGCGCCGCGGCCTCGCGTATGCCTTCACCGGGGGTGAGGGCATGACCGAGTATCTTTCCGCCCTGTTCGTGATCGTCGTGGCCGTCGCCGGCTTCGTCGTGGTGCTGCCCGAGTGGCAGCGCCGCGCGGTGTCCCGCCGCCGACTCGTCGCGGCGCCGTTGCTCGGCCTCGTGCCGACCGCGGTGCTGCTGTACCTGCCGCCGCCCGAGTTCGGCGACCCGCAGGTCTGGATGGTGGCGCTGGTCGCCGTCGTTGCGGGCACCGCCCGCGGCGCCCTGATCGGCATCCGCGTCGACCATGCCCGCGGCCGCGTCCTGCTGACCCGCGCGCCCGAGGCCTTCTGGCTGATGCTGGGCTGTGTCGTGCTGATCCTGCTCGACGTCTTCGCCGCGCCGATCGGGCGGCTGGACTCCGGGTTCGTCGGCATGGTCGAATTGCTGATGGTGCTGCTGTCGTTCAGCCTTCTCGGCCGCAACGTCACCATCGTCGCGCGCAGCTTCGACGCACCGCAGCACGATCTCTAGCCTCCACCGCCTCATGCCGCGCCGCCTCGTCCTGTCGATCGCCGCCCTCGGCCTGCTCTGCAACTGCTCCGGCGCCGTGCACCGCCTGCCGCAGGTCGACAGCGGCCAGCTCGGCCTCGCCCAGTCCGAGGTCCAGTCGCAGGCCGGTCCGCCGGCGCGGCGGTCGGTGTCGGACGACGAGGTCATGGAGACCCTGACCCGGGCGATCGACCGCATCAGGCCGGCCGCCACCCAGGTCTGCCGCGAGATGAACGTCGGCGTCTGCACCTGGAACTTCCGCCTGTCGTCCGACCGGTCGCTCAACGCCTCGGCCCGGCCCGGCGGCCTGATCGTCGTCAACCGCGGCATCGTCGAGTACGCGCAGAGCGAGGACGAAGTGGCGATGGTGATCGCCCACGAGATCGGCCACCAGGCCGCCGACCACCTCGCGACGTCGCAGCGCAACCAGGCGGTCGGGGCGCTGGTCGGCGCGGTGCTGCTGGGCGCGCTCGGCGTCGCCGCCTCGGCCGCCGCCAACGACCGCAGCGGCGTGCTGGCCCGCCAGGGCGTGCAGAGCGGGGCGACGGCCGGCGCCGCGGTCGGTCGCATCTCCTACTCGAAGGAACAGGAGCGCGAGGCCGACTACATCGCCGCGCTGATCCTCTACCGCTCGGGCATGGACCTCGACCGGGCCCGCACCTTCCTCGTCACCATGGCGCGCGCCTCGGGCCGGCGCGAGACCGGCATGCTCGACACCCACCCCGCCGGACCCGAGCGCCTCGCGGCGTGGGACCGCGCCGTGGCCGAGGTCCGCGCCACCAACGGACGGCTGCCGCAGCGCAACTGAGCGCGGTCAGTCGCGGTCTTCGTCCAGCCAGACCTTCAGCCGGTCGAGCAGCGCGAACAGCGTCCGCTGGTCGCGCTCGCTCCAGCCGTCGAAGGCGCGCTCGATGTCCGGCATCAGCGCGGCGACCGCCGCCCGGTGGCGCGCCAGGCCGGCGGCGGTGAGGGTCAGCAGCTTGGACCGACCATCCCGGTCGCTGGTCCGTTCCCGGATCCAGCCCTTGTCGGCGAGCTTCTGCACCGTCTTGGTGACCGCCGGCTGCTGCTGCTGCAGGGCCCGCGCGATGGCGCCCACCGTCCGCGGCTCGTCGGGGCGACGGCTGAGATGGTTGAGCAGCACGAACTGCGACATCTGCAGGCCCAGAGGCTTCAGGACGCGGTTGGCCTCGGTGGTGGCCAACTGGTCGATGATGCCGATCCAGTTGACGATGCGGAAGGCGAGGGGCGGTTCGGTCACGCGGTCACGAAGCTGTCGAGCGGTCGCCGGGGCGAGGGGTTGATCGGCGCAGCATAGCCGAGGCGGAAGAACATTTGCAGCGTGTGGCCGTCGGCAATGCCCGCGGCCTCGCGCATCGCCGCCCGCAGCTCGTCCATCTCGGGATACTCCTGCAGGGTCTGGCTGTGCGGCTGGATGGCGACCCCGAGTGCCGTCGCCGTCAGCTGCAGCCGCACCCAATGCCGTCCGCAGGCGACCTGGGTGGCGCGGGCGTTGTCCGGGCTGGCCAGCCAGCCGAAGGCGCGCGCGCTCGCGTAGCCCACCAGCGCGTAGTCCCGGCCGCCCTGCCAGGCCAGCGAGCCCGGGGTCATCGCCTTCTCCGGGGTCATCTGGCCGGCCTGGCGCAGCGTCCAGATCATCGGCCCGAGCAGCGTGATGCCATCGCGGTGCTCGGCGACCGCGCGAGCGCCGATGCGCGCGACATCGATGCTCTCCTTGTGGGTGCGCGGCGTGTTCATCTCCAGTTCGGAGCCGGCCACCGCGAGGCGGCGCAGTTCCCCGGTGCGGGCGGGATCGGCGACGATCGTCGTGTCGAGGCCCGGCGCGGCGACCGCCGACAGGGCGGCCCGGTGGGCGGGATCGAGGTCGCGCGCCTGGTAGGCGGACTTCGCGGTGCGGCGCCGGGGCACCTCGCGGAACAGCGGGTCGAGGATGGGCGGCGCCGGCACGAAGCGGACCGTCGCGACGGGCCGGTCGAGGTTCCACTCGCCCTCGGGGAAGAGTCGCGTCTCGGCGCGCCAGCCGTCGGCGGCGGCGGCCATCGACAGGATCTCGAGAAAGCAGCCCTGGCCGATCATGATCTGGCGACCGAACGGGTCGGTTTCGGGCAGCAGCCGACGCTTGTCGACGAACAGGCGAACCTCGCCGGGCACCGACAGGTCGATGCTCCAGGACTGGAGGTTGTGCGGGCTCGGCGCCAGCAGCGCCCAGGCCAGCGCGCGGCGCCTCGGGTCGGGTTCGCCGGGGCGGGGACCCGTCCACCCCTCGACCGCTTCTGCCGGCATGGCATCGAGGCGCGGCGCAAGGGCGGTGGCGGCGGCCGCGGCGATCGCGCCGCCGCCCAGGACCGAGAGCAGCTTTCGACGCGGAACGGACATGGAGACCCTCCTGAATTCCAAGGAATGTTTCTATATTCCTAAGAATGTATCGGCTGTCCAGCGAAATCGGCGCGGCGACAAGGCCGGCGGACCGGGCTAGGCTGGCGCCGGCAAGGGAGAAACGCGTCATGGAAGACAGCAGCACCTACTGGAAGCGTTCGCGGGTCGAGGTCCGGGCCGCCGGGTTCGATCCCGACAAGGCCGCCCAGGCCTCGGCGATCGTCACCATCGCCAGCGCCTGGACCAACGCCCATCGCTGCAACAACCGGGTGCGCGAGATCACCGACCTGCTGGTCCGCCTGGTCGGCGAGAAGGGCGGGCAGGGGCTGGTGGTCGGCGCGCCGGCGGTGTCCGACGCGCTCACCCAGGGCACGCCGACCGCCGGCTACAGCCTGGTGTCGCGCGACGTCGCCGCCGACTGCTTCGAGATCGGCCACTACGCCCACCACGGCGACGCCATGATCGTGATCTCGGGCTGCGACAAGACCGGCGCGGCGGCGCTGATGCCGCTGGCCCGCACCAACGCCTTCGGGCTGGTGCTGTACCCGGGCACCAGCTCGCCCGGCAAGGTCGACTTCGGCCCGTGGGCGGCCAAGGGCACCAACCTCACCATCATGGACTGGGCCGAGGGCCGCGCGGCGCGCGAGGCCGGCCGCATCAGCGCCGAGGAGATGGACGCGCTCGAGCGCAACGTCCTGCCCGGCAGCGGCACCTGCGGCGCCATGTTCACCGCCAACACCATGAGCACCATCGCCGAGGCGATCGGCATGATGCTGCCGCACGGCGCCTCGCACCCCGCCGACTACGATGCCAGGAGCGGCATCCACGCCGACGTCGAGGCCCAGGCGCGGGCCTCGGTCGAGGCGCTCTACCGGTTGATCGAGAAGGGCATCCGCCCGCGCGACATCATGACGGAGCGCGCCTTCGAGAACGCCATCACCACGGTCTACGCCATGGGCGGCTCGACCAACATGTACCTCCACCTGCTGGCGGTGGCGCGCGATGCCGGCGTGCCGATCGGGATCGAGCGCATCCAGGCGATCGGCGAGCGGGTGCCGCTGCTGGTCAATCTCCAGCCGCACGGCAAGTACGCGATGACCAGCCTGCACGCGATCGGCGGCGTGCCGGTGGTGATGAAGGAGCTGCTGCGCGCCGGGCTCCTGCACGGCGACGTCATGACGGTGACCGGCCGCACGCTGGCGGAGAACCTCTCCGGCGTGAAGACGCTCGACCAGCTGGGCGACCAGGACATCGTGCGCCCGGTCGCCGACCCGATCGCGCCGGCCAACAACCACATCAGCGTGCTGAAAGGCAACCTCGCGCCCGAGAGCTGCCTGCTCAAGCTGTCGGGCAAGACGCTGGAGAAGGGCGAGTTCCGCGGCACCGCCCGGGTGTTCGACTCCGAGGCCGAGACGATGGCGGCGATCCGCGCCGGCGAGATCGGGAAGGGCACGGTGATCGTGGTCCGCAACGTCGGCCCGGTCGGCGGGCCGGGCATGCCGGAGATGGTGATGCTGACCATCCAGCTGCAGGGCCGCGGGCTCGGCGAGGACGTGGCCCTGATCACCGATGGCCGCTTTTCCGGCGTCAGCCACGGCATCCTGATCGGGCACATCTCGCCGGAGGCCGCGCGCGGCGGCCCGATCGCCGCGGTGCGCGACGGCGACACCATCGTGATCGACCCGAGGAAGCGGACGCTCGACCTCGACCTGCCGGCCGACGAGATCGCCCGCCGCATGGCGGCGTGGAAGGCGCCCGAGCCGAAGGTGCGGCCGGGTTCGGTCCACCACAAGTACGTCCGGCTCGTGTCGTCGGCGCACTACGGTTGCGTGGTGTGAGGCCCTACCGCCGCGGGTTCAGGATCTCGCTGCCCTCGAACAGGAACAGCTCGGGGCACGATTCGGGCGGCGACTGGAACGACTTCATGAGGCCGCTGGACGTGGCCAGCGCGACGTCGAACCTGGCCGGGTTGTCGCGCGCGAACGAGACGTGGCACTCGAGCGGCACGCCGCTGAAGTCGTAGCCGGTGACCTCGTAGTTCGAGCTCATCACCTCGGGCAGCGGCACGCCGGCGCTGCGCAGGCCGGCATAGACCGTCTCCAGCAGCGAGTCGTCGCGCGCCGCCAGCACCGCGCCGAGCTGGGCCGTGAGCAGGCCCTTGCCGATGTTGGCCTCGCTGGTGTTGCGCACCTGGTCGAGCAGGTGCCGCCGCATCTCGCGCGCCGACATCGGCCGTGCCTGCATCGCCGTCGCCTGCCCGAGGCCGCCGGTGGCGTTGTTGCAGATCGTGGCGGCGATGGCCGCCGGGTTGGTCGGACGCCGGGTCAGTCCGACCGGGCAGACTTTCAGGCTGGCGAAGGTCTCGGCGGTCTCGATGTATTCCCACGCCTCCGGGGCCTGGCCCATCATCCGCGCCACGAAGGCCGGGTCGATGCCCATCTGCACCGCGTAGCGCACCAGCGCCGCGGCGCCGCCGCGCGCCACCGTGAAGCCGGTGACGACGCCCTCGCGGGCATCCTTGCTGCTGGCCGACAGTTCGCCGGGCGAGGTCAGGTAGAAGTTGTGGAAGCCGACCTGGCCGCCGATCTCGAGGCTGCGGCTCGCCGCCGCCTGCTGGCGGGCATGGTTCTGGGTGCCGCCGAGGAAGGCCAGGGCGCAGGCGGACAGGCAGAGGTCTTCCCGGCGCACGACCGTGGCGATGTCGAACTCGCGGAACAGGTAGCCGAGCTTGAGCCCCTCGTAGAGGTCGCCGCCCTTGCTGCTGAGCTCGATCGTGGCCAACGGCGCGCCGGCCGGGGGCGGCGCGGTCGCCCGCAGCTTCTCCACCATCTTGCGCAGCTTGTCGGAATCGCCGGACTCGATCAGCCCGGTCAGGCGGATCTTGTGCGTCACCATCGCCGACTTCGGGGTCAGGCCCGGGATCGAGGTGCTCTCGAGGCTCAACGTCGCCGCGTGCCCGCGCGCCGCGACGGCGGCGAGCAGCACGAGGACCGCCCTGAAAGCCCAACGACGCACCACGGCGCCTCCCCATCCCGGTCCGCTACGGCCCGGGACCGAGCAGCGAACGCGACAATCCCCGGATCGCTGCAACCCACAGGCTCACGCGGCAACCGAAGCGATGCAAGAATCGCATTTGCATATGTCGTTGTCGCGTGTCACATCGACCTTCCCTGCAAATTGTTTTTGCGTTTTTCGTGCTAGGACTGCGCCAGCGAGATTGGGCATGAATGACGCCGTGAGCCGCTCCCCGTTCCTGACCTTTGCCCGCAGCCGCTGGGTTTTCGGCATCCTGACGCTCGTCGGCATCCTGAACGGCCTGCTCGGCGCCTGGCTGGTGACCTCGGGTCCCACCGATCCGGTGGAACACACGGCCAGGTTCCTGGCCTTCCTGGTCTCGCCGTGGATGCTGGTGACCTACTCCTTCGTCGCCGTGTTCATCGCCTTCGGCATCTGGCGCCTCAGCACCCGGCCGGTCGAGGTCGACGAGCGGCCGCGGGAGCAGGTGCTGCGCCGCCGCGCGGTGCAGTTCGCGCTGGTGCTGGCGCTGGGCGCTTCCGGCTTCATGGGAGTCGGCTACCTCTACTTCCGCGAGGTCGAGACCTCGACGTTCGCCGACCGGACGGCCGAACAGCAGCTGGTCGCCCGGCTCAAGGCCCAGCAGGTCGGCAAGTGGCTGGTCGAGACCACCGTCAACGCCGAGATCCTGGCCGCCTCGATCGCGCGCATGCCGCTCGACCGCCTGCCCGGCGACCGCGACGTCGCCCAGGTCACCGGCCTGCTGTTCGCCGAGGCGCTGGCGATCAACCCGGAGCGCACCTCGGTCACGCTGTTCGCGGCGAACGGCGGCGTGCTGGTGCACGAGGGCGAGGGCGCCGGCCCCGACGCCGCGACCCGCGAGGCGGTGAAGGACCTGGTGGCCAAGCCGGCGCCGTCGAAGGTCGTCGACCTGCACAACATTCCCGGGACGCCGCCGCAGCCGCGCATGGCGATCATCGTTCCCGTGGCGGCGCCGACGCCGGGTGCCAAGCCGATGGGGTGGCTGGCGATCGGCCTCGATCCGTTTCGCGGCGTCCTCGACAAGTTCAACGCCTGGCCGACCGCCAGCCCGACCTCGGAAGTGCTGCTGGTCCACCGGGTCGGCGACGACGTGGTCTACATCACGCCGCCCAGGCACCTCGACCCGGCACCGTATCCCAACACGGTGGCGCTGCCGATCACCAACCCCCGGTCGCCCGCGGTGCAGACGGTGCTGCAGGGGCCGGGCATCCGGACCGGCATCGACTACAGCGGCACGCGCGTCCTGACCGCGTCCGCGAAGGTCGACGGCCTGCCGTGGTTCGTCGGCGCCAAGACCGACGAGTCGGAGTACCAGGAGCCGCTGCGCCGGCTGGCACGCCGGCTGGCCGAGGTGATCGGCCTCGGCATCGTCATCGCGGCGGTGTCCCTGTGGGTCCTGTACCGCGGCGAGAAGGCGGCGCTCAGGGCGCAGGCGCGGCGCTCCGAGCTCGAGCACATCGCGATGGCCCGTCACTTCGAGGGGCTGACGCAGCTGGCGCGCGACGTCGTCCTGCTGTCGGACTCGGAGGGCCGCATCATCGACGCCAACGAGGCCGCCACCAGGGTCTACGGCTACTCGCGCGACGAGTTCACGGCGATGAAGGCGTCCGAGTTGCGCGCGCCCCAGGCGCAGAACGGCTTCGAGGATGCCTGGCGCGAGTATGCCCGGCCGGGCGGTGCGCTGCTCGAGACGGTGCATCGCCGCAAGGACGGCTCGACCTTCCCGGTCGAGGTCAGTGGCCGCGTCCTGCAGGTCGACGGCAAGAACTTCGTCCAGGCCTTCGTGCGCGACATCTCCGAGCGCCGCGAGCTCGAGCACCAGGTCGCGCGGCTGTCGCGGGTGCGCTCCGCCCTGCAGGCCGGGACCAGCGCCCTCCTGCGCGCGCGCGACGAGACCGAGATGTACGAGCGGCTGTGCGGCGTGCTGGTACGCGAGGGTGGCTACGTCATGGCCAACGTCGCGATGCCGATCGACGACCCCGACAAGAACGTGCGCTACGCCGCCGTGGCCGGCACCGATGACGGCTACCTCGCCCAGGCCCGGATCAGCTGGGGCGACGGGCCGCGTGGCCAGGGACCGACCGGCACGGCGCTGCGTTCCGGCGAGGTCCAGGTCAACCAGGACTTCCTGACCAACCCCAAGGCGGGGCTGTGGCGCGAGGCGGCGGCGAAGCGCGGCTACCGCTCGAGCATCTGCCTGCCGCTCAAGGACGGCGACCACACCTTCGCGGTGTTCACCCTGTACGCCGCCGAGCCGCACGCCTTCGACGAGGACGAGGTCGAGCTGCTGAAGACGCTGAGCGGCGACCTCGCCTACGCCGCGCTGTCGGCGCGCCGCCGCCGCGCCGCCTAGGACCGGCTACTTCCTCGGCCGCGGCAGCATGCGCCGCAGCGTGTCGTCCTTGAGCAGGTAATGGTGAACGAGCGCCGCGGCGACATGGATCGTGGCCAGCAGGATCGTGAGGTTGGCGCCGAGTTCGTGGATGCCCTTGAGCGAGCGCGCCAGGGCGCGGTCGCGCGGCCACGGCGACGGGATTTCGGCGAGGCCGAACAGCGGCAGCGACTGGCCGCGGGCGAAGGTCAGGACGATGCCGATCACCGGCACGGCGATCATCAGCCCGTAGAGCAGCCAGTGCAGGCCGTGCGCCATCGGCTGCGACCAGCGCGCCATCGGCCCGGGCAGGGACGGCGGCGGCGGGTTGCCGCCCAGGCGCCAGCCGAGGCGCACCAGCACGATCGCCAGCAGCGCCAGGCCGACCGTCTCGTGCAGCCACAGCGCCCGCGGCTCGAACCGCTTGGGCAGGCCGTCGAGGAAGGTGCCGAGGCCCCACGCGAGGAGGATGCACAGGGCGGCCAGCCAGTGCAGCAGTCGGGCGACGGTGCCGTAGCCCGCCGCGTCGTTTCTCAGGCTCATGGCGCCAGCAAGCCATGATCCGCTGGCCGAGGCCATGCGGCAGATCGGTAAGGTGGCGACGCCAACGGTCCGCTGCGTTCGCGTGGCCTGGTGCAGGAAGTGAACGGCCGCAACCATGCGTTGCCGCACCCGGTTGTGATCGCGCTCACAATTCGCGTCGTTGAATGCATCGGTTGCGTCGGGCATGCTTTCGGCAGGGAGAGAGACGCGTCGGTGTTCGATACCTACCGCTTCGACAAGCCGGATTCAGACAGGGCCGTCGTGCTCGATCGCTGGGCGTGGCTGTGGGCCGCGATCGCCGGGCCGGTCTACGTGCTGCTGCTGGGCTTCGTGAAGCCGGCGCTGCTGACCCTGGTGGTCAGCATCTCGGTGTTCCTCGCCGCCGCCATCAGCCTCGCCTTCATCGTCGGCTTCATCGACTCGCTGTTCCTGAGCCTCGTGGCGATCGTCGTCATCCCGGTGGCGGCGATGGTGACCCAGGCCTCCGCCGCGATGCAGCTGATCCGGCGCCACCTGCTGCACCGCGGCTGGCGCGCCGGCCACTGACCGCGCGCCGCTGGCGGCCCGGCGCCGCCGGCTCAGCTCTCGATCACCCGGTCGGCCGCGTACAGCACGTCGGCCGGAAAGGCGGCCCCGAGCCGGCGCGCGGTGGCGAGGTTGACCGCGAGTTCGAACTTGGTCGGCAGCTGGATCGGCAGGTCGCCCGGCTTCTGGCCGCGCAGGATGCGCACGACGTAGCCGGCGGCGCGGAGGAACAGGTCGGGCAGGTCCGGCCCGTAGCTCATCAGGGCGCCGGCCTCGGCGAAGGCGAGATGCTCGCCCATCACCGCGAGGCCGAGGTCGAGCGCCTGCCGGCAGGTCGGCACCATCAGCGAGGCGGTGAGGAAGTCCCGCACCACCACCAGCGCATCGCCGCCGGCGGCCTTCAGCCCGGCGAGGCGCTGCGCGAGCTCGGCATCGGACTGCGCGGCGAGGCCGAGGCGCAGCGTGCGGACGTGCTGGCCGCGGGCCGCGGCCTCGGTGGTCTCGCCCCAGTGACGGAACACCGGGTCGGCGACGTTGTGCAGGATGCCGAGCAGCGCGAGCCGCGGCAGCGTTCGCCGCAGCAGCTCGATGCGCTTGCCCGCGAGTTCCTCGCCGACCGTCGAGAAGCCGGTGACCGAGCCGCCGGGCCGCGCCAGGCTGCCGTAGGGATCGCCGGGTGCCGGTGTCGGGGGCAAGCCGATCGCCACCACCGGCGTGGTCGTACGCTGCACCACCAGCCGCGCCGCCGCCGGTCCCGGCACCACGAACACCGCGGTACCGGCCCGCACCAGGTCGTCGATGTAGCGGCCGGCGAGGGCGACGTCGCCGGCGGCGTGGCGGGCCTCGAGCCGCACCGCGCCCGGTGCCTGCTCGGCGAGGCCGCGGCGCAGGGCGTCGAGGGTCGGGAGGTCGGCGCTCGGGGTCGCGAAGCCCAGGAAGGCGACGACCGGCGTGCCGGTCTGCGCCACGCCGGGGCGCGTGGTCACCGCGCCCAGCGCACCCGGGATCAGCGCACCCGAGATCAGCATTCGCCGGTTCATGGCCGGATGCTAGCAGGGCCGCGAGGCCGCGACCAAGCCGGCTCAGGTCAGGCGCAGCAGCGCGTTGACGGCGGCGAGCAGGATCAGCAGGCAGCCCAGGCCGAGCAGCAGCCCGACCATCCACGGCCAGCGCGGCGGCGGCTTGGGGCGGCGCGAATGGAAGGTCGTCATCTCGACCCAATGCCGGTCCGGGTCCGCGGTTGCGGTACCGGGCGGTCATGCGATGTCGTCGTCCTGCGGCTGCAACCAAGCTGGCGCTCGCGCGTTCACATCGGACCAGTCGTGCGCGTGGTGGGAAGCGGGGACGGTCTGCGAATGGGTGTCGGTCTGTCGGGCCTCAGGGTGCTCGTCGTCGAGGACAGCTTCCTGATGGCCGATGCGCTGTGCGGCCTGCTGGGCGAGTACGGCATGGTGCCGGTCGGCCCGGTCGCTTCGGTGGTCGAGGCACTCGACCATCTCGCCTCCGGGGCGGTCGATGCCGCCGTGATCGACGTCCAGCTGCAGCGGGGCACCAGCCTCGTGCTGTGCCAGTCGCTGCGCCGGCGCGGCGTGCCCTTCGTCTTCCTCACCGGCTCCCGCGCCGAGACCTTGCCCCCGGCCTTCGCCGACGTGCCCGTGGTCGCCAAGCCGTGCAGCCCCGACGCGCTGGTCGCGGCGCTGCGCGGTGTCGTCGGGCGGGCCGAGGCCGGCTAGCGGGCGAGGATCGCGATCACCGCCGCCACCGCCAGGACGATGGCGAGAACCATCGTCAGGCCGGCCACCACCAGTCCGCTGCCACTGCGCCGCGCAGGCGCGGTGCCGTCGCCGGCCGGCGCGTTCTGGCGGCTGTCGAGCCCGGCGCCGACGGCGCGGGCGTGCTCGCCCTCGGCGACGGCGACGGCCGGCGGCACCGGGGTACCGGCGGCCTCGTCGTCGGTGTCGAGCGGCGCCGCCGCCGGGTCGGGGCCGGGGCTCTTGTCGCCGGTCCGCCCGGCATCGATGTCGCGGCGCAGCCGCTCGACGGTCATGACCGATCCTCCGCTGGAACCGGAGGGCCAACGGCGCCGAGGCCCGCGGCGTTGCCCCGCGGCGGTCGCCGACGTCGCGGCTCGCGCCCCTACTCGATGATCTCGTCGGCGCGAGCCTGCAGGGCAGGGGGCAGGACGATGCCGAGGTCGGCCGCGGCGCGCTGGTTGAGCACCAGGTAGGTGCGGGACAGCTGTTCGAACGGCAGCTTCGACAGCGGTGCGCCGGCCAGCAGCTGGTCGACGTAGGAGGCCATGCGCTCGTAGCCCTGCTCGAGGTAGGCGTCGAACGCCATCAGCCCGCCGGACTCGGTGAAGGCGCGGTCGGCGCCGCAGGTCGGGACGCGCAGCCGCTGCAGGATGGCGCCGATCCGCGCACTCTGCGGGTAGAAGATCTGCTGCATGGTCAGGCCGTCGATCTCGCCGCGCATCGCCGCGACCGCGGCCTCGAAGCCATCGACCCCGTCGATCTCGACCAGGCGCTGCTCGACCCCCGGGCGGGTGGCGCGGCGGGCGATCTCGAAGAAGCGCTGGACGTTGGGTTCGCCGCGCAGGCCGACGAAGGCCAGCACGCGGGCGCGCGGCAGCGCCTCGAGCAGGAGTTCGACGCGCTTGGCCGCGAAGTCGAACGACAGCGACGAGATGCCGGTGATGTTGCCCTCGGGCCGGGCGAGGCTGCCGACGATGCCGGCGCCGACCGCATCGGCGACCTGGGCGACGATCGGGATGGTCCGGGTGGCGCGGCCGGCCGCCTGCGCGGCACCGGTGGCCCAGGCCACGATGACCTCGACCCGGGCGGCGACGAGGTCCCGGGCGCCCTGGTCGATCAGCGCCGGCTGGCCCTTGCCGTCGCGGATCACCAGCTCGAGGTTGCGTCCCTCCTCGTAGCCCGAGGCCCGCAGCGCCTTGCGCAGGCCGGCCACGAAGGTGTCGTTGGTCGATGCCAGCAGCACGCCGACCCGGCGTCGTGCCGGCGACTGGGCGCGCGCGGCGGGCGTGACGCAGAGGGACGACAGCCCGAGCAACGCGGAGCGCCGGTTCATCGTCCGATTTTAGACGGCTCAGTCGTCGATGAACACCTCGTCCGGCCGGCCGGCCGCGCCCGGCACGGCGAGGATGCGCCCGCGCCGGTCGACGGCGTTGCCGTCCCGGTCGAAGGTGTGCCGGTCGAACGCCTGCCGGTCGGCGGCGCGGCGCGATGCCGGCAGCGGGATGCCGTCGCTCGCGACCTCGCGCGTCGGGCCGTCGGCCTGCAGCGCCACGTAGCAGCGCGAGCCGGGCGAGGCCGCGAGGCAGGCGCCGGGCCGCGGCCGGTCGTCGGTGGCCGAAGCCGACGCGGACGCCAGCGACGCCAGCAGGGCGAGGGCCAGGAGGGCAAGGCGGTACATGTTCCATCAAGGGCGGACCCCCCGCCCGGGTTGCAGTGACCATGCGCCCCCGCGAAGTCACGGCGGCGCCGGCGAACCCGGCGCCCGGTCACGGCGTTGGGTCCGCATGGACATGCAGCCCCTGTGCTCGGCGACCCTCGTCGCGCTGGCCCACCGGTGCCTGGAGGAGCCGCCGTCGCGCGCCCTCGATACCGAGATCTACTGCGCCCTGCACGGCATCGAGGACGCCAACGACCTCGCCACCCCGTCGCTGGTGGCGGCGCGCCAGGCCGGCGAGCTGCTGGTCGTGGAGGAGGGCCGGCCGGCGTGGATCGAGGCGCCGCCCTTCACCGGCGACCTCAAGTACGCCGTGCTGCTGTTGCCCGACGGCATCCACGCCCTGTCGCGGGACCCCGCCATGGTCTGTGCCACCGGCCTGTCGGTGCTGGCGATGACCGCCGGCCCGGGGGCGGCGGGCGGCGCCCTCGGCGCGAGGGAGGACAGGGCGCTGGAGAGCCTGTCGATCCGCTGATCGCGTGCGTGGCATCTTCTGCATCGAGACCGCGTGCTGGACGGGTCGTACCCCGGGCCGCGCCGCGGGGCGGCGGCCGCAGCCCACGGTGCGCCCGATCCTGCAGCTGATCGGCGCGCTGCAGGGCACGCCCTGCATCCATCGCCGCTTCGCCACCGTCGAGCAGCTGCAGCGCCTGCTGCGCCTCGCCACCAGCCCGCGCTACCGCGCCTTCCCGGTGATCTACGTCGCCTGCCACGGCGAGACCCAGCGCCTGTCGCTGCGGCGCGCCGGCGGCCGCGGCGGCCGCGAGCGCAGCCTGGCGCTGGCCGAGCTGGCGCGGCCGCTGTCGGGGCGCGGCGCCGGCAAGCTGATGGTGTTCTCGGCCTGCCGCTTCATGCGCGGCAGCGAGCGTGCGCTGCGCGCCTTCGTGCGCGACACCGGGGTCGAGGCGCTGATGGGCTACGAGCGCGACGTCGGCTGGCTCGAGTCGGCGCAGCTCGAGCTCGGCCTGCTGGCGGCGCTGGCGCGCGACGACGCACCGCCCGATGCCCGCGCCCTGCCGGCGACGCTGCGCGCCCTGCCATCGGCGCGCGACCTGATGCGCCGCCTCGACTTCCGCGTGGTTCCGCGGCGCGGGTAGTATTCGCCCTCTGGATGCATATTTTCGCGCGAAAGTGAGGACTGTCACAGTCGCGCGGCGAACGGCGGCCTAGCGTGCTCCCGGATCAGCGTGGAGTGCGTGGCATGGTGCGGGCCGGCTTGGGTGTCCTTCTGTGGCTGGTGGCGGCACCGGCGGTCGCCGAGACGGAGGGCTTTCTCTGCCGCCACCCGGCGGCCGGCGCGATCGCCTGGCACTTCGCGCTCGACGAGGCGCGGCAGGGCGTGTCGATCGACGCGCCCGTGAACTGGACCTGGATGACGCGCGAGACCGTGCTGTTCCTGCACTACACGACCATCGGCGGCCGCCAGTACGCGACCCAGACCTACAGTTTCGACCGCCGCGGCGGTCGCCTCGAGGTCTGCGACTTCACCGGCGGCAGCGACCAGCCGGTCGCCTGCGACGCGCGCTGGTCCTGTGCGCCGGCGGCGCCGCCGGCCCTGCCCGGCGTCGTGCGGTCGTCCTCGGAGGGGAGATCGGGGGCCGAGTAGGGGTCAGGCCGCGACGCGGTCGAGCGACTCGAACAGCGCCGCCAGATCCCTGAGCCGCACCGGCTTGGCGAGGTAGGCGTCCATGCCGGCGGCCAGCGCGCGCTCGCGATCGCGCGGCTGGGAGAACGCGCTGACCGCGACCAGGGTCGCCCGCCGCTTGTGGCGGCCGGTCTCGTGATCCTCCGCCTCGCGGGCGCGCAGTGCCTCGGCGACGCGACAGCCGTCCATGCCCGGCAACTGCAGGTCGAGCAGCACGGTGTCGAAGTCGCCCGCGGCCACCGCGTCGAGCGCGGCCGGGCCGTTGTCGACGATCTCGACGCTGTGGCCCAGCCCCTCGAGCAGCAGCCGGATCACCATCTGGCTGGCCGGGGTGTCCTCGGCCACGAGGATGCGGCGCGCCACCGTCGAGCGCGGCACCGCCGGCGCGATCGCGGCGGGCTTCGGCACCGACGCCGGCCGGCAGGGCAGGCGCAGCAGGAAGCGGGCGCCGGGCTCGCCGGGGTTGGCGACCGCCAGCGTGCCGCCCATCGCCTGGGCGAGCCGCCGCGCGATCGCGAGGCCGAGGCCGGTGCCGGAACGCAGCGGCTGGCCGGGCGTGTCGGCCTGGACGAAGTCCTCGAAGATCTTCTCGGCCAGCGCCGCCGGGATGCCGGGGCCGCTGTCGGCGACCTCGAGGCACAGCACCGGGCCGGCAACCGGGCCGTCGTCGCCGCTTTCGGTCCGGCCGGACACGCGCACGCTGCCCGACGGCGTGAACTTCACGGCGTTGCCGACCAGGTTGGTGAGGATCTGCACCAGGCGGCGGCGGTCGCCGCGGATCGCCGCCGGCACGCCGTCGGCCAGGCTGGCGTCGAGGACGAGCTTGTCGGCGCCGGGCAGCGCCGCGGCGGCGGCCACCAGCTCGTCGAGCACCGGCCGCAGCTCGAACGCCTCGTCGGCCAGGGTCAGCTGCCGCGACTGCAGCTGCGAGAAGTCTAGCACGTCGTTGATCAGATGGAGCAGGTGCCGCCCCGAGGACTGCATGGTCTGCACCCAGGTGCGCTGCTGCGGGTCGAGCGGCGAATCGACCAGCACGTCGGCGAGGCCGATCAGGGCGTTGAGCGGGGTGCGGATCTCGTGGCTCATGGTGGCGATGAACTCGCTCTTGGCCGCGGCCGCGGCCTCGGCCTGCGCCAGCGCCGCCTCGAGCGCTTCCTTGCGCTCGCGCATCTCGGTGATGTCGATGTAGACGCAGATCCGGCCACCGTCGTTGGTGCGCCGCTGCACCAGTCGCAGCGAGCGGCCGTTGGCCAGGTGCAGCTCCATCGTGCCGTAGGAGCGGTGGACCGCCATCCGCTCCTCGATCCAGGCGTCCTCGCGGCCGACCGCGTCGGCGTAGACGCCGCGCGCGACGACATCGCGCAACACCTCCTCGAAGCGCTTGCCGATGTGTTCCAGCGGCTGCACGCCCGGGATGCCCATCTTGGCGCGCAGCTGGGTGTTGCCCATAACCAGCCGGTCGTCGGCATCGTAGTAGTTGAACGATTCCGGGAACGCCCGCACGAGGTCGTCGAGCTGGTGGTGCAGCCGCTCCAGCGCCTTGTGGTGGCTGATGTCGTGGAAGAAGGTGATGACCTCGAGGCCGCGGAAGCCGTTGTGCAGCGTCGAGGCCGCCTCGACGTGGATCTCGGTGCCGTCGCCGCGCCGCGCCAGCAGCGTCCGGCGCGCGCCGATCGTCTGGTCGGACGGCCCCTTGTCGACCAGGGCGACGAACGCCTCGAACTGCCGCCGGTACTCGTCGCGCGAGCGCTCCGGGACCGCGAGGTCGAGGAGCTGCGCGCCGATCACCTCGTCCCGCCGGTAGCCCAGCAGCTCGGCGGCGGCCTTGTTGCAGTGGCGCACCCGGCCATCCGGGGTCTGCACGATGATGCCTTCGACCGCGGTGTCCATCGCCTTGTCGAGGAACGCCCGCTGCCGGGTCAGGGTCGCGCGCTGCTCCTCGAGCTGCCGGTTGGCGTGCAGCAGCTCGAGCCGCGCCATCGCCAGGTTCGCCAGCCGCCTGAGCGCCGAGCGCTGCGCCGGCGTCAGCCGCCGCGGCGCGCGGTCGATCGCGCACACCATGCCGAGGCGGTGGCCGTCGGCGGTCACCAGCGGCGCCCCGGCGTAGAAGCGGATGTAGGGCTCGCCGGTCACCAGCGGGCTGGCGGCGAAGCGCGGGTCGGCGTGGGCGTCCGGAACCTCGAACACCTCGTCCTGGCGCATCGCCTGGTGCGAGAACGAGACGTCGCGCGGCACCTCGCGCTGGTTCTCGCCGGAGATGCCGCGGATCACCAGCCGGTCGGCCTCGGCCAGCACCACCATCGCGACCGGCACGCCGGTGAGCTCCGCCGCGAGGGCGGCGATCTCGTCGAGCTCGCGGTCGCGGTCCGGCCCGTCGTAGCGCCGCAGCGCGGCCAGCCGCACGGCCTCGTCGGGGGACGGCATGTTCATGCGTCCAATCTAGTCACGGGGGCCGCGAAGCGCAGGGGGAACCTGCACTTCGCCGGCACGAATCGTCGCCAATCCGGTTCGCATTTTGCGAATCGCCCTCCCCGCCGGATCGGCCTCAGGGGCGGCGCCGGCGGGGGATCCACAGCAGCGGCCGCCACGTCCAGCCGGCCGCCGTCACCGCGGCGATCACCGGCTTCTTCAGCGCCTCGAGGTCGAAGCGCATGTCGATCCGGCGCTCGGGCATGCCGAGCGAGGTCGCCGACGCCCACGTCGCGGCGCGCTCGCGCCGGGCGATCTCCACGCCGCGGAACAGGCTGCGCCGCCACGTCAGCATGGGCGCCGCGGCGGCGCCCGCCGTCCACTCGACCGTGCCGGTCTCGTCGAGGCCGCCGCACTGGCGCGCCGCCGGGTCGAGGTACAGGCGCAGCCGGTAGGTGCGTTCGAGGCCGTTGCGCGCCAGCAGGCTGGTCCAGCGCGCGTCGGCCCATTTCCACTCGACCACGAGGTCGGCCGACGGCGCGCCGGCCTCGGCGCCGGTCCGCACCTGCCACGCCCGGTCGGCGCCGTTCAGGGCCAGCAGCCGCGCCACCAGGGCGTCGGCCTCGACCGGCACCACGCCGGCCGGCGGCGGCACCACCAGCGAGCGGCGCAGCCGCCACAGGCCGACCGCGACCACTGCCGCGACGAAGGCCCCGAGGCAGGCGATGCCGACCAGGCCGCGCGCCGGGAAGGCGGGCAGCGGGCCGGTGCCGCCGACCCGGCTGTCGGCGATCAGCTGCGCCAGCTGGGCGGCGTCGGGCGCCTCGACGATGAACACCCAGCGGTCGCTCAGCCACGTCAGGCCGACGCCGCCGGCGGTCGCGCCCGTGCCCGAACCCGAGCCCGTGCCCGCGCCCGGTTCGTTGCCCTTGCCGAAGCCGTAGCGCAGCCATTGCACCGCGCCGTAGTCGATGCGGTCGGTGGCGGTGATGTCGGGGCGCGCCGCGCGCTCGCGGGCGCGGGCGACGAATTCGGCGTGGGCCTCGGCGGTCGAGCTGAAGCGCAGCGCCGCCACCCAGCCGCCGGTGCGGGTGCGCACCTCGGCGGCGTCGCGCGCGCGCGTGTCGGGCAGCAGCCGCACCACGCCGGGCGGCAGCAGCCGCGACGCGGCGATGTCGGGCGGCGCGGTCGGCCGTCCCTCGAGTTCCTTGGGCGGCCCGCAGGCGGCCAGCAACAGGCACACCAGCAGCGCCGCCCCGCGCAGCCAGGTCATGGGCGGGACCCTACGCCCCGGCGGCACCCGGCCGTTTGACGGGGATCAAGGGGGATCAGGCGGGATCGAAGGGGGAGGGAGGCGCGCCCGGTCCAGGCACCGCGGGCGGGCGCCGATGTGGGACGGCGATCGCCTGGCCCGTCGCTACGCCGGGCCGGTGCTCTTGTGGGTGGTGGGGGGCCGGTCGCCCCTCCCTCTTGCGGCGACCTTAGGGGTGGTCGCCGCAGGTCTCATTGACCGAGCCGGACAGGAGATTGACGGCGCCGGTCATCGCCGGCGGCGATCAGCGCGCGGCCTGCGTGGCGGTGACCGGGACACCACACTGGCGCTGGTCGGCGAGCGTGGCGAGGTACTGCTGGCGCGACTGCAGGGCGGCGGTTTCCTTGCCGGCGGCATTCTGGAAGTCCATGCCGAACCACAACACCGGGATGAACAGCCCGGCCACGCCGGCGGCGACGTTCTGGGCGACCTTGCCGCCTTCCTCCGAGCCGAGGCCGCGGATCTTGTCGGCATTGGCCTGGGTTTCGGCGACGATCGCGGCGCAGTCCATGCTGCGATCGTGGGCCTGGACGACCGGCACCGGTGCCGGCGCGCGCCCGGCGCAGGCGGCCGTGGCGAGCAGCATCGCCACGGCGACGGCGGGACGCAGGGTACGCGGGATGTCGAACTTGATCATGGTGGGCTCCCCTCGAGCGGTTGCGTTGACGGGGAGAAACTAGGCCGCCGGCCACGAGCGCTCATTGGCCGCGCGCGACATTGGGTTGACCCGCGTGGGCAACGTGCGAGCCGATGGCTCGTCAGGACGACTTGGACGATGCCCGGGTGAGCTTGAACCGCTGGAAGCGCGCGAACCGGTCGCGCACGAAGCCCTGCAGCTCGGCCGCGGTCTGCGGGATCTCCGGCGCCTCGTCCTCGACCGTGCCGTCGTCGCGCAGGACCGGCAACTGCGCGACCTGTCGGGCGTGGATGAGTTCGAGCGTGCTCGGCACAGTGGCGTCGAACTCCGCCGGGGGGAACGGCACGACCGGCTCCGGGACGCCGCTCATCGGGTCGTCGGTTCGCAGCGTCGGGCTGTTGAGGGCGTTGGCCAGCGATGGTGCCGCCCTGTCGCGCTCGGTCAGGTAGAGTGGCTCGGGACCGCCCCATCGGTCGAACAGCGTCTTGAGCACGGAGGTGTGGTCGATCGTCTGTCCCACCGGCGCGCGGAACACGGAACCCTGCTGGATCCACGGCGAGACCAGCACGGCGGGCACCCGCACGCCGAATTGCTTGAACTCGAAGCCCCGCGCGCCGTGCATGAAGTCGCCGGGCGGCACGGCGTCGGACGGCGGCAGGCGGTGGTCGAAAAGCCCGCCATGCTCGTCGTAGGTGATGATCAGCAGTGTGCTGCTCCAGTTCGCGCCGGCGCGCAGCTTGTTGTAGACGTGCCAGATCAGCTTCTCGCCCGCCACGACGTTGTAGTTGGGATGCTGGCTGTCGCCGGTGGGCCCGAAGTCCGGCTCGATCAGGCTGTAGGACGGCAACAGCCCGCGCATCGCCGCGCTGTCGAAATCCTCCATCGTCTGGAACAGGTCGTCCGGAGCGTCGAGCAGGGCCTGGAAGTTCAGGCGCGTGTGACTGTGCGGACCGTACGGTCCGAACACCGACCAGCTCTGCTTCATGTCGAGGGTGAGGGCGTCGAAGATCGTCTTGGTCGTCAACCATCCCGGGACGGTGATGTTGTCGACCTCGCCCTGTGAGGTGGCCGCCGCCGCGAAGGCGCGGTTGGGCCACGTGTGGATCGGGCCCGAGCTGAACCACTCGTCGCACACGGCATAGCCCTGCGCCAGTCCGGACAGGACGGGCAGCAGTTCGGGCGTGTAGACGCCCATGACGTTGCGCGCGTTGGTGAAGGGAAGGAACTTCGGGGTTCCCTTGGCGCGGCGACTGAAGACCTCGCCGGCGAAGTCCGCAACGTAGCCGCCGGGCAGGAGCGGGCCGGTCCGGTACGGGTAGCCGGGCCCGAACAGCTGGTCCATGTAGTGCAGCAGGCCTTCGCCCGGATCGGTACCCGGCATGTAGAACCACTGGTCCGGCGGACACTGCTCGCTGATCTTGAAGATCTTCTCCCAGCCGTTGGTCATCGGCGACCAGTTCGCCTCGTCGCCGTGCACGCCGTCGATCTTCCCCCCGGCGGCGCCTCCGTAGAGGTACCCGAGCATGTGGTCGAACGAGCGGTTCTCGAGGATCAGGTGAACGACATGCTGGATCTGCGACAGCTGGTTGGCCATGGGGTCTCCGTTCGGGTCAATCGGCCTGTCGCGCCCGCCCGGCGCGGAATGCCGCCGGCGTCGTGCCGGTCCAGCGGCGGAAGGCGCGGACCAGCGCCGCCGGCTCGGAGTAGCCGACAAGGTAGGCGATCTGCTCCAGCCGGAAGTCGGTGTCGGCGAGGTACTGGCGGGCGAGGTCGGCGCGCAGCGTGTCGAGCAGCCGCGTGAAGCTGGTGCCGTGGCCGGCCAGCCGGCGCTCCAGCGTCTTCGGCGACAGGCCGAGCGCGTCCGCGGCGGCGTCGAGCGTCGCGGTGCCGCGCGACAGGCCGTCGAGCATCAGCTCGCGGACCTCGTGGACGAGGTCGCGCGCCGTCGGCGCCGGGCCGAGGATGCGCGCGCACGCCGCCTGCAGCGCCGCCAGCAGCCGGTCGTCGGCGCCGACCACCGGCAGCGCCACGGTCTCGGCGTCGAACACCAGCGCGTCCCACGGCGCGTGGAAGCTGACCGGGCAGCCCAGAACCTCGTCGTACGGCACGCGGCCGTTGGGCCGCGCGTGGATGAACTGGGCGCGCCTGGGCACGATCCTCTTGCGCACCAGGTCGCGGCAGGCGCGCAGCACGATCGCGGCGAGGTAGTCCGAGTTCTGGCGCAGGCCGCGCAACGCCGGGTCGGTCTCGCGGAAGCGCAGCGTCACGGTCGGGCCGCCGCGCTCGATCTCGAACTCCTCGCCCTCGCCGATCACCTGGAAGTAGCGCTTGAGGTTGCCCAGCGCCTCGAACAGCGTCGGCGAGTTCAGCAGCACGAAGCCCAGCAGGCCGCTGTCGCGCGGATCGATCGAGGCGCCCAGCCGCAGGCCGAAGCCGGGATCGCCGGTCGCGGTCGCGGCGCGCTCGGCCAAGCCCAGCACGGCGGCGTAGGGCACGCGGCTCTCGGCGTCGGCGAGGTCGGCGCGCGTCAGCCCGACCTCCTTCAGCAACGGCCCGGGATCGATGCCGCGCCTGCGCAGCTCGGCGACGATGAAGGACGCCGGCCGCGCCGCGATCTTATGGACTCTCCCCACGTCCCGAATTCACGGCCAACCGGCTGCAAAGTCAACGCACCATGCGTGCAGATAATTGCAGTGCGCGCCTCGCGTTGGCTACGCGCGCCGGCGATCGGGAACCGGGCACGCGACCTCGGTCTCGATGTCGGCGAGGAAGTTGTCCCAGGTCTCGGTGTGCGGCCGTTCGACCAGCGCGCCGCAGACGTCGCGGTGGAACAGCACGCAGACCACGCCGCGGCCGTCGAAGCCGACGACGCGCCACACCGCACCGAACGAATCGCGGTAGCAGGCGCCGGCGCGCACGGAGGTCCGCTTGACCATGCGACCGCCGTAGCAGTCCACATCCCCGGCCGGTGTGACCTTGGCGCGTTCGCCGTCGCCGCTGCTACAGTCCGCGCCGATGATGCCCCGTTGGTTGCGTGACCGTCTCGCGCAGGCGCTGCTGCTGCTGTTCGCCGTCGCGCTCGGCGTCGCCCACGCGCAGCTCGCGACCATCGCCGGGCCCGCGACCGTGATCGACGGCGACACGCTCGACATCGCCGGCGTGCGGGTGCGGCTGTGGGGCATCGACGCGCCCGAGAGCCGCCAGGTCTGCAGCGTCGCCGGCACCGAGTACCCGTGCGGCGGCCGCGCCACCCAGCACCTGCGTGCCCTGGTCGGCGGCCGGCCGGTCGCCTGCGAGCCGCGCGGCGCCGACCGCTACGGCCGCACCGTCGCGGTCTGTCGCAGCGACGGCCGCGACCTCGGCGCGGCGATGGTGCGCGACGGCTGGGCGGTGGCGTTCGTGCGCTACTCGCTCGACTACGTCGCGCAGGAGCAGGAAGCGAAGACCGCGCGGCGCGGCCTGTGGGAAGGCACCTTCACCGCGCCCGAGATCTGGCGAAGGAAAGGGTAAGCTGCTATAAGGGCGTTGTTCATCAAGAGATGGGTCGACGCCCACGCCAACCTGCCCTGCCGGGCAAGGTGGTTTCGCGAAAGCGGATGCGGCTCCGGAGACGGGGCAACCAAGCGGCAAGCGTCGGCCCTCCACCGTGGAGGGCTTTTTCATGATCATCGGCACCAGTCTCCAGGCCTTCGAGCGTTCGAAGCTCGCGCCGAAGCTGCTCGACTCGTACCTGCTGACCGAGCACCGGCTGGTCGAGCCGGCGGCGCTGACGCTGTGCGTCGGCCGGCGGCACCATGGCCTCGTCGCGCTGATGAAGGCCAACCGCCTGCCGTCCGCCGCGGTCATCACCGCGTGGAACCCGGCCAGCCGGCCGCGCGCGCGCCGGCGCAACGACGCGGCGCAGGCCGAACTCGTCGCCGCGCTCGACCGCGCCGGCCTCGTCCACTACCGCAGCTGGGGGCACGACGCGCAGGGCGCGAACGGCGCGGACCGCTGGCCGGCCGAGGACAGCCGCGTCGCGCTCGGACCGTCGCTCGACGAGGCGGCGCGGCTCGGCCGCCGCTTCGGCCAGAACGCCGTCGTGTGGGCCGGCCTCGACGGCCTGCCGCTGCTGGTGGCGCTGCGCTGAGCGCGTCAGGCGCCCTCGGTCACCGCGAAGTGCCGGTGGCCGAGCGCGCGGCGCATCATCTCCTTCAGCTCCGGCGGCTGCAGCACCTCGACGTGGGAGCCCCAGGTGTAGAGGTGCCAGCACATCTCGAGCAGACCGCCGGCGCGGAACGAGACCAGCGTCGAGCCGTCCTTGCGGCGCTTCATCTTCTGCGACGGGTGGAAGACGTACTCGGCGACCGCCTCGGCGACGTCGGGCGCGAACTTCCACACCACGTCGTGCGGCGGGCCCTGGAACACGCCGAACGAGCGCTCGGCGAACTTCTCCAGCGTGAACGCCGGGTCGCGCACGAAGGTCCTGTCCTGCAGCGCCACCCGCTTGACGTGCGCCAGCATGAACAGCCGCGCCTCGCCGGGGTGGCGGTCGGGCGACATCCCGACCAGGTAGTGCTGCTTGCCGAGCAGGAAGCCGTAGGGCTGCAGCCGGCGGCCCGAGGCGCGGCGGCTGTGCGGGCTGCGGTAGTGCAGGTAGAGCTCGCGGCCCTCCTTGATCGCCTGGCGCACGACGTCGATCACCTCCTCGCGGATGATCGGCTTGGGACCCGGCCGCATCGCCAGCCCCTCGGCCTCGAGCAGCGCCTCGATGTCGGGCGCCAGCCGGGTGCGGGTGGCGGCCGGCAGGGCGGCCTGCATCTTGGCCGCGATCCGTTCCAGCGCCGCCGCGCGCTTGGCGAGGTTGCGCTGGCGCAGGAACCGCGCCGTCGATTCGAGCTCGACCAGGTCCTCGGCCGCCAGCGCCGCCGGCGTCACGGTCCCGGGCGAGATCCGCCAGCGCGGCCGCTGCTCGACGTCGACCAGCTGCTCGGTCTGCGGGTAGACGCGCAGCACCGCGTCGCGCAGGCGCTGGGCCGAGCGCCGGCCGACGCCGAACTGGCGCTCGATGTCGGACAGGCTGAGGCCCATGCGCGAGCCCTGGAGGGCCAGCGCGAGCTGGAGGACGCGTTCGGCGGGGGCGAGTCGCATGGCGGACGTTCTCGTCTCGATCGAAGCCGCAGTCTAGGGCGGGATGTCCGGATTTGACACCCCCTGCTGTCACATTGCTGTCGACGGCGGGTCGATGGGTGGTCCCGCCGTCGGACAGCCGGCGGCGGGGACCGTGTGGGGTCCCCGCCCCGGAGGGTGGGACAGGGGTTCAACCATGACGATCGTTCTCGACAGCGGGCGCCGCGCGGCGCCGCGCGCTTCCGCCGTGGCGTCCGCCGACCTGCCGACGCTGCTCGTCGTCGCCTGGGCGCTGGAACTGACCGGCGTCGCCTGCGGCGTCGTCAACGCCGCGCTGACGACCTTTCCGCGCGCCTTCCCGACCACCCCGGTCGGCTGGCTGCCGGCGCTGCCGCTGGTGGTGCTGGCGATGACCGAGCTGCTGCGCATCCCGCTGGCCCAGGCCTTCCAGCGCCGCCGCTCGGTGGTGGCGCGCGGCCTCGCGCTGGCGGCGCTGCTGCCGATCTGCGCCATCGCCTTCGAGAACTGGACCTTCGGCATCGAGCGCATCGTCACCCTGCGCGTCGCCGAGGTCGAGCCGGTGCGCGAGGCGCTGCGCCGCGCCGAGCGCGCGGTCGCCTCCGCCGAGGCCGAGCGCCAGCGCGCGGAGGTCGCCGGCCGCGAGGGCCGCGCCGACCTGCAGAAGCGGATCGAGGAGGGCCGTCGCCAGCAGGAGGAACTCGGCCGCCAGGCCGAGGCCGCGGCGCGCGCCCACCGCGAGCTGCTGGCCGAGATCGGCACCCAGTGCATGAAGATCGCCGGCGCCTGCCTGCAGCCGCGCTCGCTGGCCGAGGACCAGCGCTACGCCGCCGAGCGCAACGCGCTGGCCGCCCAGTCCGAGCGCGTCATGGCCGGCATCGCCGCGGCCGAGCGCGCGCTGCAGGCGCTGGCCACCGGCCCGTCGACGGGCGCCTCTCCCGGCGCGCCCGACGCGGTGGCGGCGGCCCAGGCCGAGCTCGCGGCGGCGCGCCGCGCCTTCGCCGAGGAGGCGAACCAGAACCAGGTCTACCGCCTCGCCGCGATGGTCCACGGCGTCGCCCCCGAGCAGCTCGACGACCGCCAGCTGGCGCTGGCCCGCGGCTTCTTCTCGCTGTTCTCGGCGGCGATCGTGTCGCTGGCCGGCGTGCTGGCGGCGCTGATCGCCTACTGGCCCGAGCGCACCGGCCCGTCGGTGACGGAACAGGCGGTCAAGCTGCTGCGCGGCCTGCGCGCCTGGGCGGGACGCCAGCGCAGGAAGGTGGTGCGGCGCGTCGAGGTGCCGGTCGAGAAGATCGTCGAGACGGTGGTCGAGAAGATCGTGCCCGAGCTGGTGATCGAGAAACCGATCCTGGTCGAGCGCAACACCGTGCGCTTCGTCGCCTACAGCGGCAACGGCGCGCTGCCCGAGCCGCACACCGTCGAGTCGCGCACCGAGGGCCCGGCCGCCGCGGCGGCGCTCGACGAGGCCCGCCGCCAGGCCGCGCCGGAGGCGGCGGTTGGGTCGGCCCAGCCCGCGAAGCCGGCGCGCCCGGCGCTGCGGCTGTTCAAGTGAGGCCGGCCATGCAGGCGCCCGTGGAAACCTACCGCCTGGTCGAGCCCCAGGACCTGTCGGCGATCGACCGCATCGAGGCCGGGTACGAGACAAGCCGCCGCTCGGCCGCCGCGGCGGCGGCGGCGGCGCTGCGCCGCGCCGGCTGGCTGCGCGCCGGCCTCGGCGCCGGCGCCGCCGCGACCGGGCTGGGCCTGGGCGTGCTGCTCGCCTGCTGGGGCCTGTCGCTGCTGCTGAACCGGCCGACGCTGCGCGAGTTGGGCGACGCGCTGATCGAGCAGGCGGCGGCGATCGAGCGCAAGACCACAGAGCGCGTCGAGGCCGCGCGCCGCGACACCGACGCGCGCGTCGCGGCGGCCGACGCGCGGGCGTCGGCGGCGGAGAAGGCGGCGGCCGAGAAGGGGCAGGCGGCCGACAGGGCCGCCGCCGAGGCGCGGGCGATCGTGCAGAAGTTCGAGGCCGCGAAGGCGACGCCGCCGGCGTCCCCGGTTACGGGCGCCAAGCCGTCGAAGTCGGTCGTCGACTTCAGCATCTTCCGCCACAACGAACTCGGCGCGCTCGTCGTCACCACGGGATGGAGCTACGACAAGCTGTCGGATCCGGCGCCCAGCGAGCAGTGGTGCTACATGCACAACAAGGCGGTGCGCGACGGCCTGCAGATGACGATCGCGGTCGAGGGCAAGGCGTTGCCCTTCAACCCCGACCGCGCCGCCCGCGCCGGCATCACCGCCGACGACATCCGCCTCGCCCTGCCTCTCTGCGAGTGGTTCCGCGGCACCAACCCGAACATCCGCGACGGCCAGGGAGGCGCGATGTGACGACGCGCCACTCATCTTCCTCCCTGCGCGCGAGCGCGGGGAGGTGTCCGCGCAGCGGACGGAGGGGTCATGGGCTGGGGATCGAGATGCACCACCGCCACCGACCGCAGGAAGCGGTCGATGTAGTCGGCCGGCAGTCCCTGCTCGAGCGCACCGTCGATCACCTGCGCGCGGTACGCCGCGCTCGGTCGCAGGGAGTCGTCGATCCGGTGCGCCTTGGCCCGGTAGGTGAAGGCCTCGACGGTCGGGCCGTCCTCGCGCACGACCCGGACCGGCACGCGGTCGTAGCCGCGCTCGTCGCCGTCCAGCTTGGCCAGGGCCTCGCGCGTGACCTCGAACAGCACGCCGATCACGCGGTCGCCGGCGCGGCCGGTCGGGCGGATGTCGGCCTTGCCGGTTCTGTCGCTGCTGATCTTTCGAAACGCGAGCACGTGGCCGGGCAGGGCCGCACGGCCGGCCGGAACGGCCTCGCCGGTGCGTTCGGCCATCTGCGCCGTCCGGAGATTCGATCCGTACGCATAATAGTAGAGGGGGGTGTTTTCGCTGCTCATGGCCTTAGGATAACAGACTTACAATACGGCATGTCAAATATCTTGACATATAGGCATGTCGTATATATATTCTCCCCATGCTGACCGATCCCGACGCGTCCGGACCGACGCTGGCCGAACTCTCCGCCGCCTCCGGACAGGAGGCGCGCACCATCCGCTCGTGGATCGCGCAGGGGCTGCTGCCGCCGCCGCTGAACCGCGGCCCGGCCGCGCGCTACCCCGCCGACACGCTGCAGCGCCTGCTGGCGATCGTGGTGATGCGCGAGCTGCTGGGCATGTCGCTGGCCGATATCCGCCTCGACCTGCTGTCGGCGACGCCCGACCGGCTCGAGCTCCTGGCCAAGCGCTTCGCCGAGGTGCCGCCCAGGCCCAACCGGCCGGCGACCGACCCGCGCGACGCGCTCGACTACCTCGCCGCGCTGAAGAGCGCGCCGGCCCCGATGCCGCGTGCGCGGACGTCCCTGCAGTCGCCGTCGGTCGTGCAAGCGCCGCTGGACCGGCTGCCGAACCTGTCGGTCGATGCCAGCACCGCGCCCAGCAAGTCGGGCCTCGACGAACTCGAGGCGCGGCTCGGCGGTCCACGGCCGCAGCCGCAGCGCCGCTCGCGCACCGAGGAGTGGCTGCGCATCCCGATCACGCCGGATCTCGAGCTGTCGGCCCGCGGGCCGCTCGACAAGGAGCAAAGGGCGCAGCTCGAACGCTGCGCCGCGCTGATCCGGACCATCATCACAGGAGGCTGACCATGACCAACATCCATCTCGACCTGATCGCCGGGCTCGACCGGCCGCTCGCCTGGTACCGCGGCGAGTCCGTCCGCTACCTCGTCGCCGACCTCTCGGCCCGCGCCGAGGCGACCCCGGGCGAGGCCGCGCGCCGCGCCGCACCGCCGCTCAACCTCGCGCTCTGCATCGACATCTCGGGCAGCATGGCCGGCGACAAGATCGTCGCCGCCCGCGATGCCGCGCTCGCGGTCGCGGCGACGATGACGGCGCGCGACCGCCTCAGCATCGTCGCCTTCGACAGCATCGTCGAGGTCCTGCTCGACGGCCGCGCCATGGACGCCGAGGGCCAGGCGCTGGCCGCCACGGCGATCCACCGCCTGCAGCCGCGCGGCGGCACCAACCTGTTCGCCGGCTGGGTCGAGGCGGCGCAGCGCGTCGCCGCCACCGCGACGACGATGGGCACCACCACCGGCGGCACGCCGCGCGTGCTGATCCTGTCGGACGGCCAGGCCAACGAGGGCACCACCGACCCGACCGAGATCGCCGTCCACGTCGGCGCGCTGCTCGACCGCGGCGTGCTGACCTCGGCGCTGGGCATCGGCGAGGGTTACGACGAGCGCCTGCTGGGCGCGATCGCCGCGGCCGGCGGCGGCAACCTGCACGACGCCGCCGGTGGCGGCGAGGTCAGCGAGGTCGTGCTCGGCGAACTGCGCGAGGGCCGCGAGGCCCTGCTCGAGCGCGTCGTGCTGAAGCTCGCCGTGCCGGCCGGCCTGCGCGCCGAGGTCGTCGGCAGCTGGGCGAGCACGCCCGGCGCCGACGGGCTCGAGGTCACGGTCGGCAGCCTGCGGCCCGAGCAGACGCGCCGCCTCGTGGTCCGCCTGCACTGCCCGGCCGGCGAGGTCGGCCAGGCCTTCGACCTCGCGGTCGCCGCCAGCGGGCAGCGCCCGGACGGCAGCGGCGTGGTCGCGGCGCGGCCGGTGACGGCGACCCTGACCCTGGCCGAGGGCACGCGCAACAACGCCCAGGTCCGCGATCTCGGCCGCACCCTGGCGGTGGTCAACGCCTGGCAATCGGAGGTGGTGCGCGCCGCCGTGCTGATGAACCGCGACGGCGACTACCGCGCCGCGCGCAGCTTCGTGGAGCGCCAGCTGCGCTTCCTCGAGCGCTACGCCCGCAACGTCGCGGGCGCCGAGCCGATGCTGCGCGACCTCGCGATCGTGCAGCGCTCGATCCACGAGGCGTGGAGCGAGCGCGACCGCAAGGAGGTCTACCTCCAGTCCATGAAGGTGCAGCGCGCCGAGATGGACTGGTCGTCGCGCAGCAAGCCCTCGCTGGGCGTCCGCTTCCGCGGGACGCGGTAGGCGGCGGCCCGCGGCGGTTTCCTCCCTGCGCGCGAGCGCGGGGAGGTGTCGCCGTCATCGGCTCCTCCCGTCATCCCGACCGGAGCCGAGCGCAGCGAGGCGGAGCGGAGGGACCTTTCCCGGCGTGGGACCGGGAAAGGTCCTTCGCTTCGCTCGGGATGACAGACAGGGGAACACGACCATGGCATTCGACGGAACCACGCCGACGCGGGCGCTCGCCGACGCGGTCGCGCTCTACGAGGCCGGCGACTTCCGCGCCGCGCTGCCGGCGTTCCGCGCGCTGGCCGAGGGCGGCGACGACGCCTCGCGGATCGCCGCCGCCTTCTACCTCGGCCGCATGGCGTCGCGCGGCGAGGCGCAGGCGCGCGACCTCCGCGCCGCCGTGCGCTGGTACCGCCAGGCCGCCGCGGGCGGCGACTACCGCGCCATGCACAACCTCGCGCTGGCGCTCGACGCCGGCCACGGCGTGCCGCGCGATCCCGACGAGGCCACGACGTGGCTG
The DNA here is from genome assembly GCA_964420105.1 of uncultured Reyranella sp. Taxonomy (GTDB): domain Bacteria; phylum Pseudomonadota; class Alphaproteobacteria; order Reyranellales; family Reyranellaceae; genus Reyranella. The sequence continues at coordinate 61,624 of CAYQRL010000022.1, forward strand.
CGCCGCGCCGCCGAGGCCGGCAGCGGCCGCAGCCAGGCCCTGCTCGGCTACCGGCTGGCGACCGGCGCCGGCCTGCCGCGCGATCCCGAACAGGCGGTGGCGTGGTTCCGCCGCGGCGCCGAGCAGGGCGAGGCCGAGGCGATGGTCGGGCTGGGCGACGCGCTGCGCGCCGGCGCCGGGGTCGAGCGCGACCTCGACGCCGCGCTGCGTTGGTACGGGCTGGCCGCCGAGCAGGGCCATGCCGGCGGCTGCTACGCGGTCGGCGACATGCATGCCGAGGGGCTGGGCGTGAAGCGCGACCTCGTCGAGGCGGCGCGCTGGTTCGCGCGCGCCGCCGCGCAGGGCCACGTCTGGGCCCAGCACGCGATGGGCCATGCCTGCCTCAACGCCCACGGCTTGCGCCAGGACTTCGCCGCGGCGTTCGGCTGGTTCCGCCGCGCCGCCGACCAGGGCTTCGCGCCGGCCCAGCACAGCCTCGCCTTCATGCTGCTGGCCGGCGAGGGCGTGCCGGCCGATGCGAACGCGGCGCGGGCGTGGATGCGGCTGGCCGCCGACCAGGACCACCCGCGCGCCCAGCACCTGCTGGGCATGATGTGCCGCGACGGGCTGGGGGGCCCGGCCGACCCGGTCGAGGCGTGGCGCTGGTTCGAGCTCGCCGCGGCTGCCGCCGCGCGCCGCGGCGACGACGGCCTGCGCGCCGACGCGGTCGAGGCGCGCGACGCGGTCGCCGGGATCCTGCTGCCCGACCAGCGCGCGGACGCCGAGGCCCGCGCCCGCGCGTGGAAGCCGCGCGGCCAGGAGCAGTCGGCCAACCGCGCCATGATCGCGGCGGCGCGGGCGTGGGAGCTGGCCGACGCCGCGCAGGCGGCGGGCCGCGGCCGCGCCCCCGACGATCCCGAGCCGGCGCCGTTCGGCGACAGCGTGATCTTCCGCCAGGATCCCGCCGCCGCCGCCGCGCGCGTCGCCGAGGCCCGGCGGCTCACCACCGGCGAGGCCCACGACCCGCAGGCCGCGCTGCGCCTGCTCGACGAGGCGATGCGGCTCGACTACCAGGGCGTGCTCGACGCCGACGACAGCCCGTTGCTGCCCCGCCTCGCACTGCTGCGCGCGGCCGGCCAGGACGAGCCCGAGCGGGCGCTGAAGCTCTACGACATCGGCGTCCACCTCGCCCAGCTGGAGCGCTGGTCGGAGGCGGCGGCGGTGTACCGGGCCGCCGGCGACCTCGACCCGCTGTTCGCGTGGCCCTTCAACAACCTCGCCTGGATGCTGGCGACGGCGACCCAGGTCCGCGCCCACGACGGACCGCTGGCGGTGACCTACGCGGTGCGCGCCTGCGACATGGCCGGTTGGCGCTACTGGCCCTTCCTCGGCACGCTCGCCGCCGCCTTCGCGCGGAGCGGCGACTTCGACCGCGCCGCCGCGTGGCACGCGCTGGCGCTGGCGCTCAGCCCACCCGAGGAGCAGGAGAACGGCCGCGCGATGCTGGACGCCTTCGAAGCCGGCCAGGCCTGGACCGATCCCGGCCGCGAACCCGCCGCCGGTGGCGCCAACGCGAGCAAGGCGGACCTGGCGGCGACCGATGTCGAGGCGCTGCTCGAGACGGCGCGGGGGCTGATCGAGGGGAAGAGGGTAGTGCAGTGAGGCTTGGACGTCCAAGTGCCCACTTATCTACTTCGCGCCCCACTCAATCCTTAGCGAGCATGTTCTCGCAAGTCGCCGTTTCGACTGCGGTCGTTGAAAGCAGAAGAGGCCGCTGCACGGCACGCAAATATTACCAAGGTAATTGACTACAGATAGCACCATGGTTATTGTTTGCGAATGCTTGCCGGCCGCCCCACCCTCTACCACCCCGACTTCGCCGAGACGGCGCACAACTACTGCCTGCTCGGCGCGACCAACGCCGATCTCGCGGTCTTCTTCGACGTGGCGCCGCGGACGATCGACAATTGGATCGCTGCCCACGACGACTTCGCCGCCTCGGTGCGGCGGGGGCGGGCGGCGGCGGACGCGCGGGTGGCGCGCTGCCTCTACGAGAAGGCCGTGGGTTACGACCGCACCGTCGAGCGCACCGTGCTGCACCAGGGCCGCGAGCACACGCTGAGCCACGTCGTGCACGTCGCGCCCGACACCCGCGCCTGCATCTTCTGGCTGCGCAACCGCCAGCCCGGCGCATGGTCGGGCGAGGGCGGGCGGGGCGGGGCCGGGCGCGGCGACGGCGCCGCCGCCGACGACGACCGGGAGGGCCATCCATCGGCGCCTGGTCGACGTCCCGCCTGGCCGCCCAGCGCGGCGGAACTCGCGGAGTTCGACGCCGCCAGCGAGCGCGCCCGCGCCGCCAAGCTCGCCGCCCTCGAGGCCCGCGCCGCCGGGAGCGATAGCGGCGGCGGGCCAGAAAAAACCCCGCCCTCTTGCGAGGACGGGGTCGATCCGGTCCGCCCTTCGGCGGAGGGGACGGGTCCTAGAAGCGGTACGTGACGCCGGCGCCGATCAGCCAGGGATCGAGCGCGGCGGTGCCGCTGACCGGGATCGTGTTGTTCACCGTGGCGTTGTAGCCCGGGCGCAGGATCAGCTTCTTGACGTCGAAGTTGATGCCCCAGTTGCGGTCGATCATGTAGTCGAAGCCGGCCTGCAGGGCGAGGCCGACCGCGGTGTTGAGGCTGAACTGCGTCGTCGTCAGGCCGCCCGGCGTGGTCGCGCCCGCGTTCACCGTGCCGAACGGGATCGTCAGGTTGATGCCGGCGCCGACGTAGGGCTGGAACGCGCCCATCTGGGTGAAGTGGTACTGGAAGGTCAGCGTCGGCGGCAGCAGCCAGGTGCTGCCGATGTTGAGGCCGTTCAGCGCGCCGTTGCCGGTGACGAAGTTCTGGGTCACGCCGAGGATCAGCTCGACCGCCAGGTTGGGATTGAAGTAGTAGCTGATGTCGAGCTCGGGCACGATCGAGTTGCCGACCGACAGGCTCGAGAACGGCGTCGACAGCGTCGGCACGCCCTGCACGTTGACCGTGCTCGCGCCGGTGTCCGGCACCACGCCCAGCGCGCGCACGCGCACCTGCCAGCCGCCGGTGAAGCCGTACTTCTCCGGCGGGCCGAACGGCCCGGAGAACATCCCGCCCGACGACGCCGGCGCCGCCTGCGCCTGCTCGACCGCGACCTCGTCGGCCCAGGCCGGCGCCGACGCCATCAGCGCGGCGGCCGCGACCGGCGCCAGGAAAGTCCCCAAGACCCTGAACTTGTTCATTCGTATCTCCAGTTCGAAACGCATGCCCACGATAGGAGTCGGGGCATTCCGGCGGTTGATCTGGATCAAGCCCGCGAAGTGAGGACGCTCACGTGTGGCGAACGCATCACGCTGTTGGAATGCACTTTGGATACGTTCCAGAACTGGAGGGAGCTTGCCGCGGCGATCTGGCGCCGGCGCGCTGAAGAAAGGTCTCTCCGCTCCGCGCTCCGCGCTCCGGTCGAGATGACGGGGAAGAGAGAGGCTCCGTCAGTCGAACCCGAACCGCACCGATCGGCGCGCCGCGTCCTCGACCGCCTGCACGACGCGCTGGAACGAGCGCTCGGCGTTGGTCGCGCGCTGCAGCCGGCGGGCGGGCTGCAGCACGAACAGCAGCAGCGCCCGGCCGGGGACCTCGACGGTGTCGCCGACCCGGGCGCGGGCCAGCTCGGTGTCGGCCGGCTTGTGGGTGTCGACCAGCCGGATCCAGCGGCTGCCGCCGTTGGCCGGCGGCAGGGTGAAGGGCACGACCGCGTGGTGCGCGTTCAGCACGATCAGCAGCGTGGTGTCGTCGCCGACCCGGCGGATGCCGGTCTCCTGCGCCCGGCCGTCGAGCAGCACGCCGAGGCAGCGCGCCAGCGGGTCGTTCCAGTTGGCCTCGGTCATCTCCTGCGCCGCCGGCGTCAGCCAGGTCACGTCCTTGACGCCCAGCTCCTCGTCCCACGCCCCGGTCAGGAACCGCCCGCGCCGCAGCATCGGCAGCGCCTGCCGGATCATCAGCAGCTTGCGCACGAACTCGGCCTGCGCCCGCCCGTCCGGCCCGATGCCCTGCCAGTCGACCCAGGCGATCTCGTTGTCCTGGCAGTAGGTGTTGTTGTTGCCGCGCTGGCTGCGCCCGAACTCGTCGCCGGCCAGCAGCATCGGCGTGCCGCGCGACAGGATCAGCGTCGCCAGCAGGTTGCGCATCTGCACCCAACGCGTGGCATTGATCGCCGGGTCGTCGGTCGGGCCCTCGACGCCGTAGTTGCACGACAGGTTGTTGCCGTGGCCGTCGCGGTTGTCCTCGCCGTTGGCGTCGTTGTGCTTGTCGTTGTACGAGACCAGGTCGGCCAGCGTGAAGCCGTCGTGCGCGGTCACGAAGTTGATCGACGCCCACGGCCGCCGGCCGCGCCGCGCGAACAGGTCGGCCGAGGCGGTGAGCCGCGCCGACAGCCGCGCGACCTGGCCGTCGTCGCCGCGCCAGTAGGCCCGCACCGTGTCGCGGTAGGCGTCGTTCCACTCCGCCCAGCCCGGCGAGAAGCGCCCGACCTGGTAGCCGCCGGGGCCGACGTCCCACGGCTCGGCGATCAGCTTGACCTGGCTCAGCACCGGGTCCTGGCGGCAGGCGTCGAGGAAGCGGCCGTCCTCCTCGAAGCCATGCGGCTCGCGGCCGAGGATGGTGGCGAGGTCGAAGCGGAAGCCGTCGACCTGCATGTCGGTCGCCCAGTAGCGCAGGCTGTCCATCACCATCTGCAGCACGCGGCTGTTGCTGAGGTTCACGGTGTTGCCGGTGCCGGTGTCGTTGATGTAGTGGCGCGGGTCGGGCGCGAGGCGATAGTACGAGGCGTTGTCGATGCCCTTGAAGCCGAGCGTCGGCCCCAGCTCGTTGCCCTCGGCGGTGTGGTTGTAGACGACGTCGAGGAGGACCTCGAGCCCGGCGGCGTGCAGGTGCGCCACCATCTCCTTGAACTCGGCGAAGGCGAACTCGGGGTTGGCGGCGTAGCGCCGCGCCGGGGCGAAGAAGCCGATGGTGTTGTAGCCCCAGTAGTTGCGCATGCCGCGCTCCAGCAGCTGGCTGTCGTCGACGAAGGTGTGGACCGGCAGCAGCTCGACCGCGGTGACGCCCAGCGAATTGAGGTAGGCGGTGATCTCGGCGCTGGCGAGGCCGGCGTAGGTGCCGCGCAGCGCCTCGGGCAGGGCGGGGTGGCGCCTGGTCAGGCCGCGCACGTGCGCCTCGTAGATCACCGTGCTCTCCCACGGCGCGCGGCGGGCGCGGTTGCCCCAGGTGAAGGCGCCGTCGATCACCCGGGCCTTCATGGTGAAGGGCGCGCTGTCGCGGTCGTCGAAGGTGAGGTCGTCGCCGCTCTCGACGCGGTAGCCGAACAGGGCCGGGTTCCACGCGACGTGGCCGACCATCTGGCGGGCGTAGGGATCGAGCAGCAGCTTGTGCGGGTTGAAGCGGTGGCCGGCGGACGGCTCGTAGGGACCGTGGACGCGGTAGCCGTAGACCGTGCCCGGCCGCGCGTCCGGCAGGTAGCCGTGCCAGACCTCGTCGGTGAACTCGGGCAGGGCGATGCGCTCGAACTCGCGCTCGCCCGACGGGTCGAACAGGCACAGCTCGACCCGGGTGGCGTGGCGCGAGAACAGCGCGAAGTTGACGCCCAGCCCGTCCCACGTCGCGCCGAGGGGATAGGGCAGGCCTTCGGAGAGACGCGAGGGCACGCGGGTCTAACGTCGGCGCGGCCGTTAGGCTCCCAAGGCCGGCCCGTCATCTCGACCGGAGCGCGGAGCGCGGAGCGGAGAGACCTTGCATCCACGCACTGGCGTCGAGCAGCCCAGGGAAGGTCCCTCCGCTGCGCCTCGCTGCGCGAGGCTCCGGTCGGGATGACGTCAGGGCTTGACGTAGTACGCCGGCCCGTCGGCGCCCTGCAGGGTGATGTAGGTCTGGCCGTTGCCGGTGCCGATCGAGTAGCAGCGCTCGACGCCGTTGGCGTCCCGGGCCCAGGTGGTGCAGAAGCCGAACTCGTGGTGGCGCCAGGTGCCGCCGTCGACGCTGCCGAAGCTGTCGGTCCGGGTCGCGGTGCCGTCGGCGTTGAACTGCATCGTGCCGGTGCTGCCGTCGCTGCCGGTCACGCTCTTGGGCTGGTCGATCCAGCTGCGGAAGGCGGGGTTGCCGTCGAGCGAATCGCCGCCCCCCGAGCCGCCGCTTCCGCCGCCCAGCGAGTAGACGCCGAGCGGGTTGCCCTGGCCGAGCGCCGGTCCCGCCATCGCGACGGGACCGGCAAGACCGGCGAGCAGGAGGAGGCGCCGCATTCAGTCCGTCTTGTTCTTGAGCGCGAGGCCGACGCCCATCCACGCCGAGCCGATGAACAGCAGGTCGACGCCGAGGAAGATGCCCAGGGTGTAGACGCTGGAGTACGGCCACTTGGCGACGATCATCAGGCCGAGCAGCAGGGTGATCAGGGCCGAGAACGCGACCCAGCCCCACGGCTTGCCGGCGCCGCGCACGTTCCAGGCGATGTAGCCGCGCACGAAGCCGCCGATCACCAGCGCCCAGCCCAGCATCAGGGTCAGGATCGCCGAGGTCAGCAGCGGGTTGTTGAAGGCGACCACGCCGGCGGCGACGTAGAGCAGGCCGAGGAACAGCCAGAGGAAGAACTTGCCCCATTCCTTGACCGAGAAGGCGGTGAAGATCTCGCTGACGCCGGCCATGATCATCATGATGCCGACCACGAACACCGCGGTCTGGGTCGCCATCACGACGCTGCCGAGCGCGATCACGCCGGAAATCATGAAGATCACGCCGAGGGCGACGATCCACCCCCAGCGGGCGCGCAGGGCGCGGACGCCTTCGCCGAGGCTGCCCTGGGGGCCGAGGGAATTGCTGCTCATGGACATCCGGGTGTCCTCCTTCTTCTTCTCTCTGCGGAATGGACGCTGTCAGGATACACCGCCCGGATGGCGGTGTCGCGACAGGTGTGGGAAAACAGGGACATGAGCGAACCGAAGAAGCAACCGGCCGCGCCGCGGCCCGCCACGACCGTCCTGCTGCTGCGCCCGTCGGTGCCGGGCGAGCCCAACTCCGACCTCGAGGTCTTCATGGTGGTCCGCCACCACCAGATCGACTCGTTCTCCGGCGCCCTGGTGTTCCCGGGCGGCAAGCTCGAGGACGCCGACGGCGACCCGAAGCTGCGCGCCCGCTGCGGCGGCGCCGACAGGATCGGCGATGCCGAGCTCGCCTTCCGGGTCGCCGGGGTACGCGAGGCGTTCGAGGAATGCGGCGTGCTGCTGGCGCGCAAGCGCGGCCAGCGGGCGCTGATCGCGGCGGCCGACCTCGAGGCGATCGAGAAGCGCTGGCGGGCGAAGCTGGCCAAGGACGAGGCCAGCATCGTCGACATGGTCGAGGCCGAGGACCTCGAGATCGCGACCGACCTGATGGTGCCCTACGCCCACTGGATCACGCCGACCTTCGTGCCGAAGCGCTTCGACACCTGGTTCTTCCTCGCCGAGGCGCCGGAGGACCAGGTCGCGCTGCACGACGGCTCGGAGTCGGTCGACTCGGTGTGGATCGGCGCCCAGGCGGCGATCGACGAGGCCGCCGCCGGCAAGCGCACGCTGGTGCACGCGACGCTCAAGAACCTCGAGCTGCTGGCCGAGGGCAAGACCGTGGCCGGCGCCATCGCCGCCGCCGGCGCCCGCAAGGTCGTGACCGTGGCGCCGTGGGTCGAGGTCCGCGACGGCCGCAAGTGGCTGCACATCCCGCCCGACGCCGGCTACCGCGGCGGCCCGCGCGACATGGGGCCGGTCTAAAGAGCGTGTTTTGCATACTGAAACAATGTTTCGCCGCCAGCCCAGCCATGCTCAAATCCGCGTGGCCCTTGCGGCCAAGACTCGCTAAGAGGCGCCTATAAACGCCCGTTCACCGAGTGGGAGGACTGTTGGAATGGTCGGAATCGTCGCTTACGGGGCCTACGTCCCGCGCCTGAGGCTCAACCGCCAGGCGGTTTACGACGCCAACAAGTGGTTCGCCGCCGGCCTGCGCGGCCTCGCCAAGGGCGAGCGCGCGATGGCCAACTGGGACGAGGATTCGATCACTATGGCGGTCGAGGCGTCGCGCGACTGCCTGGCCAGCCACAAGGCCGAGGACGTGCGCTCGCTGTTCTTCGCCTCGACCACCCACCCGTTCAAGGACCGCCAGAACGCCGGCGTCATCGGCACGGCGCTGAACATCGAGCAGAACCTCGCGGCGTCCGACGTCGGCGGCTCGCAGAAAGCCGGCACCTCGGCGCTGCTCGCCGCCATCAACGCCTCGCGCAACGGCGGCCCGGCGCTGGTCGCCGCCGCCGACAAGCGCATCGCCCGCGTCGCCTCGGCCAACGAGCTGAACTACGGCGACGGCGCGGCGGCGCTGCTGTGCGGCACCGAGAACGTGATCGCGAAGCTGGTCGGCCACCACTCGGTGTCGATGGACTTCGTCGACCACTTCCGCGGCGAGGAAAGCGAGTTCGACTACACCTGGGAAGAGCGCTGGATCCGCGACGAGGGCTACTCGAAGATCGTGCCGCCGGCGATCAAGGCGGCGCTCGCCGCCTGCAAGCTCAAGGGCAGCGACATCACCCACTTCATCATGCCGAGCCTGATGCCGGCGGTGCCGAAGCAGATGGCCAAGGCCGCGGGCGTCGCCGACACCGCGGTGCGCGACCTGATGGGCGCGACGCTCGGCGACACCGGCTGCGCCCACGCGCTGGTCATGCTGGTCGACGCGCTCGAGACCGCCAAGGCCGGCGACAAGGTCATGGTCGTGGCGTTCGGCCAGGGCGTCGACGTGCTGGTGTTCGAGGTCACGGCCGAGAACGCCAGGCTGCCCAAGCGCAAGGGCGTGTCGGGCTGGATGGCGCGGCGCAAGGAAGAGAAGAACTACATGAAGTTCCTCGCCTTCAACGAGATGCTGCCGATCGACAAGGGCATGCGCGCCGAGTTCGACAAGAAGACGGCGCTGTCGATCCTGTGGCGCAAGCGCGACATGATCTACGGGATGGTCGGCGGCAAGTGCAAGGTCTGCGGCACCGTGCAGTTCCCGCGCAGCCAGGTCTGCGTCAACCCGAACTGCCACGCCATCGACAGCCAGGAGCCGTACAACATGGCGGGGCTGGAGGCGTCGGTGATGTCGTTCACCGCCGACTCGCTCACCTATTCGCCGGACCCGCCGGCCTACTACGGCATGATCACCTTCCCGGAGGGCGGCCGCTTCATGGCCGACTTCACGGACAGCGACAAGGAACAGGTGAAGGTCGGCGCCAAGATGCGCATGACCTTCCGCATCCGCGACAACGACCAGATGCGCGGCGGCTTCAAGCGTTACTTCTGGAAGGCCGCCCCGGTCTGACCGGGACGGCCAACGGCTAGCAGCGTCAACGTTTCCACCCCACGAAGGAGACCAGCATGGCACGGGGTATCAAGGACAAGGTCGCTATTCTCGGTATGGGTTGCTCCAAGTTCGGCGAGCGCTGGGACTGCGGCGCCGAGGAGCTGATGGTCGAGGCCTACAAGGAATGCCTCGCCGACGCCGGCATCGACGCCAAGCAGCTGCAGGCGGCCTGGTTCTCGACCGCGATCGACGAGGTCAACGTCGGCAAGTCGGGCATCCCGCTGTCGACCACGCTGCGCCTGCCCAACATCCCGGTGACGCACGTCGAGAACATGTGCGCGTCGGGCACCGAGGCGTTCCGCGGCGCCTGCTACGCCGTCGCCTCGGGCGCGGCCGACTTCGCGCTGGCGCTCGGCGTCGAGAAGCTCAAGGACACCGGCTACGGCGGCCTGCCGGGCGGTCGCGGCGCGCCGCTGCAGCAGCTGTGGATGGCCAACGGCACGGCGCCGGGCAACTTCGCCCAGCTCGCCACCGCCTACATGACCGCGCACGGCGTCTCGGCCGACGACCTCAAGCGGGCGATCGGCCACGTCTCGTGGAAGAGCCACCAGAACGGCGCCAAGAACCCCAAGGCGCACCTCCAGAAGGCGGTCGAGATGGACACCATCCTGAACGCCCCGATGATCGCCTCGCCGCTCGGCCTGTTCGACTGCTGCGGCGTGTCGGACGGCGCGGCCGCGGCCATCGTCACCACCCCCGAGATCGCCAAGGCGCTGGGCAAGAGCAACATCGTCTCGGTCAAGGCGCTGCAGCTGTCGGTCTCGAACGGCTCGGAGTCGGGCCACAACTCGTGGGACGGCAGCTACTTCCACACCACCCGCATCGCCTCGAAGAAGGCGTACGAGGAAGCCGGCATCAAGAACCCGCGCGCCGAGGTCTCGATGTTCGAGGTCCACGACTGCTTCTCGGTGACCGAGCTGGTGACGATGGAGGACCTGCACATCTCCGAGCCGGGCAAGGGCTGGAAGGACGTGCTCGACGGCTTCTACGACGCCGACGGCAAGATCCCGTGCCAGATCGACGGCGGCCTCAAGTGCTTCGGCCACCCGATCGGCGCCTCGGGCCTGCGCATGCTGTACGAGATGTACCTGCAGTTCCAGGGCCGCGCCGGCGCGCGCCAGCTCAAGGACCCGCGCATCGGCATGACCCACAACCTCGGCGGCGCGCCGCGCGAGAACGTGTCGTCGGTCGCGATCGTCGGCCGCTACGAGTAATCCGGACAAACGCGAGCCCTCTCTCTGGCTGGCACCGGGGAGAGGGCTTTTTTCTTTAGCGAGGGAGGAAACGAGCGATGCAGCTCGACAAGGGCCTGATCGGCCACGCGTTCAACGCCTTCACCACCACCGTCGAGGCCGGCAAGATCCGGCTGTTCTGCAAGGCCATCGGCGAGGACAACCCGATCTACGTCGACGAGGCCGCGGCCAGGGCCGCCGGCTACCGCGCCATCCCGGCGCCGCCGACCTTCCTCACCGCCGTCACCAACGACGACCCCGACAAGGGCGGCCTCCTGCGCAAGCTCAACGTCGACATCGGCCTGATCCTGCACGGCGAGCAGCACTACGAGTACCTCGCGCCGGTGCACGTCGGCGACCGCATCACCTGCCAGCAGAAGGTGGTCGACATCTACGACAAGAAGGGCGGCGCCCTGTGGTTCGTGGTCTCGGAGACCGAGATGAAGGACCAGTCGGGCAAGCCGGTCGCCCGGGCGCGCGGCATCACCGTCGTGCGCAACCCCGACGCCGGCAAGAAGTAAGGAGAGGCAACATGGCAACCGTCACCGCTCCCAAGTTCGCCGACGTCAAGGTCGGCGACGTCCTGCCGCCGCTCGTGCTGCCGCCGATCTCGCGCCACCAGCTGGCGCTGTACTGCGGCGGCTCGGGCGACCACAACCCGATCCACGTCGACATCGACTTCGCGAAGAAGTTCGGTTTCAAGGACGTGTTCGCGCACGGCATGCTGTCGATGGCCTTCCTCGGCCGGCTGGTCACCTCGTGGGTGCCGCAGTCCCAGCTCCGCAAGCTCGGCACGCGCTTCACCTCGATCACCTGGGTCGGCGACGTCATCACCGTCAGCGGCAAGGTCACGGGCAAGCGCGAGGAGGGCGGCCAGAAGCTGGTCGACCTCGAGGTCAGGTGCACCAACCAGAACGGCCAGGACACGCTGCAGGGCGAAGCCACGGTAGCGTTGAACTAGCGACGACCAGCGACAGGAGTTCGAGAGATGGGTCAGCTTGACGGCAAGGTGGCGATCGTCACCGGTTCGGGGCGCGGCATCGGCCGCGAGATCGCGCTGCGCCTGGTGCGCGACGGCGCCAGGGTGGTGATCAACGACATCGACGAGGCGCCGGCCCGGGAGACCGTGGCCGAGATCGAGAAGATGGGCGGCAAGGCGGTGGCCTGCAACGGCGACGTCACGGCGCCCGACTTCGGCGACCGCATCGTCAAGACCGCGGTCGACGCGTTCGGCGACTGCCACATCGTCGTGAACAACGCCGGCTACACCTGGGACTCGGTCATCCAGAAGATGAGCGACGAGCAGTGGCACGCCATCCTCGAGGTTCACCTGACCGCGCCGTTCCGCATCCTGCGCGCCTTCCAGCAGCACTTCCGCGGCGCCGTCGAGAAGGAGCGCGCGGCCGGCAAGCGCGTCGTGCGCAAGGTCGTGAACATCTCGTCGACCTCGGGCGTCAACGGCAACGCCGGCCAGGCGAACTACTCGGCCGGCAAGGCCGGCATCGTCGGCCTGACCAAGACGCTGGCCAAGGAGTTCGGCCGCTACGACGTCACCGTCAACGCCGTCGCCTTCGGCTACATCCAGACCCGCCTGACCAAGCCGCTGAGCCAGGGCGAGGAGGGCGAGATCGAGGTCCAGGGCCGCAAGGTCAAGGTCGGCGTCCAGGGCGGCCGCATCGCCGCCATGAACCAGATGATCCCGCTCGGCCGCGGCGGCCTGCCGGAAGAGGCGGCCGGCTCGGTCTACCTGTTCTGCAGCCCCGACAGCGACTACGTCAGCGGCCAGTGCCTGGTGGTGAACGGCGGCCTTTGAGCCGTTCGCCCAGCCCGGTGCGGCCGCTCGAGGTCGGCGTCGTCGGATGCGGCGTCGCCGGGCAGGCCGCGGCGATCCTGCTGTCGCGGCAGGGTCACCGGGTCACCGTCTTCGAACGCTTCGCGGAGCCCCGCCCGGTCGGTGCGGGGCTCTTGCTTCAGCCCACCGGGCTGGCGGTGTTGGCCGCGCTGGGCCTCGCCGAGCAGGCGCTGGCACGCGGCGCCCGCGTGCACGGCCTGCAGGCCCGCACCGCGTCGGGCCGCGCCGTGCTCGACCTCGACTACCGCGACCTCCATCCCGCCGCGCACGGGCTCGGCATCCGCCGCGCCGACCTGTTCGACCTGCTCCACGGCGCGTTGAAGGCATCGCGCGCCACCGTGGTCACCGGTCTCGAGATCGCCGCGGTCGAGGGCCAGGTGCTGGTCGAAGGAAGTGGGCGCAAGCACGGCCCGTTCGACCTCGTGATCGCCGCCGACGGCACCAACTCGCGGCTGCGCGGCTCGCTGCTGCCGCAGAAGCAGGTCACGCTCTACCGCTGGGGCTGCCTGTGGGCGACCGTGCCCGACGACGGCGCCGGCTTCGCCGCGTCCGGCCTGCTGCAGCAGCGGGTGCGCGGCACCCGGGAGATGATGGGCCTGCTGCCGGTGGCGCCCGGGGTGCTGACGCTCTACTGGAGCCTGCCGACCACGGCGCTGAACGCGAAGAAGGTGCTCGACCTCGACGACTTCCGCCGCCGCGCCGGCGCGCTGTGGCCCGAGGCCGCGCCGCTGGTCGCGCGCGCCGCGGACGGCGAGCTGGTGCGCGCCACCTACCGCCACGTCGCGTTGTCGCGCTGGAACAAGGGCGGCGTGCTGCTGATCGGCGACGCCGGCCACGGCACCAGCCCGCAGCTGGGGCAGGGCGCCAACCTCGGGCTGATGGACGCCTGGGTGCTGGCCGACACGCTGGCCGAGGGGCCGGACCTGCTGAGCGCGGTGATGAACTGGGAGCGCCGTCGCGAGGCGACGTTGTTCTACTACCAGCGCGTCAGCCACCTGCTGACGCCGTTCTTCCAGTCGCGCGCGGCGCCGCTGGGCTGGCTGCGCGACCTCGCGCTCGGACCGGTCGGCCGCCTCGGCCCGGTGCGTCGGCTGATGACCACGACCCTGGCCGGCACCCGGCGTGGCTGGTGGTCGAGCGTGGCACTCGACGACGAGGGGCGCTACCCGCTGCCGCCCGGAGGGAGAGCATGATCTACGAGACCAAGACCGCGCTGGTGATCCGGCGCGACCTCGCGGCCTGGCAGGTGGCCAACGTCGCGGCGTTCCTGGCCGGCGGCCTGGCCGGCACCCACGCCGACATCATGGGCGAGCCGTACCGCGACGGCGCCGGCCGCGCCTACACCGCGCTGATCCGCGAGCCGGTGTTCGTGTTCGGCGCCACGCTCGACGAGCTGCGTCGGACCCACGGCCGGGCATTGTCGCGCGAGCTGGTGCCGGCGCTCTACATCGAGCCGATGTTCACGACCACCAACGACGCCGACAACCGCGCCGCCGTCGCCGCCGCCAATCCCGAGGCGCTCGACCTCGTCGGGCTGGGCGTCCACGGCCCGCGCAAGGTGATCGACAAGGTCGTGAACGGCCTCAAGTTCCTGTCGTGACGGGCGCGCGACGACCCGCGAGGACGATCGCGGTGGCGACGAGGTTGAGGCCGAGGCAGAGGGCGAGCGGCAGGGCGTAGCTGCCGCTGGCGTCGCGCAGCACGCCGAGCAGGCCGGGGCCGAAGGCGTAGAGCAGCTGGCCGACCGCGGTCGACAGCGCCACGATCGCGGGGAACCGGGCGGCGGCGAACTCGCGCTGCACGATCAGCGGCGCCAGGGTGATGTTGTTGCCGACCGCCAGGCCGTAGACGGCGCAGGCGGCGTAGACCACGGCCGGCACCGCGGTGGTCGCGAGCACGGCGATCGCCGCGACCTGGACGAGGAAGCACAGCGCCGCCGCCGGGCGCGGCGACAGCCGGTCGATCACCAGGCCCAGCACGACGCGGCCGACCAGCGCCATCGCGGCGTTGATCGCGACGGCGAGCGCGGGATCGGCGCCGGTGCGGTCGCCGACCAGCGGCACGAGGTGGGTGAGGAAGCCGACCTGCGCCGTCAGCACCAGCGCGAACGGCGCGGCGACGCTCCAGAAGTGGCGGTCGCGCAGCGCCGAGCGGGCGCCCCGGGGCACCGTGCCGGGACGCGACGCCAGCGGGCCGCGGCGCACGAACAGGGCGACCGCGCCGCCGGCGACGGCGAGGCCCAGCAGCACCAGCCCGCGCTCGGCGGTGGCGAAGCCGACCTCCGGGATCAGCGCCAGCAGCACCGGCGACACCACCAGCCCGGCGGCGGTGGCGCCGCTCAGCGCGAGGTTGAGCGCGAGGCCGCGCCGGCGGTCGAACCACTGGCCGACCGTGGCGGCGATCGGCGCCACGCTGGTCGCGTTCCAGCCCGGCGCCATGACGGCGTAGAGCAGTGCCAGCTGCAGCGGCGTCTCGACCGCCGGCAAGAGCATCAGCGCCGCGGCCAGCACCGCCAGCCCCGCGAGCAGCACCGCGCGCGGCCCGAAGCGGCCGATGGCGCGGGCGATGGCCGGCAGCAGCAGCGCGCCCAGCACGTAGTGGCCGGTGACGATCGACGAGACCAGGCCGGTCGACCAGCCGCGCGCCTTCTGCAGCTCGACCAGGTAGATGCCGTGGGCGTAGAAGCCGAAGCCCCACGCGAACACCGCGCACAGGAAGCACGCCAGCACGACCCGCCACGCCGCCGGGGTCGTGTCGGCGTGCGGGGTGCCTGCCGGGGTCACGCGAGGAACAGCCGCGTGCCGACCGGCGTCTCGCGCGCCTTCTCGAGCGCCTCCATGGTGGTGCGGTAGCCGAGCTCGACGGCGGCGTCGAAGCTGGTCCAGTCGAGCAGGTCGATGTGGGTCATCGGCGGCACGATCAGCAGGTCGGCGGCGAGGCGGTCCTCGCTGGCGCGGGCGGTGCTCGCGACCAGCGCCGAGCGCAGCAGGATGGCGACGATCGAGGGGATCGGCAGGGTCTCGTTGCGCTTCCACACCAGGCGGCGGAAGAACTGCCACGCCGACCACGGCTCCATCGCGTCGGCGCCGGCGGCCAGCGCGCCGCCGGTGTCGATGTCGATGCCGACGGTCAGGCCGCGTCCGAGCCGGCGCATCGCCCGCACCGGGAAGTTGTCGATCACGCCGCCGTCGACGTGGACCTCGCCGGCCTCGTTGAACGGCGGGATGACGCCGGGAATCGCCACCGAGGCGCGCAGCCAGCGCCACAGCCGGCCGACCGTGTGGACGTCGGCGCTGGCCGTGGTCAGGTTGGCGGTGACGCAGAAGAACGGCAGCACCAGGTCCTCGATCTCGCGCTCGCCGAACGACATCCGCAGCAGGTTGGTGACGCGGCGGCCGCGGAACAGCGAGATCAGCGGCAGCGTGTAGTCGCTGAGCGGGTTGGTGTCGACGAAGGCCTTGCGGAAATGCGCCGCCATCTCGGCGTCGCTCCAGCGCGCGGCGACGGTCGCCGCCACGACCGCGCCCATGCTGGTGCCGCCGACCTGGTCGATCGGTACGCCCGACGCGCGCAGCGCCTTGACCGCGCCGATATGGCTGAAGGCGCGGGCACCGCCGCCGGCCATCACCACCCCGACCGCGTGGCCGGTCAGCAGGCGGGCAAGGCGGTCGACGTCGGCCGGCACGTCGAGGCGCACGTGGTGGTGCTGCCCGTACATGCCGCCGGCCAGCTGCGGCGCGGTCGAGCCGGGGCGCGGGTCGGCGCCCTCGTGCAGCAGCACCAGCTCGCGCCGGCGGTGGAACACCGCGCCGGCCTGCGCCGGCTCGATCTCGAACGGCACCCGCGTCGGCGCGTCGTCGTCGGCGCCGCGCACCACGACCAGGCAGTCGGCCTGGCGCAGGCACAGCTCGGTCCACGCGGTAGCGGTGGGGTCGGCGCGGTAGAGCACGAACGACGACTCGGTCTCGCAGCGCGCGAACCACTCGGGCTCGCGGTCCAGCGACTCCGGTCCCAGCATCTGGACGTTGGCGGCGATGCGGCGCAGCGCGTTCTCCAGCATCACCGAGAAGCGCGCCGCCGGGGTCGAGTGGCCGACCGGCAGGATGGCGAAGGTGCGCGGCTGGCGCCGGCGCTTGGCCGGGCCCTGGGCGTTGCGCACCGCGACGTTGCGCATCAGCGCCGGCAGGACCTCGGGATGGCGCGCGGTCATCCTGTCGAAGCTCGGCCGCGCCAGCCGCCAGACCTCGCTGTCGCGCAGCGCCGCGACGCTGCGCGTGCGCTGGCTGTGCGACAGGAGCGACATCTCGCCGACGATGTTGCCGGGCGGGATCTCGGCCATCAGCACCGGCTCCTCGGCGCTCTCCGCCTCCTCGTGCCGGAACACGCCGAGGCAGCCGCTGGCGACGACGTAGACGGCGTCGGCCGGCTCGCCCTGGCGGAACAGCGGCGCGCCGCCGGGCAGCACCAGCAGCGACAGCTCGCGCTCGATCGCCGCCAGGCTGTGCGTCTCGAGGTCGGCGAACAGCGGTGCCCGCGCCAGGGCCTTGCGCAGGCGCTGGCGCGCGGCGTCACCGGCGGGTTCGACGACGCTCATGCGCTCGCGGTCAGGCGGCGAGCCCGGCCAGCGCCCAGCCGATCGTCTGGTCGGCGCGCGCCCACACCATGTCGCGCCACTTGTCCCCGGCCGGGAAGAAGCGCTCCTTCATGTGGGCCTTGAGCGCCTTGCCCTGGGCCGAGGCGAGGTCGCCGCGGTGGTGCAGCCAGTTGTCGGCACGGACCGCGTCGAGGACGTCGGGCACCGGGTAGGTGCCGTACTCGACGGCGATCGCGGTGACCTCGGCGTCGGGCAGTTCCTGCGGGAAGGCGTCGGTCATGATGCCGACCACCACCGCCGAGGTCGAGGTGCCGCCCTCGGGCGAGGTCATCTCGTCGCCGTACCACGCCTTGGCGCGGGCGAACGACTTGGCCGTCGGCGGCACCGCGCAGATCAGCTCGCCGTGGCCGAACGGGCCGAGCCCGGTGTGGAAGTCGATCACCGCCACGCGCCGCGCCGACGACAGGTGGTCGCGGGCGATCGCGCGCACCGTGCGGTTGCTCCAGGTCGGCTTGTGGCCGCCGAAGAAGATGCCGTCGGGATGGCTGTACTGGCCGCTGCTCAGCGCGCCCTGGAAGGCGTAGGCGCCGTGTTGCTGGGCATAGGCCGCGAAGGCGCGGTTGGACTCGGCCTTCGACTCGTCGCTCCACTCGCGCGGCAGGATCGCGTCGGCGAGCGCGAGGTAGCCGTCGTTCCTCGGGTAGGCCTTGTCGTGGTCGACGAAGTTGCGGTTGAGGTCGACGTTGTCCTCGGTGACGCGGCGGGTCCAGGCGAAGCCGTAGGGATTGATCGCGTGGATCAGCAGCGCGGCGGTGCGGGGGCCGAGCTTCGCCGGGCCGCCGTGGCGCAGCCACGCGATCTCCGCGCCCGAGCCGCAATGGCCCTCGACGCCATGCGTGCCGGCGATCAGCACCAGCACGTTCTCGGCATCGGCCGGCCCGAACCACGCGGTGTCGAGGAACAGCGCCTCGCCGTTGGGACCGCGGGCCCTGGGATTGAGACGCGAGCGGATGTCACCGCCGGCGGCGGCGGCGGCGGCGCAGAACTTCGGCCGCGCCTCGGCGTAGCTCTCGGAAAAGCACTCTGGAACGGACACCATCGATTTCCTCCGCCCGGCAGCGTAGCACGGACGGAGGCGGGGAGGTGTCCTAGCTGTCGTACTTCAGCAGCGCCTCGACCGGCACCGGCAGCTTCTTGCGGCCCTCGAGGAAGGTCAGCTCGATGATGCAGGCCGCGGTCGGCACGACCCCGCCGACGTTCTGCAGCAGCTGCACGGCGGCGGCCATGGTGCCGCCGGTCGCCAGCAGGTCGTCGACCAGCGCGACCCGCGCGCCCTTCCTGATCGCGTCCTGCTGGATCTCGATCGTGTCGGTACCGTACTCCAGCGCGTAGGTGTGGCGAACGGTGGTGCCGGGCAGCTTGCCCTGCTTGCGCAGCATCACGAAGCCGGTGCCGAGCGCGATGGCGAGTGGCGCCGCCAGCAGGAAGCCGCGCGACTCGATGCCGGCCAGCACGTCCGGCCTGTGCGGCCTGAGCGCGTCGGCCATGCGCTCGATCGTGGCGTGCCACGCCTTGGGATGCGCCAGCAGGGTCGAGATGTCGTAGAATAGGATGCCGGGCTTGGGAAAATCCGGGATCGAGCGGATGTGCTTCTTGAGGTCGATGGTCTCGGTCATGCGGTCTCCTGGCGCTCAGCGATAGGCCGGCGGCGGTTCGAAACTGCGGTACTCCTGCTCGAGGAGCCTGGCGAAGCCGATGGTCTCGTAGTCGCCGTACTGGCGGCCGATGATCTGCACGCCGATCGGCAGCCCGTCCTTCGACAGGGCGATCGGCGCGGCGGTCGCCGGCAGCAGCGTGATGCCGGCATAGCCCGCCCAGAAGATCTGGTCGACCACCGGCACCTGCTTGTCGTTGACCGTGATGGTGCGCAGGTGGCGCAGCCCCTTCTGGTCATGCGGGAACGCCGGCCCGACCGCGACCGGGCAGAGCATCAGGTCCCAGTCCTCGAAGAAGGCGTCCCACGCCAGCCGCATGCGGTGGCGCTTCTCGTTGAGCTGGAGCCAGGTACGGTGCGGCAGCGAGTTGCCGCGCTGCATCTGGGCGAAGTAGCTGCGGTCGTCGTCGGGCAGGGCGGCGGCATCGCGCAGGGCGGTGCGCCAGGCCTCGTCGCTCATCCGGCCCGAGGTCGCCGCGCGCAACAGGCGAACGTAGACGTCGTTCAACTCGGCGGTGTCGATCGCCGGCCGTGCCGCCAGGCTGACCTTGGCCTTCTTCTTCGCGAGGAAGTCGGCGAGATCCTGCAGCGCCGACTGCACCGAGCGGTCGACCTCGGCGTTGGGGTCGCTCAGCATCACCGCGACCTTGAAGTCGCGCAGCCTCTTCTTCTTCGACCGCGGCAGCGCCAGTTTCCAGCCGCGTCCGTCGATCGCGTCCGGGCCGGCCATGACCGAGAGCGCGATCTCGAGGTCCTCGGCGCCGCGCGCCAGCGGCCCGACCACGCCGATGTCGCCGTAGGCGACGCTGCCGGCCAGCGCGTGGCCCTGCGGGCAGACCACGCCCCACGTCGGCTTGTGGCCCCACACGCCGCAATAGTGGGCGGGGTTCCGGATCGAGGCGCCGATGTCGCTGCCGGCATCGATGCCGGTGAGGCCCGCGGCCAGCGCCGCGCCCGACCCGCCCGACGAGCCGCCCGGCGTGCGCGACAGGTCCCACGGGTTGTTGGTCGAGCCGTAGACCTCGTTGTAGCTCTGCCAGTCGGCGAGGTTCAGCGGCACGTTGGTCTTGCCGAACAGGGTCACGCCGGCGTCGATCATGCGCTGGGCGACCAGCGAGTTCTTCGCGATCACCGTGTCCTTGAAGGCGGGATCGCCCCAGGTCGTGGGATAGCCCGCGACGTCGAACGACTCCTTGATGGTCATCGGCACGCCGTGCAGGGGCCCGAGCTTGCGGCCGGCCTTGACCGCCTTGTCGGCGGCGCGGGCGCGCTTGCGGGCACCCTCGACGTCCATCGCGATGATGGCGTTGAGCTCGGGGTTATAGGCCTTCACGCGCTCGAGGTAGAGGTCGAGCAGCTCGAGGCAGCCGATCTTCTTCTTCCGGATCGCCGCGGCCAGCTGCTTGGCGGTCTGGAACGGCAGGGCTTGGGGCATTGGACGCGATTCCGGGCAATGGACGAGGGTGAAGGCCGTACCATATCGTGCAGGTCGCCGTGAAGAAGCTCTCCATTCGCCCCGCCCGCTGCCCATGAACTGCCTCCGGACCGGTAACCTGCTCGCCTCGCTGCCGGCGGCCTCGCCGGAGGAGCGCTTCGACAGCCTGCTCGAGCGCCGCGGCGCGCGGATCGAGCGCATCGTGTCGACCGGGCAGTCGAGCCCGCCGGGCTCGTGGTACGACCAGGCGCAGGACGAGTTCGTGGTGCTGGTGGCCGGGGCGGCGCGCCTGCGCTTCGAGGACGGCGATCGCGTGCTCGATCTCGCGCCGGGCGACTGGGTCGAGATCCCGGCGCATGTCCGGCACCGCGTCGAGTCCACCCAGGCCGAACCGGCGACGGTCTGGCTGGCCATCCACCTCAGCGCGGCCGCGGCTTGACCCGGGCCGTCGGCTCGGCGACCAGCGGGTCGTCGGGCCAGTAGTGGCGCGGGTAGCGGCCCTTCAGTTCCGCCTTCACCGCGCGGTAGCCGTTGGCCCAGAAGCTGGCGAGGTCGCGCGTCGCCTGCACCGGGCGGCGCGCCGGCGACAGCAGGTGGACGGTGAGCGGGACGCGCTCGCCGCCGACCCGCGGCGTGTCGGTCAGGCCGAACATCTCCTGCAGCCGCACCGACAGGGTCGGCTCGGCCGGGTTGGCGTAGTCGATCGGCACGCGCGAGCCGCTCGGCACCTCGACGTGGGTCGGCGCCAGCCGGTCGAGCTCGCGCTGGCGCTCCCACGGCACCAGCGCCTTGAGCGCCGCGGCGAGGTCGAGGCGGGCGAGGTGACCGCGCCGCGACGCGCCGTCGAGGAACGGCGCCAGCCAGTCCTCCAGCGTTGCCAGCAGCGCGGCGTCGCCGAGGTCGGGCCAGCCGTCGTCGAGGGTGCGCACGAAGGCGACGCGCTCGCGCCAGCGCTGCAGTTCGTCCGACCACGGCAGGGCGGCCAGCCCCATCTGGCGCACGCCGGCGATCATCGCCGCCGCGACGGCGTCGGCGGAGGGCGCGGCCAGCGGCTTGTCCTCGAGTAGCAGCGCGCCGAGCCGGCGGCGGCGGCGCGCCAGCACCGCGCCCTCGCGCTCGCTCCAGGTCACGACCTGCTCGTCGACGATGCGGTCGGCGAAGGTCTCCTCGATGTCGGCCAGCGCGATCGGCGCGGCGAGGAAGACGCGCGCGTCCTGGGCGCTGCCGTCGAGGTCGGCGACCACGAGGTACTCGTCGTTCGCCATCGGGTCGCCCTCGGGCAGGACGGCGCCGCGTCCGCCCGACAGCAGGTAGCGGCCGGCCGTGCCGGGGCGCCGGCGCCCGATCCGGTCGGGGTAGGCGAGCGCGACCAGCGTGCCGGTGAAGGCGGTGTCGGGCCTCTCGTCGGATGCGCCGCGCGGCGTCAGCCGGCGGGCCTGCTCGTGGATCAGGCGCAGCGCGCCGTCGCGCCGGCCGCCCAGCGCGATGTCGACGCGGTGGCGCAGGTCGACGTCGCGCTGGCCGGGCGGCAGGCGCAGGAAGTCGCGCTCGGACAGGATCGCGGCCAGCAGCGCGGCGAGCCGGGCCTGCCCGATCTCGCGGCCCTCGAGCACGAGGTGGGCCAGCCGCGGATGCTGGCCCAGCCGCGCCATGGCGCGGCCATGCGCCGTGATCGCGCCGCCGGCATCGAGCGCGCCGAGGTCGGCCAGCAGGCCGCGCGCGGTCGCCAGCGCCGCCGCCGGCGGCGGCGTCAGCCACGGCAGGGTGGCGGCGTCGGCGCCCCACAGCGCCAGCTCGAGCGCCATCGGCGCGAGGTCGGCATCGAGGATCTCGGGCGGCGTGAACGGCAGCAGGCCGCGCTGGCCTTCCTCGGTCCACAGCCGGTAGCAGACGCCGGGCTCGAGGCGGCCGGCGCGGCCGCGCCGCTGGTCGGCCGAGGCCTGGCTGACCCGCACCGTCTCCAGCCGCGTCATGCCCGAGCGCGGCGAGAACCGCGGCACCCGCATCTGGCCGCTGTCGATCACGATCCGCACGCCCTCGATGGTGAGGCTGGTCTCGGCGATCGAGGTCGCCAGCACGACCTTGCGCCGGCCCGGCGGCGCCGGCGCGATGGCGCGGTCCTGCTCGGCCGGCGAGAGGTCGCCGTAGAGCGGTGCCACGTCGACATCGCGGCCGAGGTCGAGGCGCTCGGCGACGCGGCGGATCTCGCCGACGCCGGGCAGGAACACCAGGGCGCTGCCGGTTTCCTCCGCCAGGGCGCGGCGGATCGCCGAGGCGACCGTGTCCTCGAGCCGCCCGGCCGGCTCGCGATCGAGGTAGCGGGTCTCGACCGGGAACATGCGGCCGGCGGACGACACGAGCGGCGCGCCGCCCAGCCGCTCCGCCACCGGGCCGGGATCGAGCGTCGCCGACATGGCGACGACGCGCAGGTCCTCGCGCAGCGCCGCCTGGGCCTCGCGCACCAGCGCGAACGACAGGTCGGTCTCGAGACCGCGCTCGTGCAGTTCGTCGAAGATCACGCAGCCGATGCCGTCGAGCGTCGGGTCGTCCTGGAGCAGGCGCAGGAACAGTCCGTCGGTCACGACCTCGATGCGGGTGCGCGGGCCGACCTTCGTGTCGAGCCGGACCCGGTAGCCCGCGGTCTCGCCGACCGCCTCGCCGAGGCTGGCCGCCATGCGCCGTGCCGCCGCCCGTGCCGCCAGCCGCCGCGGCTCCTGCATCACGATCTTGCGGCCGGCCAGCCACGGCGCGTCGAGCAGCGCCAGCGGCACGCGCGTCGTCTTGCCGGCGCCCGGCGGCGCGACCAGCACGGCGGCCGTGTGCGCCGCCAGCGCCTGCTGCAGGCGGGGCAGGGCCTCGTCGACGGGAAGGGACTCCATCGCGGCGGCTTATAGCGGGGCGGGGGTCCGAAATCGATCCGGGGTCGCAGGCCGGAAGCGGCGGACTGCCGCGTTGATCCCGGTCAAGGAAACCGGTCGTCTGGTCTCAACAATTGCCCCAGAATACAGGCCCCGGAGGAAAGAACCCCATGCCCGATACCGCCGTCTCCCTGACGTCCGCGCCGCAGCAGGCCAGCGAGCATTTCGACGTTCTGATCGTCGGCGCCGGGATCTCCGGCATCGGCGGCGCCTACCACCTCAACCAGCAGTGCCCCGGGACCAGCTACGTGATCCTGGAGACCCAGGAGAGCTTCGGTGGCACCTGGCTGACCCACAAGTACCCCGGCATCCGCTCGGACAGCGACCTCTACACCTTCGGCTACCGCTTCAAGCCGTGGACCGGCAAGCCGATCGCCACGGCGGAGGAGATCCGCGCCTACATGAACGAGGTGATCGAGGAAAACGACATCGGTCGCCACATCCGTTACCGCCATCGCATCGACCGCGCGCGCTGGTCGGCCAGGGACAACCGCTGGACCGTCGAGGGCGTGCGCACCGACACCGGCGAGCGGTTCTGCCTGTCCGCCGGCTTCCTGTGGATGTGCCAGGGCTACTACCGCCACTCCGAGGGCTACACGCCGGAGTGGCCGGGCATGGCCGACTTCAAGGGCCGCATCGTGCACCCGCAGACCTGGCCCAAGGACCTCGACGTGACGGCCAAGAAGGTCGTGGTGATCGGCTCGGGCGCGACCGCGGCGACGGTGGTGCCGGCGATCGCCGAGAAGGTCGAGCACGTGACGATGCTGCAGCGCTCGCCGACCTACTTCATCCCGGCGCGCAACGCCAACGACCTCGCCGACCAGCTGCGCACGCTCGAAGTCGACGAATCGTGGATCCACGAGATCGTGCGCCGCCGCATCCTGCACGACCAGTCGGTGTTCACGCGCCGCTCGTTCGAGGAGCCGGAGAAGGTGAGGGCCGAGCTGCTGGCCGGCGTGAAGGCCTACCTCGGGCCGGACTACGACATCGACAAGCACTTCACGCCCAGCTACCGGCCGTGGCGGCAGCGCATCGCCTTCGTACCGGACGGCGACCTGTTCCGCGGCATCCGCGCCGGCAAGGCCTCGGTGGTGACCGACGAGATCGAGCGCTTCACCGCCAAGGGCATCCTGCTGAAGTCGGGCAAGGAGCTCGAGGCCGACATCATCGTCACGGCGACCGGCTTCCACCTCAACGTGCTGGGCGACATCCAGTTCGAGATCGACGGCAAGCCGCTCGACTTCTCGCAGACCGTGACCTACCGCGGCATGATGTTCACCGGCGTGCCCAACATGGCCTGGGTGTTCGGCTACTTCCGCGCCAGCTGGACGCTGCGCGCCGACCTGGTCGGCGACTTCGTCTGCCGGCTGCTGAAGCACATGAAGGACAAGCAGGCCCGCCGGGTCGAGGTCGCGCTGCGGCCGGAAGACAAGGACATGCCGCTGCTGCCGTGGATCGACACCGAGAACTTCAATCCCGGCTACCTGACGCGCGGCCTGCACCTGCTGCCCAAGCGCGGCGACAAGCGCGAGTGGCAGCACACCCAGGACTACTGGCGCGAGAAGAACGAGATCCCGGCGATCGACCTCGACGACAAGGCGTTCGTCTACAGCTGACGTAACGTCCTCCCCATGCGCGAGCATGGGGAGGTGTCGCCGTCTTCGGCGACGGCGGGGGCGAGCATCACGTCCAGGGGTTCATGACCCCTCCGTCCGCTGCGCGGACACCTCCCCGCGCTCGCGCGCAGGGAGGAACACTCAGTCGCGGCCGAACTTGTCGGGGCGGCGGTTTTCGCGGACGCAGAGCAGCTGGGTCGCCGTCTCGGGCGGCTGGCGGATGCGCTCTTCCTCGCACTTCTCGTAGGTGTAGGGGCCGCCGAAGTAGCTGTTGCCGGCCGGCTGGATCAACTGGTTCTTCTGCAGGTACCAGCCGGGTCCGTTCCACATCGTCGCCACGCTGGGCGTCGGCGTGCAGCCGGCCAGCAGCGCCGCCCCGGCTAGGCCGGTGCCTGCCAGGACCGCCCTGCGGATGGTCGAACGGCGAACGGAAGAAAACGTCATGGCGCTCTCGACTCCCCCTACAGCCCATTGAAACCACAGGGGCTTTTGCGTCGCAACAATTGCTTTCGCGGGGCGTGGCGCCCGCGCTAGAAATGCCCGATAACGGCAGCGTCCCGGGGGGGACACGCCAGGGGGCAGCAGGACAAGGTTCAATGGATTTCCCTGTGAAACAAGGGCTTTACGACCCGCGCAACGAGCACGACTCCTGCGGCGTCGGCTTCGTGGCCGACATCAAGGGCCGCAAGAGCCACGCCATCGTGCGCGACGGGCTGCGGATCCTGGTCAACCTCGACCACCGCGGCGCCGTCGGCGCCGACCCGCTGGTCGGCGATGGCGCCGGCTGCCTGATCCAGATGCCCGACGCCCTGCTGCGCGACTGGGCGACCCGCAACGGCGTCGACCTGCCGCCGCCGGGCCACTACGCCGTGGCGATGTGCTTCCTGCCGCAGGACGAGAAGGCGCGCGCCTTCGCCGTGAAGCGGCTCGAGCACTTCATCAAGGTCGAGAAGCAGAAGCTGGTCGGCTGGCGCGACGTGCCGACCGACACGACCGGCCTCGGCGAGGCGGTGATCGAGCGCATGCCGGTGATCCGCATGGCGATCGTCGGCCGCAACCCCAAGCTCGACCAGGACGCGTTCGAGCGCAAGCTGCTGGCGATCCGCAAGCAGACCCAGAACCCGCTCGCCGACCTCGAGAAGAAGCACAAGCTGCCCGGCCTGACGCAGCTCTACATGCCGTCGTTCTCGTCGCGCACGGTGGTCTACAAGGGCCTCTTGCTGGCCCACCAGGTCGAGAGCTTCTACGAGGACCTGCGCAACCCGCTGACCCAGTCGGCGCTGTGCCTCGTCCACCAGCGCTTCTCGACCAACACCTTCCCGTCGTGGCGGCTGGCCCACCCCTACCGCTTCATCGCCCACAACGGCGAGATCAACACGGTGCGCGGCAACGTCAACTGGATGTACGCCCGCCGCCGGACGATGGAATCCGACCTGATCGGCGCCGACCTCGACAAGATGTGGCCGATCATCCCGCACGGCCAGTCCGACACCGCCTGC
>CAYQRL010000023.1:0-85872 GCA_964420105.1 uncultured Reyranella sp.
GAGCAGCGGTTTCCTAAACCGGAGGTCGGAGGTTCGAATCCTCTCGGGGACGCCACTCTTTTCGTGCCAGGCCGAGGCCAGCGAGCGCTTCCCGTCAGGCTGCGAAGTGCCGGATGACCTCACCAGGGCGCGCCCCAGGAGCGGCGCAGAGGCCCTTGGCGTCGGCGACCTGGGTGCCGTTGACCCAGACGCCGTGCAGGCCGATCGCCGAGCCGGTGAGGCGGGCCGCGCCGGCTGGCAGATCGTGCGCCCGCATGCGCGGTCCACGCTCCACGGTCTTCGGGTCGAACAGCATCAGGTCGGCGGCATTGCCTTCGCGCAACACGCCTCGGTTCCGGAAGCCGAACAGCTTCGCGGGCTGGCCGGTCAGGCGATAGATCGCCTGCGGCAGGTCGAGCACGCCGAGGTCGCGGCTCCACCGGCCCATCAGGTGCAGGCCGAAGCCGGCGTCACAAAAGAACGTGAGGTGCGCGCCGGCGTCCGACAGCGAGATGTTGGTGTTGGGGTCGGCCAGGATGCGGCCGACCGCTTCCTCGTCATTGTGCAGGAGTTGAGCCACGAACATCGTGTCGAGGTTCTCCGACAGGGCGAGGTCGAGTGTGAAGTCGAACGGGTCCTTGCCCGCCGCGCGGGCGAGCGCGCCAAGCGACCTGCCCTCCATCGCGCGGTGCTCTTCCTTGGCCGCCTCGATCAAGAACAGCTTGTCCCACTCGCCGTTGAAGATCAGGCGGCCGCGGGCGGCGTCGAGCTCGCTGCGTACCGCTGCGCGCCATGTGGGATCGCGGTAGATCCTGGTCATCGCTGCCTCGTCGTGCGCGGCCATGACCGGCTTCCACGCCTGCATCATCTCGAACAGGTACGGGCTGCGGAACGTGAAATCCATGCTGAGCGCGCAACACGAGGTCTGCGCGACGAGTTCGCGGCCGCGGCTGCGCGCGGCGTTGACCTGTTCCAGCCATGTAAAGGCGGCGGTCGGATTGGTGTTGGTGTGGAGCAGGGCGGCGATCACCACCGGGCGTTTCGCCTCGGCGGCCAGTTCCTCGAGGTAGGGGATCGTGGTCTTGCTGCCCTTGGTAAGCATGTAGACGCCGCGGCCGTTCTCACCCATGGCGCGGACCAGGGCGCGCATCTCGCGGTCGTCGGCCAGCCGCGATGGCATCGGCTTGCCACCTTCGCCGTTATGCGACTCGGCCGTCGAAGTCGCAAAACCGACCGCACCGGCAGCCATCGCCTCGCGTACCTGCGCCGCCATTATCGCGATTTCGGCCTCGGTCGCAGCGCGTTCCGTCGCCTCCTCGCCCATCACGAAGGTGCGAATCGCCGAGTGACCGGCGAAGCAGGCAACATTGGGGCCGACGCCCCGCCGCTGCAGCATGTCGAGGTACTGCGGAAAGGTCTCGAACTCCCAACGGATACCGGCGCGCAGCGCGTCGAGCGACATACCCTCGACATGCGTCAGGTGGCGCATCGTGAGGTCGCGGTCGGCCGGCTTGCAAGGTGCAATGGTGAAGCCGCAATTGCCGAGGATCACGGATGTGACTCCCAGCGCGGGTGACGGGTCGACGAACGGGTCCCAAGTGATCTGTGCGTCGTAGTGGGTGTGCACATCGATGATGCCTGGCGCCAGCGCGAGGCCATCAGCCTTCACCGTTTCCCGGGCCGCGCCGAGCTTGCCGCCAACTGCCGCGATACGGCCACCAGTCACCCCGAGATCGCCCCGCACCGGCGAACTTCCGGCACCGTCGTGAATTTCCGCGTCCTTGATCAGCAGGTCGAACATGAAGGCCTCCGCATTCTCTGCACCGTGGGTTTGCGGGCGTCAGACCCAAGCGTCTTCGAGCGGCACGCCGAGGAGGGTCTTGCCCTGGATCTCCACGTTGACATCGAAGTCCAGCATCGCGTGGTGCGACGCCGTATTCATGTCCCGGAAGACAACCTGCATCGCGTGGCTGTCGTGCGCGGCGCTTGCTCCCGCGCCCTCGAACAGTCTGTTGCATGCCCGGCGGCACAATTCAGTGGCGTAGGCTGCGTTCCACCGGACCTGGGCGCGCTTCGGAGCGGGCATCGGGGGATCGTGCCGCATCGCGTCTTCCAACAGGTCGCAGTTCTGTTGCGTGAGCGCCCAGGCACACGATATCTCGACGCTCGCCTCGGCGACCCTGCGCTGCACGCCAGCATTGTCGGCCTTCATCAGCCCCGTGTAGACGTCGCGCCTGCCGCGGGTCTTCTCGATGAAGAGTTCCAGCCCGCGTTCGGCCATCCCAACAATCGAGCCCAGCAACATGGTCGCCAGCGCCGGGCGAATCGGCAGCCGGTAGAGCGGGATGTCGACCCCGGGAACAGTTCCAAGCTGTGCCTCGATCATGTTCACCGCGTAGTGCTCGGGAATGAACGTGTTCTCGAGGACGATGTCCTTGGAGCCAGTGCCGCGCATCCCGAGCGTGAACCAGGTGTCGTCGATGACCGCGTCCTTCTTGGGCATCACCACGATCAGGGAGGGACAGGACTCACCCGCTTCATTGCGGACGCCCTTGCAACCGACCAGGGCCCAGTCGCCATGATCGGCGCCACTCGCGTAGGGCCAACGTCCATTGAGGATGTAGCCGCCGTTTGTTCGCTGGCAGGTACCCCGTAGTGACGGGACACCGGGGATGAGCATTCCCGGGTGATTGGTGAAGTACTCATCCTGACCACGGCGGTCCATGCGTCCGGCGATAAAGGTATGAGCGGCGCAGACCATCAGGACCCAGGATGCGGCGGTGCTGCCGTGGGCGATCACGCGTTCGGCTTCCACCAGCACCCTTACCGGCAGCTCGTACCCGCCATAGGCAGCGGGAGAGATGATGCGGGTGGCGCCGGACTGGTGCAGGAGATCGACGGCGCGCGCACTCAGTCGACGACTGGCCTCGGACTCGGCCACGGTTTCCTTCAGCGGCTCGACGATCCGGTGGACGTTGGCCACGTCATACATGTCTTCCTCCCCCCGCGATCGGCATGTCTCGCGTTGCCGTTCTGCTAGCTAGTATACTAGTATTGTAGTTATGCAGGCTCTTCAGGACAATCCCTTGCCGGACGCGCGGGGGCCGCTCCGCCAGGGAGCCCCGCGGCTCCACGACGCCGCTTACGCCTACTTGAAGGGCTTGCTCTTGAGTGGGGGGCTGGAGCCGGGCGACCAGATCTCCTCCGAGAGGGTCGGCCGGGCGCTGTCGATGAGCCGCGCCCCGGTAAGCGATGCCATCCGGCGGCTGGCGGTCGAAGGATTTTTCGAGATCCTGCCCCAGATCGGATGCCGCGTGGTGCGTCCGGTGCCCGCTGAAGTCGGGGATCTCTTTGAAATCTTCGGCGCGAGCGAAGGTGTGATCGCCCGTTGGGCCGCTGAGCGGCGCTCGTCCGGCGAAGCCGAAGAGTTTCGTACCCTATGCGTGTCCCTGGCGTCCGAAAAGGGCCTCCCGGTTGCCCCCAATGCGCGCTTCCTGGAACTCCGCCGCCGTAATCGCCGCCGGTACGAGATGCTGCACAAGCTGGCGCGATCTCGCCTCAGCACGGACAGCGGCGAAACGTACTGGGACCGCAGCGACTTCTACCTGCGCGTGGCGTTCGGAAGTCGCGACCTTCCTCGATTCGTGCGAGGCGCGAGGGCGGCACTCGTGGACGCGGTCGTCGCCGGTGACGGTGTCGCCGCTGAGAACGCGACGCGACGCTACCTGGTTCGCCTCGGGCGAGAGGTCGCCGACTTGCTTGAGAGCCAAGCACGCGAACGACTTGGCTGAACGTGAGTTCACAAAGGAGGAGACGCGATCATGAAGTTCAAGTTCCATCACCTCAATCTCTGTACCGACAACCTGCCGCGCCTCACGAAGTTCTACCAGAAGCTGTTCGATCTCGGCACGATCCGCGACGAGGAGCACACGCGCGTGAACGCCGAGCGGACGGGAAACGGTTATAGCGGCAACGTCGACTTTCTGACCGATGGCGCCATCGAGTTTCACTGGGCCGAACGGGATGTCGATACCGGCTTCAAGATGAAGCAGTTCGTCAATCCCATGGCGAAGGGCCACTACTGCTTCCGGACGGATGACATCAGGGGATTCATGCGCCGTTGCGACGAATTGGGCATCCGCTACGCCGATTATGGGAAGTGGGCCATTGCCGGGTGGCACCAGGTCTTCCTGACGGATCCCGACGGCAACGTCGTCGAGATTCATCAGCCGAACATGTAGCGGTGGAGGCGAAGGTGCTGCTCCGCGACAAGGTCTGCATCATCACGGGCGCCGCGTCGTTGCGTGGGATCGGATACGCGACGGCGGAGCTGTTCGCTCGACATGGGGCAAGGATCGTCGTCTCCGACCGAGTGATGAACAAGCGCGTCGAGGCTGACATTCGGGCCGAACTCGAGAAAAGCCTACCGGAACAGGTTTACTTGCAGGGCGTGTCCTGCGACATCGCCTCTCCGGGTGACTGCCGAGCCTTGTTCAGCAGCGCGATCGCACGCTTTGGCCGGGTCCACTGTCTCGTGAATTGTGCTGCCGTCGTCCAGTCCGAACCGCTTCTCTCTATCTCCGAGCGGGACTACGACAGGATGCTTGAAGTCAACCTGAAGGGTGCCTTCAATCTCGCCCAGGCTGCCGTCGATCATTTCGTCGCCAATGGGGGAGGCAGCATCGTCAACGTGGCCTCGGTGGCGGCCCAGCGGGGTGGCGGGCTCGTGGGCGGAGCGCACTACGCGGCTTCCAAGGGAGGCGTCATCAGCCTGACGAAGTCAATCGCTAGGGAGTACGGCCCCCAGGGCGTCCGGGCCAATGCCATCTGCCCTTCGATGACCGAAACCGGGATGATCGACGGCATGAGTTCTGAACGATTCATGGAAATCGTCGCGACCATTCCCTTGCGTCGCGCCGGAAAGCCGCTGGATATCGCGAATGCCTGCCTGTTCCTGGCATCTGAACTCTCTGCCTACATTACGGGGACCACGCTCGACGTAAACGGCGGCAGTCATATTCACTGAGGCCTCGCCGTGCGGCGAGTTCGGCCATTGCACGGGTTTATGGAGCCGCCACGGAATGTTAGTGGTGACGCGCTTCGCGCGACGATTCATCGTAGGTGACAGCCCATGCTCAAGGATCTCTATGGACTCGACATTACGACCGCATCGACCGTCGCGCGGGACGCCTACGTCGAGGGTTGTCGCAAAGCGCTGACGTTCTATCCCGGTGCCATCGAGGCCTACGACCGGGCGATCGCGGCCGACCCGTGCTTTGCCATGGCCCATGCCGGCAAAGCGCAGATCCTGCTGCGGCAGGCCGAGCCCGTGGCCGCACGAGAAGCGCTGGCAAAGGCAGAGGCGTTGTCGGCAAAGACGACCGACCGAGAGGCGAGCCATATCGCCTTTTTCGGCAGAGTGTTCTCGGGTCAGACGGAAGCGGCCCTGGCCGCTGTCTTCACACACCTCTCGCAGTGGCCGCTTGACGCGCTGGTGGTGAACACGGCTGCAAACCCCAATGGCGTGATCGGTGGTTCGGGGCACGTTGGCCAGAAGCGTCGTATCGCTGCCTTGATGGATGCGCTGGCGCCCCACTACGGCGGCGATGCCTGGTTCGTGTCCTACCATGCCATGGCCTTGTCGGAAGACGGCCGGCTGGCGGCGGCCCGGGCCAAGATCGAGCAATCGATCGCCGCCAGCACCCAGAATGCCCACGCCGCGCATGGCTTCGCGCATGTCTGCTACGAAAGTGGTGACCCGGAGCCAGCACGTCGCTTTCTGGCCGAATGGCTGCCGGGTTACCCGCGCGAAGGCTTCTTCCATGGTCATCTGAGTTGGCATCTCTCGCTGTTTGAGATCCTTGCCGGCAACTGGGAGGTTGCCACGCACCTCTATCGCGAGGCGATTGCCCTGGATCGGCACAGCGGCGGGCCGCAACAGAAGGTGACCGACGGTGTCGGCTTCCTGTGGCGCTCGGAACTCGCCGGCCACCCAAGGGACCCGACGGCGTGGCTGTCCCTGTACAAGTTCGCGAAGAGCGCCTTGCCGCGCCCGGGGAGCAGTCTCGCCGACCTTCATGTCATCGTGGCCGAAGCGGTTGTCGATGGGGCTGGGTTGCCTGACGGGCGGGCAAGCCAGATCGAGGCGCTATCGCGGGAAGCGCGCTACCCTTCGGGGAACCATCTTTCCACCTTGGCGCCTGGATTTGCGGCATTCGAGCGGGGCGATTTCAATACGGCGATCGGGGTTCTCGCGCCCCTCGTGGGCAATAGTGAACGCATCGGTGGCAGCCGTGCCCAGCATGATCTGATCGAATTCACGCTACTGCGGTCCTACATCGCTGCGAACCGGCTCGACGAAGGCCGCGAGTTCCTTGTCGGACGAAGACCGTGTGCGTCAGGCATTTCGGTTCAAGGTATTGCGGCGGTTTGCTGACTGGCGGCGCGCAAGGGCAACTAGCCCTACGAGGACGGTCGATAACGCCAAGTTCTGCATCGGCTGGACCGGTGAAGACGGTGCAGGGCTTGAGGCCGTCCCAACGAGAGGGTCTGGCGGCGGCTTCGCGTCGCCATTGGCCTCGGGTTCGTACCGGTAACCTCGGATGGCGCTGGCGCATTTGCTCCTTCGACAGGCCTCTTCCTATTCACTGGCGTGCAAGGGCTGCCTGCCAGTTCTCTCTTTTGACCACTCCGGCACGCCACTCCTGCAAGACGAGAGAACTTCGGGCAGCGAAGATGTGGCCCCGGAGTGGGCCGCCCATTCCGGGCGGGCGGGAGGCAAGCAAGGGTAGCGGCCTGAGTGCTTGCTGGCCTGTCCTGGGAAGAGCGGCGCCCATCGGGCGCGATTGGCGCCACCCCGCGGGCTGCGACCTTGCCGCGGTCCCTATGCCGGATCGGCAAGCTGGCTGACGTCGATCAGGGCACCCTGCCCGAGCAAGGCCTGGCGAACGTCATTTGCCTTCGCGGCGCTTCGATCGGCCAGCAACGCCGCGGCCACGCCCGCCGCCTGTCCGGTGGCGAAGGCGGTCCCCATGACGCGCAGGCTGGCGCCGGCCTGGCGATCGGCGTCGGCGACGCGTCCGGCCGCGAACAGGTTCGTCGTGTCCCGGCTGACGAGGCAACGCAACGGGATCTCGTAGGCGGTCTTGCCGGGTGGATAGACGAAGCTGCTCTGCAGGGTCTGACGATCATGCCATTCGACTCCCCATGCGCCGAGGGCGATGCCATCGGTCATGGGGCGCCCCTCGGTCACGTCCTGCCAGGTGAGCTGGTAGACAGAATCGATGTGCCGTGCCTCGCGCGTCCCGAACTCGGGGCCGGAGGACGCCAGGTACGCCCGCTCGCACCCGGGCAGGCTGCGAATGACCTCGAGGTAGGCCCAGGCCTGCTCGCGCCCGCGACGCTCTGCGACGCTCAGGCTCGCCGCATCGCGTGGGTCGTAGTCTTCCGACGCCAGGTAGCAGACGAGATCGCCGGACAGCGGCACGCGGGCGATCACGCTGCGATCCTTGCTGAGCGGCGTCAGGCCGGCGGCGCGCGCCGCCTGCACCGCCGCCGTCACCTGTTCGGCCGACACCGCGACATCGCGCGGAATGCCGCCGAAACGAGTGCCGAGGGTGCCGAGATTGACGGCGCCTTCGTTGCCATAGCGTGTCGATGCTCCCGAGAACCGGGCCAGGTCGCCTTCACCGCTGGCATCGACGAAGGCGCGGGCTTGGATCGTGTGGTGGCCCCCGTGATCCTGCCAGGACAGGTCGACGATGCACCCATCGACCCGCGTGGCGCCACACACGAACGCCCCGAATCGCACGTCCACCCCGGCCTCAGCGCATAGGCCATCGAGCACGCGCTTCAAGGCTTCGGGGTCGAAGACGACGAACACGCCGCGATGGCGTTGCGGCTCGGTCACGGCATCGAGGCGGCGAAGCCCGGTCAGCACGTGATCGGCGATGCCGGCTACGGCGCGGCGCGGCGTCTCGCCCAGCGTGTAGAGGCCGCAATAGGTCAGCACGTTGCGCAGGGTCGCGGCGCCTCCCAGGCAGGCCGCGCGCTCGAGCAGGATCGTCCGGGCACCGCAACGCGCCGCGGCGATGGCGGCCGCCACGCCGGCGCTGCCGCCGCCGACGATGGCGACGTCATAGGGCTCAGCCTTCATCGCACCCGCCTTCCCAGCCCGGATTGGACCGCGGCCGCCGCATCTTAGGTCTTGAGGTGGTGTCGCCCAAGGGGGCAGCCTAACGCAGGAGGTCCGCGATGGGGCAGCTTTCCGCGTGGTCGATCGTGCTGTGCCTGGCGCCGACGCTCGTCCACGCCCAGGCATCGGGCTGGCTCGCCGATCCGAAGTCGGGGTGCCGGGTTTGGGCTGGCCGCATCGGCGCGGGTGCCGGGTTCACCTGGACCGGATCCTGCGTGGACGGATTCGCCAGCGGCCAGGGCACCCTGACCTGGGCGAATGGCAATCTCTACCAAGGCGAGATGAAGGGCGGCAAGTACGAGGGCAAGGGTGTGTTCACGTTCGCCAACGGCATTCGGTACGAGGGCGAATTGGGGGACGGCAAGCCCAACGGCCCTGGAACCCTGACCCGCCCGGATGGCCAGGTCTTTCGCGGCACCTGGAACAAGGGATGCTACCGCCAGGGCAATCGATGGTCGGCGGTCATGGTGACCGCCGAGGAGTGTGGCTTCCGGTAAGTCCCGAGGCGGTCCGTGTCACCGCACGGCGAGAACGATCTGCCAGTTCTCTCCTTTGACCACTCCGGCACGCCATTCCTCTGCGAGCGCGGACGACCTGGGCGTTCCGCTCTGGACGGTCTCGAGAATGTGATCATGGCGCTCATGCCGGCCACGTCCCGCCGCAGCCGCTTCGGACATGGGTTTCTCCCCGGGATTCGATATCCAGCCCCGCAGTCTAGTCAGACAGCAGGGCTCGAAGGGCCTCGACCGTGGTCTCCGGTTCCGGCCGACGGGTGTAGTCCGGGTCGGCCTGCACGAGGCGCACGATCCGGTCGCTGTCGATCACGAACCGCGACGGGACAGGCAGGCGCCATGACGGATCGCCATTGTGCGCCGGCAGGTCGATGCCGAAGCCGAGATAGACTTCCTTGAGGTCGGCCGGCAGCGTGAAGGCCAGCCTGAGTTTTTCCGCTACCGCCGACTGGCGGTCCCACAGGATCGGATAGGCGAGCTTCTGCTGGGCGGCCATCGCCGCCGTGCGTTCGGGCCGTTCGGGCGAGATCACGACCAGCGAGGCGCCGAGCCTCGCGATGTCGGCGTATACGGTCTGCAGAGCGTCCAGCTCATGCCTGCAATAGGGTCACCACGATCCTCGGAAGAACGACAGGACCAACGGGCCGCCGGCCAGCAGGTCGTCGGAGGAGACGCGGCGGCCGTCATGGTTGGCCAGTTCGAATGCGGGTGCGGGTTGGCCCACTGCGACGATGCGGTCGAGGATGCCGGAGTTGCGCAGGTCTTCCGTCGCCCGGTGCATGATGGCCCGCCGCTCGGGCGGGACCCGGCCGGCGCTCGCGGCGCGCGTCGCGTCGAGCTTTTCTGCCAATGACATGCCGTTCTCCTATTTGCGGGGTGTCGTCCAGGTGTTGAAGGTCTCGCGCAGCGCGAGGATGGTGTGCGCGTCGCAGCCGTTCTCGCGCTCGACGTTGGCCCGCGCGTATTCCGGCGACGTCATCATGGCGAGGAAGGCCTTGCGTGACGGGTAGCGGACCAGCGCCACGTAGTCCCAGCGGTTGGCGTCGGGGATGCCGAGTGCGACCGCTTCCACGTTGCCGGTCCACACGATGGTGCCGCCAACCGCCTTGATCGTGCGGATGGCCAGTGCGCTGTAGCGCAGGTACGCGTCCCAGCCGCTGCCGTTGCCGTCGAGCGAATGTTCGCGGAAGCGCATCAGGTTGAGCATCGTCACCGGGCCGTCGTCCGGCAGGGCGGCAAGGCTGTCGATCCCGAGATGCTCGATCGTCATTTCCTGCCGCTCCGTACCGCGGCGCGCCGCGGCGGCTTCAATAGGTCGAGCGCGGGGCGCACGATGCCTTCGAGCAGCGCGCGCTCGGGCCGGGCCCGCGCCATTACGCGCATGCCCAGCAGCACGCCGAGCAGGTGCGCGGAGACCTCCCCGGCGCCGAGCGTGCGCGGCATCTGCCCGCTCTGCCGGCCGGCCTCGATGTTGCGCTGGAAAAATGCCCGGATCTCCTCGAGGTAGCCCGCGACGACCTCGCCGAGTTCGGCGTCGTGCGGCGCGACATCGAGCGCCGAGTTGACCAGCAGGCAGCCCTTGCGCGCCGGATCCTTGAGCGAGCGTTCGATCACCTCGGCGAGGAACGCCTCGATCGCCTGTCGCGGCTGGCCGGTGGCTTCGAGCCGGGCGATGCGCTCGCGCGTCGTGCGGTTGGCGTAGCGTTCGAGGGCCGCGACGAACAGCGCGCGCTTGCCGCCGAAGGCGTTGTACAGGCTCGCGCCGCCGATGCCCATGTGCTCGGCGAGGTCGCGCACCGACGTCGCCTCGTAGCCGCGCGACCAGAAGCAGGCGACCGCGCCGTCGAGGACCTTGTCCGCGTCGAATGCCTTGGGGCGTCCCATCCGGCATGTAGACCATGATTTTGGAGCGATCGCTACAAAATAAGCTGTGCGCCGCCGTCGGCCGTGGTACGGCGAGCCATGACCGAGAACGAGGCGGCGGTGCGGGCGCGGCGCGAGCGCTGGGGGTTCCTGTCCGGCGCGGCGATGGCCCTGGGCGCCTCGTTGTCATTCGCCTCGGCGCGTGCCGGCATCCTGGGCGGGCTGGGCGCGGTGGACATGATCTTCGCGCGCTACGTCGTCGCCGGCGCGATCATGCTGCCCCTGCTCCTGCCCTGGCACCTGCCGACGCTGGCCGGGATCGGGCTCCGGCGTGCCGTCATCCTGGCGATGCTGGGTGGCGCGCCGTTCGCGCTGCTGCAGACGGGCGGCTATGCCTTCGCGCCGCTCGCCCATGGCGCGGTGATCGCGCCCTCGACCGTCACGATCTTCAGCACGCTGGGCGCCGCCCTGTTCCTGCGCGAAAGGCTGGGGCCCGCTCACCTCGCCGGCGCCGCGATCGTGTTGCTGGGCATCGGCCTGATCGGCTGGGACGGGATTGCCCGGTCGTCGGCCGGCGCGGGCGGGCAGGCCTGGATCGGCGACCTCCTGTTCTTCGCCTCCAGCCTGCTGTGGGCGGCCTTCACGTTGCTGCTCCGCTACTGGCGACTCTCGGCCCTGCGCGCGACGGCCGTGGTTGCGGTCCTGTCGATGGTCGCGACGACCGCGATCTACCTGCCGCTGAAAGGGATCGAGCACCTCGCCGCCCTGCCGCTGGGCGCCCTGGCCTTCCAGGGCGTGGTGCAGGGCGGCCTGCAGGGAGTCCTGACGATGCTCGCCTACAGCCAGGCCGTCATGCTGCTGGGCGTGAGCCGGGCCGTGTTGTTCCCGGCCATCGTGCCGGCGGTCTCGGTGCTGATCGGTATCCCGATCGTCGGCGAGGTGCCGAGCGTGTTCCAGGTGGTGGGGCTTTGCCTCGTCACCGTCGGCCTGCTGGTGACGATCGGCGTGGTCCGGCGTCTGCGACAGCGTTTCC
Organism: uncultured Reyranella sp.; assembly: GCA_964420105.1. Taxonomy (GTDB): domain Bacteria; phylum Pseudomonadota; class Alphaproteobacteria; order Reyranellales; family Reyranellaceae; genus Reyranella. The sequence goes on from CAYQRL010000023.1 coordinate 11,582, forward strand.
GCGTGTGAAACAGGTCACCGGATCCGGGCTGGCATCCGCAAAGCGCTGCTCATTGCCGAGGGTCGCCCAGGCACGCCAAGACGTCGAGCGTCTTGCTCCAGGTTCTCTCCTTTGCCCCCTCCGGCCCGCCGACCTCCTCCGGCTTCACGCAAGTGCACGGTCCTAGTGCACCGGCAGGGTTTCCGACGCCGCGTACAGCCGGATCGTCGCTTCGAAGCCTTTCAGCGTGTAGTCACGTCCCGCATCGCGCCAGCCGAGTGCCGGTGCGCGGTCGTGCACCCGCTCGGTCACGAGGATTTCGCCCGGCGCCGCGGCGGACTGTGCCCGTGCCGCGATGTTCACCACCGTGCCGATGGCCGTCAGGTCGCGATGCGAGCGGCCGAACTCGCCGAACTTCATCATGCCGGAGTCGATGCCGATGCCAACTCCGAGCAGCCGCACGTCGATTCCGTGCGTCCGCGCGAATTCGTTGAAGCGAACGTGGCAGTCCGCCTGCAGCAGGCGCGCGGCCGCGACCGCGCGCGCGGCGTGATCGGTGTACGTCACCGGGAAGTTGAAGACCGCCATCACGGCGTCGCCGATGGTCTTGTTGAGCAATCCATCCTGGGACCAGATCGCGTTGCCACAGGCGTCGTAGAAGAGGTCGAGCAACTCGGACATCGCTTCCGGCCTCAACGTTTCCGTCAGGCCGGTGTAGCCTCGCAGGTCGGCGAACATCACCGAGGCATCGATATCGACATTGCGGGCCCGCATCACCGTCGTGAACGCCAGTTCGCAGAGCGTGCACGTATTGGGGTTCATCCGGCTCGGCCTGAGGCCGACGGCTCGGTAGGGCAGGGAACCGATGCCGCGCAGGACCGCCGGCAAATGCAAGTTCTGCCAGCATCCCTTGCAAATCAATGATGACGCCTGAGCCATGGCGGAAGGCTAGCACCCGGGTCGCCGGGTGACGAGGTAAAGCCGCCTTCGACGTCGGCCTGGCGCACGAGTTCTACACGCTGCTGCTCAAGCCCGTCGAGGCAACCTGGCGTCCAGCCCGCACTCCATCCGGTGCAGGGAAGACGGGCGACCACCACGAGGGAAATCGTCACGCCCCACGGAAGCACCGCAGCGATCGCTGGAAGATGATGTCGGCCAGTTTGCGCTGGCTTGTTCCCGCCCGGTTTGTCCGCCGCCTCAGGGAACGGTGATCGGGGCAAGAACCTGGCTGCCGAACGTGAGGCTGACCGTGTTGTTGGTGTTCAGCACGGCGCTGGCCGATGGGTTGCCCACCGACCCGCTGCCGGCGGGCTTGTTGATGGGGACCGCCGCGAGGACGCCGCCGCCCGTGGCCTTGTCGAACAAGGTGGCCGTGACGTGTCCCGTGGCGTTCTCCCGCGCCGCGGTTATCGCCAGGATGATGGTGCCGTCCGGGCTGCGGTAGAAGCGCGGCCCGAAGGTCTCGGTGATCGGGGGCGCGAGCCGGGGCACCTGGATCGCGATCGCATAAGGTGACCCCTTGAAGGAGGCGCCGTTGTCGAGGTCGCGCAGCAGGAGCCGGGGGCCTGCCGAATGGCCGGGGTCGAACACCAGCCCGACATCGCAGCCGCTGAACCCCGCGCCTCCGAATCGCTCGATGATGTGCTTGGTGCCGGCGACCATGTAGGTGTAGCTGTCGTTGAAGGTGATCGGCGAACCGATCGGCGCGCTTCCCGGCAGGCGTTGATAGGCGGCCTGGTAGGCATCGCCGCCACTCGCCGTGATCTCGACCCTTGCCGTGCCGCCGCCGCAGCCGTGGCTCGAATGACGGTTCAGCACCTGGCTGGTGATCTCGCTGAAGCCACCGGATTGCCGGGCGACGGAAAAGGCGACGTCGTTGCTCGTCTTGCCGCCGCTCGTCACCTTGAGACGCGTCGGTCCGACGGACGCCTGGGGCGGCACCACGGCCGTCAGCGTGCCGGCGCCGCAGGTGGTCGGCGTGACGCTGATCCCGGCAAAGGTCACGACGTTGGCGGCGCACGTCGGGTGGAAGCGGGCGCCTGAAACGGTGATCGTCCCGCCTTTCGCCTGCAGCGCGGGGCTGACGCCGGTGACCTGCGCCGGTCCGGACGCGGCCGCGACGGTGACGCGGAAATCGTCGTGCGCCGGTTCGATGCCGCTCGCCACGCCGCTCGCCGTCGCCGTGAAGGTGCCGGTCGTGGCGGCAGGTCCTGCCGTGAAGGTGGCCGTGGCGCCGGCGCCCGGGACGACCAATGTCGACGGCGTTGCGGTTACACCGCCTGGCAGCGCGAATGTCACGGTGACGGGTCCGCTGAACCCGCCCTTGCGCGCGACGTTGACCGTCGCCTGGTGCGAGCCACCCTGGACCAGGGGAACCGGGTCCGGCGTCACGTTCATCGAGAAGGCACGGCAGGTCGCCTTGCCGTAGGTCCTGAAGACGTAGTCCCGGTTGGCATTGCCGGTGCCGGCGAAGATGTAGAAGCCGGCAGGATAGGGGTCGCCTTCCTCGTATCGCCACCAGAAGACGTTCTTGCCGGTGTCCCTCAGGTCGAGAACGATGGCGCTGTGGGGCACTTCGACGCCGCCCGCGGGCATGTCGAAGCGCCAGTAGCCGTCGAAGCCTTCGGGAACGGTGGCCGTCACCCTGGCGTAGACGCGCGCGCTGTAGAGATCGGTGACCGTCAGCGTCACCTGGTCGCCGCCGCGGCCGTGGTTGCCGGTCGTCAGGCCGACATCGACCCGCGTCAGGCAGCCGAGGCTCGGCACCACGGTCTGCGCGGACTGCACCGTGACGTGATGGGCGCCGCCGCCGGGCTGGGCGGGAGCGTTCGATTGATCGACCACTTCAGCAACGGCACTCGGTGCCGCCGGCAGCAAGAGCACCAGGCACGCGACGAGCATTCGTGCCCGGGATCGCAGCGAACGTGGCGAGGGTCGTGCGGTCGTTGCGACGTCACGAGCACGGAACCAGTGGTTGGGAGCCATGTGCGCCTCTCGAAGCCAGCCGGTGGCAGGCTACATCGCCGAACGCGTCCCGCCCTTGAGCCAGGTCAAGAAGCTGCCGGTTCGACGAGGCGTCACGCGACGTCGTGGGGCTCGGGGGCGCGGCTTGATCTGCATCATGGTCGCCGCGTCCCCGGGGGCCATCCTCGGGCATGGTCGATGTCTTCCCTTGCCGACCCTTGGCCGTTCTCTTCGCCGCGGTTCTCGCGATCACGCTGGCCGCCGCCACGCCCGCCTCGGCGGAACACCGACCGGACCTCGAGATCCGGCTGGGCGGCGAGTTCGTGAACCACCTGGTGAACGCCGGACCCGATGCCGCATCGATCGGCTGGATGGCGAACTACTACGCGGCGCCACCCCAGCCCAGGGCCGGTTCACACGACAGCACCGGCATGCAGGTCATCGTGTTCGGATCGCCGTGGGGAGGCGAGGCCTCGGCCGAGGCCTTCCACCAGCGACTTCTCGCCCACGAGCGGGAATTCGCCCACCTCGGTCCGGTGGCGATCGCCGGCGTGCCGTGCCAGCGCGGGCTGTCGAAGGTCAACAAGGAGTATGTCCGCACGCTCTGCCTGTACGACGCCTACGTCGTGTCGGTCGCCAAGTACGATCCGAACAAGCGGATCGACGACGTCGCGGCCATCGCCACCATCCTGCAGCGGCTGGGTGCGGTCGCCGGGGAGGACACGCTTGCCGCGCGCTGTCCGCGGCCCGGGTCGGACACGCTGGCCAAGCGGGTGGCGGTGGATACGGCGACGGTGCTCGACTTCCTGCGGGCGCGACTGGCGATCGGGAACGACGTCGAGCGGCAGTGCTTCAACGCGACGATCCGCCTGAACCCCGATATCGCCGACAGCGTCGCGCCGGCCCTCTACGACGCGCTCGCGGTACGACAGGAATACGATGCCGCGTTGCGTGCCCGGCGGCGCTGGTTCGCGCGGCAGCGCGGCGAGGAGGCCGAGGCGGGGCGACAGGGCGAGGCCGACGTCGGCACGGCAACCTGGCCCTACATGCTGTTGGGCGAAGCCGCGGCGCGGGCCAGCCTGCTGCCGCCGGGCATCGTCGCCGGCGCCGCCCTGCTGTTCGAGGCCGAGATGCAGCACGTGCGCGACAGGCTGGTCGTGCCCGCCTTCAACGAGGATCTCTATAACAGCTACCGTCGGCTGCGGCTGCAGCACGATCCGGTCGAGGCCTTCGACATCGCCACCAGCCGAGCCGGCTCGGCCTACCACCTGATCGTGCAGCAGATGGTGCCTCGCGCCGGGGCCAGGGACCTGTCGGGCGAGGAACGCTCGCGCCAGGTCGCCGCGTTCTGGCGGGCCTGGCTGGAACTGCGTTTCCAGGCCGACGAGACACTGTCCCGCGGACCGCCGACCCAGCAGGTCAACGACGCGCTGGTCCCGGCGCAGCGCTGCATCGGCGGCCTGCGTCAGGCGGTCGCGCGCTGCGTCGCCGATGCCACCCGGTGAGGCGGCCGCCAGGCCGCGAGCTGGACCGCCGACTGAATGCAGCAGAGGGAGCGTGACCACGAGCGCTCGACGGGGCGCGACCAGCGGGGTGCATCCGGGTTGCGACCGGATCGGGTTGTCGCCCCTCCGGGCGGGGCTCGTGGCTGTTGTCGGCTATTCCCGGCGAAAGGCTCCGTCCTGACCGTGCCCTGACATTCTCGGCATTCATACAGCCGATCATTGTTCGTCATTATCCGGGGGCACCGGAACGCCGTACCCATGACGCGGGTGTGGCCGGGTTCGTGCCGCGATTGGGTCGCGGCGCCCCGACCTTTTCGATTGGGAAGATACGGTGCCTCGCACGAGAGGACGAAAACGCCGGGCCGGGGGGCTCGGCGCGGCCATTGCCACGGCAACGTCGCTCGCGACCACGACGGCGTTCGCCCAGGACGCGACGTGGCTTGCCTCGCCGGGGTCGGCGACCTTCAACACCGGGACCAATTGGTCGAGCGGCAGCGTGCCGACCGGTACCGCGACCTTCGGCGCTTCGACCAGGACGGCCATCACCCTCGGCGCGGGCAACGTCACGGTCGGCGGCTTCCAGTTCGCCGCCGGCGCGCCGGCCTACACCTTCACCGGCAGCAGCCTGCTGACCTTCACCGGGGCCGGCATCGACAACGCGTCGGCCAGCCGTCCCGTCTTCACCTTCACCGGCGGCGGCCTGTCCTTCACCGGCACCAGCAGCGGCGGTTCGGCCGAGGTGGTGCTGGGCTCGGGCTCGACGCTCAACATCTCGGGACTTACTTCGACCGGCACGACGCTTGGCGCGGTGTCGGGTGCCGGCAACATCAACCTCGGTGCCCGGAACCTCGAGGTTGGATCGGCCGGCCTCAGCGGCACGCTCGGCGGCGCGATCTCGGGCACGGGCGGATCGCTGACCAAGACGGGCGCCGGGACACTCACCCTGACCGGGAACAGCAACAGCTACTCCGGCGGCACCATGATCGCCGCCGGCACGTTGCAGCTGGGCAACGGCGGAGTAACGGGTGCGATCGGCGGCAACGTCGTCAACAACGCGAAGCTGGTCTTCAACCGCACGGACGCCGTCGTCTTCAACGGCGACATCAGCGGCTCCGGCCGCACGGTCCAGAACACGTCCGCCACCCTGACCCTCAACGGCACGATCAGCGGGACCGGCGGCATCGACGTCGTGGACAGCCGCCGCACGATCCTGGCCGCCGACAACAGCTTCGGCGGCCCCTCGACGATTTCCGGCTTCGTCGGCACCACGCTGCAGGTCGGCGCCGGCGGCGCGACCGGCTCGATCGGCACCAGCAGCGTCACCATCGGCGGAGGCGCGAACCTGGAGATCAACCGTACCGGCGCGCTGACCATTACCGGCACGCTCAGCGGTCTCGGTCACCTGGTCCAGAACGGCAGCGTCGCGACGATCCTCACCGCCGACAACACCTACGGCGGCAACACCACGATCAATGGCGGCTCGCTGCAGCTCGGCACCGGCGGCGCGACCGGCTCGATCGGCAGCGGCATCCTCAGCACGGTCTCCCTGGCCGCCGGCACCTCCCTCATCTTCAACCGCGCCGGCACCTACAGCTTCAACAGCCGCATCGCCGCGACCGCCGGCGCGGCGACGGTCCGCAACATCGCCCCCGGGTCGATCACCACGACCTACTCGATCGACGGCACGATCGCGCTCGACCAGCAGGCCGGGACGCTGATCACCACCTACGACAACACCTACACGCGCGGCACGACGATCGCCGCGGGGGCAGCCCTGCAGCTCGGCGACGGCGGCGGGGGCGGCGCGGTCGGCAGCGGCGCGGTGGCCAACGAAGGCGCGCTGGTGATCAACCGGTCTTCCGGGACCCTGGTTATCCCGGGGGCCATCACGGGTGCGGGCAGCCTGACCCAGATCGGGCCGGGCGCGACGTCGTTGTCCGGCGCCAACAGCTACGGCGGCGGCACGACGATCGAGGCCGGCACCCTGCGAATCTCCGGGGCGGGTGTGCTGCCCGGGAACGTCGTCAACAACGCGACGCTGGAGTTCAGCAAGACGGGCACCAGTGCGTACGGTGGGACCATCACCGGCTCCGGCACCACCGTACAGGCCGCCAGTGGGCCCTCCGACACGATGACCTTGACCGGCAAGGTCAGCGGCACCGGCGGGGTCGGGGTGACGATGGGAAGGCTGATCCTCGCCACCAACAACGACTACGGCGGTCGGAGCACGATCAACGGCTTCGCGGCCACGCTGCAGATCGGCACCGGCGGCGCCATCGGCACGGCCAGCCGCGGCGACATCGTCTTCGGTTCCAACGGCGGCACGCTCGTCATCAACCGTGACGCCCCGCTCGAGATGGCCGGCATCACCGGCTCGGGCCTGGGCAGCCTCGTCCATGACGGCAGCGGCACCACGACGCTGGTCGGCGACAACAGCTACGGCACCACGACGATCAACAAGGGCGCGCTGCGGATCGGCAATGGCGCCGCCGCCGGCACGCTCGGTTCCGGCGACGCGCGGCTCGCGGCTGGCACGTCGCTCACCTTCAACCGCTCCGGCACCGCCACGGTCGCCACCGGCCGCATCAATGGCGCCGGTGCCAGCACGCTCGTCAACGAGGGTGGCGGCACGCTGACGCTGGCCGGCCGGATCGACGGCGCGATCCAGCTCCAGCAGAAGTCCGGCACGCTGATCCTGACCGGTCCCGACAGTAACTACGACCGAGGCACGATCATAGAGGCCGGCAGCACGGTGCAGGTCGGCACCGGCGGCACGACCGGCACGCTGGGCTCAGGCACCGCCGCCAACACCAACAACGGCGCGCTGGTCGCCAACCTGGCGGCGGGCACGACCTTGTTCATCGGGGGCGCGATCGGCGGCACCGGCACCTTCACCCAGGCGGGAGCCGGGCGGACGCGACTGTCCGGCGCCAACACCTTCACCGGCGGCACGACGATCAACGCCGGCGTGGTCGAGATCACCGGCGAGAAGGGTGAGCTGGCCGGCCCGGTGACCAACAACGCGACGCTGGAGTTCAGCAAGAACAACGCCTACGCCTTCGACGGCACGGTCGACGGGTCTGGGACGATCCTCGTCTCGGGGCTGGGCACGCTGACCCTGAACCGCAAGATCAGCGGCACCGGCGGCATCCGGCTGGTGCCGCGCTCCGGTTCCACCTCGCTCACCCTGGCGGCCGACAACGACTATTCCGGTACGACCAGCGTGGGCAACTTCTCCACCCTGCGGATCGGCACCGGCGGCGCGACCGGTACGGCGGGCAGTTCCAACATTGTCTTCGAAGCCGGCGGCAGCAACAACCTGGTGATCGACCGCACCGGGACCTGGACCTATGCCGGCGCGATCAGCGGCAACGGGACGGTGTCGCACGTCGGCTCGGCGACCACCATCCTGACCGGCGCGAACAGCTGGACCGGCGCGACCTCCCTGACGGCCGGCACGCTGCAGGTCGGGGACGGCGGCACCACCGGCTCGATCGGCGCGATCGCCATCGACTCGTCGGCCGGCACCGCGCTGGTCTTCAAGCATTCCGACCTGGTGACCTTCGACGGCCTCCTGAGGGGCGCCGGCACGCTGCGCCAGGTCGGCACCGGCACGCTGGTGCTGACCGGCAGCAACTCGCATACCGGCGGCACGGTGGTGACGTCCGGCGGTACCGTGCGCGTGGCTGCCGACAGCGTGCTGGGCGGATTCGGCAATGTCCTGACGCTCGACAACGGCACCCTGCAGACCACCGCCAGCTTCGGCAGCAACCGCGCGCTGTCACTGGGCGCGGGCGGCGGCCGGCTGGCGCTGGGCGGCAACACCCTGACGCTTGCGGGCGCCGTCACCGGGGCCGGCCGTCTCGCCACCGACAGCGGCACCCTGGTCCTGACCTCCAGCGGCAACTACTGGAGCGGCGGGCTCGACATCGCGGGCGGCGCCACGGTCCAGGTCGGCGCCGGCGGTACCACCGGCGTCCTCGGCAGCGGCACCGTGATCGACGACGGCACGCTGGTGTTCGACCGGTCGAACGAGCTGCTCGTCGACGCGGAGATCAGCGGCGCGGGACAGTTGATCAAGCGCGGCACCGGCACGACCATCCTGACGGCACGCAACAGCTACGGTGGCGGCACCGCGGTCGAGGCGGGCACGCTGCAGGTCGGCAATGCCGGCATCACCGGAGAGATCGCCGGCGACGTCGTGACCTCTACCGGCGCGACGCTGAGCTTCAACCGCACCGACCGCGTGGTCTTCGGCGGCAAGGTCTCGGGCGGCGGCGCGCTGCGCCAGGCCGGCAGCGGCATCCTGGTCCTGACCGGCGCCAACAGCTACGCCGGCACCACGACGATCGCGGCCGGCACGCTGCAGCTGGGCGACGGCGGCCTGACGGGTTCCATCGACAGCAGCAGCAACGTCGTCAACAGCGGGGGGCTGGTCTTCAACCGTGCCGACGCGATGTCGCTGCGCGGGGTGATCTCGGGCAACGGCTCGGTGACCCAGCTGGGCAGCGGCACCACCATCCTGACCGGCAACAACACCTACGCGGGCGCCACCACCATTACCGCCGGCACGCTGGAGGTCGGCGACGGCGGCGCGACGGGCACGCTGGGATCGGCCACCACCGACATCGTCAACGACGGCGCGCTGGTCATCAACCGGTCGGACGGACCGCTCACCCCGTTCGTGCTGTCGCGGGTCATCAAGGGGAACGGACGTTTCGAGCAGAAGGGTCCGGGGATCACCGTGCTGACGGCGGCCAACAGTTACCTTGGCGGGACGTCGATCACCGGCGGCACGCTGCAGGTCGGCGATGGCGGCCTCACCGGGTCGATCGAGGGCGACGTCACGACCGCGGACTTCACGCGGCTGATGTTCAACCGCTCCAACCAGGTGCTCTTCCGGGGGGTCGTCTCGGGTACGGGCGCATTGTGGCAGCAGGGCAGCGGCAGGACGATCCTCTCGGGCAAGAACAGCTACACCGGCGGCACGCGCATCGTCGGCGGCGTGCTGCAGGTGGGCAACGGCGGCACGACGGGCGAGATCACCGGCGAGGTCGGGATCAATGCCGGGGCGGCGCTGGACTTCTCGAGGTCGGACGACGTCGTGTTCGACGGCAGCATCACCGGCTCCGGCGAGCTCTGGAAGCACGGCGGCGGCAAGCTCACGCTCAGGGCCGACAACGCGATCGGTTCCAGCACCATCTACGGTGGCACGCTGCAGGTCGGCGACGGCGGCACCGTGGGGTCGATCAAGGGCAACGTCTCGACCGTGACCGGAGCGACGCTGGCCTTCAACCGCTCCGACGACGTCGCCTTCAACGACACCGTCTCCGGCGGCGGCATGGTCGCGCAGATCGGAAGCGGTACGCTGACGCTGGGCGGTACCAACAGCTACCGCGGCGGCACCTCGATCTCGAACGGCGGCACCGTGCGGGTGACCAGCAACGCCAACCTGGGCGACGCCGCGGGTGCGCTGACCCTGGACAACGGCACGCTGGCGACCAGCGGCACTTTCACGAGCAGCCGCTCCGTGACCCTGAACGCCGGCGGCGGCCGCTTCCAGATGGGCGGCGGCACGCTCACCCTGACCGGCGTGATCGACGGTGGCGGCGGGCTGACGACCGCCGACGGCACGCTGGTGGTGACCAACGCCAACAACTGGGGCGGCGGCACCACGATCGGCACGGGCAGCACGCTGCAGGTCGGCGCCGGCGGCATCACCGGTTCGATCCGGGGCGACGTCGTCAACAACGGCACGCTGGCCTTCAACCGCTCGAACGACCTTGCCTTCAGCGACAGGATCTCGGGCAGCGGCGGCGTCAGCCAGCTCGGATCTGGCGTGCTGGAGTTGACCGGCGCCAACAGCTACCGCGGCGGCACGCTGGTGAGCGGCGGCGGCACGGTCCAGGTCGCGAGCGATGCCAACCTCGGCGACGCGACGGGCGGCGTGACCTTGAGGTCGGGCACGCTGGCCGTGACCTCGAGCTTCGCCACCACCCGCGCGATCACGGTCGACGCGGCGGGCGGCGCCATCGACGTGGCGGGCAACCGCCTGGTCCTGGACGGCGCGGTCGACGGCGCGGGCCGCCTGACCGCCAGGGGAGTGGGCGGCACGCTGGTGCTGGCGGCGAACAACGACGGCTGGAGCGGCGGCCTGCAGATCGACGGCGGCAGCACGGTGCAGGTCGGCAACGGCGGCACCACCGGTACCCTCCAGGGCAACGTCGACAACCGCGGCACGCTGGCCTTCAAGCGCTCTGACCGCGTCGACTTCAGCCACACCATCTCCGGCAGCGGCGCGGTCGCCCAGGTCGGCAGCGGCACGCTGGTGCTGGGCGGCGCCAACAGCTACGGCGGCGGCACCTCGATCTCCAACGGCGGCACCGTGCAGGTGACCAGCGACGCCAACCTCGGCGCGGCGAGCGGCGGCCTGGCGCTGGACAACGGCACGCTGGCGACCGGCGGCACCCTGTCGAGCGGCCGTGCCGTGAGCCTGGGAACGGGCGGCGGCAGCTTCCGGATGGGCGGCGGCACGCTCACCCTGTCCGGCGTGATCGACGGCGCCGGCGCGCTGGCGACCGCCAACGGCACGCTGGTGGTGACCAACGCCAACAACTGGGGCGGCGGCACCACGATCGGCACGGGCAGCACGCTGCAGGTCGGCGACGGCGCGACCACCGGCTCGATCCAGGGCGACGTCGCCAACGGCGGCACGCTGGCCTTCAAGCGCTCGAACGACCTTGCCTTCACCGGCACGATCTCGGGCGGCGGCGCGGTCAGCCAGCTCGGGTCGGGCGTGCTCGAGCTGACCGGCACCAACACCTACCGCGGCGGCACCACGGTGACGGGCGGCGGCACGCTGCAGGTCGGCGCGGACGTCAACCTCGGTGCCGCGTCGGGCACGCTGACGCTCGATGCCGGCACCCTGGCGGTCACGGGCAGCTTCGCCGCGGCCCGCGCGGTCACGGTCGCGGGCGGCGGCGGCACGGTCGACGTTGGCGGCAACCGGCTGGTGCTCGACGGCGCGGTCGCCGGCGCCGGCCGCCTGACCTCGACCGGCGCCGGCGGGCGGCTGGTGCTGGCGGCGAACAACGACGGCTGGAGCGGCGGCCTCCAGATCAATGCCGGCAGCACGGTGCAGGTCGGCAACGGCGGCACGACCGGAACGCTGGGCACCGGCGCGGTGGTCGACGACGGCACGCTGGCGATCGACCGCTCGGGCGCGTTCACCATCGCCGGCGACATCACCGGCGGCGGCAGCCTCGACCAGCGCGGCGCGGCGGGCACCACGATCCTGACCGGCACCAACAGCTACCGCGGCGGCACCACGGTCACGGCCGGCACGCTGCAGCTCGGCGACGGCACCGCGACCGGCTCGATCGAGGGCGACGTCACCACCCTGCTGGGCAGCACCTTCGCCATCAACCGCGCCGGCGCGTTCACGTTCCGCGGCATCGTGTCGGGCGACGGCGCGCTCAGCCAGCGCGGCGGCAAGACCATCCTGACCAACGCCAACAGCTACACCGGCGGCACGACGATCGCCGCCGGCAGCACGCTGCAGGTCGGCGAGGGCGGGCTGACCGGCCAGCTCGGCAGCGGCACGATCGTCGACGACGGCCTGCTGTCGTTCCGGCGCAGCGGCACCGTCACGGTGATGGATGCGATCCAGGGCAGCGGCGTCGTCATGCAGCTCGGTCCCGGCACGCTGACGCTGGCCGGCGCCAACACCTACAGCGGCGGCACCGGGGTCGGCGGCGGCGGCCGGCTCGAGGTCGCGGGCGACGACAACCTCGGCGCGGCCAGCGGCCGGGTGATCCTCGACGACGGCACGCTGGCGGTCACGGCCGGCTTCACGACCGGGCGGGCGCTGACGGTGGAGACCGGCGGCGGCACGGTCGACCTCGGCGCCAACCGCCTGGTCCTGGACGGCGCGGTCGCCGGCGCCGGCCGGCTGACCTCGACCGGGGCCGGCGGCACGCTGGTGCTGGCGGCGAACAACGACGGCTGGAGCGGCGGGCTGCGGATCGACACCGGCAGCACGGTGCAGGTCGGCAACGGCGGCACCACCGGCACGCTGGGCACCGGCGCGGTCGAGGACAACGGCACGCTGGCGATCGACCGCTCGGGCGCGTTCACCATCGCCGGCGACATCACCGGCGGCGGCAGCCTCGACCAGCGCGGCGCGGCGGGCACCACGATCCTGACCGGCACCAACAGCTACCGCGGCGGCACCACGGTCACGGCCGGCACGCTGCAGCTGGGCGACGGCGGCGCGACCGGCTCGATCGAGGGCAACGTGGCAACGCTGCGGGACAGCACCTTCGCCATCAATCGCGCCGGCGTGTTCGAGTTCCGCGGCGAGGTCACGGGCGATGGCGCACTCAGCCAGCGTGGCGGCAAGACGATCCTGCTGGGCGCCAACAGGTACACCGGCGGCACGTCGATCGCCGCCGGCAGCACGCTGCAGGTCGGCGACGGCGGGCTGACGGGCCAGCTCGGCACCGGCAGGGTCGCCAACGACGGCGTGCTGGCCTTCCGCCGCAGCGGCACGGTGGCGGTCGCGGACGTCATCTCGGGCGGCGGCAGCGTCCAGCAGCTCGGTCCCGGCACGCTGGTGCTGTCCGGTGCCAACGGCTACCGCGGCGGCACCACGGTCAGCGGCACCGGCACGCTGCAGGTGGCGGCCGACACCAACCTCGGCGCGATCACGGGCACGCTGACGCTCGACGCCGGCACGCTGGCGGTCACCGCCGGCTTCGACACCGCGCGCGGCGTGCGGGTCGATGCCGGCGGCGGCACGGTCGACCTCGGCGCCAACCGGCTGGTCCTGAACGGCGCGGTCGCCGGCGCCGGCCGGCTGACCTCGACCGGCGCCGGCGGCACGCTGGTGCTGGCGGCGAACAACGACGGCTGGGCCGGGGGGCTGCGGATCGACACCGGCAGCACGGTGCAGGTCGGCAATGGCGGCACCACCGGCACGCTGGGCAGCGGCGCGGTGGTCGACGACGGCACGCTGGCGATCGACCGCTCGGGCGCGTTCACCATCGCCGGCGACATCACCGGCGGCGGCAGCCTCGACCAGCGCGGCGCGGCGGGCACCACGATCCTGACCGGCACCAACAGCTACGGCGGCGGCACGACCATCACGGCGGGCACGCTGCAGATCGGCGACGGCGGCACCACCGGCTCGATCCGCGGCGACGTCGCCAACGCCGGCCGCCTGGTGTTCAACCGCTCGAACGACCTCGAGTTCGACGGCATCGTCTCGGGCAGCGGGTCGCTGGCCCAGGTCGGTCGCGGCACGCTGACGCTGCGGGGCAGCAGCAGCTATGCCGGCGGCACGACGATCTCGAACGGCGGCACCATCTCGGTGTCGCGCGACGCCAACCTCGGCGCGGCGGCCAGCCCGCTGTCGCTCGACAACGGCCGGCTGGCGGTCACCGCCGACCTCGCGATGACCCGCACCGTGTCGCTGCGGGCCGGCGGCGGCACGGTCGACGTTGGCACCAGCCGGCTGGTCCTGAACGGCGCGGTCGACGGCGCCGGCCGCCTGACCACCAACGGCGCCGGTGGCACGCTGGTGCTGGCGGCCGACAACGACGGCTGGAGCGGCGGGCTCAGGATCGAGGCCGGCAGCACGGTGCAGGTCGGCAACGGCGGCACCACCGGCACGCTGGGCAGCGGCGCGGTGGTGGTCAACGGCGTGCTGGCGATCGACCGCACCAACCGCTTCGAGATCCCCGGCGCCATCACCGGCGCCGGCAGCCTCGACCAGCGCGGCACCGGCACCACGGTGCTGCTGGCCGACAACCACTACGCCGGCGGCACGACCATCACGGCCGGCACGCTGCAGCTGGGCAACGGCGGCGCCTCGGGCTGGATCGACGGCAACGTCGCCAACAACGGCACGCTGGTGTTCAACCGCTCCGACGCGCGCACCTTCGGCGGCACCATCGACGGCACCGGCGGCGTGATCCAGCGCGGTTCGGGCAGCACCAACCTGACCGCGGCCAACACCTACCGCGGCCCGACCCTGGTCGAGGCCGGCACGCTGCGCATCAACGGCAGCATCACCAGCGACACCACGGTGCTGGCGGCGGGCACGCTGGGCGGCACCGGCACCATCACCGGCGCGGTGCTGAACAACGGCACGATCGCGCCCGGCAACTCGATCGGCCAGCTCAACATCGTCGGCTCCTACACCCAGGCCGCCGGCAGCTTCTACCAGGTCGAGCTCAACCCGGCCGGCCAGGCCGACCGAATCCTGGTGACCGGCGCGCCGGGCACGGCGACGATCCAGGGCGGCACCATCACGGTGCTGGCGGCCAACGGCATCTACCCGCTCAGCTACAAGTACACGGTGGTGACGGCGACCGGCGGGGTCACCGGGACCTATGCCGGGGTGACCAGCAACCTCGCCTTCGTGAAGCCCCGGATCACCTACGACGCCAACAACGTCTACCTCGAGGCCTCGGTGACGGATCCGACCAACCCGACGGACCCGACCGTGCCGACGGTGCAGTTCCGGCGCGGCGCGACCACGGCGAACCAGTACGCCGTCGCCTGCGCGCTCGACCAGGTCGCGTCCGGCGCCGGCGGCGAGTTCGCCACGATGCTGGGGGCGCTGCTCGGCCTCGACACGGCGCAGGGCGCGGCGGCGCTCGACGCCATGAGCGGCGTGCCCTACAGCGGCTTCGGCACCGCCAACCTGTTCGCCGGCAACCTGTTCGCCCGGCAGCTGCGCACCGCCATGGCGGTGAGCCGCGACGGCGGCGACGACCGCTGGATCGTGACGCGGTCGAAGCCCGGCGAGGAGGGCTCGGGCATCCACGGCTGGGGCGCGGCGCTGGGCGGCACCGGCACGATCGCCGGCGGCCCGACCGCCGCCGGCGCGACGGCGTGCGGCGGCGCGCGGCCGGGACAGGCGCCGTCGCAGCTCTACAGCGCCGCCGGGTTCGCCGCCGGCATGGACGTCCGCGTCCACCCGTCGGTGCTGCTCGGACTGGCCGCCGGCTACACCAGCGGCACCGAGTGGACCAACGGCTTCAGCAGCCGCGGCACCTCCGACAGCGTGATGGCGGCGCTCTACGCCAGCTTCACCCGCGGCGGCGCCTACGCCGACCTGCTGGCGGGCTACGCCTCGACCCTCAACCAGATGACCCGGCAGGTGACGATCCCCGGGCTCGGCCCCCGCGTCGCCCGCGGCGCGACCGGCGGACCGCAGTGGTTCGGCCAGGCCGAGCTCGGCTACCGCTTCGGCCTCGACGCCGCCTCGGCCAGCACGCTGGTGCCGTTCGCGCGGCTGGAGGCCAGCACGGTGGCGCAGAACGGCTTCACCGAGTGGGGCGCCGACGGGCTGAACCTCGCGGTGGCCGGCCAGGCGACCTCGTCGCTGCGCACGGTGCTGGGGGCCGAGTTCAGCGCCGCGTACAAGGTCGGCTGGGAGGCGCCGCTGGCGCTGCAGCTGCGCCTCGGCTGGGCGCACGACCACGCCGACATGGCGCGGCCGGTGACCGCCGCCTTCGCCGCCGCCCCGGGCGCGGCGTTCACCGTCCTCGGCCCGACGCCGCCGCGCGACAGCGCCACCATCGGCCTCGGCCTCTCCACCGTGTTCAACGAACGCTACCGCCTCGTCCTGCGCTACGACGGCGACATCGCCGCCGGCGCCGACAGCCACGCCATCAGCCTCGGCATTCGCTTCGGCTGGTGAGCCGAAGCTCATCGACACGCTTCATTCGATGCATTCCAGATCGTCATTTGAGCAGGAGAGAAGGGCCTCGTAGGGCTTGCTGTTTAGAACCTCCGGAAGTCGGTGGCATGCCCCTGGTCCCTGGACATCGGCTCGGCACGCGCGGGGCCGGTGGCAACGGGCGGACGTGGTGCTTCGGGATCCTGGCGGCGCTGCTGGCGACCGTTGCCGTCGGATCGGCGCGCGCCCAGAACTGGAACGTCGATGCCAGCGGCGCCTGGCAGACGGCCGGCAACTGGAGCACCGGCACCGTGCCGAACGGAATCGGCGCCTCGGCGACCCTCGGCAACGTGATCACCGCCCCCCGCACCGTCACGCTGGGCAGTGCCGTGACCCTCGGCGAGTTGCAGTTCGACAGTCCGCAGAGCTACACGGTGAGCGGCGCGCCGATCACGTTCGACGTGGCTTCCGGCCAGGCCAGGTTGGTCAACTTCACCACGGGCAGCCAAGCGGTCACCTCGGACATCGTGCTGAACGACCAGGTGCTCGTCTCCCCGACGCAGGCCCGGGTGGTGCTCTCCGGGAATATCAGCGGCGACGGCGGCCTCACCATGGGCGCCAGCAACGTGCTCGTCCTGACGGGCAGGAGCACCTATCGCGGGTCGACCGTCGTCAGCAATGGCACCCTGCAGATCGGCGATGGCGGCACCACCGGGTCGATCGAGGGCAACATCAGTGGCGGGGCGAAGGTCGTCTTCAACCGGCTCGACGATCTCGCCTACGGTGGCCGGATCACGGGACTGGTATCGCTGACCAAGCTCGGGGCCGGGACGCTGACGCTGTCCGGCGTCAACAGCTACTCGCGTGGCACCTTCGTCGACGCCGGCACGCTGAAGGGTACCACCACCAGCCTGCGGGGGTTCATCTCCAACGACGCGGCGGTGGTGTTCGACCAGGACACGGACGGCACCTATAGCGGCACCATGACCGGCTCGGGGTCCCTGGCGAAGGCCGGCAGCGGCACCCTGACGCTGACCGCCGCCAACACCTACGGCGGCGGCACGACCGTGTCGGGCGGCACGCTGAAGGGCACCACGACCAGCCTGCAGGGCAACATCGTCAACAACGCGACGGTCGTGTTCGACCAGGCGATCGACGGCACCTATGGCGGCAACCTGTCGGGCACCGGCAGGCTCACCAAGCAGGGTGCCGGCACGGCGACGCTGCGCGGCGCCAACACCTACTCGGGCGCGACGACCCTCGCCGTGGGCACGCTCAGGGCCGGCGCCGCCAACACCTTCGCGGCGCGCAGCGCCCACACCGTCGCCGGCGGCGCCACGCTCGACCTCGCCGGACTCGACCAGGCGGTGGGATCCCTGGCCGGCGCCGGCAGCGTGACGCTGGGCAGCGCCACCCTGACGGCCGGCGGCGACGACAGCAGCACGACCTTCTCCGGCGTCATCTCCGGGTCGGGCCGCTTGAGCAAGGCGGGGGGTGGCACGATGACCCTGTCGGGCGCCAATACCTATGGCGGCGGCACCACGGTGTCGGGCGGCACGCTGGTCGGCACCACGACCAGCCTGCAGGGCGACATCGTCAACGACGCGGCAGTCGTGTTCGACCAGGCGAGCGACGGTACCTACGGCGGAAACATGTCGGGCACCGGTTCGCTGACCAAGAGCGGCGACGGCACGCTGACTTTCTCGGGCGCCAACACCTACGCGGGCGCCACCACCGTCGCCGCCGTCACGCTGAAAGCCGGCGCCGTCAGCACCTTCGCAGCGCGCAGCGCGCACACGGTCGCGGCCGGGGCCACGCTCGATCTCGCCGGCTTCGACCAGGTCGTGGGCTCGCTGGCCGGCGCCGGCAACGTGACGCTGGGCAACGCTACCCTGACGGCCGGCGGCGACGACACCAGCACGACGTTTTCGGGCACCTTCTCCGGATCGGGCGGTCTCATCAAGGCGGGCACCGGCACGATGACGCTGTCGGGCGCCAACCGCCATTCCGGCGCCACCGCGGTGACGGGCGGGACGCTGCGGGCCGGGGCCGCCCATACCTTTTCCGCCGCCAGCGCGCACACGGTCGCGGCCGGCACGACGCTCGATCTCGCCGGGTTCGACCAGGCCGTGGGCTCGCTG
This sequence comes from uncultured Reyranella sp., assembly GCA_964420105.1. Classification (GTDB taxonomy): domain Bacteria; phylum Pseudomonadota; class Alphaproteobacteria; order Reyranellales; family Reyranellaceae; genus Reyranella. The sequence goes on from CAYQRL010000023.1 coordinate 29,860, forward strand.
GCCGGCGCGGGGTCGGTGACGCTGGGCAGCGGCGTGCTCACGACCGGGGGCGACGACACCAGCACCACCTTCTCCGGCACGATCTCCGGCGCGGGCGGCCTTGCCAAGAGGGGCACCGGCACGATGACCCTGTCGGGCGCCAATACCTATGCGGCCACCACGACGGTCGATGCCGGCACGCTGGCGGCCGGCGCCGCCGGAACCTTCGCGGCCGGCAGCGCCCACACCATCTCGGCCGGCGCGACGCTGGACCTCGCGGGGTTCGCTCAGTCCGTGGGCTCGCTGGCCGGTGCGGGGTCGGTGACGCTGGGCAGCGCCGTCCTCACGACCGGCAGCGACGGCACCGGCACCACCTTCTCCGGCACGATCTCCGGGTCGGGCGGTCTCGCCAAGACCGGCGCCGGCACCCTGATCCTGTCGGGCGCCAACAGCTACGGCGGCGCCACGACCATCGCGGCGGGGACGCTGCGGGTCGGCAACGGCGGTACGTCGGGCAGCCTCGGCAACGGCGCGGTGATCAACGATGCGGTGCTGATCATCGACCGTGCTGACGCGCTGACCATCGCCAACGCGATCTCCGGCACGGGCCGGCTGGTCCAGGCCGGCAGCGGCACGACGATCCTGACCGCGGCCAGCAGCTTCACGGGCGGCACCACGGTGTCGGCCGGCACGCTGGTGCTGAACGGCAGCCTCGCCAGCGGCGTGGTGGTGGCCAGCGGCGCGACGCTGGGCGGCAGCGGCAGCATCGTCGGCACGCTCACGGTCAACGGCGCGATCGCGCCGGGCAACTCGATCGGCACGCTGTCGGTGACGGGGACCTACGTGCAGAACGCCGGCTCGACCTACCGCGTCGAGATCAACCCGGCCGGGCAGAGCGACCGCATCGCCGTCACCGGCGCGGCGACGCTGAACGGCGGCACGGTGCAGGTGGTGGCCGCCCCGGGCCGATACCGTCACGGCACCACGACCTACACGATCCTGACCGCGACCGCCGGCGTCACCGGCACCTTCGATGGCCTGGTCACCGACTACGCCTTCCGTCGCATCGGCCTCGCCTACGATCCCACCGCGGTCTACCTGCAGGTCTTGGCGGGCACCTTCGTCGACGGCGCGCAGACCATCAACCAGAACGCGGTGGCGCAGTCGCTCGACGCGGCCTGGGGCAGCGCGAGCGGCGACTTCGCGACGGTGCTCGGCGCCCTGATGGAACTGAACGGCAGCGCGGGCCGCGCCGCGCTGGAGACGATCGGCGGCCAGCCGTGGGCCGGCCTGCCCAGCACCAACCTCGCCGGGGCGACGCTGTTCATGGACGCGGTCGGGCGGCAGGTCGCGGCGGCGCGCCAGGCGACGCAACGGGCAACGCCGGGAAGCCGCGTGGCCCTGGCCGAGGCCTGTTCCGGCGCCTGCGACGAGACCGCCGCCACGTCGGGCTGGAGCGCGTGGGCCATGGCGCTGGGCGGCACCGGCAGCGTCGCCGGCGACGGCAACGCCGCCGCGCTGTCATGGACGCTGGGCGGCTTCGCCGCGGGCATCGACCATGGCTTCGCGCCCGGCGTGCTGGCCGGCGTCGCGCTGGGCATGACCGGCGGCAGCCAGTCGGTCGCGACCTTCACCGGCCCGTCGAGCGTGACGGCGGTGCAGGCCAGCCTCTACGCCAGCCTGTCGACCGGCGGATCGTACGTCGATGCCATGGCAGGCTACGGCACCAGCGACAACCAGCTGACCCGCGTGCTGGCGATCCCCGGCCTGGCGACGCGGCAGGCGCGCGGGCGCACCGGCGCGCACCAGCTGTTCGCCCAGGTCGAGGCCGGCCATCGCTTCGAGATCGACCGCGGGACGCGGGCCGGGCTCGCGCCCTACCTGCGCTTCCAGGCGGCGTCGGTGGCGATGAACGGGTTCAGCGAGTGGGGCGCCGACTCGCTCGACCTGTCGGCGGCGCCGTGGACCACGACCTCGGTGCGCTCGATCCTGGGGGTCCAGGCCGACGCCGCGCTGGCGGTCGGCCTCGACCGCCCGCTGGGCGTCCAGTTCCGGCTGGGCTGGTCACACGAGTACGCCGACACCGCGCGGCCGTTCGCGGCCACGCTGGCCGGCGCCCCGGGCAACGGCTTCACGGTCTACGGCGCGCAGGCACTGCGCGATGCCGTCACGCTGGGGCTGGGCGTCGAGGCCCGCCTCGCCGCCAGCGTCGCCGCCTTCCTGCGCTACGACGGCCTCGTCGCCACCGGTGCCGATGCCCACGCGCTCGGCATCGGCCTGCGGGTCGCGTTCTAGGAGGCTACTTGATGGCCAGCAGCTCGACGTCGAAGATCAGGGTGGCGTTGGGCGGGATCACGCCGCCGGCGCCGCGCGCGCCGTAGCCGAGTTCCGGCGGGATGATCAGGGTGCGCTTGCCACCGACCTTCATGGAGGCGACGCCCTCGTCCCAGCCGCCGATCACGCGCTTCATGCCGATCGGGAACTCGAAGGGCTGGCCGCGGTCGACCGACGAATCGAACTTCTTGCCCTTCTGGCCGCCCTCGGAGAGCCAGCCGGTGTAGTGCATGACGCAGGTCTGGCCCGTCTTCGGGCTGGCGCCCGTGCCGACCGTGGTGTCGATGATCTGCAGGCCGGATGGCGTCGTCATGGCTTTCCCCTGGGGTTGAGCGGCCGCCGGAACGGCGGCGGCGATGGCGGCGGTCGCGATCACGGCGCGGCGGGTGACTTGCATGTCGCTGGTTCTCCGAGGTGTCGCGGGTGACCGGCGGCGCCGGCCGGTTTCCTTACATTGGCATGCTGCCGCCGTCCACGAACCGGGCGAAGCGGTCGGCGCGGGACAACTCGTCGCAGAAATAGTGCTAGAAGCGGGTCGTGACCCGACCGTCCATCGAAGCCGCGATCGCGACCCTGGAGGAGACCGGCGACTTCCGGATCCTGCGGCGGCTCGCGCCCCGGCCGGCGCTGCCGCCGCCGGACGACGAGGACCTCCGCACCGCGATCTTCCTCGATCTCGAGACCACCGGGCTGGACCCGGCCCGGGACGAGATCATCGAGATCGCGCTGGTGCCGTTCACCTACGGCCGCAGCAGCGGCCGCATCTACGCGGTCAAGGACGCGTTCCAGGCCCTGCGCCAACCGTCGCTGCCGATCCCGGCCAGGATCACCGAGCTGACCGGCCTCGACGACACCGCGGTCGCCGGCAAGTCGATCGATCCGGACGAGGTCGCGCGCTTCGTCGCCGGCAGCAACCTGGTGATCGCGCACAATGCCGGCTTCGACCGGCCGTTCGCCGAGCGCTTCTGCCCGGCGTTCGCGAGCGCGGCATGGGCCTGCTCGATGGCGCAGGTGCCGTGGCAGGACGAAGGCTACGTCGGCACCCGGCTCGAGTACCTGGCCATGAGCGCCGGCTTCTTCTACGACGCCCACCGCGCGACCGACGATTGCCTCGCCGCGATCGAGCTGCTGGCGCGGCCGCTGCGCAAGTCCGGCGACCTCGCGCTGCTGCGGCTTCTCGAGGCGGCGCGCAAGGTCACCTGTCGCGTCTGGGCCGAGAACGCGCCGTTCGAGCTGAAGGACCAGCTCAAGGCCCGCGGCTACCGCTGGAGCGACGGCTCCGACGGCCGGCTGCGTGCCTGGTACGCCGACATTCCCGAGGACGACCTGGCGGCCGAGCTCGATTTCCTGCGGCGGGAGATCTACCAGCGCGACGTCGATCCGCCGGTGACCCGGGTCACCGCGCGCGACAGGTTCAGCACGCGGGTCTGAGCGCGGCGCATCCTACCGGCGCGCCAGCATCTCGACCGGCGCAATGACGCCGCGCTCCAGCATCGCCACCATGTTCGCGGTCTTCTGCGCCGCGCTCGCGCCCATCAGGACATGCAGGCCGAGCGGCGGCGGGCCGCCGCCCTGGGCCATGCGGGCGCGCATGGCGGCGAAGAACTCGAGCGCGAACTGGCGGCGCTCGCGCTCGGCGAAGACGGTGAAACCCGCGCCTTCCAGCGCCGCGCGGTAGTCGGCCGGGGAGACGACGAAGCTGGTCTCCGGTCCGCTCGACCACGGCACCGGGAACGCGATGGTCCCGGGTCCGACCTGCATCACGTCGTAGACGGCGAAGAACCCGCCGGGCTTGAGCGCGCGGTGCACCGCGGCGAACAGCGCCGCCTTGCCGGCGATGTTCATGCCGACATGCAGCAAGGTGGCGCCGTCGAAGCTCGCCGGCGCGAGGTCCATGGTCGCGGCGTCGCCGTGGCGGAAGGCGACCCTGCCGTCGAGGCCCATGCGCGCGCTCAGCGCCTGCGCCACCGCGACGTACTCGGCGGACAGGTCGACGCCGGTGACGTGGCAGCCGGTGCCGGCCAGTTGCCGGGCCGGGCCGCCGAGGCCGCTGCCGATGTCGAGCAGCCGCATGCCCGGCCGGATGCCGAGCTGGTCGACCAGCGCCCGCGTCGCCACGGCGCCGCCGATGTGGAACTCGTCGGTGCCCATCAGGTCGTCGGGCGCCAGCCGGTCGGGGTCCTTGCCGGCGCGGCGCAGCCCGTCGAGCAGCGCCTGCTCGAGGCTGCCGTGGCGGTAGTGGTCGACCAGGGTTCCGGGTGTGTCCATGCGTGCCTCCGTGCGGTGTGGGCGGTCAGGGCAGGCGCAGCGAGCACGACCTCGATCGGCCCGGCGACGCAGCGTAGCGACCGGCACCGGGAATCGGAACCGCGTTTCGGGGCAGGATGGCGGGACGGCCGGCGCCTGGGATAGGCTGGCGCGCGCATGTCCGATATCGTCCTGAGCGACCGCGACGGCACCTCGGCCGTGATCGCCCCGTCGCGCGGCGGCGCGTTGCTGCGGTACCGGCGGCGGACGACGCGCGGACCCGTCGATGTCCTGCACGATCCGCCCGGCAGCCACCCGATGTTCCCGATCGCGGGCTTCAGCCACGCCGGTCCGCTCGCCGACCATTACTGCTGGGAAGGCGTGACGCGGCCGCTGCCGATCCACGGCTTCGCGATGCGCCGGCCGTGGCAGGTGGTCGAGGCGGGGCGGTCGTCGGCCCGTCTCGCCCTGTCGGCCGACGCCGAAACGCGCGCGGTCTACCCGTTCGAGTTCCGGCTGCGCCTGTCCTACGCGCTGGAGGCGGGCGCGATCGTGTCGCGGCTCGACATCGACAACGCCGGCGACCGGCCGATGCCGTTCAGCGCCGGCTTCCATCCCTACATCCGCCTGCCGCTGGCGCCGGCCGGCCTCCGTGACCGCTGCGTCGTGCGACTGCCGCCCTGTCGCGAGGTCTTCGCGCGGCCCGAGGGCATCGTCCGCGACGACCGGCACGCCGCGCGGGTCCTGCCGGCGACGATGCCCGCGGCCCCGGCCCGCAGCTTCACCGATCTCGGATCGTTGCGCGCCGAGCTGGTCGACGGGCTCGGCGGGCTGAGCGTCGCCCTCGAGGCCAGCCTCGGCTCGGCCTTCCGCTGCCTGACGGCGTGGTCGCCCGCCATCGATGCGCCGTTCTACTGCGTCGAACCGCGCACGGCGCTGCAGGACGCCTTCAGCCATGCCGGCACCGACGCCGGGCAGGACCAGCTGACGGTGCTGGCGCCCGGCGCCACCTTCTCGGCCCGCATGACGCTGGCGCTGCGCGAGACGCACGACGGGCTTGATGGCGCGCCGGGAAGCCGCGAAAGTCCGGGCGCCTGAAACAAGACAATCCGCGGAGCCCAGCGCCCATGAAGTTCGACGACGTCATCCTCGGTCGCCGCAGCATCCGCGGCTACAAGCCCGACCCGGTGCCGCGGGCGCTGATCGAGGAGATCATCGGGCTGGCGATGCGCGCGCCGTCGTCGATGAACACCCAGCCGTGGAACTTCCACGTCGTCACCGGCGAGCCGCTGGCCCGCATCCGGGCCGGCAACACCGAGCGCATGCTGGCGGGCGTGCCGCAGTCGCGCGAGTTCCGCATCGGCCAGCCGTTCGCCGGCGTCCACCGCGACCGCCAGGTCGGCGTCGCCAAGCAGCTGTTCGGCGCCATGGGCATCGCCCGCGACGACAAGGACAGGCGGCAGGACTGGGTGCTGCGCGGCTTCCGCCAGTTCGACGCGCCGGTGTGCGTGATCGTGACCTACGACCGCGCGCTCGACGGCAGCGACGACACGCCGTTCGACTGCGGCGCGGTGACGACGGCGCTGGTCAACGCCGCGTGGTCGCGCGGGCTGGGCGCGGTGATCAACAGCCAGGGCATCATGCAGTCGCCGGTGGTGCGCGAGCATGCCGGCATCCCCGACGACCAGGTGATCATGAAGGCGATCGCGCTGGGCTGGCCCGACGACAGCTTCCCGGCCAACGCCGTGGTGTCGGAGCGCAAGTCGGTGGCCGAGGCGACCCGGTTCGTCGGCTTCGAGTCCTGAGCGGACCCGGTCAGTTCAGCGTGCCGGCCTTCGACTCGGCGTAGGCCAGCACCATGCGTTCGCGCGCGGCGAGGTAGGCCGCCCATTTCACCTTGGCCGGCGGCGCGAAGCAGGCGTCGAAGCGCTCTTCCGCGCGCTCGGGCGAGGGATAGATGTCGCTGGCCGTGAGCCAGGCGCTGTAGGCCGCCTGCAGTTCCTGTCGCAGCCGCAGCCGCTTGCCATCGAGCGTTTCCATGGGACCTCCCGTTGAACGGCGGAGAACCCGGGCGCCAATCCCGGAACGCGGCGTGGCCTGTCGCGGTCACGAAAAGCCCCGCATCCTCGTCGAGAATGCGGGGCGATCCGGTTCCTCCTTCCACCGGGCTGCCAGTACATCCGTGGTCAGCCTGCAGAAGGAGGACAAGGCATCGGCCTCAGCCGACGGCCTTGAGATTGTCCGCGGACATCTTTCCGCTGCGCCGGTCCGACACGAGGTCGAACTCGATCTTCTGGCCTTCCACGAGGTGGCCGAGGCCGGCGCGCTCGACGGCGCTGATGTGGACGAAGGCATCCTTGCCGCCGTCGTCGGGCTGGATGAAGCCGAAGCCCTTGGTCGCGTTAAACCACTTCACGGTTCCCGTAGACATGGTGAACCCTTTCTCTGATCGTTTCGTTGCAGGCATGCGCACCAGCCTGCCGCGTCACGCAGAGGGTGGACCGTCGAATTGCATAGGTTTTCGGGATCAAGTCGTCGGCGGCAGCTCCCGGGGAGCGCGGCCAAAAAGTCAGTCCGTCTATCGACCAGCTTCATATGGGCGCTCCCGGAGCGCTTTACAAGGGCCGATGTCCGGTCGCGAAACAGCGATCTTCCGGACCGCGCGGACATGCGATAGGCCAGCACCATGAGCGAGACCCGCACTCCCGGCTTCTGCGCGCTGTGCAAGTCGCGCTGCGGCGCGCTGATGGTGACCCGCGACGGCAGGCTGGTCGCGCAGGAGCCGTTCCCGCAGCACCCGACCGGCGCGGCGCTGTGCGTCAAGGGCAAGGCCGCGCCCGAGATCGTCTACAGCCCGCAGCGCCAGCTCTACCCGCTGCGCCGCACGCGCCCCAAGGGCGATCCCGACCCGGGCTGGAAACGGATCTCGTGGGACGAGGCGCTGGGCGAGACGGCGCAGCGACTGGGCGCGATCCGCGCCGACCACGGTGCCGAGGCGGTGGCGATCGGGCTGACCACGCCCAGCGGCACGCCGATCTCCGACGACCTGCGCTGGATCGAGCGCTTCATCAACGCGTTCGGCACGCCCAACGTCGTGTACGGCACCGAGATCTGCAACTGGCACAAGGACCACGCCCACGCCTTCACCTTCGGGCGCGGCATCGCCTCGCCCGATTTCGAGCGCGCCGGCTGCATCGTGCTGTGGGGACACAATCCCAGCGCCACCTGGCTCGACCACGCGACCGCGACCAGCGCGGCGCTGGCGCGCGGCGCCAGGCTGGTGGTCGTCGATCCGCGGCGGGTCGGCTTCGCCGGCCGCGCCGACCGCTGGCTGCGGGTGCGGCCGGGTGCCGACGCGGTCCTGGCGCTGGGCATCGCGCGCGAGATGATCGCCAACGGCTGGTTCGACCGCGACTTCATGCGCGACTGGAGCAACGGGCCGCTGCTGGTACGGGGCGACACCAACCGCTTCCTGCGCGCTGGCGAACTGGCCACGCCGCCGGCGGGCGCGGCGCCGGACGACCTCGTCGCCGTGGCGAGCGGCGGCGGCCTGCTGGCGTGGTCGCCGCGGCGGCGCGCCTACGCCGGTGCCGGCGCGCCCGAGCTGGACGTCGCCATCGACATGGCCGGTGCCGACGGCGGGACCGTTCCCTGCCGCTCCGCCTTCGCGCTCTACCGCGAGGCCTGCGCGCCCTACACGCCCGACCGCGTCGCCGCCGAGGCGTGGGTGGAGGCGGGGCAGGTCACGGCGACGGCCCGCCTGCTGCACGAGGCGCGGCCGGTCGCCTACTACGCGTGGTCGGGCCTCGGCCAGCACACCAACGCCACCCAGACCGACCGCGCGGTGTCGCTGGTGATGGCGCTGACCGGCAGCTTCGACGCGCCCGGCGGCAACGTCGAGTTCGGCCGGCCTGCCGGCGCCGACGTCTCGGGCAGGGAATTCATGGCGCCGGCGCAACGCGCCAGGTGCCTCGAGCTTTCGCGTTCGGCGCTCGGGCCGGGACGCGACGGCTGGGTCGGCACCGACACGCTCTACGACGCCATCCTCGAGGGCCGGCCCTACCCGGTGCGCGGCGTGCTGGGCTTCGGGCGCAACTACATCGTCAACCACGCCGACGGCCGGCGCGGCGCCGAGGCGCTGGCGCGGCTCGACTTCCACGTCCAGGCCGACGTGGTGATGTCGCCGACCGCAGCGTTCGCGGACATCTTCCTGCCGATCAACACGCCGTGGGAGCGCGAGAGCCTGCGCGTCGGCTTCGAGGGCAGCCAGCGCGCCGAGAACCTCGTGCAGCTGCGGCCGGCGGTGATCGACAGCCTGGGCGAGTCGCGCTCCGACGGCGAGGTCGTGTTCGACCTCGCCATGCGTCTCGGCTTCGGCGACCGCTTCTGGGGCGGCAGCATCGAGGCCGGCTTCGCCGCGATCCTCGAGCCGCTGGGCCTCGCGCTCGACGAATTGCGCCGCCATCCCGAGGGCGTGAGCCTCGCCGAACGGCCGCATTACCATCGCTACCGCCGCGACGGCTTCCGCACGCCGACCGGCCTGCTCGAAGTCTTCTCCGAGCCGCTCGCCGCCGTGGGCCAGCCGGGCGTGCCGCGCTTCGTCGAGCCGGCGCTGTCGCCGGCCGCGCCGGCCGCCGCGACGTTCCCGCTGGTCCTGACCTGCGGCAAGGTCGTGCACTACTGCCACGGCCAGCATCGCCACGTGCCGTCGCTGCGCCGCCGTGCCCCAGACCCGCTGGTCATGCTGCATCCCGAGACGGCCCGGGCGCGCGGCATCGCCGACGGCGCCTGGGTCGAGGTCGCGAGCGAGAACGGCACGGTCCGGATGCGCGCGCGCTACGACGCCGCCCTCGATCCGCGCGTCGTCTCGGCCCAGTACGGCTGGTGGCAGGACAACGCCCCCCTCGGCCTGCCGGGCTACGACCCGTTGAGCAGCCGCGGCTCGAACTACAACACGCTGATCTCCGACCGGGCCGCCGACCCGGTCAGCGGCTCGACCGGCCTGCGTTCGTCGATGTGCGAGGTCCGGCCGGTGGCGGTCGGCGCCTAGCGCCCCTCACTCCAGCGTGCACGGCGGCGCGGTCGTGCCGGCGGCCGCGCGGCGCGAATCGCAGGTGGCCAGCGTCGCGCCCGACGGACCGACGAGGCGACCGGTCCAGGCGCCGCCCGGTTGCAGCGTGACGTCGAGGGCGCCGAAGTCGCTGAGGCCGGTGACCCAGCCGGTCATGCCGTCGAGACCCGGCACGCGCACCGGCTGCCGGGGCTGGTCGGGCGGCGGGGCAGGGAAGGTCCGCGACAGTTCCATGCCGCCGTTGCCGACCACCAGTTGCGGCGGCCGGCGACCGTCGAAGCCGATCGCCTGGAAGCGATGCATGTGGCCGGAGACGATCGCCGCGACGTGGTCGGGCAACCCGCGGGGGAACGCCGTCGCCACGGCCCGCTGCTGGGTCAGGTTGATGAAGCCGTAGGGCGCGCCGGGAACGGCGATGCCCTTGCCGGCGCGCACGACGCCCCAGATCGGCCGGTGCGTCACCAGCCAGGTCGGCGTGGTGGTCTCGGCCAGCATCGCGGCGACGCGCCGGAAGATCTCCTCGTAGTGCTGCGGCGCGTAGATCTCGGCATCGCCCGCGTCCGACGAGTCGAGCACGACCAGGTCGATGCCGCCGAGGCGCAGGCGGAACGGGCGCGTCGGCTCGGTCGGGAAGGGCAGGCCCTCGAACGGCCTGGCGAAGGGCGGCCACGCGCCGACGCGCCAGGTCGGCGGCAGTTGCGGCGGGCACCGATCCTGGCGGCGGTCGCCGCCCAGCAGCGGCGAGGCGCTGTCGAGCAGGTAGAACCAGCCGGGGCCGCCGCGGCTGCACAGTTCATGGTTGCCGCGCAGGAACACCCAGGGCGCCGCCGCCAGCAGGCGCGCCGCCGGCCGGAAGAAGTCGTCGCGCCAGTCGATCCAGTTGTCGGGGCGCGGACTGCCCGGGACGTTCTGGCTGAAGTAGCCGGGGCCGATCGGGATGCTCGGCGTCTCGTCGGCGTCGTCGAGGTCGCCGGTGTCGAAGACCTCGACCTTGAGCGGGCCGGAGAAGCCGGTGGCGGCGGGCGGCAGGACCACGCTGCGCGGCGTGCCGCGGTAGTTGTAGTCGCCGACGTGCACGATCAGTTCGGGGTCATCGCGGCGGCCGTCGCGCGCGATGGTGCCGAAGGGCCAGGCGCTGCCGTAGCCGCCGCCGGCACAGGATTGCGCGCGCGGCTCGTTCCTGCCGGCGCAGCCGCTGTCGCCGACCACGAGGACGCGGCGCAGCGGCGCCGACGACACCCGGGGCAGGTCGTGGCGCAGGCCGGGGCCCTCGACGCGGGCCGCCTCGTCCCACGGGTAGGCGGCCTCGCAGACCAGCACCGACGCGAAGCTCGGGCCGGGCGCCCGGCGCGGCCGCATCGGCTCGGCGGCGCCCGACGCACGGCGCAGCACCGGGCAGTCGCGCCCGTCCTCGATCACGGCGCGCGCGATCGGCAGCGGCCGGCCGTCGCTCGCCTCGCCGAGCAGGACGAAGGCGAACGACTCGGCGGCGGCGGGACGCGCCCCGACGGCCGCGAGCAGCAGCAGGGCTAGGTGAAGGCCGCGATGCATCTAGGCCGGCAGGGCCGCGGTGATGATGATCTCGATCAGGTCGCCCTCGGGCATGCGCGACTCGACGAACGAGCGCACCGGGCCGTGGCCGGCCGGCATCCACTCGGCCCAGACCTCGTCGAAGGCGGGCTTGTTGTCGTGGTCGGTGACGACGACCTCGGCCTTGACGATGCGGGTGCGGTCGAGGCCGGCCTCGGCGAGTCGCTGGTCGAGCGCGGCGAGAGTCCCCCTGGTCTGGGCACGGATATCCGGCGTGCGGTCGGCCGAGGTCGCGACCGCCCACAGCAGGCCGCCACCGCCGGGAAAGCGGTAGATCGAGACCGAGGACTTGGCGGGCATCCGGCTGTTGGGGACGCGGGAGAGATCGGACGACATGGGGCCTCCTGGCAGGGCGGCCGGGCAGGGGATCGCTTGCGAAACCGTGGCCTTCCGATCCCGCGAGGCGTGCGATAGCTTGCGCCGACCATAACGGGGGGAGTGTAGATGTTCTCGCATATCTTCGTCGGCGCGAACGATGTCGCGGCGTCCAAGAAGTTCTACGACGCGGTTCTCGGCGCCATCGGCATTCCCGAGGGCAAGATCGACCCGAAGGGCCGGCTGTTCTATCGCACCGCGACCGGCGTGCTCGGCATCACCAAGCCGATCGACGGCAAGCCGGCGACCCACGCCAACGGCGGCACCATCGGCTTCGCCTGCGACAGCCCGGAGAAGGTGAAGGCGTGGCACGATGCCGGCGTCGCCGCCGGCGGCACCAGCATCGAGGATCCGCCGGGCTGGCGCGAGGGCGGCGGCACCCGCCTGTACCTCGCCTACCTGCGCGACCCGGCCGGCAACAAGCTCTGCGCCCTGCACCGCGGCTGACGCGGCCAACCCATCCTGCGGCAATGTTCAGGGCATCGCTGCCCCGAGCATTGCCTTCAGGGTGGTGACGACCGACTTCGAATCGACCGGCTTGCCCATGTTCACCGACCCGCGCAGCGCGTCGGGCAGGTCGTCGGCCCGGTAGGCAGTGGCCAGGATGTAAGGCACCGCCATCCGCTGCAGCGACAGGGCCACCGGGGTGACCGATTCGCCCCGCAGGTTGACGTCCAGCACCGCCGCGTCCGGACGGCACTTGGCCAGGATTTCCAGCGCCGCCACGACCGTCGATACCGGCCCGAGCACGGCGAGGCCGCTCGCCGACAGGATCGATTCGAGTTCCATCGCGACCAGGAACTCGTCCTCGACGATCAGGATCTTGGGCACCGTCGAGGAGGCCACGCCACGGCGCCTACGGAACCGGAAGGACGATCGCGACCCGCAGCCCGCCCGCTTCGTAGTGGAGCTCGATGGCGCCGCCCAGCCCCCGGGTCACCCCGAACTGCATCAGGCGCGAGCCGAAGCCGCGCCGCCCGCCGGGCGCCACCGCCGGGCCGCCCTCCTCCAGCCAGTGAACCTCGAGGACCTTGCCCTCGGGCCGCTCGGCCTGCTTCCACGACAGGCGAACGACGCCCCGCGGCGCCGACAGCGCGCCGTACTTCGCGGCGTTGGTCATGAGCTCGTGCAGCACCATCACCATCGGCATGATCTGGGTCGCGGCCAGCGGAACCGAGGGGCCCGGCGCGAGCCGGACATGGTCCGCGAAGGGTTCGAGCGTGCGCTCGGCGATCCTGCGGAAGTCGGCGGTCGAGAGGTCCTCCTGCAGCGACTGGCCCTTCAGCAGCGCCTCGAAGCGGCCGATGAAGGCGTCGCGGTAGGCGACGCCGCTCAGTCCCTCGGCCTCGGTCTCGCTGGCCAGCGCCCGCGCCAGCGCGAACAGGTTCTGGGAGCGGTGCCGGGTTTCGGCCAGCAGCAGTTCCTGCGCCGCGTCGCGCTCGCGCCGCGCCGTCACGTCCTCGAACTGGACCATGATGGTGCGGGTGCCGTTGCCGGCGCCGCGCAGCCGTCGTGCGCTGACCAGCATGGTGCGCTCGCCGATGCCGGGAAAATCATGGACGACCTCGTAGCCGACGATCGCCGAGGCCCTGGGAATGATCTCGCCCAGCAGGCGGCGCAACTCGGGGGCGTTCCACTGGCCGTCGCCCAGCGCGAACAGGGACGGGCCGATCGAATCCTCGCGCTCGACCTTGAACACGTCGCAGAAGGCCGGGTTGACGTTGACGACGCACAGCTGCTCGTCGAGCAGGACAACCGGCGCGTCGAGCGTGTCGACGATCCCCTGCGCCTCGATGTGGCCCCTCCTGAGCATCCGGTACAGGTCTTCCATGCCTGCTCCCTCGCTGGCGCATCCCCCCTTGGGTCGGCGGCGGCAACAGGATAGGCGCGTCGTGCAGGACCGCACAGCGTCGCGCGCGGCGATTCCGACCCTCGTACCCTAGCGCACCGAGCGGCTACCAGGTGCCCGGAGATCGGCCGGTTGCAGGCCGCGGGTTCCAGGAGGTGATGGCGCTGATCGCGGTATGCTGGGCCGCCAAGCTCGGGATGAAGCCATGCCGCTGCAGAATCGCGTGACCCCGTTCAGCCGGATCGTCGAGTCGACCGACCGCGGCACCCTGATGGGTAACCGCGGCTGCCTGCACGACGACGCGCGCCGGCTGACCGGCCGGCGCTGGACGACCCGGGCGTGGGTGACCTGCACGCTGTCGTTCAACGGCCGGCGACGGCAGCTGATGACCCCCGGCCGGTACACCGAGCTGTTCTTCCTCGACGAGGCGACGGCGCTGGCGGCGGGGCATCGACCGTGCGGCGAGTGCCGGCGCACGGCCTACCGCGCCTTCAAGACGTGCTGGGCCGAGGGCGCGAGCCATGCCGCGGCGGCGCTGCCGGTGGCGGAGATGGACCGCGTGCTCCACGCCGACCGCGTCGAGGCGCGGCGGCAGCGCACCCACCGCGACCGGCTGGACGCGCTGCCCGACGGCGCGATGGTCGCCCGCGACGACGAAGCCTGGCTCAAGTGGGACGGGGCGCTGCTGGCGTGGAGCCTCGGCGGCTACGCGCGGCGGGTGCCGGTGACGGGCGACCTCGAGTGCACGGTGCTGACGCCGCGCTCGACGGTGGCGGCGCTGCGGGCGGGGTACCGGCCCGCGGTCCACGACAGCGCCGCGACGGCGCCGTCGTGACGTGAGGCCGGCGACTACTCCGCGATCGTCGTCTTGGGCGAGACCTCGAACGGCTCGGTCTTTGGCACCTCCGCGGTCCGCAACCGGGTTCCCGGCATGATCTGGAAGCGGGGGTCGAAGTCGACCATCAGCCCGCCGAGCTTGCCCAGGATCGTGGCGTCGCCCTCCAGCTTCATCAGGCCGGCCGCGACCTGGGCCGCGACGGTCTTCTGGCCGGCCATGATCGGCTCGAGGTCGGTGCGGTTGACGGTGATGGCGAGGTCGGGCTTCGGGCTGAGGAAGCCGGCGGTGTTGGTCAGCGTGCCGTTGTCGAGCTCGATCGCGAACTTCTCGCCGTTGTCGGGGGTCACGAGGTTGATCGAGAACCTGAGGCCCTCGGCCTTGCGGCCGTCCATGCGGATGCCGAGGAAGTTCAGGAACAGCTCGGTCGACATGGCGCGGACCACGTCGGGGCTGCTCGAGCTGGCGGCGGCGCCGCTCGGGATGCCCTGGCGCAGCTCGTAGGCGGCGGCCAGGAAGCTGTTGCGCAGGCCGGGGTTCTCCTGCTGGTAGCCGATCTGCTCGAAGACGTCGGCCAGCAGGTCCTTGGCCGCCTGGTTTCGTGGCTGGGCGTAGACCAGCTTGTTCAGGATCTCCGACGCCAGCAGGTACTGGCCCTCGTCGTGCAGCTGCCGGCCGCGCGCCATGATCTTGTCGGCGCCGCCCATCATCTCGACGTAGAGCGGCGCCGAGTCGGCGGGCGACAGCGGGATCAGGGTCGCCGGGTTGGCGTCCCAGAAGCCGAGGTAGCGCTGGATGACGCCGCGGCTGTTGTGCTGCTGCGAGCCGTGGTAGCCGCGGTTGGCCCAGTTCTTCAGCAGGCTGGCCGGCACCTGGTAGACGTTGTGGATCTCGTTGATCGTCACGCCCTGGTTGGCGAGGTGCAGGACCTGGTTGTTGAGGTTGGCGTAGAGGTCGCGCTGGCCGCGCAGGATCTCCTGGATGCGGGCGTTGCCCCAGCGCGGCCAGTGGTGCGAGGCGAACATCACCTCGGCTTCCATGCCGAAGCGGTACAGCGCCTGGCCGATGAACTTCGACCAGTTGAGCGGATCGCGCACCGGCGCGCCGCGCAGCGTGTAGATGTTGTGCATGGTGGCGGTCACGTTCTCGGCCATCCACAGCGCCTTGAGGTCGGGCAACCAGGTGTTCATCTCGGACGGCGCCTCGGTGTCCGGCGTGTTCTGGAACACCATGCGCACGCCGTCGATCTCGAGCTCCTCGATGTCCTTGTCGATGATGCGGGTCGGCGCGATCAGGCTGGCGGTGCCGGCGGCGACGCCCTGGCCCAGGCCCTGGCCGACGTAGCCGTAGGGGCTGGCCGGCAGCAGCATGCCGTACTGGTAGAACAGCCGGCGATTCATGGCGTTGCCGGCGTAGACGTTCTCCGAGATCGTGTGCTGCATGAAATCGCGCGGCGCGATGACCTGGACCTTGCCGGCGCGCACGTCGGCCTCGTCGACGACGCCGCGCACGCCACCCCAGTGGTCGCCGTGGCTGTGGGAGTAGATCACCGCGGTGATCGGAAGGTCCTTGCCGACGTGCTGCCGGAACAGCTTGAGCGCGGCCCTTGCCGTCTCGGTGGCGGTCAGCGGGTCGATCACGATCCAGCCGGTCCTGCCGCGCACGAACGAGACGTCGGCGAGGTCGAAGCCGCGCACCTGGTATATGCCGGGCACGACCTCGTACAGCCCGTAGTTCATGTTGAGCACCGAGATGCGCTTCAGCGACGGGTGCACCGAGTCGTAGTCCGGCTTCTCCAGCAGGAACCTGAAGCGGTCCATGTCCCACGCGACATGGCCGGCGTCGGCCATGATCTTGCCCTCGGGCATGGCGGCGATGAAGCCGCGCTTCTGCTCGTCGAAGTCGCGCTGGTCGGCGAAGGGCAGGTCGGCGCGCGCCCGCTGCAGCGCCTCGATGGTGAAGCGCGACGGTGCCTTGCCCTTGGGGTCGAAGTGGCCCGGCGGCGGAGCCGCCGGCGCGGCCTGGGCGAGCGCCGGGCCGGCCCCGAGGAGGGCCTTGCCGGCGGCGGAGAGGGCGATGCCGGTCGCGGTCATGGACCCGGCGAGCTTGCGGCGCGTGATCATGTTTCCCCCGATTCATCAAACGTGCGGTGTTGCGCCGGGACCTTATCGCCGGCCTGCGGCAAGCACCTTGGCTGAGCGTCCCAACTTTGCCCTCGGGGTGCAATATTTTGTCGCGTGCCAACGGCCGTTCCGTAGAATGACACGATGAGATCCGATCGCTGCCTCGCTTCGTCGCTGTGCCTCTCCCTCTCCCTGGCTTTCCCCGTCGCGGCGCAGCAGGCGACCGTGCAACCGGCCACGGAGACCGCGCAGGCGGTAGAGGCCGCTGCCGATCCCGACCCTTGGCGCCTGCAGGGCACGCTGTACGGCTGGGCGATCGGCGTCGCCGGCAACGTCACGGCGCGCGGCCAGACGGTCGACGTCAACGCGACCTTCCCGCAGATCATGCAGAAGAGCGATTCGATCGCCGCCTTCATGGGCAACGTCGAGGCGAGCAAGGGCCGGGTCGGCGTCTACGGCGATTTCGTCTGGACCAAGCTCGGCTTCGACCGCTCGTTGATGTCGTACCGCAACCCGCTGCCCGGCGTGCAGCTCAGCGCCACCACCAATACCGCGCTCACCACCACGCTGACCGTGCTCGAGGCCGGCGGCTTCTACGAGTTCGGCCGCTGGCAGCATGGTGGCGGCTCGGCGACCTCGCTCGATGGCATCCTCGGCTTCCGCTACTGGAACATCGCCAACGAGATCGATCTCAACATCATCGGCGCGGTCAACGTGCCGGCACTCGGCCTCGAGTTCGGCCGCGCCTTCTCGGTGGCCCGCGCCAACGGCGTCGACTGGGTCGATCCGGTCCTCGGCCTGCGCCTGCGCCACCAGTTCACGCCCAGCCAGCAGGTGATGCTGCGCGGCGATGTCGGCGGCTTCGGGTTCGGCAGCCAGTTCACGTGGCAGGCCGCCGCCGTCTACAGCTACAACTGGCAGTTCAGCGGCTACGCGCTGGCGGCCCTGGTCGGCTACCGCGCGCTGGGCGTCACCTACAGCGAGGGCTGGGGACTTTCCACCGCCGGCATCGACGCCGTGTTCCACGGCCCGCTGATCGGCGCCAGCCTGCGCTTCTGAGCGCGACGGCGGGTCAGGCGACTCGCCGCTTCCTCGGACCCCTCAGCAGGAACGGCGCATACAGCGCGGCGAAGCCGGCGAACGCGCCGACCCAGGCCACGGTGGCGAGCGCCAGCAGCAGCGCCGCCGCGTCCGGCAGCAGGGCCGCGACGATGCGCAGGACGGCGGCGACCAGCGCCGCGGCGTAGATCGCCTGCAGCGCCGGCGAGGCGACCAGCGGGCGGCCGGTGTGGCCGAGGCTGGCGCGGCTCATCACCGCCAAAGTCATCAGGCCCATCGCGCCGGCGGTCCAGGCATGGATGCCGGCGCTCGGCGGCAGCACCTCGAGCGCCGACAGCCCGACCATCAGGAAGCCCAGCGGCACGAAGGCGTAGGCGACGTGCAGCACCAGCACGAGCCGGTCGCTCGCCGTGCGCTCGCCGGCCCAGCGCGCCAGCCGCGCGGCGTTGAGCGCGGCGGCCACGACCAGCGCGGCGCCGGTCGCGACCGCCTCTGGCGTCGCGACCCAGGCGACGAGGGCGGCGGCGCTGATCGCGAGGCAGCCGACGTCGAAGCGGTCGAACGGCGCCGGCAGCCGGCCCGGCGCCTGCCGCATCAGCCAGTTGCGGGTGAAGCTCGGGATGATGCGGCCGCCGATCACCATCACCAGCGTCAGCACCAGCGCCAGCCCGGCGCGGGTGGCGATGGCGGCGGGCGCATCGGCGTAGGCCTCGACATGGAAGCCGACGTTGGCGGCCGCCAGCAGGCCGAGCAGCGCCACGATCTTGAGGTTGCGCCTGTTGCCGCTGGCCACGATCTCGCGGGCGATCGCCAGCGTCAGCACCACCAGGAAGGCGCTGTCGATGGCGGCGGCGCCCAGCGCGCCGATCCGGCCCGAGAAGGCGACGGCGTAGCGGCCGGCCAGCCACAGCAGCGCCAGCCCCGCCAGCGGCGCGCCGCGCAGGGGCAGGCGGCCGGTCCAGTTGGGCACGGCGGTCAGCAGGAAGCCGGCGATGACCGCCGGCAGGAAGCCGAACAGCAGTTCGTGGACGTGCCAGTCGCGTGGGCCGAACGCGGTCGGCAGCGCGAAGTCGCCACGGAACATCGGCAACCAGGCGAGCACCTCGAGCGCCGACCAGGCGGCGGCCATGAGGAAGAAAAGGCGAAAGCCTTGGGACAGCACGGCAGGTCCGGTGTAGGCGCGCGGGATGTCGGTCATGATGACCGATTATCGTTCGCAACACGCCGGGCCGTGTTGATGTGGCGCAATCATCCCGATTGGCGACGATCGGCGCGCAGGCGCGCCGGGTCGGCGATCGCGACCTGGCGACCGCTGCCGGTGACGCCGAGCGGGCGCAGCATGGCGAAGGCGCGCGACAGGCTCTGCGGCGTGACGCCGAGACGGCCGGCGATCAGCCGCCGGCCGCCGGGCAGTGTCACGGTCACCGGGCCGCTATCGCGCGGGCACAGCGCCAGCAGGAAGGCCGACAGCCGCTCGACCGCGGACAGCAGCTTGAGGTCGCGGATCTGGCCGATCAGCGTCCGCCAGTAGCTCGACAGCAGCAGGTTCGAGCCGAAGGCGAGGTCGCCGCTGGCCTTCAGGCGGGCACGGAAGGCCGCCGCCGGCCACATCAGCAGGCGACCTTCCTCCAGCAGCTTGGCGCTCATCAGGTAGGGTGCGTCGAGCGCAACCGCCGGCAGGATGAAGCAGTCGCCGGGGCCGAAGAACTCGACCAGCACCTCCTCGCGGGCACCCTCGGCAAACAGGCCGACCGCGCCGGACAGCACGACATGCAGGAATTCCGGCCTTTCGCCCTGGCGGCAGGGCGTGGCGCCGCGCGGCAGGGACTGCACGAAGCACTCCGCCAGCATGGCCGCGAGGTCGGTCTCGGACAGCTGGGCGAACAGGCGCGAGCGCCGGATCAGGGGCAGGTCGGTGGGGCGCATCTTCCACCCCGATATGAACCCAGCCGTTCGCAAATGTGAACGGTCGATGTTCGCATTTGTTAACGCCGCGCGAAAGAAAGCCGGCCGGAGCGGGGCGCTTGATTCACATCAACCGTCGTGGCGCGGCCCACCCCGACTGTCTCGCCGAAACGGAGCGAGACCATGGCAGCAGCGAACGCGACAAGCCTCCCGGCCGAGCCCGGCCGCACGATGGCTCTTTCCATGAGCACCCTGGCCTTCACCGTGTGCTTCGCGGTGTGGACGATCTTCTCGATCATCGGCGTCCAGATAAAGAAGGAGCTGGGGCTCACCGACACGCAGTTCGGCCTGCTGGTCGGCACGCCGATCCTGACCGGCTCGCTGATCCGCCTGATGCTCGGCATCTGGGCCGACCAGTACGGCGGCCGCCTCGTCTACGTGGGCGTGATGATCGCCGCGGCGATCGCCACCTGGCTGCTGACCTTCGCCTACGACTACCCGACCTTCCTGCTGGCCGCGCTGGGCGTCGGCATCGCCGGCGGCTCCTTCTCGGTGGGCATCGCCTACGTCTCGCGCTGGTACGACACCGGCAAGCAGGGCACGGCGCTCGGCATCTTCGGTGCCGGCAATGTCGGCGCCGCGGTGACCAAGTTCCTCGCGCCCTTCGTCATGGTGGCCTACGGCTGGAAGATGGTGGCGCTGGTGTGGGCGGCCGCGCTGGTCGTCATGGCCGTGGTCTTCCTGGTGACGACCAGGGACGACCCGCAGCTCGCCGCGCGCAAGAAGGCCGGCATCAAGCCCGAGCCGGTCAGCGCCATGCTCGAGCCGCTGCGCAACGTGCAGGTCTGGCGCTTCTCGCTCTACTACTTCTTCGTGTTCGGCGGCTTCGTCGCGCTGGCGCTGTGGCTGCCGCGCTACCTGATCGGCGTCTATGCCCTCGATATCACCACGGCCGGCATGCTGGCCGCCGCCTACTCGATCCCGGCCAGCCTGTTCCGCGTCTACGGCGGCGTCCTGTCCGACAAGTTCGGCGCCCGGCGCGTCATGTACTGGACGTTCGGCGTCTCGGTCGCGACCTGCTTCGTGCTGGCCTATCCGCCGACCCAGTACATCGTGAAGGGCATCACCGGTCCGATCGCGTTCACGCTGGAGATGGGCCTGGTGCCGTTCGTTGTCATCGCCTTCGTGCTCGGCTTCTTCATGAGCCTCGGCAAGGCGGCGGTCTACAAGCACATCCCGGTCTACTACCCCCGCCACGTCGGCGCGGTCGGCGGCGTGGTCGGCATGGTCGGCGGCCTCGGCGGCTTCGTCCTGCCGATCGCCTTCGGGGCGCTGAACGACCTGACCGGGATATGGACCAGCTGCTTCATGCTGCTGTTCGCCATCGCCACCCTGTCGCTGGTCTGGATGCACGTCTCGATCGTCGCCATGGAGCGCGAGAAGGCCGGCGAGGCGCTGGCTCGCCTGCCCGAGCTGCCGGAAATGGAGCCGATCCACGGCCCGCAGCACGTCGGCAAGCTGTCCGGCCACGCCCTCGAGGACTGGCGCCCGGAGGACCGCAGGTTCTGGGAGGAGCAGGGCAAGCGCATCGCCCATCGCAACCTCGCGATCTCGATCCCGGCGCTGCTGCTGTCGTTCGCGATCTGGATGGTGTGGTCGGTGGTGGTGGCCAAGCTGCCGTCGATCGGCTTCACCTACACCACGGACCAGCTGTTCTGGCTGGCCTCGCTGCCCGGCGTCTCCGGCGCGACGCTGCGCATCTTCTACTCCTTCACCGTGCCGATCTTCGGCGGCCGGCTGTGGACGACGCTCGCCACCTGGTCGCTGATCCTGCCGGCGATCGGCATCGGCTACGCCGTCCAGAACCCCAACACGCCGTACTGGATCTTCCTGGTGCTGGCGCTGCTGTGCGGCTTCGGCGGCGGCAACTTCGCCTCGTCGATGTCGAACATCTCGTTCTTCTTCCCCAAGGCGGAGAAGGGCAACGCGCTGGCGCTCAACGCCGGGCTCGGCAACCTCGGCGTCAGCGTCGTGCAGTTCGTCGTGCCGATGGCGATCACCGCCGGCGTGTTCGGCTGGCTGGGCGGCGAGCCGCAGGTCGTCAAGGCGGCCTCGGGTACCACCAGGCTGTGGCTGCAGAACGCCGGCTTCATCTGGGTGCCGTTCATCGCCGCCTCGGCCTTCGCGGCCTGGTTCGGCATGAACGACATCGCCTCGGCGCGGGCCTCGTTCGCCGAGCAGTCGGTGATCTTCCAGCGCCGCCACAACTGGATCATGTGCTGGCTCTACACCGGCACCTTCGGGTCGTTCATCGGCTACTCGGCGGCGTTCCCGCTGCTGACCAAGACCGCGTTCCCCGAGGTCGACGCGCTCAAGTACGCCTTCCTCGGGCCGCTGGTCGGCGCGCTGTCGCGCTCGCTGACCGGCTGGGTGTCGGACCGCTGGGGCGGCGGCCGTGTCACCTTCTGGGTGTTCGTCGCCATGGCGATCGGCGCCTTCGGGGTGGTGCATTTCCTGCAGGCCCAGGACTTCGCCGGCTTCTTCGCGATGTTCATGCTGCTGTTCTTCGCCAGCGGCGTCGGCAACGCGTCGACCTTCCAGATGATCCCGGCGATCATGCGCAAGGACCTCGAGCGCCTGATGCCGAACGTCTCGCCGGACGAGCGCAGGGTCTCGGCCGAGCGCGAGTCGGCCGCGATCATCGGCTTCACCTCGGCGATCGCGGCCTACGGGGCGTTCTTCATCCCCAAGAGCTTCGGCTCGTCGATCGCCGCGACCGGCAGCGCCGCCTTCGCCCTCTACGGCTTCATCGCCTTCTACCTGAGCTGCATCGCGCTCACCTGGCTCGTCTACACGCGCCGGGGAGGCCTGTTGCACGACGTCGAGCGTCGCCGCGTCGGCGCCGCCGCCATCACCCCCGCCGAATGAACAGCGGAGCAGTACCGTGTCGCATTTCCTCGATCGCCTGACCTTCTTCAAGCAGAGCCGCGAGCCGTTCGCCGACGGCCACGGCATCACCACCCACGAGGATCGCGGGTGGGAGGACGCCTATCGCAAGCGCTGGCAGCACGACAAGATCGTGCGCTCGACGCACGGCGCCAACTGCACCGGCTCGTGCTCCTGGAAGATCTACGTCAAGGGCGGGATCGTCACCTGGGAGACGCAGCAGACCGACTACCCGCGCACCCGGCCGGAACTGCCGAACCACGAGCCGCGCGGCTGCTCGCGCGGTGCCTCCTACAGCTGGTACCTGTACTCGTCCAACCGCGTGAAGCACCCGCTGGCCCGCGCCCGCCTGCTCAAGCTGTGGCGCGAGGCCCGCGCCACGCTGAGCCCGGTCGCCGCCTGGGCGTCGATCGTCGAGGACCCGGCCAAGCGCGAGTCCTACGTCGGCAAGCGCGGACACGGCGGCTTCGTGCGGGTGGGCTGGGAGGAGGCGACCGAGATCGTCGCCGCCGCCAACGCCTACACCGCCAGGACCTATGGTCCGGACCGCGTGCTCGGCTTCTCGCCGATCCCGGCGATGTCGATGGTCTCCTATGCCGCCGGCTCGCGCTACCTGTCGCTGCTGGGCGGCGTCTGCATGTCGTTCTACGACTGGTACTGCGACCTGCCGCCGGCGTCGCCCCAGACCTGGGGCGAGCAGACCGACGTTCCCGAATCGGCCGACTGGTACAATGCCGGCTTCGTCATCCTGTGGGGGTCCAACGTCCCGCAGACCCGCACGCCCGACGCCCACTTCTACACCGAGGCGCGCTACCGCGGCATGAAGAGCGCGGTGATCTGCCCCGATTACTCCGAGGCGTCGAAGTTCGGCGACATCTGGCTGTCGGTGAAGCAGGGCACCGATTCGGCGCTGGCCATGGCGATGGGCCACGTCATCCTCAAGGAGTACCACGTCGACCGACAGGTGAAGTACTTCCGCGACTACGTCCGGCAGTACACCGACATGCCGATGCTGGTGCGCCTCGTCGACAAGGACGGCACCCTGGTGCCGGACCGCTTCGTGCGCTGCTCGGACTTCGACGCCGCGCTGGGCGAGGCCAACAATCCCGAGTGGAAGACGGTGGCCTTCGACGAGACCACCGGCGCCGTGGTCGCGCCGCGCGGCTCGATCGGCTTCCGCTGGGGCGAGAGCGGCAAGTGGAACCTCGAGGAGCGCGAGTCCGCCGGCAAGGAGACGGTGCTGCGCCTGTCGCTGGCCGACATCCGCGACGACGTCGCCGAGGTCGGCTTCCCGTACTTCGGCAACATCGAGCACGAGCACTTCGCCTCGACCTCGCACGCCGGCGTGCTGCGCCGCCGCGTGCCGGTCAAGAAGCTGAGGCTTGTCGACGGCGAGGCGCTGGTCGCCTCGGTCCACGACCTGTTCCTCGCCAACTACGGCGTCGATGCCGGCCTGGGCGGCCCCAACGTCGCGGCCTCGCTCGACGACGACGTGCCCTACACGCCGGCGTGGGCGGAGAAGATCACCGGCGTCGAGCGCGACAAGATCATCCAGGTCGCGCGCGAGTTCGCGACCAACGCCGAGAAGACCAACGGCCGCTCGATGGTGATCATCGGGGCGGCGATGAACCACTGGTACCACTCCGACATGAACTACCGCGGCGTGATCAACATGCTCGCGATGTGCGGCTGCGTCGGCCAGTCCGGCGGCGGCTGGGCGCACTACGTCGGCCAGGAGAAGCTCCGGCCGCAGGCCGGCTGGGCGCCGCTCGCCTTCGCCCTCGACTGGGGCCGTCCGCCGCGCCAGCAGAACTCGACCTCGGCGTTCTACGCCCACACCGACCAGTGGCGCTACGAGACCATCAACGTCGGCGACATCGTCTCGCCGACCGCCCCTCCGGGCAGCTGGGACGGCTCGATCATCGACTACAACGTGCGCGCCGAACGCATGGGCTGGTTGCCGTCGGCGCCGCAGCTGCAGCGGAACCCGCTCGAGATCGCCGCGGCCGCCGCCGCCGCCGGCCTCGAGCCGGCCGCCTACGTCGCCCAGAAGCTGAAGACGGGCGAGCTGAAGATGTCGTGCGAGGATCCCGACAACCCGCGCAACTGGCCGCGCAACATGTTCGTGTGGCGCTCCAACCTGCTCGGCTCCTCGGGCAAGGGTCACGAGTACTTCCTCAAGCACCTGCTGGGAACGACCCACGGCGTGATGGGCAAGGATCTCGGCGAGGAAGGCCGCGAGCGGCCGCAGGAAGTCGTGTGGCACGACGAGGGGCCGCGCGGGAAGCTCGACCTGCTGGTCACGCTCGACTTCCGCATGTCGACGACCTGCGTCTACTCCGACATCGTCCTGCCGACCGCCACCTGGTACGAGAAGAACGACCTCAACACCTCCGACATGCATCCCTTCATCCACCCGCTGACCGCGGCCGTGGACCCGGTGTGGGAGGCCAGGAGCGACTGGGAGATCTACAAGGCGATCGCCAAGGCGTTCTCGCGGGTCGCACCGGAGGTGCTGGGCGTCGAGAAGGACGTCGTCCTCACCCCGATCATGCACGACAGCCCGGGCGAGATCGCCCAGGCGCTCGACGTCAAGGACTGGAAGAAGGGCGAGGTCGAGCCGGTCCCCGGCAAGACCATGCCCTCGGTGACCGTGGTCGAGCGCGACTACCCCAACCTCTACCGGCGCTTCACCTCGCTCGGCCCACTGATGGAGAAGGTCGGCAACGCGATCAAGGGCATCGCCTGGAAGACCGACCACGAGGTCGAGCTGCTGCGCAAGCTCAACGGCACCGTGCTCGAGGGCCCGACCAAGGGCCTGGTGAAGATCGAGACCGACATCGAGGCCGCCGAGGTGCTGCTGACGCTGGCGCCGGAGACCAACGGCGAGGTCGCGGTGCGGTCGTGGCAGTCGCTGTCGAGGGTCACGGGGCGCGAGCACGCCCACCTCGCGCTGCCGAAGGAGGACGAGAAGATCCGCTTCCGCGACGTCGTCTCGCAGCCGCGCAAGATCATCTCGGCGCCGACCTGGTCGGGGCTGGAGAGCGAGCACGTCTGCTACAACGCCGGCTACACCAACGTCCACGAGCTGATCCCGTGGCGCACCCTGACCGGCCGCCAGCAGCTCTACCAGGACCACAAGTGGATGCTGGCCTTCGGCGAGGGGCTGTGCGTCTACCGGCCGCCGGTCGACCTGCGCACCATCAAGCCGGTGATCGACAGCGCCCCCAACGGCAACAGGCAGGTGGTGCTGAACTTCATCACGCCGCACCAGAAGTGGGGCATCCACTCCACCTACACCGACAACCTGATGATGCTGACGCTGTCGCGCGGCGGACCCATCGTCTGGCTGAGCGAGGTCGACGCGGCCCGGGCCGGCATCGTCGATAACGACTGGGTCGAGGCCTACAACGTCAACGGCGCCCTGGTGGCCCGCGCGGTCGTCTCCCAGCGCATGAAGGAGGGAACCCTCTTCATGTACCACGCGCAGGAGAAGATCGTGAACGTGCCCGGCTCGGAGATGACCGGGCAGCGCGGCGGCATCCACAACTCCGTGACGAGGGCCGTGCTCAAGCCGACGCACATGATCGGCGGCTACGCGCAGCAGGCCTGGGGCTTCAACTACTACGGCACGATCGGCACCAACCGCGACGAGTTCGTCGTCGTCCGCAAGCTGGCCTGCGTCGACTGGCTGGAGCGTCCGCACAAGGACGCGGCCTCCCAGCCCGTCTTCCACGCGGCCGAGTAAGGAGTAGCGTCATGAAGGTACGCGCCCAGATCGCGATGGTCCTCAACCTGGACAAGTGCATCGGCTGCCACACCTGTTCTGTCACCTGCAAGAACGTGTGGACCAACCGCGAAGGCATGGAATACGCCTGGTTCAACAACGTCGAGACCAAGCCCGGCATCGGCTACCCGAAGGACTGGGAGAACCAGAAGCGCTGGAAGGGCGGCTGGGTCCGCCGCAGCAACGGCAAGATCCAGCCGCGCATCGGCTCGAAGTGGCGGATCCTCGCCAACATCTTCGCCAATCCCGACCTGCCGGAGATCGACGACTACTACGAGCCCTTCACCTTCGATTACGAGCACCTGCAGAAGGCGCCGGAGCTCGAGGCGTTCCCGACGGCGCGGCCGCGCTCGCTGATCACCGGCCAGCGCATGGAGAAGATCGAGTGGGGGCCGAACTGGGAGGAGATCCTGGGCGGCGAGTTCGCCAAGCGCTCGGCCGACGCCAACTTCGAGGGCGTGCAGAAGGAGATCTACGGCCAGTTCGAGAACACCTTCATGATGTACCTGCCGCGGCTGTGCGAGCACTGCCTCAACCCGGCCTGCGCCGCGGCCTGCCCGTCGGGCGCGATCTACAAGCGCGAGGAGGACGGCATCGTCCTGATCGACCAGGACAAGTGCCGCGGCTGGCGCATGTGCGTCTCGGGTTGCCCGTACAAGAAGATCTATTTCAACTGGTCGTCGGGCAAGTCGGAGAAGTGCATCTTCTGCTACCCGCGCATCGAGGCCGGCCAGCCGACCGTGTGCTCGGAGACCTGCGTCGGGCGCATCCGCTACCTCGGCGTCGTGCTGTACGACGCCGACGGCATCGAGAAGGCGGCCTCGGCGCCCGACGAGAAGGCGCTGTACGAGGAGCAGCTCAAGCTGTTCCTCGATCCCGCCGACCCGCGCGTGATCGAGCAGGCGCGCCGCGACGGCGTGCCCGAGGCGTGGATCGAGGCGGCCCGGCACTCGCCGGTCTGGAAGATGGCGATGGAGTGGAAGGTCGCCTTCCCGCTGCATCCCGAGTACCGCACCCTGCCGATGGTCTGGTACGTGCCGCCGCTGTCGCCGATCCAGTCGGCGGCCGAGGCCGGCAAGATGGGCGTCGACGGCGCCATGCCGGACGTGCGCTCGCTGCGCATCCCGCTGCGCTACCTCGCCAACCTGCTGACGGCGGGCGACGAGGAGCCGATCGCCCGCGGCCTCGAGCGCATGCTGGCGATGCGCGGCTACATGCGCGCCAAGACGGTCGACGGCGTGATCGACGCCGCGCTCGCGACCCGGGTCGGCCTGTCGCCGGCCCAGATCGAGGAGATGTACCACGTGATGGCGATCGCCAACTACGAGGACCGCTTCGTCATTCCGACCGCCCACCGCGAGGTTTCCGAGGACGCCTACAAGCTCCGCGGCGCCTGCGGCTTCAGCTTCGGCAACGGCTGCTCGCCGGGCGACGACGGCGGCAACCTGTTCGCGGGCGGCAAGCTCAGGCCGCGCAAGCCGGCGGAGGTGGCGTGATGAGGACGCTGCGCGCCCTGGCCGCCCTGATGGCCTATCCCACCCAACCGATGATCGACGCGCTCGACGAGATCGAGCAGGCGATCGACCGCGAGGCCCTGCTTCCCGGGGCCGAGCGGGCGGCCCTCGGTCGCCTGGTCGACGAGCTGCGCGGCGGCGATCTCTACGAGCTGCAGGAGCGCTACGGCCTGCTGTTCGACCGGACCCGCAGCCTGTCGCTGCACCTGTTCGAGCATGTCCACGGCGAGAGCCGGGATCGCGGCCAGGCCATGGTCGACCTGCTGAAGCTCTACCAGGACAGCGGCTGGATGCCGGTGGCCAACGAGCTGCCCGATTTCCTGCCGCTGTTCCTCGAGTACGCCTCGACGCGCACGCCGGCCGAGGCGATCGCGCTGGTCGGCCAGCCGGCCAACGTGCTGGCGGCGCTGGCCGAGCGGCTGGCCAAGCGCCAGTCGGCCTACGGCGCGGTGATGGGCGCGCTGCTGGCGATCTCGCAGGCGAAGCCCGACGCCGCCGCGCTGGCGGCGCTGCGGGCCGAGCCCGACCCCGAGCCGGACGACCTCGCGGCGCTCGACGCCGCGTGGACCGACGAGGAAGTCACCTTCGGCCCGGGCTCCGGCATCGGCACCGACGCGGCGAGCTGCCCCGTCGACCGCATGGCCCGTCGCCTCGAGGCCGCCGTTCCCTCCGACAAGGGAGTGTCCCCGTGAAGGACTATGCCTTTCACCTGCTGTTCACCGGCTATCCCTACATCTGCCTGACGGTCTTCCTGCTCGGCAGCCTCGTGCGCTTCGACCGCGAGCAGTACACGTGGCGCGCCGGGTCGAGCCAGCTGCTGCGCAAGCGCCAGCTGCGCTGGGGCTCCAACCTTTTCCATGTCGGCATCCTGTTCCTGATGGCCGGCCACTTCGTCGGCCTGCTGACGCCGACCTCGGTCTACACGCTGCTGGTCACGGTCGAGCAGAAGCAGGTGCTGGCCATCGCCGCGGGCGGCATCGCCGGCACGCTGTGCTTCGTCGGCCTGACGATGCTGCTGCACCGCCGGCTGGTCGACCCGCGCATCCGCAGCACCAGCTCGCGCATGGACATCGCCCTCCTCGCGCTGCTCTGGGTCCAGCTGTCGCTCGGTCTCCTCACCATCCCGCTCTCGCTCGGTCACCTCGACGGGTCGGTGATGCTGATCCTGTCGCACTGGGCCCAGGGCATCGTCACGCTGCACCCGGTCGACGCCCGCACCCTGCAGGGACTGGCGTGGCCGTACCTCGTGCACCTGGTGCTGGGCATGACCCTGTTCCTGGTGTTCCCGTTCAGCCGCCTGGTCCACATCTGGTCGGCGCCGGTCTGGTACCTCGGCCGTCGGGGCTACCAGGTGGTGCGCTCGCGCCGGGCGCCGACGCGCTCGACGACGCAGCCGGCCCGGGGGCAGTCGTGAGCGCGCCCCGCCCCGCGCCCCGCCCCTCGGACCCGACGGCTCGCCGGCCGATCCGCAAGTTCGTGCCGGTCACGGTCAACGGCGTGACCATCGCGTCGGCCGACATCGCGCGCGAGACGCAGCACCACCAGGCCTCGGACCCCGACGTCGCCTGGGACCTCGCCGCCCGCGCGCTGGCGCTGCGCGAGCTGCTGGGCCAGGAGGCGGACCGGCTGGGCATCGAGGCCGAGCCGATCGAGGACGCGGAAGGCCGCCGCGAGACCCCGCAGGAAGCCCGCCTGCGCGCGCTGGTCGATCGCGAGGTCGTCGTGCCGCGCGCCGACGAGGCGGCCTGCCGGCGCTACTACGAGGCCAACCGTGCCCGCTTCCGCTCGCCGACCCTGTTCGAGGCGGCGCACATCCTGCTGCCCAAGGCTGAAGGGGCGGGCGAGCGCGCGCTCGCCCTGGTCGCGGAACTGCAGGCACACCCGGACCGCTTCGCGGCGCTGGCCGAGGCCCACTCCGCCTGCCCGTCGTCGAAGCAGGGCGGCAACCTCGGTCAGATCGGGCCGGGCCAGACGGTGCCGGAGTTCGAGGCGGCGCTCGCCCGCCTGCCGGTCGGAACCGTCGCCGCCGAGCCGATCGAGAGCCGTTACGGCCTGCACGTGGTGCGCGTCGACCGCCGCATCGACGGCCGCGACCTGCCGTTCGAACTGGTCCGCGAGCGCATCGCCGACTACCTCGAGGAAGCCGTGCAGCGCCGCGCGCTGCACCAGTACGTGTCGATCCTCGCGGGTCGGGCCCGGTTGAGCGGCGTCGAGTTCGGCGCCGCCAACGGCCCGCTGGTCCAGTAGGAGGCCGGCCGTGTTCCTGGGACAGGTGCTCGACCGGCTGGGCGACGAGGCCTTCGCCACCGAGACGCTGCTCGGTCTCGACGACCTGCCGCTGATGGTCGAGATCGAGAGCGTCGGCCAGGCGTTCGGCGAGAGCGCGCCCGACTACGCCGTCCATGCCGTCCGGCGCTTCAGCGCCCTGGCCGGCGACGAGGACTGGCAGGGGCTGATGACGGCGCTGGAGCGCGCCGACGATTCGGCCGCCGCCTGCCTGCGCCACATGCTCGCCTGGGCGCTGCGCCACGATCGCGGCGGCCCATCCGATTGCTGTTCACACCACTGAAGCCGAGACGGGGGCCGACATGACTGTCCTGATCGCCGCGCTGGTCTATGCCAACGGAGTCTACCCCGAGCGGGTGATCACCCGCGCGGTCGAGCGATTGCGCGACAACGGGGTGGCGATGGCCGGCGCCCTGCAGTGCACGATCTACGACGCGGTCGACCGGCATCCCTGCGATCTCCTGATCGAGGACCTCGGCACCGGCGACGTGACGCCGATCGCCGAGCATCGCGGCCGCCAGGCGCGCGGCTGCAAGCTCGACGTCGGCCTGCTGACCGAGCTCGCCGGGAGCGTCGTCGGCGGCCTGCGCCGGGGCGGGGCGCGCCTGCTGGTGGTCAACAAGTTCGGCAAGACCGAGGCCGAGGGCGGCGGGCTGCGCGACGCCATCGCCGAGGCGGTCGGGCGCGACATCCCGGTGCTGGTCGGCGTGCCGATGCGCAACCTCGACCAGTTCCGCGCCTTCGCCGGGCCGCTGGCGGTCGAACTGCCGGTGTCGGACGCGGCGGTCGCGGCCTGGCTGGCCGACCACGGCCTGCTCGAACCGGGCCCGTCGCCCCGGCCCGAGCACCGCGCCCTGCCTGCGTAAGGCAGGGTACCATGGCCAGGCACCGCGTCCTGATGCTGGTGCTCCTGGCCGGTGCCTGCGCGCCGCCGCCGCCGTCGCCGGCACGGCTCGAGGAATGCGTGCGCCTGTTCAACACCTGGGCGCGCTACGAGCAGCACTGGGTGTTCCACCACGACGGCCACAAGGCCAAGGCGGAGCTGGCGCTGCACCGCTGCCAGCAGGGCCGCTACGACGACGGCATTCCCGAACTCAAGCAGCTGCTGCGGCGCGGGGGCTTCACGGTCCCGGATTGAGGCGGGTCCGGCCGCCCCGGGGGCGCCAATTCCGCTGTTGGCCGTTGCACAGCCGGTGTCGAACCGGCATCAAGGAGGGAACGAACGTCAGGGAGGATTGAGATGCGTCGGAGAACCGTCCTGCAGGGCAGCCTCGCGGCTGCCGCCACAGCCGTCGCCGCCCCGGCGCTGGGCCAGTCCAGCAAGTGGCCGGCGCGCGAGATCACGCTGATCAACCCCAACGCGCCCGGCGCCTCGACCGATCTCACGGCCCGCATCCTCGCCCAGGCGCTGGAGAAGCGGCTGGGCGGGACCGTGATCGTCAAGAACGTGGTCGGCGGCGCCGGCGCGCTCGGGCCGACGACGCTGGCCCAGTCCGCGCCCGACGGCCATACCTTCGGCCTGGTCGCGATCTCCAGCCACGTCGCCGTGCCCAACATGATGAACGTCACCTATGACCCGTGGAAGGCGTTCGACGTGCTGGGCCAGGTCGCGGCGCTACGCTACGGCGTCGGCGCCCGCGCCGACGGCCCGATCAAGTCGATCGAGGACCTGGTCACGCAGGGCAAGCAGAAGCAGCTGACCTACAGTTCCAACAACGTCACCAACGTCGTGGCGATGTTCCAGCTGGCCAAGCTGTCGGGCGCCAAGCTGCGCTGGGTGGTGTTCCCCGGCGGCGTCGAATCGGTGACCGCGGCGATCGGTGGCCACGTCGACGCGGTGATCCAGACGGTGGCCGAGATGCGGCCGCAGATCGAGGCCGGCAAGCTGCGCTTCCTCGCCTCGGCCGCCGAGGCGCGCTGGCCCTACTATCCCGACGTCAAGACGCTGCGCGAGCTGGGCTACGACGCCGTCAGCAACGGGCCGTTCGGCTACGCCTACCCGACCGGGGTCGAGCCGGCGATCCGCGACCGCATGGAGAAGGCGCTGGCCGACTGCATGGCCGACGAGAGCGTGCGCAAGCAGATCGACAACCTCGGCATCGAGCCGATCTGGCGCGACGGCAAGGCCTACGCGGCGCTGCTCAAGAAGATCGAGGGCGAACTGGTGCCGATCCTCAAGGACACCGGCATGGCCAAGAAGCCGGCATGAGCCGGCTGGGCGGCACGCGGCTCGCCACGCTGGGGCTGCTGGCCGC
The DNA here is from genome assembly GCA_964420105.1 of uncultured Reyranella sp. Lineage (GTDB taxonomy): Bacteria > Pseudomonadota > Alphaproteobacteria > Reyranellales > Reyranellaceae > Reyranella. Next base: position 62,015 of record CAYQRL010000023.1, read on the forward strand.
CTCCCTGGTCGGCCTGTGGCAGGCGTCCCGGCTCGACAGCTGGGGCTTCGACGGGCCGGGCGCCGGGTTCTTCCCGCAACTGGTGGCCGGCCTGTGCGTGGCGCTGTCGCTGCTGGTCCTGGTCTCCCCGGGCAAGGCCGGCGCCACCGAGGACGGCGACGACGCGGCGGTCGCCGCGACCGCGGAAACCCGCCGGACCTTCGCGCTCTACGCCGGCGCGCTGGTCCTGCTGGCGGTCGGCGCGGCCTTCGCCGGCTTCGTCGTTACCGCGATCGCGGTTTCGGTGGTGATCGTGCGCTTCGCCGAGCGCCAGTCGTGGGCGAAGGCCGTGGGATACGGCATCGCCTGCGCCGCGATCGGCCTGGTCTGCTTCGGCTGGCTGCTGCGCGTCGACCTGCCCGAGGGGCCGATCGAGCGCAAGTTCTACTCGCTCGTGCGCTGAGGGCCGGCCCATGGAAGCGCTGCTGCAGGGTTTCGCCGTCACGCTGTCGGCCGACAACCTTCTCTACTGCTTCGTCGGCGTGCTGCTGGGCACGGTGGTCGGCATCCTGCCCGGGCTGGGGCCGCTCACCACCATCGCCATCCTGCTGCCGATCACCTTCAAGATGGAGGTGACGTCGGCGATCATCATGCTGTCGGGCATCTACTACGGCGTCGCCTACGGCGGCACCGTGACCTCGGTGCTGATGCGCATTCCCGGCGAAGCCTCGTCGGTGGTGACCTGCCTCGACGGCTACGAGATGGCGCGCAAGGGCCGCGCCGGCGCGGCGCTCGGAATCGCCGGCATCGGCTCGTTCTTCGCCGGCACGGTGGGCGTGATCGGCATCTCCTTCCTGTCGCCGCCGCTGGCCGAGCTGGTGCTGGCCTTCGGCCCCGCCGAGTACGCCATGCTGATGCTGGCCGGCCTGACCATGGTGACCTACATGTCGTCGGGCTCGCTGGCGCGCGCCCTGCTGATGGCGGCATTCGGCCTGCTGCTCGGCACGATCGGCAGCGACCCGATCAACATGACGCCGCGGCTGACTTTCGGGATCGTCGCGCTGGGCGACGGCGTGAACCTCGTGCCGCTGGCGATCGGCCTGTTCGGCCTGTCCGAGGTGCTGTTCATGGCGCGCCAGTCGGCCGAGGAGATGAAGGTGCTGCCGGCGCCGACCGGCGTTCTCGGGTTCCTGCCGTCGCGCGAGGAGGCGCGGCGCTCGGTCGGCCCGGTCGCGCGCGGCACCGTGATGGGTTTCCTGGTCGGCCTGCTGCCGGGTGGCGGCGCGGTGCTCGCCTCGTTCCTGTCCTACGGCATGGAGCGCAAGCTCTCGAAGCATCCCGAGGAGTTCGGCAAGGGCGCGGTCGAGGGTGTCGCCGGACCCGAGGCCGCGAACAATGCCGGCACCGCCGGCGCCTTCGTGCCGCTGCTGTGCATGGGCATCCCGGCCAATGCCATCACCGCGCTGCTGCTCGGCGCCTTCATCATCCACGGCGTGACGCCCGGCCCGACCATCCTCGAGCGCCAGCCGCAGGTCTTCTGGGGCGTGGTCGCCAGCATGTACATTGGCAACGTCATGCTGCTGATCCTCAACCTGCCGCTGATCGGCCTGTTCGTGCGCATCCTGCAGGTGCCGCGGGCCTACCTCGCGCCGATGATCCTCGTGGTCTGCCTGATCGGCGTCTACTCCTCGAGCAACAACCCGATCGACGTCGTCATCGCCGTGGTGTTCGGCTTCGTCGGCTACGGCCTGCGCCGGCACGGCTTCGACCTCGGCATCGTCATCCTGGCCTACGTGCTCGGACCGATCTTCGAGCGCTCGGTGCGACAGGCGCTGGCGATCTCGGACGGCGATCCGACGATCTTCCTGCACAGCAAGCTGTCGACCGGCTTCGCGATCGTGGCGGTGGTGCTGCTGGTCGCCGGCCTGTGGCCGAAGCGTCGCCGAGTCGCGCCGTCCTGAGGTCAGGCGTCGAGCGCGATCGCCAGCGCCGCCTCGAAGGCGTCGGGGTCGCCCAGCGCCTGGCCCAGCGCCAGGGCGAGGCGGGCGAGGAACAGCGCCTCGTCGTCGGGCCCGGCGCGATCGATGGCGACGGCCAGCGCCTCGTACATGCGCTCCAGCTGCTCGGGCGTGGCGGGCGAGGTCATGGCTTCACTCCCAGGCAGGTGGCCAGCGCATCGACGATCTCGGCCGGGTCGGCCTGCCGCCAGCGCGCCGCGATGTGCAGGTCGGGACGCAGCAGGTAGAACGCGCCCGGCTCGGCACCGTAGACCGGGAGCGCCGGGCCGGACGCCACCACGCCGGTGAATTCGGGATCGAGGCGGCGCAGCGCGGCGAACAGCGCCGCCGCGCCGGGGGCGTCGGCCGGGCCGTCGGCGAACCACAGGCCGGTGAAGCCGTCGCCGGCGCGGTCGAGCAGGAAGTCGCCGTGGTCCAGCCGCACGTTGGGGGCGGCGCTGCCGATCGTCGGTCCGCCGGCGAAGGCGACATCGCGCTCGGGATGCAGCGTCAGCGGCCCCGGCCGGTAGACGTAGGCCTGCATCTGGCGCGGGTTAGCGAGCGGCCGCGTGAACGCGTGCTTGACCGCCAGCGACAGCGCCGCGGCGCGCGCCAGCTTCCAGCCGCGCGTCGGCGGCGTCATGAAGCGTGCGCTCTTGGAGGCGTTGGCGAAGACGTCGAGGGTGGCGCCGCGGCGTTCCGGCGAATAGCTGTCGAGCAGGCCCGGCGCGGCGCGGCCCTTGAGCACGTAGGCCAGCTTCCAGCCGATGTTGTGGGCGTCCGCCAGCCCGTTGTTGAGGCCGCGCACGCCGAAGATCGGCACGATGTGGGCGCTGTCGCCGATGAAGAACACCGGCCCGTGGCGGTACTCGTCGAGGCACAACGTGTTGGCGGTGTAGACGCTCCACCACTCGAGCTCCCAGGGTCCGTCGTGGCCGATGTCGGCCAGGATCGCCTGGACCCGCTGCCGGACATCGTCCTCGCGTAGCGCCTCGGCCTCGCTCTCGCCTTCGCGCAGCTGGTAGTCGACGCGCCAGATGTCGTCGGGCTGCTTGTGGATCAGCACCGTGCCGCCGGGATTGCCGGCCGGGTCGAAGAAGGCCCGGCGCTCGGTCGGGAAGTCGTGCTTCATGCGCACGTCGGCGATGACGTAGCGGCCCTCGAAGTTCTCGCCGGCCAGCCGCAGGCCCATCAGGCCGCGCAGCGGGCTGCGCGCGCCGTCGGCCGCCAGCAGCCAGCGACCGCGCAGCGTGTAGGGCCCGGTCGGCGTGGCGACCTCGAGCGCGACCCCGTCCTCGTCGCGCACCAGACCCGTGACCTCGCTCTGCCAGCGCGCATCGACGAGGTCGCAGCGGGCGATGGCGTCCCACAGGTACTGCTCGATGTACTGCTGTTGCAGGTTGTACATCGGCAGGTACTTCTCGTGGTCGCCGTGCGGCATCTCGAGCCGGAAGATGCGTTCGCCGCGGTAGAAGCTCTGGCCATGCCGCCAGCCCAGCGCCTTGGCGAGGAACGGCTCGACCGTGCCGATGCGCTGCAGGATCTGCAGGCTGGGGCGGGCGAGGCAGATGGCGCGGCTGCCGTCGTTGAAGGTCTCCTTGCGGTCGAGCAGCACGCAGCGGATGCCGTAGCGCGCCAGCGTCAGCGCCGCGGCCATCCCGACCGGCCCGGCGCCGGCGATCACGACGTCATGGCGCGTGCGGTCGCCGCGTTGCTCCGGCACCACGCGGGCCGGGAACCGCGGGTAATCGAAGTAGAGCGAGTCCAGCGGACCCTTGCCGGCCGGTCTCACGCGGCCTCCCGCCGATGCTTTCGCTTCACGAAAACGATCCTCCGTGAAGGCGACGGTAGCCTGAAACGCCGCGAAAGGTGAGGGAGATCACACGGGATCCGACCGGGCTTCTCTAGGCTGATCGTCGCGTGGAATCGATCGAACTCGCAAGCCTTCACACCACCCTCGGCGTCGCCCTCCTCGTACTGGGCGCGGTGGTGGTCTTGGCCTCGTTCCAGTGGCGCGACGTCGCGCGCGCGCTGACCAAGCGAGATCCGGCGCGCCCGGTCGAGGTCGCCGTCGACCTCGGCGACGCCCGCTGGTCGGAGACCAGCTACGCCAATCGCATCGTGTTGAACCTCGTTGTGCAGCTCGAGGTGACCAACCGCTCGGCGGCGCCGTGGCGCCTTTCGGCGGCATCGCTGCGGGGACACCGGGCGCTGGCCGTCAGCATCCGCCAGCTGGAGCCGTTGCCCGAGCCGCGCCACGACGGGGCGCCGGCGATCCCGCCCGGGGCGTCGGCGCGCGTCGGCATCCACTTCGTCCTCGATGCGCCGCCGCCGGCCGACCCGGCGGCGTTCTTCGCCGCCGGCCTGGTGCTGGTCGACCAGCATGTCCGGGAGAGCGTCCTCCGGCTCGCGGCACGCGGGCCGAAGGGCTGAAGGCGGTCGCTAGAACCGCTTGTCGGCCTGGGGCCGATGCTTGTTGCGCAGCACGAAGCCCGAACGCTCGGCCTTGCGCGGGTGGCGCACCCAGACCTCGCGGTTGGGATGCAGGCCGCCGCCGCGCGTCGCCGGCACCGCGGTGGCGCGGGCGCGGTGCAGCAGGCGGGTGTCGGCGATGCCGCAGTTCGGGTGGATGCCGCCGTTGCCGGCGACCACCTTCTCCCACGCGGCCTGGCGCCTGGCCCGCACCGCCGGGTCGTTCAGCGGGGTGCAGTTCAGCTCGTTGGTGTTGAGGTCGGCGACGATCTCGTCGCCGTCCTCGACCAGCGCGATCGGGCCGCCCAGCGCTGCCTCGGGACCGACGTGGCCGATCACCAGGCCGACCGAGCCGCCCGAGAAGCGTGCGTCGGTCATCAGCCCGACGACGATGTTGCGCTCGCGGCACAGGGTGGTGATGCGCGACGTCGGGTCGAGCATCTCCGGCATGCCCGGGGCGCCGCTCGGACCCTCGTAGCGGACGATGATCATGTCGTGGTTCTGGAAACGCTCGGGCGTGGTGTCGAGCGCCTTCAGCAGCGCCGCCTCGCCCTCGAACACCCGCGCGGTGCCGCGGAAGATGTTGTTCTCTAGCCCGCCCTCGACGCCGGCCAGCTTGAGGATCGCCGAGAAGTCCGGCGACAGGTTGCCGCCCAGAACGCGCAGGCCGCCGGTCGGCTTGTACGGCTTCTCGACCGGGTAGACGACCTTGCCGTCGGCCTTCTTCGCGCCCAGCCGCTTGACCTGCTCGGCCAGCGTCTCGCCGGTGCAGGTCATGACGTCGCCGTTCAGCAGCCCGGCCTCGAGCAGTTCGCGCACGATCACCTGGACGCCGCCGATCGCGTCGATGTCGACCATCGAGTACTTGCCGTAGGGCCGCGCGTCGGTGACCACCGGCACGACGTGCTGCGACAGGTAGTTGAACTCCTCCGGCGTCATGACTTCCTTCCAGAAGTCGGCGTAGCCGGCCGCACGGGCGATCTCCGGCCCGTGCAGGGTGACGTTGGTCGAGCCGCCGATCGCCATGGCGACGATCATCGCGTTGCGGATCGAATCGCGGACCACGATGTCGCGCGGCTTGAGATCCTTCTCGATCAGGTTGGCCAGCAGGTCGACCAGCTGGGCGGGGAACTCCTGGAGGCGCCGCGGGTCGTCGGAGGCCGGCGCCACCATGTGCAGCGGCTGCATGCCGACCACGCCGATGAAGGTCTGCATGGTGTTGTAGGTGAACATGCCGCCGCAGCTGCCGATGCCGGGGCAGGCGTGGCAGGCGATGTGGTGGCGATAGGCCTCGTCGGGATGGGCCGCGACCTGGTAGGCGCTGACGATGTCGAGCGCCTCGCCGGTGTTGGGATCCTTGCCGGGATGGATCGGTCCGTCCGACATGATGATTGCCGGCTTGTTGTGCTCGAGCAGCGCGGCGAGCGTGCCGACCGGCGGCTTGTCGCAAGCGACCACGGCGATCGTGCCTGCGAGTCCGGTGGCGCTCAGGTGCTCGCACAGCGCGTCGTTGGTGACCTCGCGGCCGATCAGCGAGTAGCGCATCTCGCGGGTGCCGTTGCGGATGCCGTCCGAGGTGGCGATCGTGTACTCGGGCTGCACCAGCCGCAGCCTGAGCTGGCCCTGGTCCTGGCCGATCCGCGCCTTCAGGCGCTCGTGGATCGCCTCGACCTTGGACATGACGCCGAGGTAGCACTGGCTGTCGCCCTTGGTGCCGACGACGCCGACCGACGGCTCGTGGATCAGGTCGGGGTCCGTGCCGAGCGCGCGCGCCAGCCCGATCGTCTGGGTGGAACGGCCGGGATGGCGGTCGATGAGGACGTTGGTCGGTTTCGTCATGCGATGTCCATGAATGGCTTGAGGCGGCCGTTCTAGCACGAAAGTCAGTCGTTGTAGGGGCTGTCGGCCTTCGCCATTCGCGACGCCGGTTCGCATATTGCGACGGCCCGCCGCCACGGTTCGACCGGGCGGTGCGCAAAACCGGGCAATTCCTCAGCGCGCCGCTTGGCACATGGATTGTTTCGGGGGCGGTGGAGGCCCCCGCATGCATGCCAATTCCCTCGTCTTCAAGTCGCTCGCCTGGTACGGCAACAACGTCCGGCACCGCGGCAGCTACCGTGTCCTCAACCGCCTGCGCCGGATCACCCGGGCCGACATCGACGCCGAGCTGGTGGTCAAGCGGCGTGGCACGCGCTGGGCGCTGAACCCGGCCGACTTCGTCCACCAGGACGTCTTCTGGCACGGCACCAAGGACTTCTGGGACGTCTGGCACCTCAAGCGCCTGCTGGCGCGCGACTCGCTGGTCGTCGATATCGGCAGCAACTTCGGCTACTACGCGATCCACCTCGCGCGCCTGCTGGGCGGCGACAGCCGCGCCATCGCCTTCGAGCCGATGCCGCGCAACTTTGCCCGCCTGTCGCGCAACATCGCGCTGAACAACATGGAAGAGCAGGTCACGGCGCTGCAGGTCGGCCTGTCCGACGCGCCGGGCGAGGCGCGGATGGCGGCGCGCCATGGCAACTCGGGGTCGGCCCAGATCGGCGCCGACGCCGGCGAGGCCACCAGCGTGCGGCTCGAGACTCTCGACGGGCTGTGGCCGGCGCTGGCCGGCAGCCGCCCCGCCGACTTCATCAAGATCGACGTCGAGGGCCACGAGCCGAAGGCGCTGTCCGGCGCCCGCGGCGTGCTCGAACATCACCAGCCGATCGTGCTGCTCGAGGTCGATCCGCCACGGCTGGCGGAAGCCGGCTCGAACCCGGCCGCGCTCGCCGCCTTCTTCGGCGCGCTCGGCTACCGCCACTTCGTGTCCAACCGCTCGCGTCTCGACGCGGTGGCCCTCGACCGGGCGCCGGAGCTGGTGAACGTGCTCTGCCTGCACCGCGAAAGGCACGCCGCGGAAGTCGCCCGCTGGACCTGAGCCGGCGCGGCGGCCGTTGTCCCTCCGCCCCGATCGTGCTGTGCTTTCGGCGACACGACCGGGTGGAGGAAACATGGCGCAGCAGCAACGGCGGACCCCGACCGGCGGCCCGCCGCCGACCACCGTCCGCCTGCAGAACATCGCGCAGTCCTACGGCCAGTCGGCCGCCCTGATGGCGGCGGTCGAGCTGGGCGTGTTCACCGCGATCGGCAACGGCGCCGGCAGCTACGACGAGGTCGCGCGCGCGGTCGGCATCCAGCCGACCAATGCCGAGCGGCTGATGGTGATGCTGTGCGCCGCCGGCCTGGTCGAGAAGAAGGACGGCCGCCACGTCAACGCCGCCGACGTCGAGCGCTACCTGGTCGAGGGCAAGCCCGGCTACATGGGTCCCTGGATCACCTTCACCAAGCCGCAATGGAACGAGTGGGGCCGGCTGGCCGACCACCTGCGGGTGCAGGACCTCAAGGTGATGGGCTCGATCGAGACCTTCACCGTGGCCGACGCGCGGCGCTACCACGCCGCGACCTTCTCGATCGGGCTGGGCGCCGGCCGTCGCTTCGTGCGCCAGGTCGACCTGTCGGGTCGCCGGCGGATCATGGATATCGGCGGCGGCTCGGGCGCCTACTGCATCGCCGCCGCCAGGGAGCACCCGTCGATCCGCGGCGTCGTGCTCGACCTGCCGGTGGTGTGCGAGGTCGCGCGCGATTTCATCGCCGAGCAGGGCGTGTCCGACCGGGTCGAGGCGCGGCCCTGCAACTTCACCGTCGACCCGTTCCCGGCCGATTGCGACGTCGCGATCATGGCGTCCAACCTGCCGATGTACGGCCGCGAGATGATCGCCCGCGTCGTCGCCAAGGCGCACGACGCGCTGCTGCCGGGCGGCCAGATGCACCTGGTCGGCGAGATGACCAACGACGATCGCACCGGCCCGTGGGGACCGGCCTACTGGGGGCTGGGACAGGCGGTTTCCGATTCGCTGGGCCTGGCGCACTCCGAATCCGACGTCATCGGCTACTTCGAGGCGGCGGGCTTCCGCGACGTCGCCCTGCACGACTTCATCCCGGGCTCGCTCGGGCGTGTCGTCGGTACCAAGGCGGGCTGACCGATGTTCCACACCGCCGTTTGCGACCTCCTCGGCATTCGCTATCCCATCCTGCAGGGCGCGATGCAGGGCGGTGGCGGCGTCGAGCTCGTCGCCGCGGTCAGCGAGGCCGGCGGGCTGGGCGTGCTGCCGACCTTCGCCGGCACCGACCAGAAGCTCAGGGACGACATCGCCGCGGTGCGCGCCCGCACCGCCCGGCCGTTCGGCGTCAACATCATGCCGATGGGCCGCGGCATCACCGAGCGCTGCGCCGCGACGTGCATCGAGCTCGGCGTGCCGGTCGTCACCACCGGGCGCGCCGACCCGGGCGAGGACGTGGTGCGTCGCCTCAGGGACGCCGGCATCCGCGTCGTGTCGGTGATCCCCACGGTCGAGCATGCGCGCCGCATGGAGGCCGAGGGCGTCGACGCGGTCGTCGCTTCGGGAACCGAGGCCGGCGGCCACGTCGGCACGGTGGCGACCCTGCCGCTGGTGCCGCAGGTGGTCGACGCGGTGAGCATTCCCGTGCTGGCGGCCGGCGGCATCGGCGATGCGCGCGGCCTGCTGGCCGCCTTCGCGCTGGGTGCGGTCGGCATCCAGATGGGCACCCGCTTCATGGCGACCGCCGAGTCGGATCTCAACGAATGGGGGCGCGAGCGGCTGCTGGCGATGCGCGAGACCGACACCATCGTCACCCGGGCCATGACCGGCGCGACCGTGCGCTGCATCCGCACGCCGGAGATCGTGGCCTACGAGGAGGCGGTGGCGCGCGGCCTGCCGGAGGCCGAGCTGAAGGCGATGGCGGCCCGGGTCCGGGCCTCGCGCTACGGCGAGAGCCGCGACGATCGCCGCCAGTCCGCGGCCGGCCAGGTGGCCGGCCTGATCCACGACGTTCCGAGCGTGCGCGACCTGATCGAGGGCATGCTCGCCGAGGCGGCGCGGCTGGCCGAGCGGCTGCCCGCCGTGGCGCGTCGCTAGCGACAGGCGAACGTGATCTTGCGCGGCGCGATGGTCGGCAGCTGCGCGGTCGCGGGATCGCTCGGCCGCGGCCACGAGCCGTCGGCCAGGTGCTTCTCGACGATCGGCAGCAGCTGGTTGAAGGCGATCCAGGCGTGCAGGCGCAGGCCCGCCCAGGTCGTGTGCACGGCGTCGACGAACAGGTCGGGCTCGAGCGGGAAGTAGCGCGCGTTGTCGATGAAGCCGATGCCGCGGCTGCGCGCGTACTTGGCGAGGAACCGGTTCTGGAAGTCGGACAGCCGCTGCATGTCGCGGTAGCGGTACGGGAAGTAGCTGATGTTGAGCTGGTCGAGGATGAAGCGGTGGCGCACCGGGTCGAGCACCATGCCGTCCTTGACCATCCAGAGGAACGAGCTGACGGCGAAGTCGCTGCCCTGCCTGGCCAGCTCGCTGCGCATCTCGTCGAGGTCGCGGGTGATCGTGTTGAGGTTGATCGGCAGCTTCGGGTAGGCGAGGTCGGGGTCCTGCTCGTCGAGACCGGCCGGCCAGGCCAGGCGGTAGTCAGGCTTTGCCGGCTCGCGACCGTCGAGCTGGGTCCCGGCCGCGCCGATCGCCGTGCGCACGCGGCCGGCCAGCGCCGAGTAGCGGGCCGCGGCCTGCAGCCACGGATCGCGGCCCGCGCCGGCGCCATCCGGCGCGGCCGACGGCGGCGGCGCCACGTCGGTCTTCAGGTCGGCGAGGAGGTCGCGCATGTAGAACTGGTTGCCACCCTCGTAGTAGACGACGAGGTCGGGCTTGAGCGGCAGCACCTCGGTGCGGACGATGGCGGCGGTGTCGGTCGAGACGATGCTCTCGCGGCCGGCGTTCAGGACCTCGAAGCGCACCGGCAGCTTGCGCGCCTCGGCCCAGCGATTGAGCCAGTAGCCGACGTACTCGGGGTACGAGAACGGCAGGTGGGCGGGGCCGGCGGTGGTCGACGAGCCGACGAAGACGATGCGGATGACCTTGTCGCCGCGTGGCACCTGGATCGGCGCGCCGCGCCAGCCCATCTGGTTGACGACGAGGCCGATCGGCTGGGTCGCGTCGGGGATGTAGCGATAGGGCGGCCGCGGCGCGCCGTCCGGCGGATCGTAGACCCACAGCTGCCCGGGCGCCTGGCGCAGGAACTCGTGCTTGCACGGATCGGGGCCCATGAAGGCGGTGTTCCAGGCCTTGAAGATGTCGGATGGCCGGAAGGCCGAGCCGGCCTGCCGGTCCTCGAGCTCGTGGAACAGCTTCTGCCAGTCCGCCGCGACCGGCTTGCGGTTGGGCAGCGGCGGCGGGTCGGCGTAGAACCAGGCGCGCTCGACGCCGGGCTGGACCGGGATGGAATCGACGATCGACGTCTCGACCGATTCGCGGCCCTTCGGCGCGCCCAGCGGGAACGCGAACAGCGGGTAGCCGTCGAGAATGCGCACCGCCGCCTCGGCGACGGCGACGCTGAACAGGATCGACACCAGGAAAAGGACGGCGTTCTTCAGGGTGGGCCTCCGTGAGGCCCGCCCACTACCATACCGCGCGCCCGGCGCAAGCCGGGCGCGGCGTCGCGCTCAGCCGGCCGGGGAGGCGGCCGGCGGCGCGGCCTTGGTGGCCTTGGTCTTCTTGCGCCGCTCCTCGAGGCGCTGCAGCACCGTGAAGAAGGAAGGCACGAACAGCACCGCGAGGCAGGTCGAGGCCATCATGCCGCTCATCACCGCGATGCCCAGCGAGATGCGCGAGTTGGCGCCGGCACCGGTCGCGGTGACCAGCGGCAGCACGCCGAGGATGAAGGCGAACGAGGTCATGAGGATCGGCCGGAAGCGGGTGCGGGCCGCCTCGACCGCCGCCTCGAGGATCTCCTTGCCTTCCTTGAGGCGGGCGTCGCGCGCCACCTCGACGATCAGGATGGCGTTCTTGGCGCCCAGCGCGATCAGCAGCATCAGGCCGATCTGCGTGTACATGTTGTTCGGCAGGCCGACCGCGGTCAGGGCGATGGCCGGACCGATCAGCGCCAGCGGCACCGCGAAGATCACGGCCAGCGGCGCGATCCAGCTCTCGTACTGGCCGGCGAGGCAGAGGTAGACCAGCAGGATCGCCAGGCCGAACACGTAGAGCATCTGGTTGCCGACGATGTTCTCCTGGTACGACATCGCGGTCCACTCGTAGCCGGTGCCGGGCGGCAGCGTCGCGTTGGCGACCTGGTCCATGAGGTCGATGGCGTCGCCCGAGCTGAAGCCGGGGGCCGGGCCGCCGACGATCGCAGCGGACGGGTACAGGTTGTACAGGCTGATCAGCGGCGGGCCAGAGGACTGGCGCAGCTCGGCCAGCGCGCCGATCGGCACCATCTGGCCGTCCTTGTTGCGCACCTGCAGCAGCAGGATGTCGCGCGGCTGGGTCCGGTACTGGGACTCGGCCTGCATGAAGACCATCAGGGTCAGGCCGTACTTGTTGAAGCGGTTGACGTAGGACGAGCCGAGGTACGACGACAGGGTCGTGAAGACGTCGCCGATCGAGACCTTCAGGGTCTCGGCCTTGATGCGGTCGATGTCGACCCAGACGTGCGGCGCACCGGCGCGGTACGACGTCACCAGGTTGGCCAGGCCCGACTGGGTGCCGGCCTGCTGGATCAGGTTCTCGGTCGCGTTCTGGAGCTTGGCCCAGTCGAAGGTGCCGTCCTTCTGCTCGACCTGCATCTGGAAGCCGCCGGCATTGCCGATGCCCTGGATGGCGGGCGGCACCAGCGGGAAGGCGCGGCCGTCCTGCAGGTCCGAGGTTCCCTTGGCGATGTTGGTCACGATCGACCGCAGGTCCTCGCCCGGCTTCTCGCCGCGCTTGCTCCAGTCGTCGAGGATGACGTAGGCGACGCCGGCGTTGGCCAGCGGGGCGTTGAGGTCGAGGATCGACATGCCCGAGATCGCCACGACTTCCTTCACGCCGGGCGTCGCCATGGCGACCTTGCTGACCTCGGCCAGCGCGAGGTCGGTGCGCTCGAGCGACGCGCCGTCGGGCAGGTACAGGCCGACGATCATGTAGCCCTGGTCCTCGTTCGGGATGAACGCGGTCGGCAGGCGGGCGACGCCCCAGCCACCGATGCCGGCCGCCACGAGGCCCAGCAGGACCATGATGCCGCTGTGGTGGACCATGGCGCCGATCAGCTTGGTGTAGGCGTTCTCGACGGCGTTGTAGACCCTGTTGAAGGCGCGGAAGCCGATGTTGCGCTTCTCCGGCGGCACCGATTCGCGCAGCCACATCGCGCACTGGGTCGGCTTCAGGGTCGCGGCGTTGATCGCGCTGATGAAGGCGGTGGCGGCGATCACCAGCGCGAACTGCGCGAACATCTTGCCGGTCAGGCCGGGCACGAAGGCGGCCGGCAGGAACACCGACATCAGCACCAGGGTGATGCCGATGACCGGCCCGATCAGCTCTTCCATCGCCTTGATGGCGGCGTCGTGGGGCGTCAGCCCGCGCTCGATGTGGCGCGCCACGCCCTCGACGATGACGATGGCGTCGTCGACGACGATGCCGATCGCCAGCACGATGCCGAACATGGTGGTCGTGTTGATGGTGAAGCCCATCGCCGCCATGGCGGCGAAGGTGCCGATGATGGTGACCGGGATGGTGGTGGCGGGCACCAGGGTGGCGCGCCAGTCCTGGAGGAACACCATGATGACGATCAGCACCAGCAGGCCGGCCTCGATCAGGGTCATGAAGACCTCGTTGATCGACGCCTTCACGAACATCGTGGTGTCGAACGGGATGCTGTACTCGAGCCCCTTGGGGAACGCCTTGGACAGTTCGTCCATCTTGGCGCGAACGCGGTTGGCGACGTCCAGGGCGTTGGCGTTCGGCAGCTGGTAGATGGCGATGCCGGCGCCCTGCATGTTGTTGCGCTTGTAGGTGTTGATGTAGGTCTGCGCGCCGAGCTCGACCCGGCCGATGTCCTTGAGGCGCAGGATGCGGCCGCCGCTGCCCTGCTGGGTCTTGACGACGATGTTGCCGAACTCCTCGGGCGTGGCGAGGCGGCCCTGCACGTCGACCGTGAACTGGAAGTCCTGGCCCTTCGGCGCCGGCGGGATGCCGACCTGGCCGGCGGTCACCGGCTGGCTCTGCTCCTGGATGACCCGGCTGACCTCCGACGGCGTCAGGCCGTAGGTGTAGAGCTTCTGCGGGTCCAGCCAGACGCGCATCGCGTACTGGCCGACGCCCATCACGTTGGTGTTGCCGACGCCCGGCACCCGGTTCAGCTCGTTCACCAGGTTGATGGTGGCGTAGTTCGACATGTAGAGGCTGTCGAAGGTGCCGTCGGGCGAGGTCAGCGACACGATCTGCAAGATCGCGGTCGATTTCTTCTCGACGATGACGCCCTGCGACTGCACCGCCAGGGGCAGCGAGGCCATCGCGGCGCTGACCTTGTTCTGCACCAGCACCTGCGCGAAATCGAGGTCGGTGCCGATCGCGAAGGTGACGGTCAGGGTGTAGGTGCCGGCGTCGGTGCTGGTCGACTGCATGTAGATCATGCCCTCGACGCCGTTGACCTGCAGCTCGATCGGCAGGGCGACGTTGTCGACCACCGTCTGGGCGCTGGCACCGGGGTAGTTCGCCGTGACCTGCACGGTCGGCGGCACGATGTTGGGGTACTGCGACACCGGGAGGGTGGCGAGCGCCACGGCGCCCAGCACCACGATGACGATGGCCAGCACGTTCGCGAGGACGGGCCGGTTGATGAAGAATGCCGAGATCATCGGATTCGGTCCCGGCCCGTTACTTGAGGATGTTGTCGCCCGGGGGCGGCGGCGTCAGCGTGGTCATCTTGGGCACCACCTTGCCGCCCGGCACCGCCCGGCCGCTGGTCGTCAGCACCACCTGGTCGGTAGGCGCGAGGCCCTTGGTGATGGCGCGCAGGCCGCCCGGCAGCAGCATGCCCTGGGTGATCCGTCGCTGCTCGACCACGTTGTCCTTGTTGACCACCAGCACGTAGCGGCCGGCCTGGTCCTCGGCGATCACCCGGTTGGGCACCAGCATGGCCTTCTCCGGACCCAGCCCCATCGGCATGCGCACGCGGGCGAAGTAGCCGGGCAGCAGCGCGTGGGTCGAGTTCTGGAACAGGCCGCGCACCAGGATGGTGCCGGTGTTGGGGTCGATCTCGGGCGACACGTAGTTCATGAAGCCGGCGTGCGGGAAGCCTTCCTCGTTCATCAGGCCGATGGCGAGCGGGATCTTGGCCAGCTCCTCGACCGTCATCCGCTTGCCCTTGAGGTTGGCGCGGATCTTCAGCACGTCCTGCTCGCTGACGTTGAACTCGACGTAGATCGGGTCGAGCTGGACGATGGTCGCGAGCTTGGTGGCGACGCCGTTGCCGACCAGCTCGCCGACCGACACCAGGTGCTTGGTGACGACGCCGTCGAACGGCGCGGTGACGGTGGTGTAGGCGAGGTTGGTCTGGGCGATGACCAGGTTGCCCTCGTTGTTCTCGACGTTGGCGCGCGCCGAATCGCGCTTCGCCTTGGCCTGGTCGAACACGTTCTGGGCCGACACGTTCTGCTGCAGCAGGGTCTGCTGGCGGCTGAACTCGGCCTCGGCCTGCACCAGCTGCGCCTTGGCCGCGGCGAGGCCGGCCTCGGCCTCCTGGACCTTGGCCTTGTACATGGTCTGCTCGATGACGAAGAGCGTGTCGCCCTTCTTCACGATCGCGCCGTCGACGTAGTTCTGCGAGGTCAGGAAGCCCTCGACGCGAGCCACCAGGTCGACCGTGTTGAAGGCGACGGTGTTGCCGGTCTGGACCTCGAACGGGACGACCTCCTGCTCCAGCGGCAGGGCGATGGTGATCTCGGGCGGCGGCGGGGGCTGGAACTTGTTCTCCGGCTTGCATCCCGCGAGGGCGGCGACCAGCAGCGGCAGCAGAATGAGGCTGCGATTCATATCGGACGAAACTCCCCAGCCGGTAGTCGGGAAGCCCTACCCCATTACGTGTCCGTATGCCACCGCACCGTGCCAGAATGGTTGAATCAGGCCTTCCGGAACACCACGGACAGGTTGTTCGCGGGCATTTGCACCACTTCGGGACCAGCGAGCCCCGCCGCGGCGGCGAGGGCCGCCACCGCCTCGAGGTCTCGCACGCCCCATGCGGGATTTCGTCGCTTCAGGTCGGCATCGAACGCTTCGTTGCTGGGCGCCGTGTGCCGCCCCTCCCGCCGGTAGGGACCATAGAGGTAGAGCAGGCCGCCCGGCGGCAGGATCCGGCCGGCGCCGCCGACCAGCCCGACCGCCGAGGCCCAGGGCGAGATATGGATCATGTTGCAGCACAGGATCGCGTCGGCCGCCTCGATTGGCCAGGCGGGGGCAGCGGCGTCGAGGGCCAGCGCCGGGCGCAGGTTGGGCAGGCCGCTGTCGGCCCGCCAGGCGTCGATGCTGGCCCGGGCGTCGGCGTCGGGATCGCTGGGCTGGAAGTCGAGGCCGGGCAGGGCGGCGGCGAAGTGCACGGCGTGCTCGCCGGTGCCGCTGGCGACTTCCAGCACCAGCCCGCGCGCCGGCAGGCGGGGGCGCAGCACCTCGAGGATCGGCTGGCGGTTGCGGGCCGCGGCGGGCGCCTCGCGTTTCATGGGCGCTTCTCCAGGAGTTGCCACAGGCGGTGGGGCGTCGCCGGCCCCTCGATCGAGCCGACGCCGAGCGGCGCCAGCGCGTCGAGCAGGGCATTGGCGATGGCCGGGAAGGCGGCGATGGCGCCGGCCTCGCCGCAGCCCTTCACGCCCAGCGGGTTGGTGGTGCAGGGCGTCGGGTTGAAGCCGAGGTCGAAGGAAGGCAGGTCGTCGGCGCGTGGCAGGGCGTAGTCCATGAACGACGCCGACAGGAGCTGCCCCGAGCCGGGGTCGTAGACCGCGCGCTCGAGCATCGCCTGGCCGCAGCCCTGCGCCATCGCGCCGTGCGCCTGGCCGCTCGCCACCAGCGGATTGACCAGCACGCCGTAGTCGTCGACCGCGGTGTAGCGCGCCAGCCGCGCGGCGCCGGTGTCGCGGTCGATCTCGACCTCGACGACGTGGCAGCCGTTGGGGAAGGTCATGTGGTCGCGCTTCCAGAAGTGATAGGTGTCGAGCGGCCGGCCGGTGGCGCGGCCGCGCGCGGCGACCTCCAGCAGGCCGATCGCGCGGTCGGTGCCCGAGACCACGAACCGGCCGTCCTCGAAGCGCAGGTCGGCCTCGGCGGCTTCCAGCATCTCGGCCGCGATCGCGCGGCCCTTGTCGACGATCTCGTCGCCGGCGCGGCAGATCGCGGTGCCGGCCATGTAGGTGGCGCGCGAACTGCCATGGCCGCCGCCGGCGGCGATCAGGTCGGTGTCGCCCTGGCGGAGCCGCACGCGGTCGTCGGCGATGCCCAGCCGTGCCGCGACGATCTGGGGGAAGGTCGTCTCGTGGCCCTGGCCGATGTGCTGCGTGCCGGTGACCAGCGACACCGTGCCGTCGGCTTCGAAGCGGATCTCGACGTTCTCCTCGGGCGGACCGCCGGTGCCCTTGACGTGGTAGGCGAAGCCCAGCCCGCGCAGGCAGCCGCGCGCCTCGCTGTCGCGCCGACGGGCGGCGAAGCCGGCGACATCGGCGCGGGCCAGCGCGGCGTCCAGCGTCCGCGGAAAGGCGCCGCTGTCGACGGTGAAGCCGAAGGCGTTGGTCATCGGCATGTCCGCGGGCGGCACCATGTTGCGCCGGCGCAACTCGGCCCGGTCGAGGCCGAGCTGGAGCGCGGCGCGGTCGGCCAGTCGCTCGATGGCGTTGATCGCCTCGGCGAAGCCCGGTCCCCGGGTGACGCCGATCGGCGCGGTGTTGGTCAGGACCGCGCCGACGCGCAGCGCGATCGCCGGCAGGCGGTACACCGAGCCCTGGAGGTGGATGTACTGGTAGGTCTGCAGCCCGCCACCGGCGCCGGCCATGTAGGCGCCGAGATTGGCCAGGCTCTCGACCCGCAACGCGAGGAACTTGCCGTCGGCGTCGAGCGCCAGCGCCGCGGTCGCCTGCATGTCCCGGGCGGCGTGATCGGACAGCAGCGTCTCGGTGCGGCTGGCGATCCACTTGACCGGCCGGCCGGTGCGCCGGGCCGCCCACAGCAGCAGCACGTGCTCGGCGTAGGCGAAGTTCTTGGCGCCGAAGCCGCCGCCGACATCGTGGGCGACGAAGCGCACCGCCGCCGGCGCGACGCCCAGCGCGCGCGCGACGTGGTTGCGGTTGATGTGGAGGTTCTGGCTCGAGACGTGCAGCGTGTAACGGTCCGTCGCCGGGTCGAACAGGCCGACGCCGCCGCGCGGTTCCATCGGGTTGGCGACGACGCGGTGGTTGTCGAGCCGCAGCGACACGACGTGGGCGGCGCGGGCGAAGGCGGCCGCGGCCGCGTCCCAGTCGCCGGTGCGCCAGTCGAGGCAGACGTTGCCGGGCACCGCGTCGCTGATCGTCGGCGCCCCGGGCGCGCGCGCCGCGTCGGCCGTGGTGACGGCGGGCAGCGGCGCGTAGTCGACGACGATGCGCTCGGCGGCGTCGAGTGCCTGCGCCGCGCTGTCGGCGACGACCAGCGCGACCGGCTCGCCGACGAAACGCACCTTGTCCTCGGCCAGCAGCGGCTGCGGCGCGAAGGCGAAGGGCTCGCCGGTCTGGACGTTGGCCTCGGCGTAGGGACGCAGCGGCCCGAGCCCGTCGCCCCGCGCCTCGGCCGCGGTCAGCACGGCGCGCACGCCGGGCATGCCGCGCGCCGCGCCGGCGTCGATCGACAGCAGGCGGGCATGGGCGTGCGGCGAGCGCAGCACCACGGCATGGCCGAGACCGTCGAAGCGCAGGTCGTCGAGGTAGCGGCCCTGCCCGGTCAGGAAGCGCGCATCCTCGCGGCGGCGCGGGGAATCGCCCAGCCGGTTCATGTGCGCAGGCTCTCGGCGTTCTGCGCCTGGCGCCTCTCGTCCCACCAGTCGCTGGCCTGCAGTCGCCAGTAGACCAGCTGGGTCGCGATCTTGCCGAGCGGGCCGCCGGCCCAGGCCGTGCCGAACGGCCGGAACATCGTCCAGCGATCGTCCTCGCCCGCGATGCCCGAGGCGACGACGTCGGCGCCGGCCGCCGTCTGCGCGACGCCGTGGCCGCCGAACGCCGAGCAGATCCAGAGGCCGGGCTCGACCTCGCCGACCTGCGGCATGCGGTGTGGCGCGTAGCCCATCAGGCCGGGCCAGGCGTAGTCGATCGCGACGTCGCCGAGTTGCGGGTACACCGACAGGATGTCCCGCTTCATCATCGCGCGCAGGCGCGGCGGCTCGCGCGTGTCGGTGGTGATGCGGCCGCCCCACAGCAGGCGGTCGCCATCGACCACGCGGTAATAGTCGCCGGCGCGCCGCGTGTCGGAGATCGCGCCGCGCCAGCGGATCGCCGCGGCCAGCGCCGGGCCGAGCTTGGCGGTCACCGCGACGTAGGTCGCGACCGGCAGCACGGCGCGCGCGAGGCGCGGCTGCACCGGGCCGAGGTCGGCGTTGCCGGCGAGCACGACGGCGGGCGCCGTCGCCGCGCCGCCGGGCGTGCGTACCGTCCGGCGGCCGGCGCCGCGCTCCAGCGCGATTGCGCCGCTGTCCTCGTGCACCGCGCCGCCCAGCCGCTCGATGTCGGCGGCCAGCGCCAGGGCGAGGTTCAGCGGGTGGACATGGAACGAGGTCGGGTCGTGGATGCCCTGGTGGTAGCGCCCGGTCGCGAGCAACCCGCGCACGCGCGCCGTGTCCCACGGTTCGAAGCTGGCGCCCAGCCGCTCCGCCAGCCGGCGCGTGCGGTCGGCGAAGCCGGGGCCCTGGTCGGTGCGCGAGACGGTGATCTTGCCGGTCCCCATCAGCAGGTCGGGGCGCTGCAGCTCGTCGATCGCCGCGCGCACGATGGCGGTGCCGCGCTGTGACTGGGCGTACAGTCGCCGGGCGTGAGCGTCGCCCAGCCGGTCGATCAGGGCGCCCGAGCGCTCGGCGTAGCCGGGGCCGACGAAGCCGCCGTTGCGGCCCGACGCGCCCCAGCCGATGCGCCGCCGCTCGAGCAGCACGACGCGGCGGCCGCGCTGCGCCAGCAGGCGCGCGGCGTGCAGGCCGGCGAAGCCGCCGCCAACGACGACGACATCCGCGTCGTGATTGCCCGCCAGCGGCGGGCGGATCGCCGCGGCGTCGCGCGTCGCGGCGTACCAGCTGTCGGGATAGGCGGCGTCGGTCATCGCGCGCCCACCCGGGTCACAGGCCGATGGCCGCGCCGTCGCTGCGCGGGTCGGCGCCGCCGCTCAGCTCGCCGGTCTTGCCGTCGATCACGATGCCGTGGGCATGGCCTGCCAGCTCGTTGAAGTCGCCCCAGCGGTCGAGCAGGTGGCCGCGTCGTTCCAGCTCGTCGATGGTCTCGCGCGGGAAGCGCGCCTCGATGTGGAGCGTGTCGCGCGGCTCGCCGATCGCGAAGCGGCCCGACAGGAATCGCGGCATGTCGAGCGCCTGCTGGATGTCGAGCCCGTGGTCGACCAGGGCGCGGTAGACCTGCATGTGGATCTGTGGCTGGCCATCGGCGCCCATGCAGCCGACCACCGCCCACGGCTTGCCGTCGCGGAAGGCGAGCGAGGCGATCAGCGTGTGCAGCGGAGTCTTGCCCGGCTCGAGCCGGTTGGGACTCGCGGGGTCGAGCGAGAAGTAGGCCGAGCGGTTCTGCAGCACCACGCCGGTCTTGCCGGCGACGACGGCGGCACCGAAGCCGCCGTACAGCGAGTGGATCAGCGACACCGCGTTGCCCTCGCCGTCGACGACGGCGATGAACACCGTGTCGCCGGCGAGGCTGCCGTACTCGGGGATGCGGTCCCAGGGCACCGCGCGCTTGGGGTCCATCAGGCCGCGGCGCTCGTCGGCGTAGGCCTTTGAGACCAGCCGGTCGACCGGCACGTCGGCGAAGCGCGGGTCGGCGAGGTGGCGGTCGCGGTCGTGGTAGGCGAGCTGCTTGGCCTGGACCATGAAGTGCACAGCGTCGGCCGACAGCAGCGGCTGGCGGTGCAGTTCCAGCGGCTCGAGCAGGTTCAGCATCTCGAGCACCGCGAAGCCCTGGGTCGGCGGCGCGGTCTCGTAGATCGTGACGTCGCGGTACCGGCCCTTGAGCGGCGTGCCCCAGCGGGCGTGCTGGTTGGCGAGATCGGCGGCGGCGAAGAAGCCGTCG
The DNA here is from genome assembly GCA_964420105.1 of uncultured Reyranella sp. Taxonomy (GTDB): domain Bacteria; phylum Pseudomonadota; class Alphaproteobacteria; order Reyranellales; family Reyranellaceae; genus Reyranella. The sequence goes on from CAYQRL010000023.1 coordinate 82,607, forward strand.
TTGGCCTGCGACCAGCGCACGAGTTCCCTGCCGACCTCGCCGTCGTAGAAGCCGTACCAGCCATCGGCGGCGATCGCTTCCAGCGTCCGCGCGAGGTCCGGGTTGGTCAGGGTCGGGCCGTCCTTGAGGAAGATCGCGGCGGCCTCGGGGCTCCTCGCGAGGTCCTCGCGCGCCAGTTCGCGCCAGTAGGCCAGGCGCTCGGTCACCGGGAAGCCGTCGCGGGCGTAGCCGATCGCGCTGTCGAGGCAGCGCCGCAGCGGAAGGCGGCCGTGCGCGGCATGCGCCATGCCCCAGCTCGCGACCGCGCCCGGAACGGTCAGGGTCGCCGGCAGCGGGCCGCGGTACGGCACCTCGGACAGGCCGCGCCGGGTGAACGCCTCGATGGTGCCGGTCGCGGTGGCGCGGCCACCGCCGTCGAGGTAGCGGACCTGCCGGGCGCGAGCGTCCCAGATCAGCCAGAAGGCGTCGCCGCCGACACCGGTCATGTGCGGGTACAGTACCGACAGCGCCGCGCTGGTCGCGACCGCCGCGTCGACCGCGGTGCCGCCGTCGCGCAGCACCGCGGCGCCGGCTTCGGAGGCCAGCGCGTGCGGGCTGGTGACCATGCCACGGGAGGAGCGGGCGGCGGGCCGCCCGGCCTTGAACTCGATCATGAAAGCGGAACTCCGGTCAGGCGCGGTCGATGTTGGCGCTGCGCAGCGGCACGCCGAACTCGCGGCGGCAGATCTCGGCCAGGGTCGCGACGCCCTGCCGGATCACGTCCGGCTCGGGATTGGCGAAGCAGAGCCGCAGCCGCGAGCGGGCGTAGGCCTTGTCGGTCGACCACTCGGGACCCGGGTTGAGCGAGACGCCGGCGGCAGCCGCGGCCTGTGCCAGCTTCACCGTGTCGACGACGTCGGGCAGCTTGATCCAGAGGTAGATGCCACCCGGCGGGTTGCCGAACTCGGCGGCGGTGCCGAACTGCTCGGCCAGCGCCTCGCGCAGCACCTGCAGCTTGGCGCTGAGCGCCTTGTTGAGCTTCGGGACATGCGCCGTGAAGTGCTTCCTGCAGAACTCGGCCAGCACCATCTGCTCGAGCGCGCCCGAGCCGGCATCCTGCTTGAGGCCGAGGATGCGCGAGAGGATGTCCCACTTGGCGACGATGTAGCCGACGCGCAGCGCCGGCGCGATCGACTTGGAGAACGAGCCGACGAAGATCACGCCCTCGCCGTCGGCCATCGAGTAGATCGACGGCGGCCGCGCGCCGTCCCACACCAGGTCGGAGTAGCACTCGTCCTCGAAGATCATGACGCCGTACTGGCGGGCGAGCGCCAGCAGCGCCTTGCGCCGCGCCACGCCCATGATCGCGCCGGTCGGGTTCTGCACCGTCGGGATGGTGTAGATGTACTTGGGCGTCACGCCCCTGGCCTTGAGGTCGGCCAGCGTCTTCTCCAGCGCGTCGAGCCGCAGGCCCTCGCCGTCGAGCGGCACGCCGACCACCTTGACGCCCAGCCGCGCCAGCCGGGTGAGCGCGCCGCCGTAGGTCTCCTGCTCGACGATCACGGTGTCGCCGGGCGCCAGCAGCAGGCTGTTGACCAGGTCGAGGCCCTGCAGCGAGCCCGAGGTGATCAGGATCTCGTCGGGCGAGCAGGCGATCGCGGCATGGTCCTTGAGCTTGGCCGACAGGAACTCGCGCAACGGGCGGTACCCGAGCGGGCCGCTCTCGAGGCCGTAGGTGGCCAGCGTCACGCCCTCGCGCCGCAGTACCGTCGTGGCGGCCTCGACCAGCGCCTCGACCGGCACGTTCTTCGGGTCGTTGTGGCCGCCGATGAAGTTGAAGCGCGGGAAGCCGTTGTAGCGGGCGGCGGGCGCGGGCGTATTGGGCGCCAGCAGGGGCGTGACATCGAACGGCGCGGTCATGGTGTTTCCTCTCCTTGCCCCCCATTGCTGGGGCAAGGCCCGGAATTTCGCAACTTCTTTGGCCGCGTCAGGCCACCGCGCGGAACGAGTGGGCGTCGGCCATCGCCCAGGCCTGGCTCCAGCGCGGCGGCACCGTGCCGGCGAGCAGCGCGCCCGGGGCGATCGCCGGGTACAGCTCGGCGAAGGTCACGACCTGGCCGGGCGCGACGCGCTGCCAGATGTGAAGCGGCTGGAAGTCGTTGGGGTGGTCGAGCCCGGCCGCCGCCGTCAGCTCGGCGAGCTCGTGCAGGGTGGCGCGGTGGAAGTTGGCGACGCGCTGGGTCTTGTCCGGCACGTCGAGCGCGCGCTGGCGGGTCGGGTCCTGGGTCGCCACGCCGGTCGGGCAGCGGTCGGTGTGGCAGTGCTGCGACTGGATGCAGCCGACGGCGAACATGAAGCCGCGCGCCGAGTTGCACCAGTCGGCGCCCAGCGCCATGGCGCGCACGATGTCGAAGGCGGTGATGATCTTGCCGGCGGCGCCGATCTTGACCCGGTGGCGCGCGCCGATACCGACCAGCGCGTTGTGCACGATGTACAGGCCCTGGCGCATCGGCTTGCCGATGTGGTCGACGAACTCCATCGGCGCCGCGCCGGTGCCGCCTTCCTTGCCGTCGACGACGATGAAGTCGGGATAGATCCCGGTCTCAAGCATCGCCTTGCAGATGGCCAGGAACTCCCATTCGTGGCCGATGCAGAGCTTGAACCCGGCCGGCTTGCCGCCGGACAGCCGGCGCATTTCGGCGATGAACTTCATCATCTCGACGGGAGTCGAGAAAGCCGAATGACTGGACGGTGAGACGCAATCCTCGCCCATCGGCACACCGCGGGTGAGCGCGATCTCATGGCTTACCTTGGGGGCCGGTAGCACGCCGCCGTGTCCGGGCTTGGCGCCCTGGCTGAGCTTCAGCTCGACCATCTTGACCTGTTCGTTGGCCGCACCGGCAGCGAACTTCTCAGGCGAGAAGGTGCCGTCGGGATTGCGGGCGCCGAAGTAGCCCGAGCCGATCTCCCAGATGATGTCGCCGCCGCCCTCGCGGTGATAGGGGCTGTAGCCGCCCTCGCCGGTATCGTGTGCGAAGCCCCCGCGCTTGGCGCCGCCATTCAGTGCGCGGATGGCATTGGCGCTGAGCGCGCCGAAACTCATGGCCGAAATGTTGAACACCGACGCCGAGTAGGGCTTCGCGCAGTCGGCATCGCCGATCATGATGCGGAAGGATTCCTTGCCGACCGGTCGCGGCGCGATCGAGTGCGACATCCACTCGTAGCCGTTGCCGTAGACGTCGTAGGTGGTACCGAACGGCCGCACGTCGAGCATCATCTTGGCGCGC
>CAYQRL010000024.1:0-83915 GCA_964420105.1 uncultured Reyranella sp.
TTCTCCTCGAACGGACTCAACCTTACTACGTGAGAGTTTCAGGGGAGCAGGTCAATGTCATATTCCAAGCTCCTACAATCTATCTTCGTGCTTTCGATAGAATTCCTCAGCTGCAACATCCGATCCCGATCTCCGCTTCCACGAGGGTGATAGAGACCATCAGGACCACGTATTTCATTTTCGAGCATGCGCAACTGCTCCACTCGCTCTTCCAGATCGGCGCGGCAGCGCTCCGCGCTCCGGATCGCTGCTTCGGCCGACAGCTCAAGAAGCCGCGTTCTTGTTGCGCCAGTAGCAGTTCCAGCGATGTGAGCATACGACCACTCACGGCACAGATAGTAGACCTGCCCTAACTGCTGCCGCTGCGAGACACAGTTCATATAGAATTTTTCAGCGCGTGCGATGCTTTCATCGAATTCTCGCGCCTCCCAAAATCTCTGCGCACCAACAGCCACGCCAGCAAGCAACACAACTGCACAGCTCCACAATAGCGCCCTGGTTCCCATCGATCCTCCGACTGATACGTCCGACGTGTAGACAGCCGTCAGTTACGAGAACCCGCACTATCGGAGGCACAGCGCGAGAGTCGCGCGAATCTACCGACAACTCCTCGCAATGCTTCGGGCGATTCGCCGATCCTCCGCAGCAGGTCGATACTCTCAGAGATGCCGCCAGCTACAGCCCGCTCTGGAGGCAAAATCTTGGTCATGCCCTCTATCGTTTGCTTCATCTCTAGAATCTCGGCGCGTACCGCCTCGACCAAATCGATTTCGCCTGCCTCGAACATCCTGACTAAACTCGGCAAGCCATACTTTTCCTTCAGTAGGCGGATGCCCATAAGCGGAACGGCACGCTCAGCGTCTAGGTGTTCATAGCGCTCCAGCACTTTGAAATAGACGTTGATTGCGTGGCGCAATTTCGCGTCAATGACCGGCATTAGATCCGCCACAAGTCGCCGCCGCCAAGACATTTTTCTCTAGCCAGCTGCCACGTTCAACCAGCCATCGCTCCTCGTATCCCTCGTCGTTTCGCTTGAGTTGGACAAGTAGTGGCCCCGAGGCCGCAAATAGCTCTTTTTCATCCCAAGCGACATGATGGACGGGGAATCGCCAAGCTCCACAATCTTGATTGCAGCGAGCAAACTCTTCGGAAGAACTGGAAGTCCATTGCCTCCCGGTGTCGAGCCGCTCACCCATACGTTTAGGCGCCCAATAAAGCGCAGTACGCGTTGAGGTATTGAATTCGAGAAGGCCCTGACGAACGGCAATCATCACTATCCCGTCTGTAGCGGCATGAAAAGCTTGCGGCGACGCAGGCAGAATGAATACACCGTCGAGGGCGACTCCCGTTCCCAGCTCGCCCTTATAGAGTTCGATCGTCCCTTCATTAATCCCGAGGTGATTCAGGCCGCGAAGGACGAGCGCTTTGCCGCTACATGAGGCTAAGCCCCTAACATTCTGTGGGACTACGGTCCCGCCCAGCGTCGGCAACGATAGCGAAAGGAGTTTGTCGCAACTCCTCTCCGAATCCAGCTCGACGAGACCACCACCGAACTCTCCACTATCATAGCCAAGCAGCCACCCGCGGGGGCCATTGAGGACATGATCCGCAGACTCCGGCCGTTTCCGCTCCCAGGGCCACGCATTCGACTTCTTTGGAGTCTGCCAGGGCCTAAAGCTGATACCATCAGGCCTGAACTCGGCTTGCCATCTCACTTCTGCCGCCAGAGCCACAGCTGTAGAGATGCTGTTGGAAATATCGAACGGAGCAACCGAATTGAACTGGTGTTGGACCAAGGACATGCCGCCATTTAGCCGATGGGCAGGGAAGGTCCAAGCGCGCTTTTGCGGTCTAACCAGGATTATCCAGGCTGTTCGGCGGCGCCAGGCGACCTGCGAGGTGCTGCAGCGGTGAAGTGGGTCGCGGCTACAGCCCTTGCGACCCGACCACTCGCTCCGCATCCCCCTGCATCCATGGGGTCTCTGTTAGAATTTCCATCCCTCCGCACGCATCAATTCCTGAAACCGAATGCAAGTCACTCCTTCGGCTTTGCAAACGAATGGAATTTTTTTGTTGTCTATCGTGCCTGGGTGCTCGTCTGAAACGACCACCCATCCACTGCCTCCACATTGGGCCATCGCTATAACGAATGGGTCAGCACCGCTGATGCCCTTGTGCGGCTTCTGTGCATTGTGATGCTTCGCCAACAACTTGCGCACAGCCGTTTGTACTTGTTCCGCTTCATCCACGAAAAGCCCATGGGGCTCCTTTGCCCAAGCATGACAGTCATCCCCGGGCTTGATTTCATCCAAAACCGCTTTCGGCGATACTAGGCGGCCCGCCTGGATGAGCGACTCAACACTCGTCTTTATTCCCGGGAAAATGGAGGGCGGATATGTTCTGACGAACCACTCTAAGACTGAGCTGGTATCAATGACGTAGCTTGGTTGTGGAGGCACGCGTGCTATCCTCCACTGACCATTTCCTGCACCTTGGAAACGAGTCCTGCTCGAAGTCCGAGGTAACGTGACACGTCACTCAATGACATTCGGTCGTCGAGATAGGTGTTCAGTACAAGCCTGGTGAATGGGCGCCCTAGATCGCTGACGATTTCTTGGGGCATATTCCGCCGAAACTCTTCACCTTCGGCCAATTTCGGCGACGCCTCGAAGGCCCTCCAAATGGCAAGCTGTGACCTATAGAATTCGGGCGTTGTAAGACCCAACGCAAGAAGCCTTCGCAAAATCACGTGCTCACTGACGCCAAATGTCTTGGCAAGTGCACTAAGTATCTCTCGGGACCATTCGCTCGAACCATGATCGCGCACCGCACTAGTCGATAACAGCTCACGACTAGGCACAAGCGCAGCGCCAGCAACAGCATTGCAGAACACCTCGCGCCTCTGCTCGCTTGGCGACCGCAATATGTCGTCGGCTATGTCGCACAGGCTGCTTTCACCAATCAAAACATGAACGAACTCATGGAGAAGGGTGAAAGTGCGTCCGTTAAGAGCAACCTTTCGATTTATGCCAATTACGGGAAGAGGCCTCTCGCCGAGAGAAAACCCCAAAATCTCCGATGGAGACACGCCCGCAATCTGAAAGACGAGAACACCAGCATTCTCTATGCGTCCTCTCCAGCTGTTGTAGCTGTTGCGAGGCGACCTCCAGCGGCTCTGCTCCGCAAATGTGACCTTGAGAACCTCGCGAACACGAGCACCGGCCTCTTCCGCGCTGTCACGTGATGGATCGATACGAAGTTCAATAGCGGGAATGGCGACTGAAAGATCCGTGGCAAGATCGATCGCCAAATCTCTGCGCGCCTGAGCTTGACGCAACTGATAACGAAGCGCCTTGGAGTAAGAACCAGCCGACTCCCCTGTCAATCTGCGGAAGTCGTGCGGAAGCTCGCGTTCCTCGGGTGGAGCAGGCAAGAAGAAATCGCTTAGCTGCCTCCGGTAGACAGCAGCCATCTTCCGAAGCTGAGCCATGGTGGGATGCCGCTCGCCGGCCTCCCAGGCCGCGACATGCTCGGGCTTGGCGCTCAGGCTACGGGCGGCCTCCTCCAACTCCAAGCCGAGCGTAGTCCTCGCCCAAATCAACAGGCTGGGTTCTACCAAGGCATCGGGGGTCTTCGGCATTGCTGAATTAGACCTCGCCGACATTGGACTGGATTACGTCTCGGCCATCAAGGGGTCCAAGATCTCTATTCGCGCCACCCTCACGTGGAAAGCAGCATATGGAAACTACACTGACAACTTCCGGCCCGTGTGGACAATGGGAGCTGCGCACTTGACCGTGAGAAGGTCGAAGGGTTCCATGGGCGAGATGTTGCAGTGCAATCTGAAATGCCCTCCCCTGGCGGGCCTTCACGACCAGGCCTGCCTCGCAACCGTAGGCAAGAAATGTCATCCGTAGTGACAACGTACGATCGGCTTCTGTAGTCATGGACGAGCGTCGCCCACTGATTCATCTTCGAGAACCCAAGCTATTGGGTGACTGTCCGATCACGAATGCCGTGACTGCCCTAGCCACAGCCGGAGTCGAGCAACGGGGCGCCATCTTCACTCGCCGCGAAGTGGTAGACTTCATTCTCGATCTCACTGGATACACTGCGCAGCGTGAGCTCACGACACTTCGACTTCTCGAGCCATCTTTCGGCGATGGCGACTTCCTGTTGGTAGCAATCGAGCGATTGCTGATTTCCTGGACCCGGGAGGGACGTCCCGATCCATTGACATCCATGGCCGACTCAATTCGCGCCGTCGAGCTGCACAGAGTTACGTTCGAAAGCACCCACCGCAAGGTGTTGGACCGCCTGATATCCGAAGGCATTAGCCCCACCGATGCGGAGGCCCTCGCTTCCACCTGGCTCATCTACGGCGATTTCTTACTAGTGCGGCTGGAGGGGCATTTCGATGTTGTTATCGGCAATCCTCCCTATGTGCGGCAGGAGCTGATTTCCGATGCTCTGATGTCAGAGTACCGCAGGCGATACCGCACAATTTACGACCGGGCCGATATCTACATTCCATTCATCGAAAGGTCGCTCACCTGCCTATCTCCAACAGGCCAGCTCAGTTTCATTTGCGCCGATAGATGGATGAAGAATCGGTATGGCGGCCCCCTGCGCAGATTTGTGTCAGCCGACTTTCATCTCAAGATCTACGTGGACATGTATGACACTCCAGCTTTCCACTCTGATGTAATCGCTTATCCAGCCATTACCGTAATTACTCGTGAGCGGAGAAGTGCGACGCGAATTGCACACAGGCCGGACATTGATCAGGGTACGCTCACCAGGCTTTCCGAAATGCTACTGGCCGACGCGCTCCCGGATGGGAGCGCCGTTAAGGAAGTACGCGACGTCGCTCTAGGCGAAAGTCCTTGGATCCTGGACGCATCGGAACGCCTAGCCTTGGTGCGACGTCTAGAGAAGGATTTGCCGTCACTAGAGGAAGCGGGCTGCAAGGTTGGCATCGGTGTCGCGACGGGCGCTGATCAAGCTTTCATAGGTCCATTTGATCAGTTGGACGTGGAGTCGGATCGTAAATTGCCTTTGGTCATGACCAGGGATATTGACACCGGGGGCGTGCAATGGCGCGGGCTCGGCGTGATTAATCCGTTTGGAAATGACGGCAAGCTCGTAGACTTGGCCAAGTTTCCACGGCTGAAGCGCTATCTGGAGGCTCACCGCGCGGACATTGCCGGGCGACACGTTGCTCAAAAGGCTCCAGCCAACTGGTATCGGACTATCGATCGTATCTATCCAGAAATCGCAAAGAAGCCGAAACTGCTCATTCCGGACATCAAGGGCGGGGCCCATATCGTTTACGAAAACGAAGGGCTATATCCGCACCACAACCTCTATTACATCACCTCGTCGACTTGGGACCTGCACGCGCTGCAAGCTGTCCTGTTATCTGGCATCGCTCATCTGTTTGTGGCTGCTTACTCAACAAAAATGAGGGGCGGCTACTTGCGGTTTCAAGCGCAATACCTTCGACGCATTCGAATTCCGCAATGGGCTAATATTTCAGCTCGCAATCGAGCAGCGCTTATTGATGCCGGATCAAAAAAGGACATTCCAGCCGCTCGCCGAGCAGTCATCAAAATATTCAAGCTTAGCCCCAACGAGGTACTCTCATTGGAGGGAGCGGTTCCAAATGGCGATTGATCTTGCGGACTACGAGCGGAAGGCTCGCGATGCCACAATGGCCTTTTGGGGTAATCGGAAGAAGGCCCTGGAAGCAAAGGCAGCAGCTGGAACGACTGATGTAGGAGAACGCGGAGCTGTAACGGCAGGCAATACAATGGATGGATTTGCTGCGCTGATGATCGATCTTGTTCACGCCAACGGCTTGAGTCACGCATCAATCTACAGGAACCGCGCCACGTTAACGTTACCGGGCTACTTTAGGCCGACCAAGCTCTGGGACACTCTAGTTATGTTCGAGGGCCGTTTGGTTGCGGCGCTTGAGATGAAGAGTCACGTTGGACCTTCTTTTGGGAACAACGCGAATAACCGGGCTGAAGAAGCCATTGGAACTTCTCACGATTTCTGGACAGCCTACAGGGAAGGCGCTTTCGGCGATCACCCGCGGCCGTTTGTTGGATGGCTTGTCATGGTGGAAGACGTCGAAAAGTCTAGGCGGCCTGGCAGCCGAGACGCCTCCAAGCACTTCCCGATATTTCCTGAGTTCCGGAACGTCTCATACCTTCGGCGATACGATCTGCTGTGCCAGAAGCTCGTCAAAGAAAATCTATATACGGCGGCCTGCACTCTGGCCTCGCCCCGCGCTTCGGTGGACACAGGCGATTTTTCGGACATGTCTGAGCTGACCAGCCTGAAATCGTTCGTTACGGCCTTTGCGGGTCATATCGCAACAGTCGCTGCGCAAACGGCTGGGAGTATTGGGAGAATCCCTAGACTGATCTAAATCCACGAGCCCCCCCGTAGGTTGGAACGGGGGTAAGCCGACGAGATCATGTACAAAAGGGCTTTTGGGGGCCACTTTCCACATAATTTGGCGGACGCCCTGTCCGCCAATGCATTCCCGCGAAGTTGCATCAGGACCCTGCGCGGCGATGACCGGTTCGACGCACTACTTGCCCTTGTCGAACATCAACAGCATCGCCAGCACGACGCCGATACACACCAAGAACCAGAGCACCCCGCCTCCGCGTCCTGCTTTCGGTCCACCGGGAGTATTCGTGCACCAGCAGACCGCGGATCACCTGCAGGTGCTGGAATGCAGCCGTGATCCAGCGGAAGCGCCTGCGCGTACCGAGCGTTACGTCGCCCGGTTCCCTATCGCCGAGCGGCGGGCTCCGGCCGCCGCCACGGCATCCCCAAGCGCATGGCGCGCGGCCGGGGCGTTCCGCCGGCGCAGACAGGTCTGCGCCCGCATCCGCGTGAGGGGCGGCTCTCCCAGGTCGGTCCGGGCAGCGTGCGCCTCGTGCTGGCCCGCTAACGCCCAAAGACGGATTGGTTGTCCGCCGCGCGGGCAATGGAAGCGGTAGGCTGGCAAGCCGTCCACGGATCCACCAAGTCACCCTTGGACGGAAGTCCTCGGTTGTCGGCCGGTCCCATCCCGCCGCGGCCGAGGGCGCCCCCCAGGACCTCCAGATGTCTCGAATCACCAGCTCGGGCGCGACCTTCGGGGGCCGTGGAGATGCCGAAAGACTCTTTGGGTAATGTGGCGACATGCTCGCAATGGCGATGCAATAATTCGCCAAACCACCCAGGGGCTGCCATGCCTGAAGACGTGAAGCGCAAGATCCGAGACGCCCACACCCATGCCGTTGTGGCCGCTGCGGGAGCCGCCCATGTCGAAGCGGCCTTGGAACTCATCATCAATGAGCCAGCCGGGATCACCGCTGCCGGGGCGACGGAGCTTTGCAACAGGCTGAGGCTCCTGTCCCAGATATGCGCCGATACCAAGGCACAGATCCAGAAGTCGGCGGACCTGATCGAGAGCGCCGAACGCAGGCTGCACACGTTCCCCCTGCTGACGAGCCTGGCCGCCAACAACAGGGCCAAGCTGAAGGCATAGCGTGGCGTCGCCCGGTCGCAACCGAGGCCGGCTTCCACCGCCCCTGGTTCGACATCAGGCCGCGTTGGCGACGAGGCAGGCGAGCGCTTCGCGCCGTTCGTCCCTGAACCGATCGAGCATCAGCGACCCGCCCAGCCGCGGGTTGATCTCGAAGATGCGCATCTCGTTGCCCGCCATCCTGTAGTCGACGTTGCAGGGACCGCTGAAGGCGAGCGGCGACAGGACAGCCTCGATGTTCTGCCTGATGGCTTCGGGCGTGGGGGCAACGCGAAGCCCCAGCGAGTTCCCCCACTTCAGGACCGTCAGCGGCGACTCGAGCTCGTTGATGAACGTGCGCGACCACAGGACGCGTCCCCGGAGGCACACGCAGTAGGTCGAGTACTCGGTCGTCCCCGGGATCGCCTCCTGCAGGACGACGTTCTTCCCGAGATACTCCGGGGTCACCAGCAGCGCCTCGTATTCCTCGGCCGACCAGACGACGGAGACCCCGAAGCTCGCGTGGCAATCGGTTCGCTTCATCACGCAGGGAAACCGGGCCGCGCGAACGTCGGGATAGATGCGGGGCGACAAGCCGAGCAGCTTTTCGCGCTCGAGGAAGCGCACGAACATCTCCTTGTCCGCCAGCGTATCCAGTGCCGTGCGACTGGGCACCAATGCGCGGACGCCCGTCGGCAGCGCCCGCGCATGGCTTTCCTTCATCGGGATGAAGACGAGGTTCGACGACAATCGCCGCAACGGAAGCGGCGGCAGAAGGGCCGGCATCCGCACCACGAGGCGCGCGATCCCATGCCACAGCCCGGGTCGGGTGAGCGCCTCGTTCCAGTTCACGTAGGGGACGCCGTAGAGCACCACCGTGGGCCCTTCGGCGCCCCCCTTGGACACCAGCGGAGAGCGCAGGAAGCTTCGAAGTTCCCGCGCGGCATTCCTGAACCGTGGCGGCACGAATCGGGACGGATGTAGGCGCGGCATGCTCACCCGGGAACCAGTGGCCTGGCTGACACGAGCGTTGATCCGTTCAACGCCCGACCTGGCCGCGACCTGCAGCCGCCAGATTACCACGCACGGACCCCACGGCTGTGAGGCTCGTCACAATGCCATTGCTGCCCGCGATGAGGGAAGTTTCTTTCGAAACCGGCATCGAGGCGTTCGACGCCCCGATGCAAGCCGGTCGGGGACGCCCCGCGTCCGCCGCTGGCCGCGGGCGCCAGCGCTCACATCGACCGGCAGACGATCTCCGCCATGCTGAAACGGTAGTTCGGCGCACTCGCCGCCGGCACCGGCTCCGCCCGCCAGCGCACCAGCGCCTGGCCACGGTCGAGGCAGTAGCGCTCGGCGGCGCCGGCGCCGCACTCCGGCGTCGGGCCGGCGCACTCGAAGTTCAGGAAGCCCTCGGAAGCGACGTTGAGCAACGGCCCGAGCGCCGGCACCTGCGCGACGGCCGTTCTTCCGGCCGCACTCGACCGATCGAAATAGGCATCCATCGCGATCAGCGCGACGGCGAACAGCGCCGCGGTCACGATCGTCACCGAGATGAAGGAAAACGCGCGCAGCCCCTGTCCCCTGGCCCGTTCCCCGGGTACCCGTACCTCCCGACCCGGCATCATCGTCTCCCAGCGCCTCGTCTCAAGATCGGCAATTATCTGCTTTAGTTGTGCGATAATGCTTTGATCCAGCGCAAGGACGCGGACCCGGATCGCGACGGTGCCTCAGCCTCCCGCGGCCGGCAGCAGGTCGAGAGCATCCTTGTCGGCGCTGACGACCAGCAGGCCGCGCCCGACCGGCACGTACCGGAAGTGAAGGTCCGGAAAGGCCTGCCGCCATTGCTGCGCGATCGCCCGCTCGCCGGAGCGCGCGGCGTCGTCGAGCACCAGCACGCCGCGATCGGACAGGTGGCGCCGCAGCCGGTGGAGGGCCGGCAACCGGGCCTGCGCGTCGCCCCGCCATGCCGGCGGGCCGTCGACGAAGACCAGGTCGAAGCGCCGGCCCTCGTCGAGGAAGGAAACGTCGTACCAGTGGCCGGCACGGCCGGACGTCTCGACCGGGACCAGCGGCGCGACCCGGACCTCCGCGAACCCGTCGAGGCCGTGATCCCGGACCTTGCGCGCGGTCTGCCCGGCCCAGCGCGCGTCGTCGTCGATGCTGGTCACGTGGCCGCGCCCCTTGCGGCGAAAGTCGTTGGCCAGCACCAGCGTCGAGGTGCCGGAGCCGAGTTCGAGCACCGTCTGGAGGTCGAGCGAGTCGACGAGGTGACGCAGCAGCGCCAGCGACTCGGGCGTGATCGCGTGCTCGGTCCAGTGCACCTGCAGCTCGCCGGTCGCGCCGGAGAGGCCGACGACGCTGCGCAGGTGCAGCGCCTGCGCGTCGATGCGGTCGATGACCTGGCGGTACCATCGCCGGGCCAGCGTCGTCATCGCGAGCACGGCCGCCCCGATGCTGGCCAGCAGCGCCAGCGCCGTGGGCAGGCCCGCGGCCCACAGGACCAGCCCGGGGGCAACGGCGACGGCCGCCGCGACGGCGGCGATTTTCAGATCACGGTTCACGCAGGTCTCGATTGGCTTCCCCGTCGGGAGCCTACACGAGATCGAGGGGGATCGTCGGAATTCCTGGCCGATTCCACGGCCAGGTCCTCGATTTCCGCCGAATTGGACCCGAAAGCGCCGGCCCGCCCGGCGGCGACGCCCTATGGTGGCGCCATGTGGATCCTCGCCTGCGCGGTCCTGCTCTTCCTGTCCGGCATGGGCTTGATCGGCCTGAACCTGTTCGTGCTGGCCGGCTCGCTGTCGCTGTCCTTCGCCGGGCTGCTGCCGGTCGTCGCCTCGGTGGCGCTGCTCCTAGGCGCCGCTTCCCTGTGAGCCCGCCGCCGGCGCGAAGGCGTCGGCCACCAGCCGGTACTGCACCCGCATCGTCGACAGGCGGCGGTAGAAGTTCAGCAGGTCGCGGACCGGGCCCGTCATGCGCTCGTAGCCCGACATGAAGGCGACGATGATGCCGATCTCGGTGCGGTCCTCGATCGCCATCCAGCCGCCGACCAGCAGGATGCTGAGCAGGCCCAGCCCGGTGACCAGGTTGTTGAACGACTTGGTCGCGATCTTGAGCGCGACGAAACGCAGGCGCAGGCCGTAGATGCGTTCGACCAGCGTGTCGGGAGCGGCGTCCGTGCCGGCCGCGCCGCGACCCGACGCCAGCACCGCCTGGCCGAGCGCGCGCACGACCTGGATCTTGGAGCGCGACAGCCGGTTGAGCACGGGCTGGGAGAAGCCGACCGCGAGCAGCGAGGGCACCAGGAAGACGATCGCCACCACCGCCACCAGCGGCTCCATCGCCAGCATGTAGGCGGTGATGCTGAGCACCGTGCCGGCCTGCAGCAGCGGCAGCGCGATGCTCTCGGCCACGAAGCCGCCGACCTTCTCCGACTCGGCCGCGAGGATCGACTGGCGCGTGCCGTCCTCGATGCCGTCGGCGGTCTCGCGGCGCACGATCTTGCGGCGCAGCATCTGCGTCACGCTCTCGGCGAGCCCGTGCAGGTAGAGGTCGCGCAGGAACTTCAGGCCGCCCTGCAGCAGCAGTACGCCAAGGTAGAGGGCGCCGTAGACCAGCAGGCGCTCGAGCTCGGCATGGGCGACGGCGTCGTTGACGATCCGGCGCTGCAGCTCCAGCGGCAGCATCGACAGCGGCAGCAGCGTCAGGGTCAGCAGCGCCAGGCGGACCTGCTGGCGGCGGCTGACCTGCAGGACGAAGCCGTAGAGGGACGCAGACATCGCCCCGCCGCGCCAGTCGTCGAGCACCGGCAGCACCGGCCGGAACAGCCGGTACAGGAGGTCCCCCGGTCCGCCGGAAGGGTCCTCGGTCGAGGGAGCGGTCATCCCCCCGTATACACGCGCCCTAGCGGTCGAGCCACGCGTCTTCGAAGCGCCAGCCGTTGTAGATGCTGTTGACCATGATGGTGATGCCGCGGACCTGCGCCTGCCGGCAGGCGGCGGCGACGGTGTGGGACAGGATCGGCCGCACGATGTCGGCCGCCAGCAGCTGCTCGATCTGCTGCACCACGGCACGGCGCCTGCCCTCGTCGCGCTCCTCCGACTGCTTCGCCATCAGGGCGTTGAGCTCGGGATTGCAGTAGCCGTTGAAGTTGCGCGGCGCCTTGCAGCCGTAGTTCTCGACGAAGTGCTGGTCGGGATCGTCGAGCGAGCTGCCGGTGGCGTTGACCGCCACGACGTAGTTCTTCTGGTAGAGCCGGTTGAAGTAGACCGCGCTGTCGATCGGCTCGACCTCGGCGTCGATCCAGATCGCCTTGAGCTGGTCGACCAGGATCACCGCGAGGTCGCGGTACGAGGCGATGTTGCGCGTGCTGACCTTCATCTTCAGCCGCTTGTCCGGGCCGTAGCCGGCCTCGCGCATCAGCGCACGCGCCCTGTCGCGCGACGCCTCGATGTCCGGACCGTAGCCCGGCTGGTCCTTCAGCGCCGCCGCGTCGACGCCCCAGACGCCGGCCGGCGGCGGCAGCATGGCGCCGCCGATGATGTCGCGGCCCTCGCTGGTGATGTCGACGAAGGCCTTGCGGTCGAGCGCCAGGGCCAGCGCCTGCCGCGCCTTCGGGTCGTTGAACGGCGCCACGTCGCGGTTGACGATCAGGTTGTAGCTGACGCCGAGCGGCCGCAGCGTGCACTGGGCCTGCGGCAGCTGCTTCTCGATGTCCTTCAGCAACGGCACCGTGACGTCGGTCGGGAAGGTCATGTCCGACTTGCCGGCGGTGAAGGCCAGCATGCGCGTGGCGCGGTTGGAGATGATGTCGTACTGGATGGCGTCGAGGTACGGCCGGCCGGGCTTCCAGTAGTCGGGGTTCTTCTCCAGCCGCACGCGCTCGTTGCTCTTCATCTCGACGAACCTGAACGGGCCGGTGCCGATCGGGTGCTTGCGCATCTCGGGCGGCGACACGTGGCAGGGATAGATCGCCGACCAGCCGGCCGCGAGGAAGGCCAGCAGCGACGGCTGCGGCTTGCCCAGCCGGAAGGTCACCTGGAAGTCGTTGTCGGCGGTCACCGTCTCGACGTTCTCGTACCACACGCCGCGCGGGTTCTGGCGCAGCTTGGCCTCGGCCTTGCCCAGCAGCAGGTCGAAGGTGCAGCGCACGTCGGCCGCGGTGAACGGCTTGCCGTCGTGCCACTTCACGCCCTGCCGCAGGGTGAAGCGCACCTCCTTGCCGTCGGGGCTGACCGTCCAGGCGGTCGCCAGTTCGGGCCGGATGGTCTCGAAGGTGTTGCGCGGCTCGTGCTGGTCGTAGATCACGAGGTTGTTGAACACGCCCATGAAGGGCACCGCGGCGGAGACCGTGATCTCCTCGTGCAGCGAGGCGCTGGGCGGCGTGTCGGCCAGCTGGATGCGCAGCGTGCCGCCGGACTTCTGCGCCAGCGCCGGTCCGGTGGCGCCGAGCGCGACGCCCAGGACCAAGGCAAGCACCAGGGCAAGGGTTCGCAGCGCAGGAACGTGATGAGCCATGTCTCGGTCTCCTCCCTGGAGAAGCCGCTTGCCGCGGCCTTGACCGTCATGCGGACCTGCGAACGCTTTCCGGTTCACAGGACCCCGAACATCTTCCCTAATGGCGAACAGCTTGGCGCGCCGCGCGATGCCCGGAAAGAGGACGGCGCGGCACCATTTCGACTCATGGAACGCGGGGGACGACGGATGGGACCGCTTGCCGGCGTACGGATCGTGGAACTGGGCGGCATCGGCCCCGGCCCCTTCGCCTCGATGCTCCTGGCCGACATGGGCGCCGAGGTGTTGCGCCTCGAGCGCCGCGGCGGCAGCTCGATCAAGGGCTTCGATCCGCGCTACCGCGTGCTCAACCGCGGCCGCCCCTCGATCGCCCTCGACCTCAAGGCGCCGGGCGCGATCGACGCGGCGCGCCGGCTGCTCGGCCAGGCCGACGCGGTGATCGAGGGCTTCCGCCCCGGCGTCGTCGAGCGCCTGGGCCTCGGCCCCGACGAGGCGCTGCGCCTCAACCCGCGGCTGGTCTACGGCCGCATCACCGGCTGGGGCCAGGACGGGCCGCTGGCGCAGGAGCCGGGACACGACATCAACTACATCGCGCTGACCGGCGCGCTGCACGCGATCGGCCGCAAGGACGGCGCGCCGGTGCCGCCGCTCAACCTCGTCGGCGACTTCGGCGGCGGCGCGCTCTACCTCGCCTTCGGCATGGTCTGCGCGCTGCTGGAGGCGAAGACCTCCGGCCAGGGCCAGGTGGTCGACGCGGCGATGATCGACGGCGCCGCCAGCCTGATGGCCATGATGTACGGCATGCACGCCGCCGGCCTGTGGAGCGACACGCGCGGCGACAACCGGCTCGACTCGGGCACGCCGTGGTACGACGTCTACGAGACCCGCGACGGCAAGTGGATCTCGATCGGCAGCAACGAGCCGCAGTTCTACGAGGCGCTGCTCGACCGCCTCGGCATCGACCGCGCGACCTTCCCGAAGGACCGCCACGACCGCGCCGGCTGGCCGGCCATCCGCGCCACCTTCACCGCGAAGTTCCGCGAGAAGACGCGCGACGAGTGGTGCGAGATCATGACCGGACACGAGGTCTGTTTCGCGCCGGTGCTGTCGATGGCCGAGGCGCCGCACCACCCGCACATGAAGGCGCGCGCCACCTTCGTCGCGCCCGACGGGGTGACGCAACCGGCGCCGGCGCCGCGCTTCAGCCGCACCCGGCCGGAACTGCGCCATCCCGCCGGCAGCGATCCGGGTACGCCCGAGCAGGTGCTCGGCGCGTGGGGATTCACGGCCGCCGAGGTCGACGCCCTGCGCCGCGGCGGCGCGCTGTCCTGAAGACGACGAGGGAGGCTCGGGTGAGCGAGGAGATCAAGGTCTCGGTCGAGGACCACGTCGGCACGATCACGTTCAACCGGCCGGAGAGCCGGAACGCGTTCTCGCTGGAGATGCTGGAGGAGTGCGCCGACCACCTCGCGCGCTTCCGCGACGACCCCGGCATCCGGGTGATCGTGCTGACCGGCGCCGGCGAGTCGTTCTGCGCCGGCGGCGACGTCAAGAAGATGGGCCGCGCCACCACCGTGGTCGAGCGCAAGTCGGACCTGTGGAAGCGCATGCAGGTGGTGCCGAAGATGCTGGCCACGGTCGACAAGCCGGTGATCGCCATGATCAACGGCGACGCGGTCGGCGGCGGCATGGACATCGCCCTGATGTGCGACATCCGCGTCGCGGCCGAGACCGCGCGCTTCTCGCAGGCCTACGTGCGGCTGGGCCTGGTGCCGGGCGACGGCGGCGCCTTCTTCCTCGCCCGGCTGGTCGGGCTGGGACGGGCGCTGGAACTGCTGCTGACCGCCGACTTCATCGACGCCCGCAAGGCCGAGCAGATCGGCCTCGTGAACCACTGCGTGCCGCGCGCCGAGCTCGAGGCCACGGCCTACGGCATCGCGCGCAAGATCGCCGCCCTGCCGCCGCTCGGCGTGCAGACGACCAAGCGGCTGACCTACGAGAGCTTCCAGAACGAGATGATCGTGGCGCTGGAACTGGCCTCGTCGCAGGCCGCCATCATGGCGACCACCGACGACCACCGGGAGGCCGTCGCCGCCTTCCGCGAGAAGCGCAAGGGAACCTACAAGGGAGCGTGACCGTCATGCCGGGACCCCTCGCCGGGCTTCGCATCCTCGACCTCACCACGGTGCAGATGGGACCGTGGTGCACCCGCATCGTCGCCGACCTCGGCGCCGAGGTGATCAAGGTCGAATCGCCGGAAGGCGATTCCAGCCGCTACGCCGCCCACGCCCGCCATCGCGGCATGAGCGGCGGCTTCCAGCACAATGCCCGCGGCAAGCGCTCGATCGCGCTCGACCTCAAGCGGCCCGAGGCGCGCGACGCCATCCTGCGGCTGGCGAGGACCGCCGACGCATTCGTGTCGAACATCCGGCCGGCGGCGCTCGACCGGCTCGGGCTGGGCTACGAGGCGGTGCGCGCCGCGAGCCCGTCGATCGTCTACCTCGCGATGGTCGGCTACGGCAGCGGCGGCCGCTACGCCGGCCGGCCGGCCTACGACGACCTGATCCAGGCGGCCTCGGCGATCCCGATGCTGCTGCAGCGCTCGACCGGCCAGCCGCGCTTCATCCCGATGGCGGCGATCGACCGTATCGTCGGCACCGCCGGCGCCAATGCCCTGCTGGCCGGGCTGCTGGCCAAGGCGCGCACCGGCGTCGGCCAGATGATCGAGGTGCCGATGTTCGAGACCATGGTGCAGTTCGTGCTGTCCGAGCACATGCAGGGCGCGACCTTCGATCCGCCGACCGGGCCGCCGGGCTATGCCCGCACCCTGTCGCGCTCGCGCCGGCCCTACGAGACCCGGGACGGCTTCCTCGCGGTGCTGCCGTACAACGACGGCCAGTACCTCCGCTTCTTCGACGCCGTCGGCAAGGGCGAGCAATTCAGGAAGGACCCGCGCTTCGCCGACCATGCCGGCCGCACCCAGAACATCGACGAGCTCTACGACATGATCGCCGACGAACTGAAGACGCGGCCGACGGCGGAGTGGCTGGAGATCCTGAAGCAGGCCGACATCGCCCACATGGTCCCGCACACGCTGGAGACCCTGCTGGACGACCCGCACCTCGCCGACACGGGCTTCTTCCAGTTCAGGGACCACCCGTCCGAGGGCCGCATCCGCACCATGCGCGAACCCAGCACATGGTCCGAGACCCCGCCTCCCAGCGACGGCTTCGCGCCGCGACTGGGCCAGCACACGCGGGAGATCCTCGGCGAGGCCGGCTACAGCGCCGCCGAGATCGACGACATGGCGGCGAAGAAGGTGGCGTTCCCGGAGCCGGCCCCGTGACCCGGGCACGGCGGGCCGTTCCCCAGCGTCACATGCCTTCCTGGTAGGGGAGCCACTTCCAGCTGAAGGGCGCCGGCGGCAGCTGCACGTCGCACTCGAGGCGACAGCGGGCGCGGTTCTCGACCGGCGGCCGCGCGTCGGGACCGGCGTCGAAGGCCGCCTCGGCGAAAGCCTGCGGCACCGAGATGTCGGACAACGCCCCCTGGAAGGTCTTGTAAAGGGAGATCGTGCTGCGCATGGCGCGCCGGTCCCAGTCGTTCGGATCGAGCGCCGGGTCCGGCGCACACAACTCGTAGCGCGTCACCGGCGCGCCGCCGTAGCCGGTCTCCGCCCGGCATTGCGCCTCGTACCGGTCGAACTCCTCCGGCAACGGCATGCCGGCGGCGGGGCAGGCGCCGAGGCGCCGCGTGCATTGCGCGTAACGGGCATAGTCGTGGCACAGGCGATGCATCTGGCCATACAGGAAGTAGTTGAGGGTACCCGCCAGCACGCACTTGCCGCTGTGACGCACCGTGTGCTTGCAGGACTCCTCGGGTTCGTTCTCGTCGGTCACGCCGTCACCGGGCAGGCAGCACCTGCCGTTCCTGGTGTAGCTGTCGAGCCAGCCGGCGTTCTGCCAATGAAGAATGGTGATGTCCCAGGCCTTCGCACCGCCCAGGCCTCGGAGCTGCTCGCACTGTTCGACCTTGAACCTGTTGGGCAGCACGTTGAAGAACGCGTTGACCGCGACCAGGGTACGTCTCGTTCTCTCGGTGACATCCGGCCCGCAGACGAAATCGCGGCGCTCGAGGTCCCATTCCACCGTGTAGCGAAGCCCCGGTGTCAGCCTGCTGGTCATTTCGTTGGACGACCGGAACCGGACCTGGTGTGGATCGTCCGACTTCATCGCCACGATGAACTCGCCCTCGAACATGTTGAAGTTGCTGTCGCCCACCGTGTCGTCCTCGGTCACCTCGTCCTTGTGGGTCGGGCAGTTCGGCAGTTGCCTGGAGACATTGTGGCTCTGCGAGAGGAAGGAGGGCTGGGGCACGTTGACGGTTAGCTTCCACTGGCCATCGACATAGGCCGGCCGGACCAGGGCCCCATCCCTCGGTCCCGCGGCGATCACCGTGTCGTATTGCTCGTGGATGTACCGGACCGGATCGCGCCGCTTCAGGCCGTCGCAGAATGTCCTGTCCTCCTGCACCACGGACCTGGTGGCCTCCCAGGCGAAGCCGTCGGTGCGCGCCGCCGCGCAGGTCGAGGCGATGCCCAGCAGGACCACGCGCACGTTCATGGCGAGACCAATCGTGGTCGTCGTCTTCTGGACCAGGCCGCCGGGGTTGTCCGGCCAGGCCCGTTCGTTCGGCCAGTAGGTCGTGTACGTGTGCGGCGAGTTCGCCGGCGTGATGGTGACGGTGCCGGTCCACTCGCAAGGCGGCCAGCCGGGCTGCGCAGCGGCGACCCCGGGCAGCAGCAGGCCCGTGGCCATGACCAGGACGGATGCGAGGACCGAAAGGCGGGGAAGGGCCATGGCATATCTCCCTGCAACCATCGTCAACGTGACGCTGCCGCCGCCGGCCTTCCTTGATGGACATCAAGCGGCGCCGCCCGGCACACTGTCGGCGATAATTGCACTGGCAGGGAGACTATCGGGGGCGATGGGAGGCAAGCGGGTTGGCCACGCACGCGCCAGGGCGTTGGCGCTGGGAATGGCGGCGGGGATATCCGCTGTCTCGCTCCCCGCGGACGCCCAGTCGCTGGGCGACGCGCTCAGGACCTTCCTCCACGACGACGCCGCGCTCACGGTGCATGTCCGCAGCTACTTCTTCGACCGCACCAACCCGGTCCCCGCCCCGTCCAACACCGCGTGGGCGGGCGGCGGCTGGATCGGCTTCGAGACCGGCTGGTTCTACGACGCGCTGCGCTTCGGCATCGTCGGCTACACCTCGCAGCCGCTGGTCGCGCCGCAGAACACGCCAGGCTCGCTGCTGCTCGGCCCCGACCAGGAGGGCTACAGCGTCCTCGGCCAGGCCTGGGGCAAGCTCAGGCTGTGGGACCAGGAGTTCACCGGCTACCGCCAGCTGGTCAACCAGCCGGAAGTCAACCCGTTCGACAACCGCATGACGCCCAACACCTTCGAGGCCTACCTGCTGTCGGGCACGGTGCCGACCGCGTGGGGCGACTTCGGCTACACCGCGGGCTACGTCGCCAAGATCAAGCCGCGCAACGCCACGACCTTCATCAACATGGCGCGGCAGGCCGGCGCACCCGACACGGTCAGCGAGGGCATGATGCTGGCGGGCTTCAGCTGGGGGCCCGGCGAAACCTACAAGGCGCGGTGGTCGGGCTACCTCGTGCCGAACACCCTGGCCTCGAGCTACGCCGACGGCTCGGCCTTCTTCACCCTCGCCGACGAGGTCGACCTGCGGCTGGGCGCCCAGTTCATGGTCCAGGGCAGCGTCGGCAACCACGCGCTCGGGCAGCCTTTCAGCACCTGGGCGGGCGGCATCGACGCCGACCTGATCCTGGGCAACGTGACGCTGACCGCGTCGTACACCCAGACCGGCAGCGCCGCCGCCTACCGCACGCCCTACGGCACCTGGGCGGGCTACACCAGCATGATCGTGCACAACTTCAACCGCGCCAACGAGGGGGCGTTCCTGGCCGGCGCGACCATCGACTTCGGCTTCCTCAAGGCGCCGGGCTTCGCGCTGTCGACCAACATCGTGTTCGGCAACGGCGCCATGAACGCCCTGACCGGCCGGCCGCTGGCCCGGCACAACGAGTACGACTTCACGCTCGACTACCTGTTCGCCAACAGCGCGCTGCCGTGGCCCGACGTCCTGCGGCCGCTGTGGATCCGCGCCCGCGCCGGGCTGCTCGACCAGTTCGAACCGGGCGGCGGCTTCAGCACGGTGCGCGACTACCGCGTGATCCTGAACTACGAATGGAAATTCGGCGGCAAGAAGGGCTGATCGCATGGGCAAGTGGAACATCGGGCTGGTCGTGCTGGCGCTGCCGCTGGCGGCGGGCTGCACCCAGACGGCCACCGGGGCCCGCGAGGCGCGCGCCACGGCGGCGGCGCTGGGCGTCGCCGGCAGCGTCCAGGCCGGGCCGACCGGCGGCGAGACCGCCGACGCGCGCGTGGCCTGGCAGCTGAACGAGCAGGAATACCTGCGGCTGAACGATGCCGCCCGCCGCGCCTTCGCCCTGCCCCAGGGCGAGACCGTGGCCTACACGATCGAGCCCCAGAACATCGATGCCGAGCCGACGGCGGTATCGGCGATGCCGACCGGCCCGGCGGTCGAGCGCGACGGCACCACCTGCCGGCCGATGCGGCTGCAGTCGATCAAGGGCGGCCGCACCTCGCGCGGCGCCTTCACCGTGTGCCGCGCCGGCACCGGCATCCGCATCGCCGGACGCGCCTAGCGCGAGACGATGAAGCCGGGCAGCAGGAAGAACGTCAGCACCGCGAGGTTCATCAGGTCGACGAAGAAGGCGCCGACCAGCGGCACCACGACCGCCGACTCCGGCGCCGAGCCGTGGCGGCGCGTCAGCGCCTGCATGTTGGCGATCGCCGTGGCGGTGGCGCCCATGGCGAAGCCGCAGAAGGCGGCCGAGGTCACCACCGCCTCGTAATCGCGGCCGGCCAGCCGGAACACGACGAAGCGGCTCCAGGCGACGACCAGCACGGTCTGCGCCGCCAGGATCAGCACCAGCGGCCCCGCCACCGTCGCCACGCCGACCAGGTCGAGCGTCATCATCGTCCAGACCAGGAACAGCGACAGGCAGGCCGAGCCCAGCAGGTCGGCAGAGGCGTCGTGCAGCCGCAGGCCCAGCGCCGCGCCGCCGTTGCGCAGCACCAGCCCGGCCAGCAGGCACCACAGGAACGACGGCACTGTGATCGGCGCGCCTTCCAGCGCCGTCGCGATCGCCTGGCCCGCGACCACGGCGGCGAGGCCGGCAGCCAGGGCGCCGATGAAAGACGAGGTCGTGATCGGCGTGCGCTGCGGTCCGACCACGACATCGCCGGCGTCGTCGCCCGCCGCCGTGCCCTTCAGACCGTGGCGCCGCATCAGCCGCTCGGCCACCGGCCCGCCGACGACGCCGCCGATCACCAGCCCCAGCGTCGCCGAGGTCATGGTCAGGCCCATCACGTTCAGCAGGCCGAAATCCTGTGCGAACCGCTCGGCGTAGGCGGCGCCGGTGCCATGCCCGCCGACCAGGGTGATCGAACCGGCGACCAGCCCCAGCACCGGGTGCAGGCCCAGCAGGAAGGCCATCAGCAGGCCGAGCGCGTTCTGCGCCACCAGGAAGGGAAACAGCGCGGCGAGGAAGCGCAACAGGCGACGGCTGCCCTTGCGCAACAGGGCGAGGTCCGCGGTCAGGCCGACCGAGGCGAAGAACAGCAGCAGGAAGGTCGACTTGGCGCTGCTGTCGAACGTCACCGCACCGCCGCCGCCGAGGCGTCCGACCAGCACCGCGCCCAGGGCGAACAGCACGCCGCCGACGATCGGTGCCGGGATCGAGAAACGCGCCAGCAGCGGTACCCGCTTCGCCAGCAGGTCGCCGACCATCAGGACGAGGCAGGCGGCGAGCAGCGACGGAACGGCGGGCAGGTTCATCGCCGCATTAGGCCACAACCGCCGCGGGCAGGACAACGCGGCGCCCGATGGGGCCTTCGCCGCGCCGGGGCGGGCCGGGAACGCTACGCCGCCGCGGCCAGCCGGGTCGCCTGGTCGATGGCGCGCTTGGCGTCGAGCTCGGCGGCCTCGAAGGCGCCGCCGACCAGCGTCGCCTTCACCCCCTTCTCCACCAGCGCGTCGTACAGCGTGCGCAGCGGCGTCTGGCCGGCACAGACGATCACGGTATCGACCGCGAACAGCCTGTCCTCGCCCCCGACCCGCGTATGCAGGCCGGCATCGTCCACCTTCAGGTACTCGACGCCGCTCACCATGTGGACGCCGCGGCGCTGCAGCGCGAGGCGGTGGGTCCAGCCGGTGGTGCGGCCGAGGTTGCGACCCAGCGACTCGGCCTTGCGCTGCATCAGGAAGATCTCGCGGCCCGAGGTCTCGACCTTCGGCTCGACGCCGGTGACGCCGCCGCGCGGATGGTTGGCGAAGTCGATGCCCCACTCGCGCGCGAAGACCTCGACGTCGAGCGCCGCCGAGACGCCGGCATGGCTCACCAGCTCGGCGACGTCGAAGCCGATGCCTCCGGCGCCGATGATCGCCACCCGCTTTCCGACCGGCTTGCGGCCGAGGATGGCGTCGATGTAGCCCACGACCCTGGGATGATCGATGCCCGGGATCGGCGGCGTGCGCGGCTCGATGCCGGTGGCGACGACGACCTCGTCGAAGCCCTCGGCCGCGAGCGCGTCGGCGTCGGCGCGCGTGTTCAGGCGCAGCTCGATGCCGCGCACCGCGATCATGCGGCGGTAGTAGCGCAGCGTCTCGTCGAACTCCTCCTTGCCCGGGATGCGGCGGGCGAGGTTGAACTGGCCGCCGATCTCCGGCCCGGCCTCGATCAGCGTCACCTTGTGGCCGCGCTCGGCCGCCGTGGTGGCGTAGGCCAGCCCCGCCGGGCCGGCGCCGACCACCGCCAGGCGCCTGGGCTTCGCCGCCGCCTCGATCCTGAGCTCGGTCTCGTGGCAGGCGCGGGGGTTGACCAGGCAGCTGACCATGCGGCCGGTGAAGGTGTGGTCGAGGCAGGCCTGGTTGCAGGCGATGCAGGTGTTGATCTCGTCCTCGCGGCCCTCGGCGGCCTTCCGCACCAGCTCGGGATCGGCCAGCATCGGCCGCGCCATCGAGACGATGTCGCCGTCGCCGCGCGCCAGCACCTCCTCGGCGACCTGGGGCATGTTGATGCGGTTGGAGGTGATCATCGGCACGCCCAGCTCCTTGCGCAGCCGGCCGGTGACCCGGGTGAAGGCGGCGCGCGGCACCATGGTGGCGATGGTCGGCACGAACGCCTCGTGCCAGCAGAAGTGGGTCGACACGATGTTGACCCCGGCGGCGACCACCGCCTTGCCGAGCGTCACCACCTCGTCCCACGACATCCCGCCCTGCAGCATGTCCATGGCGGCGATGCGGAAGATGACGATGAAGTTGGGGCCGACCGCGGCGCGCACCCGCCTGATGACCTCGATCGGGAAGCGCATGCGGTTCTCGAACGGGCCGCCCCAGCGGTCGGTCCGCCGGTTGGTCTTCTCGACCAGGAAGGTCGAGATCAGGTAGCCGGCCGAGCCGATGATCTCGACGCCGTCGTAGCCGGCCTTCTGCGCCATCGCCGCGCAGTTGGCGAAGTCGGCGATCTGCTTCTCGATGCCGGCCTCGTCCAGTTCGTTCGGCACGAAGGCGCCGATGCGCGACTTGATCGCCGACGGCGCGACGCAGTCGGGGGTCCGCGCCAGCGGCCCGGTGTGCAGGATCTGCAGGCAGATCTTGACCTCGGGATCGGCGGCGTGGACCGCCTCGGTGATCAGCCGGTGCTGCGCCGCCTCTTCCGGCGTCGACAGCTTGGAGCCGCGGCCGGCCTCGAGGTTGGGCGGGATGCCGCCGGTGATGATCATGCCGACGCCGTTCCTCGCCCGCTCGGCGAAGAACACCGCCTGGCGCTCGAAGCCGTTCTCGGCCTCCTCCAGGCCGGTGTGCATCGAGCCCATCAGGGCGCGGTTCTTGAGCCTGGTGAAGCCGAGGTCGAGGGGCGAGAACAGGTGCGGGTAGCGGGCATGCGTCATGGCGGGAAAGGTCCTGGCAGCAATCGAAGGGATCGGTGGGAGTCGGCGGGATCAGGCGTCGCGGTAGACGGGCTTGCGCTTCTCCAGGAAGGCCCGCATGCCCTCGCGGAAATCGTCGGTCGAGGCGCACAGCACCTGGTTGCGGTTCTCGATCGCCATCGCCGCCTCCAGGCCGGGGGCGTCGATGGCGAGGTTCAACCCTTCCTTGGTCAGCCGCAGGCCCATCGGCGAGGCCGCCAGCATGTCGTCGATGTAGGGTTGCGCCGCCGCCTCCAGCCCGGCGTCGGGCACGACCTCGGAGACGAGGCCGGTCGCGAGCGCGCGCTGGGCGTGGATGAAGCGCCCGGTCAGCATCAGCTCGGACGCGATCGAGACGCCGACCAGTCGCGGCAGGAAGTAGCTGGTGCCCATGTCGCACGACGACAGGCCGAGCTTGATGAAGGCGGCGTTGAAGCGCGCGCTCTCGCCGGCGATGCGGATGTCCGAGGCCAGCGCGAAGGCGAAGCCGCCGCCGCAGGCCGCGCCGTGGACCAGCGCCACGATCGGCTGCGGGCAGCGCCGCATCTTCAGGTAGACGTCGGCGAGGTAGCCCTGGAAGCCGTAGCCGCCGCCGAACGGCCGCTCGCCCTGGCGCGCCGCCTTGATGTCGAGGCCGGCGCAGAACGCCCGGCCGGCGCCGCGCATCACCACCACGCGGCAGTCGCGGTCGTGGTAGAGCCGGCCGAAGTAGTCCGCCAGCTCGCCGGCCATCGGCGTGGTGATGGCGTTGAGCTGTTCCGGCCGGTCGAGCGTCAGCCAGTCGACCGCGCCGCGCCGCTCGACGCGGATGGTCTCGTAGCTCGGGACGGGCGCCGCGCTCACGCCTTCTGCCCCTTCTTCGCCCGGCCGCTGGTCGGGATGTCCTTGAAGGCGACGTCCTTGTCGACGCGGACGTCGCCGGGCAGGCCGAGCACGCGCTCGCCGATGATGTTGCGCAGGATCTCGTCCGAGCCGCCCTCGATGCGGGTCGCCGGCGAGCGCATCAGCAGCGCCTGGAAGCGGCCCTCCTGCGGGCTGGTGTGGTCCCAGACGACGCCGGCCTGGCCCTGGAGATCGAGCGCGAAGGTCGCCAGCTCCTGCATGGTGGCGCCGGCCACCAGCTTGCCGATCGAGTTCTCGGGACCCGGCGTCTCGCCCTTGCTGAGCGCGGTGATGGCGCGCATGCCGGTGTAGCGCAGGCCGCTCTGGCGGACCGCGAACTGCGCCAGCCTCGAGCGCACGGCGGGGTCGTCGACCGCCGGCCGGCCCTCGACCTCGGTCTCGAGGCACATCCGGAACAGCTCGGGGAAGAAGGTCGACATGCCGGCGCCGATCGACAGGCGCTCGTTCATCAGGGTGGTCAGCGACACTTCCCAGCCCTTGCCGACCGGACCCAGCCGCTGGCTGTCGGGGATGCGCACGTCGGTGAAGTAGACCTCGTTGAAGCCGGACTGGCCGTTGGCCTGCTTGATCGGCCGGACCTCGACGCCCGGCGTCTTCATCGACAGGAAGAACATGGTCAGTCCCTTGTGCTTCGGGACGTCCGGGTCGGTGCGGGTGATCAGCAGGCCCCAGTCGGAGTGCTGGGCGCCGCTGGTCCAGATCTTCTGGCCGTTGACGATCCAGTCGCCGGAGCCGTCGTTCGCCGGCACCGCGCGGGTGCGCAGGCCGGCGAGGTCGGAACCGCCGGCCGGCTCGGAGAACAGCTGGCACCAGATCTCCTCGCCCGAGGCCAGCGGCGGCAGCAGGCGGCGCTTGTGCTCCTCCGCCGCCCACGCCATCACGGTCGGGCCGCACATGCCCTGGCCGATGATGAACGGCCCGGTCAGCGCGCCGTAGATCCCCTCTTCCTGGTTCCAGATCACGCGCTCGATCGGCGTGCAGCCGGCGCCGCCGTATTCCTTCGGCCAGTGGAGGCAGGCCCAGCCGGCCTCGGCTTTCTTCTTCTGCCACGCCTTGGCGGCCTGCAGCGGGTCCTCGCTGGTGACGGCGCTCGAGCCGAACGAGGCGCGCTTCAGCTCGGGCGCGAGGTGCCTGGGCGCGTTGGCCTCGATCCAGGCGCGGGCACGGGTGCGGAAGGCGGCTTCCTGCGGGGTGTCTTCGAAATCCATGGTGGCTCTCCCAGGTCCTCTCGATCAGGCCGCTTCGCCGGTATTGCGCGCGCTCATGCGCTCGATCAGCAGGCTCTCCCAGGTCGAGAGCGAGCCGAGCGCCAGCGCCAGCGCGTTGGAGCGGCGGTAGAACAGGTGGCAGTCGAAGGCCCAGGTGAAGCCCATGCCGCCGTGGACCTGGATGTTGTTCTTGGCGCACTGCTGGAACGCCGTGGTCGCCGACACCCGCGCCGTCGCCGCCGCGACCGGCAGCTCGGCGGCGCCGGACGACAGCGCCCATGCCGCGTAGTAGCAGTTGGAGCGCGCCAGCGTCGCGGCGACGTACATGTCGGCGACCATGTGCTTGATGGCCTGGAACGAGCCGATCGGGCGGCCGAACGCCATGCGCTCGACGGCGTAGTCGCGCGCCATCTCGAGCGCGCGGTCGGAGCCGCCGACCTGCTCGAAGGCCATCAGGATGGCGGCGCGGTCCATCACCTGCGTGGCGATGTGCCAGCCGTCGCCCTCGCCGCCCAGCAGCTCGGCCGGTGCGCCGTCGAACGCGACCTTGGCCTGGCTGCGCGTCGGGTCGATGGTCTGCAGCGCCTCGCGCGTCACGCCCGGCCCGTCCAGCTTCACCAGGTAGAGAGAGATGCCGCCGGCATCGCGGCCGCCATCCCGTCCCGCCCGCGAGCGCGCGGCGACGATGGCGAAGTCGGCGATGTCGCCGTCCGGCACCGGCGACTTGAGACCGGAGAGCTTGCCGTCGGTCACCGCGGCGCGGACCTTGTCCGGGGTCATGCGGCCCTGGCCCTCGACGAGGGCGAAGGTGCCGACCGCCGCGCCGCTCGCCAGCCTGGGCAGCCACGCCTTCTTCTGCGCCTCGCTGCCGGCCTGCAGCAGGAACTCGGCGGCGAGGTAGATCGAGGACGACACCGGCACCGGCGCCAGCGCCCGGCCCAGCTCCTCGGCGACGACGCAGAGGTCGAGGTGACCCAGCCCGGTGCCGCCGTATTCCTGTGGGATCGCGGTGCCCAGCACGCCGAGCTCGGCCAGCCCGGCATAGAGGGCGCGGTCGAACGGCTGCGGTCCCTCGAGCACGGCGCGGACGGCGGCGGGCGGGCAGCGGTCGCTGAGGAAGCGGCGCACGTGGTCCTTCAGCGCCTTCTGCTCCTCGGAAAAGTCCAGGTTCATCGGCTTCCCATCCCGGCAATGTGAACTGTCATTCAGGGCGGCATCTAGCAGGACTCGGGGGCGGCCCCGCAAGCCTCGGCCTATAGTCCGGGACCCAACCAACCGGAGGAAAGCGCCATGTCCTTCTACCGCGGCATGACCTGCGACAACGTCACCCTCGGGGGCGACAGGGGAACCCCGATCACCGCCTACGTCGCCCGGCCCGCCGGCAAGGGCCCGTTTCCCGGCGTCGTGCTGATCCACCACCTGCCGGGCTGGAGCGAGCTCTACATCGAGACCACCCGCCGCTTCGCCCACCACGGCTACCTCGCGATCTGCGCCAACCTCTACGAGCGCGAGGGCGGCGGCAGCGACGGCAATCCCGACGACGTCGCCGCCAAGGTCCGCGCCGACGGCGGCATCGCCGATGCGCAGATGGTCGGCGACACCGCCGCCGCCGTCGCCTGGATGCGCGCCCAGCCGGACTGCAACGGCAAGGTCGGCCTGTTCGGCTCGTGCTCGGGCGGCCGCCACGCCGTCATCTATGCCTGCCAGAGGAAGGACGTCGACGCCGTGGTCGACCTGTGGGGCGGCCGCGTCGTCATGGGCAAGGACGAGCTCAACGCCAGGACGCCGGTGGCGCCGATCGACATGACGAAGGACCTGTCGGCGCCGTTGCTCGGCCTGTTCGGCAACGACGACCGCGCGCCCAGTCCCGAGCAGGTCGACCAGCACGAGGCCGAGCTGAAGAAGCATGGCAAGGACTACAGCTTCCACCGCTACGACGGCGCCGGCCACGGCTTCTTCTACTGGCACCGGCCGCTCTACCGGCCGGAGCAGGCGATGGACGGCTGGAGCAAGGTCTTCGCCTTCTTCGGCAAGCACCTCGCGCGGTAGGAGAAGCGCGATGTGCACCTCGATCGTCGAGATCGCCGCCGCCGAGGGCATGGCCAAGCGCGGCGACGCCTGGTTCCCGCTGAGCCGCGCCGTCGTCGCCTACGATCATGCCCGCCACGCGCCGCTCGGCGACGTGATCACGCTCGACTTCGTCAACACCGGTCTCGACGTCGGCGCCCGCGCCGCCGTCGAACTCACGCTGGAGTCGGCGAAGGCGCTCCGCGCCGCCCTCGACCGCGCCATCGCCGCGGCGGAGGTCGAGGAGGCGGAGGTGCGGGGCAAGTCAACCCCGTCATCTCGACCGAGGGCCGCAGGCCCGAGTGGAGAGAGCTCGCTTCGACAGGCCGCCGACTGACCGTCGGGACAAGGTCCCTCCGCTCCGCCTCGCGGCGCGAGGCTCCGGTCGGGATGACGCTCAGGCGTTGCGGCGCGTGATCGCGCGGCCGGCGATGTAGCCGAAGGTCAGGCACGGGCCGATCGTCGTGCCGGCGCCCACGCCCTTCGTGCCGATCGGGTGGGCCATGGCGATGCCGGCGCAGTACAGGCCGGCGATGACGCTGCGGTCTGACCGCAGCACCTCGCAGCGCGCGTTGGTGCGCGGGCCGCCCTTGGTGCCGAGGCTGGCGTAGAGGAACGGCGCGGCGTGGAACGGCGCCTGCTCGATCGTGCCCAGCGCCCTCTTCTGTTCGACCGGACCGGTGTAGTAGCGCTCCCAGGCGATCTCGCCGCGGTGGAAGTCGCGGTCGACACCCTCGGCCGCCCAGCCGTTGAAGCGCGTCACCGTCGCGACCAGCTTGCGCGGGTCGAGCCCGATCTTCGCCGCCAGCGCCTCCAGCGTCGGCGCCGAACGCACGAAGTCCGGGTCCTTGGCGGCATACATCGCCGACAGCTTGTGGCTGTAG
This sequence comes from uncultured Reyranella sp., assembly GCA_964420105.1. Classification (GTDB taxonomy): domain Bacteria; phylum Pseudomonadota; class Alphaproteobacteria; order Reyranellales; family Reyranellaceae; genus Reyranella. Next base: position 28,196 of record CAYQRL010000024.1, read on the forward strand.
CGCGCGTCGAAGATGCGCCAGGCCGGCAGGTGCCTGGGCTTGCCGTCGGGGCCGCGCTCGTCGAGCGCCGCGCCCAGCGCCGGGCTGCCCTCGCTCACGAAGCGCTCGGCGTGGCGGTTCACCAGGATGCAGTGACCGGTATAGGTCTCGTACAGCGGCTGGGCATGGCGATGGCCCTCGTACCGGGTGAAGGTCGCCGGCGCGATGTTCGACTGGTCCATGTGGGCGAGTTCGGCGCCCACCGCCTCGGCCATGCGCTGACCGTCGCCGGTGTTGGACCGAGGCGCCCCGATCAGGTCGACCGACGGGAAGTGCCGCGGCATGTAGTCGGGCGCCCAGTCGAAGCCGCCGGTCGCGAGGATCACGCCCTTGGCCGCCCGCACCGTGACGGTCTCGCCGCCGATCGTCGCCTCGACGCCGGCGATGCGGCCATCCGCCTGCAGCAGGCGCCGCACCGGCGCCGACAGCTCGATGCGACAGCCATGGTCGAGGCAGCCGCGGGCCAGGCCGACGACCAGGCCATTGCCCAGCCCGACCTTGCCCGCGATCACCCGCCACGCCAGTTGCGGGCCGAGCTTCAGCGCGGCGCGCCACGGATCCTTGAGGATGCCGCCGATCATCTCCTTGTAGGTGAAGAACTGCGGCTTCACCGACGGCCGCACCTTGTTCCACAGACGGCCGAGGATGTAGCGGCTGATCAGGGTCGGCGAGACCATGCGCCCGAACGCCTTGCCGCCCGGCGCCTCGACGTAGAAGTCGGGATGGTTGACCAGCTCGAAGCGCAGCGGCGTCTTGTCCTCGAGGAAGCGCAGCATCGGCGCCGACTCGCTCGCCAGCGCCTGCCACAGCTCGTCCTCGGTTTCCTGCCACCCCGGCGGCGCCGTGGCCCGCAGGTAGGCGAGCGTCTCCTCCGCCGAGTCCGACAGGCCGGCCGCCTGCATGTGGTGGTTGGCGGGCACCCAGGTCCCGGCCGAGGACATCGCGGTCGTGCCGCCGAGCCTGGGCGATTTCTCCAGCACCACGACGCGGGCGCCCTCGACCGAGGCCGCCAGCGCGGCGGCCAGCCCGGCGGCGCCGGAGCCGACGACGACGACGTCGCAGGCGATGTCGGTCACGCGATCATCCCGGCAGCACGAAGCGCACGCCGGGCCGCGCCAGCCCGCCGCCCGCGGCGACCGCCATGCCGTCGGCCCGCCAGCAGGCCGCGCCGGTCATCGTGCCGTCGGCGTGGAGGTGGATGCCGTTCATGCCGCCGGCGACGGTCGGCATGACCTGCAGCGCGTGACCGCGCGCCCTCAGGCCCTCGCGCACCGGCTCGGGCACGCCGTGCTCGACCTCCAGCAGCGGTCCCTCGGTCCAGATGCGCGGCGCCTCGACCGCCTCCTGCAGCGACATGCCGTGGTCGATCAGGTTGAGCAGCGCCTGCAGCGCCGACGGGAAGATCTTGCGCCCGCCGGGCAGGCCGAGCGCGTGCACGACCGAACCTTCCAGCAGGGTCATCATCGGCGACATCGAGGTGGTGACGCGCTTGCCCGGCGCGATCGACAGCGCCCGTCCCGGCCGCGGGTCGAAGTTCGACATGTAGTCGTTGGGGATCATGCCCAGCCCCGGCACGATGAAGCGCGCGCCGAACAGGCTGTTGATGGTCTGGGTGGTGCAGACCACGGTGCCGCGCCCGTCGGCCACCGTGAGGTGGGTGGTGTCGGCGCCCTCGCGGCCCGCCGGGATGCCCGGCGACCACGCTTGCGCGTTCTTCATGTCGATCAGGGCGCGGCGCTGGTCGGCATAGGCACGCGAGGTCAGCAGGTCGACCGGCACGTCGACGAAGGCGGGATCGCCGCTCGCCGCCGCCCGGTCGGCGAAGGCGATCTTCAGCACCTCGGCCAGCAGGTGCAGCGTGTCGACCGTGCCGAAGCCCATGCCGGCGATGTCGTAGGCCTCGAGGATGTTCAGCATCTGGGCGATGTGGACGCCGGAGGCGGCGGGCGGCGGCGGCCCGACGATCTCCCAGCCGCGGTAGCGGGCGCGGATCGGCGCGCGCTCCTGGACGCGGTAGCCGGTGAGGTCGGCCATCGCCAGCGTGCCGCCGGCCTTGCGCATGTACTCGTCGAGCAGCGCGCCGAGCGGCCCGCCGTGCAGGGCGCCCTCGCCGTCCTTCGCGATCAACTCCAGCGCCTCGGCGTAGTCGCCCTGGACCAGCCGCGCGCCGGCCCTGAGCGGCGTGCCCTCCGGCAGCAACCGCGCCGTCGCCAGCCGGTCCCTGGCGAGGTCGGCGGCGGCGCTCTCTATGCAGTCCGAGAGGTAGGGCGTCACCGTGAAGCCGCGACGGGCATGGCGGATCGCCGGCTGCATCACGTCGGCCAGCGACATCGTCCCGTAGCGGCGCAGCGCGTGGCACCACGCCAGCAGCGAGCCCGGCGTGGCGACCGCCCGCGGCCCGACCTCGTTGACGCGGCCCTCGGCGGTGAACACTTCAGGCGCCGCGCCCGGCAGCGGCCGGAACATGTCCTCGCGGCCGGCCAGCGGCACCGCGCTCATGCCGTCGATCACGACGTGGCGGCCGTCGGGCAGGCGGACGTGGCAGGTGGTGCCGCCGATCAGCCCGACCATCATGGGCTCGACCACGGTCAGCGCGAACTGCGTCGCCACCGCCGCGTCGACCGCGTTGCCGCCGGCCGCCAGCATCTCCGCGCCGGCCGCCGAGGCCAGCGGGTGGTTCGACACCACCATGCCGTTGCGGCCGTGGGCCGGATGCTTCTCGCACGCGAACGGCGTGCCGGCGCGGGCGCGCCAGTCCGAGGTCGTCACGGTGTTCCTTCCCCCCAGTGGATCGCCTAGTAGATCGTTTCCCTGAGCCGCTGCGGGTAGGCGCGGTCGTACTCCTCGGCGTCGAAGCTCGCCTGCAGGGCATGCATGATGGTGCCGCTGCTGGGCAGGTCGTTCTCGGCCAGGAACTTCGCCGGGTCCCACAGGTGCGAGCGCACCAGCGCCTTGGGGCACTGGGTGTAAACGCGCTCGGCGGTGACCACGATCACGCTCTTCGGCGCCTTGCCCTCCATGGTGAAGGAGGCGCACAGGTCGGGATCGGTGGTGATGGCGGCGCGGCCGTTGACGCGCAGCGTGCGGTTGACGCCGGGCGTCAGGAACAGCAGCGCGATGCGCGGGTCGCGCACCAGGTTGCGCAGCGTGTCGAGCCGGTTGTTGCCGCGCCGGTCGGGCAGCATCAGCGTGTGCCGGTCGGCGACGCGGACGAAGCCGGCCGGGTCGCCGCGCGGCGTGCAATCGAGTCCCTCCGGCCCCGAGGTCGCCAGGACCACGAACGGCGAGGTCTCGATGAAGCGGCGGTAGTGGTCGGAGATGTGGTCGATCTCCTTGACCACGGCGGCGCCGACCGGCGTGCCGTACAACGCCTCGAGCTCGGCCTCGGTCGTCACGACATGGGACACGGGTACCTCCCTGGAGAGGGCCGGACTCTAGCGATTTTTCCTCCCTGCGCGCCAGCGCGGCGAGGTGTCGGCGTCTTCGCCGACGGAGGGGTCATGGGGTCACGCCGAGGGGCTCACGCCCCCTCCGTCCGCTGTGCGGACACCTCCCCATGCTCGCGCATGGGGAGGAGAAGAACGGCGCGCCTACCGGTTGGCCCGCGCCACCGCCGCGTTCAGCAACAGGTTGGCGCCGGGCACCGAGCGCGCCAGCTCGATGTTCTCGTTGACGTTGTGGCTGATGCCGTCGTGGCAGGGCGTGAAGATCATCGCGGTCGGCGCCATCGTCGCCACGGCATAGGCGTCGTGGCCGGCCTGGCTGCGCATCTCGCGGTACGGCAGGCCGAGCTCCTTCGCGGTGTTGCGCAGGAGGTCGATGCACTCCGGCGCGAACAGCTCGGTGCCCCAGCTCCAGCCCTCGGCGACGTCGATCTCGACGTTGGCCTTCGCCGCCGCCGCCGCGATCGCGGCATCGACGTCGCGCCGCATCGCCTCGAAGCGCGCCAGCTCGACGTGGCGGAAGTCGATGGTCAGCCGGACCTCCTCGGCATAGGTGCCGGGCAGGTTGGGGAAGCTCTCGATCCGGGTCGTGGTCGTGCGGCCCTCGTCGGCGGCGTAGGCCAGCCCGATGTCGTTGACCGCGGCGATGACGTAGCCGGCCCCGACCAGGGCGTTGCGGCGCTGGGCCATCGGCGTGCCGCCGGCATGGCCGGTGTCGCCCCGGATCGTGAGCTTCAGCGCCTGGGTGCGGTAGCCGCCGACCACGATGCCGACGTCGACGCCCGCGCGGTCGAGCACCGGCGCCTGCTCGATGTGCAGTTCGAGGTAGGCGTCGAAGCGGCGCTGGCCGAGCGGCAGCGGCCCGGCATAGCCGATCGCGTCCAGCGCCTCGGCCACGGTGACGCCGGCGTCGTCGGTGGTCGCCAGCACGTCGGCCTCCGCCAGCACGCCGGCGAACGCCATCGAGCCCATCATCGGCGGGCTGAAGCGCGCACCCTCCTCGTTGGTCCAGCAGATCACCTCGATGCCGCGCCGGGTCGCGAGCCCGCGGTCGTTCAGGGTCCGCACCACCTCCAGCCCGCACAGCACGCCGAGGATGCCGTCGTAGCGGCCGCCGCAGATCTGGGTGTCGAGGTGGCTGCCGATCGCCACCGGCGGCAGCGACGGGTCGCTGCCCGGGCGGCGGGCGAAGATGTTGCCCAGGCGGTCGATCTCGACCGTGCAGCCGGCATCCCTGGCCCAGGCCACGAACTGGTCGCGCATCTCGCGGTCCTCGCCCGACAGCGCCAGCCGCCGCAGGCCGACGTCGCGGAAGCGGCCGATCTCGGCCGAGCGCTCCAGCGTCCGCCACAGCCTCTCGGCGTCGATCTCCAGCGTGTTGGTGGCCATCGTTCCCTCCTCCCGTGCCCGCTCGTCGGGCGGGCGTGACAGACTACCAAGAAGCATGCCAGTGACGAGACATGCCTTCCCATCTCGACGCAGAGTACGACTACATCATCGTCGGCGGCGGCTCGGCCGGCGCCGTGCTGGCGGCGCGGCTGTCCGAGGATCCCGCCCTGCGGGTGCTGCTGCTGGAGGCCGGCCGCGACTTCCGCACCGCCGAGACGCCGCACCACATCCGCATCCCCAACCCGCTGCGCGCCATCGCCGACGACGACTACCGCTGGCCGACGCTGCTCGCCCGCCGCACCGAGAGGCAGGAGCCGAAGCTGTTGTGGCGCGGCCGCGCGATCGGCGGCAGCTCGACCATCAACGGCCAGATCGCGATCCGCGGCATCCCCGAGGACTTCGCCGAGTGGGTGGCGCAGGGCGCCGCCGGCTGGGACTGGGACACGGTGCTGCCGTACTTCCGCAAGCTCGAGAGCGACGTCGACTTCGGCGACGCGCCGTACCACGGCAAGGACGGGCCGATCCCGGTCTACCGCGCGCCGATCGAGCAGTGGGGCCCGGTCGACCGGGCGCTGCGCGAAGCCGCGCTCGGGCTGGGCTACCCGTGGTGCCCCGACCACAACGCGCCGGTCGGCACCGGCGTCTCGCCCTACGCCATCAACAGCCGCGCCGGCCTGCGCATCTCGGTCAACGACGGCTACCTCGAGCCGGCGCGCGGCCGCGCCAACCTCGCCATCGTCGGCAACGCCGTGGTCGACACGCTCTGCTTCGAGGGCAACCGGCCGCACGCCAACGGCGTCACCGTGCGGGTCGGCGGCGAGGCCCGCGGCGTGCGGGCACGGCGCGAGGTCATCCTGTCGGCCGGCGCGATCCACTCGCCGGCGATCCTGCAGCGCTCGGGCATCGGCCCACGCGGCGTGCTCGAGCGGCTCGGCATCGCGGTGGTCGCCGACCGCCCGGTCGGCGAGCACCTGCTCGACCACCCGATCCTCGGCCTGATGCTCGACCTGCGCGAGGACGCGCGGGTGAGCACGCTGATGCACCGCCACACCAATTGCTGCCTGCGCTACTCCTCCGGTCTCGCGGGCGCCGGCGTCAACGACATGATCATGATCGCGGGCAACCTGCGCGGCGCCGAGGACGGCGGCACGGCGCGGGCACGGCTGGCGGTGTCGGCGTTCGAGGCGCTGAGCGAGGGCACGGTGCGGATCGTCTCGCGCGACCCGGCGGCCGATCCCGCGATCGACGAGCGCATGCTGAGCCACGACAGCGACCTGGTGCGGATGCGCGACGGCATCGCGCGCGCGGTCGCGATCGCCAGCCACGACGCCGTGCGCGCCATCGCCACCGGCGTGACCTACGGCAGCACCGGCCGCCCGATCGACCAGCCGTTCTCGCCCGCCGAGCTCGACGACTGGATGTTCGCGGAGTGCTCGGACGCCCAGCACGCCAGCGGCACCTGCCGGCTCGGCCCGGCCGACGCCCCGACCAGCGTGGTCGATCCCGAGTGCCGGGTGATCGGCTGCACCGGCCTGCGCGTGATCGACGCCTCGGTGATGCCGACGGTGGTCCGGGCAAATACCCACCTCACGACTGTGATGATCGCGGAAAGGATGGCGGACCTGCTTCGCCGGTCACGCGATGGGCAGCGGATCGTGAACGCCTAGGAGGGTGGCGGGGGCGGCCCCGCGGGCCTAAATACGAGCCGTGGCTCCCGCCGTCAGCGCCCTCTCGATCCGCTCCGAGCGCATGCCCGTGGCCGCCGTGGCGCTGGCCGTGCTGCTGCACGGCGCGGTCGCGGCGGCGATCTGGTGGGCCAACCGCACGCCGACGCCGCCCCCGGTCGAGGACGTGATCCAGGTCTCGTTCGAGCAGCCGCCGACGCCGCCCAAGCCGCCCCCCCAGCCGACGCCGCAGAAGGCGCCGGAACCGCCGCGGCCGACCGTCCTGCCGCCGGTCGAGGGGCTGCGGCCGCCGGCCGACATCGTCGCCGAGAAGGCGACCCAGGCGCCGCCCAAGGGCGACAAGCCCCGGGACGCCGACCTCGCGCCGCCGCCGCCGCCGATCCGCGACACCGAGCCGGCGCGCGATCCGCCGTCGCAGCCGGCCCAGACCGCGATGGTGCGGCCCGAGCCGATCGCGCCGCCCCCTCCCACGGCGGCGAAGCCCCCGGTCCCGCCGCCATCGCCGCCGGTCGCGGCCGCGCCGCCGCGCGCCGCGCTGGCGCCCCCTGGACTGGCCGGGTCGCTGCCACGGCCGCCGGACATGCCGCCGCTGCCGGCGCCCGAGAAGGCGCCGGAGCCGAAGCTGCCCGAGCCCGACAAGGCGCAGAAGCACGAGGACAGGAAGCCGGCGGCCGAGCAGAAGCCGCCGGCGCCGGCGATCCCGCAGCACCAGGCGCCGAAATACGCGCCGTCGCCGCTCTCGACCCTGCCGTCGAACAAGCCGCCGGCCGGGACGAAGTCGGACAATCCCTCGCCGTCGCCGTTCGTGAACCCGGCCGACACCTACAGCCGCGCCAAGGTCGCGGACAATTACCTGTGGCAGGTGGTGCGGCGTTTGCAGGGCTACCGCTACACGGCCAGCGTCAACGCCCGCCAGGGCCTGACCGTGGTGCGCGTGGTGATCGCGCGCGACGGCCGCCTGCTCGACGTCAAGGTCACGCGCTCCAGCGGCTATCCCGAGTTCGACAACGGCGTGCTGCAGGGCGTGCGCTCGGGTTCGCCGTACGCGCCGCTGCCGCCCGAGATCAAGGGCGACAGCGCCGCCTTCGACCTGCCGCTGGTATCGGTCAACCGCGGCGGGTGAGGCGGCTTCCGCGGGCGTGGGTGTTTGCTAGAGTACCGCGATGAAAACCAAGCTCCTCGGCCGCACCGGCATCTCCGTTTCCGAACTCTGCTTCGGCACCATGTCGTTCGGCGGCGATGCCGACGAGGTGACGTCGGCGGCGATGTACCGGATGGTGCGCGAGGCCGGCGTCAACTTCTTCGACACCGCCAACGAGTACAACAAGGGCCGCTCGGAGGAGATCCTCGGCCGGCTGATGAAGGGCCATCGCGACGACCTCGTGATCGCCACCAAGTGCTACAACCCGACCGGACCCGACATCAATGCGCGCGGCGCCAACCGCCGCCACGTCGTGCAGGCGGTCGAGAACAGCCTGCGCCGGCTCGGCACCGACCGTGTCGAGGTGCTGTTCCTGCACCGCTTCGATCCCGTGACGCCGATCGACGAGATGATGCGCGGGCTCGAGGACCTGGTGCGCTCCGGCAAGGTGCTCTACCCCGCGGTCAGCAACTGGTCGGCGTGGCAGACCCAGCGCGCGGTCGACATCCAGGAGAGGAACAACTGGGCGCGCCTGCAGGTGATCGAGCCGATGTACAACCTCGTTAAGCGCCAGGCCGAGGTCGAGATCCTGCCGATGGCCCAGGCCAACGGCATCGGCGTCATTCCCTACAGCCCCGGCGCCGCCGGCCTGCTGTCGGGCAAGTACCTCGGGCAGGCCTCGGGCCGGCTCAAGACCAACAAGATGTACGAGGCCCGCTACGGCGACGACTGGATGTTCGAGGTCGCCGCCGCCTTCGTCGCCTTCTGCGAGAAGCGCGGCCTGCACCCGGTCAGCACCGCGGTGGCCTGGGTCGGCGCCCATCCCGCCGTCACCGCGCCGATCGTCGGCGCCCGCAACCCCGAGCAGCTGAAGGACTCGCTGGCCGCGGTCGAGATCGACATGACGCCGGCGCTGCGCGCCGAGATCGCCGCCCTGTCACGCACCCCGCCGCCGGCCACCGACCGGTCGGAGGAATTGAAGGTCAACAAGTAGTCCTCCCCTTCGCGGGGCCCGCGCAGGGAGGAAGCGTCATGACGCCTTCGCGAGCCACGCCACGATCGTCTCGACCAGCGCGTCCGGCGCCGGGCCGACATCCAGCACCAGCGTGTGCGCGTCCGCCGGTGGTGGCTCCAGGGTCGCGAACTGGGTGTCGAGCAGGGCCGGCGGCATGAAGTGGCCGCGGCGCGCGGCGAGACGGGCGGCGATGGTCTCGCGCGAGCCGGCGAGGTGGACCAGCCGGACCTCGGGCCGGTCGCCGACGATGACATCACGGTAGGCCCGCTTCAGCGCCGAGCAGGTGACGACGCCGCCCTTGCCCGCGGCCCGCCAGCCGTCGATGCAGGCGGCGATGCGGGCCAGCCACGGCGCGCGGTCGCGGTCGTCGAGCGGCGTGCCGGCGCTCATCTTGGCGACGTTCTCCGGCGGGTGCAGGGCGTCGCCCTCCTGGAAGGCCGAGCCCAGCCGCTCCGCGAGACGCGCGGCGACCGTGGTCTTGCCCGAGCCCGCCACGCCCATCACCACCACGACGGGGGGTGGCCCAATCGGCCGGTTGTGAGGCTTCTCCCCGTCCATTAAGACTCGTCCGACCTCGCGAAACTCCCCAGGGAATCATCACCGTGCTCAAGCTCGGATACAAGGCGTCCGCTGAACAATTCGCGCCCGCCCGGCTGCTCGACTACGCCGTGCACGCCGAGAAGGCCGGCTTCGAATCGGTGTTCGTCAGCGACCATTTCCAGCCGTGGAAGCACGTCGACGGCCATGCCCCCAACTCGGTGGCGTGGCTGGGCGCGGCCGGCGCGCGGACCTCGCGGGTCGAACTCGGCACCAGCGTGCTGACGCCGACCTTCCGCTACCACCCGTCGATCGTGGCCCAGGCCTTCGGCACGCTGGGCGCGATGTTCCCCGGCCGCGTCATCCTCGGCATCGGCACCGGCGAGTCGCTGAACGAGGTGCCGTCGACCGGCCAGCCGTGGCCCGAGTTCAAGGAGCGCTTCGCCCGCATGCGCGAGGCCGTGACGCTGATCCGCACGCTGTGGCGCGGCGAGCGCATCAGCTTCGAGGGCGAGTACTACAGGACCGAGAAGGCGACGATCTACGACCGGCCCGAGGTCGAGGTGCCGATCTACGTCGCCGCCGCCGGCGCGCTGGTCGCCAGGTATGCCGGCCGCCAGGGCGACGGCTTCATCTGCACCAGCGGCAAGAAGCGCGAGCTCTACACCGAGACGCTGCTGCCCAAGGTCGAGGAAGGCCTCGCCGCCGGCGAGCCGAAGACCCGGCCGTACGACCGCATGATCGAGGTCAAGGTGTCGTTCGACAGCGACCGCCAGCGCGCGCTCGACGACACCCGCCACTGGGCGGCGCTGGCGCTGACCCCGGAAGAGAAGATGTCGGTCGAGGACCCGGTCGAGATGCAGCGGCTGGCCGATGCCCTGCCGCTGGAGCGCGCCGCCAGCCGCTGGATCGTGTCGAACGATCCCGAGGAGCAGGTCGAGAAGATCGGCTACTACGTCGGCCTCGGCTTCAACCACCTGGTGTTCCACGCGCCCGGTCCCGACCAGGCGCGCTTCATGGACCTGTTCGGCGCCGAGGTCCTGCCGCGCCTGCGCAAGCGCTTCGGTTGATCCCGCGATGAGTGGAACAGGCCGGCTGGAACTGCTGGCCCTGCCCGGCCTGCCGATGGTCAAGGCAGGCGACGACCTCGCCGCCCTGCTGGCCGAGGGCTACGCGCGCGGCGGCATCGAGCCGCGGCCCGGCGACGTGCTGGCGCTGGCGCAGAAGATCGTGTCCAAGGCCGAGGGCCGGCTGGTCGAGCTGGCGTCGGTGACGCCGTCGCCGCGCGCCATCGAGCTGGCCGCCGAGGTCGAGAAGGACCCGCGGCTGGTCGAGCTGATCCTGTCGGAGTCGGTGCGGGTCGTGCGCTCGCGGCCCAACGTGCTGATCGTCGAGCACCGGCTGGGCTTCGTGATGGCCAATGCCGGCATCGACCAGTCGAACGTCGCGCCGGTCGACGGCGTCGAGCGCGCGCTGCTGCTGCCCAGGGACCCGGACGGCAGCGCCGCGCGCATCCGCGACGCGCTTGGCCGGCGGCTGGGCCGCGCGCCCGCCGTCATCGTCACCGACAGCTTCGGCCGCGCGTGGCGGCGCGGCACCCAGGGCATCGCGATCGGCGCGGCCGGTCTTCCCGCCCTGCTCGACCTGCGCGGCAATCCCGACCTGTTCGGCCGCACGCTGCAGGTCAGCATCTCGGGTTTCGCCGACGAGATCGCCTCGGCCGCCTCGCTGGTCATGGGCCAGGGCGACGAGGCCCAGCCGGCCGTGCTGGTGCGCGGGCTGGCCTGGACCGCCCCGGACAACCCCGCTTCCGAGCTGGTCCGCCCGGCGGCGGAGGACATGTTCCGGTGAGGGCTTCCCGTGATTGGCATTCCTCCCCGCGCGCGAGCGCGGGGAGGTGTCGCCGTCTTCGGCGACGGAGGGGTCGGCCCTCATGAGCATGCCCCCTCCGTCCGCTGCGCGGACACCTCCCCGCACTCGCGCGCAGGAAGGAAAAAAAGTCATCGCCCTGTCGGGCGGCGTCGGCGGGGCCAAGCTGGCGCTGGGGCTGAGCCGCGTCGTGCCGGCCGAGGACCTGCTGGTGATCGCCAACACCGGCGACGACTTCGAGCACCTGGGACTCGCGATCTCGCCCGACATCGACACCCTCACCTACGTGCTGGCCGGGCTCGACAACACGGCGCAGGGCTGGGGCCGGCGCGACGAGACCTGGTCGTTCATGGAGACGATCGCGACGCTGGGCGGCGCCGACTGGTTCCGGCTGGGCGACCGCGACCTCGCCCTGCACGTCGAGCGCACCCGTCGCCTCGCCGCCGGCGAGACGCTGAGCCAGGTCACCGCCGACGTCTGCCGCCGCTGGAACGTCGGCCCGCGCATCGTGCCGATGAGCGACGACCGCGTGCGCACGCGGGTGCTGTCCGACGCCGGCTGGATCGACTTCCAGGACTACTTCGTGCGCCAGCAGTGCCGGCCGGTCGTGAAGCAGCTGGCGTTCGAGGGCGCGGCGACGGCGCGGCCGCAGGCCGAGGCGATGGCGGCGCTGGCCGGGCCGGTGCGCGCGGTCGTGATCTGTCCGTCCAACCCGTTCATCAGCATCGACCCGATCCTGGCGGTGCCCGGGCTGCGCGACGCCCTCGCCGGCTGCGGCGCGCCGGTGGTCGCGGTGTCGCCGATCGTCGGCGGCCAGGCGGTCAAGGGACCGACCGCGAAGATGATGCAGGAGCTCGGCCTGGCCGTGACCTCGGCGACGGTGGCCGAGCGCTACGGCGACCTCCTCGACGGCTACGTCGTCGATCCGGGCGACGCCGCCGGCGTGCCGGGCCGCGTCCACGCGGCGGCCACGCTGATGACATCGATCGGCGACAAGGAAACGCTGGCGCGGACGGTGCTTTCCTTTGCAGACTCGCTGCCGTGACACACCGCGACATCTGGGCCGTCGTGCCCATCAAGGAACTGGACGGCGCCAAGCAGCGCCTCGCGCCGCTGCTGACGCCGCAGCAGCGCCGCGCGCTGATCGAGGTCATGATGACCGAGGTGCTGGAGGCCGTGGTCACGGTACCCGGCCTCGCCGGCACCATCGTCGTCACCCTCGACCAGCAGGCCACGGCGCTGGCCGGGCGGCTGGGCGCGCGCGTGCTGACCGACGGCGCGCGCGACGGCCATACCGGCAGCGTCAACGCCGGGCTGCAGCTGCTGGCGCGCGAGGGCCGCGGCGGCATGCTGACCCTGCCGGCCGACATCCCGGCGGTGACCTCGCAGGAGATCAGCCTGGTGCTGGGCGCCCACCTGCCCGGGCGGTCGTTCACGATCTCGCCGGCGCACGACCACATGGGCTCGAACACGGTGATCTGCTCGCCGGCCGACGCGGTGCCGCTGCGCTTCGGCGACAACAGCTACTACCCGCACCTCGAGGCCGCGCAGCGTTGCGGCATCGAGCCGACGGTGATGCACCAGCCCGGCATCGCCATGGACATCGACCACCCGGCCGACCTCGCCGCCTTCCTCGCGCTGCCGTCGTCCAAGGGCACCCGCACGCGGGCGCTGCTGGAGGAGATGAAGGTGCCGGCGTTGCTGGCCCGCGGCTAAGCGGTCACCCGCTTGCGCGGCGGGGTCTGCACGATCGGCGCCAGCTCGGGCGCGTTGAACGAGGCGGCGCGGCGATCGGCCGGGACCTCGCCGTAGGCGGTGGTGCGCTGCCGCGGCACGCGGCCGATCGAGCGGATCAGGCGCTCCATCTCCTCGGGCGGGAATTCCTGGCCGTGCTGCGTGCCGGCGGCGCGCGAGATGCTCTCGTTCATCAGCGTGCCGCCGAGGTCGTTGGCGCCGGCCTGCAGCGCCAGCGCCGCGCCGGCCGGTCCCATCTTGACCCACGAGGTCTGGATGTTGGGGATCAGCGGGTTCAGCACCAGCCGCGCCACCGAGTGCATGATCACCGCCTCGCGGAAGGTCGGGCCCTTGCGCGCCAGGCCCTGGCGGTACATCGGCGCTTCCATGTGCACGAACGGCAGCGGCACGAACTCGGTGAAGCCGCCGGTCTCGGCCTGCAGGTCGCGCAGCGCCAGCAGGTGGCGCGCCCACGACAGCGGCGCCTCGACGTGGCCGTACATGATGGTCGAGGTGGTGCGCAGCCCCTGCCCGTGCGCGGCGCGCTGGACGTCGAGCCACTGCCCGGTGTCGATCTTGTCGGGGCAGATGATCGCCCGCACCTCGTCGTCGAGGATCTCGGCCGCGGTGCCCGGCAGCGTCCCCAGCCCGGCGTCCTTCAGGCGCTTCAGGAATTCCGGCAGCGACGCCTGCATCGTCATCGCACCCTGCGTCACCTCGAGCGGCGAAAAGGCGTGGATGTGCATCTGCGGCACCGCCTGCTTGATCGCGCGGCAGATCGCCTCGTAGGTCTCGCCGGTGTAGTCGGGATGGATGCCGCCCTGCAGGCAGACCTCGGTGGCGCCGCGCTCCCACGCCTCGCGGGCGCGGCGCGCGACCTCGTCCAGCCCGAGGTCGTAGGGCTTGCCGCGCAGGTCGTCGTGCGTGCTGCCCTTCGAGAAGGCGCAGAACTTGCAGCGGAAGTAGCAGATGTTGGTGTAGTTGATGTTGCGGTTGACGACGTAGCGCACCACGTCGCCGCTCACCGCGGCGCGCAGCGCGTCGGCCGCGCCGGTGACATGGGCGTAGTCGGCGTCGCGCGCCGCGAACAGCCGCTCGATCTCGGGATGGTCGAGGCGCTCGCCCGCCGTGGCGCGCTCGACGATGCGCGCGAGGCCGGCATCGACGGTCGACAGCAGCGCCTTCGGCTGCCGGGGCGGCTCGGTGTTGCCCGGAGCCCAGTCGTCGTCGCGCGCGAGGCCCTCGGCGTCGCTCAGCCGCCGCGCCCGCGTCGCCACCTCGGGCGCCAGCCACTCCGACGCCTTCCTGACGTAGGCCGGGTACACGGCGAGGCGATTGACCAGCACCTTGCCCATCTCGGCGCTGCGCCGCGCCAGTTCGTCGACCGCCGGCCACGGCGCCTCGGGATTGACGTGGTCGGGCGTCACTGGCGACACGCCGCCCCAGTCGTTGAGGCCGGCCTCGACCAGCCGCTGGTAGACGCCGGGCGACAGGTTGGGCGGCGCCTGGATGTTCATGTCCGGCCCGAGGATCAGCCGCGCCTGGGCGATCGTCCAGCACAGCTCGTCGAGGTCGGGCTCGTCGGCGCCGGCCAGCTTCGTGTCGGCCTTGGCGCGGAAGTTCTGGACGATCACTTCCTGGATGTGGCCGTGGCGGGCGTGGAGGTCGCGGATCGCGCGCAGCGCGTCGAGCCGCTCGTCGCGGGTCTCGCCGATGCCGATCAGGATGCCGGTGGTGAACGGCACCTTGAGCTCGCCGGCCAGGCGGATGGTCTCGAGCCGCACCGCCGGCGCCTTGTCGGGCGAGCCGTAGTGGACGCCGCCCTTCTCGCACAAACGCTCGCTGGTCGATTCGAGCATGATGCCCTGGCTGGCGGTGACGGCGCGCAGCGCGGCGATCTCCTCGCGCGTCATCACGCCGGGATTGGCGTGCGGCAGCAGCGTCGTCTCGCGCAGCACCAGCGCGCACATCGCGACCAGGTAGTCGATGGTGGTGGCGTAGCCCAGCGCCGCCAGCGCCTCGCGCGCCGCGGCGTAGCGCAGCTCGGGCTTGTCGCCGAGCGTGAACAGCGCCTCGGTGCAGCCGGCGGCCTCGCCGGCGCGGGCGATCGCCAGCACCTCGTCGGGCGTCAGGTAGGGCGCGTGACCGGCGCCCGGCGTCTCGGCGAAGGTGCAGTAGTGGCAGACGTCGCGGCACAGCCGGGTCAGCGGGATGAAGACCTTGCGCGAGTAGGAAATCAGCCGGCCGTGGCCCTGGTCGCGCAGCCGCGCGGCTTCTGCCATCAGCCCGGAAAGCTCCGACATTCGACCCTCGAAGAACGCTAGGGGGCCGACGATAGCGGCAATCGTCGCGGCCCGCATCGTGTAGTATGGCCGGCCTGTTCTCCAGGGGGAAACCAGACATGCAGATCGGCTTCAACGCGCCGACCGCCGGCCCGATGTCGGCAACCGACCAGATGGTGAGGCTGGTCGTCGAGGCCGAGAAGATGGGCTTCGATTACGCGACCTTCAGCGACCACGTCGTCATTCCGACCGACATCACGGCCAAATATCCCTACAGCTCGACCGGTGAATTCCCGGCCGGCGCCCGCGCCGAGCGCCACGAGCAGCTGATCCAGATGGCCTTCGTGGCCGGCAAGACCAGCCGGCTGCGGCTGGTGTCGTCGGTCATGGTGGTGCCGCACCGCCCGGCGGTGCTGACCGCCAAGATGCTGTCGTCGATCGACGTGCTGTCGGGCGGCCGGCTGGTGCTGGGCATCGGCGCCGGCTGGCTGAAGGAGGAGTTCGAGGCGATCGACGCGCCCGACTTCGCGGCGCGCGGCACGGTCACCGACGAGTACCTGCTGGCGTTCAAGGAACTGTGGACCAACCCCAGGCCGCGCTTCGCCGGGCAGCACGTGCGCTTCGACAACATCCTGCTCGACCCCAAGCCGGTGCAGAAGCCGCACCCGCCGATCTGGGTCGGCGGCGAGAGCGGCCCGGCGCTGCGCCGCACCGCCCGGCTGGGCGACGGCTGGTACCCGATCGGCACCAACCCGGCCAACCCGCTGGACAGCCTGAAGCGGTTCTCGACGCAGGTGGCGCGGCTGCGCGCGCTGGTCGCGAAGGAAGGACGCGCGGCCGGGTCGGTCGGGCTGGCGCTGCGCGTCACGGTGTTCGGCGAGACCGCGCCGGCCAAGGCCGACGACGGCGAGCACCGGCTGTTCGCGGGCAAGCCGGCCGAGATCGCGGCCGACATCCGCAGCCTGCGCGACCTCGGCGTCGGCCACGTCGACTTCGGCTTCGCCGGCGGCTCGGTCGACGAGATGCTGGGCGAGATGCAGCGCTTCCGCCGCGACGTGCTGCCGTTGGTCTAGTTCCGTTTCCTCCCCCTGCGCCAGCACGGGCAGGTGTCGGCGTCTTCGCCGACGGAGGGGTCATGGGCATCCGCTGCGAAGCCCATGACCCCTCCGTCCGCTGCGCGGACACCTCCCCGCGCTCGCGCGCAGGGAGGAAGGAGATCAGGCCACCGCCGGGATGAACCTGGCCCAGCGGTCGAGCAGCGGCAGGATGGCGTCGGCCTTGGCCGAGTCGAGGCTGACGATGACGCGCTCGACGCCGGCGTCGCGGTCGCGCTTCAGCGAGTCGAGATCCTCCCGCGCTTCCCAGATCGACACCGGCAGCGGTTCGCGGCCGGCGGCGCGGCACATCTCGCGGAACTGCGGCAGCACCTCGCGGACCTCGCGCCGGCGCAGCGGCAGCCAGCCGTCGCCGTAGCGCACCGCGCGGCGGGCGCCGTAGGGGAAGGCGCCGCCGACCCAGATCGGCGGGTGCGGCTTCTGCGCCGGCTTCGGCCACGCCATCAGCGGGTCGAAGTTCACCATCTCGCCGTGGTACTCGGCCTTCGACTTCGTCCAGATCGCCTTCATCGCCTCGATGCGCTCGCGCACCAGCTTGTGCCGGGTCGCGAACGCGGTGCCGTGGTTCTCCATCTCGTCCTGGTTCCAGCCGTTGCCGACGCCGAACAGGAAGCGCCCGCCCGACAGCAGGTCGAGCGAGGCCACTGCCTTGGCGGTCTGGATCGGGTCGCGCTGGTTGACCAGGCAGACGCCGGTGCCGACCTTGAGCGTCGTGGTCGCCGCCGCCGCCGCCATCAGGGTCACGAACGGGTCCATCGCGTCGTAGTACTTCTTGGGCAGGTCGCCGCCGCCGGGGAACGGCGTCTTGCGGCTGAGCGGGATGTGCGAGTGCTCGGGTGCCCACACCGAGTCGAAGCCGCGCTCCTCGAGCGCCCGCCCCAGTTCCGCCGGCGTCATCGAGTAGTCGGTGAAGAACATCGCCGCGCCGATTTTCATGAGGGAGCCCTCCTCCTTGACCGTCAGGTGACGGGTTTCTTCGGCCACCGCGCCGCCACCCGCGGCAGCACCGTCTCGATCAGCATCCTCGTCTGCGCGATCACCGCCTCGCCGTCCGGCCCGACCGGGCGCAGGATGAACTTCTCGACCCCGACGGCGACGTACTGGGCGATGCGGTCGAGGATGGTGTCGGCGTCGCCGACCGCGAAATAGTCGGTCGGGTCGCGCCCGGTGCGCTTGGCATAGGCCGCCATCGCGCCGCTCACCACCGCGCTGTCCCTCTGCCCGAAGTGGAACGGGAAGGCGGCGCCGTAGTGGTCGTCGTCGATGGTGCGGCCGATCTCGGCGGCGGCCGCCTTGATCGCCGCGACGATGCGGCCGGCATCGGCCGGCAGCTCGGCCCCGGCCTGCCAGCCCGTGCCGTAGCGCGCGGTCCGCCGGATCGCCGCCTCGGTGCCGCCACCGATCCACATCGGCAGGTCGGCGCGGGTCGGCCGCGGCGAGATCGACGCGTCCTGCAGCCGGAAGTGCTTACCCAGGTGGGTAACGCTGTCCTCGCGCCACAGCCGGCCGATGATCTCCAGCGCCTCGTCGGTGCGGCGGCCGCGGGTCCTGGTGTCGATGCCCAGCGCCTGCCACTCCGGTCCCTGCGGGCTGCCGATGCCGAAGCCCGGCAGCAGGCGGCCCTCCGACAGCACGTCGATGGTGGCGCACTGCTTGGCCAGCAGCACCGGGTCGCGCAGCGCCAGCGACACCACGTTCATGCCGAAGCGCAGCCGCCGCGTGCGCCCGGCCAGCGCGCCCATGGTGGCGAGGCACTCGAGGATCGGCTGGCGGCTGACCAGCCGGTCGGTCTGCCACAGCGAATCGACGCCGCCGGCCTCGCAGAGATCGACCCAGCGCCACCAGTCGCCCGCCCCGGCGAACGGGAACTCCATCAGCCCGAGGCCGACGGCGACGGTCACGCCGCGGCGGCCTTGACCAGCGGCGCCACCTTGTCGAGGTAGGCCAGGATGCCGTCGCGGTCCTTGTCGGGCACCGCCAGCAGGGCGTTGTGGATGCCGGCCTCGGCGTAGCCGGCCAGCGTGGCGGCATCGTTGGGCGCGCCGAACACGGTGACGCTCAGCGTCTTGGGGTCGCGGCCCTTCTCCTCGGCCATGCGGTGGAGGCGCGCGATCGCCTGCGGCGCGTCGAAGCCGGCGCGGGTGCGCGGGAACCAGCCGTCGCAGTACTCGACGACGCGGCGCAGCGTGTGGTCGCTCTCGCCACCCAGGATGATCGGCGGGTGCGGCGCCTGCTTGGGCTTGGGCCACGACCAGACGCGGTCGAACTTTACGAACTCGCCGTCGTACGACGCCTCGTCCTGCGTCCACAGCGCCTTCATCGCCAGCACGTGCTCGCGCATCTGGCGGAAGCGCGTCTTGTAGCGGGCGCCGTGGTTCTCCATCTCCTCGACGTTCCAGCCGCCGCCGATGCCGAACACGAAGCGGCCGCCCGACAGCTGGTCGAGCGAGGCGATCGCCTTGGCCGTGACCAGCGGCTCGTGCTGCGGCACCAGCAGGATGCCGGTGCCGATGGTCAGCGTCTTCGTCGCCGCTGCGGCGAACGACAGCGCGACGAACGGGTCGTGGGTGTGCGAGTAGCGCTTCGGCAGCTCGCCGCCGCCGGGGAACGGCGACCGGCGGCTGGCCGGGATGTGGGTGTGCTCGGGCACGTACAGCGAGTCGAAGCCGCGGTCCTCGAGCGCCTTGCCCAGCTCGCCCGGGTGGATGCCGTAGTCGGTCGGAAAGTAGAAGACGCCCACCCGCATTGCCGATCCTCCAGTCGTTCCCTGTTCTACTTCTTCGGCGCCTCGACGTGGCCGCCGAAGCCAAGCCGCATCGCCGACAGCACCTTCTCGGCGAAGGTATGGTCCTGGCGCGAGCGGAAGCGCACGAACAGCGACGCCGCCAGCACGTCGGCCGGCACCGCCTCCTCGATCGCCGCCTCGATCGTCCAGCGGCCCTCGCCGCTGTCCTCGACGTGGCCCGAGAAGCCCTCGAGGTGGGCGTCGGACGCCAGCGCGCTGGCCGTGAGGTCGAGCAGCCAACTGGTCACGACGCTGCCCCGCCGCCACACCTCGGCGATGTCGGCGAGGTTGAGGTCGTAGCGCTCGTCGGCCGGCAGCCTGGCCGAGGACCGGTTGCGCATGATGTCGAAGCC
Organism: uncultured Reyranella sp.; assembly: GCA_964420105.1. Classification (GTDB taxonomy): domain Bacteria; phylum Pseudomonadota; class Alphaproteobacteria; order Reyranellales; family Reyranellaceae; genus Reyranella. The sequence continues at coordinate 47,583 of CAYQRL010000024.1, forward strand.
CTCGGCGAAGGCCTGCATCATGCCGTACTCGATGCCGTTGTGGATCATCTTCACGAAGTGGCCGGCGCCGACCGGGCCGGCATGGATGTAGCCCTGCTCGGCGCGCGGATCGAGCGCGGGACCGTGCTTGCGGCTGGCCCGCTGCTTCGTCCGCTCGATGCTGCCGAGTCCCGGCGCCAGCGCCGAGAAGATCGGGTCGAGGCGGGTCACCACGTCGGCGTCGCCGCCGATCATCAGGCAATAGCCGCGCTGCAGGCCCCAGACGCCGCCCGAGGTGCCGACATCGAGGTACCTGATGCCCCTGGGCGCGAGTTCGCGGGCGCGCCGCACGTCGTCCTTGAAGTTGGTGTTGCCGCCGTCGATCACGACGTCGCCGGCCTGCATCAGCCCGGCCAGCTCGGCGATCGTCTCCTCGGTGATGCGGCCCGCCGGCAGCATCACCCAGACGGTGCGGGGCGCCGCCAGCGCCTCGACCATGGCGGCCAGCGAGGTCACCGCGGTCGCGCCTTCCCTGGCCAGCGCCGCGCCGGGCGCCGGGTCGGCGTCGTAGACCACGCAGGCATGTCCCGCGCGCGTCAGGCGGCGCACGATGTTGCCGCCCATCCGTCCCAGGCCGATGACACCGATCTGCATTGCCGTCCGTCCCCCCGTGATGCGGGTCATTGCGTCTCGCCGATGTTGGCCACGCCGACGGTCTTGTCCAGCACCGTGTGCCGGGCCGGCGCACCGGCCCCGGAGCGGCGAGATTCCGCGCCTCGATACGGTTTCCCGAACCCGGCAGGTGGCGATGGTGCCGGCGTCCCGCCGGTGCCAAGCTGCCGCCCTTCGACAGGAGAATCTTGATGTCACTGGGTCGTCTCGGCGTCTGGTACTCGACCGACAAGCTCAACGGGGCGCAGCTCGCCGACCTCGCCCACGCGGTCGAGGGCAACGGCTACTCGGCGCTGTGGTATCCCGAATCGCGCGGCTACGAGTCGATGTCGCTGGCCGGCTACCTGCTGTCGAAGACCAGCAGGCTCGTGATCGGCAGCTCGATCGCCAACATCTATGCCCGCGACGCCTACACCGCCAAGCGCGCCACCCTCTCGCTCAACCAGTGGTACGGCGGCCGCTTCATCCTCGGCGTCGGCGTCAGCCACATCCCGATGGTCGAGGGCGTGCGCGGCCACCGCTACGACAAGCCGATCCCGGCGATGCGCGCCTACCTCGAGGGGCTGAAGAACGAGGGCGGCGCCGACCTGCCGGTGGTGGTCGCCGCGCTCGGCCCCAAGATGCTGGCGCTTTCAGCCGAGATGTCGCGCGGTGCGGTGCCCTACAACGTCACGCCCGAGCACACCGCCAAGGCAGCGGCGATCCTCGGCCCCAACCGCATCCTGGCGGTCGAGCAGAAGGTCACGATCGAGACCGACCCGATCAAGGCGCGCGACCTCGGCCGCAAGGAACTGGCGCGCTACATGGTGCTGCCGAACTACCGCAACAACTGGCTGCGCATCGGCTTCACCGAGGCCGATCTCGCCGACGGCGGCAGCGACCGCTTCATCGACGCGATGTGCCTGTGGGGCGACGTCGACACGGTGAAGAAGGGCCTGCGCGCCCATTTCACCGCCGGCGCGACCCACGTCTGCCTGCAGCCGGTCCACGCCGACGGCGACTTCGCCGCCCGCGACCGCATGCTGAAGGCGCTGGCCGACACCTGAAACCGACGACGGAGGCTTCCATGGACTTCGGCATCGCCCTGCCGACGGCGGCGGACTCGTGGCGCGTCGTGCGCGAGGCCGAGGAACTGGGCTTCAGCCACGCCTGGTTCTACGACACCCAGATGCTGAGCGCCGACTGCTTCGTCGCCATGGGCGCCGCGGCGGTCAACACGAAGCGCATCCGGCTGGGCACCGGCGTGCTGGTGCCGTCCAACCGCATCGCGCCGGTGACCGCCAACGCGCTCGCCACGCTCAACCAGCTGGCGCCGGGCCGCATCGACTTCGGCGTCGGCACCGGCTTCACGGCGCGGCGCGCGATGGGCTTCGGCGCGATCAAGGTCAAGGACATGGAGACCTACATCCGGCAGGTCTACGGCCTGCTGGCGCGCGACACCGTCGAGTTCGAGATGGAGGGGCAGCGCAGGAAGATCCGCTTCCTCAATCCCGAGCTGCCGCTGTTCAACACCACCGACCCGATCGCCCTGCACCTGTCGGCGTTCGGCCCGCGCACCCGGGCGCTGACCGCGAAGTTCAAGGCCGGCTGGATCGACTTCGTCGGCAAGGTCGATGCCGGCATCCGGGAAGTGCAGGCGATGCGCGCGGCGTGGACCGAGGCCGGCCACGCGCTCCCGGACCTGCAGGCGACCGCCTTCGCGCTGGGCTGCGTGCTGAAGGACGGCGAGCCGGCCGATTCGGAGCGGGCGATGGCGCAGGCCGGGCCGCGCGCCGCGGTGGCGCTGCACCGCGCCGCCGACGAGGTGCTGATGGGGCTCGCGCCGACCATGACCATGGTGTCGAAGGGCACGCGCGAACTGCAGGACTACGTGGCGCTGGCGCAGACCTTCGAGCCGAAGGACGCGCCGTGGCTGGAGAACCACCGCGGCCACCTGATGTTCGTGAAGCCCGAGGAGCGTCCTTTCGTCACCGCCGAGCTGATCGCCAACACCACCTTCACCGCGACCGAGGCCGAGATCTGCCGACGCATCGAGGCGCTGCGCGCCGCCGGCTACACCCAGTTCACGATCCAGCTGGTGCCCGGCCAGGAAGCGGCGCTGGCCGACTGGGCGAAGGTCCGGAAGGCGTTCGCCTGACTGTCATCCCGACCGGAGCCGAGCGCAGCGAGGCGTAGCGGAGGGACCTTCTTCCCGCCCTTGGGCGCCGGCCCGTTGAAGTGACGGGATTGGCTACAGGCTCAGGTTCATCGCGATCGAGATGCGGGTGCGGGTGCCGAAGTACGGGCGCACCTGGTGGTAGAGCCACGACGGGAACATCACCAGCCGGCCGACCTTGGGCGTGAAGCGCTCGGTCACGCCGGCGGCCAGGCCGCCCGGCATGTTGACCGCGAGGTGCGGCGCGTTCATCGCCGGTAGCGCGCCGCGCGGGTCCATGAACTCGAGCTCGCCGCCCAGCGCGGGATCGTCGCCGATGCCGCCGTCGTCGACGTAGTAGACGCAGCTCCAGTAGGCGCCGGGGTGCGAGTGGAACTCGTTGGCATGGCCGGTGCGATTGATGTTCGCCCACATGTTGCCGTGCCAGGTCACCGCGAAGTAGCCGGGGTGCGGGCCGGCGCCGATGTTGCCCTTGCGGTCCATGGTGACGCGGTTGGCGAGGTTGCGGGCATGGGCCAGCAGCTTGATCGCCGGCGCGCCGCCCCAGCGGTCCATGTCCCAGGTCGACTGCCAGCCGCCGTAGTTGGAATGGTGGGTGGTTTCCTGGACCTTCTCGCGCTCCTCGATGACGTGGCGCAGCTCGGCCGTCAGCTGGGCGGCGTCGGGCACGTCCAGCCGGATGATCGGCGTGGCGAACAGCGGGACGATTTCGGGTTCGGGCGTGGTGGTCATAGCCGCGACTCTGGGCGGCTCAGCGCAGGCCGGCAAACGGGCGGATTACCGCATCGCCGAAACGCGCGAGGCCATCCTCGAGGTCGGGCAGGAAGGCCCCGACCGGGACCACGATGCGGCCGATCCCGAGCTTCAGCCGCTCCTCGATCGCCGCCCGCGGCTCGACCGTCGAACCGGGCAGCAGGTCCGGGCAGCCGGCCAGCATCTCGATCGCCCCGGGGTCGCGCCCGGCCTCGACCGCGGCGCGGCGAGCGACCTCGAACAGCGGCGTGGTGTCGACCTGGGCGCCGATCGACGGGAAGAAGCCGTCGCCCAGCCGCCCGGCGCGGCGGGCCGCCGCCTCGGAATGGCCGCCGACCACGATCGGCACGCGGCCGACCGGCTTGGGGTTGCAGCTGACGCCCTCGAACTTCACGTAGCGGCCCGAGAAGCTGGCGCCGTCGCCCGCCCACAGCGCCCGCATCACCGCGATGTACTCGTCGGCGCGGCGGCCGCGCTGCTCGAACGGCGCGCCCAGCGCCTCGAACTCCTCCTTCAGCCAGCCGACGCCGATGCCGAGCTCGAAGCGGCCGCCGCTCATGGCGTCGAGCGTGGCGACCTGCTTGGCCAGCACGAACGGGTCGCGCAGCGGCAAGATCAGGACGCCGGTCATGAAGCGCAGCGTCGTCGTCACCGCCGCGGCGCTGGCGATCCAGATCAGCGGATCGGGGAAGGCGCTGGCCCGCGTCATCGGCAGCCGGCCGCCGGCGGCGTAGGGATAGGGCGTGGTGTAGGCATCGGGATAGACGACGTGGTCGATCGCGAAGATCGAATCGAAGCCCGCCGCCTCGGCTGCCTTCGCGACGCGGACCGCGCCGGCGAAGTCGGGGAAGGTGTTGCTGGCGAAGTGCAGGGAGAATTTCATCGCGTGTCCCTCCTCACCAGCCGAGGTCGCGGCGCAGGCGCGACACCGCCTCGAGGTGGCGGTCGTGCTCGCCGGCGAAACGCAGGACGAGGTGCATGGCGCCGGCCTTCGCGTAGGCCGACAGCCACTCGGCCGCCGCCGCCGCGGGCCCGGCGAAGCTCATCTGGCGCTTGCGCATCGCCCGCGGGTCCATGCCGTAGTAGCCGTGCAGGTAGGCATTCAGCCGCTCGTCGGCGCGGCCGGTGTCGTCGTCGATCGAGAGGGTAAGGTAGGCGGCCGGCGTGATCGCCGCGGGGTCGCGCCCGGCCGCGCGCGCCGCCGCCGTCACCTCGGCGAACTGCGCCGGGTAGTCCTGCGGCTGCGCGCTGTTGGGGAACCAGCCGTCGAACAGCCGGCCGGCGCGGGCACGCGACACCGGCACGGCGCCGGCGATCCAGATCGGCGGGCCGCCCGGCCGGTGCGGGGTCGGGCCCAGCACCGCGTCGGTCATGGTCCAGCGGCCCTCGCTGCCCGGCCGCGGCCAGGTCACCGGCCGGCCGGTCCACAGCGCGCGGCACAGCGCCAGCCCCTCGACCATGCGGCCGACGCGCCTGTCGAACGGCACGCCGGCGGCGGTGAACTCGGCGCGGATGTTGGGCACGTCGGTGGCGATGCCGACGCCGAGGATGATCCGCCCCTCGGCGATGCGGTCGAGCGTCGCCACCTGCTGCGCCAGCACCACCGGGTTGCGCAGCGCCGGCAGCAGGACCGCCGTACCCAGTTCCGCGCGGCGAGTGCGCGCCGCCACCGCGGCCAGCAGGGTCAGCGGATCGTGGCGCGGCCGCGCCAGCAGCGAATCGCCGACCCACAGCGAGTCGAAGCCCAGCCCCTCGGCCTTTTCCGCCAGGGCCAGCAGCGATCCGGTCTCGTCGCGCCCTTCCATCACCCGCTCGCGCGTCGGCAGCAGGTATCCCAGTCGCGGCCGCGATCCCGGCGCTCGTTCAGCCATGACGTTTCCCCGCTCCCTTTTCCTGTTGCTATAGTTTGCGCGACCACGGGAGGAAACGACAATGAAATTGGGCCTGTCGATGGGCTACTCGGGCGCGCATCTCGACGTCCCGGTCAAGCTGGTCCAGCGCGCCGAGGAACTGGGCTACGATTCGGTGTGGAGCGCCGAGGCCTACGGTTCCGACGCCGTGACTCCGCTCGCCTACCTCGCCGCCGTGACCAGGCGCATCAAGCTCGGCACCGGCATCATGCAGCTGGCGGCCCGCACGCCGGCCAACGCCGCGATGTCGGCGGCGACGGTCGACGCGATGGCCGGCGGCGGCCGCTTCATCGCCGGGCTGGGCGTCTCCGGCCCGCAGATCGTCGAGGGCTGGTACGGCCAGCCGTGGGGCAAGCCGTACTGGCGCGTGCGCGACTACGTCACGATCATGCGCAAGATCTTCCGCCGCGAGGAGCCGGTGAGCCACGACGGCCGCGAGATCGCGCTGCCCTACACCGGGCCCGGCGCGATGGGCATCGGCAAGCCGCTGAAGTCGATCCTGCACATGAACCCGGACCTGCCGATCTACCTGGCGACCGGCACCGAATCGATGGTCAAGCTGACCGCCGAGATCGCCGACGGCTGGCTGCCGATGGGATTCATGCCCGGCGCCATGGACGAGTACCGGCCGTGGCTCGAGGAAGGCTTCAGGCGCGCCGGCAACGGCAAGAGCATGAAGGATTTCTCGATCGTGGCCTCCGTCCATGTCCAGGTCGACCCGGACGTCAAGGCCGCGCTGGCACGGCTCAAGCCCGAGGTCGCGCTGTACGTCGGCGGCATGGGCCACAGGAACAAGAACTTCCACAACGACATCATGGTGCGGCGCGGCTTCGGCGACGCCGCCAAGCGCATCCAGGAACTCTACCTCGCCAAGCGCAAGGACGAGGCGATCGCCGCCGTGCCCGACGAGTGGGTCGACATGAAGTCGCTGGTCGGGCCGCCGGCCCGCATCCGCGAACGCTACCGCGCCTGGGAGGATTGCGGCGCCGACACGCTCAGCGTGCGCTCGCGCCAGCCCGAGGCGATCGAGGTCATGGCGCAGGCCGCGCGCCTCAACTGAACAGGGAGGAAACGATGAAGATCGGAACGTTCGCCACCTTCATGTCGCCGCTGGCGACGCCCCGCATGATCGGCGACTTCGGCCGCCGCGCCGAGGCCGCCGGGCTCGACTCGATCTGGATGGGTGAGCACGTCGCCCTGTTCGACCGCAACACCTACGGCTACCCGGGTTCGAAGGACGGCCGCATTCCCGTGCCGGACGGCGGCGGCATGCTCGACGTCACCGCGACCTTCGGCTTCCTCGCCGCCTCGACGAAGACGCTGCGCTTCGGCACCGGCGTCGCGCTCGTGCCGCAGCGCAACCCGATCTACACCGCCAAGGAGATGGTGACGCTCGACTGGCTGTCCGACGGCCGCCTCGACTTCGGCATCGGCGTCGGCTGGAACAAGGAAGAGGTCGAGGCCTGCGGCTACCGCTGGGAGGACCGCGGCAGGCGCTGCGACGAGTTCCTCGAGGCGATGCGCCGGATGTGGACCGAGCCGGTCGTCGACTTCGACGGCAAGTGGGTGAAGTTCCAGACGCTGCGGCTCGATCCCAAGCCGATCCAGAAGCCGCACATCCCGATCATCGTCGGCGGCTACGCCGACGCCGCCTTCGACCGCGCGGTGCGCTTCGGCGCCGGCTGGTACGGCTTCAACCTCGACCCGGCCCGGACCAGGGCGATGCTGGCCAAGCTCGACGAGGCCTTCGCGCGCGCCGGCAAGAAGCGCGGGCCGGGGTACCAGGTGATCGTCACGCCGCCGATGACCGCCGGGCCGGAGTCGGTGAAGGAGTACGCCGCGCTCGGCGTCGATCGCCTCGTGGTCATGCTGGGCAGCCAGCGCCCCGAGAAGATCGACCAGCGCCTGCCCGAACTCGAGCAGTGGGTGAAGGCGGCGGGCTGAGCCCCGGCTTCGCGGGAGGAAAACGCCATGAAGATCGGCGCCGTCATGTTCTTCACGACAGGCTCGATGCAACCGGCGCCGCTGGCCCGCGCGCTCGAGGAGCGCGGCTTCGAATCGCTGTGGGTGCCCGAGCACACCCACATCCCGTCGTCGCGCAAGACGCCGTACCCCGCGGGCGGACCGCTGATCCGGCCCTACTACGACATCATGGACCCGTTCCTCGCGCTCAACACCGCGGCCACGGTGACGACGCGCCTGCGCATCGGCACCGGCATCGCGCTGGTGACGCAGCGCGACCCGATCGTCACCGCCAAGATGGTGTCGACCATCGACCAGCTGTCGGGCGGGCGCTTCCTGTTCGGCATCGGCAACGGCTGGAACCAGGACGAGATCGAGAACCACGGCACCGCGTTCGAGAGCCGGCACAAGCTGGCGCGCGAGCGGGTCGAGGCGATGAAGGCGATCTGGACGCAGGAGGAGCCCGAGTACCACGGCGAGTTCGTGGACTTCGGGCCGATGAAGCAGTGGCCCAAGCCGCGCCAGCAGCCGCACCCGCCGATCATCGTCGGCGGCGCCTTCCCCTACGCCGCGCGGCGCGCGATCCGCTACGGCGACGGCTGGATCCCGCGCGCCGACCGGCTCGAGCAGGACGGCATCGGGGTGATCCTCGACAAGTTCCGGGCGATGGCGAAGGAGGCCGGCCGCGACCCGGCCAGCCTGCCGATCACGATCTTCCGCGTCCCCGACGTGCTCGACCAGCTGAAGTTCTGCCGCGACATCGGCGTCGACCGCGTCACCTTCAGCCTGCCGGCCGAGGACGCCGACAGCATCCTGCCGATCCTCGACCGCTGGGCGGAGTTGCAGCGGCAGCTATAGCGTCACGAAACCTGCTGCCAAAGCGACCATCCACGCCGGCAAGCGTGGAGCGATCACCGCATCCATCACGGTGTCGGCCCTCTTTTCCTCCCCGCGCTCTGGCGCGGGGAGGACAAGGAGTGGCGGCAAATGGAACCGATCAGCTTGCCGGATCGAGCACCACGATCGGGATCTCGCGGTCGGCGGCCTTCTTCTGGTAGTCGTCGTAGGGCGGCCAGAACACCACCGCCTGCTGCCACAGCGCGCCGCGCTCGGCGGCGCTGGCGGTACGAGCCCGCACCTTCAGCCTGTCGGTGCCGACCATGATCTCGGCCTCGGGATGGGCCAGCAGGTTCTTGTACCAGCCGGGATGGTCGGGCGCGCCGCCCTTCGAGGCGACGATGAAGTAGCTGTTGCCGGTCTTCCCGTAGAACAGCGGGAAGATGTACTTCTGCCCCGACTTGCGCCCGGTCGTCGTCAGCAGCAGCGACGGCACCGTCAGGGTCGGCATGTTGGGGAAGTTGGCCGTGTACAGGTGACCGTCCTTCCCCCCGCTCGACAGGTAGCGGTTGGTGTGGTCGATCATCCATTGCGGCATGTTGGGGGCGAGCTTGGCGTCGGCCATGGCGGAACTCCTCTGCGGGGAAACCGCCAGTATATCGCTCACGGCCTCATGAAGGCATAGGTCGGATCGTCTTCCAGGTTCTCCGCCAGCCCGGTCAGCTCGGCCGCGATGTCCTTGTCCGAGCGGTTGGCCTGCTTGAAGACCCGCACCGCCTCCGACAGCAGGTAGCGGGCGACCACCTCGCTCTCGATCTTCTGCGCCGCGGCCTCGGCCAGCGCGGCCTCCACGTGCTTGGCGACCATCTGGTACGTGCTCATCGAACTCTCTCTTTCCCCTAGATCGCGCGCGAGTGACGGCCCTGGCCGTGCGCGAGGTGTCCGTCGAACGCCGCCGCGACGCAGCGCACCAGCGGCTTGCCGAAATCGGTGACCGACAGCCGGTCGCCGTCGAGCACCACCAGCCCGTCCTCGACCAGCTTGGGCAGGTCCTCGATCCCGGCCAGGAACTCGGCCGGGCGGACGTCGTGGCGGCGGCAGATGTCGCCGACGTCGACCGTGTTCACGCACATCAGGCGGCTGATGATCTCGCCGCGCAGGCGATCCGAATCGTCGAGCTCGAGCCCGCGCACGGTGGCCAGCCCGCCCTCCTCGATCATGCTGCGGTAGCGGCCGGCGGCGGCAGCGTTCTGGGTGAAGCCCTGCGGCAGCGACGAGATCGCCGAGGCGCCGAGGCCGACGACCCACGGCGATTCGCTGACGACGTAGCCCTGGAAACTGCGGCGCAGGCGGCCGCAGGCGGCGGCGCCGGCCAGCGGGTCGCGCGGCCGCGCGTAGTGGTCGAGGCCGATCTGGACGTAGCCCGCCTCGGCCAGCCGGCGTGCCACCAGCGACGCCATCTCGGCACGCAGCGGACCGCCCGGCAGCGTCTTCTCGTCGATCAGTTCCTGGCGGGCCTTCATCCACGGCACGTGGGCGTAGCCGAACACCGCGAAGCGGTCGGGCTCGAGCGCGACGGCGGCGTCGAGCGTGCGCGCCAGCCCGTCCAGCGTCTGCAGCGGCAGGCCGTAGACGAGGTCGAGGTTGATGCGGTGGATGCCGGCGCGGCGCAGGCGGGCGATGACGTCGCCCGTCATCTCGGCCGACTGCATCCGGTTGATCGCCTTCTGCACCGCCGGGTCGAAGTCCTGCACGCCCATGCTGGCGCGGTTGATGCCCATGCGCACCATCGCCTCGACCGTGCGGTCGTCGCAGGTGCGGGGATCGATTTCCATCGAGACCTCGGCGCCGCTCACGCGGTCGAAGCGGCCGGCCAGCCGTTCCGACAGAGCGATCAGCCGCTCGGCGCCGAGGTGGGACGGCGTGCCGCCGCCCCACTGCACGCCGCTCACGATCAGCTCGGGCGCCAGTGCGGCGACCCGGTCGATCTCGGTCTCCAGCGCCCGCGCGTAGGCCGCCAGCGAGTCGTCGCGGTTCACCGCCACCGTGTTGCAGGCGCAGTACCAGCACAGCTCGGTGCAGAACGGCACGTGCAGGTAGAGCGTGGCCGAGCTCTCGTTGAGATCGGCCAGCCAGGCCCGCTGCTGCTCCGGCCCGACGCCGGTGTGGAACTGCGCCGCGGTCGGGTAGCTGGTGTAGCGCGGAACCGGCCGGTCGTAGGCCGCGAGGCGGGCGTCCATGAATGCCTCCCTCAGTGGGCCATCAGCACCGGGACGGTCATGCTGGCCAGCAGCGTGCGGCTGGCGCCGCCCAGCACCATCTCGCGCAGGCGCGAGTGGCCGTACAGGCCCATGACGATCAGGTCGACGCCGTGGTCGGCCGCGCGCGACAGGATCACGCCACCGACATCGGAGTCGGCCGCGACGTCGCGCTGCACCGCGACCTTGACGCCGTGGCGGGTGAGCCAGGTCGCGACGTCGGCGCCGGGCTCGTCGCCGTGGCCGGTCTCGGTGCTCTTGGCGTCGACCAGCAGCACGATCACCTTGTCCGCCGCCTTCAGCAGCGGCATCGCGTCGGACGCGGCCCGCGCGCTCTCGCGGCTGGCGTTCCAGCACAGCATCACGGTCTTGCCGATCGTCTTGGACGCGCCGATGTGCGGCACCACCAGCGCCGGCCGGCCGGTCGCCAGCACCACTGCCTCGGGCAGTTCCTCGGGGATCGGCGAGGTCACCTCGTAGTCGGTCTGGCCCAGCACCATCAGGTCGGCGTAGCGCGCCTGGATCTCGAGCTGCTCGTCGACGTAGCCGTCGGCGACGCGCCACTCGGTGGCGATCTCGGTGCCCTTCACGGCCTTGTCGAAAGCCGCCCGCGCCGCCTTCTCCTCGACCGCCGCGGCCGACTCGTAGGACTGGAACAGGCTGTCCATCGGCATCGTGCCGTCGAAGAAGGCAGGCGCCTCGAACGGGGCGCGGACATGGACGCCGACAAGGCGGGCGCCGGAGCGCTGCGCGAGATCGACGGCGACCGCCAGCCGGGCGCCGACCTTGGCGCTGGCGTCGCAGTGAACCAGGATCGTCTTGTAACCCATTCCAATCTCCTCCGCGTGTGGTTCTGATTTGCCATCCGGGTGGCGGGCCGACCTTGACACAAGTCAAGCGCACCGGCCCCTCTCCCGTGCTCTAAGCTGGCGGCATGGAAACGCTGGCCCAGCTGATCGCCCTCTGCCGCCCCGAGGCCTGGGGAACGGTCGGCGTGCCCGCATCGCTGTTTCTCGCCGGGCTGGCCGGCAGCGTCGTCCACTGCGTCGGCATGTGCGGCCCGTTCGTGCTCGGCCAGGTGATGGCCGGGCTCGACCGCAGCGGCGCCGGCTACGGCGAGTGGCGCCGGCTCGCCGGGGCCGCCCTGCTGCCCTACCACCTCGGGCGCCTCACCACCTACACCGCGCTGGGCGCACTGGCCGGTGGCGCGACCGCCCTGTTCGCCTCGACCTCGGCGTTCGGCTGGCTGTCGGGAGGCCTGCTGGTGGTCGCCGCCCTTCTGATGGTGGTCCAGGCCCTGGGCCTGGCGCTGGGCGGGACGAGCCCGCTGGCCGGGGTGCTGACCCGGCTCGCGGCACCGCTGTCGACGGCGACCGGGGCCGGCGCCCGCTACGGGCTGGGCGTCATCCTCGGCTTCCTGCCCTGCGGCCTTCTATACGGGGCGCTGGCCGCGGCCGGCGGCACTGGCTCGGTCGCCGACGGGGCGCTGGCCATGGCGTCGTTCGCGGCCGGGACCATGCCGGCCCTGATGGCGACCGGCTGGGGCGGCCTGCTGGTCCGCCGCCAGCTGCGCGAGCGGGGCCGCTGGATCGCCGCCCCGCTGCTGCTGGCCAATGCCGTGCTGATGCTGGCCCTGGCTAGCCAGCGACTTTGACGTCAACCTCGTCGGGGGCCTCGTCGGAGGCCTCGTCGGGCGGGAACTGCACGATGTCGCGGTAGGCGTGCCAGGTGGCATGCGCCACCACCGGCAGCAGCACCACCAGGCCGAGCAGGCCCGGGATCATGGCCAGCGCCACCAGCAGCACGATCAGCCCGGCCCACAGCAGCATCGGCCGCGGGTTGAGCCGGATCGCGGCCACCGAGGTGGCGATCGCCTCGAACACGTTGGAATTCCGCCTGTCGAGAAGATAGGGCATCGAGAAGGCCCCGATCAGGAAGGCGATCGCCGCCAGCACCGCGCCGCAGGCCACGCCGGTCGCCAGGAACGGCAGGCTGCGCGAGGAGTGCCAGGCGAGGTCGGTGAAACGGTCCCAGGACGGCACCGAGCGCCATTCGAAGGCGGCGAAGATCAGCTGGGCGACCCGCATCCAGACGAGGTGCAGCAGCAGCAGCACGAGGCCCATCAGGGCGATCTGGTCGGGGTTGCGCCGCCACGCCATCAGGACGTTGGTCGTCTCGACCGGGCGGCGGAGCTCGAGCCGGCGGCTGATGTCGTAGAGGCCGACCGCCATGAACGGGCCCATGAAGAAGAACCCGGCGGTCAGCGGCAGGACGAGGTACGGCAGGTCGTAGAAGACGAGCAGCGTGAACGACAGCCAGCCGGCGAGCACCGACACCGCGCCCAGCCCGAGGCTGAGCCTGGGCGCCGCCGCCATGTCGTGCCAGCCCTGCCCGAGCCAGACCCACGGCCGGTCGACCGGGACGCGCCGGATGTGCGGTTGCGGCGAGCTGAAGACGGCGACGATCTCGGCCATGCTCGAATTCCTCCTTCCCTGTGAATTGCGCCTCTGGTCGCAGCCCGACCTTGACACAGATCAAGGGCCGTTGCGCGCCCGCTTTCTAGTTTCAGCGCGACCAAGAGCGGGAGATGCCATGTCCAATACAGCCGTCGCGATGGCCGCGCAGCCATCGGAACACCGACCTGCGCCGCGCTACGTCGAGGACGTCATACGCACCGGCGCCGTCCTGACGATGTTCTGGGGCGTCGTGGCGTTCCTCGTGGGCGTCGTGATCGCGGCCCAGCTCGTCTGGCCGCAGCTCAGCTTCGACAGCCCCTACCTCACCTTCGGCCGGCTTCGCCCGCTGCACACCTCGGCGGCGATCTTCGCCTTCGGCGGCACGGCGCTGATCGCCACGGCGTTCCACGTCGTGCAGCGCACCTGCCGCGCCCGCCTGTTCGGCGGCGAGCCGTTGGCCTGGTTCGTCCTGCTGGGCTACCAGTTCTTCATCCTGATCGCCGCGACCGGCTACCTGCTCGGCATCACCGAGGGCAAGGAATACGCCGAGCCGGAATGGTACGCCGACCTCTGGCTGACCGTCGTCTGGGTCGCCTACACGGTCGCCTACGTCGGCACCGTGTTCAAGCGCGAGGAGCCGCACATCTACGTGGCGAACTGGTTCTACATGGCGTTCCTGATCACCATCGCCATGCTGCACATCGTCAACAACCTGTCGCTGCCGGTGTCGTTCACCGGGACCAAGAGCTACGGCGCCTGGTCGGGCGTGCAGGACGCGATGATCCAGTGGTGGTACGGCCACAACGCGGTGGGCTTCTTCCTGACCGCGGCCTTCCTCGGCATGATGTACTACTACATCCCCAAGGCGGCGAACCGGCCGATCTACTCGTACCGCCTGTCCATCGTCCACTTCTGGGCGCTGGTCTTCCTCTACATCTGGGCCGGCCCGCACCACCTGCACTACACGTCGCTGCCCGACTGGGCCCAGACGCTGGGCATGGTGTTCTCGGTCATGCTCTGGATGCCGAGCTGGGGCGGCATGATCAACGGCCTGATGACGCTGTCGGGCGCGTGGGACAAGCTCCGCACCGACCCGGGCCTGCGCTTCTCCGTCACCGCCGTGGGCTTCTACGGCATGTCGACCTTCGAGGGTCCGGTGATGTCGGTGAAGGCGGTGAACTCGCTCAGCCACTACACCGACTGGACGATCGGCCACGTGCACTCCGGTGCGCTCGGCTGGGTCGCCTTCATCGTGTTCGGCACGCTCTACTACATGGTGCCGAAGATGTGGAACCGTCCCGGCATGTGGTCGACCCGCCTGATGGGCTGGCACTACTGGATCGCGACCCTCGGCATCGTTCTCTACATCACCGCGATGTGGGTGAGCGGCATCATGCAGGGCCTGATGTGGCGCGCCTACGACGAGCTGGGCTTCCTGCAGTACTCGTTCGTCGAGACCGTCGCGGCGATGAAGCCGTTCTACCTGATCCGCCTGCTGGGAGGCGTCTTCTTCCTCATCGGCGGCCTGATCATGGCCTACAACATGTGGCGCACGATTCGCAGCAAGCCTGCCACCGTCGCCTCCATGCGGCCCGCGATGGCGGCCTAGGAGAAACACGATGTTCATGCGTCACGCAACGATCGAGAAGAACGTCATCCTGATGTTGGTTCTCACGCTGATCACCGTGTCGATCGGCGGCCTCGTCCAGATCATCCCGCTCTTCACCATCGAAAGCACGGTGGAGAAGGTGTCGGGCGTGCGGCCCTACACGCCGCTCGAGGTGGTCGGACGGAACATCTACCTCCGCGAGGGCTGCTACGTGTGCCACAGCCAGCAGATCCGTCCCTTCAAGGACGAGGTCGAGCGCTACGGCCACTACTCCATCGCGGCGGAGAGCATGTTCGACAAGCCGTTCCAGTGGGGCTCCAAGCGCACCGGGCCCGACCTGGCGCGCGTCGGCGGCCGCTACTCGAACGACTGGCACGTCGCCCACCTCGCCTCGCCGCGGTCGGTCGTGCCGGAGAGCATCATGCCGGCCTACCCGTTCCTGGTGGACAACAAGATCGAGTACGGCGACATCGAGCAGCATCTCAAGACGCTGAAGATGGTCGGCGTGCCCTACACCGACGAGCAGATCGCCAACGCCAAGGCCGACTTCGAGGCCCAGGCCAATCCCGACGCCGACACCACGGCGTTCGAGAAGCGCTACCCGAAGGCGGTGATCGGCAAGGCGACGCCGGGCGACGCGATCACCGAGATGGATGCCCTCGTCGCCTACCTGCAGATGCTCGGCACGCTGGTCCGCTTCGGCGACCTGCCGCCCGAGCGCCTGCGGCAGTGAGGGAGGGAACCATGAACCTCGTTTCCCTCCAGGAAACCCTGGGCTCGATCTGGTCGGTCTGGGCCGTCCTGATCTTCGGCCTGATCGTCTTCTGGGCGTGGCGTCCGGCCAACCGGCGCCGCTTCGAGCAAGACGCGCGCATTCCGCTCGACGACGGACAGTGAAGGATCCGACATGCCTACCAAGATCGAGAAAGACACCCTGTCCGGGACCGACACCACCGGCCACGAGTGGGACGGCGTCAAGGAACTGAACACGCCCCTGCCGACGTGGTGGGTGTACACGTTCTACGCCTGCATCGCGTTTTCCATCGTCTACTGCGTGCTCTACCCGTCGGTGCCCTGGCTGACCGGCCACACCAACGGCCTGCTGGGCTACAACTCGCGGGTCGAGCTGTCGGAGTCGCTGGCGGCGCAGGCCAAGGCCCGCTCCGTCTTCGTGGACAAGATCCAGAAGACGCCGCTGGCCGACATCCGCAAGGATCCCGAGCTGCTGGCCTTCGCCATGGCGGGCGGCCGCTCGGCCTTCCAGAACAACTGCATGCAGTGCCACGGCTCGGGCGGCGCCGGCAGCGTCGGCTACCCGGCGCTGGTCGACGACGACTGGATCTGGGGCGGCAGCCTCGCGCAGATCTACCAGACGATCGAGCACGGCATCCGCAACAGCGATCCCGACTCGCGTACCTCGCTGATGCCGAAGTTCGGCGTCGACGGCCTGCTGACGCCGGCCCAGATCGACGGCCTGACCCAGTACGTGCTCAGCCTGTCGGGCAAGGGCAAGGCGACCCCGGAAGCGGCCGCCCTGTTCAAGGAGCAGTGCGCGTCCTGCCACCAGCCGGACGGCAAGGGCAACCAGGAGGTCGGCGCGCCGAACCTCACCGACGGCATCTGGCTGTACGGCGGCGACAAGGACTCGATCTACAAGTCGATCTTCTACGCCCGCAACGGCAACATGCCGGCATGGACCGGCCGCCTCGACGAGGCGACCCTGAAGATGCTGGCGATCTACGTCCACTCGCTGGGCGGCGGTCGCTAGGCGAAGCGTAACCAAGCGTAACCAGGTGCAGTGTAATGGATGCCCGGCTCAAGGATGACGACGCGGTCTCGCTGAAGTCGCAGAAGGCCGAGCTGCCGCTCTACCTGACGCGGATCAAGGTCTACCCGCGCGCCATCACGGGGCGCTGGCGGACCATCAAGTGGTCCGTGCTCGTGGTCCTGCTGGGCATCTACTACGCCGTACCCTGGATGCGCTGGGACCGCGGTCCCGGCGCCCCCAGCCAGGCCATCCTGATCGATCTCGACGGGCGCCGCGGCTGGTTCTTCGACGTCGTCCTGTGGCCGCAGGAAGTCTACTTCGTCACCGGCGCCCTGGTGCTGGCGGCGTTCGGCCTGTTCTTCGCGACCGCCCTGTTCGGTCGCGTCTGGTGCGGCTTCACCTGCCCGCAGACGGTGTGGACCGACCTCTTCATGTTCGTCGAGCGCCTGATCGAGGGCGACCGCAACGACCGCATGCGCCTCGACAAGGCGCCGATGTCGGCGTCCAAGGCGGCGAAGAAGACGGCCAAGCACGTGACCTGGCTGGCGATCGCGGCGGCGACCGGTGGCGCCTGGGTGTTCTACTTCGTCGATGCGCCGTCGACGCTGGTCCGGATCTTCAACGGCACGGCCTCGTACGAGGTCTACTTCTGCATCGGCCTGCTCACCGCCACGACCTACACGCTGGCCGGCTGGGCCCGCGAGCAGGTCTGCACCTACATGTGCCCGTGGCCGCGCTTCCAGTCGGCGATGCTCGACGAGCAGAGCCTGATCGTCACCTACCAGAAGACCCGCGGCGAGCCGCGCGGCAAGCACAAGGCCGGCGCGCCGTGGGAGGGCCGCGGCGACTGCGTCGACTGCAACCTGTGCGTCGCGGTCTGCCCGACCGGCATCGACATCCGCGACGGCCAGCAGATCGAGTGCATCGGCTGCAGCCTGTGCGTCGACGCCTGCAACCAGACCATGTCCAAGGTCGGCCGGCCGCAGGGCCTGATCCGCTGGGACACGCTGGCCGACCAGATGGCGCTCGAGAAGGGCCTGCCCGGCGCCAAGTGGAAGCCGGTCCGGCCGCGCACCATCCTCTACGCCCTGCTGCTGGCGGTCGTGTCGCTGGTCGTGCTGGTCGCCTTCGTGCTGCGCACCCAGACCGAGCTGACGGTGCAGCGCGACCGCTCGCCCAACTTCGTGCGGCTGTCGAACGGCGAGGTCCGCAACGCCTACACCGTCAAGGTGCTGAACAAGCTGCAGACCGAGCAGCGCTTCCAGCTCTCGATCGAGGGCCTGCCCGGCGCCACCCTCGGCTACGTCACCAACCAGCCCGACGGCCTGGTCGTGCATCCCGACGCCGTCGGCACCTACCGCGTGCTGGTGACGGTGCCGGCCGACAAGGCGCCGTCGGGTTCGAAGTCCGTCCGCTTCGCCGTCCGCGATCCGTCCGGCCGCGTCAGCGCCTCGCACGAGGCGGTGTTCGTCGGTCCCAACCGCTAGGTCCAGCCAGGAGCGTCCCATGTCCGTCGCCGTCGCGCGCAACAGCAGCCGCTACATCCCGTGGATCTTCGTCGGCGGCTTCGCCATCGTGATCGCCGTCAACGCGACCATGATCTGGCTGGCGGTCGGCTCGTTCTCCGGCCTCTACACCACCAAGCCGCGCGAGCGCGGGCTGGCCTACAACGCCGTGATCGCCGAGCAGGTGCAGCGCGACGCGCTGGGCTGGCGCATCGACACCACGTGGCGCCCCGAGGCCAACCGGCTCGAGGTCGTGCTGCTCGACGCCGACGGCAAGGCGCTGGCGCCGAGCACGCTCGCCGCCCAGCTGGTGCGGCCGGTCGAGAAGCGCGCGCCGCTGGCCGTCGCGCTGGTGCCGACCGACATCGGCCGGTTCGCCGCCGACCTGGTGCTGCCCGAGCGCGGCAACTGGGACCTCGACATCGTCGTCGAGCGCGGCGCCGACCGCTTCGCCGTGACCCGGCGGATGTTCCTGAAGTGACCGACGTCGCGCTCTTCGCCGCCCCGGCCGTCACCGCGTCGCGCACCTGCGCGCATTGCGGCGACGTCGTGCGCGGCGACGATGCGCTGTTCTGCTGCGCCGGCTGCGCCAGCGCCCACCAGATCATCGGCGGCGCCGGTCTCGATTCCTTCTACCGCCGGCTCGAGGACAAGCGGGCGCATCGCCCGGTCCCGCTCGACATCGACTTCACCGACCATGCCCGTGCCGCCGCCGGCGGCGAGACCGAGCTCGACCTGCTGGTCGACGGACTCGACTGCGCCGCCTGCGTCTGGCTGATCGAGACCCTGCTGGCGCGCGACCCGGCGATCCAGAAGGCGCGGGTGCAGCTGTCGACGCGCCGCCTGTCGCTGCGCTGGCGCGGCCCGGCCGCGGCCGCCAACGCCTACGCCGGTCTCGTCGCCTCGCTGGGCTTCCGGCTGGCCCCGTTCGATGCCAGCTGCCTCGCCGCCGCCGACGACGAGCAGGCGCGCGAGCTCCTGCGCTGCCTCGGCGTCGCCGGCTTCGCCGCCGCCAACGTCATGCTGCTGTCGGTCTCGGTGTGGTCCGGCCACGACGGCTCGATGGGCGACGCCACGCGCACCCTGTTCCATTTCCTGTCGGCGGCGATCGCGCTGCCGGCCATCGCCTACGCCGGCCGGCCGTTCTTCCGCTCGGCGCTGGGCGCGCTGCGCAACGGCCGCACCAACATGGACGTGCCGATCTCGATCGGCGTCATCCTGGCCTCGATCGTCAGCCTGCACGAGACCTTCGCCGGCCAGCAGCACGCCTACTTCGACTCGGCGATCACGCTCCTGTTCTTCCTGCTGATCGGCCGCTACCTCGACCGCCGCGCCCGCGGCCGCGCCCGCCAGGCGGTGCAGTCGCTGCTGGCGCTGGCCAGCCGCAACGCCACCGTGATCGGCGCCGACGGCGCCACCGAGCAGCGCCGCGTCGATCGCCTGCGGCCCGGCGACCTGCTGCTGGTCGCGGCCGGCGAGCGGCTGGGCGCCGACGGCATCGTCAGCGACGGGCGGTCCTCGATGGACGCCGCGCTGGTGAGCGGCGAGAGCGTGCCGCAGTCGGTGGCCCCGGGCAGCCGGGTCTTCGCCGGCATGGTCAACCTCGGCGCGCCGCTGCGCGTGCGGGTCTCCGCCGCCGGCGAGCAAACGCTGCTGTCCGAGATCGTGCGCCTGGTCGAGGCCGCCGAGCGCGGCCGCTCGCGCTTCGTGGCGCTGGCCGACCGCGTCGCCCGCGCCTACGCGCCGGTGGTCCACGTCACCGCCCTGCTGACCTTCCTCGGCTGGCTGCTGGTCGGCGGGCTGCCGTGGGATCGCTCGCTGCTGATCGCCACCGCCGTGCTGATCATCACCTGCCCGTGCGCGCTGGCGCTGGCGGTGCCGGTGGTCCAGGTCGTGGCCAGCACGCGGCTGCTGCGCCGCGGCGTGCTGCTGCTGTCGCCGACCGCGCTCGAGCGCGTGGCCGAGGTCGACACCGTCGTGCTCGACAAGACCGGCACCCTGACGCTCGGCCGCCCCGAGCTGGTCGGCGAACCCGATTCCGGGGCGCTGCGCGCGGCCGCGCGGCTGGCCGCCGCCTCGCGCCACCCGCTGGCCCAGGCGCTGGTCCGTGCCGCCGGCGACACCGCGCCCGACGCCGACGTCGTCGAGCATCCCGGCCAGGGCCTGTCGGCGGGCGACCGCAGGCTCGGCTCCGCCGCCTTCTGCGGCGTCGCCCAGGCCGGCGACGACGGCCTGTCGGAGCTGTGGTTCACCGCGCCCGGCCACGCCGCGGTGCGCTTCGCCTTCGCCGACCGGCTGCGGCCCGACGCCGCCGAAGCGGTCGCCGCGCTCGCCCGTCGCGGCCTCGCCGTCGAACTGCTGTCGGGCGACCGCCCGGCCGCGGTGGCGCGCGCCGCCGAAGCCGCCGGCATCACGACCTGGCGCGCCGGCGTCAGCCCGGCCGACAAGGCGGCGCGGCTGGCGGCGCTGGCCGCCGAGGGCCGCCGCGTGCTGATGCTGGGCGACGGCCTGAACGACGCGCCGGCGCTGGCCGCCGCGCATGCCTCGATATCCCCCGCCACCGCCGCCGAGGCGACGCAGAACGCCGCCGACGCGGTGTTCCAGGGCGACGCGCTGGCGCCCGCGGTCGAGACCGTCGAGGTCGCGTGCCGCTCGGGCCGGCTGGTGCGGCAGAACCTGGCGATCGCGCTGCTGTACAATCTCAGCGCCGTGCCGCTCGCCATCCTCGGCGAGGTGACGCCGCTGGTCGCCGCCGTGGCGATGTCGACGTCGTCGCTGCTGGTGATCGGCAACGCGCTGCGGCTCGGCGTCGCGCCGGCCAGGACGAGGGAGAGCCGCTGATGGACAGCCTGCTGGTCCTGGTCCCGATCGCGCTGCTGCTCGGCCTGCTGGCGCTGGCGGCGTTCCTGTGGGCGCTGCGCAACGGCCAGTACGACGACCCCGAGGGCGCCGCCGGCCGCATCCTGTTCGACGACGATTGATCCAAGCGAGGAGAAGACAAATGGCTTACTGGTTCATGGGTATCCTGGCCGGCCTCTCCGGCCTGATCGGCCTGGTGATGGCGAGCGGCGCGCGCGACCTCGGCATCAGCTTCTTCGGCATGGCGCTGGCGGTGTTCGCCGTCCTGTTCTGCTGGTTCATGATCAAGCGTGCCTTCGACGAGGACGAGGAAGTGGCCGGCACCCGTCACCCGATCCGCGAAGGCCTTTGATCCAGATCAAGGGCGGCCGCTGAGGCCTGTTCCAGCCTCGGCGCTCGAGAGATCGAGGAGACCCCGATGCCGCAGAGCCAGGCCGCAGGAAACCAGGCCATCGTCTGGATCAGCAACCGCGAGGCCCGCGTCTTCCGCTTCGGCGACGACGACGTGGCGCAGGGCAGGCTGCGCGCCGAGGCGCCGCTGCTGTCGCTGAAGCACCGCAAGGGCGAGATGCAGAAGGGCGACCTCGCCTCCGACCTCGCGATGATGGACCGGGCGATCGACGCGCTGCGCGGCACCCGCTCGTGGCGCCTGATCGGCACCGACGGCGCCTGCGAGTACCTGGTCGGCTACCTCGAGAAGTACAAGGAGCGGGACGGCCACTGCGCCCGCCTCCTTGCCCAGCTGTCGGGCGTGGCCGAGGTCGCCACGCCGACCGATGCCGTCCTGAACGAACAGGCCAGGCAGCCCCAGGCCGCCTGACCCGACTGTTCGTCCACCGGACGGTCTTTCCCCCTACTCCGCCGCCATCCGCGCCGGCGCGGTGTCGAGCGCCTCGCTGAGGCGCGGCGGCGACATCGGCAGGTCGGTCATGCGCACGCCGGTGGCGCGCGCGATGGCGTTGCCGATCGCCGCGGTCGGCGGGACGATCGGCACCTCGCCGACGCCGCGCACGCCGTAGGGGTGCGTCGGGTTCGGCACCTCGACGAGGATCGTCTCGATCATCGGCAGGTCCGAGGCCACCGGCATGCGGTAGTCGAGGAAGCCCGGGTTCTGCAGCTTGCCGCCCGGCGAGTAGATGTACTCCTCGTTGAGCGCCCAGCCGATGCCCTGGACCGCGCCGCCCTGCAGCTGGCCCTCGACGTAGGACGGGTGGATCGCAGTGCCGACATCCTGCGCCGCGGTGTAGCGGCCGATCGTGACCTGGCCGGTGTCCTCGTCGACCTTGAGGTCGACCAGGTGGACGCCGAAGCCCGGCCCGGCGCCGGTGACGTTGAGCTGCGCGTGGCCGTTGATCGGGCCGCCGGTCTTGCCGGCCTGGGCCGCGATCTGGGCGATGGTGAGCGGCTCGAACTCGCCGACGTTGGAGCCGGCGGGCTTGGCCATGCCGTTCTCCCAGGTCACCGCGTCCGGATCGACGCCCCAGATCTTGGCGGCGCGGACCTTGAGCTCGCGGATCATGTCGCGCACCGAGTTCACCACGGCGAGGCCGGTGGCGAAGGTGACGCGGCTGCCGCCGGTGACGAAGTTGAAGCCGATCGACGCCGTGTCGGCGATGATGCAGCGCACCTTGTCGTAGTCGATGCCGAGCTCCTCGGCCGCCATCAGGGCGAGCGAGGCGCGGCTGCCGCCGATGTCGGGATTGCCCGAGATCACCGTCACCGAGCCGTCCTCGCCGACATGCGCCGCCGCCGACGAGTCGGCGCCGACGTTGAACCAGAAGCCGGCCGCGACGCCGCGCCCATAACCCGGCTTCACCGCCGAGCGGTAGTGCGCCGAGTTCTTCACGGCCTCCAGCGTCTGGACCATGCCGATCTCGCCGAAGGTCACGCCGTAGGCGGTCTTGGTGCCCTTCCTGGCCGCGTTCCTGAGGCGCAGGTCGATCGGGTCCATGTCGAGCTCCTGGGCCAGCAGGTCCATCGTCGACTCGACCGCCCACGCCGAGATCGGCGCGCCGGGGGCGCGGTAGGCCGCGACCTTGGGACGGTTGCTGACGACGTCGAAGCCCTCGATGTGGACGTTGTCGAGGTCGTAGCAGGCGAACGAGCACATCGCCGCCGGGCCGACCGGCGAGCCCGGGAAGGCGCCGGCCTGCATGTCGATGCGGATCGAGGCGGCGACGATGCGGCCGTCGCGCGTGGCGCCGAGCTTCACCGTCATGTCGGCGCCCGGCGCCGGGCCGGTGGCGCGGAACACCTCCTCGCGGGTCATCGTCATCTTCACCGGCTTGCCCGCCTTCTGGCTGAGCCGGATCGCGAGTGGCTCGAGGTAGACCACGGTCTTGCCGCCGAAGCCGCCGCCGATCTCGGTCGCGGTGACGCGGATCTGCGAGGTCTCGATGTCGAGCAGGCGGCTGCAGAAGCCGCGCACCTGGAAGTGGCCCTGGGTCGTGGTCCACAGCTGGACCTGGCCGTCCTCGGTCGCCGAGGCGAGCGCGGCGTGCGGCTCGATGTAGCCCTGGTGGACCGGCTGGGTCGTGTAGCTCTTCTCGATCACGACCTCGGCCCGGGCGAAGGCCGCCTTGGCGTCGCCCTTGGCGAACTCGATGCGCTTGGCGATGTTCGACGGCTTGGTCGCCGGCGGGTTGGCGCCCTCGGTCAGCAGGTGGTCGTGCAGCACCGGCGCGTTGGGCTTCATCGCGTCGGCGACGTCGATGACGTGCGGCAGCACCTTGTAGTCGACCTTGATCAGGGCCAGCGCCTGCTTGGCGATCGCCTCGCTGGTCGCGGCGACGGCGGCGACCGGGTGGCCCTCGAACAGCGCCTTCTCGCGCGCCATGATGTTGCGCGTGACGTCACGCAGGTTCACCTGCATCTCGCCGGCCGGCACGATCAGGTTGGCCTGCTCGGGAAAGTCCTCGGCGGTGATCACCGCCTTGACGCCCGGCAGCGCGCGCGCCTTCGAGGTGTCGATCGACTTGATCAGCGCGTGCGGGTGCGGGCTGCGCAGCACCTTGCCGACCAGCTGGCCGGGCAGCGAGAAGTCGGCGCCGAAGCGGGCGCGACCGGTGACCTTGTCGGCGCCGTCCGGACGGTCCGGACGGGTGCCGATCCACTTGTACTTGCCGTGACTGCTCATCGTGCGCCCTCCCGCATCTCGGCGGCGGCCTCGAGGACCGCGGTGACGATCTTGTCGTAACCCGTGCAGCGGCAGAGGTTGCCCGCCAGCCAGTAGCGGACCTCGGTCTCAGTCGGGTTGGGGTTCTTCTCCAAGAGCGCCTTGGAGGCGACGAGGAAGCCCGGCGTGCAGATGCCGCACTGCAGCGCGGCCAGCTCGATGAACTTCTTCTGCAGCGGGTGCAGCGTGTCGCCCGCGGCCATGCCCTCGATGGTGTCGATCCTGGCGCCCTCGGTCTCGACCGCGAGGACGAGGCACGAGCAGACCAGGCGGCCGTCGACCATGACGCTGCAGGCGCCGCAGTCGCCCGAGCCGCAGCCTTCCTTGCTGCCGGTCAGCCCGAGCGAGTCGCGCAGGACGTCGAGCAGCGTCTGGTTGGCGTCGCACAGGAACTCGGTCGGCGCGCCGTTGATGGTGGTGTTGACGTGGATCTTTGCCATGGTGGCGTTCTTTCCCCTAATCCTGCGGCGGCTTTAGCGATGGCCGCGATGTTCGATGCCGTTGACGCGGTCGCGCGCGATCAGCGCCGCGCGCTTGACCAGCACGCCGGCGATCTTGGTGCGGTACTTGATGGTGCCGCGCTTGTCGTCGATCGGCTTGCAGGCGGCCGAGCAGGCCGCCGCCGCGGCGTCGAGCGCCGCCTCGTCGAGCTTCGAGCCGACCAGCGCCCTGGCCGCCTTCTCGACCAGCAGGACGGTCGGCGCGACGGCGCCGAGGCCGACGCGGGCGTCGGTCACGGTGTCGCCCTTCATGGTCAGGCTGACGCCGACGCCGACCACCGCGATGTCCATCTCGGTGCGCGGGATCAGGCGCAGGTAGGCGTCCGACGCCTTCTTCGGCCGCGCCGGCAGGCTGAGCGAGACGACGATCTCGCCCGGCTTCAGCGTGGTCTTGCCGGGACCGGCGTTGAACTTCTCGACCGGCACCGATCGCTTGCCCTTGGGGCCGACGATGTTGACGGTGCAGCCGGCCGAGACCAGCGCCGGCACCGAATCGGCGGCCGGCGAGGCGTTGCACAGGTTGCCGCCGGCCGAGGCCCGGCCCTGGACCTGGGTCGAGCCGATCAGGTTGACGGCCTCGACCACGCCCGGCCACGCCTTGCGCAGCTTCTTGTGCTCGCCGAGCACGGCGGCCGGCGTCGCGGCGCCGATGGTGAAGGCGCCCTTCTTCTCGCTGATGCCGATCATCTCGGGGATCTTCTTGACGTCGATGATGATGCCCGGCGCCGCGGCGCCCGACTTCATCTGGACCAGGAGGTCGGTGCCGCCGGCGAGGATGCGCGCCTTGCCCTTGGACGCGGCCAGCAGCTTGACCGCTTCCTTGATGGTTTTCGGCGCGTGGTACTGGATATCGCTCATTGTCTCGGCGTCTCCCCTATTCCTTCAGGTCGCTGGGGGCATATCCAAGCGGACCGGGCGCCCAAGGGCAAGCCGCGCGTCCGAACAGGCGGCGGCGTTTCGCAGGTCGCGCGGAGCAAGGCTTCTTCTACCACGGTCATAATAACCATAGTTTTTGCGCGCCGCAAGGGGCCAGCCTTGCCGGGTCATTCTTGGGTGCCGGGTGACGCGGCTCTTTCCCGGCCGGATCCGAATTCGTGCCGGCACGGCGTGACAACCCGCGGCCAAGCTGCCACTCACGCCGGAGACAACCCGGTCAACGGATGCGCGCCGCTTTCCTCCACGTCCTTTCGGTCGTCATCGGCTGCCTCGTCGCGGTCGCCGCGCTGGAGGGCGCGTCGATCGCGTGGCTGACGCTCGACGAGGGCCGCTACACCGCCGCGCCGCTGCTGTTCGAGCGCAGCCAGAACACCTACGTCCGCGACATGACCCGCGGCACCGGCTGCCGCTTCATCGACACGCTCTACCCGCACCCCTACGTCGCCTTCGTCCACCACGCCAACCCGCCGTGCGGCCTCGACTGGGTCAACGACATCGGCCTGTTCGGCCCCGACATGCCGGTGCAGCGGCCCGCCGACCGCTACACCGTGATGCTGACCGGCGGCTCGGTCGCCTCGTTCCTCGGCGGCAACCAGCGGCCGCCGTGGCCGAACTACCTGCAGGAGGCGCTGCAGGAGCGCTACCACAGCCCCACCGGCAAGCCGTGGCTGGTGCTCGACGCCGCCGCCGGCGCGTGGAAGGAGCCGCAGGGCTTCATCATCGCCGCGCTCTACGCCGGCTCGGTCGACGCCTTCGTCAACCTGAGCGGCTACAACGAGCACTTCTACTTCCGGCCCCGGTTCGGCCAGCGCCTCGAGGCGCCGGCCTCGAACTTCGTCTCGGCCAACCCCTACGTCGCCGACGAGAACTTCGGCGACGCCGCGATCGGCTGGGTGATCGGGCGCATCGCCGGATCGATCCAGGACAACGCCGTGCTGAACCGGTCGCATGCCGCCTACCTGGCGCTGACCGCGGTGCAGGCGCTGGCCACGCGCCACGAGAACTTCGCCGGCACGGTCGGCAACGGCAAGCGCACGACGATCCGCAGCCTGTTCGACCTGCCGCGCGACATCGACGGCGATCCCGAACGGCAGTTCGACCTGCAGCTGTCGCTCTACCAGAAGTACTGGCGGGCCACCTCGGCGCTGGCGCGCGACCACGGCCTCCCGGTCTCGTTCTTCCTCCAGCCGGTCCCGGCCTGGGGCAAGACGCTGACCGAGGACGAGCGGCGCGTCACCGGCAACCTGTCGTACGCCGAACTGTACCGGCGCATGGTGGCCGGCATGCTGAACCTGCGCGAACGCGGGCTGGCGGTGCACGACCTCGGCGAGGTGTTCGCCGCCCAGGCCGGCACGATCTACGCCGACGACATCCACTACGTCTCCAACACCGACGGGGCCAGCCCCGGCAACCGCCTCGTGGCGGCGCGGATCGCCGACCTGCTGGCCGCCGACTGGGGACTGCAGCCGCGCGCGCCGCGGCCGCTGCGCCAAGGCGACGGGCCGTGACGGCGATGCAGTACACCCCGCTCGGCAAGACCGGGCTCACGGTCAGCGTCGCGGGCCTCGGCTGCGGCGGCAACAGCCGGCTGGGCCTCGGCCACGGCGCCTCGACCGAGGACTGCATCGCGGTCGTGCGCAGCGCGATCGATCTCGGCGTCACCCTGCTCGACACCGCCGAGGCCTACGGCACCGAGGAGATCGTCGGCCGGGCGATCCGCGGTCTCGACCGCGACCGGCTGGTGATCTCGACCAAGGCGCTGTTCGGCGGGTCCGACACCGCCGACAGCGTCACGCGCAAGGTCGAGGCGTCGCTGAAGCGGCTGGGACTCGACCACGTCGACGTGTTCCACTTCCACGCCGTCGCGCCGTCGGCCTACGCCCACCATCGCGACGTGCTGCTGCCGGCGCTGCTGCGGCTGCGCGAGCAGGGCAAGGTGCGCCACGTCGGCATCACCGAGACCAGCCCGTTCGATCCCGGGCAACGCATGCTCGCGCAGGCGCTCGGCGAGGAGGACAACGCCGCCGGGTGGGAGGTCGCGATGCTGGCCTGCAGCCTGGTCAACCAGGGCGCGCGCACGCGGGTCTTCCCGGCGACGCGGCGGCTGGGCGTCGGCACGCTGCTGATGTTCGTGGTGCGCAACATCTTCAGCAACGCCGCCTACCGGCGCGCGGTGTTCGCGAAGCTGGTCGACGAGGGCAAGCTCGACGCGGCGCTGCTGGGCCGCGACGGCGACCCGCTCGACTTCGTGGTGGCGGAGGGCGCGGCCGGGAGCCTGGCCGACGCCGCCTACCGCTACGTCCGGCACACCCCGGGCGTCGACGTCGTGCTGTTCGGCACCGGCCGGCCGGCGCACGTCGCGGCCAACGTGGCGTCGATCCTGCGTCCGCCGCTGCCCGGGTCGATCGTCGATCGGCTGCACCGGTCGTTCGGTCACCTCACCGGCGTCGGGCTCGATCGGCCCGGGCCGGTCAACACCGGCCCGGCCTGATCGCTCAACCCTTCGGCGCCGCCAGCAGGAGATCGACGCAGGCACGCGCGAGGTCGGAGTCGCTGCTCTTGCCGCTCGGCAGGACGGCGAAGCCGCTCTTCTCGACCACCGACGAGCGTTCCCAGCTGCTCGCCCTGGCGAGGTCGGCGAGGCGCGCCGTCGCGTCGCCCTGGGCGCGGAAGCGGTCGGCGCACAGCGGCGCGAGCGCGGTCACGGTGGCGCCGCGCGCCGCCTCGGCGGCGTCCTTGCGCGATGTCGCGCCGGTCACCCAGCCGCCCCACGTGAAGCCGAAGACGGCGCAGGCGACGGCGCCAAGCACAACGCCCCACAGGGCGGGCTTGGCCGTCTTCATGTCGATCATGGACTTCTCTTTCCCGGCGCGAGCGCCGTCACGTCGGCGTCCGCAGGAGCGCGTAGCCGATGGTCAGCAGGACGAGGAAGATCGGGAACAGGACGGGCGGCACGAGCCAGTCTTTCATCGCGTGCACCTCGGGGCGACGGAGGGCGGGAGCACACGCATCTCTCTGCCATCGCAAGCCGGAGCTTCGTGGGCGATGGTGAGGAGACGCTATACGGTGGCGGCCCGAAGTCCACGACAATCGGGCGCGGCGAGGCAGAAAGAAATCGCGCCCGGGCCTGTCGCCCGTCAGCCGGCATGTCCATGGTGAAGCGAACGCCGGCGCGCCCGGCCCGCAAAGGACCCCATGCCCGACAGCCGCCCCCTCCTGAAGGAAGCGATCCTCCGCGCCGTCGCGGACGAGCGCGTCCTCGCGCGGCGCCTGGCGCTGGCGATCCTCGACCGGCTGCCCGCAGCCGACGGCGCGGCACCACCGGGCGGGCTGGCCGAAGCGGCGCGGCTGAAGAGCGAGCTGGTGGCGCAGCAGCACCTGGTCGACACGCTGAAGGCCACCCTGGCCCGCCTGCCGGAGAGCCAGCAGACCTATTGACCCGTCAGCGCCGCCAGCGCCCGACCGGCGGCAGCCCGCCGGTGATGTCGACATGGGCGGCATCGTCGCCGGCGTCGCGGCGCCGGCCCGAGAACCGCATCGCCAGCGCGTGGCCGTCGTCGGTGGTCAGCACGAGGTCGCGCAGCCCGAACGCGCGGTCGAGCGCCTCCGGGGCCATGCGGATCTCGCCCGACCCCAGCACCTCGCCCGGGCGCGTGCAGAAGCCGTCGATCTCGAACTCGACCCGGGCCAGTTCCACGGCGGCCTCGTCCGGGCGGTTGACCGACAGCATGCCGGCGCCGCGCAGCACCCCGAGATGGCGCATCGACCCCCGTCCCGAGCGCATCACGGCGACCCCACGGGCGCGGCGGGACGGCCGGTGAACGGCAGGTCGGCAGGCAGGGAACGGGACACGTAACCGGACATGGAACTCCTCGCGGTCGGGGGCAGGCGGGAGCGCGGATCGTCTCCCAGCCATCGCCGGCCGGACGACTCGGGCCATGGTCCCACCACTCTACAGGCCCGGCCTGCCCGGCGATAGGACCCGCACATGACACTTGCCAAGCCGCCGCCGGGCGCCCATATCTCGCAGGTCGATAGATGGACGACGATTTGACCCCGCGCTCGTGTGTTGCGCCTGGTCAGTGATTCTTCCGGAAAATCCAATGCGACTTCGACGGGCATGCGCGACGGCCTCAGGGCAGCGCGTGTGTCAGCATATCTACGTGACGTGAAAGGGTCTCCCATGACGACGGGAACCGTGAAGTGGTTCAACGCCCAGAAGGGCTACGGATTCATCCAGCCGGACAACGGCGGCCGCGACGCCTTCGTGCACATCAGTGCCGTCGAGCGCGCCGGCCTCGGCACCCTGACCGAAGGTCAGAAGGTCGAGTTCGAGCTGGTCGAGGATCGCCGCAGCGGCAAGCAGTCGGCGGACAACCTGCGCGCCGTCTAAGGCGCCCAAACGAGGGGGGAGCGTTCGCGCTCCCCCTTTTTTCGTTCCAGGAGGGTTCGATGTTCGAGAAGTTCCCGGCCCCGGCCGCTGCGCTTCGCACCGCCCCGAGCAAGGAAACCATGCTGCA
Source organism: uncultured Reyranella sp. (assembly GCA_964420105.1). GTDB lineage: Bacteria > Pseudomonadota > Alphaproteobacteria > Reyranellales > Reyranellaceae > Reyranella. The sequence continues at coordinate 77,437 of CAYQRL010000024.1, forward strand.
GCAGGTCGACCAGCTGCGCGGCCTGGCCCGCCAGGCCCGCAAGCTCGCCGGCAACGTCGCCAGCGAGGACGACCAGAAGAAACTGGCCCAGTACATCTCCGAGCTCGAGGAAAGCGCCTCGAAGCTGGAGAAGGCCGCCGCCGGCGCCAAGTCGGGCTGAAAAAGGAAAAGGCGTTCTCCTGACCGATGGGTTCGCCCCCGGTCGGGAGGGCGCTTTTTTTTCGCGACCGCGCGGCCGTCGACGGCGCCCGGCCGGCGATGCAAGATGCGCCCCTTCGCCGAGACGGAGCGACTGGGGAGTGAAACGATGATCTTCGAAATGCGGACCTACCTCCTGAAGCCGGGCAGCGTACCGGCGGTCGAGGAGGCCTTCGCCGTGGCGTTGCCGAAGCGCCTCGAACTGTCGCCGCTGGCCGGCTTCTGGCACACCGAGGTCGGTACGCTGAACCAGATCATCCATGTCTGGCCGTACGAGAACCTGGCCGAGCGCGACCGCATCCGCGCCGAGGCCGTGCGCAGCGGCGTGTGGCCGCCGAAGATCGCCGAGAACGTGCTCGAGATGGAGAGCAAGATCCTGCACGGCGCGCCGTTCTCGCCGAACTTCGCGCCCGGGGAGCACGGCACGATCTACGAGTTCCGCACCTACACCTACAACATCGGCGCGATCCCCAAGGTGATCGAGGGCTGGAAGCCGCTGCTGCCGGGACGCACCGCGATCTCGCCGCTGATCTTCGCCGGCTTCACCGACATCGGCGCGCTGAACCAGTGGGTCCATGTCTGGGCCTACAAGAACATGGCCGACCGCGAACAGCGCCGCGCGCTGGCGATGAAGCCCGGCGTGTGGCCGCCGCCGCGCCAGGAAGGCGTCGTGCTGCAGCGCATGGAGAACAAGTTCGCGGTGCCGGCGAGCTTCTCGCCGTTGAGATAAGGAGCGTCATCCCGAGCGGAGGCGCCCGAAGGGCGTCGTAGTCGAGGGACCTTGCTTGCTTCGGGCAAGGTCCCTCCGCTCCGCGCTGCGCGCTCCGGTCGGGATGACGGCTTGGTATTAAGGCAACGCCATCAGCAGCAGGCTGCCGGCGCCGACCCACGAGACCAGGCCCGACCAGCACAGGCCCCAGAACACGATCGAGACCCGCGGGCCGTTCTTGTTCCAGTGGACCTTCGGAAACACGATCGCCATCAGCTCGGCGACCAGCCACAGCGGGAAGAACACCAGGGTGATCGGGAACTCGCGGCGGATGGTGTCGCGGATGCGGGCCGACGGCTCGTAGCCGGGGCGCGGCTCCAGCGACCAGTCCTCGTTCACCGCCGGCAGCCCCTCGGGCTCGTAGGGCCTGAAGCTCTCGGGCGCCGGGGCATTGCCGATCACCTCGGCCCAGCTCGTGCCGTGTGCCCGCAGCAACTCGTTGGATTTCCGGATCGCGACAAGCGCTTCCGCATCCTGATCGCTGTCCGTCATCCCCAAGAGACGGACCAACCGCTCCCGATCGAGGTCCACCCAAGCCCCCAAGTTCAGCCAGACTGTACCACGCCGCTCGACGCGGCGGGACTCGCAAGTCGCGTGGCGCCTCATGGAATTGTAGCGACCGTAACAAGACGGTATCTAGGACCGATGGAAACGTTCGATTATGTCATTGTCGGGGCCGGCTCGGCCGGTAGCGTCCTTGCCGCCCGGCTGAGCGAGGACGAGGCCGTCTCGGTCTGCGTGCTCGAGGCCGGCCCGCGCGACTGGCACCCGTTCATCCATATCCCGGCCGGCTTCATGTACACGCTGGTCGATCCCAAGGTGAACTGGCTCTACAAGTCCGAGCCCAGCGAGTGGACCGGCGGGCGCGCCATCGCCGCGCCGCGCGGCAAGACCCTGGGTGGCTCGAGCTCGATCAACGGCCACATCTACAACCGCGGCCAGCGCCTCGACTTCGACGGCTGGGCGCAACGCGGCAACCGCGGCTGGGGCTACAACGACGTCCTGCCCTACTTCCGGCGCAGCGAGCGGCGCGTCGGCGAGGCCGACGACACCTTCCGCGGCCGCGACGGCAACCTGCCGATCACCGACCTCGAGTGGCGCGACCCGATCTGCGAGGCCTTCATCGAGGGCGCGGTCGAGATGGGGATCCCGCGCAACAAGGACTACAACGGCACCCAGCAGGCCGGCGTCAGCTACGTCCAGCGCGTGATCCAGAACGGCCTGCGCCGCAGCGCCGCGCGCGGCTACCTGCACCCGGCGATGAAGCGGCCCAACCTCACGGTCCGCACCCACGCGCACGCGACCGGGATCGTGCTCGAGGGCAAGCGCGCGGTCGGCATCCGCTACCGCAAGGGCGGCCGCAACGGCACGCCGATGGAAGTGCGGGCGCGGCGCGAGGTCATCCTGAGCGGCGGCACCGTGAACTCGCCGCAGCTGATGCAGGTCTCGGGCATCGGCCCGGCGCCGCTGCTGCAGTCGCTCGGCATCGAGGTCCGGCACGCGCTGCCCGGCGTCGGCGAGAACCTGCGCGATCACTACGCGCCGCGCTTCGTCGCCCGCGTCAAGAACGCCGAGACCATCAACGAGAAGTCGCACGGCCTGAAGCTGGCGAAGGAAGTGCTGAAGTACGCCTTCACGCGCAAGGGCATCCTGTCGCTGAACCCGACCCTGATCTACGTGTTCTGGAAGTCGGACGAGCGCGTCGACAACTACGACCTGCAGCTCACCTTCACGCCGGCCTCGTACAAGGAAGGCGTGCAGTCGCAGCTCGACGACTTCCCGGGCATGACCATCGCCTCGTGGCAGCAGCGGCCGGACAGCATCGGCTGGGTGCGCGCGCGCTCGGCCGACCCGTTCGAGCACCCGGTGATCCAGCCGAACTACCTCGCCGCCGAAACCGACCGCCAGGTGCTGCTGGCCGGCATGAAGCTGGCGCGCCGCCTGATCCGCTCGAAGGCGCTGTCGAAGTACTACGACCGCGAGGAGTTCCCCGGCGACCAGGCGCAGAGCGATGCCGACCTGCTGGAGGCGGCCAAGGCGCGCGGCACCACGACCTTCCACCTGATGGGCACCTGCCGCATGGCGCCCGACAGCGACCCGACCGCGGTGGTCGACGACCAGCTGCGGGTGCGCGGCATCGAGGGGCTGCGCGTGGTCGACGCCTCGATCATGCCGACCATGCCGTCGGCCAACCTCAACGCCTCGGTGCTGATGATCGCCGAGAAGGCGGCCGACATGATCCGCGGCCGCGCCCCGCTCGAGCCGGTGATCCTGAAGGACTGAGGTGACGGGCGGGCCTCCCGAGCCGGCGGTGGACTGCATCGGCCGGCTCGTGCCCGCCAGCCTGCGCGCCCTGCACGCGCTCGAGTTCGCCGGCCGCCACCTCGCGCCGGACACCCTGCCGCGGCTGGTCGAGGCGATGGGCGACCGCGAGCCGGCGCTGCGGGCGGCGCTGGCCGAGTCGCGGGCCACGACCTGGCCGGAGCGCCTGCAGCCGGTGCGGGACTGCCTCGAGCCCGCGGCCGAGGCCGCCGCCGACGGCATCGCCGCCCTCGCCGCCGCGCTTGAGGCGCCGCAGCCGATCGTCGCCGCGTACCGTGCCATGCGCGGCTACGCCACCGCGGCCGAGGCGATCTACCCGCTGTCGGCGGTGCTGAAGCCGGTCAGCCAGTTCTTCCTCGAACCGTCGCGGCGCGACGACGACGCCTTGATCCAGCGGCTGGCAGCCGTCGATGCGCCCGCGAACACGGTCGGCGTGATGCATGTCGGCGGCCCGGCCGGCACGCGCGGCGCCTTCTCGCTCTACGTGCCCGAGACCTACGATGGCGCGCGCGCCCACCCGCTGGTCGTGGCGCTGCACGGCGGCAGCGGCAACGGCGGTGCCTTCCTGTGGAGCTGGTTGCGCGAGGCGCGCAGCCGCGGCGCGATCCTGCTGGCGCCGACCGCGATCGGCTCGACCTGGTCGCTGATGGATCCCGACGTCGACGGGCCGTCGATCGAGGCCATGGTCGACCAGGTCGCGTCGGGCTGGTCGATCGACCCCCGGCGGATGCTGCTCACCGGCATGAGCGACGGCGGCACCTTCACCTACGTGCTCGGCCTGCGTGGCGGTTGCCGCTTCACCCATCTCGCGCCGGTGGCGGCGGCGTTCCACCCGATGCTGATGACCTTCGCCGACGGCGCGCGGCTCGGCGGACTGCCGATCCACATCGTGCACGGCGCGCAGGACTGGATGTTCCCGGCGACGCTGGCGCGGCAGGCCGCGCGACTGCTCGCCGATGCCGGCGCGGCGGTGACGCACCGCGAAATCGCCGACCTCGCCCACGCCTATCCGCGCGACGAAAATGCGGCGTTGTTCGACTGGTTCATGCCGACATGAAACGGTGCTAGAGAATCACCGGTCAGTCCAACGGTTGGTGGTTCGCGTTCCATGCGTGTGAAGGTCAAGCGGTCGCGCATTCACGGCAAGGGCCTGTTCGCCGTCGACGAGATCCCGTGGGGCACGCGGATCATCGAGTACCAGGGCGAGCGCATCTCCGACGCCGAGGCCGAGGAACGGATGGCGGACGACGCGGACTGCATCTTCGAGGTCGGCAACGGCATCAACATCGACGGCGCCAGCGACGGCAACGAGGCGCGCTACATCAACCACAGCCGCGACAATCCGAATTGCTTCGTGCTGCGCGAGAAGGGCCGCATCTGGATCGTCGCCGGCATCGAGGGCATCGCGCCGGGCGAGGAACTGACCTTCGACTACGGCTCGACCTACTTCCCGTTGAAGTGAGAAAGGTCCCTCGCTGCGCTCGGGATGACGGGAAAGGGACGTCATCGCGGGCCGCGAGGGACGCTTCACCCGTCCTTGCGGCCGTCGTCGCGGCGGTTGGTGAAGCGCGCGTTGCCGAGGCCGGTGCCGATGGTCAGCACGCCCCAGCGCTCGACGTCGCCCATCGACGGGATCTCGCTCAGCCCCTGCACCACCGCGTCGTTGTGGACGACGACCACCGGCTCGTGACCCTCCAGCCGTGGCAGGCGGTGGCCGAGTTCGCGCGCGAGGTTGAAGTCCTCGCCCTCCCAGTTGCCGGGCAGGTTCTGGCCGCCGCTGCGGATGATGCCGTGCTCGTCGATCAGGCCGGGGCAGCCGATGCCGACGAACGGCGCCAGCTTCAGCTTCTCGGCACCCGCCGCCTCGACCAGCTCGCGCGCCATCCCGGCCATGCGGTCGAGCGCCTGCTCGCGGGTCGGCTGCTCGTCGCGGTGCCGCCAGTGCAGGTGCTTCCACACCGCCGCCTTGGTGACGTCGCCCTTCTTCTTGAGCTTGAGATCGACGATGCCGACCCGGATGTTGGTGCCGCCGATGTCGGCCGCGAGGATGGCGTCGTGCCCGGCCAGCACCCAGGTCGGCGCGAGGTGGACGGCGCCGACCAGGCCGGCCTTGTCGGGATGGTTGTCGATGGTGCGCAGGTCGATCGCCTGGCCCTCGGTCTTCAGCAGCACGCCGGCGCGCCCCATCGCCAGCTCGCCGATGTGGCTGGCGCTCAGCCCGCCGCCGATCACGATGCGCTCGGTGCCCTGCCACTGCTCCAGCCGCAGGAAGCGGCGCACCACGGTGGCCAGTTCGACCGCGTACTCCTCGACCGCGGTGTGAACCAGCCCGGCCGCCATCGGGTCGCCCTCGGCCAGCATCTTGTCGAGCTTGGTCTTGGTGATCTCGCGCGTCGGCGTGTCGCCGAACGGGTCCTCGCCCTGGGCGCGCAGCTTGTCGCGCCAGTCCTCGAGGATGGCCCGGAAGGCACGGCCGCTGGCGCGGTCGCCGACGAAGCCTTCCTCGTCGCGCAGTTCCTCGTTGTAGGTATCGACGGTCACGGCCGGCAGCACGCGACCGCCATGGGCCAGCACCGAGGCGGGCGTGGGCTCGATGTCCTGATCGACGATGGGCTGCTCGGCGATGGGCGCGTTGTCCGGAATATTCCCCTCCTGCCCCGGCGACGAGCGCACGGTCACCGGCTTTCAACGGCCGGGACGGTCGGGGGTTGCGCTGCGCAGTTCGGCCAGGCGCGCCGCGATGCGCTCGCCGGTGCCCTGGAGGTCGAGGCCGGAATGGCGCAGCCGGCCGAACAGCCGCTCCTCCTCCTGTCGCAGCGCGTTGCCGGCATGCTCGGCGAGCACCAGCACCAGCGCGTCGCTCGACGGGTCGGCGGCAGGCGTCGCGCGGATACGGGCGACGAGATCGTGCAGGCCCTGCCGGATGACCGCCGCCTTGTCGAGCAAGGACCGGTCCTCGCCCTGCAGCACCGACGCCGCGGCCGGGTGGAAGAGCTCGCGCTGCACCGTCGCGAGGCGTTCGAACGCGGTACAAAGCGCCAGCGCGGCCTCCCGCTTGCCATCGCGGTCGTCATCCTTGCGGGCGCGGTCGAACGCCCGGGTCAGCCGCCGCACCTCGTCGTGCTCGGCCTGCAGCACCGCCAGCGCATCGTGGGGATGGACCATCGAGGTCCAACGTCGCGGCCTGGAC
>CAYQRL010000024.1:84015-84126 GCA_964420105.1 uncultured Reyranella sp.
CGCGTTCCTAGGCCACGTCGATCAGGTGGAAGAACGTGCCGCTGACGCGGCCTTGGCCGCGTTCCTAGGCCACGTCGATCAGGTGGAAGAACGTGCCGCTGACGCGGCCTT
>CAYQRL010000025.1:0-78806 GCA_964420105.1 uncultured Reyranella sp.
CGTGGTCGAGAAGTTCGCCGACTACTGGAACAAGGACCAGGTCTTCATCGACAAGGTCACGTTCCTGCCGATCGTCGACGGCACGGTGCGGCTGGCGAACCTGCGGTCGGGCGGCCTCGACATGATCGAGCGCGTGCTCGCGACCGACATCAAGACGGTGCGCGACAACCCGAAACTCAAGCTCACCAAGGCGGTGTCGCTGGGCTACATGGGCCTGACCATGAACCTCGCCAACGGGCCGAAGGCCAACAACCCGCTCGGCAAGGACGCCCGCGTCCGCCGCGCGCTGGAACTGGCGATCGACCGCGAGGCCCTCAACCAGGTCGTGTTCAACGGCGAGTTCGTACCGGGCAACCAGTGGGTCAACCCGACCAACAGCTACTACCAGCAGGCCTTCCCGGTGCCCAGGCGCGACGTCGCCAAGGCCAAGGCCCTGCTCAAGGAAGCCGGCGTCACCGGCCCGATCACGCTCGACTTCATGGTCCCGAACGGGCCGGAGACGCGGGCCGTGGCAGAGGTCGTTCAGTCGATGGCGGCCGAGGCCGGCTTCGACCTCAAGATCCGCGTCACCGAGTTCGCGACCTCGCTGAAGCAGGGCGAGGACGGCGACTTCCAGCTCTACCTGATCGGCTGGAGCGGTCGCGCCGATCCCGACGGCAACTCCTTCATCTTCCAGACCTGCAACGCGCCGCAGAACAACGGCAAGTATTGCGACAAGGAGGTCGACGCGGCCCACGCCGAGGCGCGGTCCAAGAGCGACCCGGCGGTGCGCAAGAAGGCCTACGAGACGGTGGCGCGCAAGTTCCTGGCCGACGGCCAGATCATCTACCTGTACCACCCGCAGGTGCTGGTCGCGCTGTCGGACAAGGTCGACGGTTACCGCCAGATGCCGGACGGGCTGGTGCGGGTGGTCGGCGTCAAGCTGAAGTAGGCCCGGGCCTTGCTCGCCTTCCTCACCCAGCGGCTGCTGCAGGTCATCCCGACGCTGATCCTGGTGTCGATGCTGATCTTCGGCCTGCAGCAGCTCCTGCCCGGCGACCCGGCGCTGATCATGGCCGGCGAGGAACGCGATCCCCAGGTGCTGGAGGAGATCCGCCAGCAGTACCGGCTCAACGAGCCGATCCCGGTGCAGTACTTCTACTGGGTGAAGGGCGTGCTGTCGGGCAACCTCGGCGAATCGATGCGGCTCAAGACCTCGGTCGCCTCGCTGGTCGCCGAGAAGCTGCCGGTGACCTTGCAGCTGGCGGCGATGGCGATCGTGATCGCGCTCGGCATCGGCATCCCGGCCGGCATCGTCTCGGCGGTGAAGAAGGACACCGCCTGGGACTACGGCGCCAACGTGTTCGCGCTGTGGGGCATCAGCACGCCCAACTTCTGGCTCGGCATCCTGATGATCTTCCTGTTCTCGGTGACGCTGGCGTGGCTGCCGGCCTCGGGCTACGTCCGGCTGGGCGAGGACTGGCGGGCCAGCCTCGCCACCACGATCATGCCGGCCTTCGTGCTGGGCAACGCCATCGCCGCCATCCTGATGCGCCACACCCGCAGCGCGATGCTGCAGGCGATGGGCGCCGACTACGTCCGCACCGCCCGCGCCAAGGGCCTGTTCGAGCGCCGGGTGGTGCTGAAGCACGCGCTGCGCAACGCCATGACGCCGGTGATCACGCTGGGCGCGCTGGAGTTCGGCACGCTGCTGTCGGGCGCGGTGCTGACCGAGCAGATCTTCACCATCCCCGGCTTCGGCAAGCTGATCGTCGACGCCGTGTTCAACCGCGACTACGCCGTCGTGCAGGGCGTCGTCCTGGTCACCGCCTCGACCTACATCGCGCTCAACCTGCTGGCCGACGTCGCCTACGTGCTGGTCAACCCGAGGCTGCGCGGATGACCGCCACGACACTCACCGGGACCGCCGGCGACGCGCGCGAGGAGAACCCGTGGGCGCGGGCGTGGCGGCGGCTGCGCCGGCGCAAGGGCGCCATGGTCGGCCTCGCCGTCGTGGTCTTCCTGGTCGCCGTGGCGGCGCTGGCGCCGTGGGTGGCGCCCTACGACCCGACCGCCACGAGCTGGAGCGCGGTGCGCAAGGCGCCGTCGTGGGCGCACTGGATGGGGACCGACGAGGTCGGGCGCGACGTGCTCAGCCGCATCATCTGGGGCGCCCGCGCCTCGCTCAGCGCCGGCCTCGTCTCGGTCGGCATCGCGCTCGGCATCGGCGTGCCGCTGGGCCTGCTGGCAGGCTATGCCGGCGGCTGGATCGACGGCGTGCTGTCCCGCATCGTCGACGCGATGCTGGCCGTCCCGTTCCTGATCCTGGCGATCGCGCTCGCCGCCTTCCTCGGCCCCAGCCTGAGCAACGCCATGATCGCGATCGGCGTCACCGCGACCCCGATATTCGTCCGCCTGACGCGCGGCCAGACCCTGGTCGCCAAGGTCGAGGACTACGTCGAAGCGGCGCGCGCGGTCGGCAACCCGCACTGGCGCATCGCCCTGCGCCACGTCCTGCCCAACATCGTGCCGCCGCTGCTGGTCCAGGCCTCGCTGGCGATCGCCGGGGCCATCATCGCCGAGGCGGCGTTGTCGTTCCTCGGGCTGGGCCAGCAGCCGCCGGCGCCGTCGTGGGGCAGCATGCTCAACTCGGCGCAGCGCTTCCTCGCCCAGGCGCCGTGGATGGCGTTCTGGCCGGGCTTCGCGATCTTCGTCTCGGTGTTGTCGTTCAACCTGCTGGGCGACGGCCTGCGCGACGCGCTCGACCCCCGTCACAAGTGAGGCGGCCGCATCCTCCCGCCGGCCTCGACCGGCGGGAGGATGGGCGCGAGGCGTCGTGCCACACACCCCAAGGGGAACCGGCCGGCGGGCTGCTTCTCCCCCCGAAGAAGCAGCGAGCCCGGCCGGACCCGCACGACGCCCGGCATCGCGGGCCTAGTTCGAAGCCGTTCCCAGCGGCAGGCCGGCCGCGTCGAGCTGGTTCTCGCGGCGCAGCATCACCGACTCCGGCGCCTCGGCCTCGGGCAGCGGCTTGCTCGGGTCGACCGCCTTGACCATGGCGACGATGCGCTTGGGCGCGCTGCCGGCCTCTTCCGCGACCAGGCGGCGCCAGCCCTGCTTCTGCCAGTACTTGACGTCGTCCGGCAGGGCCTGCGTGTAGAGCATGTTGTTGCCGCGGGTCTCGGCCAGCTGGCGCGCACGCTCGAGCAGCAGGGTCGCGACCCCGTTGCCGCGGAAGCGCTGGATCACCGCCAGCCGCTCCAGCATCGCGAACGACTTGAACCAGCGGACCCGCAGCGTGCCGACCGGCTCGTCGCCGACGTAGGCGATGATGTGGGTAGCGCCGAAGTCGTGGCCGTCGAACTCCTCGGAGTACGGAACGTCGAGCTCGCCGATGAAGCAGGCGGCACGCACCGCGAAGGCCTGCAGCGAGTCCTCCATGCGCATGGCGAGGCGGGTCGTGACCGTTTCGCCGGCGATCGAAAGCGAAGTGATGCTCATCTGTGCCTCCCCTAGTTGGCGCGACGCTCGGACCATTCGGCGTGCGGGTTGCTGGCGCCGCGCGTCATGGAGTCCTCGAGAATGCCCGGCATCTCCAGGCGGTCTTCCGGCCGGTTCAGGACCATCGGGTCCGTCCACACGGTCGGCATCGTCTCGGCATCCGGCGCGAGGTCACAGGCGAAGGCGCCGTACTCGTGGTCGGAGAAATGGAAGACCTTGTCGTCGACGCGCCGGAAGCCCATGCGCTCGAAGATCGGCCACAGCCGGTGCTGGGCGTGCAGGTAGGCCTTGGCGTAGCCCTTGTTGCGACAGAAGTCGCGTGCCCACATCACGAACGGGATGAACAGCCCGTACGAGCGGTAGCGCTTGAGGATGATGGCGCGCTCGAGCTTGGCGAAGGTCGCGAACCAGCGCACCCGCATCGACGCCGCCGGCTCGCCGTCGACGTACAGCATCAGGTGGCTGGCGGTGTAGTCGTTGCCGTCGAACTCTTCCCAGTACGGGCAGTGCTGCTCGCCCATGAACACCGCGGCGCGGAGCATGTAGCACTGCATGAGCTCGTCGGACGTGGCCGCGAGCTTGATCGTGACGACTGGACGATTGGAGATGGTCTCCGGATTCGCTTCCGTCATGCTAGGCCCCCTCGGTGAGAACACCGTTGTCGTTCCGGAAGCGGCGGCCCCCAGCCGTCACCACCGGAAGATTCCGAGAAATCTGCGAAAGAACGTCGGTCACGACCGGCGAGGTCATGCCGGTGGCGCCGCGCCGGATCGCGCTTGCCGACACCTCGTCGCGGCGCAGGATGCACCACGGGTAGATCCAGCCGCACTCGTCGCAGATCTGGCGCACCAGCATGCCGCCGAAGTCGGTGCCGTGCAGCGTGTGCAGGCGCTGGCCCGGGTTGCGGCGCTTGATCTCGCCGATCACGCCCTGGAAGCCGCGCTTGTCGTAGACCTCGGGATAGAAGGCGACCTCGACCCGGTTGCCCAGCCCCGCCTCGGCCAGCGCCAGCTCGATCAGCACCTTGCGGGTCTCGGGCGGCAGGAACTGGCGGCCGGTCGGGAAGTAGTCGACGTTGGAGTCGGCCTTGTCGGTGGTCTCGTAGATCTGGAAGCCGTCCTTCAGCGCCCCGATGCGCAGTTCGCCCTTGCGGAACGCCTCGGCGTGCAGCCGCGGGACCAGCGTCGGGTGGATGATGATCCTGTCGAGACCGCGCTCGTCGAGCGCGCGGCGCACCATCATCAGGTGCGAGCGGTGGAACGGGTTGAAGGTGCCGAAGAACATGCCGACGCCGCCCCTGGGCGCCAGCACGGAGCGCAGGTCGGACAGCAGTCCGACGCCGAAGAACAGCAGGCCGAACACCGTGCCCGTCGCCAGGAAGGCCTCGCGCGCGCCCGGCACGCCGGCGGTGCCGAGCGCCGCCAGCACGACGTTGACCAGCAGGCCGACCAGGGTGTTGCGGTTGGCATCGCCGATGCCGCGGGCGACCAGGTAGCCGCCGAGATACTGGGTGCCCTGCGAGGCCAGGGTCGTGAGCAGCGCCGCGACAGCGAAGCCGCCGACCGAGGCCACGCCCGCCGCCTTGAACACGCTGGCGGCCTGCCACAGGGCGAAGACCGCGAGGTTGAAGGCGAGCTGCGGCAGGAAGCGGCCGAGCCGGCCGGCCGTGACGAAGCCGAACTGGTTGTTGGCCCACAGCTCGGCCTTGTTCGACAGCTTGGAGTAGCTTGGCAGGAAGACGCCGACGAACAGCGACATCCCGATCAGCGCCGGGTTGGACCAGGAACCGTGGGCGTAGGCGTAGCAGACGTAGGTCAGCAGGCCGCCGAAGGCCGCCATGCGCGTCGACGGACTGCGCACGTAGCGGCGGAGCTTGCCGGCGTTCACCGACAGCCCCATCGTCTTGCGGTCTGAGCCGATCGCGGCCACAGTCACGAGTCCCCCGTTACACGAGTCCAATCGGTCAACAACTTGCGATTGATTGACTAACGAATAAGAGACCCGGAAACGGTAAGACCTTGAATCTACGCCTGCCGTGAAAAAAGCCGGCCCTAAAGACTTACAAACGTGACGTAAAACGACATTCGCGCTTTAATGGTGTAAGATAAACCATGGCGCCCACCTCAAAGTAAACTTCGGGCCGGCAACCTTATTGTATCGATTGTTACGAGTGGTCATGAACACACCGCGCAAGCACAAGGTCCCGAACATCCTGGGTGACTGGGACGACGTGCGATTTTTCCTCGCGGTTGCAAAAACCGGCAGCTTCAGCGCCGCCGCCACGCAGCTGAACACCAAGCAGACGACGGTGGGTCGCCGCATCCAGGCGCTCGAGCGCCGGCTGGGCGCCAAGCTGTTCGACCGTCACCGCCACGGCATGGAGGTGACGCCGGCGGCGCGCGGCGTGCTGCTGCAGGCCGAGTCGATGCTGGCCAACGCGACCTCGATCGAGCGCCACCTCGCCGGCCTCGACCGCGAGATGGCCGGCATCGTGCGCATCGCCGCCACCGAGGGCATCGCCGCCCACTGGCTGGTGCCGCGGCTGGGCCAGCTGCGCAACACCCACCCCGACATCATCGTGCAGGTGATCGCCTCCGACCAGGTGCTCGACCTCGCGACCCGGCAGGCCGACCTCGCCATCCGCTTCTTCCGGCCGACCTCGAACCAGCTGGTCGCCGCGCGCGTCGGGCAGGTCAACTTCTCGGTCTTCGCCGCGCCCTCCTACATCGAGCGCTTCGGCCTGCCGCAGCGGCTCGAGGATCTGCGCGAGCACCACATCGTCGACCACACGACGCTGCACAGCCTGCCGGCGATGAAGCCGTGGAGCGAGGTCGTCGAGCAGAGCCCGTCGGTGGTGCTGCGCACCAACTCGTCCTACGCCGCCGTCGAGGCAGTGCAGGTCGGCTACGGCATCTCGGTGTTCCCCGACTACGTCACCAAGTCGTCCAACCTCGTGCCGGCGCCGATCGACCTCAAGATCGTCCGCGACATCTGGCTGGTCAGCCACGAGGAGACGAACAAGGGCGCGCGCATCCGCACGGTCATCGACTACGTGCGCGAGCAGTTCCGCACCGACGAGCGCGACTGGTTCTCGACCACCGTGCGCTCGCCGCAGGCGGCGTAGCTACAGGGCCTTCTTCAGCCGCTCGCACAGGGCGGCGATCTCGGTCATGTCGCCCGGCCTGTAGGTCCAGTTGAGCGTCGCGCCGTCGCCCTTGTGGCGCGGCAGGACATGGATGTGCAGGTGCGGCACGCTCTGGCCGGCGCCGGCGCCGTTGTTCTGCACCAGGTTGAAGCCGTCGGGCTTCAGTTCGCGCACCACCGCCCTCGCCACGCGCTGCGCCGTCGCCGCGGTCGCCGCCAGCGCCTCGGTCGGAATGACGTCGGCGGTCGGCCAGTGGCCCTTGGTCACCGCCAGGGCATGGCCCGGGTTCACGGGGTTGATGTCCATGAAGGCGATGGTGTGCTCGTCCTCCAGCAGCTTGAAGCACGGCAGCTTGCCGGCGACGATCCGGCAGAAGATGCAGCCGTCGTCGACGGGATGGGTTGGCGGCTGGCTCATCGTGTCTCCCCCAGGATGGAACCGAGTTCGTGCAGGCGCTTGAACGGCTGGCCGCCCGGCGCCAGCGACGGCTCGAGGCCGCGCCGCGCCAGCCGCCGCAGGCCGTCGCGACCGAAGCGGTCGCGCAGCGATTCGACGATCCAGCCCTCGGCCTGGCGGTGCCGCTGCACCGCCAGCCGGCCGTCGCCGTCCAGCCATGCCTTGTGCTCGTCGAGCGCCGCCACCAGCGGGTCGAGGCCGCTGCCGGTCCGCGACGACAGCGCCAGCGTGCGCACCGCCCAGCCGTCGCCCGCCGCGGCCAGCGACAGTGCCCCGGCGACGTCGGCGCGTGCCCGCTCGGCCGCCGCGCCGAGATCGGCCTTGGTGACGACCACGAGGTGCGGGATCTCGACGATGCCGGCCTTCATGAACTGCAGCGAATCGCCCGAGCCCGGCTGGACGCAGAACACCACCGTGTCGGCGACGCCGGCGACGTCGGTCTCGGACTGGCCGACGCCCACGGTCTCGATCAGGACGCGGTCGAACAGGGCGCGCATCACCACGGTCGCGGCCAGGGTCTGGTCGGCCAGCCCGCCCAGCCGGTCGCGCGCCGCCATCGAGCGCACGAACGAACCCTGGTCGTCGGCGTCGTGGACGATGCGCACGCGGTCGCCCAGCAGGGCGCCGCCGCTGGCGCGCGACGACGGATCGACCGCGATCACGCCGACCGTGTGGCCGGCGCGCCGCCACGCCGCCACCAGGGCGGCGCACAGCGAGGACTTGCCGACGCCGGGCGGGCCGGTCATGCCGACGACGTGGGCGCGGGGCGCGCGCCACGCGGCGTCGAGCAGCGCCTGCGCCGCCGCCCCGTCGGGGTCGCGCTCCAGCCCGGCGAGGGCCGCCGCCAGGGCGCGCTTGCCGCCGGCGCGAAGCGCCGCCAGCGTCATTCCGTCTTGAGCGGACCGCCCAGCGCCGCCTGCGCGGCGGCCAGCCGCGCGATCGGCACGCGGAAGGGCGAGCACGAGACGTAATCGAGGCCGGCCTTGTGGCAGAAGAACACCGAGGCCGGGTCGCCGCCGTGCTCGCCGCAGATGCCGAGCTTGAGGTCGGGGCGGACCTTGCGGCCGCGCTCGCGCGCGATCTCGATCAGCTCGCCGACGCCCTCGGTGTCGAGCGAGGCGAACGGGTCGTGCTCGAAGATGCCCCGCTGCTGGTACTTCTCGAGGAACGAGGCCGAGTCGTCGCGGCTGAGGCCGAACGTCGTCTGCGTCAGGTCGTTGGTGCCGAAGCTGAAGAAGTCGGCGGTCTCGGCGATCTCGCCGGCACGCAGCGCGGCCCGCGGCAGCTCGATCATGGTGCCGACCATGTAGTCGAGTTCCTGGCCCGACAGCTGGCTGACCTCGGCCGCGACCTGGTCGACCACGGCCTTCATCAGGTCGAGTTCCTTCCGGGTGGCGACCAGCGGGATCATGATCTCGGGGATCACGGTCTTGCCGCCCTTCTTCTGGACCTCGACCACCGCCTCGAAGATGGCGCGGGCCTGCATCTCGTAGATCTCCGGATAGGAGATGCCGAGGCGCACGCCGCGATGGCCGAGCATCGGGTTGAACTCGTGCAGCTTGTTGGCGCGGGCCTCGACCTCCTCGGCCGAGACGTTGAGGTCCTTGGCGACCTGCTCCATGTCGGCGCGGGTCTTGGGCAGGAACTCGTGCAGCGGCGGGTCGAGCAGGCGGATGGTGACCGGCAGGCCGGCCATGATCTCGAACAGCTCGACGAAATCCTTGCGCTGCATCGGCTGGATCTTGGCCAGCGCGCCGCGGCGGGTCTTCTCGTCGTCGGCGAGGATCATCTCGCGCACCGCCACGATGCGGTCGCCGTCGAAGAACATGTGCTCGGTGCGGCACAGGCCGATGCCCTCGGCGCCGAACTTGCGGGCGGTCGCGGCGTCGGCGGGGGT
Organism: uncultured Reyranella sp.; assembly: GCA_964420105.1. Lineage (GTDB taxonomy): Bacteria > Pseudomonadota > Alphaproteobacteria > Reyranellales > Reyranellaceae > Reyranella. The sequence goes on from CAYQRL010000025.1 coordinate 8,979, forward strand.
CTCGGCGTTGGCGCGCACGCCGAGCTTGCGCACCTTGTCGGCCCACACCATCAGCTCGGCGAAGTCGCCGGACAGCTCGGGCTGCACCGTCGGCACGACGCCCAGCATGATCTCGCCGGTGCCGCCGTCGAGGGTGATGAACTCGCCCGTCTTGACGATCGTGCCGCGCACCGACAGGGTGCCGGCCTTGGCGTCGATGCGGACGTCGCCGGCGCCGGCGACGCAGGGCTTGCCCATGCCGCGCGCCACCACGGCGGCGTGGCTGGTCATGCCGCCGGTCGAGGTCAGGATGCCCTCGGCGGCGTGCATGCCGTGGATGTCCTCGGGGCTGGTCTCGCGACGCACCAGGATCACCTTCTCGCCGCCGCGCGCCTGCAACTCGGCCTCGTCGGCGGTGAACACCACCTTGCCCGAGGCCGCGCCCGGCGAGGCCGGCAGGCCCTTGGAGATGACCTTGCGCGGTGCCTTGGGATCGAGCGTCGGGTGCAGCAGCTGGTCGAGCGACGACGGGATGATGCGGGCGACCGCCTCCTTGTGGTCGATCAGGCCCTCGCGCACCATGTCGACGGCGATCTTCAGCGCCGCCTTGGCGGTGCGCTTGCCGTTGCGAGTCTGCAGCATGTAGAGCTTGCCGCGCTGCACCGTGAACTCGATGTCCTGCATGTCGCGGTAGTGCTTCTCGAGCGTGGCGCGGACTCCCGCCAGCTGCTTGAACACCGCCGGCATGACCTCTTCCATCGCCGGGGCGTCGGACTTCTGCGCCAGCTTGCCCTGCACGGTCAGCAGCTGCGGGGTGCGGATGCCGGCGACCACGTCCTCGCCCTGCGCGTTCACGAGGTACTCGCCGTAGAACAGGTTCTCGCCGGTCGAGGGATCGCGGGTGAAGGCCACGCCGGTGGCGCAGTCGTCGCCCATGTTGCCGAACACCATGGCCTGCACGTTGACCGCGGTGCCCCAGCTCTCGGGGATCGAGTGCAGGCGGCGGTAGGTGATGGCGCGCTGGTTCATCCACGAACCGAACACCGCGCCGATCGCGCCCCACAGCTGCTCGCGCGGCTCCTGCGGGAACGGCTTGCCGGTGCGCTTCTCGACGATCTTCTTGTACTCGGTCACGACCGAGCGCCAGTCGTCGGCCTTGAGGTCGGTGTCGAGCTGGACGCCGAGGTCCTCCTTCTTGAGCTCGAGCGCCTCCTCGAAGTAGTGGTGCCCGACGTCGAGCACGACGTTCGAGTACATCTGGATGAAGCGGCGGTAGCTGTCCCAGGCGAAGCGCTCGTCGCCCGCCGACTTGCCCAGTCCCAGCACCGTGCGATCGTTGAGGCCGAGGTTCAGTACGGTGTCCATCATGCCCGGCATCGAGGCGCGGGCGCCCGAGCGCACCGACACCAGCAGCGGGTTGTTGGGGTCGCCGAACTTGGCGCCGACCACCGTCTCGACCCTGCCCAGCGCCTGCTCGACCTCGTCCTTCAGCTCGGCCGGGTAGGCATTGCCGTTGGCGTAGTACCAGGTGCAGACCTCGGTGGTGATGGTGAAGCCCGGCGGCACCGGCAGGCCGAGGCTCGACATCTCGGCGAGGTTGGCGCCCTTGCCGCCCAGCAGGTTGCGCATCTCGGCCCGGCCCTCGGCCTTGCCATCCCCGAAACTATAGACCCACTTGGCCATTTCAGCCCTCGATCCTGGAGAAATCCGCTACCGAATCCATGGTCGCCCGAATCTGGTTGAGCAGCTTCAGGCGGTTCAATCTCAAATCGGGCTTGTCGCCGACGTTGACTGTGACTTTTTCGAAGAAAGCGTCGATCGGCCCGCGCAGGCCGGCGAAGGCCGCCATCGCGCCGGCGAAGTCCTCGCGCTGCAGGGCGGGCTTCACCACCCGCTCGAGCTCGGCCAGCGCCGCCGCCACGGCCTTTTCCTCGGCCTGCTCGAGCAGAGCCGGGTCGGGCGCGCCGGCGATCTGCTTCGCCAGCGTCTTGTCCTTCTTCTCCTCGGCCCGCACGATGTTGGCGGCGCGGCCGTAGGCGGTCAGCAGGTTGCGGCCCGCTTCCGTACCGAGGAAGGCCTGCACCGCCTCGACGCGGGCCAGCAGGCGGACGAGGTCGTCCTCGCCGCCCAGCGCGAACACCGCGTCGACGACGTCGTGGCGCACGCCCTTCTCGCGCATCTGGACCTTCAGCCGGTCGGCGAAGAACGCCATCAGGTCGTCGGCCTGGAAGAAGGTCCTGAGCGGCAGGCGCAGCCGGTTCTCGACCACGATGCGGATGACGCCCAGCGCGGCGCGGCGCAGCGCGTACGGGTCGCGCGAGCCGGTCGGTTTCTCGCCGATCGCCCAGAAGCTGGTCAGGGTGTCGAGCTTGTCGGCCAGCGCCGCCACGATCGACAGCGGCGCCGACGGGCAGCGGTCGTTCGGCCCGGCCGGCGCGTAGTGATCGCCGATCGCGTCGGCGATCGGCGCCGGCAGCTTCTCCTCGAGCGCGTAGTAGCGCCCCATCACGCCCTGCAGCTCGGGGAACTCGCCGACCATGCCGCTGACGAGGTCGGCCTTGCAGAGATGGGCCGCGAGGATCGCCTGCGCCCGCTGGTCGGCCTTGTCGGCACCGGGCACGAACGGGGCGAGCTTGTCGGCCAGGATCTCGATCCGGGTCACCCGGTCGGCCTGGCTGCCGAGCTTGGCGTGGAACACGATGTCCCTGAGCACCGGCAGCCGCTCCTCGAGCCGGACCTTGCGGTCCTGGTCCCAGAAGAACTTGGCGTCGCTCAGGCGGGCGCGAAGGACGCGCTCGTTGCCGTCGACGATGGTGGCGCCGCCGTCGCGCGCGACGTTGTTGGCGACCACGACGAAGCGGTTGGCCAGCGCCGCGCCCCGGGTGGTGGTGGCGAAGTAGCGCTGGTGCGTCTTCATCGACACGATCAGCACCTCGGGCGGCACGCCCATGAACTGCGAGTCGATGGTGCCGAGCAGCGGCATCGGCCACTCGACCAGGCCCGCGACCTCGTCGAGCAGTGCCTCGTCGGGCCGCAGCGCGACGCCGGCTTCCCGGCACAGGCGCTCGGCGCCCTCGAGGATGATGCGCTTGCGCTCGGCCGGGTCGAGGATGACGTGGGCGGCACGCAGCCCGGCGACGTAGTCGGCGAAGCCGGTGACCTTGAACTCGCCCTTCGACAGGAAGCGGTGGCCGCGCGTGGTGTCGCCGAAGCGCACCGGCGCCATCCGGCCGCCGGGCGCGATCTCGCCCTGCAGCACCTTGCCGTCGAACAGCGCCACGATCGAGTGCAGCGGCCGCACCCAGGTCATGGTGCCGCTGCCCCACTTCATCGACTTCGGCCACGGCAGCGCCTTCATCGCCGCCTCGATGATGCCGGGCAGCGCGTCGGCGGTCGGCCCGCCCTTGCGCGAGATCACCGCGAACCAGAACTCGCCCTTGCCGGTGTCGCGCTTCTCGGCCTGGTCGAGCGAGGCCAGCCCGGTCGCCTTGAGGAAGCCCTGCACGGCCTGCTCGGGCGCGCCGACGCGCGGGCCGCGGCGCTCCTCGCTGACGTCGGCCCGCGCCGCCGGCAGTCCCTCGACCACCAGCGCCAGCCGGCGCGGCGTGGCGAAGGCACGAGCGGATTCGAAGGTCAGGCCGGCGCCGGCGAGGCCGTCGCAGACCAGCCGCTTGAGGTCGTCGGCGGCGCGCGCCTGCATGCGCGCCGGGATCTCTTCGCTCAGCAGTTCGAGAAGCAGCTCGGCCATGGTCAGGCAGCCTTCTCGATCTGGGTCGCGAGCCAGGCCTCGCAGCACGCCTTGGCGAGGTCGCGCACGCGCAGGATGTAGCTCTGGCGCTCGGTCACGCTGATCACGCCGCGGGCGTCGAGCAGGTTGAAGGTGTGCGAGGCCTTGATGCACTGCTCGTAGGCCGGCAGCGGCAGCTTCCTGGCGACCAGGCTGGCGCACTCCTTCTCGGCGTCGGCGAAGTGGCGGAACAGCATCTGGGTGTCGGCGTGCTCGAAGTTGTAGGCCGACTGCTCCCGCTCGTTCTGCAGGAAGACGTCGCCGTAGGTCAGCGGCACCTCGGAGTCGGTGCGGTTGAACGGCAGCTCGTACACCGTCTTCTTGTCGAACAGGTACATGGCCAGCCGCTCGAGGCCGTAGGTGATCTCGCCCGCCACCATGTCGACCTCGATGCCGCCGACCTGCTGGAAGTAGGTGAACTGGGTGATCTCCATGCCGTCGCACCAGACTTCCCAGCCGAGACCCCAGGCGCCCAGCGTCGGGCTCTCCCAGTCGTCCTCGACGAAACGGATGTCGTGCAGGGTGGTGTCGATGCCGATCGCCTCGAGCGAGCCGAGGTAGCGCTCGAGGATGTCGGGCGGCGACGGCTTCAGGATCGCCTGGAACTGGTAGTAGTGCTGCAGGCGGTTGGGGTTCTCGCCGTAGCGGCCGTCCTTGGGCCGGCGCGACGGCTGGACGTAGGCGGCGTACCACGGCTTGGGCCCGAGCGCGCGCAGCGTCGTCGCCGTGTGGAAGGTGCCGGCGCCCATTTCCATGTCATAGGGTTGCAGCACGAGGCAGCCCTGGCGGGCCCAGTAGTCCTGCAGGGTCAGGATGAGTTCCTGGAAGCACGTCGGCTTGCGGCGTGCTGAGGGCTCGGACACGATCAACTCCGAAGCTCAGAAGGCCTTGTGTTTTCGCCACTTAAGGCCGTTTTTGCGGCGCGGCAAAATAGGTGGCACCCCCACCCCGGTCAAGCACGCCCGCAGGCCTCAACCCGGGCTGCGGCCTTGTGGCAGGGGATGCCCACATTGTTCGCATTTTGCGATTCTGGCAGAGACGTAGGCACCGCACTTATCGCACTGCACAACGTCCTCGATCGGACCGCTGCGGCGGGCCTCGACCGGGGGTGCGGGCGGCGGCGGACCGGGCGGCGGCGGCGACCGTTCGGCCGGGGGTGGCCGGCCGACGAAGCGGTCGAACAGGCCCTTCCAGCGGGAAAAGGTCTTCCACAGGCCGTAAACGGCGACGCCGAACAGGATGATCTTGAGCAGGAAGCCCATGGGGCCATTTGAGGTCCCTGCATGAACGGGTCAAGCGCGGTATAGGAAGCACATGGACGGAAACACCTCGGCACCGCTCGACCTGTTCGTCGTCGGCGGCGGCATCAACGGGGCCGGGATCGCCTGCGACGCCGCTGGCCGGACCCTCAAGGTCGGCCTGTGCGAAATGCACGATTTCGCCAGCGCCACCTCCTCGGCCTCGACCAAGCTGATCCACGGCGGCCTGCGCTACCTCGAGCACTACGAGTTCCGGCTGGTCCGCGAGGCGCTGCAGGAGCGCGAGGTGCTGCTCGCCAAGGCGCCGCACCTGTCGTTCCCGATGCGCTTCGTGCTGCCGCACGAGCCGCACCTGCGGCCGCGCTGGATGCTGCGGCTGGGCCTGTTCCTCTACGACCACCTCGACTGGCACATGACCCTGCCCAAGTCCGAGGCGGTCGATCTCGCGACCTCGCCGTTCGGCCGTGGCCTCAAGCCGACCTTCGACAACGGCTTCGTCTATTCCGACGCCTGGGTCGACGATGCCCGGCTGGTGATCTGCAACCTCAAGTCGGCGCGCGAGATGGGCGCCCGCGTGTGGGCCCGGCACCGCTGCGTCTCGGCGCGGCGCAGCGCCGGCGGCAAGCTGTGGGACATCGCGCTCGAGGGCCCGAACGGCGTGTCGGTGAAGCTGCAGGCGCGTGGCCTGGTCAATGCCGCGGGGCCGTGGGTGAAGCATTTCCTCGACGAGCAGACCGAGATCCGCACGCCCAAGCGGGTGCGCCTGATCAAGGGCAGCCACATCGTGGTTCCGAAGCTGTACGAGGGCGATCACTGCTTCATCCTGCAGAACGCCGACAACCGCATCGTCTTCGTGATCCCCTACGAGCGCGACTTCTCCTGCATCGGCACGACCGACATCCCGGTCGAGAGCGGCGAGGAGGCGGTGTGCTCGCCGGAGGAGATCGACTACCTGTGCGGCATCGCCAGCCACTACATGGAGAAGCCGGTGCGCCCGGCCGACGTGGTGTGGACCTGGTCGGGCGTGCGACCGCTGTTCGACGACGGCGACGACAACCCCTCGGCGGTGACCCGCGACTACCATCTCGAGGTCGACGGCGGCCCGGACAAGGCGCCGCTGCTGTCGGTGTTCGGCGGCAAGATCACGACCTACCGGCGGCTGGCCGAGCACGCGCTGCGCGACCTCGCGCCATGGTACCCGCACATGGGTCTGCCGTGGACGGCGACGCGGGCGGTCGACGGCGGCGAGTTCGCCGACGCGCCGACCTACGAGGCCGCCTTCGACGACTTCGTGAACGGGGCGGCGCAGGCCAAGAAGGGCCTGCCCAAGGACCTGATCCGCATCCTCGTGCGCCGCCACGGCGTCTGCGTCGACGAGTTGCTGGAGGACATAAGCACGGTCGCGGACCTCGGCCGGCACTTCGGCGGCCACCTCTACGAGCACGAGGTCCGCTACCTGATGCGCGAGGAATGGGCGATGGAGCCCGACGACGTGCTGTGGCGGCGGACCAAGGAAGGGCTGCACATGAGCCCCGAGCAGCGCGACCTTTTCGCGCGCTGGATGGCCGAGCAGCGGCCGAACTTCACATAACTTTACACCGGGGCCGGGGACGCCGGCGCCTCCCGGCCCGTAACAGGGACATGACCCCGTCCCTCCTGGAGAGTTCCATGGTCCGCACCTCCCTCCTCGCCTCCACCGCCCTCGCGCTGGCCGCCGGCCTGGCCCTGGCCAGCCCGGTCCTGGCGCTCGACAGCCTGCCGGAAGACGACCTGCTGCAGCTGGCGCAGGTCACCCAGCCGACGCCGCCGCCGGCGGCGACCCCGATGGAGCGGCGGATGCGGGCGATGAACCCGAAGGCGATGTGCCTCGACCATCTCGCCCGCCGCATCGGCAACCGCACCTACCTGAAGGTGAAGCTGGAGCTGAAGCCCGAGCAGATGGCCGCCTGGGACGCCTTCGCCAAGGCCGCCGAGGGCGCCGACACCAAGGAAACCGCGCGCTGCAACGCGCTGCCGACCGAGCTCGCCAACCGGCCCACGATGCCCGAGCGCATGGCCATGCAGGAGGGCTTCATGAAGGCCCGCCTCGAGCGCATCGAGGCGGTCAAGCCGACCATGACGGCGCTCTACAACGCCCTCTCGCCCGAGCAGAAGACCGTCCTCGACGGCCCGATGTCCGGCATGGGCATGATGGGCCATGGCATGGGCCAGGGGATGGGCCACGGCATGGGCATGCGCCACGGCATGACGGGAACGGGCCGCTAGGCGCGTCCTCTACCAGTCGCTGGAGCGGACGATCTTCAACAGGTCGTCCGCCATCGTCATGGCGGTCAGCACGCCGGTCTTGGGATTGTCGGGCATCGCCTTGCCGGTCCGCTCCATCTTGAGCTCGCCCGAATCGGCCACGACCTCGAGCCGGCTGGCGTTGGTGCCGGGCGGCAGCGTCGGGTCGGCGACCAGCTCGATCTCGGTGCGCTCCAGGCCGGCGCCGCACAGCGCGACCGTGACCGCGAGGTTGGCGTTCTTGGGGTAGAGCCGGCCGGCATCGGCCGGCTTGCCACGAAAGATCACCGTCGGTTCCTTGATCGACGGCAGGTCGAACTCGGTCTCGGCCGGCGTCCCGGTCCAGGCATGCGGCGGCTTGATCGAGACGTACTTCACGCGCTCGAGGTGCCCCAGCCGCATGGCGAGCAGGCCGTCGAGGCCGGCGATGGCGCCGGACGGCAGGCGCAGTCGCGCCCCGCTCTTCTCGGCCGCCTTGACGTGCTTGCGGAACAGCTTGGGATCGCCGTAGGCGCCGGTGGCGATCACCATCAGGTCGAAGCCCTTCTTCAGGATGGTTTCGCCCCAGTCGCGCACCGCCTGCTGGCTGGCCGCCTCGACCACCACGTCGGGCTTGAGCTTGAGCAGCGCCTTCAGCGATTCGACCACCACGACCTTGCGGCCGACCTTCTTCTGCGTCTCCTTGGCGCGGCCCGGCCGGACCAGCACGCCGACGATGTCGATCGGGGCCTTTTTCGCGCGGAACAGGTCGAACAGGGTCTGGCTGATCGCCCCGTAGCCGATCAACGCGATCTTCAGCCGCTTTTTCGTCGCCATGAACTGTCCCCTGCTCCCTGAACCGGGGGCACTATAGCGATGCGTTGCGGGCCTTGCGACTGCGGGGGGGCGCGGCTATAACCCCGCGTCCCGAGCGGGGTGCCTCCGTTCCTGACGGAGTGTAGCTCAGCCTGGTAGAGCACTAGCTTCGGGAGCTAGGGGCCGGAGGTTCAAATCCTCTCACTCCGACCAATCGGGATGCAAGCGGCGGACCTCACGGTCCGCCGCTTCGCTTTTCGGGGGTCCGGAAGCCCGGATCCTAGAAGGCCGGACCGCCGCCCGGGCGGGGATACTGGGCATTGCGCCGGCCGACCGGGTCTCCCGGGGCGATGACGTAGGCCGGCGTGCCCGGCGGGTTCACGTTGACCGAGGTCGGCGGCACGTTTTCCGTGTAGGGGCCATTGGGCTGGTTGAGCGGCGCGGCCAGGGCGGGCGCGACCGGCGCACTGGCCGGGGCGAGGCCGGCGACCGGCTCGGTCGCGGCGGCGGGCGTGGCGCCCGCGGCGGGCGTGGCCGGCGAAGCCGCCGGCGGTGGCGGCTCCTGGCAGGCAGCGACCAGGGCCGCCAGCAAGATCAGGCTCAGTCCCGTCCGGTTCATCGACCCTCCCGCGACCGGCTCGGGCCGGCGTGCGCGGTCAGGATAGGGGCCGGGCAGCCAAACGGCAAAAAATCACACCGTCCGGGAACGGACGGTGGCGGTTCAGGTGCAGTTGGCCTGGGCGATCACCACCGCGTCGAGGCCCTGCATCTGCTCCTGGGTCAGCATCGAGGGGTCGAGCAGGTTGCCACCCGGCTGCATGGCCGCGTTCGACTTGCGCAGGCCCTCGATCGCGGCCTGGCGCTTGTCGGCGGGCAGCTTGGACGAGATGCACTCGCACATCTTCTGCGGCGTGGTCTGCATGCAGACCTGCAGGAAGGGATCCTGGGCCTGGGCCGGGAAGACGGCGGCGCCGGCAAGGCAGGCCCCCAGCAGGCAAGAAACGAGACGCATCGACTCCTCCTCGGACGTCCACCGATGATAGCAGAAGCCTCAGGCGACCAGCCAGCCGCGCAGCAGGCCGAAGGTGCCGGTCGCGAACAGGATCGCCAGCGCGACGTTGCGGTACAACCGCTCGCTGCCGAGGCCGTGGAAGGCCCGGCCGCCGATCCAGGCGCCCAGCACCATCACCGGGAACAGCACGACCGCCCGGAACAGCGCCTCGATCCCCGCCACCCCGGTCGCCATCACGATGACGATCAGCAGGAACTGGGTCAGGAAGTAGTAGGTGACGATGTTGGCGCGGTTGACCCGCGGCGGGTCGTTGCCCGACAGCAGGTAGAGCAGCACCGGCGGGCCGCCGACGCTGGTCGTCGCCATCATCGCGCCCGAGACCGCGCCGACCGCGACCGTGGCGACGGTCGAGCGGCCGCCGGTGTAGCGCCAGCCGGTCCACATCAGCACCACGAAGGCCACGATCACCGCCGAGACCGCCGTGACGATGGTGTTCTTGTCGACGCTGGCCAGCAGCCAGACGCCGAGCGGCATCGCCGCGCAGGCGGCGAGGCTCATCGGCGTCAGCACCTTCCAGTCGGCGTGGGCGCGGACCTGAGGGAACAGCTGCAGCGAGACCACCAGCTCGATCGCGACGACGGTGACGACCATGTCGGCCGAGCCGAACAGGATGGCGAAGATCGGCGCCATCAGCATCGCCGAGCCGAAGCCGGCGAAGCCGCGCATCAGGCCGGCGACCAGCGTCACGCCGAGCGCGGTCCACAGTCCGACACCGTCGAACAGGGCCGTGGCCTGGCTCGCCAGGTCGGACAGCAGGGCGGAGAACATGGGGGACGACTTCCTTCGACGACTTCACGCGCGCGACGATCCGCGCTCCGGCCGCGGCCGGAGCGGGATCAGCGGGCAAGTCGAAGGAACAGTCGTCGCGTCATGGGCGCGAACCTTCCCCGACCCGCGCCCCGGCGTCAACGCTCAGGCCTTCCTGTCCTGGCCTTCGCCGGTCTTGTCGCGCAGGCGGCGCATGCCGCGCAGCCAGCGGTCGCGATCGAGCTTGCGCGCCATGTAGTCCTTGACCTCGGGGTGCGGCAGCACGAGGAAGCGCTCCTCGTCCATGGTCTCGATCACCGCCTGCGCCACCGCCTCGGTGTTGAGCACGCCGTCGACCGAGGCCGCCGTCGCGCCGGCCATGCGCAGCATGTCGGTGTCGACAGCCTGGGGGCACAGCACCGAGACGCAGATGCCGCGGTCGCCGTACTGGATCGACAGGTGCTCGGCCAGCGCCACCGCGGCGTTCTTGGTGACGCCGTAGGGTGCCGAGCCCATCGACGCCAGCAGGCCGGCGGCGCTGGCGGTGTTCAGGAGGTAGCCCGACTTGCGCTTCAGCATGCCCGGCACGAGGGCGCGCGCGGCGTAGACGTGGGCCATGACGTGGATCGCCCAGCTGTCGGCCCAGTCCTTGTCGGTCGCGTCCTCGTGGCCGCCGCGGCCGATACCGGCGTTGGAGAAGAAGACGTCGACCGGGCCGAACTTCTTCTCGGCCTCGGCGACCAGCCGCCTGATGTCGTCCTCGCGCGCCACGTCGCAGGCGACCGCGAGGCCACCGATGTCCCGGGCCACCTTCTCGAGGCGGGCGACGTCGCGGTCGGCGACGACGACGCCCCGGGCGCCCTCCTTCGCGAAGCGCCGGGCGATCGCCTCGCCGATGCCGCCGGCCGCGCCGGTGACGACGCAGACCTTGTCCTTGACCTTCATCCCCAGCTCTCCTCGATCAACTGGATGTACTGCTCGCGCGTCGGCTGGCGCGGCGTCGACTGGTGGCAGTGGTCGCCGAGCGCGCCGTCGGCGATCTTCTCGACGGTATCGCGCTGCAGGCCCATCGCGCCCAGGCCCTTGGGGATGCCGAGGCGCTCGTTCAGCGCGGCGACCGCGTTGGCGACGCCGGCGGCGTTGGCCTCGCTCGCCTTCAGGCCCATCACCTGCGCCACCTTGGCGAACTTCGTGCCCACCGCCGGCTCGTTGAAGCGCAGCACCGCCGGCAGGTAGATCGCGTTCAGCGTGCCATGGTGCAGGCGGTAGCCCTTGAGGCCGCCGGTCGGGTGGCTGAGCGCGTGCACCGCGCCGAGGCCCTTCTGGAACACCATGGCGCCTTCCATCGCCGCCATCGCCATGTTCCAGCGCGCCTCGCGGTCGGTGCCGTCCCTGGTCGCGCGTTCCACCCAGGTCCACGCCTTCTCGAGACCGTCGAGAGCGATCGCGTCGGCCGGCGGGTTCACGACGTTGGCGAGGAAGCACTCGATGTTGTGCGTGAAGGCGTCCATGCCGGTGCCGGCGGTCAGGTGCGGCGGCAGGCCGATGGTCAGCTCGGGATCGATCAGCGCCAGCCGCGGGATCAGGTACGGGCTGCCGATCGCCAGCTTGCGCCCCGAGTCCATGATGATGACGCCGCCGCGGCTGACCTCGCTGCCGGTGCCCGAGGTCGTCGGGATGGCGACGATCGGCGCCACCGCGCTGGTGATCTTGCCGGCGCCGCCCTCGACGAACGAGTACGGCTGCAGCGAGGTGCCGGGATGGGTCGCCATCAGGCCGACCGCCTTGGCGAGGTCCATCGGCGAGCCGCCGCCGATCGCGATGATGCCGTCGCAGCCCTCCGACTTGTAGAGCTTGAGCGCGTCGCGCATCGCCGCCTCGGTCGGATTCTCCGGCGTCTCGTCGTACAGCGTGATCGGCATGTTGCCGGGCAGGCGTTCCTTGACCTTGGCCCACAGGCCGGCGGCGACGACGCCCTTGTCGGTGACGATCAGCGGCCGGCGCATGCCGAGCAGCTGCAACTCGGCTTCGAGCAGCGACAGGGCGCCGAAGTCGAACTGGATACGCGTGAGATAGGTGATGAGAGCCATGGACTTTCCCGTGTTTTGCCGCGAGCCTACGCGAGAACACGGACATGAGCGACTCCCCGATCCTGCGCGTCGCGACCGCGGCCGATGCCCCCGCTCTCGCGGCCACCATCCTCGCCGCCTTCGAACAGTACCGCGGCAAGCTGGTGCCCGAATCGGGCGCCTTTAGCGAAACCCCGGCATCGATCGCCGCCGAGCTGGGCAACGGGTCGGGCGCGATTATCGCCGAGCAGAACGGCCGCGCCGTCGGCTGCGTCATGCTGAAGCCCCAGGAAGGCGACCTCTACTTCGGTCGCCTGTCGGTGCTGCCTTCGGCGCGCGGCCATGGCCTCGCGCGCCGGCTGGTCGAGGCGGTCGAGGCCGAGGCGCGGCGGCGCGGCCTGCCCGGCGTGCGGCTGGGGGTGCGCGTCGTGCTGGTCGACAACCAGCGCCTGTTCCAGTCGCTGGGCTACGCCGAAGTGTCGCGCGAGGCGCATGACGGCTTCGACCATCCGACCTCGATCAACATGCGAAAGGCGCTATAGTCCGGGTCATCATGACCCATCGCACCCCGCTCTCCGGTCCCTGCGTGTGGACCGGCGCCGAGATCAAGGACTCGAAGCGCTGGATCCGCGAGTTTCCCACGGCCGGCATCGCCGCCCTCGACGACGCGCTGGTCGCCGCGAAGAAGGCCGGCCTCGCGTGGTGCGAGCTGACGCGCCGGAACTTCCCGCTGCGCGGCCTCGAGAGCCTGGCCGCCGACATCGCCGACGAGCTGGAGAACGGCTCCGGCATCCTCAAGCTGCAGGGCTTCCCGGTCGACCGCTGGGACGAGGACGACCTCAAGGCCGTCTACTTCGGCTTCGGCGCCCATGTCGGCACGCCGCGCTTCCAGAACCGGACCGGCGAACTGATGCGCGCCATCCGCGACGAGGGCGCCCACGTCGGGCGCACCTACGGCCAGACGCAGGACCAGGCGGGCGGCACCTTCCTGTCGTCCTATGCCCGCACCCTGACCAACGGCGGCCTGCGCTTCCACACCGACCGCACCGACGTCGTCACCCTGCTGTGCGTGCGGCAGGCCAGCGCCGGGGGCGTCAGCAAGCTCGCCAGCACGCCGGCGATCCACAACGCGATCCTGGCGCGCCGGCCCGACCTGCTCGACGAGCTGTTCAGGGACTACTGGCGCAGCCGCTTCGGCGAGGAAGGCACGACCAAGGAGACCGCCTACCCGCTGCCGATCTTCGGGCTGCGCGACGGCAAGTTCACCTCGCACTACTCCCTGACCTTCATCGAGGCGGCGCAGATGGCGCCGGGCGTCCCTGCCCTCACCGACCGGCAGAAGGAAGCCATCGACGTGCTGATGGCGACGGCCGAGGAGCTGTGCTTCGAGATGACCCTGGAACCGGGCGACCTGCAGCTGATCAACAGCCACGTCACCTACCACGGCCGCACCCCGTTCGAGGACGACTTCGAGGCCGGCAAGAGCCGCATGCTGCTGCGCCTGTGGCTGACCATGGACAACAACCGGCCGCTGCCGCCGGGTCACGAGATCCTGTGGCAGAACATCGAGGCCGGGCAGCCGCGCGGCGGCATCCAGCAGCTCACGATGTGACCTTCCGGGTCGCGGCCGGGCCGCGCGCCGCTGCGCGGCTGCGCAGGCTGCCGACGATGCCGGTGGGGAAGAAGTAGACGCAGAGGATGAACGCCACCCCGAGCCACAGCAGCCAGCGGTCGGGGTGGAACAGGTTGGCCAGCAGCGGCAGGCCGGCCAGCGCCTTGTTGGCGATCGCCAGCAGGTCCTGCAGGTAGTTCTGGGCGAACACCAGCAGCACCGCGCCCAGCACGGCGCCGTAGATCGTGCCCATGCCGCCGATCACCACCATCAGCAGGATATCGACCATGATGTCGAACGACAGCGTGGTGTCGGGATTGGTCTGGCTCGACCACAGCGCCAGCAGCGCCCCGGCCAGCGCCGCCACCGCGGCGGCGATGCAGCTGGCGATGGTGCGGTAGACCACGGTGCGGTAGCCGATCGCCTCGGCCCGGAACGGGTTCTCGCGGATCGCCATCAGGACGCTGCCGAACGGCGAGTTCACGACCCGCAGGAGCGCCAGCACCAGCAGCAGCGAGCAGGCGTAGACGAGGTAGTAGTCGACGAGGCGGCCGTTCAGGCGGACGCCGAACAGCGTGCCGTCGGCCAGGCTGTAGCTGGCCCGCAGCACCGCCGGCAGGCGGTAGTTGAGCCCGTCCTCGCCGCCGGTCAGGGCCGGCAGCTGCGAGGCCAGGATGGCGAAGGCGCTGGCCACCGCCAGCGTGATCATGGCGAAGAAGATGGTGCGCACGCGCAGCGAGAACAGGCCGATCACCGCCGCCAGCGCCACTGCCACGACGAGGCCGGCGACCACGCCGACGCCGACCGAGGTCCACTCCGGGCCCATGCGGGTCAGCGCGATCGCCACGCCGTAGGCGCCGATGCCGAAGAACATGGTGTGGGCGAACGAGACGATGCCGGTGTAGCCGAGCAGCAGGTCGAAGCTGGCCGCCAGCACGATGAAGACGCAGATCTTGGCCGCCACGTTCAGCGACTTGGCGCCCGGGAAGGCGAACGGCGCGACCGCGAGGCCGACCACGACGAGCACGAGCGCCAGCGCCAGCCAGCGGCTGCGCGGCAGGTCGTCGGACAGGAGCGCGCGCAGCATCAGCGCCTCGCCACCGGGAACAGGCCCTGCGGCCGCCACAGCAGCACCAGCGCCATCAGCAGGATGTTCGATCCCAACGCCACCTTGGGGGCGATGAAGCCGACGTAGTTGGCGGTCAGCCCGACCAGCAGGGCGCCGATGAAGCAGCCGCCGACCGAGCCCAGCCCGCCGATGATGATGACGATGAAGACCAGCACCGCGACCTGCGCCCCGATCGCCGCCGTGATCGTCTCCTGGTACAGGCCCCACATCGCCCCGCCCAGCCCGGCCAGCGCCGAGCCGGCGACGAACACGCCGACGAACAGGCGGCGGATGCGGTAGCCCAGGGCCTCGACCATCTCGCCGTTCTCGACGCCGGCGCGGATCAGCAACCCGATCCGGGTACGGTTGAGCGTCACCGCCAGGGCCGCGAACACCACCAGCCCGACCACCACCGCCAGCAGCCGGTACTTCTCGATCGCCACGTCGCCCCACAGGAAGGCGCCGCGCAGCGCCGGCGGCCGCGACAGCGTGATCTGCTCCGGCCCCCAGATCACCTTCAGCAGCTGCTCGGCCACGATCAGGCCGCCGGTGGTGACCAGGATCTGGCGCAGGTGCTGGCCGTAGACCGGCCGCACGATCACGCGCTCGAAGCCCAGCCCGAGCGCGCCGCTGACCACCGTCGCCGCCAGCACCGCCGGCCCGACCGCGGCGAGGTTGGTCCACAGCGACTCGGCGGTCATCCAAGGCGTCATCGCCAGCATCACGCTGGCGGCGACGTAGGCGCCGACCGCGATGAAGGCGCCGTGGCCGAAGTTCAGCACGTCCATCAGGCCGAAGGTCAGCGTCAGGCCGGACGCCATGATGAAGATCATCAGCCCCATCGCCAGGCCGGCCAGGGTGAGCGTCACCCAGCTCGACGGCGAGCCGACCAGCGGCAACGCCACCACGGCGACGGCGGGCACCAGGACCAGCGGGATCCAGTCGCGTTTCACTGGTGCTCTCCCATGCCGAGGCCGAGCAGGTGCTGCTGCAGGGCGGCGTCGGCGGCGAAGGCCTCCATGGTGCCGACATGCGCCACCCGGCCGTCGTCCATCACCGCGACGGTGTCGCCGAGCTGGCGGGCGAAGGCGAAGTTCTGTTCCACCACGAGCAGGCTCACCGCACCGTCCTTCAGTTCGCGAAAGGCGTCGATCATGTTGGCGATGATCGCCGGCGCCAGGCCCTTGGTCGGCTCGTCGATCAGCAGCAGGCGGCGCGGCTCGACGATGGCGCGGGCCACCGCCAGCATCTGCTTCTGGCCGCCCGACAGGTTGCCCGCCGGCAGCGTCCAGAACCGCTTCAGCGCCTCGAAGCGGCCGAAGATCCAGTCGAGCCGGGCCGGGTCGGGCGGGCCCGAGCGGGCCGCCAGCACGATGTTCTCCTGCACCGTCAGGTCGGCGAAGATCGCCATCGTCTCGGGCACGTAGGCGATGCCGAGCCGCGCGATGTCCGGCGTCGCCATCCGCGTGATGTCGCGGTTCTCGAAGCGGATCTCGCCGGCGACCGCGCGCCACAGGCCCATGATGGTGCGCAGCGTCGTCGTCTTGCCGGCGCCGTTTCGGCCCAGCAGCATGGTCAGCCGGCCCTCCGGCACCTCGAAGTCGACGCCGTGCAGGATGTGGTAGCGGCCGATGTCGGTCTTGACCCCGCGCAGGCTGAGCAGCCCCTCAGCCATGCGCGCCTCCGCTCCCTGCCCCGGCCCCTGCCCCGTCGGCGGCGCCGCCGAGATAGGCCTCGCGCACGATGTCGGAGGCGATGACCTCGGCCGGCTTGCCGTCGGCCACCAGCTTGCCCTGGTGCAGCACGACGATGCGGTCGGACAGCGAGCGCACCACGTCCATCTTGTGCTCGACCAGCAGGATCGTCTTGTCGCCGCGCTTCTTGATGGCGGCGATGATGTCGAGCACGGTCGGGACCTCGTCGATGCTCATGCCCGCGGTCGGCTCGTCGAACATGAAGATCTCGGGCTCGAGCGCCAGCAGGATCGCGACCTCGAGCTTGCGCTGGTCGCCGTGCGGCAGCGTCGCCGCCACCGTGTCGGCGCGGTCGGCCAGCGACACCGCGGCGAGGTGCTCCCGCGCCCGGTCGATCAGCTCGCGGTGGCCGCGCACGCGCGACAGGAGGTCGAGGCTGTTGCCGCGACGCACCTGCACCGCCAGCCGGACGTTCTCCAGCGCGGTCAGGTTGGGAAACAGGTTGGTCAGCTGGAAGGCGCGGCCGAGGCCCAGCCGGCTGCGCCGCGGCGCCGCCAGCCCGGTGATGTCGTGGCCGTGCAGGCGGACCCTGCCGGATGTCGCCGGCAGCTGGCCCGAGATCAGGTTGAAGTAGGTGGTCTTGCCGGCGCCGTTGGGACCGACGATGGCGGTCAGCGTGCCCGGCTGGAAGGCGCAGGTCACGCCGTCGACCGCGGCGTGGCCGCCGAACCGGATGGTGAGGTCCTGGGTCTCGAGCATGCAGGGAGTGCGGGACGGCGCGGGCGTGCCGTCCCTCCTCGGGTCAGCGCTTGTTCTTGACCGGCAGCTTCAGCTCGGAAGCCGGGATCTCGCGCACCAGCTCGAGCAGGTCGACGTTGTCCGGCGCATCCTTCTTCATGCGCCAGTGGTACATCAGCTGCAGCGCCTGGTGATCTTCCTTGCGGAAGGTCATCGTGCCCTTGGGCGTCTCGAAGCTCATGCCTTCCATCGCGGCGATCAGCTTCTCGGTGTCGGTGCCGCCCGCCTTCTTGATGCCCTCGACGACCGCCAGCGCGGCGGCCATGCCGCCGGCGACGAAGAAGTCCGGCGGGGTGCCGTTGTTGCGCTTCTTGTACTCGGCGACCAGCCAGTCGTTGACCGGGTTCTTGGGGAAGCCCCAGTAGTAGTAGATCGCGCCCTCGAGGCCCGGGAACTGCTTCCAGCCGGCCATCACCGGCAGGATGTTGCCGCCCGGCGCGATCTCGATGCCGAAGCGCTCCGGCTTGAGGTCCATCAGCTTGGGCAGCGGGTGGGCGCCGGCCCACACCACGACCACGACCTTGCGGCACTGCTTGTCCTTGAGCGCGTCGAAGATGCGCTGTGCCGGCGCCGTGAAGTCGGTGGTCTGCTGCGGCGCGTATTCCTCGTGCACGATCTTGGCCTTGGAGCCGACCGCCGCCAGCGCTTCCTTCATCGAGGCGACGCCGTCGCGGCCGAACGCGTAGTCCTGCGCCAGCGTGGCGAGGCAGATGTTCTCGTCCTTCAGGGTCGCCGCCGCGGCCAGCGCGTCCTGGGTCGAGTTGCGCGCGGTGCGGAAGATGTAGCGGTTCCACTTGTCGCCGGTGATCTGGTCGGCCACCGCCGGCTCGACGATCAGCACCTTCTTGTACTCCTCGGCGACCGGCAGCATCGCCAGCGCCGCCGCCGACGAGCTGGTGCCGACCGCGATGTCGACCTTGTCGTCGCCGTAGGCCTGCTCCAGCGCTGCCTTGGCGAGGTCCGGCTTCAGCTGGTCGTCCTTGAGGATGACCTGGACCTTGCGGCCGTTGATCTCCATCGTGCCCTTGGTCGCGTACTCGAGGCCGAGCATGAAGCCGGCCTCGGTCTGGCGCGCGTAGGCCTCGAGCGGGCCGGTCTTGCCGTAGATCAGGGCGATCTTGATCGGCGGCTGCTGCGCGGCGGCCGGGAAGGCCAGCGCCGCACCGGCGGCGGCGGCGAGAATCGAACGACGAAGCATCGTGGGTACCTCCTGCCCGGACGTTCTAGTCGAAGCCGTCCTATCGCACCACGGAAGAAAATACCGCAGGTCACGGTTCAGTCGATGATCGCCGCCTGCACCATCGACCGGAACTGGTTGCGCAGCGCCACGCGGTCGGGATCGCTGACCTGCACCATGTAGATCGCGACCAGCTGCTGGCGCGGGTCGATCCAGAACAGGGTCCCGGCATTGCCGGCCCAGCCGTACTCGCCGACCGAGCCGGGCAGCGCCGCCTCGCCGATCATGGTGCGGACCTCGAAGCCGAGGCCGAAGCCGAGGCCGGGCGGGCGGCCGGGCCGCGCGCCGGTATGGTCGGCGGTCATGAAGGCGAGCGTCTGCTTGCCGAGCAGGCGCCGGCCGTCGGGCAGCGCGCCGCCCGCGGCCAGCGCGACGGCGAAGCGCAGGTAGTCGTCGATCGTCGATGTCAGGCCGCCGCCGCCCGATTCGTAGCGCGCGCCGTCGTTGACCGCGAAGCGCGGCGTCCCCGGCTGTCCGCCGGGCCGCGGTCCAGGCTGGGCGGCGCGGCCGAGCTTGTCGGCCGGTACCTGGAAGCCGGTGTCGACCATGCCCAGCGGCTTGAACACGCGGGCGGCAAGCGACTCGCCCAGTCGCTTGCCGTCGATCACCTCGACCAGCCGGCCGAGCACGTCGGTCGACACGCCGTACTCCCAGCGGGCGCCGGGGCTGAACTTCAGCGGAACCGTCGACAGCCGGCTCACGAATTCCTCGTTGCTGAGGCCGCGGTCGCCGATCTTGGCGTCGAGGTAGGCCTGGTTGACCAGGCCGCTGCCGCGCGAGCCATAGGTCAGGCCCGAGGTGTGGCGCAGCAGGTCCTGCACGGTCATCGCCCGCTCGGGATCGGCGAGCGACAGGACCGGCCGGCCGTCGGCCCCGGTCTTCTCGGTACCGACCTTCATCCTGCCGATCTCGGGCAGGTAGCGGGCGACCGGGTCGCCGACCTGCAACCGGCCTTCCTCGACCATCTGCATCGCAGCGACGCTGACGATCGGCTTGGTCATCGAGTAGATGCGGAAGATCGCATCGGGCTTCATCGGGTCGCCGCTGGCGACGTCGCGCTTGCCGAGCGTCGCGCTCCACGCGACCTTGCCGCGCCGCGCCACCAGCATCACCGCGCCGGGCACGAGACCCGACTCGACGTGCTTCTGGGTCACCTCCTCGATGTGCCTGAGCTGGACCGAGGACAGGCCGACGTCTTCCGGACGGGCCGCCCGGGGCAGCCCCTCCGCCTGTGCCTGCGCGCTCGTCGAAACGGCAGCGAGGGCGATGGCTGCGATGGTGCGTTTCATGCTTTGCTCCCCGGACGTCGCCGCAGCCTAGGCCTGCCCGGCAGGCCGCTCCACGAGGGAATCCCGTGCACATCGAACCGCGCCTGCTCGTCTTCACCCGCGGCGTGCGGGGCCGGATCGCCGGCGCGGTCGGCCTCGGCCTCGTCTCGGTCGGCTTCGGTATCGCCCGCCTGGCCCTGCTCGGCTGGCTGATCGGGCAGGTCTTCGCCGGCCGGGCGATCGGCGAACTGGTGCCGGCGATCGCGGCCATCGCCGTGGTCATGGTGCTGCGCGGGGTCGCCGAGCACGCCCGCGCCGTGGTCGCCCACGGCACCGCCGCGCGGGTCCAGAAATCCCTGCGCCGCCTGCTCTACGACCGCATCGCCGCGCTCGGCCCCGGCACCGTCGGCCGCCAGCGGTCGGGCGCCCTGACGCTGTCGCTGATCGACGGCGTCGAGCAGCTCGAGACCTACTTCGGCCAGTTCCTGCCGCAGTTCCTGATCGCGCTCCTGTCGCCGGTGCTGATCTTCGCGGTGGTCGCCGCGATCGACCTGCCGGTTGCGCTGGTGATGCTGGGCTTCGCCATGGTGGCGCTGTTCGCGCCGGCGCTGTGGCACAAGTGGGACGTCCGCAACTCGCTGCGCCGCCAGAAGGCCTATGCCTCGTTCGCCGCCGAGTTCCTCGATTCGATCCAGGGCCTCGCGACCCTGAAGGCGTTCGGCCAGGGCAAGGCGCGGGCCGACCGGCTCGAGGTCGAGGCGCGCGACCTGTTCCGCCGCACCATGTGGGTGCTGGGCACCAACTCGCTGGCCCGCGGCATCACCGACGCCTCGATCGCGTGCGGCGCCGCGGCGGCGCTGGTCTACGGCGCGTCGCGGGTCGAGGCCGGCGCGTTGTCGATGACCTCCCTGCTGGTCATCCTGATGCTGGGCGTCGAGATCTTCCGGCCGATGCGCGAACTGCGTAGCGTGCTGCACCAGGGCATGGTCGGCCTGTCGGCGGCGCAGGGCATCTACCGCATCCTCGACGAGCGGCCCGCCGTGGCCGACGCGCCACCGGCCCGCCTCGACGCGCCGCTGGCACCGACCATCGCTTTCGAGGATGTCGGCTTCGCCTATCCCGGCACGCGCCGCGCCGTCCACGACGGCCTCGCCTTCGAGGCCGCCGCCGGCGAGCGGCTCGGCCTGGTCGGACCGTCGGGCGGCGGCAAGTCGTCGATCGTGCGCCTGCTGCTGCGCTTCTACGACCCCGGGCGTGGCCGCATCCTGCTGGGCGGCCACGACCTGCGGACGCTGTCGTTCGGGCAGATCCGCTCGCTGATCTCCGTGGTCAACCAGGACACCTTCCTGTTCCACGGCACGGTCGAGGACAACATCCGGCTGGGCCGCCCCGATGCGACCCGGCAGCAGCTGGAGGATGCCGCCCGCGCCGCCAACATCCACGACTTCATCCTCGGCCTGCCGAACGGCTACGCCACGCTGATCGGCGAGAAAGGCGTCAAGCTGTCGGGCGGCCAGCGCCAGCGCGTCGCGATCGCCCGCGCGCTGCTGCGCGACACGCCGATCCTGGTGCTCGACGAGGCGCTGTCTGCGGTCGATGCCGAGAACGAGGCGGTGATCCAGCAGGCGCTCGACCGGCTGATGCGCGGTCGCACCACGCTGATCCTCGCCCACCGCCTGTCGAGCGTGATCGACTGCGACCGCATCCTCGTGCTCGACGGCGGCCGCGTCGTCGAGCAGGGCCGCCACGACGCCTTGATGCGCCAGGGCGGGGTCTACGCCCGGCTGATGGCCGAGCAGGCACGCGAGTCCGTGGCCGCGCCCACCGGCGACCTGCTCGAACCGGCGGTCGAGACGCCAGGCCCGCGCGGCGGCGACGTCGGCGTGCCGGCGGCGGCGCCGACCGAGGGCATCCTCAAGGCCGAGGGACTGGGCTGGCCGCAGGTGGTGGCCGCCCTGATGGCGATGATCCTGCCGTGGAAGGGCAAGCTCACGGCGACCTTCCTGCTGGGCGTGCTGCGGGTCGTGGCCTTCATCGGCGTCGGCGTGCTGTCGGCGCTGATCGTGCTGGCGCTCAAGCACCACGAGCCCTACGGCGGCCTCGCGGTCGCGCTGGCGGTGGTGGCGCCGCTGTCGGGCCTGCTGCACTGGTTCGAATCCTGGCTGGCGCACGACATGGCGTTCCGGCTGCTGGCCGAGATGCGGATCGACGCCTTCCGCAAGCTCGACGCGCTGGCCCCCGCCTACCTCGTGCGCCGGCGCACCGGCGACCTGATGGCGCTGGCGACCCACGACATCGAGCTGGTCGAGTATTTCTTCGCCCACACCGTGGCACCGGCCTTCGTCGCCATCGTGGTGCCGGCGGCGGTGATCGCCGTGCTGGCGAGCGAGAGCGGCTGGCTGGCGCTGGCGCTGCTGCCGTTCCTGCTGGCGGTGGGCCTCAGCCCGTTCCTGATGCGCCGCCGCGTCGACCGGCTGGGCGGCCTGGCCCGCGAGGCGGCCGGCGAACTCGGCGCCTTCGCCGTCGACTCGGTACAGGGGCTGGGCGAGATCGTCGCCTTCCAGCAGGAAGCCGCGCGCGGCGACCGCCTCGACGCGCTGTCGCAACGTCACATCGGCCTGCGCCTGCCGTTCTTCAACGAGCTGACGCTGCAGCAGGCGCTGCTCGAGGTCCTTACCGGCCTCGGCGGCCTCGCCGTCGTGGTCGCCGGCGCCTTGCTGGCGCAGCGCGGCGCGCTCGACCCCGGCCTGCTGCCGCTGCTCACCATCCTGGCCATGGCGGCCTTCCTGCCGGTGTCGGAGATCGCCCAGATCGGGCGCCAGCTCGCCGACACGCTGGGCGCGACGCGCCGGGTCTACGCGCTCGCCAACGAACCGGTGGCGGTGCGCGACGGGCCGGGCGTGGCGGCCCGGCCGGGAGCCGCCGCGCTGGCGCTCGACCGCGTCACCTTCACCTACCCGGGCCAATCGCGCCCGGCGCTGCGCGAGGTCTCGTTCGAGATCCCGGCCGGCCGCACCGTGGCGCTGGTCGGCACCTCGGGCGCCGGCAAGACCACGACGGCGCAGCTGCTGATGCGCTTCTGGGACCCTGCCGAGGGCCGCCTGACGCTGAACGGCGCCGACCTGCGCGACTACCGCCTCGACGAGCTGCGCGGGCTGATCGCGCTGGTCGCGCAGGACACCTACCTGTTCAACGACAGCCTGCGCGCCAACATCCTGATCGCGCGGCCGGAGGCGTCGGAGCAGGACCTGAAGGACGCGCTGCGCCACGCCTCGCTCGACGCGCTGGTGGCGACCCTGCCCGAGGGCCTCGACTCGCCCGTCGGCGAGCGCGGCACCGCCCTGTCGGGCGGCCAGCGGCAGCGCGTCGCGATCGCCCGCGCCTTCCTGAAGAACGCGCCGGTCCTGGTGCTCGACGAGGCGACGTCGCACCTCGACGCGGTCAACGAGCAGGCGGTGCGACGCGCCCTCGACCGGCTCAAGGCCGATCGCACCACCGTGGTCATCGCCCACCGGCTGTCGACGGTGCGCGATGCCGACCTGATCGTCGTGCTCGACGAGGGGCGCGTGGTCGAGACCGGCACGCACGACGCCCTGCTGGCGCAGAACGGGCTGTATGCCCGGCTGGTGTCGCGCCAGTTGGCGGCGGCCTGGTCGTCGGCCGCCTCGTGACGGCGGCCGCCTTGACTTGGGGAACCAAAGCGCCGCCAAATGTCCGTTCGACAGGTGGAGCGTGACATGAGTGAACCGCTGAAGGTGTTCTGGCAGCCGGGTTGAACCAGCTGCCTGAGACTCAAGGAGTTTCTATCGGTCCGTGGGATCGACTTCGTTTCCGTGAACGTGCTCGAGGATGCGGCCGGCCTGGCCGAGCTGCAGAAGCTCGGCGTGCGCTCGGTGCCGGTGCTGTCGCGCGGCGCCCGCTATACCTTCGGCCAGAGCACGAAGCAGATCGTCGACTTCCTCGGCCTCGACGAGACGTCGGGTCCCGAGCTCTCGACCGACGAACTCGCGGCCCGCGTCGACAAGTTCATGACCGCGGCCATCGAACTGATCCCGCTGATGCCCGCCGACCGCCTCGACATCCATGTCCCGGGCCGGCCGCGCAGCTATCGCTCGCTGGGCTTCCACCTGTTCCGCGTGGTCCAGGCCTTCCTCGACGCCAACGCCGGCACGACGCTGGTCCAGGCGATGTTCCGCGAGGAGCCGGCCGCCGGTGCCGGCACCGCCGATCTCGTGGCGTACGGCGAGGACATCCGGCAGCGCTTCCGCGCCTGGTGGCAGGCGGGCGACACCGCGCCGGCCAAGGTGCTGTCGACCTACTACGGGCCGCAGAGCCTGCACGAGCTGATGGAGCGCACCACGTGGCATTGCGGCCAGCACGTGCGCCAATACATGATGTTGTTGGAGAAGGAAGGGGTCGGCCACCACCGACCGCTGGTGGCCGCGGATTTCGCCCGGCTGCCGATGCCGCAAGATGTTTGGGATGGTTGACGGGCGTGCCTCCGTCGCCTAGCTAGGCGCCCGATGAGTGCAAAATTTCCCGGTGCGAAGTATTCGCAAGCCGACAAGTTCCTGACGGACTACGCGTCGACGATGGCGCAGGCCTACGCCTCGGTGCGCGGCAACCAGCTCGAGCGTGCCGCCACGGCGATGAAGCGTGCCATCCAGTCCGACCGCATCATCTTCACCTGCGGCAACGGCGGCTCGGCGGCGATCGCCAACCACCTGACCTGCGACTGCTCGAAGGGCATCGCCACCAGCACGACGCTGCGGCCGCGCGTCGTCAGCCTGTCGTCGACGGTCGAGCTGGTGACCGCGATCGCCAACGACATGGAATTCCCGGAAGTATTCGCCTACCAGCTGCGCAACGCCGCGCGCGAGGGCGACGTGCTGATCACGATCTCCTCGTCGGGTGATTCGGAGAACATCGTGCGGGCGCTGGCCTGGGCAGCCGACAACGGCCTGACCACGATCGCGCTGACCGGCTTCTCCGGCGGCCGCAGCGCCCAGATGGCCGACATCAGCCTGCACGTGAAGGCCGAGAACTACGGCATCGTCGAGGACGTCCACCAGTCGCTCATGCACATGCTGGCGCAGTACGTCCGCATGTCGGAGATGCCGAGCGAGCTGGTGCAGAGCCTGAAGTTCTAGGCTGCCGCGGCATCACTTGACGGCGGCGAGCCGCCGTTCCCGCCGCGTCGGCCTGACCCGCACCGGCGGCCGCGACACCGATGCCAGGCCGGGCTTGCTGGCCACCCGGGCGCTGACCGGCCGGTCGTCGGCCAGCAGCACCTCGAGCCAGCGCAGCGACGGCAGGTGCGCGCTGATGGTGCTGACCAGGATCAGCAGCGGCACCGCCACGATGGCCCCGACCGCGCCCCACATCCAGCCGAGCAGCGCGATGGTCGCGAACACCGCGACGGTGTTGAGGGCACAGCGCCGGCTGACGAAGATCGGGGTCACGAGGTTGGCCTCGACGAGGTGGATGGCGAGCAGGAGTCCCGGCGCGGCGACGATACGCGGCCAGTCGTCGAAGCTCAGCAGCGCCACCGCCGCCACCACCGCGATCGTCACCGCCGGGCCGATGAACGGCACGAAGCTGGCGATCCCCATCAGCACGCCCCACACGATCGCATTGGGAAAGCCCAGCAGTGCCAGCGCCGTCGTCGACAGGGCCGCGACGCCTGCGTAGATCACGACCAGCGAGAACAGGTAGTGGCCGACGCGCTCGTTGATGTCGCGCATCACGCGTGCCAGCCGCACCCGGGTCGGGAACGAGGCCGGGATGCGCATGATCTGGCGGCGGGAGGCATTGCGGTGCGACAGCAGCAGGAAGGCCAGCACCGAGGCGTAGAACAACTGCAGGACCACGGTGGGCGTCGTGCTGGCGATGTCCGACAGCAGCGATTTCTCGCGGACGACCACCTTCTCGGCTTTCTCCTCCGCCGGGGTCGCCGGCGCCGGCGTGGTCGCCTGCTCGACCTGCTTGGAGACCTCCTGCACCACGGCGAGCGACTGACGCAGCCCCTGGAGCTTGCGCTCCAGGTTGTAGGTCAGCATCGGCGCCTCGTCGATCCAGCTGGTGATGGCCGGCACCGAGGCCGCCAGCAACGCCGCGAGGCCCAGCGCTAGCAGCAGCACCGAGGCGCCGGCAGCCAGTGCCGGCGGCAGGCGCAGGCGCTCGAAGCCGTTGGCGATCGGGGTCATCACCAGCGCCAGCACGACGGCGCCCGCGGTGGGAACGAGGAACTCGCGCGCCACGTAGAGCAGGCCCAGCACGGCACAGACCGCGAGCACGACCAGGGGCCGCCGGATCGCCGATCCGCGATGCATGTGGACGACGGGGAAGCGGTCGCCGTCGCCGGGCAGAGCGTCCACCAAACCTCTTCCTGCTGGGCGCTGTGAACGCCGCGGCCCCGGCCGGGGTTGCGTTTCTCTCTGTGGTTCGGCCGGATTGCCGCCCCCGCCGGAAAGCCCCTACCCTCACGGCGCATGCAGACCTATGCCAAGACCGTCCCGGTCATGGAGCGACATCGCTTCGACCCGTCGTCGCTCGATCGCTACCTGCGCCAGCACCTCGCGGGATACCGCGGCGGCCTCGAGGTCCGGCAGTTCGACTCCGGCCATTCGAACCCGACCTTCTTCGTCGCCGCCGACATGGACGACGGCCGGCGCCACGACTTCGTCCTGCGCAAGAAGCCGCCCGGCCAGCTGGTTGCCTCGGCCCACCAGGTCGACCGCGAGTTCCGGGTCATCTCCGCCCTCGCCCGGACCGACGTGCCGGTGGCCCGCGCCCACCTGCTGTGCGCCGACGACTCGGTGATCGGGCAGATGTTCTACTTGATGGACGCGGTGCCTGGCCGCATCCTGGTCGACGCCTCGATGCCCGGGCTGACGCCGCCCGAGCGCGCGGCGATCTTCGACTCGATGAACGACGTGCTGGCGCGGCTGCACAAGGTCGATCCGGCCCGGGTCGGGCTCGGCGACTACGGCCGCAGCGGCCAGTACATCGCCCGCCAGGTCGCGCGCTGGAGCAGGCAGTACGCCGAGCTCAAGACCGAGCACATCCCGGCGATGGAAAAGCTGGCGAGCTGGTTGCCGGAGAACATCCCGGCCGAGGATCCGACGACGATCGTCCACGGCGACTTCCGGCTCGGCAACCTGGTCGTCCACCCGACCGAACCGCGGGTGGTCGCCGTGCTCGACTGGGAACTGTCGACGCTCGGCCACCCGCTGTGCGACGTCGCCTACAACTGCCTCGGCTACCATCTCAAGGACCCGCCGCACGGCTTCGCCACCGTGGACTTCGCCCGCCTCGGCCTGCCGACCGAGCAGGACTACGTCGCCGCATACTGCCGGCGCACCGGGCGGTCGTCGATCCCGCACTGGAACTACTACCTTGCCTTCTCGCTCTACCGCCTGGCCGCCATCGCGCAGGGCGTCTACCGCCGCGGGCTGCAGGGCAACGCGTCCAACCCCGAATCGATCAAGATGAGCAGGTCGGCGCGCGAGCGTGCCGAGTTGGCCTGGAGTCTGGTGTCCTAGTTCGTCGTCGAAGGAACCGCGGAAACAACGAAAGCAGGAGGAAACGCATGACCAGGAAGATCACCCGCCGCGCCGGGCTGGCGCTCGGCGCCGGCGTCGCCGTGGCGCCGCTGTTCGGGGTCCGGGCACAGCAGTCCGGCCTGCCCGACAAGCCGCTCAGGATCCTGGTCGGCTTCCCCGCCGGCGGCGGCACCGACGTGATGGCCCGGCTGATGGCCGAGGCGATCAAGCAGCGCAGCGGGCGCAACGTGCTGATCGACAACAAGGCCGGCGCCTCCGGCACCATCGCCGTCGAGACGCTGAAGAATGCCGCGCCCGACGGCACGACGATCTCCTACGTGCCGTCGGCGACGATCGTGCAGAAGCTGACCATGCCGAACGTGCCGTTCGACCCGATGGTCGACCTGCAGCCGATCACGCTCGCCGGCACGGTGCAGACCGCCTTCTGCGTGTCGCCGACGATCGGCGTGAACTCGCTGCCGGAATACATCGAGTGGCTGAAGAAGAACCCGACCCGCCAGACCTTCGGCACCACGGCGCTGGGCTCGTTCACGCACTTCTTCGGCGTGATGGCGGGCCGCGAGATCGGCATCCCGCTCGAGCCGGTGCCCTACCGCGGCGCCGCGCCGCTGGTCGCCGACCTGCAGGGCGGCCACATCGCCGCCGGCTGCGGCGGCCTCACCGACTTCCTCGAGCATCACCGCGCCGGCAAGGTGAAGCTGATCTTCACCTCCGGCACCAAGCCCGCCACCGCCGCGCCCGACATCCCGACCGCGACCTCGCTCGGCTACCCGAAGCTGCAGATCCTCGGCTGGTACGTGTTCTTCGCGCCGGCCAAGCTGCCGGCGCCGCTGCTCGACGCGTGGGGCAGCGAGCTCAAGGCGGTGCTGGCGCAACCCGACATCCAGAAGAAGCTGACCGAGCTCGGCCTCGACGTCGAGACCTCGACGCCCGCCGAGTTCACGCAGCGCATGGGCGCCGACCTCGCCCGCTGGAAGACGATCATCGACTCGATCGGCTACAAGCCGAGCTGAGGAGACCGCGTCCATGCCGATCCTGAAGCGCGCCGATGCCGAGATCCACTACGAGGTCCACGGCGCGGGCTTCCCCGTCCTGCTCTACGCGCCGGGCGGGCTGAAGTCGGAGATGAAGATGTGGGGTGGCACCTCGCCCGCCTACCCCGACGGCTTTCCCTGGATGGATCCGCGCGAGGCCCTGGCCGACCGCTTCACCGTGGTCGCGATGGACCAGCGCAACGCCGGCCGGTCGATCGCCGATGTCAGGCCGGACCATGGCTGGCACACCTTCGCCGGCGATCACCTCGCCCTGATGGACCATCTCGGCTTCGACCGCTTCCACGTCATGGGCGGCTGCATCGGCGGCAGCTACTGCTTCGAGGCGATCGAGCAGGCGCCGCGGCGGGTCGCCGCCGCGGTGCTGCAGAACCCGATCGGCCTGCACGGGAACCGCGACACCTGGGACGCCTCGATCAAGGGCTACGTCGAGACGGTGCGGGCGCGAGACCCGGGCATCTCGGTCGAGACGATCGAGTCGTTCGGCCGCAACATGTTCGGCGGCGACTTCGTGTTCTCGGTGACCCGCGACTTCGTGCGGCACTGCCGCACGCCGCTCTACCTGCAGCCCGGCACCGACAAGCCCCATCCCGCCGCCACCAGCGCCGAGATCGCCGCGCTTGCTCCCGATATCGAGGTGCAGCACGATTGGCGCGGCCCTGCCTTCCTGCAGGAGTCGATCCGTCGCGTTCGCGACTTCCTGACAAGGCACACGCCCCGATGATCCGCTCGCTCGCCTCCGCCGTCCTGCTGTCCGCCGCGCTCGCTTCCACCGCGTCCGCGCAGGGAGGGACCTGGGTCGCCGTGGCGACCGACGGCGCCGGCCTGTGGGGCGCGGCGGTCGGCATGGCGACGCGCGAGGCGGCCGAGGCATCGGCGATCGGGCAATGCGGCATCTACTGCCGTCTCAAGTACACGGCGCTCGCCAACTGCGTCGCCTATGCCTTCAGCGACACCGGTCGGGCCGAGGGTTTCGGCGCCGCCCCGACCCAGCAGGCCGCTCAGCAGCAGGCGTGGTCGGAGTGCAACGCCAACGTCCCGGCCAATTCCTGCACCGTCCGCACCGCGCAGTGCTTCCAGTAGGCCGGGTCAGCGCTTCGGGACCGACACCGAGTCGAGCCAGCGCCGGGCCTCGTGCAGGCTGGTGAAGACCTGCACCGGCCGCTCGCCTTCGCGGTTGAGGGTGGCCAGTTCGCGCACGAGGTCGCCCCGCTTGCCGTCGACGACGAAGGCCAGCGCCCCGCGCTCCGCCGCCCGCGGCGCCGCCCGCGCCATCTCGAGCAACTCCTTCAGGTTCTCGAGCCCGGCCGTGGTGTTGGCGGCGGCGACATCGATCAGCTTGCGGTAATGCATGGCGTCCTGGAGGAGGAACGCGCGCACCGCGTCGTGGAACTCCTCCGGCGTGATGGTGCCGTGGGCGACGGCGACGACCAGCCGATCGGGATGGGAAACGCGGACATGAATGGGCATGCGATGGCCATCAACCACCGCGCCGACCGATCTACAAGCAGTCTCAGTGCGATAACATTTTCCTAGCGGCGGCGGCTGGTGTCGCGATGGGCCGGGTTGACGCGTCCCTTCGGACGCGCCTCGTCGCGGCGCTGTTCGCGTTCGACCGCCTCATCGGCCGGCCATGGCATCGTCGTGCCCTCGGGGTAGGCGGAGCCTCCCTGCTTCGGCTTCTCCAGCGGCAGGCTTTCCCCCGTCGGTGCGCCGTGCCTGCCCTGCCCCGAGCCGCTGTACTGCTCGTGCGCGAAACGCTGGTGACGACCGCGTTCCTCCTCGGTGCCGCCGAGTTCGGGACTCTCGGCCGGGGTCTCGCCCGGCCGCGGACGGCGGGTGGGAGGCGGTTGCTTGCGTGCCATGGCTACCTCTCGAAGCCCGGCTTGCCCATCTTCGCCGCGGCACCGGCGACATCGCCATCGTCGGTGCCGTCGCGACCGTCGGGGCAGGACAGGCCATCCCGGACGGAGCGCACGCCCGCCACGGCGCAGGCGTGGGCCTCCACCCGGTGCCGGTCGACGGCCGAGGGAACGGCGCCGGTCAGCGACACGTGGCCGTCGCTCACGACCACGACGACGTCCGCGGCCCGGCAGTCCGACGCTTCGGCCAGTCGCCGGGCGAGTTCGGCCTGCAGGTCGCCGTCGGAGCGGCGGAACCCGCCCGGCTCGCGCACCTCCGGCAGGTGGTCTTCCGGCTCGATCCCCTTGACGCGCGCCATGTCAGCCCTCGCGACGGTGTTCCCGGTCGCAACGACCGGGCAACCGGCGCGGTTGCCGCTAGTTGCGCGTCAGGATGCGGGCGGTCGCGTCGGCGAACACCTGGCAGCCCAGCACGATGTCGGCGTCGTCGGTGTTCTCGGTGAAATGGTGCGAGATGCCGCCGATCGAGGGCACGAACATCATCGCCGCAGGCAGGCGGCGGGCGAGGATCTGGGCATCGTGGCCGGCACCCGAGGGCATGCGCATGTGCGCGCCCGGCGCGTGCTGTTCGGCCGCCGCGTCGAGCGCCTCCTGCAGCCGCTCGTCCATCGGCGCCGGCATCGTCCGGTTGAGGTTCTCGCAGGTCACCGTGCAGGGACCGCGCGCGTTGGCCGTGGTGACGATCTCGTCGAGGCAGGCCTCCAGCCGCTTCAGCACCGCGACATCGGCGTCCCGGAACTGCAGCAGCATCTCGGCCCTGCCCGGGATGATCGCCGGCGCGCCGGGCTCGAGCGACATCCGCCCCACCGTCCAGACGCTGCGCGGACCGGCCAGCGCCGGGAACCGGTCCATCACCTCCTGGTACAGCCGCATCATGGCGACGCCGGCATCCTTGCGGATCGGCATCGGGGTCGTGCCGGCATGGTTCTGGATGCCGCTGAAGACCAGGCGGTACTGGTAGATGCCGACGATCGCCGTGACCACGCCGATGCGCTTGGCCGAGGCCTCGAGCAGGCCGCCCTGCTCGATGTGGGCCTCGAGGTAACAGCGGTAGCGGCCATCCTCGAGGCGGGCGCGCGGCACGTTCCCGAGACCGGCGGCCTTCAGCGCGTCGCGCATCGGGGTACCGTCCTCGCGGTGGCGCGCGGCATCGACCTCGGCGTCGCCGGCCAGCCCGGTGAAGCTCTTGGAGCCGATCATGCTGCCCCAGTGGCCTTCCTCGTCGGCCCACGAGACGACGTCGACGGCGAGATGCGCGGTCGCCGGGTCCTCGGACAGCGCGCGCGCCACTTCCAGCCCGTAGATCACGCCCATGACGCCGTCGAGCCAGCCGCCCCGCGGCTGGGTGTCGGTGTGCGAGCCGATCAGCACGCGCGGCCCGGTCTTCGGGCTGCGGCCGATGACGTTGCCGACACCGTCGATCTCCGGCACCAGCCCCGCCTCCTTCATGCGACCGGCCAGCCAGTGGCGACTCTCGACGTCCTGCGGCGACAGGTGCGGGCGATGCACGCCGGTCTGGTAGCGGCCGAAGTCGGCGATGCGCCGCAGGTCGGCCAGGAGACGCTCGCCATCGATGCGCGGCATGGAAACCTCAGTCGAGATGGGCCGCGACCCACGCGGCGGTGGACAGCAGGCGGTCGTCCTCGTGGCGCAGGCCGACCAGTTGGATGCCGAGCGGCAGGCCGGCACTGCCGGTGCCGGCGGGGAGGGTGACGCACGGCGTTCCCGCCAGCGTCCAGATCGAGTTGAAGCGCGGGTCGCCGGTGTACTCGACGCCGGCCGGCGCCTCGCCCGGCGCGCTCGGGCAGAGCAGCGCGTCGACCCTGTCGAACAGCGAATCGACGTGCGCCTTGAAGGCGGTGGCCTTGCGCTGCGCGGCGACGTAGCGCGCGAGGTCGATCTCCAGCCCCCGCCCGAGCGAGCCGTCCATCAGCTCGCGGCTGACCTTGTCCGGGTTGCGCAGGCGCTCGTCGGCGTAGTTGCGCGTCGCCTCCCACGACGAGATCGCGCCGTGATCGTCGAGGATGTCGTCGTAGGCGCGGTCGAAGGCGACATCGATCACCGCCGCGCCCTTGTCGGCCAGCCGTCCCGCGGTCTCCTCCAGCAGCCTGCGGGTGTCCGCCGATGCGTCGCCCCAGATCGGCGTGCGGCAGAAGCCGATGCGCGGCCGCGGGATGGCACGGTCGATCGGCACCGGCGGCAGCTTCAGGACGACGGCGCGGAACAGCGCGATGTCGTCGAGCGTGCGCGCCATCAGCCCGAGCGTGTCGAGCGAGTGGCTCTGCATCTTGATGCCGACCCGCGAGAAGTCGTTGAAGGTCGGCTTGTAGCCGATCACGCCGCAGTAGGCGGCCGGCCGGATCACCGAGCCGCCGGTCTGGGTGCCGAAGGCCAGCGGCACGTGGCCGTCGGCCACCGCCGCGGCCGAGCCCGACGACGAGCCGCCGGGCGTGTGCCCGGGATTGTGCGGGTTGGTGGTCGGGCCGGGATGGCGATTGGCGAACTCGGTGGTGACCGTCTTGCCCATGATCACCGCGTTCTCGCCGCGGCTCAGCGCGACGCAGGCGGCGTCGACGAACGGCACCTTGCCCTCGAAGATCGGCGAGTTGTGGCCGGTCGGCATGTCGTGGGTGTCGATGATGTCCTTGACGCCGACCGGCACGCCGCGCAGCAGGCCGCACGACATCGCGTCGACCGCGCGGGCCTGGGCGATGGCGAGGCCGGGATCGAGATGTGCCCAGGCGCGGACCACCGGTTCGCGCTCGGCGATGCGGTCGAGGCAGTCGCGGACCAGCTTCTCGGCGGTGAGCGTGCCGGCGTCGATGCGCGCGACCGCCTCCGTGGCGCTGAGCGGCTTCACAGGACGCTCCTCGCCCAGGCGGCGACATCGAGCAACGCCGTGTCCTCGTGCTGGCGCCCGACCAGCTGGATGCCGACCGGCAGGCCGGTCGGCCCGGTGGTGAAGGGCAGCGTGATGCAGGGCATCCAGAGATAGGTCCAGAGCAGGTTGAAGGTGGCCTTGCCGGTGGTCGCGAGGCTGGGCGGCGCCTCGCCCGGCGCCGGCGCCGTCAGGATCACGTCGATGTCGGCGAACAGGGCATCGACCGCGGCGCGGCCGCGGTCGCCCAGCCGACGCGCCGCCGCCCAGGCCGCGTAGTCGACCTTCGCCCCGGCCTCGAGCTTGTCCTTCTTCAGGCTCTCGCTCAGCAGGGCATGGAAGCGCCGCGCCTCGTCGGCGTGGGCGCGCGGTCCATCGAAGGCGCTGAGCGTGCGCTGGCCCTCGGTCATCTCGCTGACCGGCGCCGGCAGCTCGATCTCCGTCACCGTCGCCCCGGCCTGCGCCAGCTTGCGCGCGGCGTCGTTGACCGCCTGCGTCCCTTCCGGCGACAGCTCGTCGCGATGGTGGGTGAAGCAGACGGCGACCCGCGGCTTGCGCGCCAGCGGCGCGACCGGCCGGTAGGGCATCGCCATCAGCGCCGCCCGGAACAGGGCGATGTCCTCGACCGAGCGGGCATAGGCGCCGATCGTGTCGAGCCACTCGGTGTTGGCCTTCATGCCGGCCGGCGCGAAGTGGCCGTAGGTCGGCTTGTAGGCGACGATGCCGCAGAACGCGCCCGGCCGGATCACCGAGCCGCCGGTCTGGGTGCCGGTGGCGAGCACGACCTGGAAGTCGGCCACGCCGGCGGCCGATCCGGACGACGAGCCGCCCGGCGTGTGGGCGGGATTGTGCGGGTTCCTCGTCGGCCCGGGCGGCCGGTTGGCGAACTCGGTGGTCACCGTCTTGCCCAGGAGGATCGCGCCCTCGGCGCGCGCCATCGCCACGGTGGCGGCATCGGCCAGCGGCCGGTGCGCGCGGTAGGCCGGCGAGCCGTAGCCGGTCGGCTGGTCGAAGCTGTCGATGATGTCCTTCACGCCCATCGGGATGCCGTGCAAGAGGCCGGTGCGTGGCCCGCGATCGAGCACCCTGGCGCGTTCGAGGGCAGCATCGCGGGCAAGGTGTGCCCACGCGAGGACGTCGGCGTCGCGCCGGTCGATGCGATCGAGGTGAGCGCGCACGACCTGCTCGGCCGTCGCCGTCCCCGCATCCAGTCGTTGCGCGAGTTCGGTGGCGGTGAGCGTGTTCAGGGCGGTCATGGTCATCGAGCAAACAGCAAGATATGTGCCGCGTCCACGCTGGCGCGCTTCATGCTTCGTGTGACGGAACACCGGAGGTTCCGCATGCTGTCGCGCCGCTCCGTCCTCGGCTCCGCCGCTTCCCTGTCGTTCGTTTCCGCCGCCCGCGCGCAATCCGCGCCGACGCCCTCGTCCTCGACGCTGCGCATCGCCATGACCGTGGCCGACATCCCGGCCACCGACGGCGCGCCCGACCAGGGCACCGAGGGCATCCGCTTCATGGGCTACACCGTCTACGACCCGCTGATCGGGTGGGACCTGTCGTCGGCCACCGAGCCGGCGCGGCTGGTGCCGATGCTGGCCACCAGGTGGTACCCCGACCCCGCCGACCCGACGAAATGGATCTTCGAGCTGCGCCAGGGTGTGAAGTTCCACGACGGCTCGACCTTCAACGCCGACGCGGTGATCTTCACCCTCGACCGCGCGCTCGACGAGAAGTCGCCGGCCTTCGACCGGGTCGGGCGCAACACCATGATCGCCTCGCTGTGGCCGATCGCGGGCTACCGCAAGATCGACGACTACAAGGTCGAGATCCGGACCAAGGGCATCGACACGCTGATGCCGTCGCTGCTCAACCGCGTGATGATCGCCAGCCCGGCGCAGTTCGAGAAGGTCGGCCGCGACTGGCAGGCCTACCGCAAGGCGCCGTCCGGCACCGGCCCCTGGAAGATGAAGGCGTGGACGCCGCGCGAGCGCGCCGAGCTCGAGCGCAACCCCGACTACTGGAACAAGGACCGCGTCCCGAAGTCGGAGCGGCTGGTGCTGCTGCCGATTCCCGACGTCTCGACCCGCACCGCCGCCCTGCTGTCCGGCCGGGTCGACTGGATCGAGGCGCCGGCGCCGGATTCGCTCGACAAGCTGCGCGCCGCCGGCTGCAAGGTCGAGACCAATGCCATCCCGCACATGTGGCCGTACACGCTGAGCCTGGTGCCGGGCGCACCCACCGCCGACATACGCGTCCGCAAGGCGCTCAACCTCGCGATCGACCGCGATGCCATGGTCAAGCTGCTGGGTGGCCTCGCCGTGCCGGCGGTCGGCTGCGTGCCGCCCGGCCACCCGTGGTTCGGCTCGCCCGGCTTCAGGATCCGCTACGACCCGGCGGAGGCGAAGAAGCTGCTGGCCGAGGCCGGCTGGGGGCCGTCGAAGCGGCTGAAGCTCAGGATCGCGATCTCGACCGCCGGGTCGGGCCAGATGTACCCGCTGGTGATGAACGAGTTCATCCAGCAGCAGTACGCCGAGGTCGGCGTCGACCTCGAGTTCCAGGTCATGGACTGGAACGCGCTGATCAACCTCACCCGGCTCGGTGCCAAGTCGCCCGAGGGCCTGCAGTTCGCGGCGATCAACTCGAGCTGGAACACGATGGACCCGCACAACGCCTTCATGCGCTTCGTCGACAGCCAGATGGTCCCGCCCAAGGGCTCGAACTGGGGCTACATCGCCGACCCGCAGCTCGACGCGCTGGCCGCCGAGGCGCGCCGAACCGCCGACCCGGAAGCGCTCGACAGGGTGCTGGCGAAGATCAACACGCGCATGGTCGACGAGGCGCTGTTCGTCTGGGTCGTCCACGACGTCTGGCCGAACGCGATCTCCGGCAAGGTGAAGGGCTACGTCCACCCCAAGAGCTGGTACGTCGACTTCTCGCCGGTGACGGTGGGCTGAGGTCCTAGCCGACCTTGCGCTGGGTCAGGCCGATGTAGAGGCCGGCGCCGACGATGATCGCGGCGCCGAGCCAGCCGACCAGGTCGGGGAAGTTGTCGAAGAAGACGTACCCGACCGCGACCGAGCTCAGCAGCTGGAAGTACTGGAACGGCGAAACCACGTTGGCCGGCGCGAGGTGCATGGCGCGGGCGACGCAGTAGTGCCCGAGCGCGCCCAGCACGCCGAGGCTGCAGAACAGGGCCACGTCGAGCAGGCCGTGCGGCGTCTGCCAGACGAAGGGCAGGACCAGGATCAGGCCGAAGCCGCCGACGGTCGAACTGTAGATCGCCGAGGTCTCGGGCGAATCGACCCCGGCGATGCGCCGCGTCAGGATCTGGTAGAGCGCGTAGGCCGACGAGCTCACCACCACCAGCAGCGATGCCCACTGGAACAGCTCCGTGCCCGGCCGGATCACGATCACGACGCCGGCGAAGCCGATGCCCAGCGCCACCAGCCGGCCGCGCGTCGTGCGCTCGCCCAGCATCGGCCACGCCAGCAGCGCCACCACCAGCGGCGCGGTCAGGCTGATCGAGGCGGCCTTGGCGATCGGGATCGTGACGATGGCGAAGAAGAACGACAGGTTCGAGGTGAACAGCAGCGCCGAGCGCAGGAACTGCGTGCCCGGCCGCCGGGTCCGCAGCATGCCCAGCCCGAAGCGCGGCAGGAACGCCGCCAGCATGAACAGGATGTGCCCGAAGGCGCGCGCCCACGACACCTGCAGCGAATCGTAGCCGGCCTCGCCCAGCATCTTGGCGAAGCCGTTCATCACCGAGAACAGCACGCCCGAGGCGCACATGAAGAGAATGCCGACCAGGACCGCCTGGCCGTCCGCCGTCCGTGCCTTCACCGCCGCGAACCGTTACTCTTCCCCGGACCCGAGGGAGACACTTCCATGATCGACCTGCATTACTGGCCCACGCCCAACGGCAAGAAGGTCACCATCCTGCTCGAGGAATGCGGGCTGCCCTACCGCATCGTACCCGTGAACATCGGCCGGGGCGACCAGTTCGAAAAGGCGTTCCTCGAGATGAACCCCAACCACCGCATGCCGGTCATGGTCGATACCGCGCCGGCCGACGGCGGAAGGCCGCTGGTCGTGTTCGAGTCCGGCGCGATCATGATGTACCTGGCCGAGAAGGCCGGGAAGTTCTACCCGCAGGACCTGCGCGG
The DNA here is from genome assembly GCA_964420105.1 of uncultured Reyranella sp. GTDB lineage: Bacteria > Pseudomonadota > Alphaproteobacteria > Reyranellales > Reyranellaceae > Reyranella. The sequence continues at coordinate 46,267 of CAYQRL010000025.1, forward strand.
CCGCCACGCGGTCAACCAGTGGGTGACCTGGCAGATGGCCAACCAGGGGCCGAAGACCGGCGAGTGCGGCCACTTCCGCCGCGTCGACCAGGCGAGGGAGGGCGACCAGTCCTACGCCATCCGGCGCTTCACCGACGAGGTCAACCGGCTGTACGGCGTGCTCAACAACCAGCTCTACCGCAACCGGTACGTCGCCGGCGACGCCTACACCATCGCCGACATGACCTGCTACCCGTGGACGCTCAACTGGAAGTTCCAGGGGCAGGACATCGAGGAGTTCCCCTACTTCAGGCGCTGGTTCGAGGAGATGGGCCAGCGGCCCGCCGTCCAGCGCGGCATGGCGGTCGGCGCCGAGCTCTCGGTCGACAACGACAAGCTGCCGCCCGAGGAGCAGGAGCGCCGGCGCAAGCTGCTCTACAACCAGCGCGCCCGGCCGGTGACGGACTAGACCATCGTCACCTTGCCGGTGGCGATGTCGTAGACGCCGCCGACGATGCGCAGCTTCCCGGCCGCGACCATGTCCGAGAGGATCGGCTTGGCCTCGGCGAGGCGCTTCACGTTGGCCTGGACGTTCGCCACCACCGCGCGCTGGTTGAGGTCGGCGCCGCCCTGCTTCACCACCGGCTCGATGCCGGGCTTCATCGCCGTCACCAGGTCGGCGATGTGGCCGGGCAGGCTGTTGCCCTTCTGCAGCGCCTCGACCGTGGCGTTGACCGCGCCGCAGCTGGTGTGGCCGAGCACCATGATCACCTGGGTACCGAGCACCGCGGCGCCGTACTCGAGGCTGCCGAGCCCATCGGTCGTCAGGAAGTTGCCGGCGACGCGCACCACGAACACGTCGCCCGGCGCCTGGTCGAACACCAGCTCCGGCGAGACGCGGCTGTCGGCGCAGCCCAGCACCGCGGCGAACGGCTTCTGGCCCTGCGCGCGCGCCGCGCGGGTGGACGAGAAGTCGCGCTGGTTGGGGGTGTTGGCGGCGTAGCGCGCGTTGCCCTCGGCCAGCAGCTTCAGCGCGGTGTCGGGCGTCTCGGCGAGGCGCGGCGTCTGCGCGCGCGCCGCGGTGGCGAAGGGAAGCGCGGCGGCGGCGAGGCCGGCGCCCAGCAGGAGCCGGCGCGACGGAACATGCGGCACGCCGCGAGCGACACAGACTTCACACATGGCTTTCCCCTTGATCGAGGGGCATACCTTCACATGAAGTGCGAGCCAGAAGCAATCGCGGCGAGCGCATATCACTGCGCCGAGGACAGCGGCGGCGCCACCGCCTCGAGCGGCCGGCGCTCGGCATCGACACCCAGCCACACCGTCACCAGCGCCGCCGCGACCATCAGCGCCGCGCCCAGCAGGTAACCGCCGACGATCTCGCCGGGGCTTTCGCGCGCGATCAGTACGCCGAACAGCCACGGCCCGCCGACACCGCCCAGCAGCGTGCCGAAGGCGTAGAACAGCGCGATGGTCAGCGCGCGGATCTCGAGCGGGAAGCACTCGCCGACGGTCAGGTAGGCCGAGCTGGCGGCGGCGGAGGCGAAGAAGAAGACGACGCTCCACAACGCCGTCTGCGTCGTGGCGTCGAGCCAGCCCGCCGCGAACAGTCCGGCCGTGACCGCGAGCAGCACGCCCGACAGGCCATAGGTCGCGACGATCATGCGCCGCCGTCCGAGCGAGTCGAACAGCGGGCCGAGCAGCAACGGCCCCAGGAAGTTGCCGAGCGCGAAGGGCAGGATGTAGAGACCGACGCGATCGGCCGCGATGCCGTAGAAGCGGGTCAGCACCAGCGCGTAGGTGAAGAAGATGGCGTTGTAGACGAACGCCTGCGCCGCCATCAGCACCAGCCCCAGGGTCGTGCGCCCGGGATAGGCGCGCAGCAGCGTGCGTGCCACCGAGACCAGCGTCGGGCGGTGGGTCGTGCCCAGGGCCAGGCGGGTCGTCACCGGCGCCAGCGTCACGCCCTCGCTGGCCGCGACCCGCGCCTCGATCTCGCCGACCACGCGCGCGGCCTCGCCGGGCTGGCCATGCAGCATCAGCCAGCGCGGGCTCTCGGGCAGGAAGCGGCGCAGGAACAGGATGACGAGGCCGAGCACCGCGCCGCTCCCGAACGCCAGTCGCCAGCCAAGGTCGGGGCCCAGCACCGCCGGGTCGAGCAGCCAGACCGAGAGCAGCGCGCCGCCGGCGGCGCCGATCCAGAAGCTGCCGTTGATCGCGAGGTCGATGCGGCCGCGCAGACGCGCCGGGATCAGCTCCTGGATCGCCGAGTTGATCGCCGAGTACTCGCCGCCGATGCCCGCGCCGGTCAGGAAGCGGAACAGCATGAAGCTCCAGAAGTCCCAGGCGAAGGCCGTCGCGGCGGTCGCCACGAGGTAGACGCCCAGCGTCACGTTGAACAGTTTCTTGCGGCCCAGCCGGTCGGTCAGGTGGCCGAAGAACAGCGAGCCCAGCACCGCGCCCGCCAGGTAGGCGCTGCCGGTCAGGCCGACCTGCTCGGCGGTGAGTTGCAGCCGCGGGCTGGTCTGCAGCGCCGCCGCGACCGACCCCGCCAGCGTCACTTCCAGCCCGTCGAGGATCCAGGTGATGCCGAGCGCCACGACGACCAGCCGGTGGAAGCGGCTCCACGGCAGGCGGTCGAGCCGCGCCGGGACGTCGGTGAGGAGCGAGGGCATCGGCGATTAACACTCCGACTGCAACGAAAGTTCCCGACGCTGCAAGGCTGGCTTGCCGGGACGGCGCTGGCGACGGGCCGGACCACTGGTATCCTCGCGCAATGAGCGACAGTACCCTGCCGGCCGGCGCCGCCGTTACCGCCTCCCCTGCCCCGGCCGCCGCCGCGCCGACGATGTCCGCCGCCACCGGCACGACCTTCGCGGTCATCCTGTCGCTCAGCTTCTGCCACCTGCTCAACGACATGATGCAGTCGCTGGTGCCGGCGCTGTACCCGATCCTCAAGGACTCCTACGCCCTGACCTACGGCCAGGTCGGCCTGATCACGCTGGCCTTCCAGTGCACGGCGTCGATGCTGCAGCCGGTGGTCGGGATGTACACCGACAGGAAGCCCCAGCCCTACTCGCTGATGGTCGGCATGGGCTTCACGCTGGTCGGGCTGCTGCTGATGTCGCGCGCCGACTCCTATCCCTCGATCCTGGTCGCCGCGGCGCTGATCGGCATGGGCTCGTCGGTGTTCCATCCCGAGGCCTCGCGGGTCGCGCGCATGGCCGCCGGCGGCCGCTACGGCCTCGCCCAGTCGCTGTTCCAGGTCGGCGGCAACATGGGCTCGGCCTCGGGCCCGCTGCTCGCCGCCTTCATCGTGGTGCCGCGCGGCCAGCAGAGCATCGTCTGGTTCTGCGGCGCCGCCCTGCTGGCCATGCTGGTGCTGTTCCAGGTCGGCGGCTGGTACGCCCGCCGCCGCGCCGCGGCCCGGCCGGCGGCGAAGAAGGCCGCGACCAGCGCGGACCCGGCGCCGACCCTGTCGCGCGGCCGCGTCATCGGCGCGGTGCTCATCCTGGTGGCGCTGCTGTTCTCCAAGAACGTCTACAGCGCCAGCCTCGGCTCCTACTTCACCTTCTACCTGATCGCCAAGTTCGGCGTGTCGATCGAGACGGCGCAGTTCTACCTGTTCGCCTTCCTGGTCGGCATCGTCATCGGCACGCTGCTGGGTGGCCTGGTCGGCGATCGCGTCGGCCGCATCCCGGTGATGTGGTTCTCGATCCTGGGCGCCCTGCCCTTCGCCCTGGCGCTGCCGTGGGCCAACCTGTTCTGGACCGGCGTGCTGGCGGTCACGGTGGCGATGATCATGGCCTCGGCCTTCTCGGCCATCCTGGTCTACGCGCAGGAGCTGATGCCGGGTCGGGTCGGCCTGGTCGCCGGCATGTTCTTCGGCTTCTCGTTCGGCCTCGGCGGGCTGGGTGCCGCGGCGCTCGGCGCCATCGCCGACCATGCCGGCATCGAGGCGGTCTACAGGGTGACACCTTTGCTGCTGCTGCTCGGGCTGCTCACGGCGTTCCTGCCGCGCCACCCCGGCCGGGCGACGCTCAAGGCCTGAGCCAGCACCCGAGCCTCAGCCGGCGGCGTCGCGCGCCGCCAGCGCCGCCTCGAAGGTCCGCTTCATCCGCGCCACGTCGGGCGACAGGCCGGTGAAATGGCGGAAGGCGTCGACCGCCTGGTGCACGCACATGCCGCCGCCGTTCATGGTCCGGCACTGCCGCGCCTGCGCTGCCTTCACGAAGGCGGTGTCGATCGGGGTGTAGATCACGTCGGCCACGAAGTGACCCGGCCGGATCAGCGCCGGATCGAGCGGCAGGCCCTCGTAGCCGGTCATGCCGACCGGCGTGGCGTTGACGATACCCGCGACCTCCGCGGTCGCCGCCGCCGGCTCGGCCAGCAACTCGCAACGATCGGCGCCGAAGCGGGCGGCGAGATCGGCATGCAGGGCCGCTGCGCGGGCGCCGTCCTTGTCGTAGAGACGCACCCGCGACGCGCCCAGCGCCATCAGCGCCACCGACACGGCGCGGCCTGCGCCGCCGCCGCCCAGCACCAGGATGCCCTTGCCGCGCGCCGCGTCGGGGCCGAACGCCTCGACGAAGGCCTGGCGGAAGCCCGAGCAGTCGGTGTTGAAGCCGGTGGTGCGGCCGTCGGCGCCGAACACCACCGTGTTCACGGCGCCGATCTCGCGCGCTTCCCGCGACACCTCGTCGAGCAGCGCGATCACCGCCTCCTTGTACGGATGGGTGATGTTGACGCCGGCGAAGCCCGCGGTGCGCGCCGCCGACAGCAGGTCGGGCAGCGTCCGGTCCGGCAGCACGTCGACGTCCATCAGGTGGTAGTGGCCGACGATGCCGGCAGCGGCGAACGCGTCCTCGTGCAGGAACGGCGCCAGCGACTTCTGGATGTTAGTGCCGATCAGGCCGACCAGCCGCCGCCCGCTCATGGCAGGTCTCTCATGGTACCGACTCCGTCGCGAGGCCGCCGCCCAGGAACAGCTGGGCGATGCGCGGATCGGCGAGGATCGCCGCCGCGGTGTCGGCGATGCGCGCCTGGCCCTGCTCCAGCACCAGCCCGTAGTCCGAGATCGCCAGCGCCTGGCGGGCGTTCTGCTCGATCAGAAGGATGGTGACGCCGGCCGCGCGCAGATCCTTCAGGATCGAGAACACTTCCTGGACCATCAGCGGCGACAGGCCGATCGACGGCTCGTCGACCAGCATCAGCGTCGGCTCGAGCAGCAGGCCGCGCGCCACCTCGAGCAGCTTCTGCTGGCCGCCCGACAGCGTCGAGGCCTGGGCATCGGCCTTCTCGCGCAGCATCGGGAAGCGATCCATCATCGCGTCCATGCGGCCGGCGAGCTTCGCCTGGTCCGGCAGCGCGACGCCGCCGAGCTCGAGGTTGTGCCGCACCGACAGCTCGGGAAACAGGTTGCGGCCCTGCGGCACGTAGCACATGCCGGCGTCCAGCATCCGGCGCGGCGCCAGCGAGGTGACGTCGCGGCCGTCGAAGGTGACGCGGCCCGAGCGCACGCCCAGCAGGCCGAACACCGTCTTGAACAGGGTCGACTTGCCGGCGCCGTTGGGCCCGATCACGGTCGTGATGGCGCCGCGGCGGATGCTGGCGCTCAGGCCGTTCAGGATCGTCATCTTGCCGTAGCCGGCGACGACGTCGTCGAGGACGAGGATGGGATCGGCGGCCATCTCGGTGTCCCTCAGTGGCCGAGGTAGGCTTCGATCACGCCGGGGTCGCGACGCACCTCGGCGGGCGGTCCCTCGGCGATGATGCGGCCCTCGGCCAGCACGATCAGGCGCGTGCACAGCGCCATCACGAATTCCATGTTGTGCTCGATCACCACGAAGGTGGCACGGGTCTCGCGGTTGATCGCCTCCAGCCGCTCGCGCAGGTCGGCCAGCATGGTCAGGTTGACGCCGCCCGCCGGCTCGTCGAGCAGGACCAGCCGCGAGCCCGACATGAAGGCCATCGCCGCGTCGAGCAGCTTCTGCTGGCCGTAGGACAGGCTGCCGGCCATCGCGCCGGCCAGCCGGGTCAGGCGGAAGAACTCGAGCATGCGGTCGGCCTCGGGGCCGAGGCCGACGTCGGGCGCGCCGAACAGCCGGCCGAGCCGGGTGCCGCGATGCTCCTGCGCCGCCAGCACGAGGTTCTCGCGCACGGTCAGCTGCGGGAACACCTGCAGCAGCTGGAAGGTGCGGCTGACGCCCAGCCGGTTGAGCCGCGACGGCCTGAGGCCGGTGACGTCGCGGCCGTCGACGCGGACGCGGCCGCGGTCGGGCGCCAGCTGCCCCAGGATGCAGTTGAACAGCGTCGACTTGCCCGAGCCGTTGGGCCCGATGACGCCCAGGATCTCGCCCTCGCGGACGTCGAACGACACCCCGCGCACCGCGTGGACGCCGCCGAACGACTTCTCGATGTCGCGGACCTCGAGCAGCGCGGTCACGGACGGCCTCCCGGCGCCGCGCCGCGGCGCGCCAGCAGGCGCGAGACCAGCCCGACGATGCCGCCCGGGAAGAACGCCATCATCACCATGACCAGCACGGCGTAGATCAGCAGGTAGTAGGTCTCCCATGCCCGCAGCCACTCGGGCAGCAGCACGGCGATGCCGGCGCCGACGAACGGCCCGAGGAAGGTGCCGCTGCCGCCGATCACCACCATCAGCATGAACAGCAGCGACGGCCCCAGCGCGAACGGGCTGGGATCGATGAACTCGACCAGCGGCGCGTACAGGCTGCCCGCCATGCCGCCGTAGGCGCAGCCCAGCGCGAAGGCGACCAGGGTGTAGAGCCGGACGTCGATGCCGAGGCTCTCGGCGCGCAGCGGGTTCTCGCGCAGCGCGGTGAAGGCGCGGCCCCACGGCGAGCGCAGGATCCACCACAGCACGAAGGTCAGGATCGCGGTGATGCCGAGCACGAACCAGTAGAAGCGGACGTGGTTGCGCAGCGGCCAGCCGAGGAAGCTCGGCCGCTCGATGTCGCGGATGCCCATGACGCCGCCGGTCAGCCACTGCTCGTTGCGGAACACCAGCCAGCACAGCACCGTGAAGGCCAGCGTGACGAAGGCGAGGTAGTGCTTCTGCACGCGCAGCGCCGGGAAGCCGAGCAGGATGCCGACCACGAAGGTGACCAGGCCGGAGGCGGCGAAGGCGATGCCGAACGGCACGCCGGCCTTGGTGACGATTGCGGTGAGGTAGGCGCCGATGCCGACGAAGGCGGCCTGCGCCAGCGTCTCCTGCCCGGCGTAGCCGACGATCAGGTTGACGCCCATGGCGGCGATGGCGGTGACCAGCCAGAGGGTCAGGATGTAGGTGCCGTAGCGGCGCAGGCCGGGGTACGGCAGGCCGATGTCGGTGAGGTCGACCGGGACCAGCGCCAGCACGGCGACCAGCGCGAGGCCCAGCAGCAGCGAGCGGCCGAGGCTCATACCGCCCGCTCCTCGCGGCGGCCGAGCAGGCCCTGCGGCCGGAACAGGATGACCAGCACCAGCAGGATCAGCGGGATGGCCTGGCGGTAGGCGGTCGAGACGTAGGCGGCCGCGAGGTTGTCGAGCACGCCGATCAGCAGCCCGCCGACGATCGCGCCGCGCACCTGGTTGAAGCCGCCGACGATCGCGGCGACGAAGGCGATCAGCCCCAGCGTCTCGCCGTTCGAGAACTTGGCGAGGTAGATCGGCGAGATCAGCAGCGACGCCATCGCGGCGAGCGCGGCGTTGATCAGGAAGGTGTAGAGGATCATGCGCTCGATCGGCACGCCGAGGATCTGCGCCACGGTCGGGTTCTGCGCCGTCGCCTGCATCTGGCGGCCGGTGCGGGTGCCGGCGAGGAACCATTGCAGCGCGCCGATCACCGCGAAGGCGACCGCGAGGACGCCGAGCTGGGCCAGCGACACCGACACGCCCGCCACCGTTACCAGGGTGTCCGGCAACAGCGTCGGGAAGGACTGCGCCTCGGCGCTGTAGAAGTCCTTGACCCCCTCCTTCAGCAGGATGCCGAGCGCGATGGTCGAGATCACCAGCGGCAGCACGCCGCGCCGGATCAGCGGCCCGACCACGACGTAGCGGAAGGCGACGCCCAGCAGCAGCATCGAGGCCAGCACCGCCACGACCAGCGCGGCGAGGAACGGCAGGCCGAGCCAGCGCATGGCGATCAGCGCCAGGAAGGCCGGGACCATGACGAACTCGCCCTGCGCGAAGTTGATCGTCTGCGAGGTCTGCCAGAGCAGCGTGAAGCCGATCGCGGCCAGCGCGTAGATCGCGCCGGTCGCCAGCCCCGAGATCAGCAGTTGGAGGAGATCGGCCATCGGTCGGCCATTCCCCCGCGCCGCCGCGCGGGGGAAGGGAACACGCCTACTTCTTGAGCTTCGGCAGCGTCTCGGTGATGACCTGCTTGCCGTCCTTGACCTCGCCGAGGAACGAGATGCGGTCGATCTCGCCGGCATCGTCGAACGTCGCCTCGATCAGGATGCCGGGCTCCTTGTCCGGGGTGATCGTGAGGCCGTGCAGCGCCGCGGCGATCGCCTTGCCGTCGAGCTTGCCCGCCTTCTCGGCCGCCGCCTTGAGCATGTACGGCGCGATGTAGCCCTTGATGCCGTTGTGGTCGGGCTTGGACTTGTACTTGGCCTCGTACTTCTTGCCGAACTCCTGGACCGACGGCAGCGGCGCGTCGACGGTCAGGCCGACGTGGCCCTTGACGCCGTTGGCGGCGTCGCCGGCCAGCTCGATCACCTTCTGGCCGAGCAGCGTGGTCTCGCCGATCAGCGGCTTGTTCAGGCCCTGCTTCTTGGCCTCGCGCAGGAAGCGCGCGCTCTCCTCCTCGTTCAGGTACACGAACACCGCGTCGGCGTTGGCGCCCTTGACCTTGATCACGTCGGCGGCGAAGTCGGCCTGGCCCGGCTCGGTCGAGACGTCGGCCACGACCTTGATGTCGCGCGCGTTCAGTTCCTTGACGATGGCGTCGCGGCCGCCCTTGCCGAAGTCGTTGTTCACGAACACCACGGCGACGCTCTTGGCCTTGACGCCGTCGCGCAGGTAGTTGGCGATCTTCGGCATCGACACGTTCTGGCCGAACGAGGTGCGGAAGATGTACTTCGACCCCTGCGCCGTCAGCGGCCCGGCCTCGCCGCCCATGACCTGCGGGACCTCGGCGTCGGCGGTCAGCTTCATGGTGGCGCTGACCGAGCCCGAGTAGATCGGGCCGAAGATGGCGATCGGCTTGTCGTCGAGGGCGCGCTGCACGGCGGCGCGGGCCTTGCCCGGGTCGCTGGCGGTGTCGATGAACTCGAGCTTCACCTTCCGGCCGAGGATGCCGCCCTTGGCGTTGATCTCCTCGACCGCCAGGCTGGAGCCGTTCTTCCACATCGCGCCGACCGTGGCGCCGCCGCCCGACAGCTCGATGATGTTGGGAATGACGATTTCCTGGGCGTTGCCCGCCGTCGCGCCCAGCCCGCCAAGGGCCAGGGCCGCCAGCGCCAGAGTCCTGCGCAGCATGAATGCCTCCTGTTTGTCGCGTTTCTTCTCCCGGGAGGCATAGATGCCGGAACCGCTCTGCGGCGGCAAGCCGGGAAAGGTCCTCGCGCCGCTCGGGACGACACCTTCGATGTCATCCCGACGGCAAGCCCGAGGGAGCTTTCGCCGGCTAGATCATGCCGCCGGCGATCATGTCGAAGCGGGAGCGCAGGTCCTCGACGCTCGGGACCTTGTCCTTGTCCAGCTCCGGGTACTCCTGGGCCAGCTCGTAGCGGTCGAACTCGTCGAGGTGCATGTCGGCCGTGGCATGGTCGTGCGGCAGGTGCTCCAGCGCGTTGTGCAGGTGGTGGGCCAGCCAGTGCACCGGGCCCTTGTGGGTCTTGGCCTCGAGGCGTCCCAGCCGGTCCGCGAACCGTTGCGCCACCTTCTTGCGCTCTTCCGACATCGTCTCTCTCCTTCTCGCGTCTCTAGGCCGGCAACAGGTTCAGCCGGCGCAGCAACTCGCGTTCCTCTTCATACGTCCTGGCCATGCTGTCGCGATAGGCCGGACCGTCGAGCAGGATCAGCGGCATGTCCATGGACTCGAGGAACTTCAGGTGCTCGGGCTCGAGCGCCGCCGCCCGGAAGGTGTCGGCCAGCACCGCCACCGTGGCCGGGTCCATGCCCCTGGGCCCGATCAGGCCACCCGGGCTGTCGACCACCACCGGGATGCCGAGTTCGTGCACCGCCGGCACGGTCGGGAACCGCTTGGCGCGGTCCTTCGTGAACACGGCCAGCAGGCGCAACTGCCCGGCCTCGACCATCGGCGCCCAGCCCGACGCCTCGGAGGCGAAGTCGATCTCGCCGCCCAGCAGGGCGCGCAGGGTATCGGCGGTGCCGCGGTAGGGCGCGTGCGTCCACGACACGTTGCGGGTGAGGCCGACCCGTTCCATCGCGAGGTGCTGGGTCGAGCCGATGCCGAGGGTCCCCCAGTTGAGCTTGCCCGGGTTGGCGACGGCGTAGTCGAGCAGTTCCGGCAGCGTCCGCCACCGCGAGTCGGCGCGCACCACCACGCCCATCACGAAGCCGGTGATCTGCAGGATGTAGGTGAGGTCGGTGATCGGGTTGTAGGTCAGCGCCTTGTTGAGCAGCGGCTGGCGCAGCACGCTCATGTGCATCTGCGAGACGACGTAGCCGTCCGGCTTCGCCTCCTGCAGCGCCATCGCGCCCATGATGCCTGAGGCGCCGGCCTTGTTCTCGACCACGACCTGCTGGCCGAACTTCTTCGAGACGGACTGGGCAAGGATGCGGAAGCCGGCGTCGGCCGGGCCGCCGGCCGCCCACGGGATGATCAGGCGGATCGGCCGGTCGGGAAACTTCGGCTGGCCGCGCGCCACGCTGGCGGCCGCGACCGGCACGGTCGCGGCACCGGCCAACGCCGCCCGGCGGGTGAGAAGAGGCATGCGGACACTCCCTGACGCCGGAAGTCTGGCGTCAGGACCGCTCGGGAGCAAGCGGGTCGCGTCGACGAAGCAGCGCCGACGCGGAACCGTCAGGCCTTCACTTCCTGGGCCAGCCACTCGATGGCGGCCTGGGTGCCGCCCTTGCCGTGCGGGACCTGCAGCGCGCCCAGCGCCATCTCGATGACGCTGAGGGTGCCGAGGATCATCGGCGCGTTGACGTGGCCCATGTGGGCGACGCGGAACGCCTTGCCAGACAGCTCGCCGATGCCGTGGCCGAGGATGACGCCGCACTTCTCGTTGCAATAGGCGCGCAGCGTCTCGGGATCGCGGCCGTTCAGCAGCACCGTCGTGACGGTGTCGCAGCGCTCCGAAGGCTCGAGGATGTTGAAGCCGATCGCCTGGCCCTCGGCCCACACGCCGACCGCGCGGCGCACCGCCTCGGCCAGCAGGGCGTGGCGGCGATAGACGTTATCGAGGCCCTCCTGGAACAGCAGGTCGAGGGCCTGGCGCAGGCCGAACAGCAGGTGCTCGGGCGGCGTGCCGGCGTACTTCTGGTAGTGCTGGTCGCCCTCGCGCTCGGTCCAGTCCCAGTACGGGGTGCGCAGGCCGGCCTTGCGATGGACCTCGCGCGCCCGGTCGTTGGCGACCACCAGGCCGAGACCCGGCGGCGTCATCATGCCCTTCTGCGAACCCGACATCGCGACGTCGACGCCCCACTTGTCCATCTCGAACGGCATGCAGCCCAGCGAGGCGACGGCGTCGACCATCAGCAGCGCGGGGTGGCCGGCGGCCCGGATCGCCTGGCCGATCGCGGCGATGTCGTTGACGACGCCCGACGCGGTGTCGATCTGGACGACCAGGATCGCCTTGATGGTGCCGCCCTTGTCGTCGCGCAGGCGCTTCTCGACGTCTTCCGGCCGCACGGCGCGGCGCATGTCGCCCTTCAGGATCTCGACCTCGACGCCCATGCGGCGGGCGCTGTCGCCCCAGCCCAGCGCGAAGCGGCCGCTCTCGAGCACGAGGACCTTGTCGCCCCTCGACAGGACGTTGGTCAGCGCGGCCTCCCAGGCGCCGTGGCCGTTCGAGATGTAGATGTACGACCGGCCCTTGGTGTTGAAGACGCGGGCGATGTCCGCCAGCAGCGAGTCGGTGAGCTGCAGCAGCGGGCCGGAATAGATGTCGACCGCCGGCCGGTGCATGGCCCGCAACACCTCGTCCGGCACCGTCGTCGGTCCCGGAATGGCCAGGAATTCGCGTCCCGCACGCACGCTCATCGCTCGTCCTCCATGGCCGCGGCGGGTCGGAAGGACCGCCGACAGCAGGGGGCAGTGTCTACACCGGTTCGGCGGCCTAGACCATCACGCTGACGATGTCGGCGCGGACCCCGGGCGAGCGCCGGTAGTACTGGTGCGAGCCCTGGAAACTGCGCGGGAAGTCGGCGAAGCCGCTGCAGTCGACCATGCGGTAGGCGGCGGTCGGGAACCGCGCCGGGTCGGTCCGGTTGGGCGGCCCGTCCTGGCCCAGCCGCCGGTTGCCGTTGATGGTCTGGCTGAGGTCGTCGAGCACCCGGTCGGCACGGCTGTAGTAGATCGAGATCCGGCGGGCCAGCCGGCCCAGCCCGCTCATCCGCCCGAACGGGCCGAAGTCGAAGGTGTCGGCGACCTCGTCGGCCGCCGCCAGCAGCGCCTCGTGGAACAGGAAGGCGTCGCCGTTGCCGTGCGCGAACCAGGTCTCGACCGCCGACTGCAGCGCCCAGTTGCCCATGCTGTGGGCCAGCAGGTAGACCCGCCGCCCCTTGGCCCGGGCGGCCTCGACGATCGGCAGCAGGTTGGCGAGGAAGGCCATGATCGCCGGTCCCGACTGGCCGGCCGTGGTCTGGTCCCAGCGGTAGGCGAAGGACGGGAACGGCGGCTCGATGACGTGGCCGCGCGACGGCCAGCTGAACGCGACCACGGCGGTGTCGGCGCCGCCCTCGAACAGCCACTCGCGGTTGAAGGCGGCGCGGGTGATGGCGTTCTCGAAGCTGTTGGCGAAGCCGTGGATGAAGACGAGGATGTCGCGCGTGCCGGCCGACAGGTCGTCGATCGTCGACGGCGCGAAGCCGCCCTGCTGCAGGTCGTGGATCGAGGTCACGGCGCCGACCGTGTCGGCGGTCAGGTCGGCGGTGTTCACGAACGCGGTGCCGTAGGTGATGTCCTGCGGCCGCATCGGCGAGACGATGTTGTGGGTGTAGCTGCTGGTCCGGTCCGGCGGGTCGTTCACGATCCGGTTGGTGGCGAAGTACACGGTCGTCGTCATGTCTCCTCCGGTCTCACTTGGGCCGCGGCGCACTGTGCCCCGGAACGCCGCGGGCGAGTGTGGCCAATCTCACTCCCGCACATCGTGCAGCAGGCGGCCGACATTGTGGCCGCCCAGTTCCTCGGCCTCCAGTTCCATCACCAGCCGGGTGCGCAGCGGCGTCGTCCACACCGTGACGTAGTGCACGGGCGCGCCGTCGCGGTGATGGACGAGGCGGGTGGTGCGCAGCACCGCCGAGTTCAGCTCGACCTGCAGGCCCTCGGCCACGATCGGGTCGGCCAGCGCGGCGTTCACTTCCTGGGCGACGCGGCCGAGCCGGTCGAAGCCGCCCGCGATCAGCTCGTGCAGCGACTTCTTCGCCAGGCCCTTGCGCGTGACGTTGGCGGCGCAGGGCGGCGGGATCCAGCCATCCATCAGCGCCACCGGCTTGCCCTGCTTCGAGCGCGTGCGCACGACGTGCAGCGCCTCGGCGCCCTCGGGCAGGCCCAGCGTCGCGGCGACGGCGGGCGGGCAGCGCTGAACCTGCAGCAGCCGCAGTTGCATCGTCGTCTCCTTCAGCGCGCGGCGCATGTCGCCGATGAAGCTGAAGTCGGGCCCGCGGCTCAGCCGGCCGATGTCGGCGGTGACGAAGGCGCCGACGCCCTGCTCGTTGCGGATCAGGCCCTCGTCCTGCAGGTCGCCGAGCGCGCGCCGCACGGTGATCCGCGAGATCGAGAACTGCCGGCACAGCTCGTCCTGGGTCGGCAGGCGATCGCCCGAATGGTAGCGCCCGGTCACGATCTGCTCCTTCAGCAGGACGTAGAGCTGGCGGTGCAGCAGCGTGCCGTTGGAAGAAAGTTTCATCGAGCCTTGCATTTTTCGCATGGGGACGAGCCGCCTATTCCCTCTTGCCGAGCGTCCGTTTGGCAGATTGTAATGTCGATATAACAAGTAAAGGAGGAAACGTTGAGAAGGGTTATAGCCCTAATCTGGGTGTTTTCCGCCTGCCTCGCGGCCAGCGCCGTCGCGCGGGCGCAGACCTCGGCGCCCCTCGCGGCCTCCGCCGAGGCCAAGCCGGCCTTCAGGCCGAGCGGCCCCGTCACCATCGTGGTGCCCTACAGCCCGGGCGGCGGCACCGACCAGGTCGGCCGCCTGATCGCCAAGGCGCTGGCGGCGATGTGGAACCAGACCGTGATCGTCGACAACCGCACCGGCGGCAACGGCTCGGTCGGCGCCATCCAGGTCGCGCGCTCGGCGCCCGACGGCCACACCATGGTGCTGGCGGTGTCGGGCATCGCCATCAACGCCCACCTCATGAACCTGCCGTACGACACCGCGACGGCGTTCGCCCCGGTGACGGCGGTCGCCTACCCGGCGTCGACCCTGATCGCCTCGCCCAACCTGCCGGCCAACGATCTCAGGGAACTGCAGGCGCTGGTGAAGAAGGAAGGGCCCGACAAGCGCACCTTCGCCAGCCCCGACCCGGGCAGCCGACTGACCGCCGAACGGGTGTTCGACGTCGCCGGCATCAAGCTCCTGAACGTGCCGTACAAGGGCGCGGCCTCGTTCGTGCTCGACGTCTCGGCCGGGCGCGTCGACCTCGGCATCTCGAGCGTGACCTCGGCGCTGTCGCTGCTGCAGAGCGGCAAGCTCAAGGCGCTCGGCATCATGGGCACCCAGCGCGTCGGCATCATGCCCGGGCTCAAGACCTTCAAGGAGCAGGGCTTCGAGGGCCTCGAGGACAACAGCTGGTACGGCCTGTTCGCGCCGGCCGGCACGCCGCCGGCCACGGTCAAGGCGATCCAGGCCGACATCGTCACCGCGCTGAACACGCCCGAGATCAAGGCCAAGCTGGCCGAGATGGGCGCCCTGCCCGGCGGCGACACGCCGGAGGCGTTCAATGCCCGCTTCCAGCGCGACCTCAGGGAATCGGGCGAGACCATCAAGCGCATCGGCATGAAGGCCGAGTAGCCGACCGACAGCATTCACGTGGGAGAGAAGCGATGAAGTACGACGTCATCTCGGCCGACGGCCATGTCGACCTGATCTGGCTGCCGCCGGACCTGTTCACGAAGAACGCCTCGGCCAAGTTCAAGGACCGCATGCCGTTCGTCGAGGACGGCCCCGACGGTCCGCGCTGGGTCAGCCGCAAGGGCGCGCAGTTCGGCCTCGTCAACGGCATGGGCTCGGCCGGCCGCAAGTACGTCCCGGGCGAGATCCACCGCTCCGACCGCATGGCCTCCACCGGCCTCTACGACGACGGCAAGAAGGGTATCCGTCGCCTGACCGAGCCCGACCTGCGCCTCAAGGACCAGGACCTCGACGGCGTCTCGGCCGAGGTGCTGTACGGCGTGCTGGGCTCGAGCGGACGCCTCAACGATCCCGAGGCGGCGTGCGAGATGCTGAGCATCTACAACGACTGGCTCCACGACTTCTGCAGCCACCATCCCGATCGCCTGATCGGCCTCGCCAACGTGCCCAGCCACGACATGGCGGCGGCGGTGAAGGAGGTGAAGCGCGCGGCCGATCGCGGCGTGCGCGGCATCGACGTCGCCAACCGGCCCGACATGATCCCGCTCTACGAGGAGTTCTACGAGCCGCTGTGGCAGATCGCCCACGAGACCGGGATCCCGGTGCACTTCCACACCATCGGCGGCCGCTCGCCCGACTACACCAAGATGAGCAAGGCGGTGGCGCGCCGCGCCTTCGCCAGCCACATCACCGGCTTCCAGATGCACATGAGCTACATGCTGATCCAGCTCATGTTCTCGGGCGCGCTCGAGCGCTACCCCAACCTCAAGGTGGTGATCGGCGAGGCCGGGCTGGGCTGGATCCCCTACGTCCTCGACCACATGGACCTCGAGTGGGAGGACCAGTTCAAGGACATCCTGAAGATGAAGCCCAGCGAGTACTGGTACCGCCAGTGCTACGCGACCTACCAGAGCGACGTCATCGGCATCAAGCTCCTGAAGGAGCTGGGCGAGGACAACGTGATGTGGGGGTCCGACTACCCGCATCCCGACGGCATCTGGCCCGATTCGCAGTCCTACCTCGACCGCGAGCTCGGCCACCTGCCCGCCGCCACCCGCCGCAAGGTGGTCTGCGACAACGCCGCCAGGCTCTACCGCCTCCAGTAGGCGCTCCAACGGAAAGGCATTCACCATGCGTCTCGGTCAGGCCATCCCGGAGCGTCCGGGCACCACGCTGCGCCGCCTCTACCGCGAGGCCGCGCCGCTGATCGTTCCAGGTTGCTACAACGCGATGTCGGCCCGCGTCCTCGAGGCCGCGGGCTTCCCCGCGATCTACATGTCGGGCTACGGCGCGTCGCTGTCGCTGCTCGGCCTGCCCGATGCCGGGCTGCAGACCCTGACCGAGACGGCGATGAACGCCCGCTACATCGCCGGCGCCGTGAAGGTGCCGGTGATCGCCGACGCCGATACCGGCTTCGGCAACGCCATCAACGTCGTGCGCACCGTCGAGGAATACATCCGCAGCGGCCTCGCCGGCATGCACCTCGAGGACCAGGTGGCGCCCAAGCGCTGCGGCCACGTCGCCGGCCGCGAGGTCGTCGACCGCGCCGAGGCGATCGGCAAGATGCGCGCCGCCCACGCCACCCGCCAGGCGCTCGATCCCGAGTTCGTGCTGATCGCCCGCACCGACAGCCGCGGCGCCCACGGCGGCTCGCTCGACGAGGCGATCTGGCGCGCCAACGCCCTGCTCGACGCCGGCGCCGACCTCGCCTTCGTCGAGGGGCCGAAGGACATGGGCGAGATCGAACGCGTCTGCAGGGAAGTGAAGGGGCCGGTGTTCTACAACATGACCGGCATCTCGCCGCGCATGGACCGCGAGCAGATGAAGAAGCTGGGCATCGCCGTCACCATCCTGCCCGGCGTCAGCATGCGCGCCTCGATCATCGCCATGTACGACCTCGCCGTCGCGATCCGCGACAAGGGGCCGATGGCCGAGGCCGAGTTCAACAGGAAGCTGAAGGACCACCCGCTGGGCAACACCCACGAGTTCGCCGGGTTCGACCGCATCCGCGAGCTCGAGGAATCGTTCCTGCCGCCGGAGACGGCGCAGAAATACGAGGGTACGCTGGGCCACATGCCGAGAAGGGCCGCCGAGTAGGCCGACGACACGGAGGAACGCACATGACGAGCAACGCCACGCGCCTGCGCGCCCTGTTCGCCGGCGGCGACATGGTGATCGCCCCCGGCGCCTACGACGGGATCACCGCCCGGCTGGTCGAGCAGGCCGGCTTCCCGGCGATCTACATGACCGGCGCCGGCACCGCCGCGACCATCGGCTTCCCGGACTACGGCCTCGTGACCATGAGCGAGATGGCCGACAACGCCGAGCGCCTGACCCGGGCCGTGAAGGTGCCGGTCATCGCCGACGCCGACACCGGCTACGGCAACGAGCTGAACGTGGTGCGCACGGTGCGCGAGTACGAGCGCCGCGGCGTCGCCGCCCTGCACCTAGAGGACCAGGGCTTTCCCAAGCGCTGCGGCCACCTCGACGACAAGGAGATCGTGCCGCGCGAGGACTGGCTGGCCAAGATCCGCGCCGCCGCCTCGGCCCGCACCAACCCCGACTTCACCATCATCGCCCGCACCGACGCGCGCGCGAAGATGGGCTTCGAGGAAGCGGTGACCCGCGCCAACCTCGCGCTGGCGGCCGGCGCCGACATGGCCTTCGTCGAGGCGCCGCAGAGCCTCGAGGAGATCGCCAACGTACCCAGGCTGGTGCGCGGCCCCTGCCTCCTGAACGTCGTCTACGGCGGCAAGACGCCGGAGGTCGACCTGCGCGACGCCCAGGCGATGGGCTACCGGCTGGCGATCGTGCCCGGCCTCCTGTTCAAGACCGTGATGGCGTCCTGCGACGACGCGCTGGCGGCGCTGAAGAAGGAGCACCGCCACCCGGTGCCCGGCCGTCCCATGACCGTCCAGCAGGCCTTCGCGCGCGTCGGCGCCAACGACTGGGACCCCCTGCGCACCGCCTTCCGCGAGCCTGCGGCCAAGGCGGCGGAGTAGGCCCGAGGTCGTCATCCCGGCCGGGGCCTCGCGCAGCGAGGCGTATCGGAGGGACCTCGCTTCCCCGACTTGCCGTCTGCCGGTCGAAGC
This sequence comes from uncultured Reyranella sp., assembly GCA_964420105.1. Classification (GTDB taxonomy): domain Bacteria; phylum Pseudomonadota; class Alphaproteobacteria; order Reyranellales; family Reyranellaceae; genus Reyranella. The sequence continues at coordinate 64,553 of CAYQRL010000025.1, forward strand.
GAGGCCTCTCCACCCGGGCCTCCGGCCCTCGGTCGAGATGACGGGAGATGGACGACGCGCTAGAACCGGCGGCGTGAACACCGCCCCCGCTCCCGTCCAGCGCGCCGACTTCGGCCGCGTCTCCGTCTTCTTCGGCGACAAGAACGGCAAGTACCCGGACGGCAACCAGGTGATCGTGCGCGGCAGCGACACCCGCGTCGCCTTCGACACGCCGATCGTCTCCAACCACATCGGCCCCGAGTTCGACGCCACCGAGCTCGTGGTGATGGGCCACGTGCACGAGGACCACATGGCCGGGCTGCACCGGCTGCCGCGAGCCGCGGTCCATGTCCACGAGGCCGACCTCGCCGCGGCGCGGAGCTGGGAAGGGCTGGCCGCCCACTACGGCAGCAACCCGGCGCGCCTGCCCGAGATGCTCGCCAAGTTCCAGGCCAGGTTCTTCTACGCGCCGCGGCCCGACGCCGTCGGCTACGTCGACGGCGCGACGTGGGAGGTCGGCGGCAGCCGCATCCGCGCCATCCACATGCCGGGCCACACCGCCGGCCACACCGTGCTGCTGGTCGAGCCCGAGGGAGTCGCCTTCATCGGCGACATCGACCTGTCGAGCTTCGGCCCCTACTACGGCGACGCCTGCTCCGACCTCGGCGCCTTCCGCCGCTCCCTGGCCCGCCTGCCCGAGGTCCCGGCCAGGGTCTGGGTGACCTCGCACCATCGCGGCGTCTACACCGACGCCGACCGGTTCCGTCGCGACCTCGCCGCCTACGCCGCCCGGCTCGACGAGCGCGAGCAGCGCCTGCTGGCGATGCTGGCCGACGGCCCGCGCACGCTCGCCTCGCTGGCCGAGGAGCGCCTGCTCTACCCCAGGGACTACCAGGAACTGTGGGTCACCGACGCCGAGCTGCGCACCATCGGCATGCACCTCGCCGAGCTGGTGGCCGACGGCCGCGTGCGCGAGGACGACGGCGCCTTCCGGCTGGCCTGACCGGCGACGGTCTCAGTCCGCCGCCGCCGCGCCCATCGCCGGGTAGTCGGTGTAGCCGACCGGGCCGCGGCTGTAGAAGGTGGCGCGGTTGTACGGCGTCAGCGCCGCGCCGGTCCGCAGCCGCTCCGGCAGGTCCGGGTTGGAGATGAAGAAGCGGCCGAAGGCGATGGCGTCGGCGTCGCCCGCCGCGACCATGGCCTCGGCGCTGTCGCCCCTGAAGTTGCCGGCGGCGATCAGCACGCCGTGCCACAGCTTGCGGAACAGCTGCGCCGCCGACGGCACGTCCTGGCGATCGACCTCGCGCTGGCCGGCGCCGCTGGCCCGCGGCTCGATCAGGTGCAGGTAGGCGAGGCCGAGCTTGTCGAGTTCCCGGATCAGGTGGGAATAGAGCGGCATCGGGTCGTCCTCGCCGCTGTCGTTGGCGATGCCGAACGGCGACAGCCGGATGCCGACCTTGTCGGCGCCCCAGGCGCCGGCGATCGCCTGCGTGATCTCGAGCACCAGCCGGCACCGGTTCTCGACCGAGCCGCCGTAGGCATCGGTGCGCCGGTTGGTCCGGCTCTGCAGGAACTGCTCGAGCAGGTAACCGTTCGCCGAGTGGATCTCGACGCCGTCGAAGCCGGCCTCCCTGGCGCAGCGCGCGGCGTGGACGTACTTCTGGATGAGGCCCGGGATCTCGGCGGTCTCGAGCGCGCGCGGCGTCGGCGCCGGCACGCGCTTGAAGTCGGGCGTCGTGACCTCGATGCCGGCGGCCACCGCCGACGGCGCGATCGGCAGGCCGCCGTCGGGCTGGTAGGCCGGCACCGACAGGCGGCCCATGTGCCAAAGCTGCAGGAACACCTTGCCGCCCTTGGCATGGATGGCGTCGGTCACCAGCTTCCAGCCGGCGACCTGGGCCGGCGTGTGGATGCCCGGGGTGCACGGCGCGCCGCGGCCGTCGTCGGAGACCTGGCTGGCCTCGGCGATGATCAGCCCGCCCTTGCTGGCGCGCTGGCCGTAGTACTCGGCGTTCATCTCGTTGGCGACGTTGCCCGGCATGGTGGCGCGCATGCGCGTCAGCGGCGCCATGATCACGCGGTGGGACAACGGCAGGCCGCCGACCGAGAGAGGCTTGAACAGGTTGGCAGTCATCGACGTCCCCGCGGGCTGTAACTCGTGTCCGGAACGCTTGCCCGCGGGTCGCGCCCGGCGGCAAGCCGAAACGGCCCGCTATTTCGAGGGGCGGACTTAACCCTGGTCCTGCGCCGCCTTGTGGTAGGCCTTGCGGATCGCGGCGAGATCGACCGTCGGCTTCGGCATCTGCATCTTCATGCCTTCCATCGCCTGCACGATGATCGACGACACCGCGAGGTTGCGGAACCACTTGTGGTTCGACGGGATCACGTACCACGGCGCCCGCGCCGTCGAGCAGCGCTCCAGCATGTCCTCGTAGGCGACCGTGTAGTCGTCCCAGTAGGTGCGCTCGGAGTAGTCGCTGTCGCTGATCTTCCACTGCCGCGCCGGGTCCTCGAGCCGCGCCTTGAAGCGCGCCAGCTGCTCCTCCTTCGATATCCACAGGAAGAACTTCAGGATCGTCGTGCCGCTGTCGGCCAGCAGCGTCTCGAACGCGTTGATGTGGTCGTAGCGCGGCTGCCACGTCTCCTTCGGCACCAGCTTGTGGACCCGCACCACCAGCACGTCCTCGTAGTGCGAGCGGTTGAAGATCGCGACCCGGCCGGTCTCCGGCGCGTGGCGGTGGACGCGCCACAGGAAGTCGTGGCCGCGTTCCTCGGGAGTCGGCTGCTTGAAGCCCACGACCTCGCAGCCCTGCGGGTTCATCGCGGTGATGACGTGGCGGCAGACCCCGTCCTTGCCCGCCGCGTCGATGCCCTGCAGCACGATCAGCAGCGAGTGCGCCTTCTCGGCGTACAGGGTGTACTGCAGCTTCTGCATCTTCTCGAGGTTCTCGGCGATCTCGGCCGCGGCCAGCTCGGCGGTCTCGTGCTTGCCGTGGAAGCCGGGGTCGATGTCCTTCAGCTTCACCCGGGTGCCGGGCGCGACCACGAGATGCTTGGCATAGTCCATCTTGCTCTCCTTCAGCCGGCGGCCTTGCGCGGCGCGGCCGGCAGGTGCGTCTGCAGCGGTTGCGTGACGAGCGCGCCGCTCGCCGCGCGCGCCGCCGTCCGGTTGTCGATCAGCCGCTCGGTCGCCAGCCGGACGCCGCCCAGCACCACCATCCAGCCGATGTTGTACGCCCACACCGCCCCGATGGTCTGCCACGAGATCGCCGGCACCAGCCAGCCGAAGGCGCACATCAGCGCCGCCACCACCTGGGTCGCGAGGATCGCCGAGAACAGCGGCCAGGCCGGGAACGGCGGCAGGAAGAACCAGCGCTCGCTGCGGGTCACGAACAGCAGCAGGTGGCCGCCGACCACCAGTTGCAGGAACACCGCGGTCTGCAGGTGCGCCCTGTCGGCCAGCGCGAACCACGCCTTCCACGCCGGGTTCGACAGCACCTCCAGCCCGAGCAGCAGCAGGCCGAAGGCCTGGGCGACCGAGAACAGGCCGAGCACCGCGGCGACCGACAGGATGCGCGGCATTCGCCAGCGAATCGGCCGTTCCGGGACCGGCGTGTTGTCGTAGGCGATGGTCATGATCGGGATGTCGTCGAGCAGCGACATGATCACGATCATCACCGCGGTCAGCGGCTGGAATCCCAGCGTGATCGACGACAGCACGACCAGGAACATGATCGTCATGGTCAGTGCCACGCGGTAGATCGTGTAGCTGGTGATGCGGCCGAAGATGCGGCGCGCCTCGTCGATGGCGCTGTTGATGACCGACAGGCCGGGCGAGGTCAGGATCAGGGCGGCGGCGCCGCGGGCCGCGTCGGTGGCGCCCGACACGGCGGTGCCGCAGTCGGCCTGCTTCAGCGCCGGCGCGTCGTTGACGCCGTCACCGGTCATGGCGACGAGGTGGCCCTGCCCCTGCAGCGCCTTGACGATGGCGTACTTGTGCTCGGGGAAGACGCGCGCGAAGCCGTCGGCGCGCACGATCGTCTCGACGATCCGCGGCGGCACGTGGTCGGGGTCCATGTCCTTGGGAAAGGCCTCGGCCGCCGGCACGATGTTGGTGCCGAGCCCGAGTTGGCGCGCGGTCTCGCGGGCGATCGCGGTGTCGTCGCCGGTGATCATCTTGATCGTCACGCCCTTGGCGCGGGCACGGTCGATGGTCTCCTTCGAATCGTCGCGCGGCGGGTCGAACATCGGCAGGATGCCGAGCAGCGACCACGTCCGGCCGTCGTCGCGCGACCGCGCCACGCCGAGCGCGCGGTAGCCGCGCGCCCCGAGATCCTCGACCACCTGTTTCACCCGCGCGGCGGCGTCGCCGCCCGCCCCGACCAGCGCGGCGATGACCTGCGGCGCGCCCTTGGACACCAGCACGGTCGCGCCGTCCGGGCCGGTGACCTTGGCCGAGGTGCGCTTGGTCACCGGGTCGAACGGCGTGAAGGCCAGCGTCTTCCAGCCGGCCAGGACCTTGGCGTCCTCGAGCGCCTCGATGACCGCGGTGTCGATGGCGTCGCGGTCCTCGATCCGCGAGGCCAGCGCGCCGGCCAGCACCACGTCCTGGCCGCCGGTCGCGTCGAACAGGATCGGGTCGCCCAGCTTGAGCTGGTTCTTGGTCAGGGTGCCGGTCTTGTCGGAGCACAGGATGTCGACGCCGGCCATCTCCTCGATCGCCTCGAGACGCGACACGATCGCCTTCTGCCTCGACAGCGCCAGCGCGCCCAGCGCCATGGTCACCGAGAACACCGCGGGCATGGCGACCGGGATCGACGCGACCAGCAGCACCAGCACGAACTGCAGGATGCGCAGCGCGTCCGCGGTGCCCCAGGTGTCGGACAGCACGATGTCGTGCCAGACGCGGAACGCGACCATGATCGCCGCCAGCACCAGCGCCAGGACGATCAGGAAGTTGCCGATCTGGAACATCGCCTTCTGGGCGTGGCTGACGGCGCCGGCGCCGGCGACCAGCTTGGCGGTGCGGCCGAAGAAGGTGTGCGAGCCGGTGGCGATCACCACGCCCTCCATCTCGCCCTGCTTGACCACGCTGCCGGAGAAGGCCTCGTCGCCGATCTTCTTGGCCACGGGAAGCGACTCGCCGGTCAGCGCCGACTGGTCGATGGCGGCGTAGTCGCCGGCCACCAGCCGCAGGTCGGCGGGCACGATCTCGCCCAGCCGGATCTTGACGATGTCGCCCGGCACCAGCGTCGCCGCCTGCACCTGGCCCCAGGTGCCGCCGCGGCGCGCCGTGGCGATCGGCGCGAGGCCCTTCTTCAGCGCCGCCAGCGCGTTCGACGCCTTCATGTCCTGCCACAGGTCGAGCGCGGCGTTGAACAGCAGGAGGCCGGCGATGATCGCGAAGTCCTCCCAGTGGCCGAGGAAGGCCGAGATCGCCACCGCCGCCTCGATCAGGTAGGCGATCGGGCCGGTGAAGTAGCCGAGCAGCTTCTGCGCCAGGCTCTTCTCCTTCTCGACCAGCGCGTTGGGGCCGTACTGCGCCAGCCGCTTGCGGGCCTCGTCCTCGCCCAGCCCGTGGTCCGGCACGGTCGCGAGGCGGGCCAGCACCTCCGCGATCGGCGCCTTCTCGAGGTCGAGGCCGGGCCCGGGGTCGGCCGAAGAAGCAGTGTCCGTGGTCATGGCGACTCCTCGCGCGCGCGGTCGGCCATTGTAGACGCGACCGGCCGCCGGGCCGGGTTGATCTGGATCAAGCGGCGCTGCGGTTGCTGCCTAGCGGCAGCGCACCGTCACGGTGAACTCGCGTCCGGAGGTGCCGCCCTTGCCGCTGGCGGTGAGCATGCCGTTGGCGACCTTGCCGGTCAGCTGCGCCGTGAAGCGCTGGCCGGTGTGGGTCTGTTGCCCGACGCCGTCGTAGCGCAGCAGGACGTTGCCGGCGCCATCGATGCGGCCCTGCACCACGTTCTTCTGGCTGGGATCGGACTGCGACGGCCAGCCGTCGCTGACCTCGCCGTTGCGGATCACCATGTTGGCGCCCCAGCAGCTGGACGGGAATCCCTGGTAGGCGGCGCGGCACCATTGCGAGCGGAACGTGCCCTCGCAGCGTTCGCCGCCGGCCGCCGGCGCCGCCGCCCGGGGGGCGGATGGCGCGGCTGGTGCGGCTGGCGCCGTCGTCACCGTCGGCGCGGGAGGCGTGGGGGGCGGCGCGGCCGGCGTTGCCTGCGCGAGCTTCTTCTGGTCCTCGTCCCAGCGCGCCAGCGCCGGGGCGGCATCGCGCTGCAGCGCCGCCTGCTGCTCGGCGGTCAGGAAACCGGTCGCGGCGCGCCCGGTCTTCTTCTGCCAGCCCGCGATCACCTCGCGCGAGCGCGCACCGAACACGCCGTCGGTCGCCCCGGTCGAGAAGCCCAGCGCGGTCAGCGCCACCTGCAGGCGCTGGCGGTCGGCCGGCGACAGGCGCAGGGCGGCTTCGGCGGCCTCGGCGCCCTTGCGATCGGCTTCCTCGGCGCGCACGCGTGCGTCCGCGTCCTCCTGCGCCTTCGCCGCGGCGGCGTCGGCCGCCTGCTTGCGGGCCGCCTCCTCGGCCGCGGCCTTGTCCCTGAGCTCCTGCTCGATGCGCGCCCGCATCGCCGCTTCGTCGTCGCGCCGCCGCCGTTCCTCGGCCTCGGCGCGCAACCGCGCCGCCTCCTCCTGCGCCGCGCGCTGCTCGCGGCGCGCCTGCTCCAGTTCCTGCTGCGCCCGGTCGGGCACGACCGCCGCCGCGACGACCGGCGCCGGCACGGCAGCCGAAGAAGGCGGCGAGGAGGAGAATGGGCCCGCGCCCAGCGTCAGCCACCCGCCGCCCGCGACGATCGCCAGCCCGGCGGCGACGGCGGCAACCTTGACGCCGGCACCGACGCCGCGGCGCGCGGCCATGGTCGGCGCGGCGGTCGCCATGCGCACCGTCGCCGCCGGCCCTGGCTCGCCCGCCAGCGTCGCGCGCCACGCCGCCACCGATTGCGGCCGGTCGACCGCGCGCACCGCCAGCCCGGCATCGATCCCGGCCAGCAGCGCCGCCGGGAACGGACGGCCGCCGATCGCCAGCGGCGTCCGCGCATCCTCGAGCATGCGGTCGACGGCGTTGGGCGGCGGCGCCCCCGTGATCGCGTGGTGCAGCGTCGCGGCGAGGCTGTAGATGTCGGTCCATGGACCCTGCGGCGCCGAGGTGAACTGCTCGACCGGCGCGTAGCCCGGCGTGAACACGGCGGTCATCGCGTGCGTGCGGTCGGCGAAGGCGGCGCGCGAGGCGCCGAAGTCGATCAGGGTCGGCGCCCCCGCCGGATCGAGCAGGATGTTGGCCGGCTTGATGTCGCGATGCAGGAAGCCTGCCGCGTGGACCTGCTCGAGACCGTCGAGCAGCGGCGGCAGCAGCCGCTGCACGGCGGCGGCATCGAGCGGTCCGTCTCGCTGCAGGCGATGGTGCAGCGTCTCGCCCTCGACCAGTTCCATCACCAGGTAGGCGGTGCCGTTGGCCTGGAGGTAATCGTGCACCTTCACGATGCCGGGCGCACGCTGCAGCTTCGCCAGCGTGCGGCCCTCGACGAGGAAGCGGTCCAGTCCCCAGGCGAGATCCTCGGCGGCGCCCTGCGAGCGCGGCACCACGGTGACGCCGTCCTTGCGCACCGCCAGGGCCGCCGGCAGGTATTCCTTGATCGCGACCTCGCGGCCGAGCTCGCCGTCGACGGCGCGATAGGTGATGCCGAAGCCGCCCTGCCCCAGCACCGACTGGATGCGGTAGCGCCCGATGGCCTGGCCGGGCTGCAGGGTGACGAGATCGATGTCCGCCCGGTCCGCCATGAATTGGCATCTCCCAGAGTGCAGGAAGGTTCGCATGCCGCCCGGGAAGCGGCAATAGAACGGCCCTTCACGACGCGGAGAGCGGGACCAGCCTGTACTGCCTCTGGAAGAACGCCGAGGGAATGCCGCCCGCGGGTGGCCGCGCGGCGATGTGCTGGGTCGCCTGCGCCGTCGGCGAATTGTTGCCGGCCACCATCATCACGACGTGGTTCACCGGGATCGTGCGCAACACCTGCCGCCGCAGCAGCTCCTCGAACAGCGCTTCGGGCTCGCCTTCCGGGATCGTCGTCCAGTAGCGCAGCGCCTCGAGCTTGCGCCGCGTCGCCTCGTCGTAGGCCGCCGCGTCACCGGCGACGTAGTGGGTGCCGAGCGTCTCGATGCGGGCGATGCAGATCGGCTCGGCGGCGCTCGCGGGGTCCTCGGCGCTGTGATCGGTGTGCAGCCCGTGCGGCGACGGCACGGTGAAGCGGCCGTAGGCATAGTGGCCCTTGCGGTAGCGCGCCGACGGCACCAGGACGCGCACCAGGCGATCGACCTCGTCGTTGAACCGGCGGGCATGGAGCGCCATGACGTCGGCTGGACCGTCGATGAACTTGGCCCGCTGCCAGCGCTCGTCGACGGTTTCGGTCTCGACGTCTTCCAGTCGGCTCGCGTACTCGAAGATCGCGCGCACGGCGGCGTCGCGGAAGCGTGCGATCGGCAGCGGCAGCCGGGCATGAGCCGAGCGGTCGCCGAACGAATCGCGCAGCCGCTCGATCACCGACCACGCTTCCTCGGACAGAGGCAGCGGTTCGAGCATCTCGAGAGCGGCCGGCAGCGCAGCCCACGCGTGGCGAAGAGAAGTCATGGCCCGGCCGAAGCCTGCCATTCATGGCGTCGCCGGGAAAGTCGCGAAAGCGATCGCCGGTCAGGCGTGCCGGGCCGCGGTCGAGCCGACCGCGCGCTTCGGTCGGGGCGCGGACTGCGCCAGCCTTGCCACCTTCTTCCGCCACGCCCCGAAGGTTCCTTCCGCGTCGCCGCGCGGGACGGGCCCGAGAACCAGGACGCGGACCGGGTGGAATCCACAATAGCCGAGGACCTGTTGTCGCCACCGCCGCACGACCGGGTTGCCATAGACGAACCGCAGGTACCACGCAGGCGTGTCGGCCGTGACGATGACATCGGCGGATCGACCGGACAGCAGCCGCTCCCACGACGCCCGGCCGAGGCGGCGGAAGGCGAAGTCGGGAAGCAGCAGGCGATCCAGCAGTCCCTTGAGCGGGGCGGGCTCGGCGCCCCACCACAACGGAAAGCCGACGACCAGGTGGTCGCTGGCGAGCAAGGCCTGCGCGATCCGCTCGAGGTGGGGTTCCCACGGCTGCTGCGCCTGGTAGCCCTCGTGCAGCACCGGATCGAACGGCATCTCGCGCAGGGGGAAACGTTCGACCTCGACACCGGGTCCCAGCGCCGCCGCGTACGTCTCGAGCAGGTGGCTGGTCAGGCGTCCCTCGCCCGGGTGTCCGTCGATGACAAGAACCTTCACGTGCCGCTCCTCGAGGTCCATGGGTCGAGGCTTCCAGGCTTCGCCGGCCGGGCATCCTCGATGCGCAGCGTACACGCGGTCCACGGCAACCCTGAGTAGAGAAGACGGCAGCGGAAGTGCCATCATTCCGGCACGCCTTCCGCCGAGCGTCGTCACGCCCTGCCCAAGGCGGGCATCCACGGGACGGCTTGTGGCGGGCGGTGGAGATGGTCGATGATGTCGGGCGAAACGGGGCGGGGCGGCACGAACGCATGCGGCGACGGGTACTGGTGGGCACGATCGGCGCGGCCGCCCTGCTGTCGCGGCCGGCCCTTGCGCAGAAGCCGCCGCTGGTCGCCTTCCTGAGCCTGATCGCCGAGGCCGGGCTGCGCGACCAGCTCGCCGCCTTCAAGGCCGGCCTCGGCAACGCCGGCTTCGTCGACGGCCGCAGCGTGACGTTCGACGCGCGCTGGGCCAACGGCCAGATCGACCGCCTGCCGGCGCTGGCGGCCGAGCTCGTGCGGCTGTCTCCCGCGGCGATCGTCGCGGCCGGCGGCAACTACTCGGCCGAGGCGGCGAAGGCCGTCACCCGCAGCATCCCGATCGTCTTCACGGCGGTCAGCGACCCGGTGCGGGCCGGCCTGGTCGCGAGCTTCAACAAGCCGGGCGGCAACATCACCGGCGTCTCGATCCTGAGCCACGAACTCGATGCCAAGCGGCTCGAGCTGATGAACGACCTGGTGCCGGGCAGCGCTCCGATCGGCGTGCTGATCAACCCGCGCAGTCCGACCACCACCATCCAGCGCCAGAACTTCCTGGCCTCCGCCGCCACGGCGCGACGGCCGATCGTGATCGCGGAGGCCGCCGCCCCGGCGGAGATCCCCGGGGCGATCGCGACGCTGGCCGAGGGCCGCGTCGCCGGGCTGGTGGTCGGCGCCGACCCGTTCTTCACCGGCGAGCGCGGCCGGATCGTGGCGCTGGCGGCGCAGGCCCGGCTGCCCGGCATCTACCAGTGGCGCGCCTTCGCCGCCGACGGTGGCCTCGCCGCCTACGGGCCGGACTTCGCCGACGCCTATCGCCAGAGCGCCACCCTGGTCGGCCGCATCCTGCGCGGCGCGAACCCGGCCGACCTGCCGGTACTGCAGCCGACCAAGTTCGAGTTCGTGCTCAACCTCAGGGCGGCGCGCGAGATCGCCTTCACCGTGCCGCCGGCGCTGGTCGCGCTGGCCGACGAAGTGATCGAGTAGACCTGAAAAGGAAAAATGGTGCCCAGGGGCGGCCTACCGATTTTTTTATGCTACAACCTCTTACGCAAAAGTGGGACATGATGCTTTCCCATAGCGTTCCATAGCCTTCTAGACACGTGTGTCTCACCCGGTTTTTTCCACCCGCCGCGACCTTTCGCTAGAGTATACTTGCTTGGCTGACCCAACGCCTCAGTCAACGCTGTTGGCGCACCAGCAGAATTCCAAGTGTCGCGACTGCGCGATTGTTCTTGGCTCTATGTGAAAGCCTGCGAAGACTTCCAATGTACAAGCGCTCCCTCTATGATTTTCATTCGGGAGAGCCCTCACCAGTGAAGCGCTGGCTGCTTGCTATTGCTGCCTCGGCCTCTTTCGATTTTGGCACTGAGAGGAGTCGGGCGATGCATCGGTCTATTTTGGGAGCACTCTGCATAGTTCTGTGCGCGGAGACGCCTCGGACAGCGCAGAGTCAGGTCCCGGCTACCACTGTGGTACGAGGCGTAGAGACTTGGGCATGTTTAGTTAAAGAGGACATGGTCGTCTTACAGAAGCAGCGCGCATCGCAAGACACTGCCCAAACCCCGCTCCAGAAGGATATGGCAAAACTAGTCACTCAAATGGCATACGACATGTTTAAGAAAAATGGTGCCTGCCGCATTCTTCCGAGAGGAACAGAGGTGCGTGTGGTGGAAACAGATGGGTCTCTTGCTAGGGTGCAAGAAGTCTATGGGGGCGGCCAACCAGTCTGGATTATTGGTGATGCTCTCCCTCCGCAGTAAAGGAATAAGCGATCTCACCGTCCTAATTTAGGGCACTTGGACCATGCATTTCGCTACTGCTATCACCACCGCCGCTGCGGTGATTTGCATTCCTTTATTTGCTCTTTCCGGAAATCTGCCATCCGAAGAACAAGCCCACGAAGAGTTGGACCGCTGCATAAGTCTTACTTCGTCCGTGGGCGCACTCGCATACTGGAAATGCGCAAGGGGCGTGTTTCTCTCCAGCAGCGGTGGCTCAGAGGCCGGCGTTCGCTTTGTCAGCGAAGGAGATAAGCTTGCAGGTATGCTGCGTGACGGCAAGCTTACGGACGCAGCTTTTCTCGAAGCTATTGCTGGCTTGATGTCGACTTTTAAGACGACACCAAACAGATCACAGCGCGCATTTGTGCCATCAGAAGCGGAAAAAATGCGATTGAGCGAGTGCCGCAAGTTAGCATTTTCGATGAGCGCCTCCGCTTACTGGACGTGCGCTCGCGACGTGCTCTCTCCAGTCGCCAGTCATTCCGAAGACGTTACGGCAACAATCGAAAAGGCAGATGCCTGCGCAGCCCAACGACCGCGCATTTCGGACGGAGAATTGCGGAGATGCATCGACGGCTTACTGAGCTTCAAGAGTGAAGCACAAGTGCCTCAGGCAGCCGATCCGTCAGCCATGCTGACGTCCTGCAGTCAGACGTTTCCAAATCAATTTGCGGAAATTTGGACATGCTCGCGACCGTCTTTCGTTGCTGCTTACGGGCACCTGCCGAGCGCAGTGTCCTATATCAATGCTAACGACCAGTGCGCAGCTGCCCGAAAAAGCGGGAAGTTGGACGATCTAGGCGCCGGTCGGTGTTTCCTTGAAGCTGCGAAGCTCCTTTCCCGACGCTAGCATCAACCACTCTCCTTAGCCCTCGCAAACCCGGAACAGGCGACAGTTTAAGCCGCCTGCTCTTGCGCCTGCACATTTGCAGCTGTTGGCTAGTGCTAACCGCCTCTCAGCGCTCAAATGCATAGTGACCGGCCTTGCGAGGGGCGCCATGCCTCTCGACCATGTGGGCAAATAGCCGCAATAGTATAGATGCCCCGGTCGCCGGGGCAGACAGCCTCGATCCGTAAGGCAACTGCCCATACAGGGCGTTTAAATGACCGAATTCGAGTGCTTTGGCCGCACGTGGTAGCTCCAGCTACCCGGGCCCGCAATTGAACAAAATTGTACCGCGAAAGGCCCGTGCTAAACCTTGCTCTGCCCTGTTTGCAATCGGCTGCAATTCGCCCTCGCTTGTAGCGTTTGAGTTGCAAGAGTGAGCATTGGTGTTCAGACAGTTCTTGCAACGAGCGTTGCAAGCAATGTTCCACCGGGGTCCCGATATGCCTGCCAGCCGTTACATCGCCTACTACCGGGTCAGCACCGCCCGCCAAGGCCGTTCTGGCCTCGGATTGGATGCCCAAAGGGATAGCATTAACTCCTACCTCAATTCCACCTCCGGGGAGCTTATCGGGGCGTACACCGAGATTGAGAGCGGTCGCAGAAGCGACCGGAACGAGCTTGCAAGGGCACTGGCTATCTGCCGGGTACAGCGGTGCAGCTTAATCATTGCGAAACTCGACCGCCTAAGCCGCAACGTAGCCTTCGTATCTACACTTATGGAAAGCGGGGTCGAGTTTGTCGCCTGCGACATGCCTGCCGCCAACCGGCTCACGATTCACATGCTCGCGGCCGTCGCCGAAAATGAAGCGCAGATGATTTCTGAGCGCACGCGGGTTGCTCTTGCAGCCGCTAAGCGCCGCGGGACCCGTCTTGGCGGCTTTCGTGGCCGACCGGCCACAACTGCTGACCGGGCAAAGGCATCTGCAGCCAAGACGGCCTTGGCCAATGCCCGGGCCTTGGACCTCGCAGGAACAATTCAGGGCATTCAAGCGGATGGCCATACCTCGTATCGAGCTATCGCTAGGCACCTAAATGCGATGAACGTTCCCACGACAGGGAGCCACGACAGGCGGGGTCGCCCGACCGGCCACGGCGGTACATGGTCGGGCATTCAGGTCCGCCGCATTATTGCGCGACTGGCAGGCACTACGTATCATTCCTGATGTATCTAAGGGGGGCGACAATGATTAAAGCAATATTCTACCTGGGCGTCTTTGGAGCCCTCATATGGATGGTCCACGGTATGACTAGCGGCAAGCGCGCAACTGTTAGCGCTACTGCCTTTGAACCGGTAAGCACCTCCACTCCCGCGCCGGTGCCCTCGCCGCCTTCTGCTCCTTTGGCCCCGTACAATCCCAACAGTGCCCTCAGGGAACAACAGCAAAAGGACCAGAGGGCCATTGGGGAATACATTTTGCGGGGGCGCTAAAACCGCCACTTCATCAGGCTCCCTCCCCTACGCGATATGTCCAAAAATGATGGCGCAAAATTTCAATCAGTTTAGCGGTGATATGCCAGCACTGATTGCTCACTGCGCTTCCACCACCCAATTTGTTTCCTAGTCAACGACGTGACAATCAATCTGCCCATATAGAAGGGCAACAAATTTGGGGCTCCGCGCGCTTCTCCCATCAGATTGTCCCCATCAGTTCATATATTGCAAGGAAACCACATCGCACTACCCTTCGGAGCATCCATCCGCGCTTGCAATCGATTGCAAATCAGGCGCTCGGCAATGATGCGTAGGTGTATGAGTGGAAATAGCATTTGCGATTGGACACGCGAGCAATTGCGAACATCATATACGGATGAACACGGGCGCTTTTCCCACCGGACGCCGTCGGCAAAATGCCAATGCGCTACTGAGTGACAAATTTCTGGAACTCTTTCACGAGCATTTCACTCGATATCGAGACGCCCACAATAGAAATCGGTTCCTGTCCGGGATAACCCCTGACCTGCTCCCCGTCTTTCATACGTCGGTAGGTTGAGTCTGTTCCTCTTTTGC
>CAYQRL010000026.1:0-75986 GCA_964420105.1 uncultured Reyranella sp.
AGCGTGTGGTCGGTGTTCATGCCGATGCCGAAGCGCATGCGCAGCACGCGCTCCTCGCGCGGCGTCAGCGTCGCCAGCACCCGCGTCGTGCTCTCGCGCAGGTTGCCCTGGATCGCCGCCTCGAGCGGGATCACCGCGTTCTTGTCCTCGATGAAGTCGCCGAGGTGCGAATCCTCCTCGTCGCCGATCGGCGTCTCGAGGCTGATCGGCTCCTTGGCGATCTTCAGCACCTTGCGCACCTTCTCGAGCGGCATGCCGAGCTTCTCGGCCAGCTCCTCCGGCTGCGGCTCGCGGCCGATCTCGTGCAGCATCTGGCGGCTGGTGCGGACCAGCTTGTTGATCGTCTCGATCATGTGCACCGGGATGCGGATGGTGCGCGCCTGGTCGGCGATCGAGCGGGTGATCGCCTGGCGGATCCACCACGTCGCGTAGGTCGAGAACTTGTAGCCGCGGCGGTACTCGAACTTGTCGACCGCCTTCATCAGGCCGATGTTGCCTTCCTGGATCAGGTCGAGGAACTGCAGGCCGCGGTTCGTGTACTTCTTGGCGATCGAGATCACGAGGCGCAGGTTGGCCTCAATCATCTCCTTCTTCGCCCGCATCATCTCGCGCTCGCCGTCCTGCACGGTCTTGCACATGCGGCGGAACTCGAAGATCGGCGCGCCGGCCATGTCCGAGATCTCCTTGATCTCGGCGCGGATCTTCTCGACGTCGACCGCCTTCTTCTTGGCGAAGTCCTTCCAGCCGCGGCCCGACAGCTTGCCGACCTTCTCGAGCCAGTTCGGGTCGATCTCGTGCGTCAGGTAGTGGTCGAGGAAGTCCTGGCGCGGGATGCGGAAGCCCTCGGCCAGCCGCATCAGCTTGCCTTCCAGCATCATCAGCTTGCGGTTGAGGTCGTAGAGCGACAGCTTCAGCTGCTCGATGCGGTTCGCGTTGATGTGAACCGTGCGGACCAGCTCGACGATCTTCTTGCGATGCTTCTCGTAGCTCTTCTCGAACTCGGCGCTGGGCTTCTGGCCGCGGCTGAGCGTCGACAGGCGCCGGTTCTGCACCTTCGACATCTCGGCGTAGACCTTCGAGATGCGGGTCAGGGTGCGCAGCACCTCCGGCTTCAGCTTCTCCTCGAGGGCCGACAGCGACAGCGCGTTCTCGTCGTCCTCCTCGCCGCCCTCGGTGGCGCCCTCGGCCTGGGCCTCGCCGTTGGCCGGCGGCGCGGCCGGGCGCACCAGCTTCGGCATGGCCGGGCGCGGCATCGGCATCGGCGCCGGCGCCGGGGACGGCATCGCCGCGCCCTTGCCCTCGCCGGGCGCGCCGCCCTGGGTCGCCTCGAGGTCGATCACGTCGCGCAGCAGCATGCGGCCCTCGGTGATCGCATCGCGCCACATCATCAGCGCGTGGATCGTCATCGGGCTTTCGCAGATGCCGCCGATCATCTTGTCCTGGCCGGCCTCGATCCGCTTGGCGATCTCGATCTCGCCCTCGCGGCTCAGCAGCTCGACGCTGCCCATCTCGCGCAGGTACATGCGCACCGGGTCGTCGGTGCGGCCGAGTTCCTCGTCCTCGCCGGTCGCCTCGGCGGCGACCACGGCGGTCTTGGCCGGCTCCGTCGGGGTGGTGGCGGAGTCTTCCTGCTCCTCGGCCTCGACCACGTTGACGCCGGCTTCCGACAGCATCGCCATGGTGTCCTCGATCTGCTCGGAGGACACCTCGTCGGGCGGCAGGGCGGCGTTCAGCTCGTCATAGGTGATGTAGCCGCGCTCCTTGCCCTTCTGGACGAGCTTCTTGAGCTCGGCGCCGAGGGTGTCGAGCAGGGGGGCGTCGGGCCCCTCTTCGCGGGCATCGGTGGCTTCGGGCTGGGCAACGGGGGCGGTCTTGGTCGCCATTCTTGATCCTTGGGTCCACAAACGAACGAAACGAGCGGCCGGCGGGCCGCGCAATTGGCTGCAAGAAGGGGAGGCGGGGAGGGCGGCCCCGCGAAACTACCCTTCTACTATATGGGGGCCGACTTCAAGCGGCGATAGGGGCCGGTGGCGTCAATTCGCAGGCGAAATTGCCACCCGGGCGCCCGGTTCAGGTCCCCGATTCGAGGCTTTCCCGCCGCATCCGGTCGAGGATCGCCTGCAGCCGTTGCAGGTTCTCGTCCGACATGTCCTCGGCCAGCGCCGCCTCGGCCCGCCGCAGCTCCTCCGGGTCGGTGGTCAGCTGGTTGAGGTGCCGGGCCATCCGCCGCCACTGGCCGGCCCAGCCGTCGGGGTCGGCCGGGTCCTCGCGGAAGGCCTCGCGGGCCTTGGCGCGGGCGCCGGCGGCCAGCCGGCCGAGGCCGACGCGCTCGAGGTGTTCCTCGATCAGGCGGGCTTCCAGCGGGGCGCCGCCGTCGTCGCCCAGCGCCGCCTCGGCGGCCGGGTCGAGGCCGCCCGGGACCAGCGCCAGGGCGTCGAGCAGGCCGCCGCGCAGCCGGTCGAGCTCAGGGTTGGCGATCGCCAGGGCGGCGACCTCCTCGGCCAGGACGTGCAGCAGGGCCGGGCGCTCCAGCAGGGCGCCCAGCAGGGCCCGTTCCTGGCGCGAGGCGTCCATGTCGGTGCCGGCCAGCCGGGCGGCCGAGCCGGCGGCGAAGGGGGCCGGCGGCGGGCCGCCGAAGCCTCCCTTCTGGAACGGCCGCCGCCCCGGCGCGAAGCCCGGCCTCAGGCTCGACCGGGCGTCGGGCCGGCGGATCGCGTTCAGCCGGCCGCGCATCTCGGCCCGGTAGTAGTCCCGCACCACCGGGTCGGCGATGGTGTCGACCCGCTGCTCGACGGCGCGCTGCACGCTGGCCCGGCGCTCCGGCGTGTCGGCCGGCCGGCCCTCGGTGTCGAGGCTCCAGACCAGGTCGACCAGCGGGCGGGCGAGGTCGAGGCTGCGGCGAATCGCGTCGGCGCCGCGGCTGCGGATCAGGCTGTCGGGATCCTCGCCGGCCGGCAGGGCGAGGAAGCGCAGGCTCTTGCCGGCGCGCAGGAGCGGCAGCGCCCGCTCGGCGGCGCGGCTGGCGGCCCGGCGTCCGGCATTGTCGCCGTCGAAGCACAGGTAGGGCTCGTCGGTCAGCTTCCACAGCTCGGCCAGCTGGCCCTCGGTCAGGGCGGTGCCCAGCGGCGCCACCGCGCCGGTGAAGCCGGCACCGTGCAGGGCGATCACGTCCATGTAGCCCTCGGCCACGATCACCGGCTGGTCCCTGGTCGCGGCCTGGCGGGCGCGGTCGAGGCAGTAGAGGTTGGCGCCCTTGTGGAACAGCGGCGTTTCCGGGGAATTCAGGTACTTGGGCTCGCCCTGGCCCATCACCCGGCCGCCGAACGCGATGACGCGGCCGCGGCGATCGTTGATCGGGAACATCACCCGGCCGCGAAAGCGGTCGTAGGGCTCGCGCCGGTCCTCCGGCTGGATCGCCAGCCCGGCTTCGACGATCTTGTCGACCGGCACGCCCTCGCGCTTGAGGTGGGCCAGCAGGCCGTCGCGCGAATCCGGGGCGAAGCCGAGACGGAAATCGTCGACCGTGGCGTCGGACAGGCCGCGGCCGCGCAGGTAGTCGAGGCCGTGGCGGCCGACCGGCAGGCGCAACTGCTTCTGGAACCAGCGGGCGGCCTCTTCCACCACCTGCTGCAGGGTCGCCACCCGCTCGGCGCGCTCGCGCTCGACCGGGGTCGCCCGCGGCACCGGCAGACCGACCTCGCGGGCCAGTTTCTCGACCGATTCGGGGAACGAGAGGCCCTCGGTCTTCATCACGAAGCCGACCGCGTCGCCGTGGGCGCCGCAGCCGAAACAGTGGAAGAAGCCCTTCTTGTCGTTGACCGTGAAGGACGGGGTCTTCTCGTTGTGGAACGGGCACAGGCCGGCGTATTCCGAGCCCGAGCGGCGCTTGAGCGAGACCTTGCGGCCGACCACGTCGGACAGGCTGACGCGCGCGCGCAGTTCGTCGAGGAAGCCCGGGGGGAAGGCCATGGGCCTAAAATGGCCGCCGCCGCGCCGCCGCGCCACAGGATTGGCGGCGAAATTGGCGGCGGGCGCGGGGGATTGCGGGGAAACCCAGCCGGCCGGGCTCAGCCTGCCACCTCAGCCCGAGAGGGCCTTCTTGACCGCCGCCGACGCCTTGGCGAAGTCCATCTGGCCGGTGTACCGGGCCTTCAGGGCCGCCATCACGCCGCCCATGTCCTTCACCGACGTCGCGCCGGCGGCCTTGATCGCCTCGGCGACCGCGGCGGCCACGGCGGCCTCGTCCATCTGCTGCGGCAGGAAGCGCTCGATCACCGCGATCTCGGCCTTCTCCTTGTCCGCCAGCTCGGGCCGGCCGCCCTTCTCGTACAGCACCACCGACTCGTTGCGCTGCTTGATCATGCTCTGCAGCATCGACAGGATGCGGTCGTCGCCGACGCCCTCGCGGTTGGCCTCGGTGCGGGCCGCGATGTCGACTTCCTTGAGCTTGGCGATGATCAGGCGGACCGCGCCGACGGTCGTCATGTCGCGGGCGCGCATCGCCTCTTTCAGCGCCTCGTTGAGCTTGTCGCGCAGCATTCTGGTCCCGTCCGGTGAAAGGCGGGAAACTAATCGTCCCGGACGCTGTTGGCAAAGCAAATAAGTTATTGAAAACACTACCCAAATTGGAGGCTCGCCTGCCTTGACCCTGTGCGACCGCTTGGTTACAAACCGCGCGGCTCGCAGATCGCCTCCCCGGGCGAGGCCGGCCGGGCCGCAACAACGGAATTCATCATGGGTAACCTCAAGACCGCCGGCGCGAATGACGCCGCGCCGCGTTGGGCCACGGCCGCGCTGGTGCTGGCCGATGGCGCGGTCTTCTGGGGCAAGGGCGTCGGTGCCGCCCGCCATGCCGTGGGCGAGGTCTGCTTCAACACCTCGATGACCGGCTACCAGGAGATCATCACCGATCCGTCCTACGCCGGGCAGATCATCACCTTCACCTTCCCGCACGTCGGCAACGTCGGCACCAACGCCGAGGACATCGAGAGCATCAACCCGGCGGCGCGCGGCGTCGTGCTGCGCGGCGACATCACCGAGCCCGCCAACTGGCGGGCCGCCAAGCCGCTCGACGACTGGCTGAAGAGCCACGACCTGCCGGGCATCTGCGGCGTCGATACCCGCGCCATCACCCGCCGCATCCGCGACGGCGGCGCGCCCAACGGCGTGGTCGTGCACGCGCCCGACGGCAAGTTCGACATTCCCGCCCTGCGCAGGATCGCGCAGGAGTGGCCCGGGCTCGACGGCATGGACCTCGCGATCGAGGTCACGACCAAGCAGGGCTACGGCTGGGACGAGACGACCTGGGCGCTGGGCAAGGGCTACGGCAAGCTCGACAAGCCGCGCTACCACGTCGTCGCCGTCGACTACGGCGCCAAGCGCAACATCCTGCGCTGCCTCGCCAACACCGGCTGCAAGGTGACGGTGGTGCCGGCGACCGCGAGCGGCGAGGACATCCTGCGCCACAAGCCGGACGGCGTGTTCCTGTCGAACGGCCCGGGCGACCCGGCCGCGACCGCGCACTACAGCGTGCCGGCGGTCCAGGCGGTGCTGGACGCCGGCGTGCCGATGTTCGGCATCTGCCTCGGCCACCAGATCCTGGCCCTGACGCTGGGCGGCAAGACCCGCAAGATGGAGCGCGGCCACCGCGGCGCCAACCAGCCGGTCAAGGACCTCGCCACCGGGCGGGTCGAGATCACGTCGCAGAACCACGGCTTCTGCGTGGTGCCCGAGTCGCTGCCGAAGAACGTCGAGGTCAGCCACGTCTCGCTGTTCGACGGCACCAACGAGGGCATCCGCTGCACCGACCGGCCGGCCTTCTCGGTGCAGTACCATCCCGAGGCCTCGCCGGGGCCGACCGACAGCCACTACCTGTTCGATCGCTTCGTCGAGCTGATCGACAAGAGCAAGGGCAAGTAAACCGCCATGCCCAAGCGCACGGACATCAAGAGCATCCTCGT
This sequence comes from uncultured Reyranella sp., assembly GCA_964420105.1. Classification (GTDB taxonomy): domain Bacteria; phylum Pseudomonadota; class Alphaproteobacteria; order Reyranellales; family Reyranellaceae; genus Reyranella. The sequence continues at coordinate 5,961 of CAYQRL010000026.1, forward strand.
CATCGGCGCCGGCCCGATCGTCATCGGCCAGGCCTGCGAGTTCGACTACTCCGGCGTCCAGGCCTGCAAGGCCCTGAAGGACGAGGGGTACCGGGTCATCCTGGTGAACTCGAACCCGGCCACGATCATGACCGACCCGGGGCTGGCCGACGCGACCTACATCGAGCCGATCACGCCCGACATGGTGGCGCGCATCATCGAGAAGGAAAAGCCGGACGCGGTGCTGCCGACGATGGGCGGCCAGACCGCGCTCAACACCGCGATGGCGCTGCACCGCGACGGCCGCCTCGAGCAGCTCGGCGTCGAGCTGATCGGCGCCAACGCCGAGGCGATCGACAAGGCCGAGGACCGGCTGCTGTTCCGCGAGGCCATGACCAAGATCGGGCTGCAGTGCCCGAAGAGCGAGGTCGTGCACAACCGCGAGGAAGCGGCCCGGGCGCTGGAGCTGGTCGGCCTGCCGGCCATCATCCGCCCGTCCTTCACGCTCGGCGGCACCGGCGGCGGCATCGCCTACAACCGCGACGAGTTCTTCGAGATCGTGGCCGGCGGCGTCGACGCCTCGCCGGTCGGCGAGGTGCTGGTCGAGGAGTCGGTGCTCGGCTGGAAGGAGTACGAGATGGAGGTTGTCCGCGACCGGCGCGACAACTGCATCATCATCTGCTCGATCGAGAACATCGACCCGATGGGCATCCACACCGGCGACTCGGTCACGGTGGCGCCGGCGCTGACGCTGACCGACAAGGAATACCAGATCATGCGCGACGCCTCGATCGCGTGCCTGCGCGAGATCGGCGTCGATACCGGCGGTTCGAACGTGCAGTTCGCGATCGACCCGGCGACCGGCCGCATGGTGGTGATCGAGATGAACCCGCGCGTGTCGCGGTCGTCGGCGCTGGCCTCCAAGGCGACCGGTTTCCCGATCGCCAAGGTCGCGGCGCGGCTGGCCGTCGGCTATACGCTGGACGAGCTTCTGAACGACATCACCGGCGCGACGCCGGCCTCGTTCGAGCCGACCATCGACTACGTCGTCACCAAGATGCCGCGCTTCGCGTTCGAGAAGTTTCCCGGCGCCGAGGCCCTGCTCACCACCGCGATGAAGAGTGTCGGCGAGGCGATGTCGATCGGCCGGACCTTCCAGGAGTCGCTGCAGAAGGCGCTGCGCTCGATGGAGACCGGCCTCACCGGCCTCAACGAGATCGAGATCAAGGGCGCACCCGACAAGGGCGCGATCGTCGGCGCGCTGGCGCGGCCGACCCCCGACCGCGTGCTGGTGATCGCCCAGGCCTTCCGCTTCGGCCTGTCGGTCGAGGAGATCGCCCAGGCCTCGAAGTACGAGCCGTGGTTCCTGCGCCAGATCGAGGAGCTGGTGCGGCTCGAGGCCAAGGTCCGCCGGGACGGCCTGCCGGCCGATCCGCGCGCCCTGATCGAGCTCAAGAAGAAGGGCTTCTCCGACGAACGGCTGGGCGAGCTCAGCGGCCTGTCGGCCGCCGAGGTCGCGAACAGGCGCCGCGCGCTCGGCATCCGCCCGGTGTTCAAGCGCATCGACACCTGCGCCGCCGAGTTCGAGTCGAAGACGCCGTACCTGTACTCCTGCTACGAGGGCGACGGCGAGCGCCCGGCCGAGTGCGAGGCCGAGCCGACCGACCGGCGCAAGGTCATCATCCTGGGCGGCGGTCCGAACCGCATCGGCCAGGGCATCGAGTTCGACTATTGCTGCGTCCATGCCGTCTATGCCCTGCGCGAGGCCGGCTACGAGACCATCATGGTCAACTGCAACCCCGAGACGGTGTCGACCGACTACGACACCGCCGACCGGCTGTACTTCGAGCCGCTGACCGCCGAGGACGTGATCGAGCTGGTCGAGGTCGAGCGCCGCAGCGGCGAGCTGCTGGGCCTGATCGTGCAGTTCGGCGGCCAGACGCCGCTCAAGCTCGCCAAGCCGCTGGAGGCCGCCGGCATCCCGATCCTCGGCACCTCGCCGGACGCGATCGACCTCGCCGAGGACCGCGAGCGCTTCCAGCAGCTGATCCACAAGCTCGGGCTGCGCCAGCCGGACAACGGCACGGCGACGTCGCAGGAGCAGGCGATCGCGGTGGCCGAGCGGATCGGCTACCCGGTGGTGATCCGGCCGTCCTACGTGCTCGGCGGCCGCGCCATGCAGATCGTCTACGACCGCGACGGGCTGGAGCGCTACACCCGCGACGCCGTCAAGGTGTCGGGCGCCAACCCGGTGCTGATCGACTCCTACCTGCGCGACGCCATCGAGGTCGACGTCGACGCGCTCGCCGACAAGGACCACAACGTGTTCGTCGCCGGCATCATGGAGCACATCGAGGAAGCGGGAATCCATTCCGGCGACTCGGCCTGCTCGCTGCCGCCGTACTCGCTGCCGGCCAAGCTGATCGCCGAGATCGAGCGCCAGACCGAGGCGATGGCGCGCGCGCTCGGTGTCGTCGGCCTGATGAACGTGCAGTACGCGGTCAAGGACGGCGACGTCTACGTGCTCGAGGTCAACCCGCGCGCCAGCCGCACCGTGCCGTTCGTCGCCAAGGCGACCGGCCAGCCGATCGCCAAGTTCGCCGCCCGCCTGATGGCCGGCGAGGCGCTGAAGTCGCTCGGCATCAAGAAGTCGAAGGGCAAGCACATCGCGGTCAAGGAAGCCGTCTTCCCGTTCGCGCGCTTCCCCGGCGTCGACGTCATCCTCGGGCCCGAGATGCGCTCGACCGGCGAGGTCATGGGCCTCGACCGCGACTTCGGCCGCGCCTTCGCCAAGTCGCAGCTCGGCGCCGGCTCCAAGGTGCCGACCGGCGGCGTGGTGTTCGTCTCGGTCAAGGACACCGACAAGGCGGCGATGGTGGCGCCGGTCAAGCGCCTGGTGTCGCTCGGCTTCACGGTCGTGGCGACCGGCGGCACCGCCGAGTTCCTGGCCAAGAAGGGCATCGCTGCCCAGCGCGTCAACAAGGTGCTGGAAGGCCGTCCGCACATCGTCGACCTGATGAAGGACGGCAAGGTGCAGCTGGTGTTCAACACCGTCGACGGCTCGGCGGCGCTGACCGATAGCTTCACGCTGCGGCGCACCGCGCTGATGCACAAGATCGCCTACTACACGACCGTCGCCGGCGCGAAGGCCTGCGTCGAGGGCATCGCCGCGCTCAGCGAGGGGGCACTGGACGTCGCTCCCCTGCAATCCTACTTCAAGACCGCGTTCTAGTTTCTCCCCGCGTCGTTCCGCCCGGCTCCCGCGGGAGCCGGGTTTGGGCGTTGACGGCGCGCGAATGATTAAGGACGATCGAGCAATGGAAAAGGTTCCGATGACGGCCGAGGGGCTGAAGGGCCTCGAGGACGAACTGAAGACGCTGAAGAGCGTCGAACGGCCGGCGATCATCAAGGCGATCGCGGCGGCGCGCGAGCACGGCGACCTGTCGGAGAACGCCGAGTACACGTCCGCGCGCGAGAAGCAGGGCTTCATCGAGGGCCGCATCGCCGAGGTCGAGGACATCATCTCCCGCGCCGAGGTCATCGACTTCAGCAAGCTGTCGGGCAAGGTCGTGAAGTTCGGCGCCACCGTGCGCCTGGCCGACGAGGACACCGACGAGAAGGTGAAGTACCAGATCGTCGGCCCCTACGAGGCCGACCTCGCCAAGGGCCGCATCTCGGTGACCTCGCCGATCGGTCGGGCGCTGATCGGCAAGACGGTGGGCGACACCGTCGAGGTCCAGACCCCGCGCGGCGCGCGCTCCTACGAGGTCGTGGGCGTCCAGTTCAAGTAGGCCGGCTCAGGCCGGCGTCGCGGCAGCTTTCTCCATCGCCGCCTTGGCCATCTCCGCCCGGGCGCGACGCACGCCGATCGCGCGCATGGTCACGAACTGGACGGCGAACAGGACGACCTTGCTGGCCAGTCCCCAGATCGACATCGCCGCCGACCACGTCACCGGGTCGAGCACCATCGCCAGCACCAGGTTGAGCGCCGCCGAGCCGAACATCAGGCCGGCCCAGACGAAGCCGAACAGGCGCGCGATGTCGGGCACCCAGTGCCTGGCGATGTCCGGCAGGTAGCGGTTCAGCCAGCCTGGCCGCAGCATGTAGGCGCCGACGATGCAGTAGATCACGCTCGGCTTCAGCATCACGAAGCGCGGGTCGCGGGTCAGCAGGGTGGCGATGCCCGACACCACCACCAGCCCGATGCTGAGCCATTGCATGGTGTCGATGGCCTGCCGGCGCAGCCTCATCCACGCGATCTGGGCAACGCCCAGGCCGACGCCGAGGCCGACCGCGAGCATCAGGTTGCCGGTCGCCAGCAGCACCACCAGGAAGACGATGGTCGAGGCGAGGTCCGCGACCAGCAGGCGGCCCGACTGCAGCAGGTTGCCCATGGCTTGCTCCGTGCGGGTAACGCTGTGTAACTGTCGCGACGCTATAGATACACGGCGTTTCCCGCAAGAGGGGCCGAGGGACCGGGGGGAGGCGCTACTCCACCGCGATCGGCACGCCGGGCAGGGCCTTGGCGGTGCGGAAGACCATCATGGTCTTCACGTGGCTGACGTTGGGGGCGGAGGTCAGCCGCGTGGTCAGGAACTTCTGGTACTCGTCCCAGGTCTCGGCGACGATCTTCAGCAGGAAATCGGCCTCGCCGGCCAGCATGTGGCACTCGCGGACCTCGTCCCAGCCGGCGATCAGCTCCTCGAAAGCCTTGAGATCGACCTCGGCCTGGCTGTTGAGGCCGACCAGGGCGAACACCGACACGCTGTAGCCCAGCGTCTCGGGGCTCAGCTCGGCATGGTAGCCCTTGATGATCCCGGCCCGTTCCAGCGCCCGCACGCGGCGCAGGCAGGGCGGCGCCGAGATGCCGGCCCGCTCGGCCAGCTCGACGTTCGTCATGCGGCCGTTGGCCTGCAGGTCGCTGAGAATGCGCCGGTCGATGCGGTCGAGCTTTGCGCGCGCCATCCATTTCCTCCGTTGGCCGGCTCTATGCCAGAACCATGCCGGGCGCGCAATAAAGTTGCCGGAACGGCGCAGCCGCCTGTGAACAATTGCGCCTGTCCGCGACATCCCCCGTGCATCGCGGCCGAGGTTTGCATATATGGGAGAGATATGCGGTTGGCGGGATGCGAGTAGGTCATGGCAGCAGTTCATCGCAGTAAGGTTCTCATCCTCGGCTCGGGGCCGGCCGGCTACACGGCCGCGATCTACGCGGCGCGGGCGAACCTCAAGCCCATGCTGGTGCAGGGCATCCAGCCCGGCGGCCAGCTCACGATCACCACCGACGTCGAGAACTACCCGGGCTTCGCCGACGTCATCCAGGGCCCGTGGCTGATGGAGCAGATGCAGAAGCAGGCCGAGCATGTCGGCACGCAGCTGCACTTCGACACCATCGTCGAGGTCGACGTGTCGCGCCGGCCGTTCGTCTGCGTCGGCGACTCGGGCGACCGCTACGAGGCCGATGCGCTGATCGTGGCGACCGGCGCCAGCGCCCGCTGGCTCGGCCTGCCGACCGAGGAGGCGTTCCGCGGCGGCGGCGTCTCGGCCTGCGCCACCTGCGACGGCTTCTTCTTCCGCGGCAAGGACGTGGTCGTGGTCGGCGGCGGCAACACCGCGGTCGAGGAGGCGCTGTACCTCACGCACCACGCCGCCAAGGTGACGCTGGTCCATCGCCGCGACTCGCTGCGCGCCGAGAAGATCCTGCAGGACCGCCTGTTCAGGAATCCGAAGGTCACGGTGCTGTGGGACCACGCCGTCGACGAGATCTTCGGCGACCGCGACCCGGCGCCGCTGGTCAGGGGCGTGAAGCTGCGCAACGTCAAGACCGGCGCGCTGCAGGAGCTGGCGACCGACGGCGTCTTCATCGCCATCGGCCACTCGCCCAACACCGAGCTGTTCAAGGGCAAGCTGGCGATGGACGGCGAGGGCTACCTCGTCACCCGGCCGGATTCGACGGCGACCGACATCGAGGGCGTCTACGCCGCCGGCGACGTGCAGGACAAGGTGTTCCGCCAGGCCGTCACCGCCGCCGGCACCGGCTGCATGGCCGCGCTCGAGGCCGAGCGCTGGCTGGCGAGCCAGGAGGCTCGCGTGGCCCAAGCCGCCGACTGACGACCCGGAGCGCCGCTATGCAGGGAGGCCATGGGCACGTGGGCATGGACTGGGACAAGCTTCGGATCTTCCAGGCCGTCGCGGACGCCGGCAGCTTCACGCATGCCGGCGAGGCGCTGAAACTCAGCCAGTCGGCGATCTCGCGCCAGATCGGCGCGCTCGAGGAACAGCTCGGCGTCATGCTGTTCCACCGCCATGCCCGCGGCCTGATCCTGACCGAGCAGGGCGAGCTGCTGTACCGCACGGCGCGCGACATGGCGGCCAAGGTCAACACCGCCGAGGCGCTGCTGCGCGCCAACCAGGACAAGCCGGCTGGGCGGTTGAAGGTGACGACGACGATCGGCTTCGGCTCGACCTGGCTGACCGCGCAGATGCACGAGTTCATCACCACCTATCCCGAGATCGACGTCAGCCTGGTGCTGTCGGACAACGAGCTCGACCTCGGGATGCGCGAGGCCGACGTCGCCATCCGCATGGTCATGCCGCGCCAGCCCGGGCTGGTGCAGCGCCACCTGCTGACGGTGCGCAGCCACGTCTACGCCTCGCACAGCTACATCCAGAAGTACGGCAAGCCGAGCTCGGTCGAAGAACTCGACCAGCACCGCCTGATCATCTTCGGCGAGGACGCCCGCGCCCCGGTGCAGGACGTCAACTGGCTGCTGCGCGAGGGCAACGCCGACCTCGCGGCCCGGACCGTCGTGCTGCGGGTCAACAACGTCTACGGCATCTTCCGCGCCGTCGAGACCGGGCTGGGGATCGCCTCGCTGCCCGATTACCTGGCGCGGGAATCGACCAAGCTGGAGATGGTCCTGCCCGAGCTCAACGCCCGGACCACCGATGTCTACTTCACCTACCCGGAGGAGCTGCGGCACTCCAAGCGCATCGCGGTTTTCCGCGACTTCCTGCTGCGCAAGGTCGCCGAGACCCGATTCTGAAAGCCTGATCTGCAGGAATGCATAGGTCCTGCGAGACATGCATCCGTCGCATGCCTGTCTCCGGAAAGAGACCCCTACACCTTCTGCGAGCGAAGATTATTTTTCGGGCAGGTTTTCGACACGATCAGTTCCGCTTTTCGCGTTCGAAACTCGGGATCCTCATGATCCCACGTCTCCCAGACGTGAAGCCTCCCTGTTTGACTAGCCCGGAAACCTTGGGTTTCCGGGCTTTCTTTTTGTGCAGAGTGCATCTCGTGGGCCGGCCGCGAAGGTGCCGGCGGACGCCGAGGCGCCCGGACCTGGGCGAGATTGGACGGTTCCTCAATGGTCGCAAACGCCTGCTCGCATCCGAAAAGCTGCGTCGCGAGGTGGGCCCCTCATTGAAAGCGTCCTGAAAGAACCGCGGCGTCCATGTGGAATGCACTCGCCGGCCGGGTTTCCGCAAGTTCCGGCGAATGACCTGTGGTTCATTCGACGAGAGCCCCTTGCACGCGGAAGAGCAGGCGATGAGAAATCGGCTACTGCCAATCCTCGAAGTCGGCCCGGTCGCGAATGCTTTTCTCCCTGTTCATCGGTGGCGCGGCCATCGCACCCACCGTCCTTCTCCATTCCTGCGGAACGCACGGACTCGGAAGGCTACTCGACTCGGCCCTCCTCGAAATACTTCCCGACATGCTGATCTACATCGGTGCCGGCGTAGTGCCGGCCTTCGAGACGGCCCTCTACTTCTCGATGGCGTGCCTTACGACGCCCGTGAAACTCGACGAACCCACCGGGAGCGCTGCATGTCGCGGGTGAGAATTGCCCTTCTGCTGGGAGCGACCCTGCTCGTGGCGGCATGCGAGCGGCGGAAGAGTGCCCCGCCGCCGCCTCCAGTGCCGTCGGTGAAGACGGTGGAAGTCCGTGCCCAGGACAACTCGCAGCAGCGAACCCTTGCTGGCCTGCTCGTGGCGGCCGACGAGGCCCGCCTGAGTTTTGCGATCGGGGGCAAGCTTCTGGAGGTGCCGCTCCGCGATGGCGACAGGTTCTCCGCCGACCAGGTCATCGCACGGCTCGACCCGTTGGATTTCGAACGTGAACTGGTCGGCGAGAGGGCGCGGCTGGCATCGGCGACGAGCCGCCTGCGGGAAGCGGAGGAGATCTTTCGCCGACAGGAGAGCCTTGCGCGTACCGGTGCCGTGGCCCGCGCCACGCTGGAACGGGCGGAAGCGTCCCTGGCGACCGCGAGGTCCGAGCACCGAGTGGCCGAGGTGTCCGTCGCAAGCGCCGAAGAGAACCTGAAGCGCACGCGGCTGGTCGCTCCGCGGGCCGGCATCGTGACCCGCAAGGTCGCGCAACAGTTCGAGGAAATCTCGGCGGGACAGCCGGTCTACGAGATCGGAAGCGAGGGAGCGCTGGAGGCGGTGTTCCTGGTGCCCGAGAAGCTCGTGCCACGGCTCAAGTTCGGTGCCCCGGTTTCGGTCCGCCTGCCGAGCCTCCAGGATCGCGTCGTCATGGCGCGAATCGCCTCCATAGGTGCCATGGCAGAGGCCGGCAGTGCCTTCAGGGTGAAGGCGCGCCTCGACGAGGTCCTGGCAGGTGCTCGCAGCGGCATGTCGGCGAGCGTCGAGCTTTCGCTACCGGGCGAGGTCGCCGGGGGCGAGGTGTTCGCGGTACCGCTGTCGGCATTGGCCTTCGATCGGGTGGAAACGGGACCTGTCGTCGGCCGCGAAGCGGCGGTCTTCGTCTACGATCACAAGGACGGCGTTGTCCGTCGCAGAGAGGTTCCGGTGGCCGGCATGGCCGGCAACCAGGTCTTCCTGAGCGCCGGCCTCTCGACGGGAGAGCGGATCGTCACGGCGGGCGTGGCCTTCCTGCGGGATGGCCAGAAGGTCCGCCTGTGGACCCCACCGGAGTAGACCGGCGTGTTGCACCTTACCCGGGCCGCGCTCGAACGTTGGCGCCTCACGCTTTCGCTGGTCGTGCTGGTCATCGTGGCCGGCGGCTATACGTACGTGAGACAGCCGAGCCAGGAAGACCCCGAGATCCTGATCCGGACGGCCGTGGTAACGGTCTCGTTTCCCGGCATGTCCGCTATCCGGGTCGAGCAACTGCTGGTGAAGCCCGTCGAGGAAAGCCTGCGACAGGTTCCCGAGATCGAACGCATTCGAGCTTCCGCCCAGACCGGACTGGCGACGGTCAAGGTCGACCTGCTGCCGACGGTCCACGACGTGGCTCCCGTCTGGGCGAACCTGCGCAACAAGATGGCGGACCTTGCTCCCTCCCTGCCGGCGGGGACGATAGGTCCGCTGGTCAACGACGATTACGGTCGAGTTGCGGTAACCACGCTCGCCCTCACGGGGGCCGACTACTCGATGGCCGAGCTGCGGTCGCAGGCGCGCTGGCTGCGGGACCGATTGTCTTCGCTGCCGCTGGTGAGCCGCGTCGACCTGTACGGCGTCCAGGATGAGCGAATCTGGTTGAACTTTGATCGAACGCGACTGAGCCAGCTCGGCCTGTCCGTGTCTTCCGTTCTGTCGGCCGTGGCGGAGCAGAACCGCATTCTTCCGGCGGGCTCGCTGATCACGGAAGACGGCATGCGCTACGCGCTCGAGCCCAGCGGGAACTTCCGCGATACGGCCGACATCGGCAATGTTCCGGTGCGAACCCCGTCGGGGACCGTCGTGTACCTGCGCGATATCGTGTCCATCGAGCGAGCCTACGTCGATCCGCCGCGACGACCGGTGCTCTTCAACGCGCAGCCGACCGTGATCGTGGCCTTGTCGATGGTCCCGAACGTGGCGATCCGGGATTTCGCGGCCCAGGTCAATGGCACGCTCGACGGCCTGCGACACCAGTTGCCCCTGGGCATGGCCCTTTCGGTGGTCACCGATCAGCCGCCGATCGTCGAGGCCGCGATTGGCGAGGCGACGCGGAACTTGCTGGAGACCCTGGTCACGGTCCTGGCTGTCGTGATGGTGTTCCTTGGCCTGCGTGCGGGAGCGATCGTTGGCGCGATCGTGCCGCTGACGATCTTCATGTCCCTGGTTGGCATGCTGCTCTGGCAAATCCCGCTGCACCGGATCTCGATCGCCGCGATCATCATCTCGCTTGGCCTCCTGGTGGACAACGGCGTCGTGATGGCGGAGGACATCAAGCGGCGGCTGGATGGTGGAGCGGACCGGCGCGACGCCGCGCTGGCGGCGAGCCGCACCTTGGCGGTCCCGCTGCTCACCTCGTCGTTGACCACCATCCTGGCCTTTCTTCCCTTGATGCTCGCCCCGGACGCCACCGGCGAGTTCCTTCGGGCGCTGGCGCAGGTGATCATTCTGACGTTGCTCGCCAGCTGGTTCCTGTCGTGCACGGTGACGCCGCTGCTTTGCCTCTGGTTGCTGCCGCCGGCCGGCGAGGTGGCAGCCGCGGGGAGGACGGAATGGTTGGCGGACCGCTATTCCCGGGTGCTGCGCCGGATACTGGCGAGGCCCATCCTGCTGGTTGCCCTGACCGCGCTTCTGTTCGTCGCCGGCGTCCTTGGCCTCGCCCGCGTGCCGACCGGATTGCTCCCGCCGTCGGACCGCGCCCAGTTCGTGGTCAAGATCGAGTTGCCGGCCGGTTCTAGTGATCGCGAGACCCTCAAGGTCGTCGAGCGGGCGGCCAGGTTTCTTGCCGACCCCCGGGAGAACGCGGAAGTCACTTCCAGCGTGTTCTACGTCGCCGACGGCGGGCCGCGCTTCTTCCTCGCCCTGTCGCCCCTCGATCCGGCCCCGCATGTTGCGTTCGGCGTCGTGAACCTCGCGAACGCCGGGGACGTGGCGGCGGTGCGGGAGCGGCTCGAACGGTTCATGGCGGCACAGTTGCCGGAGGCTCGCGGTTGGACGGAGCGGCTCTTCCTCGGCAAGGAGCCGCCGGGAACCCTGGAAGTTCGGCTTTCCGGCCCCGCGCTGGAAACGCTCTACCAGTCCGGGCGCCGGGTCGAGGCCCTGATGGCGGCGGTGCCGGGCACGCGGGACATCCGCACCGACTGGGCGAACCCGGTGCTGCAGATCGACGCGCTCATCGACCAGGAACGCAGCCGGCGCGCGGGCCTTCCGCCGATGGCGGTTGCCAGGGCCCTGGAGGCGAACTTCGACGGAGCGACGGTCACGGAGTTCCGGGAAGGAGACCGGATCATTCCCGTGCTGCTTCGTGCTCGTGGTGCGGACCGCTCGACGCTCGACGACCTCGACGAGGTGACGATCACGGGCGACGATGGCCGCAGCGTTCCGCTGCTGCAGATTGCGTCGCTCGCGGGCGAGCTCAAGCCGTTCATCATCCACCGGGACAATCTCGAGCGCACGATCAGCATCTACGGGATAAACCCCGGCATGACGGCAACCCAGCTGCTGGAACGGTTGACCCCGGGACTCGACGGGCTCGGGTTGCCTTCGGACTACCGCTGGACGCCGGGAGGAGAGGTCGAGGCCAGTGCGCGGGCGAACGAAGCACTATTCCGATACATGCCCCACTGCCTCCTCGCGATTGCTCTTCTGTTCATCTGGCAGTTCAATTCGTTCCGTCGAACAGCGATCATCGTGTTGACGATACCGCTGATCATCATCGGCGCTTCCCTGGGACTGAACGTCACGGGAGCAACACTCGATTTCAATGCGTTGCTCGGCCTGTTGTCGCTCGCGGGCATCATCGTGAACAACGCGATCGTCCTGATCGAGCGTATCGACGAGGATCGCGGGGCCGGCGGCCCTCTTGACGACGCGTTGGTGTCCGCCTGCAGGGCGCGGTTCCGGCCGATCCTCATGACGACGCTGACGACCATTGCCGGCTTGCTGCCGCTTTACCTGTTCGGTGGGGACCTGTGGCGCGGCATGACGGTCGTCCTGATGTTCGGCCTCGGAGTCGGAACGGTCCTCACGCTCGGCTTCGTGCCGGTGATCTACAAGTTGATGTTCAGGCGCCAGCTGGCGTGACTTGAAGGGGCGAGGCCGCCGGCCGCGCCGATGATCGGCTTTCTCGCTCGACCTCGGGGAGGGAAGCCGCGCTCGGCCGCGAGAGTTCCACTTGGCCGGGGGCCATCGGCTCCCCGGGGCCAGGCGCAGTGCCCGGTGGCTAGGGGCAGGGCCAGCGCGCCGCCAGCGCCGCCTTCACCCCGGCCAGTGCCTTGTGCGCGAGGATGTCGGGCTGGGCGGCGGCGAAGGCCAGCCACGCCTCGCGGTAGAGCTCCAGCGAGGTGTCGGGCGGCAGGCAGGCGATCGGCCGGCTGTCGCGCTCGCGCTGGTGATGCCGGATGTCGTCGGCGACCGCGGCGAGGTAGCCGAGGCACATGGCGCGCACGGTCGAGGCGCTCGACCGGCAGCTGTCGGCCAGCTGGCGACCGTCGGTCAGGCTGTGCTCCACCGGCTGGGCGTGGAGCGGCGCGGCGGCCAGTCCCACGGCCAGCACGAACCCCAGGGCACGGCAATCCATGCCGCAGCTTCCCCCCGAATCCGCAGGGGCAATGTGAGATTTGTCACGTTCGCCCTGGAACTGCGCGGACCATGCAGCTGGGGCATCGGCGGGACCGCGGCACCGGCGGGTGCCCCTGCCGTTGAACGGGGAATTGAGACTTTCCGCCGCTGGTAGGTCGGCCGTCGCCGGTCCCCCAGCAATTGATGTGGCAGGCCCCCCGATCCACATGTAATTTCGTGCCAACCAAGCCGATGTTCAAAGAAGTTCGCCAAGCGATCCTCCCCCTGGCTCTGCGCAACCTCAAGCGCCGGGGAGATCTGGAGCGCGCCGGTCTCCTGATCGAATCCCTCGCCAAGCACTGGCGCGACAGCAAGCCGTTCGAGCTGCTGATCGTGGCGCCGGCGGTCGATACGCACCTGCTGCGGACCAGCCTGCCGCGTTTCCCCAACATCGAGGTCTCGGTCCGGCCGGAGTCGGATTTCTTCTCCCGGCTGAGCGCCTTCTACATGATCACCGGCTGGTACCGGCAGCAGATCGTCAAGCTGCACGTCCCGGTGAAGCTGGGCTTCGGCGGCTACCTGACCCTGGATTCGGACGTCTGCTGCGTCGGCGACTTCGACTCCCGTACCTTCGTCGACGACGGTCGCGGCCTCTCGCGCTGGGAGCCCAAGGGCAGCCACGAGTGGTGGCGCACCGTCACCGAGCTCACGGGCACCATCTACGATTCGCGCGGGCATGGCCTGTCGGTGACGCCCAACCTGCTGCACGGCGACCTCGCCCGGCAGTCGCTCGACTACATGCGCCGGGCCTGGCGCTCGCCCACCACCGCGCTGGTGTCGCAGAAGCTGCGCCACCCGTGGAAGGTGCCGTGGACCGAGTACTCGCTCTACACCGCGGTCGCCGAAATGGCCGGCAACCTGTTCGACTACCACGTCGAGTGGAACACCTGTTACGGCTCGGACGTGCACCTTTTCTCGGAGCAGTCTTGCGTCTGGGGGGCCGACGACTTCGAGCGCATGGTCGCCCTGCCCAACGGCACCGACCCCGGTGGCAAGTTCATCATCGTCCAGAGCCATGCCCGCATCCCGCTGGAGCGGGTGCGCGAGTACGCGCTGAGCTTCGCCGGCTGACCGCCCCCTAGACCTTGCCGTTGTGCTCGCCGATCCGCGGCGCCCGCCGCGTGTCGCCGGCGCGCTCGCCGTCGAGGCTGAGCGGCAGGCCGTGGAACAGGGCCGGCGAATCGACGTAGGGCTTGGCGAAGATGCCCAGCGCCGCGACCTGGGCGAGGCCCAGCACCTGCGGCACCGTGTTGAGCGGGCCGTTGGGCACGCCCAGCGCGTCGAGCCGTCCCGACCAGTAGTCGCGGCTGCGCGCCTTCATGATGTCGCCGATCATGCCCAGCAGCAGGTCGCGGTTCTGCATGCGCTCGACGTTGGTGCGGAAGCGTGCCTCGTCGGGCCACTCGGGATGGCCCAGCGCCTCCGCGAACTTGCGCCACAGCCGGTCGTTGCCGGGGCAGACCATCAGCGGCCCGTCGCTGCACTCGAACGCCTGGTAGGGCGTCAGCGAGGGGTGGCCGGTGCCCTGGCGCGGCGCCATCTTGCCGGTGACCGTGTAGCTGGCGGCGTGGTTCGACGCCCACATCAGCCCGCTCTCGAACAGCGAGGTGTTGACCAGCGCGCCCTGGCCGGTGGCCGCGCGGCGGGCCAGCGCCGCCAGCACGCCGATCGCCGTCCACATGCCGGTCGACAGGTCGATGATCGAGACGCCGATCCGCGCCTCCGGCCCGCCGGGATCGCCGTTCAGCGAGATCAGGCCGGCCACCGCCTGGATGATCGGCTCGTAGCCCGGCCGGTCCTTCCACGGCCCGACGTGGCCGAAGGCGCCGAGGTCGGCGTAGACCAGCCGCGGGAAGCGCTTCGTCAGCGTCGCGCCGTCGATGCCGAACTTGGCGGGCACGTCGGCCCGCAGGTTATGGATGAACACGTCGGCGGCGCCGATGCGCTCGACCAGCGCGTCGCGCTGGGCCTTGTCGGCGAGGTCGCAGGTGATCGACTTCTTGCCGCGGTTGAGCGCGATGAAGCCGACCGCGTCGCCGTCGATGAACGGGGGACCCCACTTGCGGGCGTCGTCGCCCTCGGGGCGCTCGACCTTGACCACCTCGGCGCCGAGGAAGGCGAGGATCTGGCCGCAGTAGGGACCGGCCAGGTTCTGGCCGAACTCGACGACCCTGACGCCCGCGAGCGGCCGGCTCATCGCAGGTTGCTTCCCAGGATCTCGCGCGCGATCACCATGCGCTGGACCTCGCTCGGCCCCTCGCCGACGCGGCGGATGCGCATCTCGCGGTACCAGCGTTCGAGCGGCAGGTCCTTGGTCATGCCCATGCCGCCGTGGATCTGCATGGCGCGGTCGACGACGCGGCCGCCGCCTTCCGACGCCGTCAGCTTGGCGATCGCCGCCTCGGTGCGGAAGGGCAGGCCGCGGCGCGCCTTCTCGGCCGCTTCGAGCGTGAAGTGCCGGGCGGTGCGGATGTCGATCTCGTTGTCGACCAGCATCCACTGCACGGCCTGGCGGTTGGCCAGCTTCTCGCCGAAGGTGGTGCGCATCTTGGCCCACTCGATCGCCATCTCGTGGGCGGCGATGGCGACGCCGATGCAGCCGGCGGCGTAGGGGATGCGCTGGCGGGTCAGGCGGTCGTTGGCGACGGCGAAGCCCTTGTTGACCTCGCCCAGCACCTGGTGGTCCGACACCCAGCAGTCCTTGAACTCGAGCTCGGTGGCGTAGTGCGACGAGCGCAGCGTGTGGACGACGCGGCGGACGTGGAAGCCCGGCGTGTCGCTGTCGACGATGAAGCAGGTGATGCCGGCGCGTCCCTTGGAGGCGTCGGTGCGCGCGAACACGATGCCGTACTGGGCGCGGTCGGCGTTGGAGATGTAGAGCTTGGCGCCGTTCAGCACCCAGCCATTGTCCTTGCGCTCGGCCCTGGTCTGGATGGCGCGCGCCGGGTCGCTGCCGCCCGACGGCTCGGTCAGCCCGAAGAACGCCTTCTTCTCGCCGCGCAGCGTCGGGTAGAGGTAGCGCTCCTTCTGGTCGTCGTTGGCCTCGAAGATCTGGGCCAGCCCGGCGCCGCCGAAGGTGCCGTAGCAGGGCACGTAGAGGCCGGCGCGGTGCTGCGCCATCTCGATGGCGAGCAGCGTGCGGGTGACGATGTCGATGTCCGGCCCGCCGAATTCCTTGGGGATGTCGATGCCGAACAGGCCCATCGCCTTGGTCTTCTCGACCAGCCGCGCGTGGTCGGCGGGATCGAGCTCGGAGGCGTCGGGATCCATCGTGGCCTCGAGCGGCAGGATCTCCTCGCGCACGAAACGCCGCACCTGGTCGATCAGCATCTGCTGTTCGGCGTTGGGCTCGAAATCCATCGTTGCCTCTTCAGTTCGGACTGAGCCGGCCCAGGTTGGGCGGCGGGTTGGCGGCGTTGTCGGCCGGCAAGGCGCCGTGGTCGGCCTTGTGCACCATGAGGAGCTCGAACCAGCGCGAGCGGTACTGCTGGTTGACCTCGACCCGGAACTGGTGACCGGGGCCGCGCCGGGCGGCCTCGGCCTGCAGCTCGCTGCGCAGGCCGAACGGCGCGCGCGCGCCGGCCTGGCCGATGTAGACGACCGTGCCGGCGGCATCCGCCACCTGGTAGACGCCGAGCTGGCCCGGCAGCTTCGCCACCCGCTCCGGGGTCAGCGGTTGCCAGGGCTTGTCGAGGCGCAGGCGCAGCGACACGTCACTTGCCCTGGAAGCGCGCGGTGCGCTTCTCCAGCCGCGCCTTCATGCCTTCCTGCGCGTCCTGGCTCTTCATCGCCGCCTGGACCAGCGCGTCGACGTCGTCGTGCTTGATGGCGTCGCGGAACTCGAGCTGGCGGACCGTCAGCGCCTTCATCGCCTTGAGCGACAGCGGCGCGTTGGCGGCCAGCCGGTCGATCACCTTCGCCGCCTCGGCCTCGAGCGCCTCGGCCGGCACGCAGCGGGCGATCAGGCCGAGCGCGTGCAGCTTGGTGGCGGGCAGGGGATCACCGAGCAGCAGCATCTCGCGGGTCGTCACCGGACCCAGCACTTCCATCAGTTTCTTGGCGAGGAACCAGTTGGGCGCCAGCCCGACCTGGGCGAGCGACATGCCGAACCGCGCCTTGTCGCTGGCGACCACGATGTCGCAGTGCAGCGCCAGCTCGTTGCCGCCGGCGATCGCGTCGCCCTGCACCACCGCGACCACCGGCAGCGGGCACAGCTCGACCGCGCGCAGCATGACCTCGATGCCGCTGGCGCCGCCGCCCTTGATGGTCTCGCGCCGCTCGGCCATGTCGAGGCCGGCGCAGAACACGCCGCCCTTGCCGCGGATCACGATCACGCGGTCGTCGGCCGCGACCGGCGCGCCGAGCGCGTCGATCATGTTCTGCAGGAGCTCGCTGTCGAGCGCGTTGCGCTTCTCCGGCCGGTTCATCCAGATCGTCTTTACCGGCCCGCTCTTCTCGATGATGACCTTGCTCATGGTCGCGCCCCCGCTCATTCCGGCTCGATGCCGGCTGCCTTGATCTCGCTCGTCCACCACGCCGTCTGTTCCTTGACGTAGGCGGCGAACTGCTGGAGCGGCAGCGGCGAGATCTCCATGCGGCCCTGCGTCATGGCCTTGGCCGTGGCGGGGTCCTTCATCGCCTCGGCGATGGCGTCGGCCAGCACCTTCTGGACGTCGGCCGGCGTGCCGGCCGGGGCGAACACCGCCAGCCAGTAGACCAGCGCGTAGCCCTTGACCGTCTCGGCGATCGCCGGCAGGTTCGGCGCCACCGCGGTGCGGGTCGGCCCGGTGGTGGCCAGCCCGCGCACGCGGCCGGCCTCGATCTGCGTCATCGCCTGCGGCAGGTCGGGGAACATCAGCTGGACCTGGCCCGAGACGACGTCGCCCAGCGCCTGCGGGCTCGCCTTGTAGGGCACGCGCTCGATCTTCGTGCCGGCCAGCTTGTTGAACATCTCGCCCGACAGGCGCTGCGAGGCGCTGGCCTCGGCGTAGTTCAGCTTGCCGGGGTTCTTCTTCGCGTACTCGACCAGTTCGGCCACGCTCTTCACCGGCAGGTCGTTGTTGACGACCAGGGCGTTGACGCCGGTGACGCAGCGCATGATCGGCGCGAAGTCCTTGTCGGGATCGTAGCTCAGCTTCTTGAACAGGGCGCCGTTGGCGGCGTTGGTCGTGTTGGTGCCCATCATCAGCGTGTAGCCGTCGGCCGGCGCGGTCGCGACCGCGGCGGCGCCGAGCTGGCCCGAGGCGCCGGGCTTGTTCTCGACCACGATCGGCTGCTTCAGGATCTCCTGCAGCCGCGCGCCGAGCCCGCGCGCGACCACGTCGGTGGCGCTGCCGGCGGCGAACGGCACGACGATCTTGATCGGCTTGCTCGGGAAGGCCTGGGCGAAAGCGCTGCGGGCGAGCAACGACGGCGCCATCGACAGGGCGGCGGCGCCGGCGATCGCGGAACGGCGGCTGAGTGTCACGGATTCCCTCCCTCGCGCCGCGCCTGTGGCGACGCGGCTTCCGGCCCGTTGTAGCGCGGGCCGGCGCGCGAGGGAAAGGCGGGGGCTACATGAACAGCTTTTCCGCTTTGCGGTCGGCGTACAGGCCGGCCACGAACTCGCCGTAGCCGTTGTACAGCAGCGTCGGGATGCGGTCGTTGCTGCCCAGCGGCTTCTCGGTCGCCTGGCTCCAGCGCGGGTGCGGGACCTGCGGGTTGACGTTGGCCCAGAACCCGTACTCGCTCGACTGCAGCTTCTCCCAGAAGCTGACCGGTCGCTTGTCGGTGAATTCGACCGAGACGATCGACTTCACGTTCTTGAAGCCGTACTTCCACGGCGCCACGAGGCGCAGCGGCGCACCGTTCTGCTTCGGCATCGGCTTGCCGTAGAGGCCGGTGGCGATGAAGGCGAGGTCGTTCATCGCCTCGTCGATCGCCAGGCCCTCGGTGTAGGGCCACGGGTACAGCGTGTCCTTCTGCTCGAACATCACCGACGGCTTCATCAGCGTCTTCATGACGACGTACTTGGCGCTGCCGAGCGGCTTGGCCAGCTCGACCAGCGAGCGCACCGGGAAGCCGGTCCACGGCACGATCATCGACCAGGTCTCGACGCAGCGATGGCGGTAGACGCGCTCCTCGAGCTGGACCTTGGCCAGCAGGTCGTCGATGCCGATCTCGAACGGCTTCTCGACCATGCCGGAGATCGTGATCGTCCACGGCCGCAGCTCGAGCTTCTGCGCCGCGCGCCAGATGCTCTTGTCGGTGCCGAACTCGTAGAAGTTGTTGTAGGTCGTGGCCTGCCGCTCGGCCGTCATCGGCGTCGGCACGCCGTAGCGGTCGTTGCGCCGGGCCGGGTAGAGGCCGGCCGACGGGTCCTTGTCCTGCGCCGCGGCGATGCCGGGCAGGGCCAGCGCGGCCGCGCCGATTCCCGTCCCGATCGTCGCCCCCAGGCCCATCGTCCGGACCAGCTCGCGCCGCTTCAGGTAGGCGCCCTCGGGCGTCACCCGGTTCTCGGCGATTTCCCAGCCACGCCTGCGCTTGATCAGCATGTTCGACGCTCCCTGTACGCTCGCCGTCTATGTGGCGACGGCCGCCCGCGGCGGCAAATCAAGCCTGCTCACCGCGCCGTGACGCCGCGTTCTTCCATGTCGCGTGCGAGATCGGGGCGGCGGCCCAGCGCCACCAGCGCCTCCGCCACCAGGAACATCGGCCCGATGAAGGCCTGGAAGATGTTGTCGAGCAGCGCCGGCCGCTTGCCCTCGTAGTGGTGGCCGAGGAACTGCAGGATCCAGCCGCCGACGAACAGCGCGGCGAACGCGGTCCAGACCGCCGCCGGCGTGCCGAGCCGGGCCGCCAGCGCTTCCGCCCCGGCCCACGCCGCCGCCATCAGCACCGCCATGACCAGGCCGATGCCGAGATCGAGCGCCAGCCAGCCCGCGACGGCGACGATCGCGACCGGCAGCGCCACCTGCCACAGGGTCAGCAGCAGCAGCAGCGAGAACACGATCACCGGGATGCCGACGAAGTGGGTGGCCTTGTTGCGCTGGTCGCGGTGGACCGCGGCGTAGGAGGCCAGTTGGCGTCGGAACAGGTCCCGGGTCATCGCCGTCTCCCGTCGTCAGGGGCCCGGTTCAGGGCCTCGTGTTGGTCATGTCGAGGATGGTCGGCCACATGAACTCGCGCCAGCCGTTGACGCCGGTGCTGCTGAAGCTGATCGAGTTGTTCTGCAGCAGGAAGAAGCGCGGCGTGTCGTAGGCGTCCTGCACGCCCTCCTGGCTCATCAGGAACACGTCGAGCAGCCAGCGCAGGTCGGCGGGCCAGCTCGCCTGCTGCAGCAGGGCCTTCTTGGTCGGCGCTTTGACCTTGCGGATGGTCACCTTCTTGGACGCCGGCGAGGCGTTGAAGATCGGCTCCCACTGGGTTTCCCAGGTCTTGCACGGCTCCGACTCCTTGTCGCAGGCGTAGACGAGGGTGAGGGGGCCGCCGGTCTGCGCGGCCGCCGGGCCGGACATCGTCGCGACCGCGGCCAGCGCGGCGACGGTCACCATGAAGCGCTTGAAGATCATCGACCCCGGTCTCCCCGTGAAACTCCCACGGGGCCACTATGCGTCAACGCCCTGCCGGAAAAAAGACGGCAGGGCGCTCGCGGCAGGGGGCGACTAGACCTTTGCCCCGGTCACTTCCTGGAGCTTCGGCACCATCTTCTCCTTCCAGCCGGCGTTGCCGGTCACCGCGAGGATGACCTTGCCGTCTTGGGCGAGGATGAAGCGGGGCGTCGCTTCGGGGC
The DNA here is from genome assembly GCA_964420105.1 of uncultured Reyranella sp. GTDB lineage: Bacteria > Pseudomonadota > Alphaproteobacteria > Reyranellales > Reyranellaceae > Reyranella. Next base: position 26,237 of record CAYQRL010000026.1, read on the forward strand.
GGGCCATGCCCTCGTCGCTCTTGAGGAAGGCGGTGCGGACCCACAGCGCGTCGGCCGGCCAGCTCTCTTCCTTCAGGATCAGGGTACCGTTGGCCGGATGCACGATTCGGTAATCGAGCTTCTTGGCCGCGTCGGACGCTACGAAACCGGGTTCAGACTGGGCACGCCAGATCTTGCAGCCGCCTCAAAGCTCGTGGCCGACGAACACCACCATCGGCTTGCCCGCCTGGGCCTGCGCGACGCGGGTCGCAGACGATGCGGTGGCCATCACCAGGCCGCCCACCATCATGGACCTTCTCTTGATCATGAGATCGCTCTCCCGTGGACCCATTCCACGGCGCGACTATGGACACGGCGGTCCGCGCGGTGAAGCCGGGCAAGGCCCGCTTCACCGCCTTGTGACCCGAATTGCGGGCGGCTCAGGCCGCCGCCCGCTTGCGGGTTTCCTCGACGATCCGTTCGGCGGTCCGCCCGGCCAGCTCCTGCAGGTGGTCGAACGCGCACCGGAAGGTGCCGACGCCCTGGGTGACCGACCGGACCTCGACGATCATGTCGGCGATCTCGGCCTCCGGCATCAGGGCCGAGACCTCGTCCCAGCCGCTCCAGCCGTCGCGCGCGTCGTAACCCAGCAACTGGCCGCGGCGGCCCGAGACCAGGCGCTGGATGCGCGGGGTGGCGTCGCTCGGCGCCGCGATCGTCACCTTCAGGATCGGCTCGAGCAGCACCGGCCGGCAGCGCGGCAGCGCCTCGGCCAGCGCCATGCGCGCCGCCATCTTGAACGACATCTCGGAACTGTCGACCGAGTGGTACTGGCCGTCGAACAGGGCGACCTCGACGTCGACCACCGGCTGGCCGAGCGGCCCCTGTTTCAGCGCCTCGACCAGCCCTTCCTCGACCGCCGGGATGAAGTTGCGCGGCACCACGCCGCCGACCACGCGGTCGACGAAGCGGAAGCCGGCGCCGCGCGGCAGCGGCCTGATCTCGACCTTGATGTCGGCGAACTGGCCATGGCCGCCGGTCTGGCGCTTGTAGCGGGCGTGCTGCTGGGTGCCGGCCTGGATGGTCTCGCGGTAGGCGACGCGCGGCGTCGTCGTCTCGACCGCGACGTTGTAGCGGCCGGCCAGCTTGTCGACGGCGACGCGCAGGTGCATCTCGCCCTGGCCGCGCAGCAACAGCTCGTGGGTCTCGCCGCGCGCCTCGAACGACAGCGACGGGTCCTCCTCGACGATCTTGTGCAGGGCGCCCGACAGCTTAACCTCGTCGTTGCGGTTCCTGGCCGCCAGCGACAGCGCGAACACCGGCGGCTCGACCGCGGGGAAGGCGGGCGAGGCGGCCAGCCCGCCGTCCGACAGGACCTGGCCGGCCGACAGCGGCTCGACCTTGGCCAGCGCCACGATCTCGCCGGCCCGGGCCTCGGCGACCTTGTCGAGGCGCTGGCCGAACGGCCGCAGCAGCGTGCCCAGCCGCTGGCCGCCCAGCGACTGGCCCTCGACCAGGCGGCCCGACCACACCCGGCACAGCGACAGCTTGCCGGCATGGCTCTGGTGCAGGACCTTGAAGCACTCGGCGGCCGCGCCGCCGGTCCCGCTCGCGGTCTCGAGGCCGCGCCGCGCCGCCGTCTCGGCGACGAACGGGGTGTCGTGGCGCAGCGCCTTCAGGAGCCGCCGCACGCCGTTCTCGCGGTCGCCGGCGCCGATCAGCACGGGCGCGATCTTGTCCGAGCCGAACTCGTCGTGCAGGTCGCGGTAGATCAGCGACTTCTCCGGCGCGACGTCCTCGATCAGCTGCTCGAGCAGCGTGTCGTCGAACTCCGACAGCGTCTCCAGCATCTCGCGCCGCGCCTCGCTCTCGCGCGGCAGGATCTCGGCCGGCATCTCGATCAGGTCGGAGGCGCCGCTCGTGCGGTAGCGGTAGGCGCGCTCGCTGACCAGGTCGACGTAGCCGACCGCCTGCTCGCTGCCGTCGGCCGCGACCTGGCGGATCGGCACCTGGCGCAGCACCAGCTTGCGCGACGACACCGACTGCAGCGCCGCCAGCATGTCGCGCACGCGGGCCTCGGCCGAATCGATCTTGTTGATGAAGAAGATGTGCGGGATGTGGCGATCCTCGATCGCCTTCAGGAGCGGCGCCAGCGCGACCACGCGCTCGGGCGACGGCTCGCAGACCACGACGGCGGCGTCGCACACCGCCAGCGCCGCCATGGCGTCGTGCTGGAACTCGATCGAGCCCGGCACGTCGAGGAAGGTCCAGTGGTCGCCGAGGTAGTCGACCGAGGCGACGTTGATCTCGGTGCCCATGCCGCGCTTGCGCGCCTCGGCGGCGCCGTCGCCGATCGAGGTGCCGGCCCGCGTCGAGCCGCGCCGCCCGATCGCGCCGGTGGCGTAGAGGATGCTTTCGAGCAGGCTGGTCTTGCCCGACAGGTACGGCCCGCACAGCGCCACGGCACGATGCGCGCCGCTGCCTGGTCTGCCCCCGGGGATGATCTCGGATCTGATGTCGGCCATGACAACGTCCTCCTTCTCGCGCGGTCGCCTGCGCCCCAGAAGCTCCGGACGGTGGTCGCTTCCGAACACGCCGGAGCGAAGCCTTGTCCCGGAAATGCTTTCACCGCGCGGCGGGGGAGTCAATGCGACGGCGGAGGAGAGGCAATTCGCAGCAATGCATAGATCAATAACAATAGTAATATAAACAAAGTTATTATAGAATGGTGCCTCGATTGGAGGAGCCGATCATGGTGTTCAAGTTTTTCCCCGAAGAGTTCATCCCGGGGTTCAACGTCAAGGAAGAGGAAGATGTGCCTGGCTTCAATGTTCGCCAGGAAGACGCCTATCCTTGGATCAAGGTAGGACCCGAAGATGCTTTCGCGGTCCCGCGAGAAACATCCAACCTCGAGAACGATCCCAATGTCGTTCCAACGGCTTGGGGAGACCTAAAGTGCGATATGTGCGGCGCTGGCAAGCAGTCGGGGACCACGGGCGCCTTCGATTTTGCTAACCGCGCTTACTGCTACTTTTGTGCAATTAAAGAGCTGAGACAACAGGGCGTCCCGGATTCCAAGATACCTGAGGAACTGGAGAAACGCCAACTTGAGCGTGCGCCAAAGCCCCCAGGCCCACAGTCTGTCCCACCTCAAGCGCCGCAACCTGAGCCTCAGAAGCCCCAATCTCCCCAGCCTCGCCCCCCGCTACCTCGCACGCTGCCGCGTCGAAGATAAAAGGAATTGTTGTGTGTGACCTCCGATCCAGGCTCCTTCTGTTTGAACCCGGGGACTGCACCTGCGGCCATGATTCCCCGGGCTCCATCCTGATCTGCGTGGTCGAGGCCGTTAAGCCGGATCGCAATGAGGTTCGGGGCGTCACTATGCAGGGCCATGTAACGTTCGATGTCGGAATCGGCGAGGAAGTCGACAATCAAGAAAGCCGACTCGATTCGGTCGAACCGCTACCGCGCGACGTGCACAAAGTGATGCCGGGGGCTGAATCGAAACATGGCGATGTATCGCCAAGCAAGAATGCTACGTCTTTAGTTTGGACAGCGGATCGTGCCGTTACGCCAGAGTATGGGCGAGCGGCTCTTTTCGGACAGGTTGTAATGAGATGATGGAAATGGCACGCGTGCAGGACTGGCGATCCAAGCTGAGTTGGCTTGTTCCCGGCGACCCTGTTCATGGCGGATCACGACGGAGGACCAGGTGACTTTCGATATCGGTACCGGCGAGAACATTGTGGGTCTCGGCTGCCGTCTCGACTCGATCATGCCGTTGCCTGTCGAGGTCCACGACGTGCTGCTGGGGCTGGACCGCAAGATGCGGCCGGGCAATCAGCAGATGAGCGCGGCGGAAAAGGCCGCCCTCGACTTCGCCGACAAGGTTTTTCTCGCCAATCCGCTGGGAACGACAGGGCCTAAGAGAAGGAGGTGGACTTGAGAAAGGAGACTCATGACTGACCTGCGATCCAAGCTGAGCCTGCTCGTTCCGGGCGACATCGTCAGGGGCCGAGATACCGGTGGGGCCATCCTGATCTGTTTGGTCGAAGCCGTGGGGCCGGATCGCATCGAAACGCGGCGCGTCACCACGCAGGCCCACGTGACCTTCGATGTCGAGACCGGGGAGGAAGTCGATAATCCGGACAGTCGGCTCGACTCGGTCGAGCCGCTGCCGTTCGACATGCACAACGTGCTGCTGGGGCTCGATCGAAGGATGCGGCTGGGCACGATGCCGCTCAGCGAGGCGGAAAAGGAAGTGTTGCAGTTCGTCGCGGACTTCTATTCCGCCCATCCGGTGGAAGCCTTCAGGATAGTCGGAACGTGAATGACGAGGTGCCCTTGTCGAATTGGCGATCCAGCCTGAGTTGGCTTGTCCCCGGCGATCTCGTTCACGGCCGGTGCTCTCAAGGGCACAGCCTTCTGTGCCTGGTCGAGTCCTTGGGACCGGATCGCATCGTGACGCGCCGGATCACGACGCAGGAGCCGGTGACATTCGACATCGAGACCGGGGAGGTCATGGGCGCCCCGGGCGGCTGCCTCGACTCGATCATGCCGTTGCCTGTCGACCTGCACGACGTCCTGCTGGGACTGGACCGCAAGATGCGGCTGGGCGATCAGCCGCTCAGCCCGGTGGAAAAGGACGCTCTCGACCTCGCCAACGAGGTCTATGCCGCCCATCCGCTGGGCACGACGGGGCGTAGGCGAAGGGACTCTTCTGCCGTGGCCTGAAGGGTCCCTCGCTGCGTTCGGGATGACAGCGTCTTCGTCTGCGTCAGCTCAGCGCGGCGCAGGCGCGCTGGATGCGGCGGCCGGCCTCTTCGAGCAGGTCGGTCGCGGTGGCGTAGGAGATGCGGAAGGCCGGGCCCTGGCCGAACGCCGAGCCCTGCACCACCGACAGGCCCTCGGCCTCGAGCAGGTAGTTCACGAAGTCGGTGTCGTCCTTGATCGTCTTGCCGTCCGGCGTCTTCTTGCCGATCACGCCGGCGCACGACGGGTAGACGTAGAACGCGCCCTCCGGCCGCGGGCACTTGATGCCGTTGGACTGGTTCAGCATCGACACGATCAGGTCGCGGCGCTGCTTGAACACCGCGACGTTCCGCGGGATGAAGTCGGTCGGGCCGTTCAGCGCCGCCACCGAGGCGGCTTGGCTGATCGACGAGGCGTTCGAGGTGCTCTGCGACTGCACCGTGATCATGGCGTTGATCAGCTCCTGCGGGCCCGCCGCGTAGCCGATGCGCCAGCCGGTCATGTTGTACGCCTTGGACACGCCGTTCATCGTCAGCGTGCGCTCGTAGAGGCGCGGCTCGACCTCGGCCGGGGTCGCGAACACGAAGTCGTCGTAGACCAGCTTCTCGTACATGTCGTCGGTCAGCACCCAGACGTGCGGGTGCTTGAGCAGCACGTCGCACAGCGCCCGGAGGTCGGCCTTGGTGTAGGCCGCGCCGGTCGGGTTCGACGGCGAGTTCAGGATCAGCCACTTGGTCCTCGGCGTGATCGCCTTCTCGAGGTCCTCCGGCCGCAGCTTGAAGCCGCTCGACTCGGGACACTGCACGATCACCGGCACGCCGTCGCCGAACATCACCATCTCCGGGTACGACACCCAGTAGGGCGCCGGGATGATGACCTCGTCGCCCGGGTTCAGGGTCGCGAGCATGGCGTTGAAGATGATCTGCTTGCCGCCCGAGGTGACGACGGTCTGCGACGGCTTGTAGTCGAGGCCGTGGTCGCGCTTCATCTTGGCGACGATCGCCTGGCGCAGCGCCGGGGTGCCGGGCACCGCGGTGTACTTGGTGTCGTTCTCACGGATCGCCTTGATCGCGGCTTCCTTGATGTGGTCGGGCGTCGGGAAGTCGGGCTCGCCGGCGGCCAGGCCGATGACGTCCTTGCCCGCGGCCTTCATCTCCAGGAACTTGCCCTGGGCGGCGTTGGTCGGAGAGGGCTTGATGCGGCCCAGGCGGTCGGCAATGAAGGCCATGAGGACGGCGCCTCCTTTCAGGCGTTTGGAAAGCGCGCGGAAAATACTGGCGGCCCGTGGGCTTAGCAACCGGCCGCGGGGATTCCGGCCGGCCCGGAGGCCTATTTCTCGTAGGCCCCGCCGGTGCGGCGTCTAGGGGTCGAGCAGGGCGACCGAGGCCTCGACCGTCATGCGGGCCTCGCCGAAGCCGACCCGTCGGCCGCTGACCGGGGCGGCGTCGCGGTAGTCCAGCCCGACCGCCACCCGCAGGCTGTCGCCGCGCGGGCTGATGTCGTTGGCGACGTCGAAGCCGACCCATTGCAGGCCCGGCACCCAGGCCTCGGCCCACGAGTGGCTGGTCCGGCCGACGTGCAGGGCGGGGTCGTCGTTGCGCAGGTAGCCGCTGACGTAGCGCGCCGGCACGCCGAGCCGACGGCAGCAGGCGATGAAGACATGGGCCTGGTCCTGGGCGACGCCGGCGCCGCGCGCCAGCGCCTCGGCGGCGGTGGTGTCGACGGTCGACACGCCGGCCTTGTACGGGATGCGGTCGGACACGCGCTTCATCAGCTCGTGCAGCGCCTCGACCCGGGTCGGCGTCTCGGCTGCCCGCGCCTGCAGGCCGTCGATCACAGGCTCGAAACTGGCGTCGTGGCGCGCCAGCCCGTCGTTGCGCAGCCAGAACGGCGCCGGCAGCGTCGGCGTCTCGGCGTAGCGCAGCCATTGGTCGGAGCCGACGAACTCGTAGACGCCCTCGACCACGATCTCGACGCGCTGGTGCTTGCGCGCCACCGAGAAGGTCGTGACGTGGTTGCCGTGGCCGTCGAGCCACTCCGAGCGCTTGCCCGGCCCGTCGATGCGCCACGACACGATGCGCTGGCCGTTGGCCGGCTTGGGCGTCAGGCGGACGTCGTGGATCGAGTGGCCGGACGGCTGGTCGAACTCGAAGCGGGTGGCGTGGTGGACGGAAAGCCGCATGGGTCGCTCAATCCAGCAGGAACTGGCGGCCGATCTCGTCCGACAGCGTGGCGATGTCGCCGCGCACGCCGCCTAGGAACTTCCGCAGGCCGATCTCGAACACGTGGTCGATGCGGGCGTAGCGCAGCCGCGCGTGCAGCTCGCCGGCCAGCCGGTCGGCCTCGCCCCGGCTGCCGTAGATGTCGGCCAGCTCGCGCATGCTGAGGTCGAGCATCCACAGGCAGTGGTGGACCGAGCGCGGCACGTCGCGCCGCAGCATCATCAGGTCGGCGACCTTCACCGGGTGCAGCGCGCTGCGGTAGATGCGCCGGTAGGTGCGCACCGCGCCGATGCAGGCCAGCACCTCCGACCACGCGAAGTAGTCGAGCACGCCGGCGTCGGGATCGCCGTCCGGCCGCAGCGCGTGGAACTTCACGTCGAGGATGCGGGCGGTGTTGTCGGCGCGCTCGAGGAAGGCCCCGAGCTGCAGGAAGTTGTAGGCCTCGTCGCGCAGCAGCGTGACCTGCGCGGCGCCGAAGATCATCACCGCCTGCTTCTTCACCGACTCGATCAGGGCGCCGCGGTCGAGCAGGGCGCGGTCGACGCGCAGCCGCTCGTTCAGCTCCAGCCACAGACCGTTCAGGCTCTCCCAGACGTCGACCGTGATGTTGTTGCGCTCCTCGCGGGCATTGCGCCGCGCCGCGCCGATCGAGCTCACGATCGAGGACGGGTTGTTCTCGTCGAGCACCAGGAAGTCGATCAGCGTCGCCAGCCGGCCACCGGCCTGCTGCTGGATCTGGCGGTACTCGTCCTCCATGCCGAAGATCGCCGCGACGTCGGCGGCTTCCTCGCCGCGCGACTGCAGCGCCATGCGCTGGGTCGCCTCGATCAGCCGCGCCGTCGACTTGGCGCGCTGCAGGTAGCGGCCCATCCAGTACAGGTTCTTGGCGGTACTGCTCAGCATGGCGTCAGCCCGCCGCCTGGGGCGCCAGCACCCAGGTGTCCTTGGTGCCGCCGCCCTGGCTGGAGTTGACCACCAGCGAGCCTTCCTTGAGGGCGACGCGGGTCAGCCCGCCGGGCACGATCGTGATCTTGCGGCCCGACAGCACGAACGGCCGCAGGTCGACGTGGCGCGGCGCCACGCCCTGGGCGACGAAGGTCGGGCAGGTCGAGAGCGCCAGCGTCGGCTGGGCGATGTAGTTGTCCGGCCGCGCCTTCAGGATCTCGGCGAACTCGGCGATCTCGGCCTTGCTCGAGGTCGGGCCAACCAGCATGCCCTTGCCGCCGGAGCCGTGGATCTCCTTGACCACCAGCTCGGGCAGGCGCTCGAGCACGTACTTGTAGTCGTCCGGCCGGTCGCAGCGCCAGGTCGGCACGTTCTGCAGGATCGGCTCCTCGCCGAGGTAGAAGCGCACCATCTCGGGCACGTAGGTGTAGGTCGACTTGTCGTCGGCGACGCCGTTGCCCAGCGCGTTGACGATGTTGACGCGCCGCGCCCGCAGCGCCCCGACCAGGCCGGCGACGCCGAGGAAGGAGTCCGGCCGCATCGCCAGCGGATCGAGGAAGGCGTCGTCGACGCGGCGGTAGATGACGTCGACACGCTGCGGGCCGCGCGGCGTGCGCATGTAGACGCGGCCCTCGTCGACGAACAGGTCGGAGCCCTTGACCAGCTCGATGCCCATCTCGTCGGCGAGGAAGGCGTGCTCGAAGTAGGCGCTGTTGTAGTGGCCGGGGGTCAGCAGCACGACGTTGGGCTCGGCGTCGTCGCTGAACGACACCGAGCGCAGCGTCGCCAGCAGTTCCTCGCTGTAGTGCGCCACCGGCAGCACCTGCATCGCCGCGAACAGCTCCGGCGCCAGCCGCATCATGACCTCGCGGTTCTCGAGCACGTAGGACACGCCCGACGGCGTGCGCACGTTGTCCTCGAGGACGTAGAAGTCCTTCTCGCCGACCCGCACCAGGTCGATGCCGGCGATGTGCGCGTGCACGCCGCCCGGCAGGTCGAGGCCCTGGGCCATGGCGACGAACTCGCCGTTCATCAGGATCTGCCGTTCCGGGATGACGCCGGCGCGGCAGATCTCGCGCTCGCCGTAGGCGTCGGTCAGGAAGGCGTTGAGCGCGCGCACGCGCTGCTCCAGTCCCTTCTGCAGGTACTGCCACTCGTCCCAGGCGATGACGCGCGGGATGATGTCGAACGGGATCGTGGTCTCGGCGCCGTCGACCGCGCCGTAGGCGCCGAAGGTGATGCCGTGGCGACGGTAGAACAGGTCGACCTCGTGCCGCGTCGCCGCGACCTTCTCCGGCGACGTCTGCGCCAGCCAGTTGGCGACCGCCCGGTAGGGAGCGCGGACCTGGCCCGCCGCCCCGGAGTTCATCTCATCGAAAGTCTTGGCCGCCATCCGGCATTCCGCCCCCTGTCGAGAAACCTTATAAGCAATCGACGGGCCAACAAAGTGGCCCGTGACGACGAGGGAGGCAGCGGGTGAAGCAGGTGCTGGTCGACCGCTACGGGACGCCGTGGGAAGTGGCGCGCTGCGCCGAGGTGCCGGACGTCGGCGCGCCGGGTGCCGACGAGGTCGTGTTCGACGTCCTGGCCTTCCCGATCAACCCGGCCGACCTGTGGTTCTGCCGCGGCAGCTACCGCCTGCGGCCGCCGCTGCCGGCGACCCCGGGCGCCGAGTGCGTCGGCCGGGTGGTCGCCGCCGGCGCGGCGGTGACGCACGTGCGGCCGGGCGACCTCGTGATCAACCTGCAGCGCGAGAACTGGACGCAGCGCCGCCGCGTCAGGGGCGACGACGCCATCCCGCTGCCGGCCGGCATCGACCTGCGCCAGGCCGCGATGGTGCGCATCAACCCGCCGACCGCGATGCTGATGCTGTCCGACTTCGTCGACCTGCAGCGCGGCGAGTGGGTGATCCAGAACGTCGCCAACTCGGCGGTCGGCCGCCTGCTGATCGTGCTGGCGCGCCAGCGCGGCCTGCGCACCGTGAACGTGGTGCGCCGGCCCGAGCTGGCAGCGGAGCTGGCCGCGCTGGGCGCCGACATCGTGCTGGTCGACGGCGACGACCTCGCCGCGCGGGTCGCCGCGGCGACCGGCGGGGCCGAGATCCGGCTCGGCATCGAGGCGGTCGGCGGCGCCGCCACCGCGCGGCTGGTCGAATGCGTCGCCAACGACGGCACCGTCGTCCACTACGGCTCGATGAGCGGCGAGGACCCGTGGGCGGGCCGCAGCAACTTCATCTACCGCGGGGTCAGGCTCACCGGCTTCATGCTCGGCCGCTTCCTCGCCCGGCGCACGCCCGAGCAGGTGCGCGCGATCTACGCCGACCTCGGCGCGCAGGTGAAGGCCGGCACGCTGTCGGCGCCGGTCGACACGGTCTACCCGATCGACGACATTCGCGAGGCGCTGCGCCACGCCGACCGGGGTGGCCGGCACGGCAAGATTCTCGTCAGCCCCAACGGGGCGATCTGAAAGGGAGGAGTACGATGAGCACGGACGTATCGGCGGTCGAGAAGGTTCTGCAGGTCTACTTCGACGGCCTCTACGAGGGCGACACGAAGAAGCTGGGCGAGGCGTTCCACGCCAACTCGCACCTCTACGCGCCGGGCGCCGACGGCAAGGCGACCGACTGGCCGCGGGCGGAGTGGTTCAAGATGGTGGAGGGCCGGCCCTCGGGCAAGGCCAAGGGACTGGCGCGCGCCGACCGCATCGTGTCGATCGACTTCTCCGGCCCCAACACGGCGATCGCCAAGGTCGAGTGCCAGCTGCCGCCGCGCTACTTCACCGACTACCTGACGCTGCTGAAGGTCGACGGCCGCTGGCAGATCATCTCGAAGACCTTCCACACGGTCACGAAGGACGCCTGACCGGAGGCAAGGAAAAAGGCCCCTCGCCCGGCAGGGCGGGGGGCCTTTCGATTCGCGACGGCTCAGTTCTTGGCGTCGGCCGCGACCTGGACCTTGATCATCTTGTCGGGGCCGGAGACGGCGCCCGAACCCGGCGCGCCCTTCTTGATCTTGTCGACGTATTCCATGCCCGACGTGACCTTGCCCCACACGGTGTACTGGCCGTCGAGGAAGTTCGAGTCCTTGAACACGATGAAGAACTGGCTGCGGGCGCTGTTCGGGTCGTTGGTGCGGGCCATCGACACGGCGCCGCGCACGTGCGGCTCCTTCGAGAACTCGGCCTTCAGCGGCTCGCCCATGCCGCCCGAGCCGGTGCCGGTCGGGTCGCCGGTCTGGGCCATGAAGCCGTCGATCACGCGGTGGAACACGACGCCGTCGTACTTGCCCTCGCGCGCCAGCTTCTTGATCTGGGCGACGTGGTTGGGTGCGAGGTCGGGGCGCATCTCGATGACGACGCGGCCGTCCTTGAGGTCGATGTAGAGCGTGTTTTCCTTGTCCATGGCGACGGTCGCTCCTGCGAACATGAAAGAGATGGCGATGATCAGCGGCGTCAGGAACAGACGCATGGAGGCTCCTTCTCACTGAGCCGGCAGGACCCCGCCGGCGCGCGGACCATACCGGCGACCCCCGGAAAGACAAGCGACAACACGGCGGCCTCTCCGCGGCCGCTTCGCGGCCATGTGCACCGATTCCCTGTGGTGCCGGGGGGAGGGCGCCGTCTAGGATGGCGCCAATAGTGCTCATTCATTTTTTCTGAATTGGATCGTGGGATGACCGCCATGGACGGCGGTGAACGGCCGGATGGCGGCCGATCCGCCTTGACCTCCGTGATCGACCGGCCGCCGGCCGCCAGCGATCTCGCGCGCGCCCGGCAGATGGACGAGGCGTGGCGGACGTTCCGCGTCGAGATGGCGGATGCCGTTGCGGCCGCGCTGGCGCCCGGCAAGTCGCCGCCGCAGGTCGCCTACGCGATCGGCGAGACCGTGCACAACTACTTCCGGACCCGCGGTCTCACCCTCACCAGCTATGAATTGCGCCAGCGGGTCGCCGAGCTGCTGGCCGCCGCACCGCCGGCCGCGGCCGCCGTCCCGGAGCCGGCGCCCGAGTTGAGATCCGAGCCGGGATCCGAGCCGGCGTCGCCCGGATCGCCGCCGAAGCCGCTGCCCGAATCGCTGCCCGAACCGTTGCCCGAACCGTTGCCCGAACCGTTGCCTGAGCCGCCGCCGTTGGTGACCTTCGCCGAGGACCCGGCGTCGCGGAGCTCGGGCTGGACGGGGGCCGAGCCGCCGCCGGCCCGGTCGGCCGAGGCGCTGCCGCCGCCGCCGGAATCGCCGCTGGTGACGGTGTTGCCGCGCGAGGCCGACGACGACCTCGTGGCGCGGATCGGCCGCGCGGTGCGCCGCCAACTCGGACGGGACCCGTTCGAGGCGCCGCGCGCCGGCGTGCGCCAGGCCATCGCCGCCGCGCTCGACCTGCTGGCGCCGCCGCCCGGCCGCCGCGCGGCGCTGGCGCGCGCGGTCCTGAGCGACCTCTGCGGGCTCGGTCCGCTCGACGCCCTGTGGGCCGATCGCAGCGTCCGGTCTGTCCTGGTGACCGCGCCCGACAGCGTCCAGGTCGAGCGCGACGGCGGCGTCTCGCTCGCCGCGCCGGGCTTCCGCGACCGCGCCCACCTCGACGCCATCGCCGCCCGGCTGGCCGGAACCTCGGACGCGCCGGCCCTGACCATCGACCTCAGCGACGGCGGCGAGGCGGTGGTGCTGCGGCCGCCGGTGGCGCCCGACGGGCCGGTCGTGGTGCTGCGCCGGGCCGAGCCGGGCGAGGCCACGCTCGAGCGGCTGGTGGCGGCGGGGCGGCTGGCGCGGCCGATGGCCGACCTGCTGCGGCTGGCGGCGCGTTGCCGGCTGGTGATCGCGCTGGTCGGGCCGGCCGGCGCGGGCAAGACGGCGCTGCTGTCGGCGCTGGCCCGCGACTGCGGCGAGGCGCGGCTGGTCACGCTCGCCCGGCACCGCGCCTTCCGCTGGCCGGCGGCCCGCAAGATCGAGCTTTTCCTGCCCCCGGGGCAGCCGGCGGCGGCGGTGCTGGCGGCGGCCGAGCGGCTGGGACCGGACCTGCTGGTGGTCGACCTCGCCGGTGCCGACGACGCCGCGCCGCTGGCGCGCCGGCTCGCCGACGGCCAGGCCGGCGTGGTCGTGGCCGGAGAGCCGGCGGCGATCGCGGCCTTGCCGCGCGGCCGCATCGACCTGCTGGTGCGCCTCGAACGGCGCGACAGCGGCTTCGTGGTGGCGGCGATGGAGGATGCCGCCGGGGCGGCGCTGTTCACCGCCAACGGCGACGGCGGCTTCGTTCGCGGCGCCACCGCGCCGAGCTTCGCGGGCGCGGTCGCGCGGGCAGGTTTCGCCGACCCCCTGGCGCGCGCCTTGCGCTAGATCAAAGTGCGACCGGCCGCCACATACCGGCCGGGGATGAAAACCCGTTACGACACAGACCTATATCTGGTACTAACCGCTTTGAAATGCGGGGGATTTTGCGGGTCGGAACCTCGTGAAAGAGGGCAGCCTGCTGAAGGGACGATTGCATGACGGGCAAGCGTGTATTGGGCATCTTCGGCGCGGCGGTGATCGCCGTCCTGGGGTTCGTGGGCAGCGCCGCGGCGCAGCCCGTGGTCGGCGTGCCGCACGAGTGGCAGATGAACATGCCGCCGTCCTACACGCCGATCATGGAGAAGCTGGCGTCGCTGCATGACCTGCTGCTGGTCATCATCACGCTGATCTCGCTGTTCGTGCTGGCCCTGCTGGTCTACGCGATGACGCGCTTCCACATCTCGCGCAACCCGCAGCCCTCGACCACGACGCACAACACCGTGCTCGAGGTGGCGTGGACGGTGGTGCCGATCCTGATCCTGGTGGTCGTCGCGATCCCGTCGTTCCGCCTGCTGTACTACAGCGACAAGGCGGTCGACCCGGCGTTCACGATCAAGGTGACCGGCAACCAGTGGTACTGGAGCTACAACTACCCCGACCACGGCGACTTCACGGTCGAGAGCCGCATGCTGCCGGAGGCCGACCGCCTCAAGCAGAAGCCGACCATGCCGCGCCTGCTGGCGGTCGACGAGGAGATGGTGATCCCCAAGGGCACCGTCGTCCGCATCATCGGCACCGCCGCCGGCAACTCGATGCACGGCTGGACCGTCCCCGGCTTCGGCATCAAGAAGACCGTGATCCCCGGCCGCCTCAACGAGGGCTGGATCAGCGTGACCGACGAGGGCTACTACTTCGGCCAGTGCTCGCAGATCTGCGGCGACCTGCACAGCTTCATGCCGATCGCGGTCCGCGTCGTCTCCAAGGACGTCTTCGACAAGTGGGTGGAGCAGAAGAAGAAGGCGGCGGGCCTGTTGCCCGCGACCGACTTCGCTGCCGTCACCGCCCCCGCCAACCGCTAAGCGCATCGCTGCAGGAGTAACGGAAATGGCAACCGCGCACGGCGCCGCCCACGACCACCACGCCCACGACGATCACCACCCGACCGGCATCAAGCGCTGGCTGTTCAGCACCAACCACAAGGACATCGGCACGATGTACCTGGTGTTCTCGGTGTTCGCGGCCATCATCGGCGCGGCCTTCTCGGTCGCCATGCGCATGGAGCTGCTCCAGCCGGGCGTCCAGTTCTTCAACGGTCCGGACGGCACGCCGAACGGCCACCTCTGGAACACCGTCGTGACGGCGCACGGCCTGATCATGGTGTTCTTCGTCGTCATGCCGGCGCTGATCGGCGGGTTCGGCAACTGGTTCGTGCCGCTGATGATCGGCGCGCCCGACATGGCCTTCCCGCGCATGAACAACATCAGCTTCTGGCTGCTGGTCCCGGCCTTCATCCTGCTGTTGATGTCGGCCATGATCGGCGGCGGCGTCGGCACCGGCTGGACGATCTATCCGCCGCTGACGATGAGCCAGGGCGCGGGCATGGACCTCGCGATCTTCTCGCTGCACATCGCCGGCGCCGGCTCGATCCTCGGCGCGATCAACTTCATCACCACGATCTTCAACATGCGCGCGCCGGGCATGACCCTGCACCGCATGCCGCTGTTCGCGTGGTCGATCCTGGTGACGGCGTTCCTGCTGCTGCTGGCCCTGCCGGTCCTCGCCGGCGCGATCACCATGCTGCTGACCGACCGCAACTTCGGCACCTCGTTCTTCAAGCCGGAGGGCGGCGGCGATCCGACCCTGTTCCTGCACCTCTTCTGGTTCTTCGGCCATCCCGAGGTGTACATCATGATCCTGCCGGCGTTCGGCATCGTCAGCCACATCATCTCGACCTTCGCCCGCAAGCCGATCTTCGGCTACCTCGGCATGGCCTACGCGATGGTGGCGATCGGCGTCGTCGGCTTCGTCGTGTGGGCGCACCACATGTACACGGTCGGCATGGACGTCGACACGCGCGCCTACTTCGTCGCGGCGACCATGGTCATCGCGGTGCCGACCGGCGTGAAGATCTTCTCGTGGGTCGCCACCATGTGGGGCGGCGCGATCCGCCTCGAGGTGCCGATGCTGTGGGCGATCGGCTTCATCTTCCTGTTCACGGTCGGTGGCGTCACCGGCGTCGTGCTGGCCAACGCCGGCGTCGACTACGCGCTGCACAACACCTACTACGTGATCGCGCACTTCCACTACGTGCTGTCGCTCGGCGCCGTGTTCGGCATCTTCGGCGGCTACTACTACTGGATCGGCAAGATGAGCGGCCGGCAGTACCCGGAGTGGGCGGCCCAGATCCACTTCTGGACCACCTTCATCGGCGTCAACCTGACGTTCTTCCCGATGCACTTCTCGGGCCTCGCCGGCATGCCGCGCCACTACGTCGACTATCCCGACGCGATGGCGCACTGGAACTACATCTCGTCGATCGGCGCCTTCATCTCGTTCGGCTCGCTGATCTTCTGGCTGGTGTTCGTGGTGTTCGGCGGCCTGATGGCCGGCCGCAAGGTCGGCGCCAACTACTGGGGCGAGGGCGCGACGACGCTCGAGTGGACCGTGGCCTCGCCGCCGCCGTTCCACACCTTCGAGGAACTGCCGCACATCTCGCCGGCAGCCCATCACTGACGCCTGGGAGCGTGGGCGCCCCGTCGAGGGGCGCCCCGTCGTAAGGGAGCCATGAGCGACACGGCCCACACACTGCGCGGGACCTTCGACGTAGCCTCGCCGGCCCGCGTGCGGGACTACTTCGACCTGCTCAAGCCGCGGGTCATGTCGCTGGTCGTGTTCTCCGGCCTGGTCGGGCTGCTGATCGCGCCCGGCGCCATCCACCCGTTCACCGCCGGCATCGCGGTGCTGGCGATCGCGCTCGGCTCGGGCGCCGCCGGCTGCATCAACATGTGGTACGAGCGCGACATCGACGCGGTGATGACGCGGACCCGCGGCCGGCCGCTGCCGTCGGGCCGGGTCGCGCCGGACGACGCGCTCGGCTTCGGCGTGCTGCTGTCGATCTTCTCGGTCGCGCTGATGGCGCTGGCGACCAACCTGGTCGCCGCGGCGCTGCTGGCTGCCGCGATCCTGTTCTACGTCTTCGTCTACACGATCGGGCTCAAGCGCCGGACGCCGCAGAACATCGTCATCGGCGGCGCCGCCGGCGCCTTCCCGCCGATGATCGGCTGGGCCGCCGTGACCGGCGACGTGTCGGCGATCAGCCTCGCGCTGTTCGGCCTGATCTTCCTGTGGACGCCGCCGCACTTCTGGGCGCTGGCGCTGTACCGCAGCGACGACTACCGCCGTGCCGGCGTGCCGATGCTGCCGGTGGTGGCGGGCGCGCGCGAGACCAAGCGCCAGATGCTGGCCTACACGCTGGTGCTGCTGCCGGTGTCGCTGGTGCCGACGCTGATGGGCGCGGTCGGCTGGCTGTACGGCACGGTCGCGATCCTGCTCGCGGTGCGCTTCATCGGCCATGCCGTCGCGGTGCTGCGCGCGCCCGACGACGAGCGCGGGCACGGCGCGGCCAAGCGCATGTTCCGCTTCTCGCTGCTCTACCTCGCGCTGATCTTCGCCGCCCTGCCGCTCGACCAGGTCGCGTCGCGGGTGGCGGCGACCTGGAACCTGGCCGGATGAGCGCCGCGATGGCCGACAACCGCCCAGGCGACACCGACATGCACCGCCGCCAGCGGGCCAAGAACTACGTCTTGGCGATCGTGCTGCTGGCGATGGCCGCGATCTTCTTCGGCCTGACGATCGTGCGCATGGGGCCTCACTCGTGACCGCCGACCGCAACACCCGGGTGGCGCTGTCGCTGGTCGGCGTGGTCGGCGCGATGGTCGGCCTGGCCTACGCCTCGGCGCCGCTCTACGACCTGTTCTGCCGCACCACCGGCTTCGGCGGCACGCCGCAGGTCGCCGCCGAGGGCGAGCGCCCGGTGCTCGACCGCACCGTCAAGGTCCGCTTCGACTCGAACGTCGACGCCAACCTGCCGTGGCGTTTCCAGCCGCTGGAGCGCGAGGTCAAGGTCCGGCTGGGCGAGGAGAAGCTCGTCCACTACCGCGTCACCAACGTCTCGCAGCGGCCGATCGTCGGTACCTCGACCTACAACGTGACGCCCGAGACCGCGGGCCCGTGGTTCAACAAGATCCAGTGCTTCTGCTTCACGGAGCAGCTGCTGATGCCCGGGCAGTCGGTCGACATGCCCGTGGTGTTCTTCGTCGATCCCGAGATGGACAAGGATCGACGCTACGACAACGTCCGCACCATCACGCTCTCGTACACATTCTTCGAGGCGAAGACGGAGCGGGCGAAGACCTTGCTCGGCAGCGTGGCTGCCGGTGCGACCGGAAAGGGTGGATGAACATGGCCGACGGCACTCCCAAGCATCCCTATCACCTGGTCGATCCCAGCCCGTGGCCGGCGCTCGGCGCGCTCGGCGCTCTGGTGCTGGCGCTCGGCGCCGGGCTCGGCATGCATCCCGACATGTTCGGGCCGGGCTTCGCGGCCTTCGTGAAGAGGGTCGAGTGGTGGGTCGTCGCGCCGGGCCTCGCCCTGATCCTGGCGGTGATGTTCTGGTGGTGGAGCGACGTCATCGCCGAATCGCGCAAGTACCACACCGCCGTCGTCCAGCTCGGCCTGCGCTACGGCATGATCCTGTTCATCGCCTCGGAAGTGCTGTTCTTCGCCGCTTTCTTCTGGGCCTTCTTCGACGCCGCCCTTTACCCCGGCGCGTGGAACCAGCCGGTCCGCACCGAGGCGACCGGCGGCATCTGGCCGCCGAAGGGCATCAGCATCATCGCGCCGTTCGACCTGCCCTTCATGAACACGCTGATCCTGCTGCTGTCGGGCACCACGGTGACCTGGGCGCACCACGCGATCCTCGAGGGCAACAAGCGCGACGCCGTCCGCGGGCTGCTGCTGACCGTCTGCCTCGGCCTGATCTTCACCTGCGTGCAGCTCTACGAGTACCTGCACGCGCCGTTCAGCTTCCGCGAGAACATCTACTCGTCGACGTTCTTCATGGCGACCGGCTTCCACGGCTTCCACGTCCTGGTCGGCACGATCTTCCTGATCGTCTGCCTGTTCCGCGCCATGGCCGGCCACTTCAAGCCGAAGCAGCACTTCGGCTTCGAGGCGGCGGCCTGGTACTGGCACTTCGTCGACGTGGTCTGGCTGTTCCTGTTCTTCTGCATCTACTGGTGGGGCGCCGGAAAGGCTCCGATCGCCCTCCACTGAGGTCGCAGCAAGGCTTAATCTTGGAACCGCCGGGCGCTCCCCGGCGGTTCTTACTTTGGGAGCCCGTGATGTCCGATTGGCCGAGGCAATCGCCCGTCGAGGTCGCCCTGCGCGGCGCCTGCCCGCGCTGCGGCCGTGGCCGCCTGTTCAAGGGCGTGCTGGACGTGGTCGACCACTGCGCCAACTGCGGCCTCGACCTTCGCGGCAACGATGCCGGCGACGGCCCGGCGGTGTTCGTGATCCTCGGGCTGGGCGCGATCATGATGATCCTGGTCTTCTGGTTCGAGTTCCGCTTCGACCCGCCGTGGTGGCTGCACGTGGTGCTGTGGGGGCCGATCACGGTCGGGCTGGCGATCTGGATGCTGCGCGTGCTGAAGGCGTGGCTGGTGGCGCAGCAGTACGTCCACCGCTCGACCGCGCTCGAGGAGTAGGGGAGTGGCCATGTTCCGCCTGAGGCCCGCCTTCTGGCCGACCGTCGTGTCGCTGCCGATCTTCGTCTTCGCGCTCGGCCTCGGTGCCTGGCAGATGGAGCGGCGCGAGTGGAAGCGCGACATCCTGCACCGCATCGAGGTCAACCAGGCGGCCGCGCCGATGCCGCTCGACGAGCTGCTGCGCGGCGACCCGCTGCGCTTCGAGTACGGCCGCGTGAAGGTCCGCGGGACCTTCCTCCACGACAAGGAGTTCTACCTCGCCGCGCGCAGCCTCAAGAACAAGGTCGGCCTGCAGATCGTGGTGCCGCTGCGCACCGAGGACGGGCGGATCGTGCTGTTCGGCCGCGGCTGGATCCCGCAGGAGCAGAAGGACCCCGCCAGGCGAGCGCAGGGCCAGGTCGACGGCCCGGTCGACCTCACGGGCGTGGTCCGGCGCAACCAGGAACGCCGCCAGTTCGCGCCCGAGAACGCGCCCGACCGCAACGTCTGGTTCCACGTCGACGTGCCGCTGATGCGCAGCCTGGCCGGGGCCAAGCCCGACCCGCGCCTCGACGCCTTCTTCCTCGAGGCCGACGCCACGGCGAATCCCGGCGGGGTGCCGGTGGGCGGCCAGACCCGGCTCGACATCCCGAACGACCACCTGCAGTACGCCATCACCTGGTTCCTGATCGCGCTGGCGCTGGCCGGCGTCTACCTCGCCTACCACTGGGAGAACGGGCGGCTGACCATCGCCGGCCGCACCAAGGTGGCGGCGCCGCGAGCCAAGCCGTGAACCGGGCCGTGACCCGGGCCGAGACCCCGGCCGAGGCCTATGCCGAGCTGGAGCGGCGCTTCGCCCGGCTGAGCGCGGTCAACCGCGCCTCGGCGATCCTCAACTGGGACCGCTCGGCGATGATGCCGCCGGGCGCCGCCGAGGACCGCGCCGACCAGCTGGCGACGCTGGGCGTGGTCGCCCACGGCATGATCGCCGCGGCCGACATGCCCGACCTGCTGGGGCGGGCGGAAGAGGGCGCCGGTGCCCTCGATCCGTGGCAGGCCGCCAACCTGAGCGAGATGCGCCGCCACTGGGTGCACGAGAGCGCGCTGCCGGCCGACCTCGTCGAGGCGCGGACGCGCGCCACCTCGGCCTGCGAGATGGTGTGGCGTGAGGCCCGCCGCGACGCCGACTTCAAGCGCCTGCTGCCGTCGCTGGCCGAGGTGCTGGCGGTGATGCGCCGGGTCGGCGAGGCCAAGGCGGCCGCGCTCGGGACCTCGCTGTACGACGCGCTGCTCGACGAGTTCGAGCCGGGCGGCCGGGCGGCCCGCATCGACGCGCTGTTCGCCGACCTGAAGTCGTTCCTGCCCGACCTGCTGGGCCGGGTGCTGGAGCGCCAGCGCGCCGCGCCGCCGCCGCTGCCGCTCGACGGCCCGTTCGCGGTCGAGGCGCAGCGGGCGCTGGGCGAGGAGCTGATCCGCCGCATCGGCTTCGACTTCGCGCACGGCCGGCTCGACGTCTCGGCCCATCCGTTCACCGGCGGCACCCCGGACGACGTCCGCATCACCACGCGCTACGACGAGCGCGACTTCGCGACCTCGCTCATGGGCGTGCTGCACGAGACCGGCCACGGCCTCTACGAGGCCGGCCTGCCGCGGGCCTGGCGCCGCCAGCCCGTCGGCCAGGCGCGCGGCATGACGCTGCACGAGAGCCAGTCGCTGCTGATGGAGATGCAGGCCTGCCGCAGCGACGCCTTCGTCGCCTTCGCCGCGCCGCGCATGCGCGCCGCCTTCGGCAAGGACGGACCGGCCTGGAGCGCCGACAACATCCATCGCCTCTACACCCGGGTCGAACCGGGCTTCATCCGGGTCGATGCCGACGAGGTCACCTACCCGATGCACGTGATGCTGCGCTACCGGCTGGAGCGGGCGATGCTGGCGGGCGACCTCCCGCTCGCCGACCTGCCGGGGGCGTGGAACGAGGGGCTGCGCGAGCTGCTCGGTATCGTGCCGCCGGACGACGCGCTGGGCTGCCTGCAGGACATCCACTGGCCCGACGGCGGCTGGGGCTACTTCCCGACCTACACGCTGGGGGCGCTGGCCGCCGCCCAGCTGTTCGCCGCCGCCCGCCGGGACCATCCCGGCCTGGTGGCGGCGATCGGGCAGGGCGACTTCGCCCCGCTGCTGGGCTGGCTGCGGGCGAACGTCCACGGCAGGGGCTCCTCGGCCACCACCGACGAGATCCTGGCCGCCGCCACCGGCCAGCCGCTGGGCACGGCGGCCTTCCGGGCCCATCTGGAAAGCCGTTACCTGTCGGCGTAAGAGGAAGCCATGCTCGACCTCCGTCCGAACTGCGAATGCTGCGACAAGGACCTGCCCAACGGGGCGCCCGACGCGCTGATCTGCACCTTCGAGTGCACGTTCTGCGCCGACTGCGCCCGTACCCGGCTGGGCGGGGCATGTCCCAACTGTGGCGGCGACCTCGTCCGGCGTCCGACCCGTCCGGCGCGCATGCTCGAGAAGTACCCCGCCTCGACCAAGCGGGTCCGCAAGGACCATCCTGCCTGCCGCCAGGTGGCGTGAGCCGCGGGCTGATCCGCGGCGCGATCGCCGCCTGACCATCGGAGTTCTCTCGTTGCGCTACATCAGCACCCGCCACGGCTCGCAGGGCACGCCCGCGCCGCTCGGCTTCGAGGACGTCATGCTGGCCGGCCTGGCCCGCGACGGCGGCCTCTACCTGCCGGCCGAGTGGCCGCGGTTCTCCACGGCCGAGATCGCGGCGATGGCCGGCAAGCCCTACGTCGAGGTCGCCTTCGAGGTGATGCGGCCGTTCGTCGGCGCGGCCTTCGACGAGGCGACCTTCCGCCGCCTGATCGGCGAGGCCTATGCCTCGTTCGAGACGCCGGAGGTGGCGCCGCTGCGGGCGCTGGGCGACAGCGGCCTGCACCTGCTCGAGCTGTTCCACGGGCCGACGCTGGCCTTCAAGGACGTGGCGCTGCAGCTGCTCGGCCGCATGCTCGACCACACCCTGTCGGCGCGCGGCCAGCACGCCACCATCGTCGGCGCGACCTCGGGCGACACCGGCTCGGCCGCCATCGAGGCGGTGCGCGACCGGCGCACCATCGACATCTTCATGCTGCACCCGCGCGGCCGGGTCAGCGAGGTCCAGCGCCGGCAGATGACGACGGTGCTGGCGCCCAACGTCCACAACATCGCCGTCGACGGCACGTTCGACGACTGCCAGGACCTCGCCAAGGCCTGCTTCAACGACCTCGCCTTCCGCGACCGCCACGCCCTCACCGCGGTGAACTCGATCAACTTCGCGCGCGTGATGGCGCAGATCGTCTACTACTTCTGGGCCGCCCTGAAGCTCGGCGCGCCGGAGCGCCCGGTCGCCTTCACCGTGCCGACCGGAAACTTCGGCAACGTCTACGCCGGCTACGCCGCCCAGCGCATGGGCCTGCCGATCTCGCACTTCGTGGTGGCGACCAACAGCAACGACATCCTCGCGCGCTTCTTCGACGGCGGCGACATGACGATGGCGGGCGTGGTGCCGACCGTCAGCCCGAGCATGGACATCCAGATCTCGAGCAACTTCGAGCGCCTGCTGTTCGACCTCTACGGCCGCGACGGCAAGGCGCTGGCCGGGGCGATGGCGTCGTTCCGCGCCACCGGCACGCTCAAGGTCGGGGCCAACGTGCTGGGCGAGGTGAGGGCGCTGTTCGACGCCGGCCGGCTCGACGACGCCGGCACGCTGGCGGCGATCGCCGACTGCCGCCGCCGCTTCGGCGAGATCCTCGATCCGCACACCGCGATCGGCTACGCCGTCGCCCAGCAGCACCGGCGCGATCCCGAGGTGCCGATGGTGGTGCTGGCGACCGCCCATCCCGCCAAGTTCCCCGACGCCGTGCAGAAGGCGATCGGCGAGCGGCCGGCGCTGCCGCCGCGGCTGGCCGACCTGCTCGACCGCACCGAGCGGGTCGAGGGCCTGCGCAACGACATCGAGGCGCTGAAGGGCCTGATCGACGAACGCATGGCGGCGCTGCGCCAGCCGCGCCGGCGGCCGGCATGAGCAACGTCCGCGTCACCACCCTCGACAACGGCCTGCGCATCGCGGTCGACGAGATGCCGGAGGTCGAGTCGGCCTCGCTCGGCATCTGGGTCGCCTGCGGCACGCGCCACGAATCGGCCGAGCTCAACGGCATGGCTCACATGCTCGAGCACATGGCGTTCAAGGGCACGCGCACGCGCTCGGCCCGCGCCATCGCCGAGGAGATCGAGAACGTCGGCGGCAGCCTCAACGCCTACACCGGCCGCGAGATCACCGCCTACCACGCCTCGGTGCTGAAGGAGGACGTCGGCCTCGGCATCGAGATGGTGGCCGACATCCTGCGCAACTCGGTGTTCGATCCCGACGAACTCCAGCGCGAGCGCGGCGTCATCCTGCAGGAGATCGGCCAGGCGCTCGACACGCCCGACGACCTCGTGTTCGACCAGTTCCAGGAAACCGCGCTGCCGGGCCAGCCGCTCGGCCGGCCGGTGCTGGGCACCGCGGCCTCGGTCGAGGCGATCGGCCGCGACGACCTGTTCGCCTTCCTCGCCCGCCACTACACCGGCGGCAACATGGTGCTGGCCGCCGCCGGCCGGGTCGTGAACGACCAGATCGTCGAGCTCGCGCACAAGCATTTCGGCAGCGTGCCGCCGACCCCGGCCACCGCGTCGGCGCCCGAGCCGCTGGCCTACGTCGGCGGCGACGGCCGCGAGCTGCGCGACCTCGAGCAGGCCCACCTGGTGCTCGGGTGCAGGGGCATCGGCTACCGCGATCCCGACTACTTCGCGCTCGCGGTCTACTCGACGCTGTTCGGCGGCGGCATGTCGTCCCGCCTGTTCCAGCGCATCCGCGAGGAGCGCGGGCTGGTCTACGGCATCCACTGCTTCAACACCGCCTACGCCGACGGCGGCCTGTTCGGTATCTACGCCGGCACCGGCGAGGACGACCTCGCCGAGCTGATCCCGGCGGTGTGCGAGGAGTTCGCCGGCGTCGCCGACACGCTGAGCGAGGCCGAACTGGTGCGCGCCCGCAACCAGATCAAGGCCGGCACGCTGATGGCGCTGGAGTCGAGCGGCGCCCGCGCCGAGCAGGCGGCCCGCCACCTGATCATCCACGGCCGCCCGATCCCCTACGCCGAGATCGTGGCGCGCATCGAGGCGGTCGACCAGGCCGCCGTCAGCCGCGTCGCCCGCCGCCTGCTCGACAGCAAGCTGACGCTGGCGGCGCTCGGCCCGATCGACGCGCTGGAGCCGCTCGACCGCATCGCCGCCCGGCTGGCGGGCTGAAAGGCGAAGGGCGCGCGTCCCGCGCGCTCTCGCAGCCAAAGAAAAAGGCCGCCCACCGGGCGGCCTTTTCGCTGGCAACCTTCGCCGACTACTCGGCGGCCATCGCCATCGGCTTGGCGGCGCCCCGGGGCGGCACGCCGATCGCGGCGCGCGAGCGCACGGCCGTGACCTCGGCGCTGCGGCGGATCAGGTTGTAGCGCAGCGAGGTGTAGAGGTTGACCGGGAACGGCATCGGCGCGTTGAAGTCGATGATCAGCACGACGCGGGTCTCGTTGCTCTGGTTCTTCACCCAGTGCTCGCGCGTGTCGTCGAACACCAGCGGCACGCCTTCTTCCCAGAAGAAGTGGTGGCCGCCGATCTCGATCCACGCCTTCTCCGGCTCCTTCGGCACGATCAGCGGGTAGTGGAAGCGGACCACGCCGGCCGCCGAGCCGCGGTGGGGCTCGATCTCGGCGCCGCCGGCCAGGATGCTGAACAGCGCGGTGTGCACGCCCGGGATCTTGTTGATCGCCGCCATCGTGTCCGGCACCGCCTGGGTGTTCTCGGTGATCTCGTGGCCCCAGATCTTCAGCAGGAAGGTGCGCCACGCCCGGCCCGGCACGAACAGGTCGCGGGGATGGACCTCGTGCAGTGCCGGGATCTCCTCGTGGTGGCTCAGCAGGTAGTTGAGGTCGGCCTTGATCTTGTCGTGGCTCTTCTTGAGCTCGTTGAGGACCGGGAACGACCGCAGCGCGTCCTCGCCGGCCAGCGGCAGCTTCGGCATGTGCGACAGGATCCAGTCCGACATCTTCAGATTGAAGTTCTCGGCCGGCTCCTGCGGGATCCAGATGTTCTTGGTCAGGTAGAAGCGGCCTTTCTGGCCGACATTGGCATTGGCGTCTGTTTCCATGGCCTTTAGGCGGATGCCCTCCTGCGAGTTGCGGCAATTTCCTGCCGTCGCCGACCGGATTCAAGACCCGGGCTGTGGCCTGACGGCGCGGCCGACCGTCTCAAAGTCCTACGTCGAGCGTCGGAGAACATGAAAGTTTCCCGAAGCTGGACTATTATACCTCAAGATGTTCCGGTTTGCCGATGTCCCCCTGTCCCTGTCGGGCATGACCCGGATCGCGGGCAAGCGCGTCTACCTGCGCGCCCCGACGATGGACGACTGGGCCGAGTGGGCCGAGCTGCGGGCCCGCAGCCGCGCCTTCCTGACCCCGTGGGAGCCGACCTGGCCCGAGGACTCGCTGGGCCGCGACCATTACCGTCGCCGCCTGCGCCAGCAGATCAAGGAATGGCGCTCCGGCGAGGCCTACAGCCTGTTCCTGTTCACCAACGAGGGCCGGCGGCTGGCCGGGGGCATCAACCTCAGCAACGTCCGCCGCGGCGTCGCCCAGACCGCCTCGGTCGGCTACTGGATGGGGCAACCCTTTGCCGGGCAGGGGCTGATGACCGACGGGCTGCGGGCGACCCTGCCGTTCGTGTTCGACGACCTGCGGCTGCACCGGCTCGAGGCCGCCTGCCTTCCGCACAACGAGCCGTCCAAGGGCGTGCTGACCAAGGTCGGCTTCCACGAGGAGGGGCTGGCGCGGCAGTATCTGCGGATCAACGGGCAGTGGGCCGACCACCTGCTGTTCGCGCTGTTGCGCGCCGACTACGACACGATGCTGCGCAGCGGGCGCTGAGCGTCGCCCCGCGACGTCGTCGAACAGGAGCAGGCCATGCGCAATCTCACGCCGACCAGCATCACGGCGGCCTTCGCCGACTACGCCCGGGACGCGCCGTCCGAGCGCACCCGCGGCCTGCTGGTCAGCCTCGCCGGCCACCTGCACGCCTTCGTGCGCGACAACAAGGTGACGCCCGACGAGTGGATGGCCGCGATCGACGCGCTGACCCGCGCGATCCGCTTCACCGACGACAAGCGCAACGAGTACATCCTGTTCTCGGACCTGCTCGGCGTGTCGTCGCTGGTCGACATGGTCAACGCCCGGCCGTCGGGCACGCCGTCGTCGGTGCTGGGACCGTTCCACATCGAGAATGCGCCCGAACTGGCCAACGGCGGCGACCTCTGGCAGGGCCAGGTCGGCGAGCCCCTGCTGGTGAAGGGCCAGGTCCGCGACCAGGCCGGCCAGCCGGTCCCGGGCACGGTGCTGGCGGTCTGGCAGAACCAGGGCAACGGCCTGTACTCGCAGCAGGACCCTTCGACCGGCCCGACCAACTACCACGCCCGCCTGAAGGTCGCCGACGACGGCAGCTTCGCCTACACCACGGTGCGGCCGGTCTCCTACAAGGTGCCGGACGACGGCCCGGCCGGCGACATGCTGCGCGCACTCGGCCGCAACGCCTGGCGGCCGGCCCACCTGCACATGATCGTGCAGGCGCCGGGACACCCGCCGCTGATCACCGAGTTCTTCCCCGAGGACGACACCTGGCTCGACCGCGACGCCGTGTTCGGCGTCCGCGCACCGCTGGTGCTGCCGTTCGCCAAGGTCACCGACCGGGCGACGCTGCCGGCCCACCTCGCGGCGCGCGACAGGCTGCCGATGCCGATGTGGAGCGCCACGCTCGACATCGTCCTGCCCGCTGCCTGATGGCGCTGGTCAGCGTTCGCGGCGTCTCCAAGGTCTTCGACAACGGGGTCGAGGCGCTTTCCGGCATCTCGCTGGACGTCGCCGCCGGCGAGTTCCTCAGCATCCTCGGTCCCTCCGGCTGCGGGAAGTCGACGCTGCTGCGGCTCGTGGCGGGGCTGGCGCAGCCGAGCGCCGGCCAGATCGCACGCGAGCCGGGCGCGCACGACACCGGCGACATCGGCTTCGTCTTCCAGGAACCGACCCTGATGCCGTGGGCGTCGGCGCTGGCCAACGTCGCCCTGCCGCTGAAGCTGCGCGGCGTCGCCCGCGGCGAGCGCGAGGCCCGCGCCGCCGCCGCCCTCGACAGCGTCGGCCTCGGGGGCTTCGAGCGCGCGTTCCCGCGCGAACTGTCGGGCGGCATGAAGATGCGCGTGTCGCTGGCCCGCGCGCTGGTGGTCGAGCCGCGCTTGCTGCTGATGGACGAGCCGTTCGCGGCGCTCGACGAGATCACGCGCCACCGCCTCAACCGCGACCTGCTCGGCCTGTGGCAGCGGCGCGGCGTCACCGTGATGTTCGTCACCCACTCGGTGTTCGAATCGGTGTTCCTCGCCCAGCGCATCGTGGTGATGGCGGCGCGGCCGGGCCGCGTCGCGGCCGACTTCCGGGTCGACGCGCCCTACCCACGCGGCGAGGACTTCCGCACCTCCGCCGCCTACGCCGAGTGGTGCCGCCAGGCGTCGCGGCGGCTCGAGCAGGCGATGGCGGCATGAACGCGCGCCTGGTCGCCCCGGCCGTGATGGGCGTGCTGATGCTGGTCCTGTGGGAGGGCGTGGTGCGCGGCTTCGCAATCCCGCCCTACATCCTGCCGGGGCCGCTGCTGGTGGCCGGGACGCTGGTCGACGACTGGGGCACGCTGCTGCCGTCGCTGCTGGTGACGCTGCGCATCACGCTCGAGGCGCTGGCCGCGGCGGTGCTGGTGGGCGGGGTGCTGGCGATCCTGTTCTCGCTGTCGCGCTGGATCGAGCTGTCGCTGTTTCCCTACGCCATCATCCTGCAGGTCACGCCGATCGTGGCGATCGCGCCGCTGATCATCATCTGGGCCAACAACGTCGAGCTGTCGCTGCTGATCTGCGCCTGGCTGGTGGCGTTCTTCCCGATCCTGTCCAACACCATCCTCGGCCTGCGCTCGGTCGATCCCAACCTGCTCGACCTGTTCCGCCTGTACGGCGCCGGGCGCTGGCGCACCCTGGTCGACCTGCGCCTGCCGGCGGCGCTGCCGTACTTCCTCGGCGGCCTGCGGATCTCCGGCGGGCTGGCGCTGATCGGCGCGGTGGTGGCGGAGTTCGTCGCCGGCACCGGCGGCAACGCCTCGGGCCTGGCCTGGCGCATCCTCGAATCGGGCTACCAGCTGCAGATCCCGCGCATGTTCGCGGCGCTGGCCCTGATCTCGCTGAGCGGCATCGCCATCTACCTGGCGCTCAACGCGCTCAGCCACCTGCTGCTGCGCCGCTGGCACGACAGCGCGCTGCAGGGCGACGCCTAGGTCAGCGGCCGCTGCGACGGGCCGGCTTGCCGCGCGAGCCGGAGCCGGTGCGGACGCCGCGGAAGACGCGGCTGTTTTGCATGCGGCCGAGGTTGACGTTGGCGGTGGCGGCCACCGCCTGGCCCGGAAGCTCGAGCTCGTTGGCCTCCAGCCGGCGGATCTCGTCGCGCACCCGGGCGGCTTCCTCGAACTCGAGGTTGGCGGCGGCGTCGCGCATCCGCTTCTCCAGCTCGGCGATGTGGCTGCGCAGGTTGTGGCCGACCAGGTGGACGTCGCCCGAGACGCCGGTGTCGACCGTGTAGTGGTCGCGCTCGGCCGTCGACTGGAGGATCTCGCTGATGTTCTTGCGCACCGAGGCCGGCGTGATGCCGTGCTCGGTGTTGTAGGCGATCTGCTTGGTGCGGCGGCGCTCGGTCTCGGCCATCGCGTACTTGATCGAGTCGGTGATCTTGTCGGCGTAGAGGATGACCCGCCCGTCGACGTTGCGGGCGGCGCGGCCGATCGTCTGGACCAGCGAGGTCGGCGAGCGCAGGAAGCCTTCCTTGTCGGCGTCGAGGATGGCGACCAGCGCGCACTCGGGGATGTCGAGGCCCTCGCGCAGCAGGTTGATGCCGACCAGCACGTCGAACGCGCCCAGCCGCAGGTCGCGGATGATCTCGATGCGCTCCAGCGTGTCGATGTCGGAATGGAGGTAGCGGCAGCGGATGCCGGCCTCGTGCATGTACTCGACGAGGTCCTCGGCCATGCGCTTGGTCAGCACCGTGACCAGCACGCGCTGGGCCTTCTTGGCGCAGTCGCGGCACTCCGCGATCAGGTCGTCGACCTGCTTCTCGACCGGCCGGATGATCACCGTCGGGTCGATCAGGCCGGTCGGCCGGATCACCTGCTCGACGAAGATGCCCTGGGTGCGCTCCATCTCCCACGGGCCGGGCGTGGCGCTGACGTAGACCGACTGCGGCCGCAGCGCGTCCCATTCCTCGAACTTCAGCGGCCGGTTGTCGATCGCCGAGGGCAGGCGGAAGCCGAACTCGGCCAGCACGCTCTTGCGGTTGAAGTCGCCGCGGAACATGCCGCCGATCTGCGGCACCGTGACGTGGCTCTCGTCGACGATCAGCAGGGAGTTCTCGGGGAAGTACTCGAACAGGGTCGGCGGCGGCTCGCCCGGCTTGCGGCCGGTGAGGTAGCGGGAATAGTTCTCGATGCCGGCGCAGGCGCCGGTCGTCTCCAGCATCTCGATGTCGAACAGCGTGCGCTGCTCGAGCCGCTGCGCCTCGAGCAGGCGGCCGGCGCGGTTGAACTCGTCGAGCCGCTGCTTGAGGTCGGTCTTTATCTGCTGGATCGCGCCCTGCATGGTCGGGCGCGGGGTCACGTAGTGGCTGTTGGCGTAGACCACGATGTCCGACAGCGTCGCCGTCCTGTCGCCCGTGAGCGGGTCGAACTCGACGATCGAGTCGATCTCGTCGCCGAACAGCTCGATGCGCCAGGCCTTGTCCTCGTAGTGGGCGGGGAACAGGTCGACGGTGTCGCCGCGCACCCGGAAGGTGCCGCGCTGGAAGGCGTTGTCGTTGCGCTTGTACTGCTGCTCGACGAAGCGGCGGAGCAGGGTGGAGCGGTCGACCTTCTCGCCCTTGGCGAGGCGGAAGGTCATGGCTTGGTAGTTCTCCAGCGGGCCGATGCCGTAGATGCACGACACCGACGCCACGATCACCACGTCGTCGCGCTCCATCAGGGCACGGGTCGCGGCGTGGCGCATGCGGTCGATCTGCTCGTTGATCGACGAATCCTTCTCGATGAAGGTATCGGTGCGCGGCACGTAGGCCTCGGGCTGGTAGTAGTCGTAGTACGACACGAAGTACTCGACCGCGTTG
The DNA here is from genome assembly GCA_964420105.1 of uncultured Reyranella sp. Taxonomy (GTDB): domain Bacteria; phylum Pseudomonadota; class Alphaproteobacteria; order Reyranellales; family Reyranellaceae; genus Reyranella. The sequence continues at coordinate 56,430 of CAYQRL010000026.1, forward strand.
TCGGGGAAGAAGCCCTTCATCTCGCCGTAGAGCTGCGCCGCCAGCGTCTTGTTCGGCGCCAGCACCAGCGCCGGGCGGCCCTGCGAGGCGATCACGTTGGCCATGGTGAAGGTCTTGCCCGAGCCGGTGACGCCCAGCAGCACCTGGTCGCGCTCGCCGTCCTCGACGCCGGCGATCAGCTGGCGGATGGCCTCCGGCTGGTCGCCCGCCGGCTTGTAGTCGGACACCAGCTTGAACGGCTTGCCGCCGAGGTTGGCGGGCCGGCGCTGGATGTACGGCATCAGCAGGGGCACGGTCGAAACCGCGAGGTTCTTCGAGGCCATGGCACCATTATATGAGGTCCGCCGCCACGCCCGGCAATGCTACAGCTTCGCCATGCTGCCATGTCCTGACACCGCCGGGCGCTAGGGATGCCCGATCTCCTGTCCACGCCCTTCCTCGTCGCCGCAGCCGTCGCGGTCGTGGCCGGCATGGTCCGCGGCTTCGCCGGTTTCGGCGCCGCCATGGTCATGACGCCGGTGTTCTCGGCCCTGCACGGGCCGGCGGTCGGGGTCGCGATCTGCCTGCTGCTCGAGATCGCGGTCGCCGTGCCGCTGCTGCCGGGCGTGGTGCGGCTGGTCGACTGGCGGCGCATCGGGCTGCTGCTGGCCGGCGCGGTGGCCGGCGTGCCGCTCGGCAACCTCGTGCTGACCGCGACCGAGCCGGAGCCGATGCGCTGGGCGATCTCGGCGATCGTGCTGGCGGCGGTGGCGCTGCTGGCTGCCGGCTGGCGCTACGGCGGCCGGCCGCGGCCCGCGACCACCCTGGCGGCGGGCGCCAGCAGCGGCTTCCTCAACGGCCTGGCCGGCATGGCCGGTCCGCCGATCGCCTTCTACTACCTCGCCGGCGAGGACAGCGCCGTCCGCGTCCGCGCCAACCTCACGACCTACTTCGTGTTCGTCGACCTGCTGGCGCTGTCGGCCTTCTTCGCGCGCGACCTCGTCGCCTGGGAGACCGCGGTGCGCGCCGCCTTCCTGTCGCCGGCGGTGATGCTGGGCGGCGTGCTGGGCGGCCTGCTGTTCCCGCTCGCCAGCGAGGGATTCTACCGCCGGCTCGCGCTCGTCCTGCTGGTCGGCGTGGCGGTCGGGTCCGTGATCCTGTAACGGGGAAGCGACGTACCAAGACCATGAAGATCTGGGACCGCATCGTCGAGGCGACCACGCGACTGGCCAACGGCGAGCCGTTGGGGTCGTTGCTCGGCCTCACGGCGCCGCCGGTGCAGGACGGCGGCCATCCCGGCCTGCGCCAGATGGCGTTCACGATCGGCGTCATCGCGCTCGGCGCCAAGATGGCGCGTGCCGACGGCGAGGTCAGCGAGTCCGAGGTCGAGGCGTTCCGCGCCTTCTTCCAGGTGCCGCCGGGCGAGGAGCGGAACGTCGAGCGTTTCTTCAACCTCGCCAAGCGCGACGTCGCCGGCTTCGAGACCTATGCCCGCCAGCTCGCGGCGCTGTTCCCCGACGCGCCCGAGATCCTCGAGAACGTGCTCGAGGGCCTGTTCGACATCGCCCGCGCCGACGGCGCGATCGGCGCGCCGGAGGGCGCCTACCTGGCCGAGGTCGCGCGCCTGTTCGGCCTGTCGGCCGCGCGCTTCGAACGCGCCCGTGCCGCCGCGACCGGCGTGATCGAGTGCGAGCCCTGCATCATCCTCGGCATCGATCCGCTCGCCACCGACGACCAGATCCGCGAGGCCTGGCTGCGCCAGGTCAAGGCCAACCATCCCGACCGCTTGGTCGCCGAGGGCCTGCCGGAGGAGGCGATCGCCGTCGCCACGCGCAAGCTGGCGCTGATCAACGACGCCTACGACCGGCTGCGCCGCGAGCGCGGCCTGGTCGCCGCATGACCGCCGCCGCGGTCGACCTGCCGTCGCCCAACCATGCCGACCGCAGCGCGCCGGTCGACGTGCTGGTCCTGCATTACACCGAGTTGCCGCTGGCCGAGTCGCTGGCCGTCCTGACCGACGGTGCGCGCGCCCTGCGGGTCAGCGCCCACTACGTGCTGGCCGAGGACGGCACGCTCTACCGGCTGGTGCCGGAGGACCGCGTCGCGTGGCACGCCGGGCGGTCGTGGTGGCGCGGCCGCGAGGGGCTGAACGGCAGCTCGATCGGTATCGAGATCGTCAACCTGCACGGCGACCGGCACGATTACCCGGCGCGCCAGGTCGATGCCCTGGTCGATCTCTGCCACGGCATCGTGGCGCGTCACCCCGCGATCGTGGCGCGCAACGTGGTCGGCCATTCCGACGTGGCGCCGAAGCGCAAGATCGATCCCGGGCTGCGCTTCCCGTGGCCGACCCTGGCGGCGGCCGGCATCGGCCTGTGGCCGCGCGCGGGGGCGGCGGAGCGCCGGCTCGACGGCGACCTCGCGTCGGCCCTGCACCGGTTCGGCTACCCGGCGCCGACCGCCGAGGCGTCGGCCGCGGACATCGTCGCGGCCTTCCAGCGCCGGTTCCGGCCGGCCCGCGCCGACGGCGCCGAGGATGCCGAGACCCGCGGCCTCGCGGCCGACCTGCTTGACCAGGTGGGAGGCCGGCCCTAGTCAGGGGCCGGGTCAGACGGCTGGATGGCTGCACGTCGCGGGCGACCGCGGCGTGAGGAAAGTCCGGGCTCCACGGAGACACGGTGCCGGCTAACGGCCGGCGGGGGCGACCCCAGGGAAAGTGCCACAGAAAACAAACCGCCGGCCCGGTTCGCCGGGCGGTAAGGGTGAAACGGTGGGGTAAGAGCCCACCGCGCGACCGGCAACGGGAGCGGCACGGCAAACCCCACCGGGAGCAAGACCAAATAGGGGCGGCACGCCGGGCAACCGGCAGCGGTGTTTCCGCGTCGCCGCCCGGGTCGGTCGCGCGAGGCGCTCGGTAACGGGCGTCCCAGAGGAATGGCCATCCATCGTCCCTGGCTTGCCAAGGGCGAGGACAGAACCCGGCTTACAGGCCGTCTGACCCGACGACCTTCAAACGATCCAGCACAAAGCCTTGTGGGTTCCACCCATCATGGCACAATAGATTTGGTAGCTAAGCGCTTCTGATTCCTTGTGGATTCTCGATTGTATCTATTGCTTCCCGGATTTTCCCATGGTATCCCATAGCATCCCGTAGAACAGGTCAGGGCGTGGGGCACTGACGGCGGGGTGGGCAGGGGGACTGGGCCGGTGGCCTTTCGGTCCGAAATCCTGATCAAGCTCGACAAGAAGGGACGGGTCCTGCTGCCCGCGGCCTTTCGCGACGAGCTGCCTGCCGACGACCGCGGGGCCTTCGTGCTGTATCACTCACCGAACCTGGACGGCGTCGTGAACGGGAATTCCCGCGCCGGGTTCGATTCCATGCTCGAGCGGCTGCGCGCCGAGGCGCTCGGCCCCAAGGGCGCGCTCAAGGTCGCGCTCGACGACGAGGCGTTCGATCCCGCCGGCTACCTGTCGTCCTCGGCCCGCACCATCGCCATGGAGCCGGACGGCCGCTTCACCCTGCCGTCCGAGTTCGCGACCGCGCTCGACGCCGGCGAGGGCGTGATGCTGGTCGGCAAGGGCGACAAGTTCCAGCTCTGGAACCCGGCCCGCTGGCAGGCCCGCCGCGACGCCGACCGCGCCCGCATGGCCGCCTTCGTGCGCGGCCTCGACGGCGGTGCGTCGTGATCGCGCCCGCCTCCTACGATCGGCACGTGCCGGTGCTGCTGGCCGAGGTCGTCGATGCGCTGCAGCCGCGCGACGGCGGCCGCTACGTCGACGGCACGTTCGGCGCCGGCGGCTACACCGCCGCGATCCTCGACCGTGCCCGCTGCCAGGTCTTCGCCATCGACCGCGATCCCGACGCCATCGCCGCCGGCCGCGCGCTGGCCGAGCGCCACGCCCCGCGCCTGCGCCTGCTCGAGGGCCGGTTCGGCGACATGGCCGGGCTGCTCGCGGCCGAGGGCGTCGAGGAAGTCGACGGCGTCGCGCTCGATCTCGGCGTGTCGTCGATGCAGTTCGACCAGGCCGACCGCGGCTTCTCGTTCCGCGCCTCCGGCCCGCTCGACATGCGCATGGAGAAGGCCGGCCCGTCGGCCGCCGATCTCGTCAACGACTCGGACGAGGCGGAGATCGCCGACATCGTCTGGCGCTACGGCGAGGAGCGGCGCAGCCGCCGCGTCGCGCGCGCCATCGTCGCGGCGCGCCGGGCCAAGCGCATCGAGACCACCGGCGAGCTGGCCGAGATCGTGCGCCGCGCGGTCGGTCCGCAGGGCCGCGACGAGAGCGATCCCGCGACCCGCACCTTCCAGGCGCTGCGCATCGCGGTGAACGACGAGCTCGGCGAGCTCGAGCGCGGCCTCGCCGCGGCCGAGCAGGTGCTGGCGCCGGGCGGCCGCCTCGCGGTGGTGTCGTTCCACTCGCTCGAGGATCGCGCGGTCAAGGAATTCGTGCGCGCCCGCTCGGGGCGCACACCGGCGCCGTCGCGCCACGCCCCGCCGCGCGCCGAGGCGCCGGCCGCCGTGCTGCGCGAGATCACGCGCAAGCCGGTCGCGCCGTCGGCCGCCGAGGTCGCCGCCAACCCGCGCGCCCGCTCGGCGCGGCTGCGGGTGGCCGAGAAGGTGGGAGGCCGCGCATGATCCACCGCGGTCTCGTGTTCTGGTCGATCACCGCCATCGCCACGGCGATCGGGCTCTTCACCGTGAAGTACCGGGTGCAGGACCTCGAGGAGAAGATCGACCGCACCAACCAGAAGATCGTCGAGAGCCAGCAGGCCACGCACATCCTGCGGGTCGAATGGGCGCATCTCAACGAGTCGGAGCGCATCGAGCGCCTGGCGCTGAAGCATCTCAAGCTCGAGCCGACCTCGATCAAGCAGGTCGTTCGGCTCGATTCCCTTCAACCTCCTTCACAGCCCCCGCGACGCGATCCACCACTCCCTTCCCCCCCACGAACGGGCAACGACGTCCCCTCGTCGACTTTGCCCGGTGGTGGACGCGTCGCAGCGGAGGCCGGCAGCCCCTCGCCGGCCTCCGCACCCCCTCCAGGGCGTACGACCGGACCCTCGACGCCCCCTCGACCGGCCAAGCTCCAAGAGCCGGCAACAACGGGTCCGGTTGGCGACGGCCAGAGCGCCGCGGTCTCCATCGACGAGATTCTCTCGCGTAACGAAGGGAACCGTCGATGAAGCTGTGGCGCAAGCGAGCCTCGCCCGACCCGGCCGCCGCGACAAACGCGGCGGCCGGCGCGCGTAAGGGATCGGCGCAGGAGCGGCTCAAGGGCGATGCCCAGGAGACCGCCCGGCAGCGCCTGGTCATCTCCTCGGCACTCTTCGCCGTGGTGTTCGTCGCCGTGGGCATGCGCATGGCCTACGTCTCGCTGCTGCGCGACAGCGCCGAGCCGACGCAGCGCGTCGCCGCGCGCGGCGGCGCGATCCAGTCCGAGCGCGCCGACATCGTCGATCGCAACGGCGCGGTGCTCGCGACCTCGATCCCGGTGATGTCGGCCTTCGTCAACCCGCGCCTGCTGCTCGACACCAACGAGGCGGCGCGCAAGATCGCCGGCGCGCTGCCCGACCTCAACTACGAGGACATCAAGGCCAAGCTGGAAGAGGACAAGACCTTCACCTGGATCAAGCGCGGCCTCAGCCCGCGCGAGCACGACCGCGTCAACCGGCTGGGCATCCCGGGGCTGGAGTTCCAGGCCGAGGAGCGCCGGCTCTACCCGCAGGGCACGGCGGCGGCGCACATCCTCGGCTATTCCAGCGTCGACAATGCCGGCCTCGCCGGCGTCGAGCGCTACTTCGACCAGCAGCTGCACAGCGGCGAGACGCTGCAGCTCGCCATCGACCTTCGCCTGCAGCGCCTGGTCGAGCGCGAGATCGCCCACGCGGTGCAGAAGTTCTCGGCGATCGGCGCCACCGCCGTCGTCATGGACGCGACCAACGGCGAGATCCTCGCCATGGCGTCGCTGCCGACCTACGATCCCAACAGCGCCAAGACGATCACCAACGACGCGCTGTTCAACCGCGCCACGCTGGGCGTCTACGAGCAGGGCTCGACCTTCAAGATCTTCAACACCGCGATGGCGCTCGACACCGGCCGGGTGACGATGTCCTCGGTGTTCGACGCGACCTCGCCGATCAAGATCGACCGCTTCACGATCAACGACGACCACGCCCAGCGCCGGCCGCTGTCGGTGCCCGAGGTGTTCAAGCACTCGTCGAACATCGCCTCGGCCAAGATGGCGGTCGAGATGGGCAGCGACACCCAGCGCGCCTTCTTCGACAAGATCGGCTTCCTGCGGCCGCTCAGCACCCAGCTGACGGAGGTCGCGTCGCCGCTCTACCCGCGGCACTGGATGAAGATCAACACCATGACCATCGCCTTCGGGCACGGCATCTCGGTGACGCCGCTGCACCTCGCGACCGGCACGGCGGCGATGATCAACGGCGGCATCCTGTACCAGCCGAGCCTGGTCAAGCGGACCGCGTCGAGCGATCCCGGCCGGCGCGTCATCCAGCAGAAGACCTCGGTGATGATGCGCCAGCTGCTGCGCCTCAACGCGGTCGAGGGCACCGGCAAGAACGCCGACCTGCCCGGCTACGAGGTCGGCGGCAAGACCGGCACGGCGGAGAAGCCGGCGCGCGGCGGCTATCGCCAGAAGGCGCTGATCAGCTCGTTCGTCGGCGGCTTCCCGATGAACGACCCCAAGTTCGTGATCCTGGTCTCGATCGACGAGCCCAAGGGCACCAAGGAAACCCACGGCTACGCCACCGCCGGCTGGGTCGCCGCGCCGTCCTTCAAGGTCATCGCCGAGGGCATCGTGTCGCTCTACGGCATCCTGCCGGGCGACATGAAGCAGGGCCTGCCGCCGATCGAGATCGCCTCGACCCCGGTGCCGGCGCCGCTGCCGCCGCCGCAGCTGGTGTCGCCCAGCGCCCGCCACCGCGGCAACCACGAGCCGCGCAAGGCGCTGCCCGTCCGTCCCGCCCCGAACCAGTCTGCGTCGGCGCCCCCGCTCGGCGCGCGTCGCCTTGCGTCTGAGTGAGCTGATGCGGACCGCGGCGTCCCCCTCCGGCCCCGCGGGCGACGGTCGCTCCGCTCCGGGCGGAAGCGGGGATCGCGATCCCGTTCTGACGGGACTGAGCCTCGACTCGCGCCAGGTCCGGCCCGGCTTCCTGTTCGCCGCCCTCGCCGGCAACCGCCAGGACGGCGCCGCCTTCGTGGCCGACGCCGTGAGCCGCGGCGCGGTCGCGGTGCTGGCCGGCCGCGACGCCGTCCTGCCGCCGCTCGACCCCTCGATCGTCGTGCTGCGCGACGACAACCCGCGCCGCCGCATCGCGCTGATGGCGGCCGCCTTCGCCGGCCTGCAGCCGGCGACCATCGCGGCGGTGACCGGCACCAACGGCAAGTCCTCGACCGTCCACTTCCTGCGCCATGTCTGGACCACGCTCGGGCTGCAGGCGGCCAGCGTCGGCACGCTCGGCATCTTCTCGCCGGGGCTCGGTCGCGAGGCCGGCCTGACGACGCCCGACCCGGTGCGCCTGCACGAGGACCTCGCGACGCTGGCGCGCGAGGGCGTGACCCACCTCGCCATAGAGGCGTCGAGCCACGGCCTCGACCAGCACCGGCTCGACGGGCTGAAGCTGTCGGCCGCGGGCTTCACCAACCTGACCCACGAGCACCTCGACTACCACCCGACCATGGACGCCTACTTCGCGGCCAAGGCGCGGCTGTTCGAGGCGCTGCTGCCGGCCAGTGGCACGGCGGTGATCAACGGCGACAGCGACCGCGCCGCCGCGCTGGCCGCGACCTGCGCGGCGCGCGGCATCCGCTGCTGGACCTACGGCACGCGCGGCCGCGAGGTCCGCCTCGTCTCCGGCACGCCGACCGCCGGCGGCCAGCACCTCGTGGTCGAGCTGCTGGGCAGCCGCCACGAGATCGCGCTGCCGCTGGTCGGCGGCTTCCAGGCCGCCAACGCGCTGGCCGCGCTCGGCCTCGCCGTCGCCACCGGCAGCGACCCGGCGCGCGCCGCCGCGGCGCTGGCCAGCGTCACGGGCGCCCCGGGCCGGCTGCAGCTGGTGGCGCGGCACCGCACCGGCGCCAGCGTCTACGTCGACTATGCCCACAAGCCCGAGGCGCTGGAGACGGTGCTGGCGACGCTGCGGCCGTTCGCCCGCGGCAAGCTGGTGGTGGTGTTCGGCTGCGGCGGCGACCGCGACCGCGGCAAGCGGCCGGTGATGGGCGAGATCGCCACCCGGCTCGCCGACCTCACGCTGGTCACCGACGACAACCCGCGCAGCGAGGTGCCGGCGGCGATCCGCGCCGAGATCGTGCGCGGCATCCCGGCCGACCGGCGCAACTGGATCGAGGTCGCCGACGGCCGCCACGCCGCGATCGAGCAGGGCATGGCGGCGCTCGCCGGCCCCGACGACCTGCTGCTGATCGCCGGCAAGGGCCACGAGACAGGCCAGACGATCGCCGGCGTGACCCACCCGTTCGACGACGCCGCGGTGGCGCGCGAGTACGCGGAGCCGGTGTCGTGAGCGCCGGCGCGACGCCCTTGTGGACGGCCGCCGAGCTCGTGGCCGCGCTGGGCACCGCGGTGCCCGACGGCCTCGTCGCCACCGGCGTCACCTTCGACAGCCGCGCCGTCGCGCCGGGCGACCTCTTCTTCGCGCTCTCCGGCGAGAGCACCGACGGCCATCGCTTCGTCGCCGACGCCCTGGCCCGGGGCGCCGCCGCGGCGGTGATCGCCGGCGACGTCGGCGCCGTGGCAGGCACCACGATCCGCGTGCCCGACACCCTGAAGGCGCTGGTCGATCTCGGCCAGGCCGCCCGCCGGCGCAGCCCGGCACGCATCGCCTCGGTGACCGGTTCGGTCGGCAAGACCAGCACCAAGGACGCGCTGCGCGCGATGCTGTCGGCGCAGGCGCCGACGTCGGCCAGCACCGCCTCGTTCAACAACCATGTCGGCGTGCCGATCAGCCTCGCCCGCCTGCCGCGCGAGGCGCGCTACGGCGTGTTCGAGATCGGCATGAACCATCCCGGCGAGATCGAGCCGCTGGCCCGCCAGGTCGCCGCCCACGTCGGCATCGTGACCAATGTCGGGCCGGTCCATATCGGCCACATGGGCTCGGAGGAGGCGATCGCCGACGAGAAGGCCTGCCTGTTCGCCGGCATGGCCGCGGGCGCGACCGCGGTCCTGCCCCGCGACAACCGCCATTTCGAGCGCCTCGCGGCCCACGCCGCGCGCTTCGGCGTGAAGCGGGTCGTGACCTTCGGCGAGCACGCGGCGGCGGACGCCCGGCTTGTCTCGCGCACCCTGCACGATTCGGGCAGCGACGTTGTCGCGTTGATCAATGGCCGCCGGATCGAGTATCGGCTGGGCGCCGCGGGCGAGCACTGGGTGCTGAACAGCATCGGCGCGCTGGCGGTGGTCGAGGCGCTGGGCGCCGACGGGACGGCGGCGGCGGCGACGCTGGCCGGCGTGTCGGCCTCGCCGGGCCGCGGCGCGCGGCGGCGGCTGGCGTTCGGCGCGGGCACGGTCGAGCTGCTGGACGAGAGCTACAACGCCAACCCCGTGTCGGTGCGGGCCATGCTGGCGGTGCTGGCGCGCACCGCGCCGGCGCCGGGCGGCCGGCGCATCCTGGCGCTGGGCGACATGCGCGAGCTCGGCGACGGCGCCGACGACTACCACGCCGGCCTCGCCGACGCGGTGGCAGCGAGCGGCGCCGACCGGGTGTACCTGTGCGGGCCGCACATGCAGGCGCTGTGGGCGAAGCTGTCGCCGGCGCAGCGCGGCGTGCACCGTGCCGATTCGGCGGCGCTGGCGCCGGACGTCGCCGCGGCGCTCAGGGCCGGGGATGTCGTGGCGGTGAAGGGATCGCTGGGATCAAGAATGAAGATCGTCGTGGACGCCATCGTGGCGGCCAGCGGCGGCGGGGCGGGACGCTAGGATGTTCTTCAATTTCCTCTATCCGTTGGCGGACCTGTTCGGTCCCCTCAACCTGTTCCGCTACCTGACCTTCCGGTCGATCGCCGCCTTCCTGACGGCGCTGGTGCTGAGCTTCCTGATCGGCGGTGGCCTGATCCGCTGGCTGCGCAGCAAGCAGAAGCAGGGCCAGCCGATCCGCGACGACGGCCCGGCCAGCCACCTGTCGAAGAAGGGCACGCCGACCATGGGCGGCCTCCTGATCCTGATCACCACGACGGCGGCGACGCTGCTGTGGGCCGACCTCACCAACCGCTACGTCTGGATCGTGCTCGGCATCACGCTGGCATTCGGCGCGATCGGCTTCTGGGACGACTACCTCAAGGTCACCAAGAAGAACCCCAAGGGCGTGCCGGGCAGGACCAAGCTGGCACTGTCGATCCTGTTCGCCGGCGCCGCGACCTGGTTCATCGCCGTCGCCTCGCCGCCGTCGCTGCGCTTCGCCATGGCGGTGCCGTTCCTCAAGGACGCGCTGATCCCTCTCGGCGCGCTGGGCTTCCTGGCGTTCGGCACGCTGGTGATGGTCGGCGCCTCCAACGCGGTCAACCTGACCGACGGGCTCGACGGGCTGGCGATCGGCCCGGTGATCATGGCCTCGGCGGTGTTCGGCTTCATCGCCTACGTCGTCGGCAACTCGATCCTGACCAACTACCTCTACCTCCACCACGTGCCGCGCGCCGGCGAGCTGGCGGTGTTCATGGCGGCGCTGATCGGCGCCGGCCTGGGCTTCCTGTGGTTCAACGCGCCGCCGGCCATGGTGTTCATGGGCGACACCGGCTCGCTGGCGATCGGCGGTGCGCTCGGCGCCGTGGCGGTCGTCACCAAGCACGAGATCGTGCTGGCGATCGTCGGCGGCCTGTTCGTGCTCGAGACGGTGTCGGTGATCGTGCAGGTGCTGTCCTACAAGTGGACCGGCCGCCGCGTCTTCCGCATGGCGCCGCTGCACCACCACTTCGAGCAGAAGGGCTGGGCCGAGCCGACCATCGTGTTCCGCTTCTGGATCATCGCCGCCATCCTCGCGATGGCCGGCCTCGCCACCCTCAAGCTGCGGTGAGCGCATGATCGATCTCGGCATCCTCGCGGGTTCGTCGTTCGTCGTGCTGGGGCTCGCGCGCTCCGGCCTGGCGACCGTGCGCGCCCTCGTGGCGGCCGGTATCGACTGCGTCGCCTGGGACGACAACGCCGCCTCGCGCGACGCCGCCGCCCGGGCCGGCGCCCGCGTCGCCGACCCGGCGACCGTCGACTGGTCCGGGGTCACGGCGCTGGTGATCAGCCCCGGCATCCCCAGCACCTTCCCCAGGCCGCACCCGGTCGCCGCGGCGGCGCGCGCCGCCGGCAAGCCGATCATCTGCGACGTCGAGCTGCTGGCCCGGGCCCAGCCGGCGGCGCGCTTCGTCGCCATCACCGGCACCAACGGCAAGTCGACCACCACCGCCCTGGTCGGCCACGTGCTCGAGCAGGCGGGCGTGCGCTGCGAGGTCGGCGGCAACATCGGCCGCGGCGTGCTCGACCTCGCGCCGCTCGGCCCGGACGGCCTCTACGTGCTGGAGCTGTCGTCCTACCAGCTCGAGCTGCTGCAGACCTTCCGCGCCCACGTCGCGATCTGGCTGAACATCACGCCCGACCACATCGACCGCCACGGCGACCTCGCCGGCTACGTCCGCGCCAAGGAGAACATCTTCGCGCGCCAGCGCGCCGGCGACTGCGCCGTGATCGGCATCGACGACGCGCCGTCGCGCGCGGTGTTCGACAAGGTCGCCGGCCGGCCCGGCATCGTCGCGATCCCGCTGCAGCGCGAGACGCCGGTCGCCGGCGGGGTCTCGTTCCGCGCCGGCCAGCTGGTCGACGCCGACGGCTACACCGTCGACTTCTCCGACGTGCCGACGCTGCCGGGCGACCACAATGCCCAGAACGCGGCCTGCGCCTGGGCCGCCTGCCGCTGGCTCGACGTGCCGCGCGAGCGCATCGTCGCCGGGCTCAGGTCCTATCCCGGCCTGCCGCACCGCCAGGAGCGGGTCGCCGCGGTCGGCCGCGTCGTCTACGTCAACGACAGCAAGGCGACCAACGCCGACGCCACGGCGCGCGCCCTGTCGTCGTACCGCGACATCTACTGGATCATCGGCGGCCAGGCGAAGGAGGGCGGCGTGGCGCCGCTGGCGCCGTGGTTCGACCGCGTCCGCCACGCCTTCCTGATCGGCGAGGCGACCGAGCTGTTCGCCGGCCAGCTCGAGGGCCGGCTGCCGCACACCCGCTGCGGCGACCTGCGGACGGCGCTCGACGCCGCGCATGCCATGGCCCAGCGCGACATCGCCGGTGCGGCGGCGGGCGGAGCGGGGGAGGCGGTGGTGCTGTTGTCGCCGGCCTGCGCGTCGTGGGACCAGTGGCAGAGCTACGAGCATCGCGGCGACGCGTTCCGCGCCATGGCGCGGGCGCTGCCGGGCGCCGAGGTCTTGGGGAGGGCATCGTGATCCAGGTTCCGCGCGACGACCGCAGCGTGATCGGCCAGTGGTGGTGGACCGTCGACCGCTGGTCGCTGGGCGCCATCCTCGCCATCATGGCGTTCGGCGTGATGCTGACGCTGGCCGCCTCGCCGCCGGCCGCCGAGCGCATCGGCGCCGACTCCTTCCTGTTCGCCAAGCGCCAGTTCTTCTTCCTGCCGCTGGCGCTGATCGTGATGCTGGGCATCTCGCTGGCCTCGCCGCGCCACATCCGGCGCCTTGCCCTGATCGTGTTCGGCGGCAGCGTGCTGCTGCTGGCCGCGACCTTCGTGATCGGCATCGAGATCAAGGGCGCGCGGCGCTGGATCTCGGTGCCCGGCCTGTCGAGCCTGCAGCCGTCCGAGTTCGTGAAGCCGAGCCTCGCGGTGATCTCGGCCTGGCTGCTGGCCCAGAGCCGCGCCGAGCGGCGGGCTCCCGGCTACATCCTGTCGACCCTGCTGGTCGGCGCCGTTCTCGCCCTGCTGATCCTGCAGCCCGACCTCGGCATGAGCATCGTGGTGGCCGCGGTGTGGGCGGCGCAGCTGTTCGTGGTCGGCCTGCCGATGTGGCTGGCCGGCTTCTGCGCGGTCGGCGGCGCGGCGGCGCTGGTCGGCGCCTACTTCACCTTCAGCCACGTGCGCAGCCGCTTCGACCGCTTCCTCGACCCGTCGTCGGGCGACAACTACCAGGTCAACACCTCGCTCGAGGCGTTCATGAACGGCTCGCTGTTCGGCCGAGGCCCGGGCGAGGGCACGGTCAAGGCGCAGCTGCCCGACGCCCACACCGACTTCGTGATGGCGGTGGCCGGCGAGGAGTTCGGCCTGATCGTCTGCTTGCTGATCCTCGCCCTGTTCGCCTTCGTGACGCTGCGCTCGATGTCGCGCGCGTCGAAGGAGACCAGCCTGTTCATAACGCTGGCCGCGACCGGCCTGTCGGTCCAGTTCGGCCTGCAGGCGGCGATCAACATGGCCTCGACCATCCAGCTGATCCCGGCCAAGGGCATGACCCTGCCGTTCATCTCCTACGGCGGCTCGTCGGCGCTGGCGATGGCGATCTGCGTCGGCATGCTGCTGTCGCTGACGCGCGAGCACGCCGGCCTCAGGGAGGCGGTGTGATGGCGATCGGCCCCGTTGTCCTGGCAACCGGCGGCACCGGCGGGCACGTGTTCCCGGCCGAGGCGCTGGCCGGCGAGCTCGAGGCGCGGGGCGTGCCGTTCGCGCTGGTCACCGACCAGCGCGGCAAGCAGTGGCAGGGCGCGCTGGCGCGCCGGCCGATCCACTATATCCACTCGGCCAGCCCGAGCGGCTCGCTGCCGCGCCGCCTGCTGGCGATGCTGTCGCTCGGCCTCGGCCTGTTCGATGCCTGGCGGGTGCTCGGCCGGATCGCGCCGTCGGCGGTGGTCGGCTTCGGCGGCTACGCCTCGGTGCCGACCCTGATCGCCGCCCGCCTGCGGCGCCTGCCGGCGATGCTGCACGAGCAGAACGCGGTGCTGGGCAAGGCCAACCGGATGGCGCTGGCCGGCGCCTCGCGCATCGCCACCTCGTTCGAGCGCACCCGCCACGTCGAGCCGGGCGACAGCCGCGCCCACCTCGTCGGCAACCCGGTGCGCGAGCAGGTGCGGGCGCTGCGCTCGCTGGCCTACCGTCCGCCCGGCCCGGGCCGGGTCATCGACCTCGTGGTGTTCGGCGGCAGCCAGGGCGCGGCCTCGTTCGGCCAGGTCGTGCCCGAGGCAGTCCTGTCGCTGCCCAAGGAACTGCGCTCGCGCCTGCGCATCGTGCAGCAGTGCCGCCCCGAGGATTTCGACCAGGTCCGCCAGCGCTACGCCCGCGGCGGCATCGTCGTCGAGCTGGCGCCGTTCTTCGCCGACCTGCCGCAGCGCCTGGCCGCCGCCCACCTCGTGATCGGCCGCGCCGGCGCCTCGACCGTGGCCGAGCTGGCGACGATCGGCCGACCCTCGATCCTCGTGCCCTATCCCTACGCCGCCGACGATCACCAGACCGCCAATGCCCGCGCCTTCGAGGCGCAGGGCGGCTGCATCGTGATCCCGCACGCCGAGTTCACCGCCGCCGCGCTGGCCCGCCAGTTCGAGCGGCTGTTCGCGCAACCCGAAATCCTCGCTGGAATGGCCGGCGCCGCGCACGCGGCCGGCCGGCCCGACGCCGCCGCGCGCCTGGCCGACCTGGTGGGAGAACTGACAGGAGACGCCTCATGAGGGCCATGCCGCTCGATATCGGGCTGATTCACTTCGTGGGCATCGGCGGCATCGGCATGTCCGGCATCGCCGAGGTGCTGCACAACCTCGGCTACAAGGTCCAGGGCAGCGACATCGCCGAGAGCGCCAACACCCGCCGGCTGGGCGAGATCGGCATCAAGGTGGCGATCGGCCACCGCGCCGACAACATCGCCCACGCCCAGGTCGTGGTGGTGTCGAGCGCGGTGAAGAAGGACAACCCCGAGGTGCTGGCGGCGCGCGCCCGCCTGCTGCCGGTGGTGCGCCGCGCCGAGATGCTGGGCGAGCTGATGCGGCTGAAGTGGTCGATCGCGATCGGCGGCACCCACGGCAAGACCACCACGACGTCGATGGTCGCGGCCATGCTCGACACCGGCGAGCTCGACCCCACGGTGATCAACGGCGGCATCATCAACGCCTACGGCACCAACGCCCGCCTCGGCGGCGGCGACTGGATGGTGGTCGAGTCCGACGAGTCGGACGGCTCGTTCCTGCGCCTGCCGGCGACCATCGCCGTGGTCACCAACGTCGATCCCGAGCACCTCGACCACTACGGCACCTTCGACGCGCTGCGCGAGGCGTTCGTGCGCTTCGTCGAGAACATCCCGTTCTACGGCTTCGCGGTGCTGTGCACCGACCACCCCGAGGTCCAGGCGCTGATCCCGCGCATCGCCGACCGCCGCATCATCACCTACGGGCTGGGCGGCACCGCCGACGTGCGCGCCATCAACCTGCGGCTCGACCGCAACGGCGCCGACTTCGACGTCATGATCGAGAACCGCAGCACCAACGAGAGCCGCGTGATCGAGGGGCTGCGCCTGCCGATGTTCGGCCAGCACAACGTCCAGAACGCGCTGGCCGCGATCGCGGTGGCGCAGGAGATGGGCCTGCCCGACGACACCATCCGCCGCGCGCTCGCCTCGTTCTCGGGCGTCAAGCGCCGCTTCACCAAGACTGGCGAGGCCCACGGCATCACCGTGATCGACGACTACGGCCACCACCCGGTCGAGATCGCCGCCGTGCTGCGCGCGGCCCGCCAGGCCTACGGCGGCTCGGGCCGGGTCATCGCCGTGATGCAGCCGCACCGCTTCACCCGCCTGGCCTCGCTCAAGGCCGAGTTCGCGACCTGCTTCGGCGACGCCGACACCGTGATCGTGGCCGACGTCTACGCCGCCGGCGAGACCCCGATCGAGGGCGTCAACCGCGACATGCTGGTGAACCTGGTGCGCAAGGCCGGCCACCGCGACGTCAGCGCGCTGGGCGGCCCCGGCGACCTGCCCGGCCTGATCTGGCAGATCGCGCGCCCGGGCGACGTCGTGGTCTGCCTCGGCGCCGGCAACATCACCGCCTGGGCGCACGCGCTGCCCGGCCAGATCCAGCAGATGGCGGCCGAGCACGCGGTGCCGCGCGCCATCGCCAACGATCCCCACGGCGGCGGTTCGGCCGCCTGACGGCAAGGACATGATGGCATCGGCGAAATCCTCCCACCTGGTCGACCGGCTGCCGAAGCCGCGCGGACGGCTGACCGCCGACGCGCCGCTCGGGCCGCAGACCTGGTTCGCCACCGGCGGTCCGGCCGAGGTGCTGTTCCGGCCGGCCGACGTCGAGGATCTCGCGACCTTCCTGGCCGGCGTGCCGGCCGACGTGCCGGTCACGGTGCTGGGCGTCGGCTCCAACCTGCTGGTGCGCGATGGCGGCATCCGCGGCGTCGTCGTTCGCCTGCTGCGCGGCTTCACCGGCATCGCCGTCGAGGGCAGGGACATCGTCGCCGGCGCCGGCGCGCCCGACCTCAACGTCGCGCTGACCGCGCGCGACCACGCGCTGGCCGGGCTCGAGTTCCTGAGCGGCATCCCCGGCACGATCGGCGGCGCGCTGGCGATGAACGCCGGCGCCTACGGCGGCGAGCTGGCGCAGGTGCTGGTGTGGGCAGAGGCGGTCGACCGCGCCGGCCGCCTGCACCGCGTCGGCCCCGAGCGGCTGGGCTTCGGCTACCGCCACAGCGACGCCCCGGCCGACTGGATCTTCACCCGCGCCCGCCTCGCGGCGCAGCCGGGCGACGCCGCCGCGATCGGCCGACGGATCGCCGAGATCGACGCCGCGCGCACCGAGTCGCAGCCGCGCAGCCGCACCGGCGGGTCGACCTTCGTGAACCCGCCCGGTGCGAGGGCGTGGGAGCTGATCGACAAGGCCGGCTGCCGCGGCCTGCGCATCGGCCAGGCCCAGGTCAGCGACAAGCATTGCAACTTCCTGATCAACCTCGGCGGCGCCTCGGCCGCCGACATCGAGGCGCTGGGCGAGGAAGTGCGCCGGCGCGTGCTGGAGCAGAGCGGCGTGCAGCTCCAGTGGGAGATCCGCCGCCTCGGAGTACCCAAATGAGTCGCAAGGTCGCGGTCCTGATGGGCGGCTGGTCGCCCGAACGCGAGGTCTCGCTGACGAGCGGCAAGGCCTGCGCCGCCGGCCTGCGCGAGGGCGGCCACGAGGTGATGGAGTACGACGTCACCCGCGACCTGCGGGCGCTGGTCGACTTCCTGCGCCCCGCCGCCGGCGGCGGCCCCGACGTGGTGTTCAATGCCCTGCACGGCAAGTACGGCGAGGACGGCTGCATCCAGGGCGTGCTCGAGGTCCTGGCGCTGCCCTACACCCATTCCGGCGTGCTGGCCTCGGCGCTGGCGATGGACAAGCCGATGGCGCGCCACGTGTTCTCGTCGCTCGGCCTGCGCGTGGCCGAGGGCCGCGTGATCGAGCGCCGCTCGCTGGCGATGGGCGACCCGATGGCCCGGCCCTACGTCATCAAGCCGATCGACCAGGGCTCGAGCGTCGGCGTCTACATCGTGCGCGAGGGCGACAACCTCGCCGCCGTCGAGTTCGAGGAGGCCAGGTTCGGCCAGCGCGTGCTGGTCGAGAAGTTCGTGCCGGGCCACGAGCTGACGGTCGCGGTGATGGGCGACCGGCCGCTGGCCGTCACCGAGCTGATCCCGCGCACCAGGTTCTACGACTACGAGGCCAAGTACACCGACGGCATCACCGAGCACGTGGTGCCGGCCAACGTCCCGAAGGACGTCTACGACCTCGCCATGGAATGGGCGCTCAGGGCGCACGAGGCGCTCGGCTGCAACGGCCTGTCGCGCACCGACTTCCGCTGGGACGACGCGCGGCCCGGCACCGAGGGACTGGTCGTGCTCGAGACCAACACCCAGCCCGGCATGACGCCGCTGTCGCTGGCGCCGGAGCAGGCCCGGTGGGCCGGCATCGGCTGGGCCGAGCTGATGACCTGGATGATCGACAACGCGAGGCGCCCGGAATGAGCACTGCCGCGCCGCGCAACGAGCAGGACAGGCCCGCGCCGCCGCGCCGCCGCGACTACGACCGTCGCAAGAAGCGCTCGCGCGCCCCGATCAAGAAGATCGGCAAGCCGTTCTGGCGCCAGCCGCTGCTGCTCGGCGGGCTGGTACTGCTGCTCGGCAGCGGCGGCGCCGGCGGCTGGTGGGCGTGGCACGAGGGCTGGCTGGTCGAGGCCCGCCACCGGCTCGACCAGGTCGGCCACGCCATCGTCGGCGCGGTGACGCCGTTCAAGCTGGTCGATGTCACGGTCGAGGGCCGCGAGTACGTCGAGCGCAGCGCGATCCTCGAGGCGCTGGCCGTGCAGGCCGGCGACTCGCTGCTCGGCATCGACCTGCAGGCCGCGCGCCAGCGGCTCGAGTCGATCGACTGGGTGGCCAGCGCCACCGTCGAGCGCCGCCTGCCCGACACGCTCTACGTCACCATGGTCGAGCGCCGCGCGGTGGCGATCTGGCAGAACGGCGACGAGTACACGCTGATCGACCGCGATGGCCGCACGGTGCGCGCCAGCCGCATGCCGCCGGGCGCCGACAAGCTCCTGCTGCTGGGCGGCCCGGGCGCGCCCGAGCACGTCGGCGAGCTGCTGCTGCTGCTGGCCTACGAACCCGAGGTCGCGCGCCAGCTGCGCGCCGCCGTGTGGGTCGGCCAGCGGCGCTGGAACCTGGTCCTGAACAACGGGGTCGAGATCTGGCTGCCCGAGGAGGACGCGATCGCCGCGCTCCAGCAGCTGGCCAAGCTCGACCAGCGGCACCGCCTGCTGTCGCGCGAATACGGCGTCGTCGACCTGCGGCTGCCGGACAAGCTCTATCTCCGGAAGCGATCGGGCGGCGACGTCCCGGGCGGTCCGGCGTAGGATTCCATGGAACCTGTGTAAGCGAGTACGGGGGAGATCGTGGCAAAGACAAGAAACGGCGTTATTGCGGCGCTCGATATCGGCACGAGCAAGGTCGTCTGCTTCGTGGCCCGCGTCGACGGCCAGGGCCTGCGGGTGGTCGGCATCGGCCACCAGCCGGCGCAGGGCATGCGCTCGGGCAACATCGTCGACATGGAGGCGGCGACCCGGGCCATCTCCTCGGCGGTGTCGACGGCGGAAGAGATGTGCGGCGAGCACGTCCGCGAGGTCATCGTCGGCGTCAGCGGCGGCTCGGCGGCCTCGCACAACCAGAGCCTCGAGGTCGCGATCGGCCACCACGAGATCGGCGAGCGCGACGTCCGGCGGGTGACCCAGCACATCCACCTGCCGGCCGAGACGGCCGACCGCGACATCATCCACTCCGAGGCGATCGGCTTCTCGGTCGACGGCACGCCGGTGCGCGACGCCCGCGGCATGTTCGGCGAGCGGCTGGGCGTCGAGGTCCACCTCGTGACGGCGGCGTCGAGCGCGATGCGCAACCTGCAGGTCTGCGTCCGCCGCGCCCACCTCGAGATCGCCGACCGCGTGGTCGCGGCCCACGCCGCGGGACTGAGCTCTCTGGTCTCCGACGAGCGCGACCTCGGCGTCACGCTGATCGACATGGGCGGCGGCACGACCTCGATCGC
>CAYQRL010000027.1:0-71544 GCA_964420105.1 uncultured Reyranella sp.
ACGGAGACTGCGCCTGGGCCGCGAGCGGCAGCGCCACGATCGCGGCAGCAGCCAGCAATACCTTCTTCATCTCACTCTCCTTGTTCTGCAGCCCCTCGGAAACGAGGGAAATTCGATGGGGGCCACAGGCCTGAAAACTGGAGGGACTTTACCCGATGCCCCGGCGGCGATGCCACGGGAGTCCATTGTGCACTGCCGTTTGAGGCAGCCGGTGTGGCTTCCACGACACAGATCGCACCACCGTGGGTGATTCAGCCGTCCGAATGTCGGTTTGTCACGAAAACGGATGAAACTTCATTGATGGCGCATGTTTGTGCGCCATGATGTGGGCCTGCACTTGGGAAGGCAGGCGTCGACCGCCCGGTGTTCCGCTCTGCGTGGGGCAGAGATGCGAATGCGTTGCAAGAGCGTATCGGCGCCCGACACGGTGGGACGTGAAACTCGGGCTCAATTTCCTGCACCTGGTGTTGCTGGTCAGCGCGGTCGCCTGCGTGCGGCTGTGCGTCGGCGAACTCCGCAGCCGCTGCGTGCGGCGCTCGCGGCTGGCCTGGCCTGCCCTGCTGGCGCTGGTCTGCGCCGCGATCTTCCTGCTGTTCCACGTCGGCCTGCGCCAACCACCCTGGGTCTTCGGCCTGGCCCTCGCGATCGGCGTGACCGCCGGGGCGGCCAGCGGGTTCCCGGTGGCGCTCGAGGTCGACCACATGTTCGAACGGGTCCGGCTGCCAGCAGCGCGGGTGACGCTGGTGGCGGCCGCCCTTCTCGGGCTGGCAGTCGTCATGGAGGCGGCGGGTTCCCTCCTCCCGCCGAGCGGGGCGTTCCTGCGCCTCGCGGCGCCGCCGCTGGCCGCCGCCTGCGCCGGGTTCCTGGCCGGCCGCTCGGTGGTGATCTCGCTACGCTGCCGCCGCGCCCCGCACGTCGTGCTGCACCGGTTCTGACGGCGGCACGGCGATGCCGAACCTGCTGCATGTCCTCGCCGCGCTGGCCCTCGCCGGCTGCCTCTGGATCCTGTCGCGCGAGGCCCGCGGGGTCTCGCGATCGCGCAGTTTCCTGGTGCTGCCGGCGCCGCTCGCCCTCGGCGCCACCCTGCTGATGATGGGCCTCAGCGAACCCGGCCAGCGCCATGCCGACATGCTGCGCCTGGCGTTGGCGACCGGGGCGGGCATCGGCCTGCTGCGCGGCTGGTTCGTCGCCGTCGAGGTCGACCCGCTGTGGTCGACGGTGCGGCTGCCCGGCGGCCGAGACGGCTTCTGGAGCGCGGCCGCGATGCTCGCCCTGCTGGTGGTGGCGACCGCCCTGCCGCTCGCCTCGGCGCCGCTGGCGGCCATGGTCCCGTTCGCGACCGCCGGGGTCGCGCTGGGCGCCGCCTTCCTGTCGGCCCGCGCCGCCACCGTCTACCTGCGCACGCGCGGCTGACGCCTGCCCTCGCGCCGCCGCTCTGCTACACTGGGGCGGGAGATCGAGATGCGGTTGGTCGGACTTGCGTTGCTGTTGTGGGCGGTCGCGGCACAGGCCTCGGCGCAGAGCCCGCGGCCGACGCCAAGCCCCGTACCGAACCTCTCGCCGACGGTCCGGCCGCCGCCCGCGCCCGGCCCGGTCCCCGGCGGCATCGCCGCCCCGGGCAGCGACGAGTTGGCCGATCCGACCACCGGCTGCAAGATCGTGCGGGCAGACAACGAGCCCGGCATGAGCATTACCTGGAGCGGCGAGTGCTACCACGGCCTCGCGCACGGCAAGGGCGTGCTGCAGTGGTTCCAGGGCGGCAAGCCGCTGGCGCGGTACGAGGGCGAGATGCAGGACGGCATGGCCAACGGCGCCGGCAAGATGACCTACGCCAACGGCTCGCGCTACGAAGGCGCCTGGGAGAACGGCGAGCGCAACGGCAAGGGCACCTTCACCTTCGCCAACGGCGCCCGCGTCAGCGGCGAGTTCCGCGACGGCAAGCCGAACGGCCGGGCGACCTACCTGTGGCCCAACGGCGACCGCTACATCGGCGATTTCCGCGACAACAAGCGGACCGGCCACGGCACCGTCTACTTCGCCAACGGCGACCGCTACGAGGGCGAGTTCGTCGACGGCAAGGCACAGGGCCGCGGGGTCCGCACCTACGCGGCCGGCGGCCGCTACGACGGCGAGTGGCGCGACGACGTGCCGAACGGCTACGGCACCCGCTACGCCGCCGATGGCCAGAGCTACTCCGGCCTGTGGCAGAACGGCTGCTTCCGCGACGGCAGCCGCTGGGCCACCCTCGGGGTCAGCGCCGAGCGCTGCGGCTTTCGATGAGCGCGATCTCCAACCTCTTCTTCACGCACGGCCTGATGGCGCTGTGCGCGCTGACCTGCCTCGTGATCGCCGTACCCGAGGGCGGCGGCCGCATCGTCGCCGCCTGGCGCATCCCGGTCGCCGCCCTGCTGGCCGCCGCCGCCGCGCTGCTGCTGGTCGCCTACCCGACATGGGGCGAGCTCAAGAACCCGGAACTGTGGATGTTCTCGATCGTCGCCGGCGTGGCGGGCGTCGCCCGCGGCTACTGGATGCACCTCGACATCGACCACGCCTGGCGGCTGATCCGGCTGCCGCGCGCCGGCGACTGCCGGGTCGCGACCGTCGCGCTGGCCGGGCTGGCGCTGGTCGAAGTCACGCTGGCGGCCGCGGGACCGGCCGACCAGCCGACGATGGAGCTCGGCATGACGGTGATCGCTTCCTACCTCGTCGCTCGCGCCGTCGCGGTGATGGCGCGCGCACGCCACGAACCGCAATCGGACCTGCATGACCGGCCGCCGCCGCCGGTCGAGGAGTAGCCCATGTCGCGCCCATCCGACATCTCGGCCTCGCCGCGCCTGATGATGGTGCAGTTCCTGCAGTGGGTGGCCGACCGGCCGCGCAGCCGCGAGGACGTCATGGAGGCGTGGCGCAGTTCCTGCCCGCGCTTCCCGGTGTGGGAGGACGCGCGGGCCGACGGGCTGGTCCGCCAGGTCGGCGGCGACAGGGGCCTGCATCGCGTCGAGCTGACCGAGCGCGGTCGCGCCCTGCTCGGCGAGCGGCGCCGGCCATGACGCTGCAGCGCGCCGCCCTGTGGACCATCGTCGTCGCCGCCACGGTGTACCTGCTGGTGGCGGGCCGCAGCCTGATCCTGCCCTTCGTCATGGGCATCGTGCTCTGGTACATGATCGACGCGCTGGCCGAGGCGTTCCAGACGCCGCTGCTCGGGCGCCTTCGCCTGCCGCGCCCGCTGGCCCTGCCGGCCGCCGTCTGCATCACCGCCGGACTGCTGTGGGTGGTCGGCCGCACGCTCGGCCGCAACGTCTCGGCGGTGATCGACGCCGCCCCGACCTACGAGCGGCGACTGCAGCTGCTGATCAACCAGGGCGCACGGATGATCGGGATCGAGCAGGCGCCGACCATCGGCGAGCTGTTCGACCGGATCAGCCTCGCCGACACGCTGAGCAGCATCGCGACCGCCGCCGCCTCGGTGGTCAGCGTCGCCGGCATCGTGCTGGTCTACGCCGGCTTCCTGTTCGTCGAGCAGGCGCGCTTCCGCCGCAAGCTGGCGATCATCCTCGCCTCGGCCGAGGACCGCGCCCGGGTCGAGGCGGTGCTCGACCATATCGACCGCGACATCCGGCTCTACATCCGCATCAAGACCACGCTGGCGGTCATCACCTCGGCGCTGGCCTACGTCGTGATGTCGGCGGTCGGCGTCGACTTCGCCGGCTTCTGGGCGGTGCTGGTGTTCTTCTTCTACTACGTCCCGACGGTCGGCTCGATCCTCGCCATCGTCGCGCCGGCGATCCTGACGCTGGTGCAGTTCGACAGCCTGACGCCGTTCCTGATCGTGCTGCTGGTGTTCGGCACGATCCAGATCGTCACCGCCAACGTGATCGAGCCGGCGATCATGGGCAGCACGCTCAACCTGTCGCCGCTGGTCGTGATCGTGTCGCTGATGGTGTGGGGGACGCTGTGGGGCGTCGTCGGCATGTTCCTGTGCGTGCCGATCATGGTAGTGGGACTGATCGTGCTGTCCCAATTCGAAACCACGCGGCCGCTCGCCGTCCTGCTGTCCGCCGATGGCCGCATCCCGGAGGCCCGGCCATGAGCGCGCGGCGCGGGTTCGTGCTGGTCGCCCTGGCAGGCCTGGTCGCGACCGCCGGCGCGTGGGCGCAGGGGGCCGCGCCATCGCAAGCACCGTCACCGGCACCGGCGCAGGAACCGCCGGCCGCGCCGGCCCAGCCGCCGGGCCTGCAGGTCATGTACTCCTGCCCCGGCGGGCAGGACTTCGCCGCCAGCTTCTCCGGCGACGGCGACCTCGCGACCCTGACCGTGCCCGGCCAGCCGGACGTCGAGCTGTCGCGCCAGCCATCCGGCTCCGGCTTCGCCTACGGCGATTCCTACTACGAGCTGCGCGGCCGCGGCCGCGAGGCGACGCTGACGGCGGCCGGCCGGTCGATGCGCTGCCACGCGGTCGGCCGCCCCGGCGAGCCGCCGCGCACCTATGCCGGCGACGGGTTGGTGGTGACGCTGTTCCCGGACGGCACCTTCCACCTGCGCGATACCCGCGGCTCGACCACGCCGACCTACGAGTTCGGCCAGTGGGCGCAGGAAGTCGATGGCGGCGTGCGCATGGTGCTGCGCGCCAGCATGACCGCGCGCCGCGCCTTTCGCGAGGCCAACAGCGACAGGCTGGTCGACGAGAAGGGCACCGAGCTGGAGCGCCAGCCCCAGCCCGACCCGGTCGACGGCCTGTTCCGCCTCATCGGCATGTACCGCGACACCAACAACGGCGGCCTGTTCACCGAGTGCCTGACCGGCCGGACCTTCGAGCTGGCCCAGAACGCGGTCGAGGCCGAGTTGCAGAAGACCTGGACCGACGTGACGACGTCCAAGCAGGCGCAGATCTTCGTCGACATCGAGGGGCGCTTCGGCAAGGGCGAGTTCGTCGCCCAGCGGCTGCTGGCGTCCAAGCGCGACGGCGCGTGTCCGGCGCCGCCGCCACGCAGCGCCGCGCTGCGCGACACCGAGTGGCGCCTGGTCGAGATCGACAACGAGAAGCCGAGCTACGAGGACTGGCGCCACCGGCCGCGGCTGCGCCTCGACGAGCAGGGGCGCTACTCCGGCTCGGCCGGCTGCAACACGCTGGCCGGCTCGTACCAGCTCGATGCCGACGGGCTGCGCTTCCTGCCCGCCGCGGCCACCCTGATGGCCTGCGCGCCGGCCGTCGCCGCCGCCGAGCAGCGTTTCCTCTCGGCACTGGCGGAGGTCCGGCAGGCCCAGCTCTCGGGCGTCACGCTCGACCTGCTCGACGGCTCCGGCAAGCGCCGGCTGCGGTTCGAGGCGCGCGGCCGCTGACGGCTGCCCCGCAACCGGTCGCGGCGGCTCAACCGCCGCGCGGACCGGCCGCGGGATCGGCGCGCAGGATCAGCGCCTTGCCGCCCTCCTCCGCCTCGATCGACAGGAAGGGTACCTCGAGCGTCGGCGCCGCGGCGCCGGCGCGGCCGCCGAACTCGCGATCGACGCCGTCGAACAGGCGGACGTAGAGCTTCCACTCCGACATCGCCGGGTCGAGCGGCACGCGCATCGCCTCGCGCCAGTCGAGCGCCCGCACGCCGCTGCGCACCGCCGTCTCGGTCACGACATCGCGCACCAGGGTGGCCTCGAAGCGACCGATCGTGGCGGTCCGCGCCGTCTTGACGACCGGCTTGGCGACGACCGAGAGGCAGACCTGTCCCGGCCGGTCCGGCTTGACGATGTCGACCGAGCCGCCGTTGAGGCCGGGGTCGCTGGCATCGTCCTCCCATCCCAGGCGCTCGACGATCACCACGCGCACGCGCTCGACGTCGAACCGCCAGCCTTCCGGCGGATCGAAGCAGCGGCGCACCGTGCGGGTCTCGCCGACCGCCGCCCGCGCCAGGATCTCGGGCGACACCAGGGTGTTGGATTCCGGCGCCAGCGCGCGCACCCGCTGGTCGAGCGCGAACCAGCCCGGCTTGTCGGGCAGCACGGTGAACAGCAGTTGGAAGGTGACCGGGCGGCCACCGCGGCGCAGCGTCAGGGTCGCGAGGGTGAAGGCCGTGCGCGTCGTCTCGGAGGGAAAGGCGCCGCGCGGCACCGCGAACACGAGGCGACCGTCGCGCAGCCGCGCGGGGCCGCGCCATCCGCCGATCGACAGCACCGGCGCGGGGCCGCCGGGAACCACCAGGTTGGCGCCCACGATCTCGACCGTCACCGCCGGCTCGTCGTCGACCGGCGGCGCGAACGACGGCGCGTAGCGCGGCGCGCCCGGCGGCACCGGCGACGGCGATGCCGCGCCGGCCGCAGCGGGGGCCGGGTCGAGCGCGGCCCGCGGCAGCGGCGGCGGCGCCGACGGCGCCGGCAGCGACAGGTCGCCCGCGGCCTGGCGCGGCGGCACGAAGGCCGGCGTGTAGGCGAGCACGGCCGGGGACTCGCCGGCGACCAGCCGGTCGATGGCGCTGGCGGTGGCCTCGCCCGCGCGCAGCGCGGCGGCGCGCGCGCCCTCGGTCTGGCGTTCGAGCGCCTCGCGCAAGGCGCCGTTCAGCGCGTCGAGCGCGAGGAAGGGCTGCCGCGCGGCCGCCGGCAGGCGGTCGAAGCCATGGTCGCCGTCGCGTTCGTGGCGCGCGGCGAGATCGTCGACCAGCAGCCCGGCAGTGCGGAAGGCCGGCAGCAGCGCGATCCGCGCCTCGGCGTCGGCCCGCGCCTCCAGCCCGGCCCGCTCGGTGCGCAGGTCCGCGATCCGCTCGGCGACGGTCGGCAGCGCCGGGTCGAGCGGCTCGGGTGGCAGCGCCAGCAACACGCCGAGCACGGCCGCGCCGGCGATCGCCGCCACGGCGCAGGCGGTCAGGACGAGACGGAAGGTCGGCGAGGCGGCCATGCGCGCTTCTAGCATGGCCGCGGGCCGCCGCGCGGGCGACGCTTTGTCAGTACGAGAACAGCACCGGCAGCGGCGAGTTCAGGATCAGGTGTCGCGTCATGCCGCCGAAGATCATCTGGCGCAGCCGGCTCTGGGTGTAGGCGCCCTTGACGATCAGGTCCGCACCGCCGGCGATGGCGGTATCGACGATCGTCTGGCCGGCGGTCCGGCTGCCCGGCTTGACGTGCTGGCTGGTGACGTTGAGCCCGTGGCTGCGAAGCGACTCGGCGATCTCCGCCGAACTCGGCCCCGGGACCATGGCGCCATCGACGCTCAGGACGTCGATCGACTCGGCCCCGGACAGCACCGGCATCGCCAGCGATATCGCGCGCGCGCTCTCGGTCGAGCCGTTCCAGGCGAACAGGATGCGCTTGCCGACCATGCCCGAGAAGCCCTGCGGCACCACCAGGACCGGTCGGCCCGAGTCGAACAGCGCCGTCTCGAACACGCTTTCCGGCATCTTGGGCAACGCCCCCGGCTGCGGCATGACGATCAGGTCGTAGGCCCGCCCGATGGTGCCGATCGCGGTCGGGCCGCTGTCCTCCGACGAGCGCCACTCCGAAACCAGCCCGGCCGCCCGCTGGTCGAAGGCCTGGCGGACGGCGCTGACGCGCTGCCTCTCCTCGGCGTCCTCGGCCAGGCCGCCGCCGATCGGCGCGCCCATGCCGGCATCGGCCCAGGCCATGCTCATGACCCCGTACGATGGCGGCTCCAGGCCGACCAGGCGCGCCCCGAACGAGCGGGCGAGCTTGGCGGCCAGATCGAACGCGGCCGGATCCTCGGCCGTCCAGGCCATTGTCAGAATTGACTTCATGACACGCCTCCCCTGTTTCGTGGACGATAACACGGGTCGCGCCAATACCGCCGGCCAAAGTGGCGCGAACCGCCGACGGTCTCTGCCCAAATGATGCAGATGATACAATCATCGAATTGAGAAAATCGCAGCATTCAATATGTTAATACATAGACCTCAACCATTTGTTGAGGTTGGGGTCCCCAAGGCCCCGACGGCCCTGCGGAGGGCCGCGCCGGTCCCCAGAACCGACGCGGTCGGAAACAGGTTCGATTTCATAAGAACGTTCTTTTGGAGATACCCATGCTGTCCATTTTCCGCCGCGTCATGAAGAGCGAACACGGCGCCACCGCCATCGAGTACACGCTCATTGCCTCGCTGATCGCCGTGGCCGCCATCGCCGCCATGCGCACCGTCGGCACCCAGGTGAACGGCGTCCTGAGCAACGTCGCCAACGCGATGACCTGATCGGGACCTTCCGGTCGAAAAAGAAGGGCGGCCCCGACGGGCCGCCCTTTCTCTTTGGCGCTGCTGCCGCGGCCGCGGCGCGGCGTCCATCGCGGCCACGTACATACTATACGAACGTTACGTTGTTCCGGCCCCCGCTCCGGGGCTCAATGTCGACATGTCGCCGACGACGCCGTTGCACTCCCGCGCCCTGCGCGCCCTCGATTCCCGGGACGGCACCACGCTGGTCGGCTACAGCTCGCTGGCATTGCTGGTAGCGATCGCCGCCCTCACCCTGCTGGCCAGCCCGAGCGCGGCGCCGCCGGCGCCGCCCGCTCCCCTCGCCGCCTCCGAGTGACCGCTCAGCCGAGTGCCGACGCCTTCGGCACGATCCAGGCAAAGCGGTCCGAGAGCGCTGCCAGCGTGATCCGGTTGATCGCCGCGGCGCTCACCGTCTCGCCACCCAGGGCGTCGGGCAGGTCGCGCGTCGTCACCGTGTCGGCGGCGATGGTGCTCATGTAGCCGTTGTCGGTCGCCGCGCGCACGGTTGCCGAGACGCACATGTGAGTCATGAAACCGCCGACGATCAGGTTCTTGCGGCCCGTCGCGGCCAGGATCCCGGCGAGGTCGGTGCCGGCGAAGGCGTTGGGCAGACCCTTGTCGACGATCGTCTCGCCGGCCCGCGGCGCGAGCGGCGCCACGATCTCGAAGCCGGTCGAGGACGGGTTGAAGGCCTTGCCCGGTCCCTTGTGTCGCACGTGAACGACCGGCGCCCCGGCGACCCGCGCCTTTTCCAGCAGGCCGGCGAGCGCATCGACCGCTGCCCCGACACCCGGCAGCGGCAGGAGGCCGTCGGTGTACTCGCGTTGGGCATCGATGATCAGCAGGATTCCGTCAGCCATGGTTGCCGGCGTCGGCGTCGCGCCCGCCATCTGCAACATCGTCATCGCCATGTTCGTACCCCTACCCACAGGTTGCACAACCCCGTGGCGCATCAACGCCCAGCGCCAGCGGTTTTGCAATACCCACGGCCGCATGGCTCGCTGCCCCGTTCGATCCGGCGAGGCGACCCGCAACGCCGTCCGGATTCAGCGATCGTGCGCGCGTCTCCGCGTGACCGCACCGCGGGCGGCTGGCACCATCGCTACCCGATGGACGCTCCGCGCCAACTGCTGGTCGCCGCCCTTGCCGGTCGGCCCGACCTCGACCTCGAGACGCTGTCGCGCGCGATCGGGCGCCATCGCGCCTACCTCCGCCAGTACGTCATGCGCGGCTCGCCGCGCGAGTTGCCCGACGCCGAGCGCCTGGCCGTCGCGGCGAGGCTCGGCCTCAAGGCCGACGACCTGCGCGCCGGCGGTGCCCGTGCCGGGGCCCCGCCGGCCGCGGCCGGGCTGGCCGAACGGCGCAACGACCTGCCGGTCTACCGGGCGCGCTGACAGCGCGCTGGGCGGACGCCGCGGAAGGCGATAAACCGTCGGGGCAAGACAGACGGAGAGGGAGAAGCAACGCCATGACGTCCCGCAAGCGGCCCGCCAAGGGCGCAGCCAAGGCGACCGGCCTGCGCCAGGGCCTCGCGACCTACGGCGACGCCGGCTTCTCGCTGTTCCTGCGCAAGGCCTTCATCAAGGCGGGCGGCTATTCCGACGATGCCCTCGACCGCCCGATCGTCGGCATCACCAACACCTTCAGCGACTACAATCCCTGCCACGGCAACGTCCCCGACCTGATCGAGGCGGTGAAGCGCGGCGTCATGCTGGCCGGCGCGCTGCCGATGGTCTTCCCGACAGTGTCGATCCACGAGAGCTTCTCCCACCCGACCAGCATGTTCCTGCGCAACCTCATGTCCATGGACACCGAGGAGATGATCCGCGCCCAGCCGATGGACTCGGTGGTGCTGATCGGCGGTTGCGACAAGACCCTGCCGGCGCAGTTGATGGCGGCCGCCAGCGCCGACCGCCCGGCGGTGGTGCTGCCGGTCGGGCCGATGCTGGTCGGTCACTACAAGGGCGAGGTGCTGGGCGCCTGCACCGACTGCCGGCGGCTGTGGGGCCAGTACCGCGCCGGCACCTTCTCCGAGACCGACATCGAGCAGGTCAGCGAGCGGCTGGCGCCGACCAAGGGCACCTGCATGGTGATGGGCACCGCCAGCACCATGGGCTGCATGGTCGAGACGCTGGGCATGGGCCTGCCCGGCAGCGGCTCGATCCCGGCGACCCACTCCGACCGCCTCCGGGTCGCCGAGGCGTCCGGCCGGCTAGCCGCCGAGATGGCCAAGGCCCAGGGACCGCGCCCCAGCGAGATCATGACGGCGGCGGCGTTCCGCAACGCCCTGACCGTGCTGCAGGCGATCGGCGGCTCGACCAACGCCCTGGTCCACCTCACCGCGGTGGCGCGCCGCCTCGGCATCGAGATCGAGCTCGAGAGCTTCGACGAGATTGGCCGCAAGGTGCCGGTGCTGGTCGACCTCAAGCCGTCGGGCGACCACTACATGGAGCACTTCCACTGGGCCGGCGGCAATTCCCGGCTGATGAAGGAGATCCGCAAGCACCTCGACGAGCGCTGCCGCACGGTCGAGGGACGCACCCTGCGCCAGGTCATCGACGCCGCCGAGATCGTCCCCGGCCAGACCGTGATCCGCACGCCTGCCAACCCGATCAAGCCGACCGGCGGCATGGCGGTGCTGCGCGGCAACCTCGCGCCGCGCGGCGCGGTGATCAAGCACGCCGCCGCCTCGCCGTCGCTGATGACCCACACCGGCCGCGCCGTGGTGTTCGACTCGCTCGAGGATCTCGCGGCGCGCGGCGACGACCCGAAGCTCGACGTCAAGGCCGACGACATCCTGGTGCTGCGCAACGCCGGGCCGGTCGGCGCGCCCGGCATGCCGGAGGCCGGCTCGTTCCCGATCCCGATGAAACTGGCGCGTGCCGGCGTGAAGGACATGATCCGCATTTCCGACGCCCGCATGAGCGGCACCGCCTTCGGCACCATCGTGCTGCACGTCGCGCCCGAGGCGGCGGTCGGCGGGCCGCTCGCGCTGGTCCGCAGCGGCGACCGGATCACGCTGGACGTGCCGAACCGCAAGCTCGAACTGCACGTGCCGGCGCGCGAGCTGGCGCAGCGGCGCAAGGCGTGGAAGCCGCCGGCGCCGCCGGCCGGCAGCGACCGCGGCTACACCGGCCTGTTCCACCGCGAGGTGCTGCAGGCCGACGAGGGCGTCGACTTCCGGTTCCTGGGTCCCGCCAAGCCGTGACCGAGATCGCGCTGCCCGGCATCTCGGTCGTCGTCACCTGCTACAACTGCCGGGACTACATCGCCGATGCCATCCACTCGGTGGCGCGCCAGACGTTGCGCGACTTCGAGTGCGTGATCGTGGACGACGCCTCGACCGACGGTTCGGCCGACGTCGTGCAGGCCACCCTCGACGCGCTCGCGGACCCCCGCTTCTCGCTCGTCCGGCTGGCGAAGAACGTCGGGCAGACCGGGGCGACGCGGCGCGGCCTCGAGGCGACGAGCGGTACCTTCGTCTGCTTCCTCGATTCCGACGACCTGCTGCACGAGGATTTCCTCGAGCGCCACCTCGCCGCCCACCTCAACGAGACCTACGCGGTCGGCTTCACCGCCTGCAACGCGCGCCTGATCGACGGCCAGGGCAAGCTGATCGCGGGCTGCGTCTACTGGTTCGGCAAGGAGCGCGCCAGCGCCGACCGCGACCGCGCCTTCGCCCCGGTCGATCCCGCCCGCGTGCCCAAGCTCGACGTCGCCAAGGGAACCGCGCGCTGGCAGGAATGGACGCCGTACCGCCTCTACACCAGGCGGGTGGTGCACTGGGTGTGGGTCAGCACCTCGTCGATGATGTTCCGGCGCTCGCTGATCAACCTCGTCTTCCCCGACGACGACGAGACCTTCCGGCTGCACATGGACTTCTACGTCGTGGTGATGGCGCAGATGGTGGCAGGCTCGCTGCTGATCGACGAGGCTCTGTACTCGTATCGGCTACATGGTCGCAATGGCGCTGCAGACAACCCCGTCCTCGGCGGACGTCTCCATCTCTCCAGCCGCAACTGGGGCAACACCTACACGGTGATGCTCGACCGCATGCTGAAGGCGATGGTCGACGGCGAGGACCGGTTCGTCGGCGCGCTGGGCGAGCGCCAGTATCGACGCATGCTGCTGCGCATGCGCGCGGCGCGCGCGCCGTGGCCGATGTCGTGGCTCATGGTGGCGCGAAGCTGGCTCGTCTGAAGCCGGCTTGTTACACTCCCCGTGCTTGTTCACGAAGCACGGGGGAGACCGAGTGGTTCGCCGCCTCAACTGGCTCGCCTGCACGCTTGCGCTGGTCCTGCTGCCGCCCGCCCACGTCGTCGCGCAGGGACCGGTCAACGCAACACCGGAACTGGAACGCGAGTACGACGCCGCCTTCAACGACATGTTGAAGCGCCCGGCGGACCTCCAGGTCCTGTTCCGCTTCGCCACCACCGCAACCCGGGCGGGCGACTACGAGGGCGCGATCTCGGCGCTGGAACGCATGCTGCTGGTCAACCCGGACCTGCCGCGCGTGCGCCTCGAGCTGGCGGTGCTCTACTACAGGCTGGGTTCGTTCGAAATCGCACGCTCGTACCTCGAGATGGTACTGGCGACACCGAACCTCGCGCCCGAGGTCAAGGCCCGGGCCGAGCAATACCTCGCCGAGGTCGACAAGCGATCCGCGACATCGCGCTTCGCCGGCGAGATCTTCGGCGGCTTCCGCTACCAGTCCAACGCCAACCTCGGACCGCCGACGTCGAACGTCCGGCTGTTCGGCCAGACCGCCAACCTCAACCAGTCCGCCCTCGGCACCGCCGACTGGGGCGCCGTGTCCTCCGGCTACGTGCGCCACGTCTACGACCTCGGCAGCCAGGACAAGGCGGCCCTCGAGACGCAGTTGAGCGGCTACATCAACCGGCAGTTCCAGGTCAGCCAGGCCAACGTCGGGCTGCTCGACCTCAGCTCGGGTCCGCGTTTCCAGGCCTTCCAGGGCATCTTCGAGGACGTCACGATCAAGCCGATGGGCCTGCTCGGCTTCATCTGGGTGAACGACGTGCCCTACTACGGCAGCTACGGCTCGGCGGTCGAGGTCGGGTCGCTGCTCGGCGACCGGCTGCGCAACACGTCGAACGCCACCTATCGCCGCCTGATGTACCAGAACAGCTGGTACCTGCCGTTCAACACCGTCTACACCGGCAACGAGTACTCGGCGAACACCACCTTCCAGTTCGCCCTGACCGATGTCGTGGCATTGTTCGGCAACGGCAACATCCAGCGCTACATGACCGACAACGCGCCGTCCTACAGCTACCTCCTGCTGGGCGTCGGCGGCGGCATGCAGTTCCGCTTCAAGGACCCGCTGTTCGGCGGCGACCTGCCATGGTCGATCTCGTTCTCGGCCAACCTGCAATGGTGGACCTACGACCAGCCCGATCCCTTCGTCGACCCGACGGTCAACCGCCAGCAGAACGACACCATCCTGAACATCACCCTGGCGGTGCCGTTCGACGAGCGCACGACCATGACGGTGTCGGCCGGCCGGTTCGTGCGCGGCGCCAGCCTGCCCAACTACGAATTCGTCAACAACAGCTTCCTGATGGGCGTCAGCTGGCGCTTCTGATCCCGGCCACAACCGCGAAATCGACAGCGGCGCGCCGCCGGGCTAGGATTTGGACTTGGAGGGCCGACACATGCAAGGTTCGACGCTGCGCGTGACGATGCTCGGGGCGACCGCTCTTTCCCTTCTGCTGTCCCCGCTTTTCACTCCCGCCGCCGTGGCCGGCGTCGGCGTCACCACCGCCACCGACGGCGACCCGCTCGGCAAGCCACCGCAGGAGAACGAGCGCGTCCTGCGCATCGGCGTCGACGTGCAGGCCAACGAGCTGATCACGACCACCGCCAGCGATCGCGCCCACCTCGTTTTCCTCGACGGCTCGTCGCTGACGGTCGGTCCGAACGCGCGCCTCACCATCGACCGGTTCGTGTTCGATCCCGCGTCCAAGACCGGCGAGCTGTCGATCAGCGCCAGCAAGGGCGTGCTGCGGCTGGTCGGCGGCAAGATCAGCAAGAACAGCGCGATCAAGGTCCAGACGCCGTCCGGCACGATCGGCATCCGCGGCGGCATCACCATCCTCGATGTCGCGACGGACCGAACCGACTCGACCTTCGTGTTCGGCAAGGACATGACGGTCACGGCGGCCGGCCAGACGCAGACCGCGACCCGGCCCGGCTCGACCATCACCACACCGGTCGGCGGGCCGCCGGGCGTGCCCCAGATCCTCGGGCGCGGCGCCTTGAACGGGCAGCTGGGCCAGCTCGAGGGCCGGCCGTCCTCCGGCGGCGGCGGCGGTGGCGCTGCCGCCGGCGGCACGCGCGCCCCCGACCAGATGGCGCAGACGTCCGGCCTGTCGCGGACCAACTCCGGCCAGCCGGCGCGGATCGTGGCGCCCGGCATGGACAGCTTCGGCTCCGGACCGGGACCGCGCAACCGCAACCCCAACGACACGATCGTCACGGCGATCACCAACAGCAACCCGGCCGTCGATCCGCAGAACCAGCCGAACGCGATCGCGCTGGCCGAACTGCCGCCGCCGCCGATCACGCTCGACAACTTCACGAAGTCGGGCGCGCTCCAGCCGTCCTCCAGCCCCGGCACGTCGGGGTTCCAGGCCCAGATCTCCGACATCAACGCCCTGACGTCGACGGCGACCTACAGTGGCGGCATGATCGGCATCGTCAACAACCGCTCGATCTCGTCCGGCAGCTACCAGAACGTCTGGAACTTCGCGACGCGCAGCGGCACCGCGACCATGAGCTTCGACGGCGCCCGCTTCCAGGGCACGACCGTCGCGAACGGCAACAGCGTCAACTTCACGAGCCAGGGGCGGATCGCCTCGAGCAACACCAACCGGTCGATCCAACTGAATGGCTCGTTCTACTCGACCCCCGGGAACCCCGCCGGCTACCAGGTCGGCAGCTTCAACGTGAACGGCGGCAGCTACAACGCCAACGGCATCTTCGCGGGCAAGAAGAACTGAGCCGGATGCCGCTTCAGGTTCGCGGCGGCGGCACGCGCGCGGCGATGAAGTCGGCGATGGCCCCGATGTCGTCGCGCCGGAACCATGGCAGGCCGGTGTCGGACGGCGGGCGGTCGCTGGCGACGGCCAGGATCGCGGGGTCGTTGGCCGCCATCGGGTCGCCGCCGGCCCGCACCTCGATCTTGCGGTGGGCCTCGCGCTTGTAGCCCTCGATCAGCACCAGGTCGGCCGGCGACAGCCGGGCCAGCACTTCGTCGAGCGTCGGTTCGCTCTCGCGCATGATGGCATAGCGGCGCCCCCCGATGACGGCGACCTCGGTCGCGCCGGCGGCGCGGTGCCGCCACGAATCGCGGCCCTCCCGGTCGACGTCGAGATCGTGGTGGCCGTGCTTGATCGTGCTCACGGTCCAGCCGCGGCGCACGAACTCGGCGACCAGCCGCTCGACCAGCGTCGTCTTGCCGGCGTTCTTCCAGCCGACCACGCCGAACACGCGGCCCGCGTTCGGCCCCTCGTTCACGGCGTCACCCGCTCGGGATGGGCATAGACGGTGAGCCGCCCGTCGCGCACGAACGCGGCCAGCGCGATGCCGGATTGCTGCGCCACCTCGATGGCGAGCGAGGTCGGCGCCGACACGGCGGCGATGGCGGCCGCGCCCATCGCGGCGGCCTTGTGCACCATCTCGTAGGAACAGCGGCTGGTGACGACGACGAAGCCGTTGGGCGGCTCGCCGCGCGCCCGGCCGAGGACGGCGCCGCACAGCTTGTCGAGGGCGTTGTGGCGGCCGACATCCTCGCGCACCGCCAGCAGCGTCCCGTCCGGCCGCGCCCAGCCGGCCGCGTGGGTCGCGCCGTTGACGCGGTTGATCGCCTGCGCCGCCGGCAGCGCCGCCATCGCCCGGCCGATCGCCTCGTGCGACACCGCGGTGCCGCCGGCGAGGACATCGACCGGCCGCATCGCCGCGGCGATGCTGTCGACGCCGCACAGGCCGCAGCCGGTCCGCCCGGCCAGCGTGCGGCGGCGCTCGCGCAGCGCGGCCATGCGCTGGGCGGCGATGTCGAGCCGGACCTCGATGCCCTGCGCCACCGCCTCGACCTCGACGTCGTAGATCTCCGACGGCGTCTCCACGATGCGCTCGGTGAGCGAGAATCCGCGGCCGAAATCCTCGAGGTCGCACGGCGTCGCCATCATCACCGCGTGGCTGATGCCGTTGTAGACCAGCGCCACCGCGACCTCCTCGGCCACGCTCTCGTCGACCGCCTCGGCGCCGCCCGCCGTCAGGCGATGGGCCGCGCGGCGCACCGAGCCGCCGCTCACGGGCCGGCCTCTTCGCCGCGCCGGTGGCGCCCCAGGCGATCTTGGCGATGCGGGCCATGTCGGCCAGCGCGTCCAGCCGGCGCCAGGGCCGTGCGCGGGTAAGCTCGGCCTCGGGCGATCAGGGTATCGGCAGCGGACGGCATGACCCGTGCAATTGACCCCGCGGACAATGCGACGGCAAGCGGTTCGAGCGGCATCGGGCCCGGCCCGGACCGGGCCTGTGGGTAGCTTTCGGACGCGGGGTAAGGTTGCCGTAAGTCGGCGGGCGGAAGATCGGGACCAAGAGTTGGACACCCTCTTCGTCCGGCTCCGACCGCCCTCCTCCCTGAAGCAACCTGAGGCGGTCGCGACGGCGCGGGGCCCTGGTCTCGCGCCGTTTGCGTTCGCGGCTGGGCCAGCCGACGCGGACGGTCAGCCGGAGCCCTCTCAGCCGGATTCCTGGCCGCGCGCCCGCAGGGCCATGCCGTTGGCGCGGAACTCCGAATCCTGCCGGATCCTGGCCGCCACGCGGGGGTCGCCGTCCCGGTTGATCAGCTCGATCAGCCGGTCGGTTTCGGCCATGCAGGCCGCCGCCGCGGTGCGGGCGGCCGCGGCCGGATCCATCGCCTGGCCGTCGGCCTGCACCGAGCGCGCGAGGCAGGCGTCCCGCTCCTTGTAGGCGGCGTTGATCTTGGTCGTCAGGCGCCCGTCGGAGGGCGTGTGGTAGGCGGCCGCGCAGCCACCGAGCAGCAGGACGAACAGGAGGGGAGCGGTCCGCATAGACAAAGCCTCGAAACCTGGCAGGCCGGCCACCCGGCCGGCGAAGGAATAGTGCCCTTGATACAACGGTCCGCGGCCGTCGTCAGCCGGGACGAACCGACCGCTTGACGCGGCGGGACAGGTGGGGATGTTACCGGCGGTGGATTCGTTGGGGGTCAAGGCTATGCGTGGGTACATCCTCCTCTTCGCCCTGCTGCTCGGGGCGTGCGAGGGGAGCTTCTTCCGGCCGGAGCATCTCGGCAAGAAGGTTCACTTCGACAAGACCTACGCGGCCCGGGACGCCTGCCTCGCGCGCAACGCCGATGCCGATTCCAGCGGCCCGGCCGACAACGAGACCGTCGCGCGCACGGTGGCCCAGGCCTGCTCGGCCGAGACCGAGCAGCTGGTCGCCGCGGCCAACCGCGGCGATGCCGACCCCCAGGTCGCTGCCCGCATCCGCAAGGACACCGAGTTCCGGGCGCTCAAGTACGTGATGAAGGCGCGCGGCCAGGCGATCTTCTGACCGCCACGGCCTTCCGGTCGCCGACCGGCGGCCTCAAAGAGGCATGGCAGCGCGGCCATAGGGCGCGCCGTCTGCCGCTTCCGGGGAGGCTTCCCGGGTGGAATTGCGCGGTGGCACCTCCTAGAGTTTCAACCATGACGGATACCACGCTCCCGGGCACGCCCGCGCCGGGTTCATCGACCGGCCGGGAGAACGCCGCCAGGCCCGACAAGTCCCCGACCGCCAGGCTGGCCGCGCAGGCCAAGGCGATGTCCGTGTACGAGCCCTGGCGCATCGCCTTCGACCTCGCCCGGCCCTGGCTGGTGATTTTCGCCGCCGTCGCGGTGTGCGCGCACTACCCGACCTGGCCGGTCATCGCGATCTCCTTCGTCCTGATCGCGACCCAGCAGTACGCGCTCCTGATCCTCATGCACGACGGCCAGCACACGCTCCTGCACCCGCGCAAGAAGATCAACAACGCCATCTCGAAGTGGCTGATCGGGGCGCCGTGCGGCACGCCGTTCCTGCGCTCGCAGGCCCAGCACCTCGCGCATCACCAGTCGCTCGGCAGCACCGACGATCCGGCGTTCCAGTTCTACTGCCACGACAAGCCGTCCCCCAAGGGCAGCGTCGGCGCGCTGGTCGCTCACTTCGCCCGCGTCCTGTTCCTCAGCCGGCTCGGCTACTCGGTCGTCGGCGACTCGCCGTCCGGCTCGCGCAAGAACGTCGAGAGCGCGTTCGCGAGCTACATGCCGATCCTGGCGGCGCAGGTCCTCCTGTTCGCGCTGTTCTACCTCGCCGGGATCTGGTGGGCCTACTTCGTGCTGTGGGCGCTGCCGCTGGCCACGCTGGTGTCGTTCTTCGACGCCTTCCGGCAGTTCGCGGAACACGCCGAGCCGCTGCCCGACCGGGACGCCACGCGTCGCCTCATCACGACGCACTCCAACCCGATCGAGCGCACCTTCGTGGCGCCGTTCAGCATGAACTACCATGCCGAGCACCACATGTTCCCGTTCGTGCCCTACTACAAGCTGCGCCAGATGTCGGAGGTGCTGCGCAACTCCCCGGCCGGCGAGACAGTCATCTGGCGGCGGTCGTACCTGCAGTCCCTGGCGATCTACGTGCGGGGCCTCTAGGGCATGGCCAAGCGTGCGATCAAGACCGTAGACCTCAAGTGCTACATCTGCGGATCGGACAGGAACAGCCGGGTCGCCTCCGGGACCGACCGCGAGTACTACGTCAGCGACGACGTCTTCACGGTGGTGCAATGCGCCGACTGCGGCCTGCGCTACCTCAATCCGCGGCCGACCGTTGAAGAGCTCGGCACGATCTACCCGTCCAACTACTACTCCTACAACATGGACGCCGACCCGGCCGACCTCGGCCTCGCGCAGCGCCTGCGCCATCGCGTCCACGGCCGTCGCATCCGGTCGCTGATCAGGCATCTCGACGATCGCAAGCAGATCGACCTGCTCGACGTCGGCTGCGGCGACGGCTGGATGCTCTACCTGTTCAAGTCGGCGGCCCCCGACCGCATCAGGACCTACGGCGTCGACATCAAGCCCGAGGTCTGCGATGCCGCGCGAAAGCGCGGGCACACGGTCTACTGCGGCCTGTTCGAGGACGTGGAGTTCGACCAGCCCTTCGACGTCATCAATCTGTCCAACGTCATCGAGCATGTCACCGACCCGGTGGGCGTCGTGAAGAAGGCGGCCCGGTCGCTGCGGCCGGGCGGGTTGCTGATCCTCGAGACGCCCAACTGCAATTCCTGGGACGCGAGGCGCTTCGTGTCCGGTGCGTGGGGCTCGTACCACATCCCGCGCCACTTCACGTTCTTCAACCCGACGACCCTCGGCAAGATGGGCGCGCTGGCCGGCTTCAGGATCCTCGAGACCCAGTTCACGCCGGCGCCGACGCAATGGGTGTGGACGATGCACAACCTGCTGCTCGAGAAGATGCCGCGCCTCGCGCCGATCTTCGAGCCGCGCGACTGCTTCGTCGGCGGCCTGAAGCCCTTCGTGCTGCTGAGTTTCTTCGCCGTGTTCGACTGGCTCGGATTGAAGCTGACGGGGCAGACCTCGAACATGACCGTGGTGCTGCAGCGCGGCGACCAGGTCCCCGCCTGAGGGGCTCCATGGACCGGCTCGATCGCCAGGATTTCGCGCGCCTCGTCGGGGCGTTGTTCGGCGTGGCGATGGGGGCGGCGGTCGCGCTCGGCATCGCCTGCCTCGTCTTCCCCGCGACCCCGGACGGGTTCGAGACCGATCGCTTCGGCCTGCTCGACTGGGTCAAGCCGCAGGGCCGCCACGAGGACCGCGAGAAAGCGCTGTTCTTCCTGACCCTGGCGTTGGGCGGCACGCTGGGCTGGCTGGGCGCCGCGCGCTACGTCGCCGGCCGCCGGCCGACCTTGGCGTCGCTGGTCTTCCTGGCAGCGCTGGTGCCGGGCGCCACCGGGCTGATCGGCGCCGCGATGACCGCGCAACGACCCGCCGCCGCGGCCTACGCGGCGCTGGCGATCGCCGTCGTCGTGGCCGGCGGCTGGGTCGTCCGGCGCCTCGCCGGCGATGCCCCGCCAGCGGCCAGCAGGGCGAGCGACCCCGGTCGGCCCGCGGCCACCGGGCAGGCCGACCGCCGGCCCCTTCCCGCCTGGATGGCCGGCGCCCTGTCGGTGCTGGTCATGACCGCCTTCGTCGTGCCGCTCGAGGCGACCAGCATCGCCGCCACCATCGGCTTCGACATGCACATGGCGTCGTTCATGGTCGGCCCGGCCACCTATTCCTTCGCGGACAAGCTGGTTCCCGGCATCGACTACTTCACGCAGTACAGCGTCGGCACGCCGTGGCTCTTCTCCTTCTTCCTCGCGCCGACCGCGACCGGGACCATGGTCAACGCCGTCTGGTTCGTGGTCGCCGAGATGCTGCTGTTCCAGCTGTCGCTGCTGTTCTTCCTGCGCTGGTTCCTGCGCAGCTGGGCGTGGGCGCTCGTCGTCGGGCTGGCCTGCCTGATGCTGCAGTTCGGCACGCCGAGCCCGCTCTACGCGCCGTCGAGCACGTCGGCCCGCTATCCCCTGCTGATGGTCTGCATCCTTCTGTTCGTGCGCTGGATCGGGCGCGAAGGCGCATGGCCGGCGGCGCTCGCCCTCGCGACTGCCCTGGCCGGGGCACTGTTCCTGAACACGGAAACGGGCATCTACGTCTCGGCTGCCGTCGCCATCGTCACCGTCATCGTCGGCCCGGGCTTCGTGGCGCCGGCGCTGCGGACGATCGCGCTGGGCGCTCTGACCCTCGTCCTGTTCCTGGTCCTGAACGTGGTCGCTTTCGGGCCCGGCGTCCTCCAGGTCGAGTACCTGCTGCGGCTCCTCGAGCCCCTGCTGTTCTACACCGGCGGCGTCGGCGCCTGGCCGATCGACTGGCGCGGCGGATACCACTGGATCTACAACATCGTCTCGCCGGGCATCGCGTTGGCCAGCATCGGCTGGGTCGCGGCGTCGGCCCGGCTCGCGACGCCGCCGTGTCCGCGCCCCCGCCTGGCGGCGCTGGCGATCGTCGCGTTGGTCGGCCTGTTCATGACCACCAAGTTCATCAACATGTCGATCGTCGGGCTGTGGCAGGTCAATGCCATCTGCCTGCTCGTGGTGATCGCGTGGTGGGTGCGCGCGCTGCTCTCCCAGCTGTCGCCGGTGCGCAAGGCTCCCGTGGTCCTCCAGGTCGGCACGCGGCAGCTGCGCCTGCGACGGGGTTCGCCCCAGGCCGAGGCGGCCGCCGCGGCGGCCCTGCTGTTGCTGGTCTTCCTGTGCACGATCACCGACCTCCGCAACCCCAGCCTCTACGCGGTCCCGTCCTACCGCACGCATCCCACGGTCGTGAACTTCCTGCTGGGTGGACCCGACGCCTATCCCTGCGGCGACCGCACCGGCTGCGTGGCGCCCCCGGTCTCGGCCGAGGATGTCGCCCTGCTCGACAGGCTGACGGGACCGAGGGAACGGGTCGCCCTGCTGTGGTTCCACGACTGGCCGACCCTGATCGAGGCCAGGCGGGCGTCGAAGTTCCAGTTCATCCCGAGTTCCACGCTGTTCACCGAGCGCCAGCTGAAGGACGCGCTGCAGGGACTCGACATGGTCGTGCTGCCGCGCAACCCGGTCGAGACGCTGGGCA
The DNA here is from genome assembly GCA_964420105.1 of uncultured Reyranella sp. Classification (GTDB taxonomy): domain Bacteria; phylum Pseudomonadota; class Alphaproteobacteria; order Reyranellales; family Reyranellaceae; genus Reyranella. The sequence continues at coordinate 21,929 of CAYQRL010000027.1, forward strand.
TCACCAACCCCAACCTTGCCCGGAGCCTGGTGCCGATCCTGCGCAGCGACTTCAAGGTCGTCGCGGAGACCCCGTCGTTGCTGGCGTGGCGCCGGACCGGCAAGCCCTAGGCTGCCGTCGGCCCGGTCAGGCCGTGGCGGCCGCGCCGCCGCGCTTGCGGATCACCGTGATCATGCAGGCCGTCTTGCCAGTCACCAGGCCTTCGAGGCGGCTGACCACGTGGGCGATGCCATGCCGCATCACGTTGATCGGCGTCGTCTTCATGTAGCGGTCATCGGACGGGAACAGGAAATCGGCAAGCCGCTTGAAGCCCCTCGTCACCAGGAACGAGTGCAGGCTCCAGATCACGAAGGTGATGGGGATGAACTTCACCTTCAGCAGTTCGAGCGAGCCGGGCGCCGCCCGGTCGACCATGATCTGGGCGGACCGAGGCGTCGGCAGGAACCAGTGGCGCGGGACGTGGTTGCCACCCCAGTCGGCGCCGAACAGGCGCGCGCCCACGCAATCCTCGTTCGGCGTCTCCAGCACGCAGATACCGCCGGGCTTGAGGATGCTGTCGATCTTGCGCAGGAAGGCGATCGGGTCGGCCAGGTGTTCGATGATGTGGGCGGCGTAGACGACGTCATAGCGCTGGTCGCCGAAGTCGTAGGAGAGGAAATCGCCGCGGCGCAGCTTCAGGGGTGCGGCGTCGTACTTCCGCAGCAGTTCGTCGCGAATCTCGAAGTCGAGGCCCTCGGCGTGGCAGCCGGTCTCGATCTGGATGCTCCTGAGGTGGCGACCGCTGCCGCAGCCGATGTCGATCAGGGTGTGGCCGGGGCCAAGCCGGAGGTAGGGGGCAAGATTGCCGGCGATCCGGTTGACCGCCATCTTGTGCAGCGTGCGCCCGACGAACGAGTTCAGGTTCAGGGAGTCGGGCGACGAGTTCACGCCCGCCGCGCGGGAATAGTAGTTCGGCGGGTAGATGACCGGCAGGCTGCTGTCGGCCGGCCGCGGGTCGGGATACACGGTCGTGCAGTGCCGGCAGCGGTAGAAGTCGAAGGGCAGCGTGGTCGTGTTGTCGTACTCGTGCTCGCGCCCGGTGAAAGCGAAGTCGCGCTCCGCGGTACCGCAGATCGGGCACTGCGGGACCGGCGTCAGTTCGATCGCGTCGGACATGGTTCTCCCCGCCTGCCCCTCAGTGCCGGTCCGCCGCGACGGCGGTCACCGCCAGGCGGTCGGGAACGGCCGTGAAATAGCTGCTCTTGGCCGCGATCGGCGACCCCGCCGCATCGTAGAAGCGCGCCGCCTCGGCACTCCTGGCGATCAGCTTGCCGAGCCCGGGCAGGCGCCGCTGGGGCACCTCGGGAAACAGGTGATGGCAGGCGTGCCAGTTGAACTCGCCGCCGGCGATCAGCCAGCGCTCGAAGAAGAAGCAGTCGGTGTCGAACGACACCGTCTTGCCGCTGACGCCATCGACGAAATGCTCGCGGTGGCCGCGGATCGCGATCATGAAGCTGCCGAGCAGCAGCGGTAGCAGGTAGCCGAACAGCACCGCCGTCGTGACCGCGAGCACCGTCTGGTGGACCAGCCAGGCGCCCAGCACGACGGCGCCGAACCAGGCACCGTGCACCAGCGCGATCCGGACCAGGCTGGAGGCACGCAGCAGGCGCTCGTCGACACGGTTGGCGGACGCTTCCTGGCGAAGTCCCGCGATCTTCAGGAGGTAGGGAACGACCAGCGCGCGGGCCAGCAGCATGCGGACGAAGGCGCCGGTCGACATCCGGTAGAGTTGGCCATCCGGGTCGGCCGCCTCGCCGAGGTAGGCGTGGTGCCGGAAGTGATTGCGCTGCTGCACCTCGAAATCGGCCACCAGCAGCGGGCTGAGAAACCAACTGGCCACGAGGTCGTTGAAGCGCTCGCTGCGGCTCAGGTGGCGGTGCCAGGCGTCGTGGTTGAGCGACGACACGCAGGACAGGCACAGCACCAGCAGGATGCTGCCTGCCGCCATCGGCAGCAGGTTCCGCCCGGCGCCGTGGACGACCAGCGCGATCCCGCCCAGCAGGGTCACCGCGGCGAACAGCAGGTCGGGCCAGCAGCGCCGGTCATGGCGGCTCTGGCCGGCATAGGCGGCGATCTCGGGAACCTTGCTGAGCTCGGCGCGCAACCGCGCGAGGCCGAGCTTGGTGGATTGGCTTTGCCAGGAAGTCGAACCGACGGCCTCTCCCGCGTCTGCCGCCCTCGGCGCCATCGGGCTGCCCGAGGGGTTCGAAGCGTCATTCTTCACGCAGTCGAATCCCTACATTTCGGCCGAAATAGGCCAAGATTTGATGCGTTACGCTCAAACCCCGCGTCGATCAACGAAAACGTTGTCGCGCCGCGCGTCGGATCAACCAGACGTTGGGTCGACCTCAATCGCCGTCCGACCGCGACAACCAGGCGAGGCGGTGGCGGTAGGTGTAGCGCAGGCCGGGCGGGTCGAAGGACATCGACACGGTGGCGCCGGAGTAGCGCGGCGCATCCTCCAGCACCTCGGTGCCGAAGCCCCGCTTCGACGGCGCCGTCGGCGGCGGGCCGTCGCACTCGCTCCACGTGAACACGAAGGTCGGGTCGCCCTCGCCGTCCTCGATCCGGCAGGCGATCGACACCCGGCCGGCGGGAACCGACAGCGCGCCGTACTTCACCGCGTTGGTCGCCAGCTCGTGGAAGATCAGGGCCAGCTGCTGCGCCGCCTTCGGCTCCAGCGCGATCGGCTGGCAATGGTCGATGTCGACCTGCGAGCGGTAGGGCTTGACCTGGCGCTCGACGAGGCCGCGGACGTTGGGTCGCTCGCCCAGCGTCGCGCTGGAGGCCGACGCGAGCGCGGCAATGCGCTCGCGGAAGGTGGTGCGCGCGACATCGGCGTCGAGGTCGCCCTGCAGGGTGCGGATGGCGACCAGCTGCACGACCCCGAACAGGTTGCCGATGCGATGCTCGAGTTCCTTGACCAGCAGGCGATGCTGCCGTGCCTCGGCGTCCTGGACCTCGAGGATGATGCGCCGCTGCCGGACCAGCCAGCCGATCGCGACGTAGAGCAGGGCCGCGACCGCGACCAGCGGCCCGCAGGCGAGCAGGAAGAGCGAGAGCTGGAGCGCCTCGAACTTGGTGAGATCGAGCGTGAACACCGGCGGCAGGAACAGGTACCACGCCAGCAGCGTCGCCAGCGCCGTCGCCGCCAGCCCGGGCAGCAGCCCACCCAGCGCCGCGGCGATCCCGACCGCCGGGAAGTAGGTGGTGAAGAACAGCCGCTCGCCGACCAGGGGCTGCATGGCGGCACGCGCAACCGTCGCGAGAGCGACGACGGCGAGCGCGAGGGCGTAGGGTCGCCACCCCCCTTTCAGGTGGTCGACGAATTCCGCGGTCCTCATGCCCCACTTGGGGACCCGATCTGGCAAGCCGGTATCTCTCCCTCGATGGCAAGGCTAGCAAGGCCGTCACGCGGGGCAAGCCGCGAGCGCGTGCGCTAGCGCACCATTGGTGCACAGCCGGCTTTGACAACTTGCAGCGAAGTGCAGTTTTGCATCAGGTGTTGCGTCGGCGGAGGACCGCCGAAACTCCTGTCCAAGTCCGTCGCGTGGCCCCCAATGAACCGGACCAGCCTGTTGATCGTGGAAGACGAGTACCTGGCCGCCGAGGCCCTGCGCGAGGCCCTGATGGCGGCCGGCGCGTCGGTCATCCACGCCGTGCCGACGGTCGGCGCGGCGCTGCAGGTCCTGCTCGAGCACCGGATCGACGCCGCGGTGCTGGACGTCGATCTCCGGGGCGAGAACTCGAACCCGGTCGCGGACGCCCTGTCGCTGGCCCGCATCCCGTTCGTGTTCTTCACCGGCGGCAGCGGCACGGCGGTGAGCGACGCCCACCGGGACGTCGCGCTGGTGCACAAGCCTGCGGTCGAGCCGCTGGTCGACCTGGTCGCGTCGCTCTGTCGGCGGCCGGCCGCGGGCTGATCAGCGCCGGCGCAGGCGCAGGGCGCCGCGCCGGCGCCAGCCCTCGAAGGCGACCCCGGCCAGCGCGCAGGCGGTGCGATAGAGTTCTGCCCGGGTGGCAACGAAGGTCGATGCGTCGAGCACCGCGCCACCGGCCAGTCGTTCCAGGCTGGCGACACAGGGCGCCGCCAGCAGCCGGTCGGCCAGCGTCTCGACCGCCCGGACCAGGGGTGGCAGGCGAAGGGCCGAGATCGCGACCTCGCCGCGGTCGAAGGCCGGCGCGACGACGCGCAGCAAGGGCGCGAACGGCGCCACCGCCGGCGGCAGCAGGTAGATCGGCCCGGCGTTGCAGGTCGCGGCACGGCCGGCGAAGTCCTCGGGGTGCAGTTCCAGCACGTCGGCATCGACGAGCAGCGCGCGGTCACGATGGGCGCGGAAGCGGCGGGTGTCGGTGAGCATGTCGGTCTCCGGATTGAGCAAGGCAAACGGCTCCCCCGGGTGGGGAAAGCCAATTCGCCAATGTTTCCGGAGAGGGGAGATGCGTCAGACGTAGATGGAGCGCGTTCCCGTGGGCACAAGGGTTTGGCGGAAGAGAGCGGGAGTCGAACCCACCCAGGACCGGCTAACGGCCCTCTCTGGCTTTGAAGGCCAGCCGCCCCACCGGGAGCGCTTCTCTTCCACTTCCAAATCTACGATGGGAAGGCTTGGCGTGTCACGCCTTCGCGGCCGCGGGAGCGGCCTCGGCGGCTGCCGCGATGGCGCCGAACTGGTTGAGCTTCTGCGGCACCGTCCGGCGCAGGTCGCCGCGGCGGACCGTGATGCCGTGGCGGTCGAAGAACTCGAGGATCAGGATCGCGACCTTGCGGCCGTTGTCGAGCTGGTCGCGGAACTCGGCCGCCGTGAACTCGCGGCCGAACGCGTGGGCGATGGCGATCATCTCGGCCACCACCGGGCGCAGGAAGTACTGGTCGGGCGCGACCTCGACGACCCGCCCGACCTTGCCCAGCCGCTGCAGCAGGCGGCGCATGTCGGTCTCGGGCACGTTGTAGGCCGTCGCGAAGTCGCGCACCCGCGGCGGCCGGAAGCGCTCGCGCGTCAGTTCGGCCTGGATCTTGCGCCACAGCTCCTCGTCGCGCGCGCCGAGCTTCAGCGAGTGGCCGGGCAGGCGCAGGAAGGCGCCGTCGACGGTCACCTTCTTGGCCTTGATCTCCTGGTCGAGCAGGACCTTGAACACGCCGGGCGGCCAGCGCCGCCTCAGCGCCAGGCGCAGCCGCTCGGGCTGCAGGCCAGGCGCGTCCGGCTTGTCCTCGTGGTGGGCCTTCAGCGTGTCGACGAAATCGGTGCGGGTGTCGGCCAGCGTCTCGGCGAGGAAGCCGTAGCCCTCCAGTCTCACGCCGCCCGCCGCCTCGAGCAGCGCGTCGACGTCGACCGGCCGCAGGTTGCGGGCCAGCCCGAAGCGGGCAAGGTCGACGAACGCCGCCTCCAGCCGCAGCAACCGCGGCAGCACCGCCTCGTCCGGCTCGGCCAGTGCCCCGAGCTCGGCCAGCCGGCGCTCGGAGCGGCGGTTGCGCGGCGGGCCGAAGGGATCGATCACCGCGGCGCCGGCGACGGTGCGGGTGGCCGAGGGGTCGCGCAGGATGACGCGGTCGCCCGACAGGGCCCCGACCTTCTCCTCCAGCACCAGTTGCGCCAGCGTCGTGTCGCCGCCCGCCAGCGTGTCGCCCTGCAGCAGCGCGACCCGTCCCATGACATGGGCCGAGCCCATGTGGACGTGGACCGGCGACCAGTGCTTCAGCGGCTGGCCTTCCGACGCCAGCAGCGTCAGGCGCACGTCGATCCGGTCGGTCGGCGCGTGCAGTTCGGGACTCAGCACCCAGTCGCCACGCTTCACCGCGTCCTTGGAGAGGCGCGGACCTGCGAGGTTGAGGGCGCAACGCTCGCCGGCGCGGCCGATCTCGGCCGGGCGGTTCTGGGCGTGCAGCGAGCGCACGCGTGCCTCCAGCCCCGACGGCGTCAGCAGCAGCCGGTCGTCGACGCGGATCTCGCCGGCGTGGATGGTGCCGGTGACGACGACGCCAGCCCCGGGCAGGACGAAGCTGCGGTCGACCGCCAGGCGCGCGAACCCGGTGGCGCCCTTGCCGCTCTCGCCCAGCGCCAGCAGGCGCTCCTTCAGTTCGTCGATGCCGCGGCCGGTGACCGCCGACACCGGCACGATCTCGGCCCCGCGCAGGGCCGTGCCCGACAGCAGCGTCTCGACCTCGGCCATGCGCTCGAGCAGGGTGTCGTCGTCGACGAGGTCGGCCTTGGTCAGCGCGACGATGCCGCGGTCGAGGCCGAGCAGGTCCATGATCTGAAGGTGCTCGACGGTCTGCGGCTTGATGCCCTCGGCCGCCGAGACGATCAGCAGCGCGGCGTCGATGCCGGTCGCGCCGGCCAGCATGTTGTGCACGAAGCGCTCGTGGCCCGGCACGTCGACGAAGCCCAGTTGCCTGCCGTCGCCGAGGTCGCTGTAGGCGTAGCCGAGGTCGATGGTGATGCCGCGCGCCTTCTCCTCCTTGAGGCGGTCGGCGTCGACGCCGGTCAGCGCCTTCACCAGCGCGGTCTTGCCGTGGTCGATGTGTCCCGCGGTGCCGACGATCATGTCCGTTCCCTCGCCTGGCGCAGGAAGCCCGCCGCCAGTTCGCCGGCGCCGCCGGCCTCAGCCTTCTCCAGCCAGTGCAGCGCCTGCGCGCGGTCCCGCGGCACGCCGTTGCCGGCGAGGTAGGCCGCGCCCAGCATCGCCTGCGCCTCGGGATGGCCGAGCTCGGCGGCCTGGCGCCACCAGCGCGCGGCCTCCGCCGGATCGCGCGCCACGCCGAGCGCGTCGTGGTGGATGTCGCCCAGCCGCGCCATCGCGCCGGCGCGACCCTCTGCCGCCGCCTGCTCGGCCCACAGCCGCGCCGCGACATGGTCCTGGGCGCAGCCGCCGCCGACCAGCTTCATCCACGACAGCATGTCGGCCGCGTCGGCGTCGCCCTGCCCGGCCGCCTTCTCGTACCAGCGCGCCGCCTCTTCCTGGTCCTGCGCCGTGCCCCAGCCCTCGTAGCAGCACAGCGCGAGGTTGCGCTGGCCGCCGACGTCGCCCTGCTCTGCGGCACGCCGCAGCCATTCGACCGCCTTGGCGGGATCGCGCTCGACGCCGCGGCCCTCGAGGAAGGCGGCGCCCACGTTGCTCTGCGCCCGGGCATTGCCGCGATGCGCGAGCGGCGTCCACAGGTCGAGCGCGACACCGGGCTGGCCGGCGTTCCACGCGGCCAGCGCCTCTTCCATGACCTGCTCGTCGCGGCGCGCGCCGCCGAAGATCCTACCCAGCCACGACATCGATCTTGTCCATCTGGGCGGCGAACGCGGCCTCGTCGTCGAGCGTGCGCAGGTCGAGCCACAGCGCCTGGCCGGCGATGCGGCCGATCACCGGGATCGGCAGGCGGCGCAGCGCCGCGGCGAGGCCGTCGAGCTTCCTGCCGCGAAGCGCCAGCGCCCACGACGGCAGAAGATCGACCGGCAGCGCGCCGGAGCCGATCTGGCCGCGCGACTCCTCGATCGCGACCGAAACGCCGGCGCGCGCGACAGCGCGGGCGACCACCGGCAGCAGGCGCTCGGCCAGCGCCCGGATCTCGGCCGCCGGACGCGCCAGCGCGCGCACCGTCGGCAGGCGCTCGGCGAGCCGGCCAGGATCGGCGTAGAGCCGCAGCGTCGCCTCGAGCGCGGCCAGCCGCACCTTGTCGAGGCGCAGGGCGCGCTTCATGGGATGCTTCGCGATGCGCGCGATCCAGTCGCGGCGGCCGACCACCAGGCCGGCCTGCGGCCCGCCCAGGAGCTTGTCGCCGGAGAAGGTGACGACGTCGATGCCGGCGGCGATCGCCTCGCGCGCGGTCGGCTCGTGCGGCAGGCCCCAGGTCTCGAGGTCGACCAGGGTGCCGCTGCCGAGGTCCTCGATCACCGGCAGCCCCTTCTCGCGGGCCAGCGGCACCAGCTCGGCGGCACTGACCGCCTTCGAGAAGCCGGTGACGGCGTAGTTCGAGGGATGGACCTTCATGATCGCGGCGGTATCGGGACCGATCGCCTCGGCGTAATCGCGCAGGTGGGTGCGGTTGGTGGTGCCGACCTCGACCAGCCGACAGCCGGCCCGCGCCATGATGTCGGGGATCCGGAAGGCGCCGCCGATCTCGATCAGCTCGCCGCGCGAGACGATGACCTCGCGGCCCTGCGCCATCGCCGCCAGCACCAGCAGCACGGCGGCGGCGTTGTTGTTGACGACGCAGGCGGCCTCCGCACCGGTGAGGCGGTGCAGCCACGGCCCGACATGGTCGTCGCGCTCGCCGCGGCCGCCGTCCTCGAGGTCGTATTCGAGCGTCGTCGGCGAGCGCATCGCCTCGACCGCCGCGGCGATCGCTTCTTCGGCCAGCAGGGCGCGGCCGAGGTTGGTGTGCAGCACCGTGCCAGTCAGGTTGAAGACGCGGCGCTGCGACGGCTCGACCAGGCGGGACAGCCGCGCCGCGCACCAGCGCGCGCAGGCGGCCTCGTCGCCGACATCCTCGCTGCCGCGCCTGGCCTCGGCCCAGGCGCGCAGCGCCTCGACGACCAGCGGTCGACCGGCCCGCGCCACCAGGGGCGCGAGAGCGGGCCAGTTGGCCATGCGATCGATGGAAGGCGGACGCCGCGAAGGGCTGGCAGAGGCTAGGTCGTCACGCGACACGGTGGTTTCCCCGAGGACGTCTGGCCCGGGCGAAAGGCCCGGCGGCGCCTACTGTGGCGCGATTGGCGGGTCGCTGCAACGGTCGCCAGCCGCGCCCTGGGAAGCCAGTCCCGCGAGCGCCGCGACGCCGACGGGCGGCTCGGCCTGCCACGGCAGCAGGAACACCCGCCGGGCGAGGCCGCCCTCGATGCGCGCCAGTTGCCTGCGCTCGCCCACGAGGCGGGCGGACAGCAACGGGTCGCGCGTGCCGCTGCCGAGCAGGCCGCGATTGACGACCCAGGCATACGGTTCGACGCTGGCGCGGCGCAGGTCCGCCTGGAGCGCTGCCGCCTCGGACACCGGCGTCGTTTCCGGCAAGGTGACGAGGATGACCTTCGAATACGTCGGGTCCTGCAGCCGCATCAGCGGCGTCACGATGCGTCCTTGCGCCTTGCCGGCGAGGCCACGGGTCATCTCGCGGTGGTAGGCCCCGGTCGCGTCCAGCAACAGCAAGGTATGGCCGGTCGGCGCGGTGTCGAGCACCACGAAGGAACTCCGCGCCTCCATGACGATGCGCGAGAACGCATGGAACACCGCCACCTCCTCGGTGCAGGGCGACGCGAGGTCCTCGCGCAGCAGTTCGCGTCCCGCCTCGTCGAGGCCCGCTCCGCGCGTCGCCATCGCCTTGTCGATGTAGCGCTGCGTTTCCGCCCTGGGGTCGATCCGGTCGACCTGCAGGCCGTCCACCACGCCGTCCAGGGTCGCGGCGACATGCGCCGCGGGGTCGGTGGTGCTGAGATGGACGCTGTGCCCCCTCTGCGCCAGCCCGATGGCCAGCGCCACCGCCACCGTGGTCTTCCCGACGCCACCCTTGCCCATCACCATGATCAGTCCGCGTCCCGTCGCCGCGAGGTCGTCGACCAGCCGGCCGAGGCCGGGAATCGCCGGCATCGGCACCGGCGTGTCCGCCTCGATGGCCGTCGGCGCCGATCGACCGTCCTCCAGCAGGTGCCGCAGCGCCGCCAGGCCGACCATGTCGAACGATCTCAGGGGCACCTGGCCCTGGGGCAGGTCCCGCAGGGCAGGCGGCATCTCGGCCAAGGCCCGCCGCCCGAGGTCCTCGATCGCCCGCGCGACCCGGTCCGAAGGATCGCTGGCGGTGAACACACCGTTGACGACCAGGCGCTGGTTGCGCAGGCCGAGCGCGCCGAGCTCCTCGCTGGTCCGCGCGGCCTCGCGAAGGGCGCCCCTGTCCGCGCGGGTGACCAGCACGATGGTCGTCCGGGTCGCGTCGCCGAGCGCCGCGAGGGCAGCGTTGAAACGCTCCTCCTGCATCTTCAGCCCGGAATGCGGCCCGAGGCAGGACGCGCCGCGATCCTTGCCCTTCAGGAATCCCGTCCAGGCCTTGGGCAGGCTCAGCAGGCGAAGCGTGTGCCCGGTCGGCGCCGTGTCGAACACGACATGGTCGACACCGGCATCGTCGCCGGCGAGCAGCCCCGCGAACTCGTCGAAGGCGGCGATCTCGGTGGTGCAGGCGCCCGACAGCTGCTCGCGGACCTTGGCGCGCTCGGCGTCGGTGGTCCGCGGGCCCATCTTCTCGATCACGCGCCGGCGGTAGTCTCCGGCCGCCTCTTCCGGGTCGATGTTCATCGCCTGCAGGTTGGGCACGCCGGCGACCGGGCGGGGCACGTTGGCGAGCGGCGTCTCCAGCATTTCGTCGAGGTTCGACGCCGGATCGGTGCTCACGAGCAGGACGCGCTTGCCGCCGTCCGCCAGGGCGATCGCGACCGCGCAGGCGAGGCTGGTCTTCCCGACCCCACCCTTGCCGGTGAAGAACAGGTGACGGGTCGGCGGCTCGGGAACGCCGATGGTGGCCAAAGCCGGCATGATGGCAAGTCTAGGCGCTACGGGGGCGACCGCGCTGCGACTTCGGCGCGCAACCGAAGCGTGATATCCCGGCGAGGCCCGTCATCCCGTTCACTGCCGAGGAAGCGACGCCGTGTCCCTGTTCGAGCGCTACCTGACCCTCTGGGTCGCCCTCTGCATCGTCGTCGGCATCGCGCTCGGGCACCTGTTCCCCGGCCTGTTCCAGGCGATCGGCGCGGCCGAGCTGGCGCACGTCAACCTGCCGGTCGCGGTGCTGATCTGGCTGATGATCATCCCGATGCTGGCCAAGGTAGACTTCGCGGCGATCGGCAAGGTCCGCGAGCACTGGCGCGGCATCGGTGTCACCCTGTTCATCAACTGGGCGGTCAAGCCGTTCTCGATGGCGCTGCTCGGCTGGCTGTTCGTCGGCACGCTGTTCCGGCCGTGGCTGCCGGCGGACCAGGTCGACAGCTACATCGCCGGCCTGATCCTGCTGGCCGCCGCCCCCTGCACCGCCATGGTGTTCGTGTGGAGCAACCTGTCGGACGGCGATCCCGACTTCACGCTGACCCAGGTGGCGCTGAACGACACCATCATGGTCCTGGCCTTCGCGCCGATCGTCGCCCTGCTGCTCGGCCTGTCGGCGATCCGGGTGCCGTGGGAGACGCTGATGCTGTCGGTCGGACTCTACATCGTCGTGCCGGTGGTGCTGGCGCAGGTCGTGCGCGCACGGGTGCTGGCGCGCGGCGGCGCGGCCCGGCTCGCCGGCCTGCTCGGCCGCCTGCAGCCGCTGTCGCTGGTCGCGCTGCTGGCCACGCTGGTGCTGCTGTTCGGCTTCCAGGGCGAGCAGATCATCGCGCAGCCGCTCGTCATCGCCCTGCTCGCGGTGCCGATCCTGATCCAGGTCTACTTCAACGCCGGGCTCGCCTACCTGCTCAACCGCGCCACCGGCGAGGCCCATTGCGTCGCCGCGCCGTCCGCCCTGATCGGCGCCAGCAACTTCTTCGAACTGGCGGTGGCGGCGGCGATCAGCCTGTTCGGCTTCTCGTCCGGCGCCGCGCTCGCCACCGTGGTCGGCGTGCTGATCGAGGTCCCGGTCATGCTGTCGGTGGTGAAGATCGTGAACGCCAGCAAGGGCTGGTACGAGCGTGGCGGCGCCTCCCATCCCTGACGCTATTTCGAATATTCTGGAAATACCGTTGACTCGTCCGGCCGGCGGCCTACATTTGCCGGCATGAAGATCGAAGACGCCGCCGCGCGCCTCGAGGCGCTGGGCAACCCGACCCGCCTGAAGGTGTTCCGCCTGCTGGTGCGGGCTGGCGCCGAGGGCATGACCGTCGGCGGCCTGCAGGAGCGGCTCGAGATCGCGCCGTCGACGCTGTCGCATCACCTCAAGGTGCTGGTGACGGTCGGCCTCGTCACCCAGACGCGCGAAGGCACGACGCTGGTCTGCCACACCAACTACGACCTTATGCGCGGCCTGATCGACTACATGGTCGAGCAGTGCTGCGCCGAGGGCAGTTGCCCGCCCAAGGCGCGGCCTGCCCGCGCCGCCTAGCGTTCCAGGGAGATCGCCATGCCCGACTCGCTCGCCAAGCCCAAGACGGTCGCCATCCTCGGCGCCGGCCCGGTCGGCCTCGCCGCCGCCGCCCGCGTGATGGAGCGCGGCATGACCCCGGTGGTGCTGGAAGCCGGCCCGGAGGCCGCGCACGCGGTCCGCCAGTGGCGCCATGTCCGCATGTTCTCGCCGTGGGAATACAACGTCGACGAGGCGGCCGGCCGGCTGCTCGCCGCGACCGGCTGGAACGCGCCGGCGCCCGACGCCTACCCGACCGGAGGCGATCTCGTGGACCAGTACCTCGAGCCGCTGGCGACGCGGACGCCGATCCGGGACCACCTGCGCACCAACAGCCGCGTCACCGCCGTGGCGCGCGCCGGTTTCGACAAGCTCAGGAGCAACGGCCGCGCCTTCGAGCCCTTCACCGTGCGCTACCGCGACGACAAGGGACGGCAGCAGATGAAGGCGGACGCGGTGATCGACGTCACCGGCACCTGGTTCTCCCCCAACCCCGCCGGCGCCGACGGCCTGCCGGCGCTGGGGGAGGAAGACGTCCAGGACCGTATCGCCTACGCCATGCCCGACGTGCTGGGCCGCGATCGCGCCCGCTACGCCGGCCGCAGCGTCGCGGTGCTGGGCGCCGGCCACTCGGCGATCGGCACCCTGATCGACCTCGCGCGCCTCAAGGACGAGGTCCCGGGCACCGAGGTGACCTGGCTGCTGCGCGGCGACCGCCCGGACAAGGCGTTCGGCGGCGGCGCCAACGACAAGCTGGCGGCGCGCGGCGCCCTCGGCCTCGCCTTCGCGGAACTGGTCGCCGGCGGTCGCATCCGGGTCGAGACCGGCTTCGCGGTCGGCAGCGTGCGACGCGACGGCGACCGGCTGCGGGTCGGCGCCGGCAGCGGCTGCTGCGGCCGGCACATGCTGGTCGACGAACTGGTCGTCGCGACCGGCTTCCGGCCGAACTTCGACTTCCTCCGCGAGGTGCGTCTCGCCCTCGACCCGACGGTCGAGGCGCCGCCGGCCCTGGCGCCGCTGATCGATCCCAACCTCCACAGCTGCGGCACGGTGCGGCCGCACGGCGCGCGCGAGCTGGCGCAGCCCGATCCCGGCTTCTACATCGCCGGCATGAAGAGCTACGGCCGCGCGCCGACCTTCCTCATGCGCACCGGCTACGAGCAGGTGCGCTCGATCGTGGCCGAGATCGCGGGCGACAGGGAAGCGGCGGCGCGGGTCGAGCTGGTGCTGCCCGAGACCGGCGTCTGCTCTGGTCCCGCCGCGACCGCTCCGGCCCCGAGCAGATGCTGCGCACCGGCGGCGGCGCCCGAGGCGAAGCCCAAGTCCGGCTGCTGCGGCTGATGGCGGCGCCGGCCCAGGCAGGGGCCCGTCTCGTCGCGCTGGTCTGCACCGCCCAGGTGTTCGTGCAGATCGGCGCCTTCTACTGGCCGGCGCTGCTGCCGCAGATGATGCGGCACTGGTCGCTGACCAACGGCGAGGCCGGGTGGGTCACCTCGGCCTTCTACGGCGCCTACATGCTGGCGGTGCCGGTGCTGGTCACCCTGACCGACCGCATCGACGCCAAGCGCGTCTACCTGTTCGGCGTCGGCTGCACGGTGATCGCCCACCTCGCCTTCGGGCTGCTGGCCGAGGGCTTCTGGTCGGCGATGGTCCTGCGCGCGCTGGCCGGCCTGGGCTGGGCCGGCACCTACATGACGGGACTGAAGCTGCTGGCCGACCAGGTCGACGCCAGGATGATGAGCCGCGCCGTCACCGGCCATGCCGCCAGCATCGGCATCTCGGGCGCGGTGTCGTACGTGCTGGGCGACCAGCTGGCGCTGCTGTTCGGCTGGCCGATCGCCTTCGCCAGCGCCGGCGTCACCGCGGCGATCGCGTGGGCGACCGTCGCCCTCGCCGTGCCCAGCCGTCCGCCGCCGCCGCGCGCCCCGTCACAAGCCGCACTGTTCGACTTCCGGCCGGTGCTGCGCAACCGCTCGGCGCTGGCCTACTCGCTGGCCTACTGCGTGCACACGCTGGAGATGAACGCGCTGCGCGGCTGGGGCGTCGCCTTTCTCGCCTGGGTCGCGGCGTCGGGCGGCCTGCAGGGCGAACTGCTGTCGCCGACCGTCGTCGTCACGGTGCTGGGCCTGCTCGGCACGCTGGCCAGCGTGTTCGGCAACGAGGCCTCGATCCGCTTCGGCCGCCGCCGGCTGGTGATCGCGGCCATGGTGTTGTCGATCGGGCTCGGCCTCGCGATCGGCTTCGTCGGCGCGCTCGGCTACTGGATCGCCGTCGTCCTGGTGATCGTCTACGGCATGGTGATCTGGCTCGACTCGTCGTCGCTCACCGCCGGCGCGGCCGGTGCCGCCGACCCGTCGCGGCGCGGCGCCACCCTCGCGGTGCATTCGATGCTGGGCTACGGCGGCGGGTTCGTCGGCCCGCTGGCGATCGGTTGGACGCTCGACGCCACCGGCGGCGCCTCGCGGCTGGGCTGGGGCCTCGCCTTCGCCGCGGTCGCCGCCTTCATCGCGCTGGGGCTGGCAGCCTTCGTCGCCCTGCGGCCGCGCGGCCTCGAGGGCGATCTCAAGGCATAGGCGTCCGGTTCAGTCGTAGCCGCCGGCGAGGTAACGCTTGCGGGCGGCGCCACGGGCAAGCTTCCCCGAGGTCGTGCGCGGCAGGCCGGGACGGCGGCCGACCAGCACCACCTGGCTCTCCAGCCCCGTGGTCTGCTTGACGGCCTCGCGGATCAGGCCGGCGACGGCCTCGCGCTCCGGCACGGTCTCGGGCCTGTGCTCGGCCAGCACGATCACCTTCTCGGTGTCGTCGACCTCGATCGAGAAGGCGCAGCACTCGCCGCGCCCGCCGAGGTCCAGCGCGCCGACCGCCCACTCGATGTCCTGCGGCCAGACGTTGCGGCCGTTGACGATGATGAGGTCCTTGGCGCGCCCGGTGATCACCAGTTCGCCGTCGCACCAGTAGCCGAGGTCGCCGCTATCGAGCCAGCCGTCGCGCAGCGGGCTGTCGCCGTCGGCCGCCGGCCGGACGTAGCCCGGCATGACGCTGGGGCCGCGCACGAACAGCCGGCCGATCGCGCGCTCGCCCAGCGCGCGCCCGTCGCGGTCGCGGATCTCGACCGCGTGGCCGGCGATCGGCTTGCCGCACAGCACGAAGTCGCGGACCCGGCCCGACTGCGGGTCGGCGAAGCGATCGAGCCTGACGCCGCTGAAGGGCTCGCGGAAGCTCAGGCCGACGCAGACCTCGGCCATGCCGTAGCTCGGCAGGAAGGCGCGACGGTCGAAGCCGGCCGCGGCGAACGTCTCGGCGAAGCGATCGAGGATCGCCGGCTGGATCATGTCGGCGCCGATCCCGGCGAGGCGCAGGCACGACAGGTCGAGGTCGGTCCCGGCCTGGCGCGCGGCGCGACGCACCGCGAGGTCGTAGCCGAAGCTCGGGCTGTAGGTGATGGTGGCGCGACGGCGCGCGATCAGCGACAGCCACTGCATCGGGCGGCGCGCGAAGTCCTGCGGCGACAGCAGGTCGATGCTGCGCTGGGCGCAGAGCGGCGCCAGCACGAAGCCGATCAGTCCCATGTCATGGTAGAATGGCAGCCAGCTGACCCCCGAATCCTCCGGGCCGAGCCGCTGGGCGGCGATCGAAGCGTCGATGTTGGCCATCAACTGGTCCTGGCGGATGTCGATGCCCTGCGGCGTGCGCGTGCTGCCCGACGAGAACTGGACGTAGCACGCTTCGCCCGCCGACAGCGGCTGCAGCTCGGCCGACGACGGCGTTCGCGCCAGTACGTCCTCGACCGTGCCGGCCAACCGGGCGCCGCTGGCCGTTGCGGCCTCGCGGGCGTAGGCGGCGAGTTCGGCGGGCGCGAGGATGCCGGCGGCGGCGCACGACGCGGCCTGGCGCGCGAGCTGCTCGATGAAGGTTACCTTCGAACCCATTCCCACCGGGGTCGAGACCGGTACGGGCACGACGCCGGCATACTGGGCACCGAAGAAGGCGACGCAGAAGGCCGGCGACGTCTCGGCGACCAGCAGCAGTCGCTCGCCGCGCGCGAGGCCGGCGCCAGCGAGGTGCCGGGCGAAGACCATGGCCTCGGCGCGCAGCCGGGCGTGGGACAGCACGTGGCGCAGGACGCCGCGCGAGTCGAAGAAGTTGAAGCCCGCCTCGCCGCCCGCGGCGTAGTCGAGCGCCGCGCATAGGCTGGGGAAGCCGCCGCGCCGGAACGGCAGCGTGGCATTGACGGTGGGTGTCGCGGCCTGCCGCGCGCCGGATTGATTCGACCCGGGCAGGGGCAGTACTTCGCGGAACGACGTCATTCGACGGTCCTCCAGAGCAATTCAGCACACGGCGCGCCACCGCTCGGTTGACCGTCCCAATGGATCTTCCCGTCCATGGAAAGTGCGACGCTGTCGGCGGCAGGTCTTCTGGCTCGCGGGTCGTTGCTGGCGCCTGTCTTCCCGGACCATCGTCCAGTGACGTCTGCTGGCGTTCGCTTTCCGCTTACAGCTGCGGGTACAGCCGCCGAATGGCCCTACGGGCGGCACGGCGTTCCCTCTTCGCCTCCCGTCAGGGAGGACCGTCGATGGGCCAGCGATAGAGAGACCTACCCCGCAGGTCAAGCAAAGGCTCTGGCATGCACCGTGCGCAAGCATTGCCGTCGCCGGAGTCGCAAGGCGACCATGCGGCGATGGAGGTCGTCTGCCAGCAGACGCGTCACGCGGGCGTCCGCTAGAGCGGCGCCATGGTTTCCGCCTGGCCCAGCACCCCCTACACCTTCCGCGCCCTGCGCAAGACCTTCGGCACGATGTGGCTGCGCTGCGACGCCTGCCGACGCTACGCGCCGCTGCGGCTCGCCGGCCTGCACGATGTCGACCACCGCACGCGGTCGTTCAGCTGCTCGGCCTGCGGCGCGGTGGCGACGCTGTGCGTGGTCGAGCCGGTCAGGGAACGCGGCATGGAGGACTACCGGCTCGACGAGCGCGACAGGCCGCCACGGCATCCGGAGGCGGTGCGGCGGCTGGGCGGCGCGGCATCGCCGCGCTCGCGCGCCGGCGGCGAACTGCCGGGGCGCAGTCTCAAGGGCAGGAGATGAAGGGGCCCTCGCCGCGCTCCAGGTGACAGGCGATGCCGGTCACTTCTTCTGCAGGCCCCAGGTCTCGGCCAGCTGGTCGGCGATGCGGCGGGCCATCAGGCGGTTGCCCGGGCTCTCGCCCTTGTCATCGCGCCAGTAGTGGATGTGGTCGGCGTAGATCGTGCCCTTCTCGTCGGCGAAGATGTCGCCGAGGTCGTAGATCGCGAGGCCGCGGTCGCGCAGCGTCAGCAGGCCGGCGATCATCTTCTTGTAGATGTCGCGATACGACAGGTCGCCGACCAGCCGCTTCTCGTCCTCGGTCAGGGTCTTGCCGATCGCCGGCGCCGGCTGGATGAAGTAGGCCGACTTCAGCCCGTAGTCGCGGGCCAGCGCCTCGGTGGCGCGCAGGTACTTCTGGTACAGGCCGATCTGGACCTCGAACTCGCGGTCGGGGTTGCGACGGATCTCCTCGGGCATGCGGAAGATGCTGTTGAGGGTCGTCTTCTTGGCCGACTTGATGATGTCCTGGCCCTTGGCCGCCTGCTCGATGCCGCGCACGACGATGTAGGCGGCGTGCGAGTTGCCGAGCACCGGGTTGGCCGCCATCGAGCCGGCCAGCCGGCCCATCACCCAGCCGATCGCGGCGTCGCCGAAGTTCTCGTCGGCGACGAACGGGTTGACCTCGATGAAGTTGCTGAGCGGGCGCTCCAGCCGCTCCTCGGCGCCCGGCCAGAAGAAGTAGTGCTCGTTGAAACCGCCGAGGTTGACGACGGCGTCGACCGAGCTGGCGTACATGGCGAACAGGATGAAGGGCTGCGGCTCCTTCCACGCCCCGTCGCCGCCGTTCAGCACCACCCACGGCTTGCCGTTGGGGCTGACGAAGCGGCGGTTCAGCTCCTCCTCGAGGTAGCGCGGCGCCGGCGGGGCCGAGTTCTGCGCCAGCTGCGAGGCCACCGACCCGCCGGTGAGGATGATGGTGAACTTGTCGGGATTGCGCACCGTCGGGAAATCCGGCCCGTACAGGCCGACATTGTTGACCCACGGCTGGCCGCACGGCGGGTTGGCGTGGTGGACGAAGCCGACGTAGGGGTGCGGGTAGAGCGTGTCGACGTAGCGGCAGGTCGTACCCTTGGTGGCATCGCGCAGGTAGGTGTTCTGGGTGCGCTCGAACAGCTGGGCCGCCGGCGTGTAGCGCCCGTCCTCGAGGTACAGCCAGGCGATGGCCGCGACCTCGAGCATGCCGAGCGCCAGCACGATGCCGAACAGGACCGAGATCCAGCCGAAGATGCGCTGCTTCATACCTGCCTCGTCAATCCCGTCCCGTGACCCGGCCTAGCCGCGCGCCGCGCGGATAGCCTGCCACACGCGCTGCGGCGTCGCCGGCATCTGCAGGTTGCGCACGCCCAGCGGCCACAGCGCATCCATGATGGCGTTCATCACCGTGGGCGTCGAGCCTACCGTGCCCGATTCGCCGACGCCCTTGGCGCCCAGCGGGTTGGTCTTCGCCGGCACGCTGTCGTCGAGCGTGTTGGAGAAGGTCGGAAAGGTGTCGGCGCGCGGCATTGCATAGTCCATGAACGAGCCGGTGATCAGCTGGCCGCTGTCGCGGTCGTAGACGTTCTCCTCGAGCAGCGCCTGGCCGATGCCCTGGGCGACACCGCCGTGGATCTGGCCGAACACGATCGGCCGGTGCAGCGGCTTGCCGACGTCGTCGACCGTGGTGTAGCGCACCAGCTCGACCCGGCCGGTCTCGGGGTCGATCTCGACCTCGCCGACATGGGCACCGTTCGGCCAGGCGATGCCATCGACCGTGTTGACGTTCTCGATGAAGATGCGCTTGTCGGGCTGGCGCTCCGCCAGCTGGCCGAAGTCGACCGCGCGGTCGGTGCCGGCGATGGTGAAGCGGCCGGCCGAGTAGACGATGTCGGCCGTCGCCGCCTCGAGCGCGTCGGCCGCCA
The DNA here is from genome assembly GCA_964420105.1 of uncultured Reyranella sp. Lineage (GTDB taxonomy): Bacteria > Pseudomonadota > Alphaproteobacteria > Reyranellales > Reyranellaceae > Reyranella. The sequence continues at coordinate 41,046 of CAYQRL010000027.1, forward strand.
GCTCCTTGCCCTTCTCGACCAGCTTCTCGCTGCCGGTCAGGACCGCCGAGCCGCCGATGTAGGCCGAGCGCGAGCCCATCGAGCCGACGCCGCCGACGCGGTCGGAATCGCCCATCGCGATCTCGATCTTCGACGGGTCGATGCCGAGCAGCTCCGAGGCCAGCTGGGTGAAGCTGGTCTGCAGGCCCTGGCCCATGCCCTGGGTGCCCATCCAGATCGTGACCCTGCCGTCGGCCTTGACCTCGTAGTGCGCCATCTCGTTCATCACCGCGGCGCTGGTCCACTCGACGTAGGAGGCGAGGCCGCGGCCGTACAGCTTGCCGCGCTTCTCGGCGTCGGCCTTGCGGGCGGCGAAGCCGTTCCAGTCGGCCGCTTCCAGCGTCTTGGTCAGGAACAGGTCGAAGTCGCCGGAGTCGTACTTCTCGCCCATCGCCGTGGTGTAGGGCATCTGCGACGGCTTGACGAAGTTGCGGCGGCGCAGCTCGGCCGGGTCCATGCCGATCTGGCGGGCCGCGGTGTCCATCACGCGCTCGAGGTCGAGGATGCACTCGGGCCGGCCGGCGCCGCGGTAGGCGCCGATGGTGGCCGAGTTGGTGAGCACGCAGTTCAGCCGCAGGTCGACCACCGGGATGTCGTAGGTGCCGGTCGTGACCTTGGGGCCGACGAACAGCGGGATGACGACGCCGGCGCGGGCCGGGTAGGCGCCGATGTTGGCGAATGCCTCCAGCCGCAGGGCGAGGATGCGGCCGTCCTTGTCGAGAGCCAGCTCGGCCTTGTGCAGCTGGTCGCGGCCGGCGGTGGTCGCGGCGAACTCCTCGCTGCGCTCGGCGCGCCACTTCACCGGGCGCTTCAGCACCTTGGCGACCCACACCGCGACCGACTCGTCGGGCTGGATGCCGACCTTCATGCCGAAGCCGCCGCCGATGTCGCGCACCAGCACCCGGACCTTGTCCTTCGGCATCTTGAGGACGACGTCGCACAGCGTGTCGCGGGTCACGGACGGGTTCTGGCTGCCGATGTGGACGACGATGCGGTCGTCCTCCCACTCGGCCATCACCGCGCGCGGCTCCATGGCGTTCACGATCAGGCGCTGGTGCACGATGTCGAGCTTGACCACGTGGGCGGCCGCGGCGAAGGCGGCGTCGGCCTTGGCGGCGTCGCCGAAGCGGTTGAAGCCGGCGCGGTTGCCCGGCGCGCCCGGCCACACCTGCGGCGCGCCCGGCTTCAGCGCGTCCTCGATGGTGCTGACCGAGGGCAGCATGTCGTACTCGACCTCGACCAGGTCGGCGGCGTCCTGCGCCTGCAGCCGGGTCTCGGCGACGACGGCGACCACCGGCTCGCCGACATGGCGCACCACCTCGTGGGCCAGCGACCGGCGCGGCGTCATCTCCGGCTTGCTGCCGTCGGCGTTGGGAAACATCGTCGGGAAGGAAAAGTCGCCCGCGCCCTCGGCCGCCATGTCGGCCCAGGTGTAGACGGCGACGACGCCGGGGGCCTGGCGGGCCGCGGCGGTGTCGATATTCACAATTTTCGCATGGGCATGGGGCGACCGCACCAGGACGACGTGGACCTGGTTGGGCCGCGCCAGGTTGTCCGTGAAACCGCCGGTCCCGGTCAGGAGCCGGTCGTCCTCGACGCGCTTGATGTACTGAGCCTTGCCGAACACCGCCATACGCCACTCCCTCTGCCCCGGCGACGGGCCGGAGGCGGCGGGACTATAGCGGCCGAAGACGAAGAGTCAGCGGCAAATTGGCCGCAAAAGCGCCTTCAGTGCCGGAAGGCCGGCATCTCCGGCAGGGTCACGACCTTGATGCCGGCGGCCTCGAGGCCGTCGCGCACCGCCGTGGCGACGCTCACCGCGGTCGGGCCGTCGCCGTGGACGCAGATCGAATCGACCTGGCAGGGAATGCGCTTGCCCGAGGTCGAGTAGATCGCCTGCTCGTCGACCATGCGCCGGACGTGGGCCACCGCCTGGGTGGCGTCCTTGATCATCGCGTTCGCCTCCTTGCGCGGTGTCAGGAAGCCGGCGTCTGTGTAGGTGCGGTCGGCGAACACCTCCTCGGCGACGCGCAGGCCGGCCTTGCGCGCGGCCTTGCCCTGCTCGGTGTTGGCCTGGGCGAGGAAGATGATGTCGCGGTCGATCGCCTTCGTCGCCCGGCAGATCGCCTCCGACATCTCGGCGCTCTCGGCCGACATGTTGCCCATCATGCCGTGCGGCTTGATGTGGGTGACCTTGGCGCCGTGCATGGCGGCGATCGCCTGCAGGGCGCCCAGTTGGTAGGCGATGTTGGCCTCCAGTTCCCTGGCCGACAGGTTGATGGCGCGGCGGCCGAAGCCCTGCAGGTCGGCGAAACCGGGATGGGCGCCGATCGACACCCCGTTCTGCAGGCACAGCTTGACGGTATCGACCATCACCGTCGGGTCGCTGGCGTGGAAGCCGCAGGCGACGTTGGCCGAGCGCACGATCTTCAGCACCTCGGCATCGTTGCCCATCACCCACGGGCCGAAGCTCTCGCCGAGGTCGGAGTTGATGTTGACGAAACCGGCGTTGGTCGCGGCCATGGCGCTGCTCCTCGGGTCTGTGCCCCCGTGACGGGATGGAAGCGGCACTATATCCTGATTGCGTGAGCGTCCGGTACCTGTCCTGCGGCGATACCGCCTTTTCCGTCGAGTTCGGCAACGAGATCACGCCCGAGATCAATGCCCGGGTGATGGCCCTGCACGCCGCGATCGGCGCCGCCGGCCTGCCCGGCGTCGTCGAGACCGTGCCGTCGATGCGCGCCCTGCTGGTCTGCTACGACCCGCTGGCGACCAGCCGCGCCGACCTCGAGCCCGAGATCGCCGCCCTGATCGCGCGCGGCCTGCCGGTCGGCCAGGCCAGCCGCCGGGTCACGGTGCCGTGCTGCTACGACGATCCCGAGTTCGCGCCCGACCTCGCCGAGGTCGCCGAGCGCACCCGGCGCAGGCCCGAGGACGTGATCGCCGCCCACCTCGGCTCGGCGTTCAAGGTCTACGTGCTGGGCTTCATGCCCGGCCTCGCCTACATCGCCGGCCTCGACCGCGCGCTCTACCTGCCGCGGCGGTCGCAGCCGCGGGTGCGGGTGCCGCGCTCGTCGGTCGCCATCGCGATGGACATGACCACGATCTACCCGTTCGAGAGCCCGGGCGGCTGGCACCTGATCGGCCGCACGCCGCTGTGGATGTTCGACCAGCGCCGCGAGCAGCCGGTGTTCCTGGCGCCGGGCGATGCCCTCACCTTCCAGCGCATCGACCGCAAGGCCTTCGACCGCATCGCCCGCGAGGTCGAGGCCGGCACGTTCGACTGGAGCACGCTGGTGGCGACCAGATGAGCGCGCAGCTGAAGGTCGTGCGCCCCGGCCTGTTCGACACGCTGCAGGATCTCGGCCGGCGCGGCTTCATGGCGCTCGGCATGCCGACCGCCGGCGCCATGGACCGCGTCGCGCTGGCGCTCGCCAACGCGCTGTGCGGCAACCCGGCCGGCACCGCCGGCCTCGAGATCGGCGTCATGGGGCCGGACCTGCTGGTCGAGGCCGACAGCGTGCGCATCGCCCTGGTCGGGCCGCTGTCGGCGTCGCTGGTCGAGGCGCCCGATGCCGCGCCCAGGCCGCTCGACAGCGACCGCTCGCATCTCCTGAAGCGCGGGCAGGTGCTGCGCGTCGGCATGGTCGAGGGCTCGAGCACCGCCTACCTCGCGGTCGCCGGCGGCTTCGCCCTGCCGCCTTTCATGGGCAGCCTGTCGACCTATGCCCGCGCCGGCGTCGGCGGCTTCCATGGCCGCAAGCTGGCGGCGGGAGACGCCCTGCCGCTGGCGCGCGAAAGCGCACCGCCGGGTGACGAGAAGAAGATCGGCACGCCTTTCGACTACGGCAGCGGCCCGGTGCGCGTGGTCTGGGGGCCGCAGGACGACTACTTCAGTCGGCGCGGCCGCGACACCTTCACCGGCTCGGAGTACCGCGTCTCCAAGGAAGCCGACCGCATGGGCATCCGCTTCGAGGGCCCGGCGATCGAGCACGCGACGCCGGTCGACAAGGGCGGCGCCGACATCATCTCCGACGGCATCGCGCCGGGCGCCATCCAGGTGCCGGGCGCCGGCCTGCCGATCGTGCTGCTGGCCGACCGCCAGACCGTGGGCGGCTATCCCAAGATCGCCACCGTGGCCTCGGTCGATCTGCCGCGGCTCGGCCGGCTGCTGCCCGGGCAGGCGGTGCGCTTCGTCGCCGTCACGGTGGCCGAGGCCGAGGCCCTGCGCCGCGACCAGGACGCGCGGCTGGCGCGGACCATCGCCGGCTTCCAGGCCGCCCGTCCGCCAGGCGGCATCGACCTGGTGAAACTCTACGAAGAGAACCTGATCGACGGCGTGGTGTTCTGACCGTCCGGTCCTCTACTCTCGCCTCCACGCTCGAACGACAAGACCACGAAGGAAACGCCGAGATGAGCTGGCAACCGGAACTGGATGAACTGCGCCGCCGCCAGGAGATGGCCAGGCGCATGGGCGGCGCCGACAAGGTCAAGCGCCAGCACGACGGCGGCCGCCTCACCGTGCGCGAGCGCATCGACCGGCTGGTCGACGCCGGCTCGTTCCGCGAGATCGGCAGCGTCGCCGGCAAGGCCGAGTACGACGGCAACAACGACCTCGTCGACCTGATGCCGGCCAACGCGGTGATGGGCCGTGCCAAGATCGACGGCCGCAACGTCGCGGTGACCGGCGACGACTTCACCGTGCGCGGCGGTTCGGCCGACGCCACGATCAAGGAAAAGGACATCTTCATCGAGCGCTACGCCAACCAGTACCGCGTGCCGTTGATCCGGATCATCGAGGGCTCGGGCGGCGGCGGCTCGGTCAAGACGATCGAGACCACCGGTCGCGCCAACGTGCCCGGCGTGCGCGGCTGGGAATGGGTGGTGCGCAACATGGCAACGGTGCCGACCGTCGGGCTGGGCCTCGGCTCGGTCGCGGGGCTGGGCGCGGCGCGCCTGGCGGCGACCCACTACTCGGTGATGGTGAAGGAGATCTCGGCGATGTTCGTCGCCGGCCCGCCGGTGGTGAACCGCCTCAGCCCGAAGCAGTTCGACAAGCAGGAGCTGGGCGGCTGGGAGATCCAGCTGCGCGCCGGCGCGATCGACGAGGCCGCCGACAGCGAGGACGAGGCCTTCGCGCTGGCCCGCCGCTTCCTCTCCTACCTGCCCTCCTCGGTCAACGAGGCGCCGGCCCGCGGCCCGGTGACCGACGACCCGGGGCGGCGCGAAGGGTCGCTGTTCGAGGCGATCCCGCGCGACACCCGCAAGGTCTACCGCATCCGCCCGATCGTCGAGAAGATCGTCGACCAGGGCAGCTTCTTCGAGATGGGCAAGCTGTACGGCCGCTCGGTGGCGACCGGGCTGGCGCGGATCGACGGCTGGCCGGTCGCGGTGATGGCCAGCGACCCGATGTTCTACGGCGGCGGCTGGACCGCCGACACCTGCCAGAAGGTGGCGCGCTTCGTCGATCTCGCCGAGACCTTCCACCTGCCGATCGTCTACTTCTGCGACTGCCCCGGCTTCCTGATCGGGCTGGAAGCCGAGAAGAGCGGCGTCATCCGCCAGGGCGTGCGCACCATGTCGGCGATGTTCCAGACCACCGTGCCGTGGTGCACCTTCATCATCCGCAACGCCTTCGGCGTCGCCGGCGCGGCGCACCAGAACGGCGGCCGGCTGAACTGGCGCTACGCCTGGCCGTCGGGTCGCTGGGGTTCGCTGCCGCTCGAGGGCGGCATCGAGGCGGCCTACCGTGCCGATCTCGACGCCGCCTCCGACCGCAAGGCCAAGATGGCCGAGATCGAGGACCGGCTGAACAAGCTGCGCTCGCCGTTCCGCAGCGCCGAGAGCTTCTGGATCGAGGAGATCGTCGACCCGCGCGACACCCGCAGGATCCTGTGCGAGTTCGTCGAGCTGGCCGCGCCGGTGCGCGGCAGCGGCCCGTCGAGCCACGGCATGCGGCCCTGACGATGTCGCTCTACGAGGTCCTCGCCACCCTGGCGCTGGTCGTCGCCGGCGGCTTCGCGTTCTACCTGTACCGCAAGGACACGCGCGGCGTGGCCGAGGGCGAGCCGCCCCCGGTCTCGACCGGGCGCATGTTCGACCGCACGCCGCCGGGCAAGAAGGACTAGCGACCCCAGCCGTAGCCGGTGAGCCGCGGCAGCGTCCCGCAGGTCGGGTCGAACGGCGGGTTGCTGCGGTAGTCGTTGTCCGACAGCACGTAGGCCCGGCCCGGCGTGCGGCTGACCAGCGCGCTCATCGCCGGCAGCGTCCAGTCCTGCGCGAACAGCTTGTCCGGCCAGTCGAGCACCGGCAGGTCGCGCGCGTGCACGATGCCGCGCTCGTGGTCGACGAGGCCGCGCAGGCGCGCGACGTACTCGGTCCACAGGTTGGTCAGCGCGATGTCCGGCACCGCCGCCGCGACCAGCACGACCGCCAGGGTCGCGCCCAGCCGCCGCGCCACCGCCGGCTCGCGCAGCACCGCCAGCACGCGCGGCGGCTGGCGCCACGCCACCTGCAGCCACAGGCAGACCATCAGGCCGAAGGTCGCCAGGCCGGCCGCCTGTCGCGCGAGGTAGTGGGCCGGCGGGTAGAGGATCGAGTGGTCGTCGAACAGCCGGTACCAGGGCGACAGCACCAGCGCGCCGGCGACGAGGCCGAGCACGGCGACCGGGCCGCGCCCCCGCAACCACGCCGGGTAGGCAAGTCCCGCCAGCGCGCACAGCGCCAGGCCGGCCAGGGGGATCACGACCTGCAGGTTCTGCCAGAAGGCGATGCTGGTCGCCCGGACCTTCACGAAGTGCGGATGGCTCCAGTAGTCGACGATGGTGGCGCCGGCCACGATCGCCCCGGCCGCGAAGCCCAGCGCCGCCACCATCGACAGGCCGCGCAGCCGCGCGTCCGGCTCGTCGCGCCACGACCACAGGATCGCCGCCGCCACCAGCGGGCCGAGGTAGAGCATCGATTCGTAGGAGCGCACGGCGAGCAGGCCGAGCAGCACCAGCCCCACGGCATCGGCGAGGCGGTTGCGGCCGGGCACCAGGGTCACCGCCATGGCGGCCAGTACCGCGGCGTAGGTGGCGTTGTACTCGCCGACGACGAAGAAGCTGGTCGGCAACCAGACCATCAGCACCATGACCATGGCGATCGCCAGCGCCACGCCGTCGCCGCGCAGGCGCGCCAGCGCCACGTGGTAGAGCGCGACCGGCAGGGCGAACAGCGCCGCCGAGTAGACCGTGGCCAGCACGTGGATGTCGCGAACGCCAAGCCTGAGTAGCAGCAGCACCGGCGCCTGGGTGACCCAGTCGACGTGGGCGCGGGCGGTGTAGAAGTCGTGGACCTCGCCCAGCTCGATGATGTTCACGAGGAAGGACGAGCCGTCCCAGAACAGGCCGCGACAGGCGATCGCGGCGTTGGCCGCGAGCCCCCACAGCACGAGGACGGCCACCCGGTAGGCGACCGCCGGCTCGGCGGTCGCTAGTCGCGCCACACGAAGGTCCCGAGCGGGTACGGGTCCTCGGGCGGGAACGGCTGCCACGCCTTGAAGTCCCTTGGCGGCGCGATGATGCCGTCGCCGCGCTTGGCGCGCATGGCGAGGCTCTGGCTGGGCAGGATCCACGCCTCGACCAGAAGGTCGTAGGGATGGCGCGACAGCGCCGACTTCTCGTAGGGGATGACGCCGCCCTGGGCGCGGACCTCGTCGCGCACGACGTCGAGGTAGTTGGCCCAGTTCCGGGTCAGGTAGACGTCGGACGGCACGATCGCCACCGCCACCAGCACGGCGAAGCCGAGGAAGCGGCGGGCGGCCTCGGGCTGGCGCAGGACGCGGAACGCCGGCAGGCGATCGACCAGCAGCGCGCCGTACGACCAGATGAACAGCACGATGGTGATGATGACCAGGCCGGCGGCCTGGCGGGCGACGTACTGCGACTTGGCGAGCGGCCGCACCAGCCCGTCGGACAGCGCCAGCAGCGGGGTCAGGGCCAGCAGCACGAGGCAGACGATGGCCCAGCGGTAGGGCTTGCGCGTCACCAGGTCGTCGGGCCGGACCAGCGCCCAGACCACGACCACCAGCACCGCGGCCAGCACGAAGTCGAACTGCATGTTCTGCCAGAAGTTGGCGGCGGTCTCGATCGTCTCGTCGAGGTGCTCGACCGAGTAGGGCTTCACGATCGAGCGGATCGCCACCAGCATGCCGGCGAGGAAGCCGGCGATCGACAGCAGGTAGAGCGCGGTCGGCAGCCACGGCCGCTGCTCGATGCGCCACAGCGTGTGCACCACCATCGCCGACAGCAGCGGGCCGAGGTAGATCAGCGATTCGTAGGTCCGGATCGCCAGCCCGCTGACCACCGCCAGGAACAGGCCGTCGAGTACCGTCAGCTGCCGCGCCGTGACCAGCCGCACGCTGACGACGACCGCGATCGCATAGGCGGTATTGTATTCACCGACGATGAAGAACGAGGTGGTCATGAAGACCACGCCGATCGCCGCGATCACCGCCGCCAGCAGCACCGGGTCGTCCTTGGCCCGGGCCAGCGCCAGCGTGTAGAGCGCGGTCGGCAGGGCGAACAGGCCCAGCGACAGCAGCCGGGCCAGGGTATGGAGGTCGTCCACGCCGAGGAAAACCGCCGTCATGATCGGGGCCTGCCCGACCACCATGGCGTACAGCCGGGGGGCGTAGAAGTCGAAGAACCACTCCCGGCGCGCGATCTGCACGAGGAAGGCGGAGCCGTCCACGAACAGCCCGCGGCTCTCCCAGCTGTGCCAGAGAGCCAGCCCCCAGATCAGCCCCAAGGTGATACGATAAGCGGCGGCGGTTGTCGGCATTTCGGTCGTTTGCGGGCTCTACCCGACCCCCGGCCACGGCGCAAGCGCCGCCCGGCTTGCAGGGTGGAAAAAGCACTGTTAGCAAGGCCCGGCATATAAGGACATTCGATGCTGAGTTGGGAAAAAATCGACGCCATACCGGGCTGGTTCACCTTCCACTCGTATTGCGTCTGGCGTGCCCTGCTGGACCACCAGGTCGGCATCGACGGCGACATGTTCGAGATCGGCGTCTGGAAGGGCCGCTCGGCGTCCGTGCTCGCCTCCTACCGCAAGGACAACCAGAAGATCTACCTGTGCGACCTGCGCCTCGACCTGCCGGCGGTCGAGCGCGCGATCCGCTCCGTCGACCTCGAGCCGACCAACCTCGTGCCGCTGTCCGGCCCCTCCTCCGAGCTGCCGTCCAAGCTCGACTTCCAGGCGATGCACGACTCGGTGCGCTGGTGCCACATCGACGGCGAGCACACCGGCACCGTGGTCTACCGCGAGCTCGAGATCGCCAACCGCATCGTCAACACCGACGGCATCGTGGTGATCGACGACTTCTTCTCGCCGCGCTACCCGGCCAACACCACCGAGGTCATCCGCTACATCGAGAAGAACCCGTTCCACTTTCGCCTGCTCGCGGTCGGCTTCAACAAGGGCTACCTGTGCCGGCCGGAGAGCCTGCCGCGCTACATGGACTACATGGCGTCCGGCATGTCGCAGGCGCTGGAGCGTTACGGCGCGGTGTGCACGATCTTCAAGACCACCGGCCCGTGGGACACCGACGCGGTCGGCATCACCAAGTACGTCCCCGACGCCGGCAACATCGCCGGCCCGGACGACGAGCCGCAGACCTGGCACATGATCCGCACCCGCCCGATCTGGGGACCGCTGCGCCACATCCGCAACGGCTGGCGGATGCTGACCGGGCGGTAGCCCCCTGCCCGGCCACCGGGCCGTCAGGCCGACGCGGCGATCCTGAGCTGGTCGTCGAGGTCGTCGGCGATGAAGTGGCGGACCACCTCGTCGAGGTCGCGGTCGGTCTCGAAGCCGAGCCGGCGCGAGCGCGCCGAGTCGATGCCCTGGGGCCAGCCGTCGCAGATCTTCTGGATCGCCGGGTCGTGCTGCCACGCGACCTTGCCGACCTTGCGGTTGCCGGCATGGCGGCCGACCGCCTGCTCGAGGTCCCTGGCGGTCACCTTGATGCCGTTCAGCAGCAGCGTGCGACCCGGTCCCAGCGCGTCCGGGTCGAGATCGTGCAGGCGCACGAAGGCGTCGACCGTCTTGCGCGGGCTCAGCACCACCATCACCGTCTCGGGCGTCACCGGGCAGACCACGTCGACCCCGGTCAGCGGCTCGCGCACCACCGAGCTGGCCCAGGTCGAGGCCGCCTTGTTGGGCAGGCCGGTGCGGACGCAGATGGTCGGCAAGCGCACCGCGCTGCCGCGCAGGTAGCCCTTGCGGGTGTAGTCGCGGACCAGGAACTCGCCGATCGACTTCTGCGCGCCGTAGGAGGTCTGCGGCGTCAGCGGCGTGTCGTCGGTGACGGCGGGCGGCAGGTCGCCGCCGTAGGCCGCCAGCGAGCTGGTGAAGACGACCCGCGGGTTGGTGCCGAGCGCGCGGCAGGCCTCGAGCACGTTGCGCGTGCCGTCGAGGTTGACCCGGTAGCCGAGGTCGAAGTCGGCCTCGGCACCGGCGCTGACGACGGCGGCGAAGTGGAACACGGTCGAGGCGCCCTGGACGATCGACTGCACGGTGGCGAAGTTGGCGATGTCGCCGGCCACCGTCCTGACGCGCGGATCGTCGAGGCCGGGCCCGGTCGCCAGCCCGACGTCGAACAGCACCAGTTCGCCGACCCGGCCCGGCTTGCCCGAGTGATCGGCGATCGCGCCGTCCTGCAGCAGCCGCCGCGCCAGCTTCTTGCCGAGGAATCCCGCGCCGCCGGTGATCACCACCTTCATGTCGTTTCCATCCCTTCTGCCGGCGTCGCGCCGGGACCGTTGGTTTGGATGAAAGTGTGCACAGAACGCCGTCGGCAGTCTATGTTCGCGGCAATGGCAGGCAGCAGCGAGATCTTCGTCTTCAAGGACGCCCTGATCGTCCTCGGCACGGCCGCCGTCGTGGCCCCGGTCGTCCATCGCCTCAGGATCAGCCCGGTGCTTGGCTTCTTCGCGGTCGGCGCGGCGCTGGGACCGCACGGGCTGGGCCGGCTGGCCGAGTATTCGCGCGCGATCGACTGGCTGACCGTCACCGGCGAGCGCCAGATCGCCTTCATCGCCGATCTCGGCATCGTGTTCCTGCTGTTCTTCATCGGCCTCGAGCTGTCGATGCGCCGCCTGCTGACCATGCGCCGGCTGGTGTTCGGGCTGGGCGGCGCGCAGGGGCTGCTGACGACGGTGGTGCTGAGCTTCGCCGGCCTGTGGCTCGGCCTGCCGCCGGCCGCGGCACTGATCGTCGGCGCCTGTCTTGCGCTGTCGTCGACGGCCATCGTGATGGAGGTGCTGTCGGGCCAGCGCCGCATGATGTCGACCACCGGCCGCACCAGCTTCGCCATCCTGCTGGCGCAGGACCTCGCGGTGGTGCCGCTGCTGTTCCTGATCACCGCGCTCGGCACCGCGGCGGCGACCGCCTCCGTCGCGCAGGGCGTCGTGATCGCCCTGGTCGAGGCGGCGGTGGCCATCGCCGTGATCGCGATCGTCGGCCGGCTGCTGCTGAAGCCGCTGTTCCGGCTGGCCGCCGGCAGCGACAACCCCGAGTTCTTCATGGCGGCGACGCTGCTGATCGCGGTCGGGTCGGGCGTGATCGCGGCCGGCGCGGGCCTGTCGATGGCGCTGGGCGCGTTCGTCGCCGGCCTGCTGCTGGCCGAGACCGAGTACCGCCGCGCCGTCGAGGCGATGATCGACCCGTTCCGCGGCCTGCTGCTGGGCGTGTTCTTCTTCTCGGTCGGCATGAAGATCGATCTCGCCTTCATGTGGCGCGAGCCGCTGCTGGTGTTCGGCGGCGTCGTCGCGATGATCGCGATCAAGTCGCTGCTGCTGGCGCCGCTGTGCCGGATGTTCGGGGTACCCTGGAGCAACAGCGTCGAGACCTCGCTGCTGCTCGCGCCGGGCGGCGAGTTCGCCTTCATCGGCATCGGCCTGGCGGTGCAGTTCGGCCTGGTCGCGGCCGATGTCTCGACCGTGGTGCTGGCCGTGGTCTCGCTGACCATGGTCGCCCTGCCCTTCGTCGCCCTGCTGGCGCGCCGCGTCGGCCAGGGCGTCGCGCGCAAGACCAGCCCGGCCGCGGCGCCCGCCCTGCCGCCCGAGGACCGGGCCCGACGCGTGATCGTGGTCGGCCACGGCCGCGTCGGCCAGCTGGTGTGCGGCCTGCTCGAGGAACACAAGATCCCCTACCTCGCGGTCGACCGCGATACCGGTCGCGTCGATCGCTGGCGGCAGCTCGGTCGGCCCATCTACTTCGGCGATGCGTCCAACCCGCTGTTCCTGCAACGCTGCGGCATCGAGGAGGCGACCGGCGTGATCGTCACCATCGACACCGACGCGGTCGACGACGTCGTCCGCGCGGTGCGCGCGCGTCGCCCCGACGTGATGATCGTGGCGCGCGCGCACGACGAGCAGCACGCCCGTCACCTCTACACGCTGCGCGTCACCGACACGGTGCCCGAGACCGTCGAGGCCAGCCTCCAGCTGGCTGAATCGTCGCTGGTCGGGCTGGGCGTGCCGATGGGACTGGTGATCGCCTCGATCCACGAGCGCCGCGAGGCGGTGCGGCGCGAGCTGCAGGCCGCGTCCGGCAGCGCCGCGGCCATGACCGAGCAGATCCGCCACGCCCGGCGCGACCGCGCGGCGAAGTCGGTGGCGGGCAAGTCGGCAGTTGGCAAAGGCACGGCAGGCCGAACGTGAAGGTCGTGAGCTGGAACCTGCTGCGCCTCAAGGGCGCCGCGGTCGAGGACGTCGCCGACCTCGCGACCCGCGAGAAGCCCGACATCCTGCTGATGCAGGAGGCGACGGTGCACATGGAGGCGTTGCCGACCCTGCTGGGCGGCTACTTCCATCGCCTGTCGTGGCTCGGCCGCATCCACGGGCTGGCGGTGTGGAGCCCGCACCGCTTCGCCCGGCCGCGTGCCCTGTCGCTGCCGGCCTCGCGCCTGCCCGGCCGCCTGCCGCGCCGCCGCGCCCAGATCGTGCAGGTCGGCGACATCCACTTCGCCAACGTCCACCTGTCGCACGGCCAGCTGCTGAACCGCCGCCAGCTGGCGCGCATCGCCGCGGCGTTGCGCGGCAAGCCGTCGGCGATCATCGGCGACTACAACGTCGTCGGCCCGGTCGTGCTGCCGGGCTTCACCGACGTCGGGCCGCGCGAGCCGACCCACTACGCCAGCAACGTGGTGCCGTTCCGCCTCGACCGCTGCCTCGTGCACGGCCTGTCGTGCGGCGGCGCCGACGCGCTGGCCTTCGGCCCGTCGGACCACAAGCCGATCCGGCTGCAGCTGGCGCTGATCGACGGCTGGGGTTTCGAGGGCGGCCTCGCCGCCCGCCCCGAGCAACGCTGGCAGCGGCGCGACCGGCTGCGCCGGCTGTACCGCTAGGACGGACCTTCAGAGATAGGGTTGCAGCAGCCGCGCGGCGCTGTTGCGCAGGCGCACCGGCAACGGATCGGCCTCGACCTCGGCCAGCGTCAGGCGCCGCGCGCCCCTGGCCAGCTCGGCGATGCGGGCCGCGAACTCCGGATCGTGCAGCTCGACGTTGAGCTCGAAGTTCAGGCGGAAGCTGCGGGTGTCCCAGTTGGCGCTGCCGACCAGCGACCACTCGTCGTCGATCACCATCAGCTTGGAATGATCGAACGGCGGCGGCTTCAGCCAGATGCGGCAGCCGACCTCGATCAGCGGCTTCAGTGGCACCCGGCGCGCCCAGTCGAGGATGGCGTGGTTCGAGTGCTCCGGCAGCACGATGTCGACGCGCACGCCGCGCAGCGCGGCAAGACCGAGTGCCAGGATCAGCGGCTGCGGCGGCAGGAAGTACGGCGTCACCACCCGGATCGACTTGCGCGCGCACGAGATCGAGTGCAGCGCCACGTACTCGATCTGCTCCATGTCCTCGTCGGGACCGGAAGTGATCACGCGTGCCGTCACCGGCCCGGCCTTCTCGAGGTGCGGGAACCAGTTCTCGGTCAGCAGCTTCTCGCCGGTGGTGTAGAGCCAGTCGTCGGCGAAGGCGTCGGTCAGCTGCTCGACGATCGGGCCCTCGAACTCGAAGTGGGTGTCGAGCACGACGAAGCCGTCGTTGCCGGCGCTGATGTTCTCGGCGCCGATGTTGAGGCCGCCGGTGTAGGCCAGCCGGCCGTCGACCACCATGACCTTGCGGTGGTTGCGCAGGTTCAGGAACGGCGTCCGCCACGGCAGGTAGGAATGCAGGAAGCGCGCGACCGGCACGCCGGCCTTCCTGAGGCGGTTGTAGGTGCCCGACCAGAAGTAGCCGCCGCCGACGCCGTCGATCAGCACGCGCACCTCGACGCCGCGGCGCTGCGCCTGGATCAGCGCCTGGTGGAAGGCCTCGCCCGCCTTGTCGTCGCGGAAGATGTAGCTGACGATGCCGACGCTCTTCTGGGCGTTGGCGATGGCGGCGAGCATGCGCGGGTAGGCCTCGTCGCCGCTGCGCAGCATCTCGACCCGGTTGCCGGGCTCGCAGTGCAGGCCGGTCAGCCGGCCGATCGCGATGTCGAGCGGGGCGAGCAGCGCGTCGCCGACCGCGTCGGCCGGGATCTCGCCGGCGCTGGCGATCGGCAGGCGCTGGCGGCGCAGCCGCTGGGCCCGCCGCTTCACCCGGTTGATGCCCATGGTGACGTAGAGCAGGCCGCCGAGGAACGGCGACAGCCAGGCGATCCCGATCCACGACACCGCGGCGCCGACATCGCGCTTGTTGAGCAGGACGTGAACGGTGACGGCGGCCGCGATGGCGATGTGCGCGGTCGAGAAGATCGCCGCCGTCAGTCCGAGATCGATGACCACGGACTGCATATAGAGGACGGGGCTACCGGGCGGTAGCCTTAAAGGTCGTCCGGGCCGCGCCCCCGGGACGACCGCGTCAGGTCATCCCGGGCACGACGAGGGACCGGTCGGCCCTCAGGCCGACGCCTTGATGGCCTTGCCGGCGAGGTCGATGATCTCGTCGATCTGTGCCTTCTCGATGACCAGCGGCGGCGACATGGCGATCGTGTCGGTCGCCTGGCGCACCATCAGGCCGAGCTCGAACGCCTTGATGAAGGCGTCGAAGCCACGGGCGCCCGGCGCGTCCTTGCGCGGCTCCATGTCGATGCCGGCGGCGAGGCCGAGGTTGCGGATGTCGATCACGCCCGGCAGGCCCTTGAGCGAGTGGACGCCGTCCTCCCAGTACTTCGACAGGTCGGCGGCGCGCTGGAACAGCGCCTCCTGCTTGTAGATGTCGAGCACGGCGAGCGCGGCGGCGCAGGCCAGCGGGTGGGCCGAGTAGGTGTAGCCGTGGAACAGCTCGATAACGTTCTCGGGGCCGTTCATCAGGCCGTCGTAGACGTGCTTGCGCACGAACACGCCGCCCATCGGCACGGTCGCGTTGCTGATGCCCTTGGCGACCGTCATGAGGTCGGGGATGACGCCGAAGTACTCGGCGGCGAACGAGGCGCCGAGGCGACCGAAGCCGGTGATGACCTCGTCGAAGATCAGCAGGATGCCGTGCTTGTCGCAGATCTGGCGCAGGCGCTGCAGGTAGCCCTTCGGCGGCGGCAGGTAACCGGTCGAGCCGGCGCACGGCTCGACGATCACCGCGGCGATGTTCGAGGCGTCGTGCAGCGCGACCAGGCGCTCGAGCTCGTCGGCCAGCTCGGCGCCGTGCTCCGGCAGGCCGCGCGAGAAGGCGTTCTTCGACGGCACGTGGGTGTGCGGCAGGTGGTCGACGCCGGGCAGCATCGTGCCCCACTGCTTGCGGTTGTTGACCATGCCACCGACCGAGATGCCGCCGAAGCCGACGCCGTGATAGCCGCGCTCGCGGCCGATCAGGCGGGTCCGGGTGCCCTGGCCGCGCGCGCGCTGGTAGGCCAGCGCGATCTTCAGCGCGCTGTCGACCGCCTCGGAGCCCGAGTTGCAGTAGAAGGCGTGGTCGAGATCGCCGGGCAGCATGGCGGCGTGGCGGGCGGCCAGTTCGAACGACTTGGGATGGCCCATCTGGAAGGACGGCGCGTAGTCCATCTCCTCCAGCTGTTGCGCGATCGCCTCCTTGATCTCCTCGCGGCCGTGACCGGCGTTGACGCACCACAGGCCGGCGGTGCCGTCGATGATGCGGCGGCCCTCCGGCGTCCAGTAGTGCACGCCCTTGGCGCGCGCCAGCAGCCGGGGGTTCTTCTTGAACTGCCGGTTCGCGGTGAACGGCATGAAGAAGGCTTCGAGGTTGTTGGCGGTCTGCACGGTGGCGGCCTTGGTCATGGCAATACTCTTCGGTTCGATTCGTCTAGACGGCGGGAAAGCCTATCACTTGCTCACATCGACGACCACGCGGCCGCGTACGGCTCCCTTGAGGATTTTTGGGGCCAGCCCGGGGAGGTCGCCGAGCCCGGCCTCGCTCACCGTGCTGTCGAGCCGGTCGAGCGGCAGGTCGCTGCCGAGCCGCCGCCACGCCTCCTCGCGCGGTCCCTTGGGCAGCATCACCGAGTCGATGCCGTACATCGCCACGCCGCGCAGGATGAAGGGCAGGATCGATCCCGGGAAGGACGGGCCGCCGGCGAGGCCGCAGACCGCGGCGGCGCCGCCGTACTTCACCTGCGCCAGCGCCCGGGCCAGCATCACGCCCGACACCGTGTCGACGACGCCGGCATAGCGCTCCGACAGCAGCGGCCGGTCCGGCGCCTCGGTCAGTTCCTTGCGCTCGAGCACGGTCGCCGCGCCCAGCTTCTTCAGGTACTCGCCCTCCTCCGGGCGGCCGGTGGCGGCGACCACCGCGAAGCCGAGCTTGGCCAGGATCGCGACCGCGACCGAGCCGACGCCGCCGGCGGCGCCGGTGACCAGCACCTCGCCCGAGGCCGGGGTGATGCCGTGCTTCTCGAGCGCCATCACGCACAGCATCGAGGTGTAGCCGGCGGTGCCGATCGCCATCGCGTGCCTGGTGGAAATCGAGCCCGGCAGCTTGACCAGCCAGTCGCCCTTCACCCGGGCCCTGGTGGCGTAGCCGCCCCAGTGGATCTCGCCGACCCGCCAGCCGTTCAGCACGACCTTGTCGCCGGGCTTGAAGGCCGGGTTGTCGGACGTCTCGACGGTGCCGGCGAAGTCGATGCCGCCGACGTGCGGCCAGGTCTTCACCAGGCCGCCGCCCGAGGTCAGCACCAGCCCGTCCTTGTAGTTCAGGGTCGAGTACTCGACCGCGACCGTGACGTCGCCGGCCGGCAGCCGGTCGTCGGACAGCGTTTCGACGGCGCCGCTGACCTTGCGGTCGGCGCCCTGGGTCAAGACGAGTGCGCGGAAAGACATGCGAGGACCTCTGGGAAGATGCGCGGCGGTTCTAGCAAGCCGCGGCGCGGGCGGCGACCCCGGTGGAGCCGCCTCGGACCGACCTGCGGCCCGGCCCCGCGGCGGCGTCTAGCGGACGGCGGCGGCGGCGATGGCGCGGGCGACGGCGGCCAGCGGCTCGCCGAAGCGCGCCGCCGCCTCGGCCTCGCCCATGGCCGAGCGCGGGAAGCGCATCGACAGGCTGCCGAGCAGGCCGCCGGTGCCGCCCAGCACCGGCACGGCCATGCCGTGGATCCGCGACGGCCGCGCCGACGCGGTAAAGGCCCAGCCCTCCCGCCGCACCTGCGCGAGGACGCGGTCGAGGGCCAGCCGCTGGCGGCGGCCGGCGGCGCCGGCCGGCAGCAGGGTGCGCAGCAGCATCTCGCGCGGTTCGTCGGCGCTGAACGCCAGCCACGCCCGGCCGAGCGCGCTGGTCAGCATCGAGCGGCGGGTGTTCAGCGCCGCCGCCTCGAACGCCATCGGGCTCTCCGGCGCGGTCGAGTGGCGGATGGTCAGCGCCCCGTCGCTCAGCGTCGCGAGGTAGAGCGGCCAGCCGTGCCGGGCGGTGAAGCCGCTCATGTGCGGGATCGCGGCGTCCACCAGGTGGTCGACGAAGCGGATCGACCCGGCGAGGCCCAGCACCCGGTCGGTCAGGCGGTAGCCGTCCTGGCGCGACACCCGCTGGGCGTAGCCCAGCGCCACCAGCGTCTGCAGCAGGCGGACCACCGTCGGGCGCGGCAGCCCGGTCTCGGCGACCAGCATCGACAGCGTCGAGCGGTGGCGCCGGCTGAGCGCCTCGAGCACCAGGAAGGCACGCCGGACCGGTTCGATCGCGGGAGCGGGCATGCGACTGATACTAGTCCGCATTACGGACTTTGTCGACTTTCGCCGGCCGGCGATGCGCCTGGCGCCTGTAGTCTCGGGCCAACAGGAGGAAACAGGAATGGCCTACCAGACGATCGAGGTGCGCAAGCTGACGCCGACCATCGGCGCGGAGATCTCCGGCGTCGACCTGTCGAAGCCGCTCGGCAACCAGCAGTTCCAGGAAGTGCACGACGCGCTGATGGAGAACCTGGTGATCTTCTTCCGCGACCAGAAGATGACGATCGACCAGCACAAGGATTTCGGCCGCCGCTTCGGCCCGCTGCACACCCATCCCAACGCGCCGATCACCTTCCCCGAGCATCCCGAGATCCTGGTCATCGCCGCCGACGAGAAGTCCAAGCGGGTGGCCGGCGAGGAGTGGCACACCGACGTCAGCTGCGATCCCGAGCCGCCGATGGGCTCGATCCTGTACCTCACCGAGGTGCCGCCGGACGGCGGCGGCGACACCCTGTTCGCCAACATGTACCGCGCCTACGAGACGCTGTCGGACCCGATCAAGACGCTGCTGCAGGGCCTGACCGCGACCCACGACAGCACCAAGGCGCACTACTACCGGACCAAGGCGACCGACCGCGCCGAGCTCGACTTCCCCAACGCCGAGCACCCGATCGTGCGCACCCACCCGGTGACCGGCAAGCAGGCGCTGTTCGTCAACCGCGGCTTCACGCTGCGCATCCCGCAACTCAAGAAGCACGAGAGCGACGCGCTGCTCGAGATGCTGTACCGCCACCTCGAGACGCCGGAGTTCCAGTGCCGCTTCAAGTGGCAGCCGAACTCGGTGGCGTTCTGGGACAACCGCTCGACCCAGCACCACGCGATGTTCGACTACTGGCCGCACCGCCGCTACGGCCACCGCGTGACGATCTGCGGCGACAAGCCGTTCTACCGGCCCAACTAGGGAGTCGGCCCGCGGGACGGCGTCGGCGGCGCCGTGGCGGCGCAACGGTCAGGACATCACCGCCGAGGGCGATGGCGACCTGGCTGGCCGTCGCCGCCTTGATCGCGGCGTCGGTATTCGGCGCCATGAACGGACCGAGCCAGATCCGACGAAGGCGCCGGTGCAGCACACGGCCGCCATGAGGCCGTGAGGCGGGCAACGGTCGGGCTCCATCGCGCCCCCACCAAGGGCAACTGTGGCAATCGCCACAAACCCGTGGCGCGGCGACGCGCAATGTTGGACCGTCAGGCGCGAACGACGCGCGGCGGGGGAAGCGATGAAGGCCTTTATCGAGACGCGGATCGTTCCGGCCCTGGCGTGGGCATGGTGGCACGTGCTTGCCGTCGTGCGCCTGCTCTGGATCTGTCGCGCCGCCGTGCTGCCGGTGGCGGTCGGCGTGGCGCTGATCGGCTGGACCGACCAGGCACGCGACATCGTGGTCGCCAACGCCGCCCTGTCGCTGCGCAACATCCCGGCGCTCCTGGCCATCCTGGTGGCCGTCACCATCTGGTCGACCGTCGCCTGGTACTGGGCCCGCGTCACCGTGCAGTACGCGCCGATCAATCCCGCCCCGCCGCCGCCGCAGGACCGCTGGCACGCCGCGCTGTCGGTCGAGATCCCGCGCCTGGTCGGCACGGCCGGCATGCTGTCCGTGGCGCTCGCCTTCTGGCAGGCCTCGAAGCTGCACGCCGCGGCGGAGGACACCGACGGCGCCAACCGGTTCCTCGGCGCCGCCTTGTTCTACGTCGCCTTCGCCGGCCTGTTCTACATCGTCGTCCGCAATCGCAGCCGCATCGCCCGGCGACTGGTCGCGCGCAACGTCGTCGGTCCCGGTTGGCTGCCGGTGCGCACGCCCAGCAACGACATCCTCGACGCGCGTAGCCCGTTCGCGCGGCGTCTCCTGATCCTCACCCTGCTCGCGACGCCGGTGTTCTACGGCCTGGTCGTCGCCTTCCCGGTGTGGATGAGCGACCACTTCTTCCGCGGCGCCGTGCCGGCCGCCCTGCTCGGCTTCGCCCTGATGGTGCCGGTCGGAAGCTACCTGGTGATGCTGTCGGCGCGCAGCCGGTTCCCCGTCTTCGGCACCGCGCTGGTCGCGCTGGTCGCCTCGCCGATCCTGTTCGGCGACTTCCACGACGTGCGGACGCTACGCGTGGCCGCCGCCAACGGCGGCGCGGCGGCGGGTTGCGACGCGCAGGACAGGGCCTGGCTGGCCCACGACGCCCGGCAGCGGCCGATGCTCAAGGAAGCGTACTTCAAGTGGTGGCAGCGCAACGTCGGGCTGGCCGAGCCGGCGGCCGGCCCCCACCACGCGCCGCCGCTGGTCATGGTCGCCGCCGCCGGTGGCGCCAGCCGCGCCGCCTTCTGGACGAGCCAGGTGCTGGGCGAGATCGCCGCGCGCGAGCCGCACTTCAGCGACCGGCTGTTCATGATCAGCGGCGTGTCCGGCGGATCGCTGGGCGCCGTGACCTTCCGCTCGCTGGTCGAGGCCAACCGGCGCAGCGGCCAGGAGACGGCGACGCTGGAGACCGCGCCGGGCGACGCCCGCGAGATCATCACCAACGATTTCCTCGGGCCGACCTTCGCCGCGGGCCTCTACGTCGACCTGCCGTCGAACGGCCTGACCCTGCTGCCGCGGTCCTGGCTGCCCGGCGACCGCGCCGCGGCCCTCGAGAAGGCTTGGGAAACGGCGTGGCGCAACAGCTCGATCGGCAGGAAGGCCGGCTTCGGGTGGGACCAGGGGTTCGTGCAGACCTTCGGCGGCGACCGGCCGTGGCCGCTGCTCGTGCTGAACGGCACCTCGGTCGAGAAGGGCAAGCGCATCCTGACCTCCAACGTGCGCTTCTGGAGCGAGGATGCCCGCCAGGCCAGCCTGTCCGGCGGCATCAACCGCTACGACGCGTTCGACATCACCCGCGCCGACATCCCGATCAGCACCTCGGTGACCATGAGCGCGCGCTTCCCGGTGATATCGCCGACCGGCGCCCTGCGCGATTGCACCGGCACCGCCCGCACGCGGGTCACCGACGGCGGCCTGTTCGAGAACTTCGGCGCGGCGACGCTCGACGAGGCGCTGCGCTACGTGACGATGCGCATCGGCGAGGTCCAGAACGGGCGCAAGGACGGGCGCTACCAGGCCGTCCCGCTGGCCATCGTGATCAGCAGCGACCCGTCGCTCGACCAGCTCTACCTGCGCGAGGACGGCCGCAAGGTGACGACGCGACCGGACTGCGCGCCGGTCAAGGACGACGACAGCCCGTCGCCGCGCCCGCACCGCGGCAACGGCTGGGACGAATGCCCGGTGACGGTGAAGGACAGCGCCCGGCTGCTGGTCGACCCGGTGCAGGCGCTGTACGACGGCCGGGTCGCCCGAGGCGAACTGGCCGCGACCGCGCTGCACGACCGGATCGTCGATGCCCGGCTCGTCGTGCGCGACCGGCTGGCCCAGCTGGTCACCGGCGAGAAGCACCATGCCGATCCCTCGCCGCGCCCGCCGCAGCGGATCGAGAACGAGGAGAACGCGACGCTGGGCGAGGTCGGCAAGCGCCTCGGCACGTTCGACCACACGGATTTCTTCCACTTCCGGCAGTGCAAGCTGAGGGGGCGAAAGGGACCGACCATGAGCTGGCACGACTCGGAAGCGTCGTGGGCGGTGCTGATCGACATGCTGGGCCTGTCGCCCGGGGCGGCGGACGAGTGCGGCAACGCCGCCGAGTTCTTCCGCCTGTGCGTCCGGCTGACCCGCATCGCCGAGGGCAAGAGCGATCGCGAGTCGACCGACGCCTGCATCGCGAAGAAATGGCCCCGGCCGGAGAAGTGGTATTGCCCGCCCGACGAGGGGGGTCGGTGCGGCGTCCGCTAGACGGCGCGACCGCGGCGCTTGCCAAGCGGCCCGGCCGCACCCAAATGTCGAGGCCATGACTGCCCGACCGTTCAGCCTCCTTCCCCAGCGCAGCGTCGTCGCCGTGGGCGGCGCGGACCGCGTCGATTTCCTGCAGGGCCTGGTGTCCAACGACGTCGCCCGCGTGACGCCGCAGCGGGCCGTCTGGGCGGCCCTGCTGACGCCGCAGGGCCGCTTCCTGAACGACATGTTCGTGGCCGACGACGGCCAGGGCACGCTGCTGCTCGACACCGAGCGCGAGCGCGCCGCCGGGCTGGCGCGCAAGCTGTCGATGTACCGGCTGCGTTCGAAGGTGACCGTCGAGGACCGCGCCGACACGCTCGAGATCGCGGTGGCGTGGGGGCCCGACGCGGCGACGCTGGCGCCGCTCGACGGCGCGGTCGTCTTCGCCGACCCCCGCCTGCCCGAACTCGGGGTCCGGGTGATCGCGCCGGCCGGTAGCGCGGCCGGGCTGCTGCAGGCCCGCGGCTTCACCGCCGCCCCGCCGCAGGCATGGGACGAGCACCGGCTGGCGCTCGGCGTCCCCGACGGCAGCCGCGACCTGCCGGTCGAGAAGGCGCTGCTGCTCGAGAACGGCTTCGACGAGCTGAACGGCGTCGACTGGCAGAAGGGTTGCTACATGGGCCAGGAACTGACGGCCCGCACCAAGTACCGGGCGCTGATCCGCAAGCGGCTGTTCCCGGTGCGAGTCGAGGGTCCCCTGCCCGCGCCCGGCGCGACCGTGCGCCTGGGCGACGAGGAGGTCGGCGAGCTGCGCTCCGGCGCCGGCGGCCGGGCGCTGGCGATGCTTCGCCTCGACGCCGCGCGCAGCGGCCAGACGCTGTCGGCCGGCGATGCGAAACTGGTGGCGGAAATCCCGGCCTGGATGCGCCTGCCCGAGGCATCCGCCCCCTAGCCCATCCGGCACGACGGCCTTAAGGTCTGCGGCTTCCATGCCTTGGAGGCCGGCCCGTGAAGCTCATCAACCCGAACCCGTTCACCACCCGGCCAGAGATCGTCGGGACGTTCGGCGTCGTGGCCTCGACGCACTGGATCGCCACGGCGGTCGGCATGGGCATCCTCGAGCGTGGCGGCAACGCCTTCGACGCCGCGGTCGCCACCGCCTTCACCCTGCAGGTGGTCGAGCCGCACCTGTGCGGCCCGGGTGGCGACGTGCCGCTGATCCTGCACGCCGTGAAGCGCGGCAAGACCGAGGTCGTGTGCGGCCAGGGCCCGATGCCGGCGCTCGCCACCATCGACCGCTTCAAGGGGCTGGGGATCGACCTGATCCCCGGCACCGGCCTCCTGCCCGCCTGCATTCCGGGCACCTTCGACGCCTACATGCTGGTGCTGCGCGACTACGGTACGATGCGGCTGGCGGACGTGCTGGCACCGGCGATCGGTTACCTGCTGAACGGCCACCCGATCGTCGAGCGCGCGACCGCGACCATCGCCACCGTGGCCGACAACTTCCGCCAGCACTGGCCGACCTCGGCGGCGGTGTTTCTGCCGGGAAACGCCGTGCCGGTGCCGGGCACGCTGTTCCGCAACACCGCCTTCGGCAACACCTACGCCCGCATCCTCAAGGAAGCCGAGGCCGGCGGCGGCGGCCGCGACGCCGAGATCGAGCGCGCGCGGAAGATCTGGAGCCAGGGCTTCGTGGCCGAGGCGATCGACCGCTTCTGCACCGACGAGGAGGTGATGGACGTGTCGGGCCAGCGCAACAGGGGCCTGCTGCGCGGCGACGACCTCGCCCGGTGGCAGGCCACCATCGAGGCGCCGCTGACCTACGACTACGGCCGCTACACGGTGTGCAAGGCCGGCGCCTGGTCGCAGGGACCGGTGGTGCTGCAGCAGCTGGCGCTGCTCAAGGGCTTCGACCTCGACGGCATGGATCCGACCAGCCCCGACTTCATCCACATCGTGGTCGAGGCGAGCAAGCTCGCCTACGCCGACCGCGAGGCGTTCTACGGCGATCCCGCCTTCGTCGACGTGCCGATGGAGACGCTGCTGTCGGATGCCTACAACGACGACCGCCGCAGGCTGATCGACCCCGGCAAGGCATCGCTCGACCAGCGCCCGGGCAAGGTCGAGGGCTACGGCGGCGTGGTGAAGCTGTTCCGCGCCGATGCCCAGCGGCTGGGCGTGTCGGCCAGCGGCGCCGGCGAGCCGACGGTCGGCCGCGTCGGCCAGACCAACGGCGACACGGTGCACTTCGACATCGTCGATCGCGACGGCAACATGATCACGGCGACGCCGTCGGGCGGCTGGCTGCAGAGCTCGCCGGTGATCCCCGAGCTCGGCTTCCCGCTCGGCACCCGTGGCCAGATGTTCTGGCTGGAGGAAGGCCTGCCCGGCTCGCTGAAGCCCGGCAAGCGGCCGCGCACCACGCTGACGCCGACCATGGCCCACCGGGACGGCAAGCCCTACATGGCGTGGGGATCGCCGGGCGGCGACCAGCAGGACCAGTGGATCACCCAGATGTTCCTGCGCCACGTCCATTGCAGCATGAACCTGCAGGAGGCGATCGACGCCCCGGCCTGGCACAGCGAGCACTTCCCCTCGTCGTTCTGGCCGCGCACCGCCCGCCCCGGCGTGCTGGTGCTGGAAGGCCGGGTGCCGGCCGAAACGGTCCAGGAATTGCGTCGGCGCGGCCATGAGGTCGAGATGAACGACGACTGGTCGGAAGGCCGCCTGACCGCGGCGACGCGCGACGACCCGTGGCGCAAGGCGGCGGCCAACCCGCGCGGCATGCAGGGCTACGCGGCGGGACGCTGAAGGGAACGCCATGACCTGGTCGATCATCCATCGCGAGCGCGACAGCGGCCGCATCGCCATCGCCGTCGCCACCAAGTTCTTCGCCGTCGGCGCGCGCGTGCCCAACATCGAGCCGACCAGGGGCGCGGTCTGCACCCAGGCGCTGACCAACCCGCTGTACGGGCCGCGCGGCCTGCGGCTGGTGCGCGAGGGCGTCGGCGCCGCCGACATCGTGCGCCTGCTGGTCGCGCCCGACGCCGGCCGCGAGCACCGCCAGGTCCACGTGCTCGGCGCCGACGGCCGCTTCGCCGCGCACACCGGGGCGGAGTGCGTGCCGTGGTGCGGCCACTGGATCGGCGACGACCTGTCGGTCGCCGGCAACATGCTGGCCGGGCCGCAGGTAATCTCCGAGACGGTGCGCTTCTTCCGCGAGAACGCGTCGATGCCGCTGCCGCGCCGGCTGATCGGGGCGATGAAGGCCGGCGAGAAGGTCGGCGGCGACAAGCGCGGCAAGCAGTCGGCGGCGCTGCTGATCTACGGCGACCAGGAATACTCGGAGCTCGACCTCCGGGTCGACGACCACGTCGAGCCGCTGCTCGAGCTCGCTCGCCTCGAGGCGGTGAGCCGCGAGCGCTGGACCCACTTCCGCGCCTTCGTGCCGACGCGCGAGAACCCGGCCGGCATCTTCGATCGCGCCGAGATCGACGCCGGCATCGAAAGGAGCCTGGCGGCGGAGCGCTCATGAGCGCCCTGCTCGAACTGCGTCGCCTCGCCGTTTCCTTCGCCACCGACGACGGCACCGTGCGGGCCGTCGACGGCATCGACCTGTCGCTCGAGCGTGGCCGCACGCTCGGGCTGGTCGGCGAATCGGGCTGCGGTAAGAGCGTGACCTCCCTCGCCGTGATGGGCCTGCTGCCGCCGGAGAACTCGACCGTCGAGGGCGAGGTCCGGTTCGAGGGCCGCGACCTGCTGACGCTGGGCGCGCGCGAGATCCGCGACCTGCGCGGCGCCCGGCTGGCGATGATCTTCCAGGAGCCGATGACCTCGCTCAACCCGGCCTACACGATCGGCGACCAGATCATGGAGGCGATCCAGCGCCACCAGGGCCTGGTGGCGGCCGAGGCGCGGGCGCGCGCCATCGAGATGCTGCGGCTGGTGCGCATCCCCTCGCCCGAGAAGCGGGTCGACGACTACCCGCACAAGCTGTCGGGCGGCATGCGCCAGCGCGCCATGATCGCGATGGCGCTGGCCTGCGGGCCGCAGCTGCTGATCGCCGACGAGCCGACCACCGCGCTCGACGTCACCATCCAGGCGCAGATCCTCGACCTGCTGCGCGGCCTGCGCCGCGAGACCGGCACGGCGATCATCCTGATCACCCACGACCTCGGCGTCGTCGCCGAGATGGCCGACGACGTGGCGGTGATGTACGCCGGCCAGATCGTCGAGCGCGCGCCGGTGGCGTCGCTGTTCGCCCGGCCCGAGCACCCCTACACGGTCGGCCTGCTGGGCTCGATCCCGCGCCTCGACGAGAAGCGCGAGCGCCTGCCGTCGATCGAGGGCCGGGTCCCCGACATGACCCGGCCGCCGGCCGGCTGCCGCTTCGCCGCCCGCTGCCCGTTCGTCGAGCCGGCCTGCCACGCCACCATGCCCGGTCTGGTCGAGGTCGCGCCCGGCCACCTGTCGCGCTGCCGGCGCGCGCCGCTGGCGCAGGTGCTGGCATGAGCCCGCTGCTCGAGGTCAGCGGCCTCGCCAAGCACTTCCCGGTGCGCGGCGGCGCCTTCGGCCGGGTGACGGGCCACGTCCGCGCCGTCGATGGCGTCGATTTCGCGCTCGCGGCCGGCGAGACGCTGGCGATCGTGGGCGAGTCGGGCTGCGGCAAGTCGACGGTCGGCCGCCTCGTGCTGCGCCTGGTCGAGCCCAGCGCCGGGTCGGTCCGGTTCGAGGGCGAGGACCTGCTGGCGCTCGACGAGCGCGCGATGCGGGCGCGGCGCCAGCGCCTGCAGGTGATCTTCCAGGACCCCTACGCCTCGCTCAACCCGCGCATGACCGTCGGCGCCATGCTGGGCGAGCCGCTGGCGCTGCACGGGCTGGCGGCCGACGCGGCGGCGCGACGCGCCCGCATCGGCGAACTGCTCGACATCGTCGGGCTCCGGCCCGAGCACGCCCGGCGCTACCCGCACGAGTTCTCCGGCGGCCAGCGCCAGCGCCTCGCGATCGCCCGCGCGCTGGCGGTCGAGCCGCGCCTGATCGTGGCCGACGAGCCGGTGTCGGCGCTCGACGTGTCGATCCAGGCGCAGGTCATCAACCTGATGCGCGCCCTGCAGCAGCGCTTCGGGCTGGCCTACATCTTCATCAGCCACGACCTCGCGGTGGTGAAGCACATCGCCGACCGCATCGCCGTCATGTACCTCGGCAAGATCGTCGAGACCGCCACGACGGACGAGCTGTTCCGCAACCCGCGCCACCCCTACACCCGCGCCCTCCTGGCGGCGGTGCCGGTGCCCGCCCCCGACGCCGCGCGCGAGCGCGTCCTGCTCGAGGGCGACATCCCGAGCGCGCTCGATCCGCCGACCGGCTGCCGCTTCCACACCCGTTGCCCGTTCGTCCGCGATGCCTGCCGGCGCGACCCGCCGGCGCTCGCCGACGACGGCACCGGCCACGCCACCGCCTGTCCCTACTGGTCCGGGTTCCCGCCGCCGGCGGTGCTGGCCCACGGCACGCTGGCCGAAGCCGACCGCACCCGTCTCGCCCGCCTGCAGGCGGCCTTCGTCACCAACCAACAAGTGGAGGCTTCATGAAATCCGGATTCCGGCGCGCCGCCCTGGCGCTCGCCTTCTCCGTCCTCGCGGCCGGAGGCGCCGCGGCGCAGTCGCACCTGCGCATCGGCCTGGCCGAGGACCCCGACGTCCTCGACCCGTCGCTCGCCCGCACCTACGTCGGCCGCATCGTCTTCTCGTCGATCTGCGACAAGCTGTTCGACATCGACGAGAAGCTGGCGATCGTGCCGCAGCTGGCGCTCGGTCACGAGACCTCGGCCGACGGCAGGGAAGTCACGATCAAGCTGCGCCCCGGCGTGAAGTTCCACGACGGCGAGGCGTTCAACGCCGAGGCCGCCAAGTACAGCCTCGACCGCCACCTCAACATGAAGGGCTCGTTCCGCAAGCCCGAGCTGGGTTCGGTCGACAAGGTCGAGATCGTCGACCCCATGACGATCAAGCTGGTGCTGAAGGAGCCGTTCTCGCCGCTGCTCGCCCAGCTGACCGACCGTGCCGGCATGATGGTGTCGCCCAAGGCGGCCGAGGCGGCCGGCGATAAGTTCGGCCTCAAGCCGGTCTGCGCCGGCCCCTACAGGTTCGTCGAGCGCGTCCAGCAGGACCGCATCGTGGTCGAGAAGTTCGCCGACTACTGGAACAAGGACCAGGTCTTCATCGACAAGATCACCTACCTGCCGATCGTCGACGCCACGGTCCGGCTGGCCAACCTGCGCTCGGGCGGACTCGACCTGATGGAGCGCGTACTGGCCACCGACGTCAAGACGGTGCGCGACGACGCCAGGCTGAAGCTCAGCAAGGCGGTGTCGATCGGCTGGTTCGGCCTGCTGGTGAACGTGGCCAACGGGCCGAAGGCCGACAACCCGCTGGGCAAGGACGCCCGCGTGCGGCAGGCCTTCGATCTCAGCCTCGACCGCGAGGCGCTGAACCAGGTCGTGTTCAACGGCGAGTTCGTGCCGGGCAACCAGTGGGTCAACCCGCAGAACTACTACTACCAGTCCAGGTTCCCGGTGCCCAAGCGCGACCTCGCGAAAGCCAAGGCGCTCCTGAAGGAGGCGGGCGTCACAGGCCGGATCCCGGTCGACTTCATGGTGAGCAACACGCCCGAGACCCGGGCGGTCGCCGAGGTCGTGCAGTCGATGGCGGCCGAAGCCGGATTCGACCTGAAGATCCGCGTGACCGAGGTCGCCACGGCGCTGAAGCAGGCCGAGGACGGCGACTTCCAGCTCTACATGAACACCTGGAGCGGCCGCATAGATCCCGACGGCAACTCTGTCATCTATCAGATGTGCGGCGCGCCACAGAACATGGGGAAGTACTGCAGCAAGGAAGTCGACTCCTTCCATGAGCAGGCGCGCGGCGTGACCGATCCGGCGGCGCGCAAGGCGATCTACGAAAAGCTCACCGCCAGGTTCCTGGCCGACGGCTGGATCCTCTATCTCTACCACCCGCAATACCTGATCGCGCACACCGTCAAGGTCGAAGGCTTCAAGCCGATGCCGGACGGGCTGCTGCGGGTGGTGAACGTAAAGATGAAGTAGCACCGCATCCACGCGTGGTGATCGCAGAGCCTCTGTCCTCCCGAGCACAGCGAGAGACCTTTCCCGGGGCCCCAAAGGCCCCTCGCTGCGCTCGGGGTGACAGGGGTGGTGGTCGTCAAGCCTCTGTCATTCCGAGCGTAGCGAGGGACCTTTCCTGTGGCCTCAAAGGTCCCTCGCTTCGTGGCTTACCGTTCAACTCCTAGCCTCGCCGGGCGCTCATGCGCTACGCTGCGGTTCGAGGGAAAAGGAGCAAGCTGGTCCGTGCAACCGTTCGCCGAAGCCCTGCTGGCACTGGTGCTGATGGTCGTGGGTTCCGGCATCGGAACTGCACTGCGGCGCGGCCTGCCGCATCATCTCGACGAGCACGCCAAGGACGTGGTGCGGCTGGGGGCGGCGCTGGTCGCGACAATCACGGCCCTCGTGCTCGGCCTCATGATCAGCTCGGCCAACGGCTTCTTCGATGCCCAGCGCGCCGAGCTGCGCAAGATCGCGGCCGACTGGCTGCTGCTCGACACCATGCTCGACAATTACGGCCCCGCGGCACGGGGGGCCCGGCTGATCCTGCGACAGTCGCGAGCCTCCCTCGTCGACCAGCTCTGGGGCGGCAAGGAACCGCCGGTCGGGGCATCGCCGCTGGGCGAGAACGCCCACGCACTTTTCAATGCCATCGTCGCCCTTCCCGTGACCACGCCGCTGCAGCACGCGCTGCAGGACCGGGCGCTTTCGACCGCGTTCCAGATCGCCCAGACACGGCTCACGCTTTTCGAGTGGTCCCGGGCCAGGCTGCCCGAACCCATCCTCTACCTGATCATGTTCTGGCAGATGGCGCTGTTTGCGAGCTTCAGCCTGTTCACGCCGCTCAACCCCATGTCGTTCTGCTCGCTGGTGCTGGTCGCGATCTGTGCCGCGGGCGCGCTGTTCCTGATCCTCGACATGCAGCAGCCATTCAGCGGCCTCATGCGGCTGTCGCCCAATGCGCTCACGGTCGGATTCCCGCCGTTGCCGCCCTGAGAGCTCGCCAGGCCGAAGTCGCTTCCAACAACGAAAGCGCCAGCCTCACTCCCGGCAGCACCACTCGACCATGCGCCGCATGAAGTCCTCGCAGGCGCCGATCTGGGGGGCCAGGATGTACTCGTTGGGCTGGTGCGCCTGGGCGATGTCGCCCGGGCCGCAGACCACGGTCGGCACGCCCAGCACCTTGCGGAAGATCCCGGCTTCGGTGCCGTAGACCACGCTGCCCACCGTGTTCGATCCTGACCAGGCCCGCGCCAGGGCCTTGGCCTCGTCGTTGCCCTCCGACGAGAAAGCCGGCGTCGAGGAGCGCAGCACCGTGTCGATGGCTGCGGCCGGATGCTTGGCTTTCATGCGCGGCAG
>CAYQRL010000028.1:0-71455 GCA_964420105.1 uncultured Reyranella sp.
TCCGCCAGGCCGCCTCGAGCCTCGGCGCCGCCCAGTACTGCATCGACATGTCGGTCGCCTACGCGCGCAACCGCAAGGTCTTCGGCAAGGCGCTGGCGTCGAACCAGGCGATCCAGTTCCCGCTGGCCGAGCTGCACACCGAGGCCGAGATGACCCGCGGGCTGGTGCGCAAGACGGCCTGGCACCTCGACCGCCAGCACCACATGCAGGTCAGCGAGTGGGTGGCGATGTCGAACTACCGCGCCAACCGGCTGGTCTGCGACGCCGCCGACCGCGCCATCCAGGTCCATGGCGGCATCGGCTACTCGCGCCACATGCCGTTCGAGCACATCTACCGCCACCACCGCCGCTACCGCATCACCGAAGGCTCGGAGGAGATCCAGATCCGCCGCGTCGCCGGCGCCCTGTTCGGCTTCTGGGGCGCGCAGAAGGCCTCGACCGCGCCCAAGGGATGATTCCTGACCCGTCATCTCGACCGAGGCGCGCAGCGCCGAGCGGAGAGACCTTCCATCCACGGTTCGACGTCAAGGCGCTGAAGCAAGGTCCCTCCGCTTCGCCTCGCTGCGCGAGGCCATGGTCGGGATGACGGGGTAGATGTCGCCCCCGCCCCGCTCCCGCCTCGTCGGCGACGCCATCATGGTCGGCACCGCCATGCTGATGGGGTCAAGCTACCCGTTCGCCAAGGACGTGCTCGCGGTCATGAGCCCGCTGCTCTACAGCGGCTCGCGCTACTTCCTCGCCTCGCTGTTCCTGTTCGCGGTGCTGGCGCTGCGCCGCCAGCGGATCGCGCTGCCGCGCCGCGACTGGCCGGCGATGGTGCTGCTGGCGCTGGTCGGGGTCGCGGTGTTCCAGGCCTGCTGGGGGCTGGCGATCGCCCGCACCTCGCCGTCGCTGGGCTCGATCGTCATCACCACCAGCACCGCCTTCTCGGCGATCCTGGCATGGCTGTCGGGCCGGCGCCTGCCGGCGCTGGGCTGGATCGGCATCGTCGTCGCCTTCGGCGGGGTGGTGCTGGTGGTCAACAACTCGCTGACCGAGGTCACGGTCTCGCTCGGCAGCCTCGACGGCACCCTGATCTGGATCGTCGCCGCCTTCGCCTGGGCGCTCTACGTCGACCGGGCGGCGCCCTACAACCTCAGGCTGGGCGCCCTGCCGGTGATGGCCTGGACCACCCTGATCGGGTCGCTGATGCTGCTGCCGGTGGCGCTCGTCTTCGACTCGCTGGCGGAGTTCGGCCGGCTCGACGACCGGCTGCGGCTGTTCTGGCTCTACACCGCGATTTTCCCCGTCGGCGTGGCCTTTCTCGGCCTGACCGCCGGTTTCGAGCGGCTGGGGGTCAGCCGGGTCATGGTCTACATGTACCTGATCCCGGTCGCCGGGGTCGGGCTGTCGGCCGCCTTCTTCGGCGATCCCCTGACCTGGGCCCGGGTGCTGGGCGGCCTGGTGGTGCTGTCCGGCGTCATTCTGACGCGCGTTGCCCTCGACCGTGCGGCGCGGGTTCCTGTATGAACGGGCAGCCAACCTGAAGGACTGCGCCATGGCCCGCCCGGCCGTCAGAAAGAAGGCCGCCTCCAAGGCCGCCGCGACCGCCAAGCCCGCACTGCCGACCCTCGCTACTCCCGGCAGCGGTGGTCGCCGGGCCTACGTCGCGCGCGCCACCAAGGAGACGCGCATCGCCGCCGCCATCAACCTCGACGGCACCGGCAAGTACGATATCCACACCGGCATCGGCTTCCTCGACCACATGCTCGAGCAGCTGTCGCGCCACAGCCTGGTCGACATCACGCTTCGGGCCGAGGGCGACCTGCACATCGACTACCACCACACCACCGAGGACAGCGGCATCGTGCTGGGCGAGTGCCTGGCCAAGGCGCTGGGCGACCGTGCCGGCATCCGGCGCTACGGCTCGGCCAAGATCCCGATGGACGAGACGCTGACCGAGGTCGCGCTCGACGTCTCCAACCGGCCCTACCTGGTGTGGAAGGTCGCCTTCTCCAGGCCCAAGCTCGGGACCATGGACACCGAGCTGTTCAAGGAGTGGTTCCAGGCCTTCGCCCAGCTCGGCGGGCTGACGCTGCACGTCTGGAACCAGTACGGCGACAACAACCACCACATCGTCGAGAGCTGCTTCAAGGGGCTGGCCCGGGCGCTGCGCGCCGCGATCGAGATCGATCCGCGCCAGGCGACGGCGGTGCCGAGCACCAAGGGCGTGCTCTGACGCCATGACCGTCGTCCCATGACTGTCGCCATCGTCGACTACGGTTCGGGCAATCTGCGATCGGCCGCCAAGGCGTTCGAGCGGGCGGCGCGCGAGGCCGGCGTCGACAGCCGGGTCGAGGTGACGTCCGATCCCAGGACCGTTGCCGCGGCCGACCGCATCGTGCTGCCGGGCGTCGGCGCCTTCGCCGACTGCCGCGCCGGGCTCTACGCCGTGCCCGGCATGGTCGAGACGCTGCAACGCGCGGTGATCGAGCAGGGCCGGCCGTTCCTCGGCATCTGCGTCGGCATGCAGCTGATGGCGACGCGCGGCGTCGAGTACGGCGTCCACGCCGGCCTCGACTGGATCGCCGGCGACGTCGTGCGCATCGAGCCGCGCGGCGCCAGCGGCGCCGAGCACCTCAAGATCCCGCACATGGGCTGGAACGAGCTGTCCGACCTGCAGGCGCACCCGCTGCTCGACGGCATCGAGGCGCGCGACCACGCCTACTTCGTGCACTCCTTCCAGCTCAAGGCGAAGCGGCCGGAAACGGTGCTGGCCCGCACCGAGTACGGCGGCCCGATCACCGCCGTGGTCGGCCGCGCCAACCTCGCCGGCACCCAGTTCCACCCCGAGAAGAGCCAGGCCACCGGCCTGCGCCTGATCGCCAATTTCCTGCGCTGGACGCCCTGAAAAAACGCCGCGCGGCGTAACCGTTCGCGCCCCGCCGGCATTGCTCTCCGATCACCCCGATGCGGAGAACGCCATGCACGTGCGCCAGATGCTGTCGACTCACCCCCGTCCCGCCGCCCCGGCCAGCGACGCGCTGATCGCCTGCATCGAGGCCTGCTACGACTGCGCCCAGACCTGCATCTCGTGCGCCGACGCCTGCCTCGGCGAGACCGACGCCACGGCGCTCGCGCGCTGCATCCGGCTCGACCTCGACTGCGCCGCCGCCTGCTCGACCACCGGCGCGATCCTGTCGCGCCGCACCGAGGCCAACGCGGCGCTGATGGTGCGAATGCTGGAGACCTGCGCCGACTTCTGCCGGATGTGCGCCGACGAGTGCGAGCGTCACGGGGGCCACCACGACCATTGCCGGGTCTGCGCCGAGGTCTGCCGGACCTGCGAGCGCGCCTGCCAGGAGGCGGCGACCGCAAGCGGCGCCACCGGTCCCTGAGGCCTAGGCGGACGCCGGTGCCGGCGCAGCCGCGGTCGCCCTGCCCTCGGGCAGGCGGTGCGGGTTGAGGCCGGCGCGGTCCCACATCAGGCGCGGGTCGAACGCCTCGGCGGCGAAGATGGTGATGAACACCACGGCGCAGAAGGCCAGC
This sequence comes from uncultured Reyranella sp., assembly GCA_964420105.1. GTDB lineage: Bacteria > Pseudomonadota > Alphaproteobacteria > Reyranellales > Reyranellaceae > Reyranella. The sequence continues at coordinate 3,529 of CAYQRL010000028.1, forward strand.
GCGCCGACTCCCGGTTCGATGGTGACGGCGCGGCCGAACTGGACCAGCGCACCGAGCAGCGATTCCATGAAGATGTCGACCATCGACCAGCGGCCGATCCAGGTCACCACGTGGTAGAGCGAGGTGCGCAGCCGCATCGCGCCGTGGGCCTCGACCTCCCGCCGGCCGAGCTGGGCGGCCGCCAGCATCGCCGCGAGCCCCAGCAGCTTGAACAGCGGCACCAGGATCGAGGCGAAGAACACCAGCGCCGCCAGCGGGTACATCTGCGAATCGATCAGTTCCTCGACGCCGCCGAGGATGGTGCTGGGCTGGCCGGCGCCGAGCTGGATCACGGTCAGCACCGGGTAGACGTTGGCCGGGATGTAGAGAACGATCGCCGCCAGCACCAGCGCCCAGGTGCGCGACACGCTGCCGGGCTTGCGGGCATGCACGAAGGTGCCGCAGCGCGGGCACTCGCCGGCTTGCTCCGACGGCACGCAGACCAGGCCGCAGCCCTCGCAGCCGGCGGCGCCGGGGCGCCAGGCCATCAGCGGCTCGGGCATCGGCGCGTGGGTCTGGCCGCGGCGCTCGATCTCCTCCCACACGACCTGGGGGTCGAGCGCGACCTCGGCCCACAGCCACACGCAGGTCAGCACGCCGAGCGCGTAGACGGCGGGTCCGAGCTCGATCGTGACGAGGCCGCCGAGCTTGGTGAAGGCGACGAACACGCCGAGCAGCAGCACCTCGAGCATGCACCAGTTGTTGAGGCGGCGGGAGAACAGGAAGACGTCGCGCAGCCGCGGCAATGGCCGCGCCATTCTGAGCCCGAACAGGACGTAGAAGGTCGACAGGAGCTTGCCCAGCGGGGCGTAGGCGGTGGTGATGGCGACCGCCACCGCGACCGGCCAGAGGCCGCGGTTGACCAGCTCGAGCGGGCCCGAATCGAGGTAGGTCACGCGCTCGATGCCGGCGGTCGAGACCTTCATCAGCATGCCCAGCCAGACCACGGCGAACAGCACCGCCGAGGCGAAGCTGAGCGCGAGGTGGCGGTTCAGCGGATCGTGCTTGGTCACCCGCAGGATCGTGCCGCAGCGGGTGCAGTTGCAGCGCAGGCCGGGCGCCATCGCCGGCACGACCTGGAACAGGCCGCAGCCCGGGCACTCGCGCAGTTGCGGCCGCGTCACCGGCCCCGCCGCGGCAGCCGCGACGGTCACTGCAGCATCGTGGCGATGCCGTCGGACAGCTCGCCGATCGCGTCGCTGATCGCCGCGACCAGGCCGGGCGTGTCCGGCGTCGGCATCGGCCGGGTGATGGTGAAGGTCCGCGCCGCCATGCGGCGGGGGCGGTTGAACTCGACCGCGACCTGGGCGACGAGGACCAGGTTGTTGGCCTTGTCGGCGTCGAGCCGCTGGACGTTGATGCCGACGGCGGCGTTGTAGTCGGCGGTGATGGCGCCGCTTTCGCCGTACACCGTGCTGCCCGGCAGGCGCTGGGAGAGCTCGACCACGACGACGCGGTTGAGCAGGCCGGCCAGCGGCTCGCCCCACCAGGAGTTGGCGCGGATGTCGAGCGTGTAGCTCTCGGACGAGCGCACGATCTCGCGTCGGTCGAGGTAGCTCGCCAGCCCGACGTCCTTGACCATCACGATCTTGGGCCCGGCCGGCAGGGTCGGGCCGGTGCGGGTCACGATCGTGTAGTAGACCGGGTCGGGCGAACTGCACGCCGCGGCGATCAGCGGCAGCGGCAGCGCGAGGAAGAAGCGGCGGGAGCGATGCTCGGTCATTCCTTGCCCGTGTTGGTGCGGCCCTTGATCAGGGCCTCGGGATGGCGGCTCAGCAGGTCGGCCAGCGCGCGGATCGAGCGGGCGGCGTCGGTCAGCTGCGGCAGCAGGCGGTCGAGGTCCCGACGGAACCGCGAGTCGTCGCCGTAACCGGCGTTGATCGAGCCGAACAGCTTGTTGGCCTGGGTCAGCGAATCCTGCAGCTGCTGGGCGATCGCCGGCAGGCGCTTCAGCGCCGGGGTGCCCTCGACGTCGAGCTTGCGGGCGATGTCGCGGACGTCGATCATCGTCGCCTCGAGCGCCGCCAGGGTCTTCTTCAGCTGCTCGCCGTTGATCGTGTTGTCGAGGCCGGCCGCGGCGCTGGTCAGGCTCTGGCCGAGCTTCTGGTAGTCGATGCTGTTGAGCTTGGACAGGAGCTGCGTCGCCGAGGTGGTCAGCGCGTCGAAGCCGCCCGATTCCACGGCCGGGACGACGAAGGCGTCGCCCGCCTTCTCGAGCGTCGCCGGCGGCGCGTTCTCGACCCGCTCCAGCGCCACCGCCTTCTGGCCGGTGATCAGGCTGGTCGACTGCAGGGTCGCGCGCATGCCGCGCTTGATCATCTCCTCGGCCAGCCGCTCGGTGCCGATGTTCAGCAGCGACGCGAAGTTCTCGACCCGGCCGGCCTCGACCCGGTAGTGGACCGGCGCGACGATGCGCTGACGCACGGGGTCGTAGACGAGGCCGACGTCGGTGACCTCGCCGATCTTCAGCCCGTGCAGGGTGACGTCGGCGCCGACCGACAGTCCGCCGACCGAGCCGGGAAAGTACGAGACGAGGTGGATCTGGCGGCCGAAGCCCGCGGCCTGCGCGGCTTCGAAATTGTGGTAGAGGCGGAACGCCTGGCTGGCCTTGGCGATCGGCGCGTCCTTGCCGGTCGGGCTCTCGAAGGCGATACCGCCGAGCAGCAGCGCGCGCAGAGATTCCATGCGCACCGAGACGCCGTCGCCGCTCAGCTTCACCGACACGCCCGAGGCGTTCCAGAACATCGAGTCCTCGCGCACGTACTGGTCGAACGGCTCGCGGATGAAGGCGTGGACGGTGACGCGGCTGGCGAGATCGCCGAGGTCCCAGCCCAGCACGGTGCCGACCTCGATGTCGCGGAAGAAGATCGGCGAGCCGAGGCTGATCGAGCCGAGCCGGCGGCTGTCGAGCTTGTAGGTCGTGCCCTTGGCCCAGGCCTGCAGCACCGGCGGGTCCTGCTGGCCGGCGAAGTGGCGCTTGGGCTTGCCGCGTTCCTTGCCGGCCTCCGGCCGCATGCCGATGTAAGACCCCGACAGCAGCGTCTCGAGGCCGGTCAGGCTGCCGGCGAACAGCTCCGGCTTGACCACCCAGAAGATCGTCTTGTCGGTGAGCAGCGGCTCGGCATCGCGCGTCGTCTCGATCGTCACGACGACGTGGGCGAGGTCGGGCGCCACGTCGATCGACTTCACCGTGCCCATGACGACGTTCTTGTACTTGAGCTGCGACTGGCCGGCGGTCAGGCCGGCGGCGGTCTCGAAGGTGACGGTGATGACCGGGCCCTTCTTCGACCAGGTCTCGTAGGCCAGCCACAGGGCGATCAGGCCGGTCAGGATCGGCACGATCCAGACCAGCGGGATGGGCCGGCGGGCGCGCACGCTCGCCGTCGGCATCTGCTGCGGCACTCCGCTGTCGGTCATCGCACTCTCACTCCGGCTCCCCGCCGGCCCCGGTCACGCCGCGCCTTTAACGCTCTCGGTTGTCGATGTCACGCGCCAGGACCTCGCGCTTGCCGACGTGGTTCGCCGGGCTGACGACGCCCTCGCGCTCCATGCGCTCGACGATGCGGGCGGCGCGGTTGTATCCGATCTGGAGGTAGCGCTGGATGAAGCTGGTGCTGCACTTGCGCTCGCGCGCCACCAGGGCGATCGCCTGGTCGTACAGCTGGTCGCTCTCGCCGTCCTCGCTGCCCTCGCCCGGGAAGGCGCCGCCCTCCTCGCCCTCGGGATCGTCGGTGACGGCGTCGATGTAGGCCGGTGCGCTCTGCGCCCGCAGGTGCTTCACCACTTCCTCGACCTCGCCGTCGGAGACGAACGGGCCGTGGACGCGCGCGATCTTGCCGCCGCCCGCCATGTAGAGCATGTCGCCCTGGCCGAGCAGCTGCTCGCCGCCCATCTCGCCGAGGATGGTGCGGCTGTCGATCTTAGACGTCACCTGGAACGAGATGCGGGTCGGGAAGTTGGCCTTGATCGTGCCGGTGATGACGTCGACCGAGGGCCGCTGCGTCGCCATGATGACGTGGATGCCGGCGGCGCGGGCCATCTGCGCCAGCCGCTGCACCGCCGCCTCGATCTCCTTGCCCGCCACCAGCATCAGGTCGGCCATCTCGTCGATGATCACGACGATGAAGGGCAGCGGCGTGAGGTCGATCTCCTCTTCCTCGAAGATCGGCCGGCGGGTCTCCGGGTCGATGCCGGTCTGGACCTGGCGGGTCAGCGCCTGGCCCTTGCGCCGGGCGTCGCCGAGGCGCTCGTTGTAGCCGGCGATGTTGCGCACCCCGAGCGCGCTCATCGCGCGGTAACGGTCCTCCATCTCGCGCACCACCCACTTCAGCGCCACGATCGCCTTGCGCGGCTCGGTGACGACCGGGGTCAGCAGGTGCGGGATGTCCTGGTAGACGCTGAGCTCCAGCATCTTCGGATCGATCATGATGAAGCGGCAGCGATCCGGCGGCAGCCTGTAGAGCAGCGACAGGATCATGGTGTTGACCGCCACCGACTTGCCCGAGCCGGTGGTGCCGCCGATCAGCAGGTGCGGCATGCGCGCGAGGTCGGCGATCACCGGGTCGCCGCCGATGTCCTTGCCCAGCGCCAACGGCAGGTTGAGGCGGTTGTCCTCGTAGTGGCGGGTCGACAGCAGGTCGCGCAGGAACACCGTCTCGCGCCGCGCGTTCGGCAGCTCGATGCCGATCACGTTGCGGCCGGGCACGGTGGCGACGCGGGCCGACACCGCGCTCATCGAGCGCGCGATGTCGTCGGCGAGGCCGATGACGCGGCTCGACTTGGTGCCGGGCGCCGGCTCGAGCTCGTACAGGGTGACGACCGGGCCGGGTCGCACCTTCACGATCTGGCCCTTGACCCCGAAGTCCTCGAGCACCGTCTCGAGCAGGCGGGCGTTCTGCTCGAGCGCCTCCTCGTCGATCTTGGTCTCGGTGCTGACGCGGCTCGGCAGCGACAGGATGTCGAGCGGCGGCAGCTGGTACTCGCCGGTCGCGAGGTCGAGCTCGCGCTGGCCGGCCTTGGCGGCGCGCTTGCCCTGCGCCACGCCCGACTTGCGCGGCACGATGGTGCGCGCGGCCGGCGCCGGCTCGGCCGGCAGGGGGTCGGGGGTGAACGGGTTGTCGTCCTCGGCCTCGGCGTCCGCCTCCGCGACCGGCTGCGGCGCGGCCGGCTGCAGGGTCGGCTGGGGAACCGGGTGGGGCGCCGGTTGAGGCACTGGCGCGGCGTCGGCCGGCGGCGCCAGCGGCAGCCCGTCCTCGTCCTCGTCGTCGTAGCCGCGCGCGGCGCCGGCCGCCGGACCCGGCGGCGGGCTGGCGATGACCGGCTCGAGGCGGTGGTCGGCCGGGCGTGCGCCGCCGCCGAGGCGACCCAGCAGCGAGCCGACGCCGAGCCGGCCCAGCAACGACCGCGACCGGCCGCCCTCGGCCGGTTCCTCGCCACCGTCGGGAACGGCCAGCGGCTGGTGCGCCGGCATCTCGGGGATGTCGCCGGCCGGCCGCTCGATCGGGGCATAGGGCGCATCGACCAGCAGGCTGCCGCGGTCGGGCAGCGGCGCGCCCTCCTCGGGGATGTCCTGGGCGCGCGGTTCGAACGTCACCGGGTCGAAGTGGCCGGCATCGATCTCGCCCGGGATCTCGGCGTAGCCGATCGGCGGCGCCGGCACGTCGGACTCCTGCTCGGCCTGTTCCGGCTTGCCGCGCCACAGCGTCATCGCCGCGCGCGCCATCCACGCGACGCCGAGGAACGGCGCCCGCAGGATGCGGAAGATCAGCGGCAGGTCGGTGCGGTTCATGCCCAGCGCCGGCGCCATCGCGATGAAGGCGAGCGCCGCGCACACCGGCTCGATCAGGGCGAGGCTGCCGCCGCTCGAATGCGTCAGCACCATCTCGCGGAAGCGGCCGACCAGCGCCAGCCCGACCAGGCCGCCGGGCCCGGCATGGGTGGCCGCCGCGCCGACGTCGCCGAGGCCGACGCAGGCGACGCTCATCATCAGCAACGCCAGCAGCAGCAGCGACAGGCGCAGGCCGAAGAAGCCGAGGTGGTGGGTGCGGACCATGCGCACGCCCCAGGTGATCAGCGCCACCGGCACCAGGATGATGGCGAGGCCGAAGGTCTGCAGCAGCAGGTCGGAGACGTAGGCGCCGGGCAGGCCGACGATGTTGTGCGGCGTGCGTCCGGTGGCGTGGTTCAGCGACGGGTCGGCGGGGCTGTAGGTGAACAGCGCCAGCAGCATCAGCATGCCGACCGCGGTGACGGCGAAACCGACCAGCTCCATCATGCGGCGGCGCAGGAAGTCGCGACCGCCTTCCGGCAGGATGGCGGTCTTGCGCGGAGCGACCGAGGCGGCGCCGATCAGGGCCATGGCTCTCCTAGAGGACCTGGGCGAGGCGCGTCATGGCCTCGCGGGTGGTCTGTTCGTCGTGCACCAGGGCGACGCGGATGTAGCGCTGCGCCGTGTTGATCCCGTCGGTCTCGCGGCAGCAGTAGGCGCCGGGCAGCACCTTCAGGTGCGCCTCGCCCCACAGCTTGCGGGTCGCTTCCTCGCCGTCGCCGACGTCGAGCCACAGGAAGAACCCGCCGCCCGGCGTGTAGTAGCCGAAGCGGTTGTGCAGGATCTGCTCGGCGACGCGGAAGTTCTTGCGGTACCACTCGCGCGTCTGCACGGGGTGCGTCTCGTCGTCCCACAACGCCGCCGACGCCTTCTGGACGGCGATCGGGATCTGCGGCCCGCCGTAGGTGCGCCAGCGCAGCATCATCGCCACCAGCCGCGGGTCGCCGGCGACGAAGCCGGAGCGCAGCCCGGCCGCGTTCGAGCGCTTGGACAGCGAGTGGAACACCGCGAGGTTGCGGAACGGATCCTTGCCCCCGGTGGTGTCCATCGCCAGCGCCGCCTGCAGCGCGCCCGGCGGGGCGTCGCCGGTGTAGATCTCGGCGTAGCACTCGTCGACCGCGAGCACGGTGTCATGCTCGCGGCACTTGGCCAGCAGCTTCTGCAGGTAGTCGATGCTGGCGATCGCGCCCTGCGGGTTGGCCGGCGAGCACAGGTAGACCACCGCCATGCGCTCCCAGGTCGAGGCCGGCAGCGACAGGTAGTCGGGCAGGAAGCCGTTGTCGGCGCCGGCGTTGACCAGCAGCGGCTCGGCGCCCGACAGCACGGCGCCGCCGAGGTAGGCCTGGTAGAACGGGTTGGGCAGCGCGACGATCGGCTTGCCCCCGGCCTTTTCCTGCGGCGCCGCCACGGTCGAGATGATGTAGACGCCTTCCTTGCTGCCGGCGGTCGGCAGGACGTGGCGCATCGGGTCGAGCAGGCCGGCCGGCAGGCGGTAGCGGCGGCCGAGCCAGCCGACGATCGCCTGGTTGAGCTCGGGCGTGCCCTGGTTGGGCGGGTAGCGGTTCCATCCGTCGACCTCGGCCGCGACGATCTCGCGCGCGAAGGCGGGCATCGCGCCCTGCGGCTCGCCGACCGACAGGTTGATCATCGACAGGTGGGCAGGCGGCGTGATCGGCGCGATCAGGGCGTTCAGGCGCGCGAACGGAAAATCGGTCAGCGTCTCCGTGAGGCGCGGATTGAACATCGAAACCATCCAATGGGCCGGCACGGCCGAACAGCACAATCGGGCCGGCGGGCAGCCCCCGCCGGGTAAACTATTGCCGCATTGTATGAAACAAATTAGCCAATAACAACAAGGGAATAGAGCCGATTCTTCATACGGTTAGCGAGTCCGGCGGCCGCCGGGAAGGCCGGTGGCCGCCGCAGACCGCACCCGCCCGGCGCTACTGCACCCGCTCGCCGTGGAGCGCGGTGTCGAGACCCTCGATCTCCTCGTCGCGGCTGACCCGCAGCCCGATCGTGGCATCGACCAGCTTGAGGATGATCCAGGTGGCGACGGCGCAGAACAGGCCGATCGCCAGCACGCCGTAGAGCTGGGTCAGGACCTGGCCCGGGTTGCCGTCGATCCAGCCGACCGGCTGGCCCTTGTTGACGTCGTTGACGGCGCGGGTGGCGAAGACGCCGACCAGGATCGAGCCGACGATGCCGCCGACGCCGTGCACGCCGAACACGTCGAGCGAATCGTCGTAGCCCAGCCTGTTCTTGAGCACGATCGAGGTCCAGTAGCAGACCGCGCCGGCGATCACGCCGATCGCCATCGCCGCCCACGGCTCGACGTAGCCGGCGGCCGGCGTGATCATGCCGAGCCCGGCGACCGCGCCGGTCAGCACGCCCAGCACCGACGGCTTGCCGCGGCTGGTCCACTCGATCGCCATCCAGACCAGCGCCGCGACCGCGGCCGAGACGTGGGTGTTGAGCATGGCCGTGCCGGCCAGCTCGCCCGAGCTCAGCGCCGAGCCGGCGTTGAAGCCGAACCAGCCGACCCACAGCAGCGAGGTGCCGATCAGCGTCAGCACGAGGTTGTGCGGCGCCATGTACTCGTGGCCGTAGCCCTGGCGCTTGCCGACCACGATGCAGGCGACGAGGCCGGCGACGCCGGCGGTCAGGTGGACGACGAGGCCGCCGGCGAAGTCGAGCACGCCGGCCGCGCCGAGGAAGCCGCCGCCCCACACCCAGTGCGCCACCGGGACGTAGACGACCAGCAGCCACAGGCCCATGAACCACATCATCGCCGAGAACTTCATGCGCTCGGCGAAGGCGCCGGTGATGATCGCCGGCGTGATGATCGCGAAGGTCGCCTGGTACATCAGGAAGACGTTCTCGGGGACGGTGACGCCGAGCTCGTGGACGCTGCCCCGCAGCCCGGCCCCGAAGGCGCGCGACAGCGAGCCGATGTAGTCGTTCAGGCCGCCGCCGTTGGTGAAGGCCAGCGAGTAGCCGACCGCGAACCACATGACGGTGACGAGGGCGGCGATGGCGAAGGCCTGCACGCCGGTCGCCAGCACGTTCTTCTTGCGCACCATGCCGGCGTAGAACAGCGCCAGGCCGGGAATGTTCATCATCAGGACCAGCGCCGTGGCGACCAGCAGCCAGGCCGTGTCGCCGTGGTCGATCGCCGGCTGGTCGGCGGCGAGCGCCGGGAAGGCGAACGCCAGCGCGCACGCCGAGAGCGCGCCGAGGCGCAGGACCGTCTTGTTCATTTCTTCCCCGTGTCTTCTTGCTTGTGGTCTTGTCGTTGTCGTCTTGTCGTTGGGCGTCGCGACGCCGGGCGGTCGGTCCTGTGGGGCGGCGGGCGGCCTAGAGGGCGTTCGAGCCCGATTCGCCGGTGCGGATGCGCAGCGCCTGCTCGACCGGCGTGATGAAGATCTTGCCGTCGCCGATCTTGCCGGTGTGGGCGGCCTTCTGGATCGCCTCGATCGCGCGCTCGACCTGGCTGTCGTCGACCACGATCTCGACCTTGACCTTGGGCAGGAAGCTCACGAGGTACTCGGCGCCGCGATAGATCTCGGTCTGCCCCTTCTGGCGGCCGAAGCCCTTGACCTCGCTGACCGTCAGGCCGGAAACGCCCACGCCGGTCAGGGCATCCCGCACCTCGTCGAGCTTGAACGGCTTGATGATGGCGGACACCAGCTTCATGACACCTCCTCCTGCCGGAACGGCTGACCGCGCAGAGTGGCGTCAGACGACGACCTCGTCAAACGCGCGGCCAAAAAAAGGGCCCGGCGAAGGTCGCCGGGCCACAGGAGCCGCCGCTACGCCATCGGGCGCCGGGGAAGGCGGGCCGGGGAGGAAACCGGCCCGCCCGGGAGGAACGTCAGTGCACGGTCTCGCCGTGCAGGTTGATGTCGAGACCCTCGACTTCCTCCTCGGTCGTGACGCGCAGACCGATCAGGGCGTCGATGATCTTGAGGATGATCCAGGTCGCCACCGCGCACCACGCGATGCAGACCAGCGCACCCCACAGCTGGGTCAGGACCTGGCCGGGATTGCCGTCGATCAGGCCCTTCTTGCCCTCGCCGGCGATCGCCTCGACCGCGAACACGCCGGTGAGCAGCGCGCCGGCGAAGCCGCCGAGGCCGTGCACGCCGAAGGCGTCGAGCGAGTCGTCGTAGCCCATCGCGTGCTTGAGGCCGGTGGCGCCCCAGAAGCAGACCAGGCCGGCGACGATGCCGATCGCCAGGCCGCCCATCGGGGTGACGTAGCCCGAGGCCGGCGTGATCGCGACCAGGCCGCCGACCGCGCCCGAGATGATGCCGAGCACCGACGGCTTGCCGCGCACCGCCCACTCCGCGAACATCCACGACAGCGCCGCCGCCGCCGAGGCGAACTGCGTCACCGCCATCGCCATGCCGGCATTGCCGTTGGCGCCGACCGCCGAGCCGGCGTTGAAGCCGAACCAGCCGACCCACAGCAGCGACGCGCCGATCACCGAGTAGACGAGGTTGAAGGGCGCCAGGTTCTCGGTGCCGAAGCCCTTGCGCTTGCCGATCACCAGGGCGCAGACGAGGCCGGCGACGCCGGCGTTGATGTGCACGACCGTGCCGCCGGCGAAGTCGAGCACGCCCCAGTCGCCGAGGAAGCCGCCGCCCCACACCCAGTGCGCGACCGGTGCGTAGACGATCAGCGACCACAGCGCCATGAACCACATCATGGCCGAGAACTTCATGCGCTCGGCGAAGGCGCCGGCGATCAGCGCCGGCGTGATGATCGCGAAGGTCAGCTGGAAGCACAGGAAGACCGTCTCCGGGATGGTCTTCGCCAGTTCGTGGACGCCGTCGAGGGTCAGGCCCTTGAGGAAGATGCGGCCGAGGCCGCCCAGGATCGTGCTGCCCGGCGTGAAGGCCAGGCTGTAGCCGACGATCAGCCACAGCACCGAGACCAGGCAGGTGATGGCGAAGCTCTGCATCACCGTCGCCAGCACGTTCTTCTTGCGCACCATGCCGCCGTAGAACAGCGCCAGGCCCGGGATGGTCATCATCAGGACCAGCACGGTCGAGGTCAGCATCCAGGCGGTGTCGCCGGTGTCGAGCTTGGGCTTCTCGTCGGCCGCCATCGCCATGGCGGGCAGCAGCAGCATGCCGGCCGCCCCAAGGCCGGACAGCAGCGGTTGAACCCTGAACTTCATCGTACTTCCCTCGGTTCGTGGACTGGTGAGCGTCGGTGGACTTAGGGTCAGAGCGCCTCGGAGCCGGATTCGCCGGTGCGGATGCGGATCGCCTGCTCGACCGGCATGACGAAGATCTTGCCGTCGCCGATCTTGCCGGTGCCGGCGGCCTTGCGGATCGCCTCGACCGCGCGCTCGACCAGCGCCTCGTCGATCACGACCTCGATCTTGACCTTGGGCAGGAAGCTGACCGCGTACTCGGCGCCACGGTAGATCTCGGTCTGGCCCTTCTGGCGGCCGAACCCCTTCACTTCGCTGACCGTCAGGCCCTGGATGCCGAGCGACGTGAGCGCGTCCCGGACATCGTCCAGCTTGAACGGCTTGAAGATCGCCATGACCATTTTCATTCGCCACGTCTCCCGCAAGCGACATCAACCCTGTCGTCCCCCGGGAGAGGCAAGGGTCGTGCCAACACTGCAACAACCCGGCCCGCCTCCGCGGGCACTGCCAATTCATCAATGAATACAGGGGGTTGGTCCGGGACCGGGCGGGCGGACCGAAACCCGCCTGCCCAATCGGCAGGCAGCGACCGCGCGGCGCCTTGCCGTCCCGGCGGGCCGCTGCCACTTATCAATCATGCAATCCGTTCCCCCGTCCGCGGACCGCGTCGACCTCGCCATCGTCGGCGCCGGGCTCAACGGCAGCCTGCTGGCGCTGGCCGCCGCGGCGAGCGGCATCGACACGGTGCTGATCGACCGCGTGCCGCTGCAGGCGCTGGCCGCCCCGGCCTTCGACGGCCGCACCACCGCCGTCTCCTACACCAGCCAGCAGGTCTTCGAGGCGCTCGGCGCGTGGGCCGACATCGCCCCGCACGCCGAGCCGATCCTCGACATCCGCATCTCCGACGCCGGTGCCGATGCGCGGCCGAGCCCGTTGTTCCTCCACTTCGACCACCGCGAGGCGATGCCCGAAGGCACGCCGGCCGCGCCGATGGGGTGGATCGTCGAGAACCGCTTCCTGCGGCTGGCCCTGCTCAAGCACCTCGCCGCCAGCCGTCACCTCGAGCTGGTGTCGCCCGACGAGGTGCTGGAGACCGTGCGCACGCCCGAGCACGCGACGCTGCGGCTGAAGAGCGGCCGCACCGTCACCGCCCGGCTGGTCGCCTCGGCCGAGGGCCGCTTCGGCACGCTGCGCGAGGAGGCCGGGATCGGCGCGCGCGCTTGGTCGTACCGCCAGACCGCGATCGTGCTGTCGGTCCGCCACGACCAGCCGCACCGCGGCGTGGCGCAGGAGAAGTTCCTACCCGGCGGTCCGTTCGCGATCCTGCCGATGCGCGACAACGAGCACGGCGAGCACTTCTCGTCGATCGTCTGGACCGAGCGCACCGACGCCGCCCGGCGCCTGCTGGCGCTCGACCCGCCGCGCTTCGCCGCCGAGCTGGCCCGCCGCTTCGGCGACCACCTCGGCCGTGTCGAGCCGGTCGGGCCGCGCTGGTCGTACCCGCTGCACCTCGTCCATGCCGAGCGCTACGTCGACACCCGGCTGGTGCTGGTCGGCGACGCCGCGCACGGCATCCACCCGGTGGCCGGCCAGGGCTACAACCTGGGCGTTCGCGACATCGCAGCCCTGGTCGAGGTGATGGCCGACAGCAAGCGGCTCGGCCTCGACGTCGGCGCCGCCGACACGCTGGAGCGCTACGCAAGCTGGCGGCGGGCCGACAACTACTCGATGGTGGTCGCGACCGACCTGCTGGTCCGACTGTTCTCGAACGACATAGGGCCGCTGCGCCTGGCCCGCGACGTCGGCATGGCGGCGGTCAACCGGGTGCCGGCGCTGCGCCGCTTCTTCGTCCGCCACGCCATGGGCCTGGTCGGCGACCTGCCCAAGCTGGAACGCGGCCAGCGGCCGTGAGCCTGCCTCCCTGCGCGAGAGCGGGGTTGGAAAGCGATTGGCCGTCCTCCCCATGCGCCAGCATGGGGAGGTGTCGGCGTCCGCGCCGACGGAGGGGTCAAGGACTCGAGTCGCGACGCCCATGACCCCTCCGTCCGCTGGGCGGCCACCTCCCCGCGCTGCCGCGCGGGGAGGAAAGGGGCGGGCGCCGGAGACCCTAGACTCGGGCCCGTCTCCCCCCTATCTGAAGGGCCACTTTCCAAGGGAATTCCATGGCCCAGGCACAAGTACCCGTGACCGTGCTCACCGGCTATCTCGGCGCCGGCAAGACCACCCTGCTGAACCGCATCCTGAGCGAGCAGCATGGCAAGAAGTACGCCGTCATCGTCAACGAGTTCGGCGAGCTCGGCGTCGACAACGACCTCGTGGTCAACGCCGACGAGGAAGTCTTCGAGATGAACAACGGCTGCATCTGCTGCACCGTGCGCGGCGACCTGATCCGCATCATCGAAGGCCTGATGAAGCGCAAGGACAAGTTCGACGGCATCCTGGTCGAGACCACGGGCCTCGCCGATCCCGGCCCGGTGGCCCAGACCTTCTTCACCGACGACGAGGTCAAGGCGCGCACGCGGCTCGACGCCATCGTCACCGTGGTCGACGCCAAGCATTTCTTCGGCCAGCTCGGCCAGGGCACCGAGGCCGAGGAGCAGGTCGCGTTCGCCGACGTCATCCTGCTCAACAAGACCGACCTCGTGGGCGAGGACGAGCTCAAGAAGGTCGAGGACAGGATCCGCTCGATCAACCGCTACGCCCGCGTCATCCGCACCCAGAAGAGCCAGGTCGAACTCGACGCCATCCTCGACAAGGGCGCCTTCGACCTCAAGCGCATCCTCGAGTTCGAACCCGACTTCCTGCACAGCGGCCACAGCCACGACCACGAGGAGGAAGTGCGCAGCGTCTCGATCACGGCCGACAAGCCGGTCGATCCCGACCGCTTCCAGAAGTGGATGGGCGCGCTGCTGCAGCTGCGCGGCCCCGACATCTTCCGCAGCAAGGGCATCCTCGCGATCGACGGCGCGCCGCGCCGCTACGTCTACCAGGGCGTCCACATGATGATGGATTCCGACTGGGGCACGCCGTGGAAGGACGGCGAGCCGCGCACCAGCAAGCTGGTCTTCATCGGCCGCAACCTCGACGCCGACAACCTGCAGCGCGGCCTCGACGACTGCCTCAAGCAGTGAAGCTCGATCTCGCCAACCCGGCCTGGCTGCAGACCCTGCCGCCGGGCCGCTCCCTCGCGGTCGACGCCCCGGCGGCGGCCTGCGCCTTCTCGACCGACGGCAATCGCGTCGCTTTCGGCCTCGGCGACGGCCGCGTCCGCATCCTGCCGGCCGACCGCGAGGCCGCCGAGCCGCCGGCCACGGAGCCGCTGCACGGCGGCGCCGTGCTCGCCCTGGTCGCCGACCCGGCCGGCGACGGCTTCGTCAGCGGCGGCGACGACGGCCGCCTGCTGCGCGTCGCCGCCGACGGCGGCGCGGTCGAGATCGCCAGCCAGAAGGGTCGCTGGTTCGAGCACCTCGCGGCCCACCGCGCCACCGGCGCGGTCGCCGCCTCGGCGGCCAAGACGGCGTTCGTGGTCAAGGGCGGCGAGGTCCGCGAGTTCGGCCCGCACCCCAGCACCGTGGCCGGCATCGACTTCAGCAAGGACGGCAGCCGCATCGCCTGCGCCCACTACGGCGGCGTCACGGTGTGGAGCATCGGCAACGTCGTGCTGCCGCCGCGCCGCTTCGCCTGGCGCGGCAGCCACGTCGCCCTGAAGTGGAGCACCGACGGCAAGTTCATCGCCACCGGCACGCAGGAGAACGACATCCACGTCTGGCGCATGGCCCAGGCCACCGACATGCGCATGCAGGGCTATCCCGCCAAGGTGAAGTCGCTGTCGTGGACGGCCGACGCCCGCTTCCTGTTCACCTCGGCCCAGCCGGTGTTCACCGCCTGGCCGTTCTCCGGCAAGGGGCCGGAGGGCAAGCCGCCGCTGCAGTTCGGCGACGAGGGCGCCGGCCTGATGAGCGTGGTCGCGGCCCACCCGCAGGCCGAGTACGTGGCCGGCGGCTACGATTCCGGCGAGCTGCAGCTGGGCGACCTCAAGACCAGGCGCTCGGTGGTGCTGCGCATGGCCGACGGCGCGGCGATCACCTGCCTCGCCTGGTCGCCGGACGGCTGGCGGCTCGCGGTCGGCACCGACGCCGGCGCGCTGCAGGTCCTCGACCTGCGGCGCTAGCGCCACTCCGAGCCGCGCACCAGCAGGCGGTTCGACAGCAGGCAGAGGATGCCGGCCACGCCCATCGCGCTGGTCATCGGCATGATCGTGCCGTCGAAGGCCTGGCCGACGACGGCGCCGAAGATCGCGCCGATGCCGAACTGCATGACGCCCATCAGCGACGACGCGGTGCCGGCCATGTGCGGGTAGCGTTGCAGCGCCATCGCCGTCGAGTTGGGACCGATCAGGCTGATGGTCGCGATCTGCGGCGCGAAGCAGGCGAGGAACGGCCACAGGCCGATCGTGCCGTAGCGCGCCTCGACGTGGCCCAGCACCAGCGCGGTGGTGCCGGCGACGGCCGGCACGATGGCGGCGTAGCGCATGATGCGGCCGGCGCCGAACAGCGGTACGAAGCGGGCATTGAGCAGGCTGCCCAGCGTCATGAACACGACCATGCCGCCGAAGATCACGCCGAACATCCGCGGCGACACGCCGTACTTCTCGATGAACACGAACGGCGAGCCGCTCAGGAACGACATCAGCGCCGAGAACTGGAAGGTGCCGGTGAGCGCGTAGCCGAGGAAGGCGCGGTGGCGGAACAGCTCCCCGAAGCGGCGCAGGATCGACCCGAGGTGCAGCGGCTGGCGGTACTCCGGCCGCAGCGTCTCGGGCAGCCGCAGCCACGCCGCCGCGAAGGCCACGACGCCGATTCCGGCCAGCACCCAGAAGATCGCGCGCCAGCCGAAGAACCACAGCACCTGGCCGCCGATCAGCGGCGCCAGCATCGGCGCGATCGAGGTGCAGGCCATCATCAGCGACATCGCCCGCGCCGCCTGGTCCTTCTCGGCGAGGTCGCGGACCATGGTGCGCGACAGCACCACGCCGCCGCAGGCCGCGAGGCCCTGCAGCAGCCGCAGCACGAGCAGCAGCGGGGTCAGGGTGGGACGGGTGACGGGGGAGGACATTGGCCGGGGTCTGTAGAGGACATGCTATAAGCGGACCATGTCGATGCTGCCCGAGCTCACCGAGCCGCAGATCCGCCGTTACGCCCGCCACATCGTTCTGGCGGAAGTGGGCGGGGTTGGCCAGTCGCGGCTGATCGCCGCGCGCGTGCTGGTGGTCGGCGCCGGCGGCCTCGGCGCGCCCCTCCTGCAGTATCTCGCGGCGGCCGGGGTCGGCACGCTGGGCGTGGTCGATCCCGACCGCGTCGACCTGTCGAACCTGCAGCGCCAGGTCATCCACCGCACCGCCGACATCGGCCGTCCCAAGGTCGAGAGCGCCCGGCTGGCGCTGGCCGAGATCAATCCCGAGGTCGCGGTCGAGGTCCACGCCGAGCGCCTCGACGCCGGCAACGCCGAACGACTGGTCGGCGGCTACGATATCGTCGCCGACGGCAGCGACAACTTCGCCACCCGCTTCCTGCTCAACGACGTCTGCTACCGGCTGAAGAAGACGCTGGTCGCGGCGGCGATCCTGCGCTTCGACGGCCAGATCTCGACCTACAAGGCCCACCAGGGCGGCGACCATCCCTGCCTGCGCTGCGTCTTCCCCGAGGCGCCGTCCGAGGACGCGGTGCCGAGCTGCGCCCAGGCCGGGGTGCTGGGCTCGCTGGCCGGGACGCTGGGCGCGCTGCAGGCGACCGAGGTGGTGAAGGAGATCCTGGGCGTCGGCCGGTCGCTGAGCGGGCGCCTCGTCATGTACGACGCGCTGGCCGGCAGCTTCGACGAGATGGCGATCGCCCGCCGCCCCCACTGCCCGACCTGCGGGGCGCCGTGAAGGGCTCCGAGGGCCTGTCGGTGATCGTGCGCTCGGGCGACTACGAAAGCGCCCACTACGCGCTGGCGTTGGCCGCCGCCGCCCTGGCCGTCAACAAGAAGGCGGTGCTGTTCTTCACCATGGGCGGCCTGCGCGCCCTGCAGGGGCCGCCGGCGCCGCTCGACGGCTGGGACCGCGATGCCGTCCACAGGCAGCGCGGGGTCGGCGACTTCGAGACGCTGCTGGCGGCCTGCGTCGAGCTTGGCGCGCGCTTCATCGTGTGCGACATGGGCCTGCGCTCGCTGGGCCTCGACCGGGCCGGGCTGCGCGGCGACGTCCCCTTCACCGTGGCGGGCATCGTCACCTTGCTGGAAGAAACCGGGCCGGGCATGCACCTGGTCGCGCTCTAGAGAACCCCAGGAGACTTCATGACTTCCGCCGCTTTCGACGTGCTGGGCATCGGCAACGCCATCGTCGACGTCATCAGCCACGCCGACGACGCCTTCCTCGCCACCCACAAGCTCGCCAAGGGCGGCATGATGCTGATCGACGAGCAGCAGGCCGAGGCGCTGTACGCGGCGATGGGGCCGGGCGTCGAGATCTCGGGCGGCTCGTGCGGCAACACCATGGCCGGCGTCGCCTCGTTCGGCGGCAAGGGCGCCTACATCGGCAAGGTCCGCAACGACCAGCTCGGCCAGGTCTTCAGCCACGACCTGCGCGCCACCGGCGTGTCCTTCGCCACCGCCGCCGCGACCGACGGACCCTCGACCGCCCGCTGCCTGATCCTGGTGACGCCCGACGCCCAGCGCACCATGAACACCTACCTCGGCGCCTGCACGCGGCTCGGCCCCGCCGACATCGACACCCAGCTGGTCGCCTCGGCCAAGGTGACCTACGTCGAGGGCTACCTGTGGGATCCGCCGGAGGCCAAGAAGGCGGTGCTGAAGGCGTTCGATGCCGCCCGCGCCGCCGGTCGCGAGGTCTCGATCACGCTCTCCGACTCGTTCTGCGTCGGCCGCTACCGCGACGAGTTCCGCGACCTCGTGAAGAACAAGGTCGACATCGTGTTCGCCAACGAGGCCGAGATCACCTCGCTGTACGAGGTCAAGACCTTCGAGGAGGCGATGGCGGCAGTCCGCAAGGAAGCGCGCATCGCCGTGCTGACGCGTAGCGAGAAGGGCTCGGTCGTGGTCAAGGGCGGCGAGACCCACGCCGTGCCGGCCGCGCCGGTCGCCCGGGTCGTCGACACCACCGGCGCCGGCGACCTGTTCGCCGCCGGCTTCCTGTTCGGCTACACCCAGGGCAAGCCGCTGCCGGAGTGCGCACGGCTGGGCGGCATCGCCGCCGCCGAGGTCATCGCCCATGTCGGTGCCCGCCCCGAGCAGCCGCTGCGCGGTCTGATTTGACCGTCGCGCCGGCAAAGCCCTCCACGTGGGAGCGCTGGACGCGGGCGGCGTCGGTCTATCGCAACCGGCGCCAGCTCGCGATCCTGCTGATGGGCTTCGCCAGCGGCATGCCGCTGCTGCTGACCAGCTCGACGCTGACCTACTGGATGGATCGCACCCACGTCGATCTCAAGATCATCGGCCTGTTCGCGCTGGTCGGCACGCCCTACGCCTTCAAGTTCGCGTGGGCGCCGCTGGTCGACCAGCTGTCGCTGCCCCTGCTCGACCGCTGGCTGGGCCGGCGACGCTCGTGGATGCTGCTGGCCCAGGTCGGCATCCTGCTGTCGGTGGTCCTGCTGGGCTGGAGCGACCCGGCCAACACGCCGTGGTTCACCGCCGGCGCGGCGCTCCTGGTCGCCTTCTTCTCGGCGACCCAGGACATCGCGGTGGACGCCTACCGCATCGAGATCCTGAGCGACGACGAGCAGGGCGCCGGCTCGGCGACGACGCAGCTCGGCTACCGAATCGCGCTGTGGATCGTCGACGCGATGTCGCTGCTGCTGCCGACGATCCTGCCGTGGCCGTGGGTCATCAGCCTGATCGCGCTGCTGATCGTGGTCGGCATGGTGACCGTGCTGTTCGCCGACGAGCCGAAGGTCGAGCGGCCGCCGATCGCCTCGGCCCGCGACTGGATCAACCAGGCGGTGATCCGGCCGTTCGCCGAGTTCCTCGCCTATCGCGGCTGGGTGGTGATCCTGCTGTTCGCCCTGCTCTACAAGTACGGCGACGCGCTGGGCGGCACCATGGCCCGGCCGTTCTTCAACCAGATGGGCTTCACCGGGCCCGAGATCTTCGGCATCACCAAGAGCTTCGGCGCCGCCGCGACGATCCTCGGCGGACTGGCCGGCGGCATCCTCGTGGCGCGCTACGGCCTGTTCCGGTCGTTGCTGATCGCCGGCATCCTGCAGGCCGTCACCAACCTGATGTTCTCGTGGGTGGCGGTGTCGGGCCACGACCTCGTGGTCCTGACGGTGGCAATCGTGACCGACAACTTCACCGGCGCGCTGGGCGGCGTCGCCTTCATCGGCTACCTGTCGAGCCTGTGCACCGCCGGCATGGCCGGCACGCAGTACGCGCTGCTGACCTCGCTGATGGCGGCCGGCCGCACGACGCTGTCGGCCGGCGGCGGCTGGCTGGCCGCCAGCACCGGCTGGACCGCGTTCTGGATGGCGACCACGCTGCTGGCCGTTCCCGGCCTGCTGCTGCTGCTGTGGCTGTGGCGCCAGGAGCGGCGCCGCGGCAGGCCGGGTCAGCCCGGCGTCGCGTCGAGCGCGTAGCCGGCCGCGCGCACCGTCCGGATCAGGTCGGCGCGGTCATCGCCGTTCAGCGCGATGCGCAGGCGGCGGATGTGGACGTCGACGGTGCGCGCCTCGACGTAGACGTCCTTGCCCCACACCGCGTCGAGCAGCTGCTCGCGCGAGAACACCCGGCCGGGATGCTCCATGAAATGGCGCAGCAGGCGGAACTCGGTCGGGCCGAGATGGACCGGCTGGCCGCCGCGGCTGACGCGGTGGCCGACCAGGTCCATGACGATGTCGGCGTAGGACAGCGCCTCGTCGGCCAGCGCCGGCCGGATGCGGCGCAGCACGGCGCGGATGCGGGCCACCAGCTCGGCCGGCGAGAACGGCTTGGCCACGTAGTCGTCGGCGCCGGCATCGAGACCGCGCACCCGGTCGCCTTCCTCGCCGCGCGCCGTCAGCATGATGATCGGCAGGTTGGCCGTCGCCGTCTGCCGGCGCAGCTGGCGGCAGACCTCGATGCCCGACATCAGCGGCAGCATCCAGTCGAGCAGGACGAGGTCGGGGACCTCGTCGCGCACCGCCGCCAGGGCTTCCTCGCCGTCGAGCGCGACGGTGACGCGGAAGCCGGCCTGCTCGAGGTTGTAGCGCAGGAGTTCGACCAGCGCCTGCTCGTCCTCGACCACCAGCACGCGCGGTCGCATCGCTGCCGCCGAGGTGGCGTCGCGGCGGGCCGGGCCGGGGGCGGCCATGGTCACGACGGCTTGTCCGCGACGTAGAGGTCGGCGCTGCCCTTGGGCCGCGACTCGTCGAAGCCGCGCCCGGTGCTGCGGAACGCCACCAGCTCGGCGATGTTGGTGACGTGGTCGCCGGCGCGCTCGATGTTCTTGGCCATGAACATCAGGTGGGTGCAGGCGGTGATCGTGCGCGGATCCTCCATCATGTAGGTCAGGAGCTCGCGGAACAGGCCGGTGTAGACCTGGTCGATCTCCTCGTCGCGCTGCCAGACGTCGCGCGCCTTCTCGACGTCGTTGTGGGCGAAGGCGTCGAGCACGTCCTTGAGGGCACCGCGCACCAGCTTGCCCAGCCGCTCGATGCCGACCACGGCGGCCGGCGGCGCGCTGGCACTGTTCAGCACCAGCGTGCGCTTGGCGGTGTTCTTGGCGTAGTCGGCGATGCGCTCGAGCGCGGCGGCGATCTTGATAGACGACAGGATGACGCGCAGGTCGACCGCCATCGGCTGGCGCAGCGCCAGCAGGCGCACCGTCTGCTCCTGCACGGCGACGTCGAGGGCGTCGACCTTGGGGTCGTCGGCGATCACCTTCTCCGCGATCGACGAGTCGCGCTCGCGCAGCGCGACCAGGCTCTGTGCCACCTGGTTCTCGGCCAGGCCGCCCATCTCGCTGATGGTGGCGCTCAGCCGTTCCAGTTCCTCGTCGAAGCGCTTCAGGGTGTGTTGCGGCATGTCCGTCTCCTCAGCCGAAGCGGCCGGTGATGTAGGCCTGGGTACGGCTGTCCGACGGCGTGGTGAAGACCGTCTCGGTGGCGTCGAACTCCACCAGCTCGCCGAGATACATGAAGGCGGTGAAGTCCGACACGCGCGCCGCCTGCTGCATGTTGTGGGTGACGATGACGATCGTGTAGTCCTGCTTCAGCTCGTCGATCAGTTCCTCGATCTTGGCGGTCGAGATCGGGTCGAGCGCCGAGCACGGCTCGTCGAACAGGATGACCTCGGGCTTCACCGCCACGGTGCGCGCGATGCACAGGCGCTGCTGCTGGCCGCCGGACAGGCTCTGGCCGTTGGCGCCGAGCTTGTCCTTGACCTCGTCCCACAGGGCGGCGCGCCGCAGGGCCTGCTCGACGCGGGCGTCGAGCTCGGCGCGCGTCAGCTTCTCGTACAGCCGGATGCCGAAGGCGATGTTCTCGTAGATCGACATCGGGAACGGCGTCGGCTTCTGGAACACCATGCCGATGCGGGCGCGCAGCAGGTTGATGTCGAGGTCGGGCCGCAGCAGGTTCTCGCCGTCGAACAGCACCTCGCCGGCGGCGCGCTGGCCGGGATAGAGGTCGTACATGCGGTTGAGCACGCGCAGCAGCGTGGACTTGCCGCAACCCGAGGGTCCGATGAAGGCGGTGGTCTTGTTGGCGTAGAGCGGCAGCGAGATGCCCTTCAGCGCCCGGCTGTCGCCGTAGAAGAACTCGAGGTTGCGGATCGACACCTTCTCGGCGAGGCCGGCGGTGTCGATGCGGGCGTGCGACGCGGCGGGAACGGTGGACAGGCTCATGACGATTTCCTCGAGGTGAGCGAGCGCGCCAGGATGCTGAGCGCCAGCACGGTGACGGTGATCAGCAGCGCGCCGGCCCAGGCCAGCTTCTGCCACTCGGCGTAGGGCGACAGCGCGAACTGGAAGATGACGACCGGCAGGCTGGGCATCGGCTGGCCCATGTCGACGCTGAAGAACTGGTTGTTGAGCGCGGTGAACAGCAGCGGCGCGGTCTCGCCGGAGATGCGCGCGACCGCCAGCAGGATGCCGGTGACGATGCCGGCGCGGGCGGCGCGATAGGCGATGCGCAGGATCATCAGCGAACGCGGCAGGCCGATCGAGGCCGCCGCCTCGCGCAACGAGTCCGGTACCAGCGTCAGCATGTCCTCGGTGGTGCGGACCACCACCGGGATGACGATGATCGCCAGCGCCGCCGCGCCGGCCCAGCCGGAGAAGTGGCCGACCGGGGCGACCAGGATCTCGTAGACGAACAGGCCGATCACGATCGACGGCGCGCTCAGCAGCACGTCGTTGATGAACCGCACCACCGAGGCCAGCCGGCCGTGGCGGCCGTACTCGGCGAGGTAGGTGCCGGCCAGGATGCCGACCGGCGTGCCGAACGCGACCGCCAGCACGGTCATCAGCAGGCTGCCGACGATGGCGTTCAGGAGGCCGCCGGCGGCGCCCGGCGGTGGCGTGTTCTCGGTGAACACCGACAGCGACAGGCCACCGACGCCCTCCCACACCAGGACGCCGAGGATCAGCGCCAGCATGCCGAGGCCCAGCCCGGTGCAGGCCAGCGCCAGCAGCTTGAAGACGGCGTTGCGGCGGCGGCGGCGGGCATAGAGCGGGCTGGCACCGGCGACGGGAGAGCGAACCGGGGAGCTGGAAGGGACGTCGGTCATGGCTAGCGTCCCTGCCGCTGCAGCCGCGCCAGCATGGTGCGCGCGATCGCCAGCACGACGAAGGTGATGCAGAACAGGATCAGGCCGAGCGCGATCAGCGACGAGGTGTAGAGGTCGCCGACCGCCTCGGTGAACTCGTTGGCGATCGAGGCCGAGATCGTCGTCCCCGGCGCCAGCAGCGAGGCCGAGACGTGGTGGGCGTTGCCGATCACGAAGGTGACGGCCATGGTCTCGCCGAGCGCCCGGCCCAGCCCCAGCATGAAGCCGCCGATCACGCCGACCCGGGTGAACGGCAGCACCACCCGTCGGAACACCTCCCAGGTGGTGCAGCCGATGCCGTAGGCGGCTTCCTTGAGCACCGGCGGGACCGCCTCGAAGACGTCGCGCGAGATCGAGGTCACGAAAGGCAGAACCATGATCGCGAGGATCAGGCCGGCGGTCAGCATGCCGATGCCATAGGGCGGACCCTCGAACAGCAGGTTCAGGACCGGCACGTTCTCGAACGTGTCGATCAGGAACGGCTGCACGTGCCGCTGCAGGAACGGCGCGAACACGAACAGGCCCCAGATGCCGTAGATGATGCTGGGGATGCCGGCCAGCAGCTCGATGGCGATGCCGATCGGGCGGCGCAGCGCCGGCGGGCAGAGCTCGGTCAGGAAGAAGGCGATCATCAGCCCGACCGGCACGGCGATCACCATGGCGATCGCCGAGGTCACCAGCGTGCCGTAGATCGGCGCCAGTGCGCCGAAGCGCTCCTTCACCGGGTTCCACGACTCGTCGAACAGGAAGCCGATGCCGAAGGTGCCGAGCGCCGGCGCCGCGCCCACCACCAGGGCGACGATGACGCCGCTCAGCAGCGCCAGCACCAGCAGCGCCGCCAGCCGGGTGAGGTTGTGGAACAGGAGGTCCGACAGGCGCAGCCGGCGCAGCACCGCGCCGCGGCCGCCGCTGGCGGCGGCCGGCGTCGCCGGGGCCCTCATGGTGCTGTCGCTCACGCTCTCTCTCCCCTGCCCGGCGCTCAGTTGGCCGGGGTGAACAGCGGCTTGCCCGCCTCGTCCCTGATCTCCGCCCAGGTCTTCTGGACGGCCTTCACGACCTCGTCGGGCATCGGCACGTAATCGAGCTCCGCCGCCATCTTCGCACCCTTGCCATAGGCCCACGCGAAGAAGCGCAGCGCCTCGGCCGTGGTCGCGGCGTCCTGCGGCTTCCTGTGGATCAGGATCCAGGTCGCGGCGGTCATCGGCCACGACTGGTCGCCCGGCTGGTTGGCGAGGATCACGCCGAACCCGGGCTTCGACGACCAGTCGGCGTTGGCAGCGGCGGCCTGGACGCTGGCCGCCGACGGCGCCACGGTCTTGCCGACCCGGTTGACCATGCTGGCATGGGTCATCCGGTTCTGCTTGGCGTAGGCATACTCGACGTAGCCGATCGCGCCGCGCGTGTTGGCGACGTTGTTGGCCACGCCCTCGTTGCCCTTGGCGCCGATGCCGACCGGCCACTGCAGCGCCGTCGCCACGCCGACGTCTTCCTTCCACGCCGGGTTAGACTCGGCCAGGTAGTAGGCGAAGTTCCAGGTCGTGCCCGAGCCGTCGGAGCGGCGCACCGGCGCGATCGCCAGCCTCGGCAGCGCCAGGCCGGGGTTGAGCTTCGCGATCGCCGGGTCGTTCCAGTACTTGATCCGGCCGAGGTAGATCCGGGCCAGCGTGTCGCCGTCGAGCACGAGCTCGCCCGGCTTGATCCCCGGGACGTTCAGGATCGGCACGATCGCGCCCATCACCATCGGGAACTGCGCCAGCCCGGCCGCGTCGAGGTCCTTGCCCGACAGCGGCGCGTCGGAGGCGCCGAAGGTCACGGTCCTCGCCTTGACCTGCTTGATGCCGCCGCCCGAACCGATCGACTGGTAGTTCACCCCGACGCCGGTCTCCTTGCGGTAGGCGTCGGCCCACTTGGCGTAGACCGGGTAGGGGAAGGTGGCGCCCGCGCCGGAGACGTCGGCAGCCTCCACGACCGGGCTGGCCAGCGATGCGGCGACGAGGACGACCGCCAGCCCGGCGATGCGCACGAAGTTCACGGGACCCTCCTTCAGGGCGGCACCGTCTTAAGAAGCTTTCGTGACGGTCCTGTTACAATCGACCGGCCTTCGGCACCGGGCCTTGACCCAGGACAAGAACGTTTCGAGAACTTCGCGGGCTGCCGCTCTATTTCCTGGTCACCGGGCGCAGGTCCTGGTTCAGGAACGGCGACGGTCCCTTCGGGACCTGGATCACGATCATGCCGACCTTGGTGCTCTGGTGACAGGCGTTGCAGGCGTCGGTCAGGCGCTGGTACGCGGCATCGAACGCCG
This sequence comes from uncultured Reyranella sp., assembly GCA_964420105.1. Classification (GTDB taxonomy): domain Bacteria; phylum Pseudomonadota; class Alphaproteobacteria; order Reyranellales; family Reyranellaceae; genus Reyranella. Next base: position 28,660 of record CAYQRL010000028.1, read on the forward strand.
TCCCGTCCTTCTTCTCGATCGCCGCCTCGACCGCCTCGATCGGCGCCTTGGTGGCACCCTCGACCAGCGCCTTGATGTCGAGGTCGCGCCACTTCGGCACCGCCTTGCCCGCGGTCTCCAGCGCCTCCTCGAGCTCGTGGATGCCGTGCTTGAGGTACTCCCAGTTGCGCTCGCGGCCGGCCAGCCCGACCTTGAGGTGACGCGGCTGGACCAGCACCGTCATGAGATCGCCGAGGCTCAGCCTGGCCCCGCCGGCGGGCGGATCGTCGGCGCGGGCGGCGGTGGGCAGGATCGTCGCGGCCCCGAGGGCGACGGCGAAGGCGGCGGCGACGAGGGCGACGGTCTGGCGACGGCTGGACATGGCTTCTCCTTGTCGCGCCATCCTACGCCACCGGCAGCAGGACCGTGAAGGTCGAGCCCTTGCCCGGGGCGCTCTGGATGTCGAGGCGGCCGCGGTGGCGGTTGACCACGTGCTTGACGATGGCGAGCCCGAGGCCGGTGCCGCCGAGCTGGCGCGAGCGCGCGGCATCGACCCGGTAGAAGCGCTCGGTGAGGCGCGGCAGGTGGGTCGCGGCGATGCCGTCGCCCTCGTCGGCGACGGCGACGGCGACGCGGCCCTCGCCGGCCGGGCCGGCGGCGATTTTCACCGCGGTGCCGGTCCGCGTGTACTTGATGGCGTTGTCGACCAGGTTCTGGAACACGATCGTGAGTTCGTCGGCGTCACCCAGCGCGCGCGGCAGGCCGGGCGCGAGGCGCAGCTGCAGCGCCACCCCGCGGTCGCGCGCCTTGAGCTGCAGCAGGTCGAGCACGCTCTTCAGCACCGGCACGAGGTCGACCGCGCCCTCCGGCCGGGCGTGCTCGTGCTGCTCGATGCGCGACAGCATCAGCAGGTCGTCGACCAGCCGGCGCATGCGCTCGGCCTGGTCGGCCATGATCGCGAGGAAGCGCTCGCGCGCCGCGGCGTCGTCGCGCGCCGGGCCACGCAGCGTCTCGATGAAGCCGGCGAGGCCGGCGATCGGGGTCTTCAGCTCGTGGCTGGCATTGGCCACGAAGTCGGCGCGCATGCGCTCGGCGCGGCGCAGCGCCGTGGTGTCGTGCAGGACGACCAGGGCCAGCGAGCCGTCGGCGGCGACCCGTGGCAGGCGGCGCAGGTGCGCCACCATGTCGAGCTCGGGCGGGCCGGGCAACGCCAGCTCGACCGCCAGGCCGTCGACCGCGACGTTCTCGGCCCCGGCCGCCTCGCCGCCGGGCGCCTGCAGCAGCGTGTCGATCGCGGCCAGCAGCTGGGGATGACGCAACGTCAGCGCGAGGTCGCGCTCGGCCGCCGCCGCGCCCAGCAGCTGCCGCGCCGCGCGGTTGGTGCGCACGACCCGGCGCTGGCGATCGACCGCGATCAGCGGATCGGGCAGGCCATCGACGATCGACTGCGCCGATTCGGCCAGGGTGTCGAGGGAGGCGGCGTGGCGCTGCCAGTCCGCCGCCGCCTGGGCCGTCGCCTCGGACTGCGCTTGGGCCAGCTGCCGTCGCAGGCTGCGCTCGACCAGCACCGTCGTGAGCACGGCGACGACGCCCATCGCCAGCAGCATCGGCTGCAGCCCGAGCGCGCCGGCACCGTGCAGGATCGCCAGAGCGGCCAGCGACGGCGCCAGCGCCGCGAGGTGGACCGCGATCCTCACCGGCGGCCGATCATGGACGCCGGGGCGCGAAGAAGCGGATGGCGACCAGGCCGTAGAGGAAGCCGCCGACGTGGGCGGCCCACGCCACCTGCTCGCCGGCCGCGCCCGGCATGCCGCCGAACAGGCCGAAAAAGACGTTGAGCGCGATCCAGATGCCGGCGACCGGGTAGAGCGACGGCAGGCTGCCGACGTAGCGCATCAGCATCAGCACCGCGCCGAACACGCCGGACACCGCGCCCGAGGCGCCGATCACCGGGTCGTGCGAGCCGGGATACAGCAGCACCTGCACGAAGCCGGCGACCACGCCGGCCGACAGGTAGAAGGCGACGAAGCGCGGAATGCCCAGGAGCCGCTCGACCGGTGCGCCGAACGCCGCCAGCGACACCATGTTGATGCCGACATGCAGCCAGCCGCCGTGCAGGAACTGGTAGGTGATCGGCGCCAGCAGCTGGCTCGCGAGGCTGCCGCCGGCGGTGTAGCTGGCGGGCACCAGGCCGAAGTTCAGGACCAGCATGTCGTCGGTCGCGTCGTCGAGCAGCAGGCTGCGCACCGCCTGGATCGCGAGGTTGATCACGATCAGCCACAGCACCGCCGGCGGCAGGTTGATGGCGCGCTCGCCCGTGCCGCGGCCGGATCCCCGGCGATCGCTGGTATCGAATGGCATGCGCTCCAACTCTCCCCTACGCGTCCCCGACCGGCCGGGCCCGCCTGCTTAACGCTTCAGGCGCCGTCTTCCCAGCCAAAGAAAGATCCCGCCCAGGATCAACGTCGGCAGCCCGAACAGGGTGCCGATCGCCAGTCCCTCGGTGTCGCGGCCGAGGTCGGCCACGGCGAAGATGCAGCCGAGCGTCAGGACCAGCACGAGCCCGCCGGAAATGGCGAAGAACCAGCCCAGGCCACGGCCCATCGGCTGCGGCGGCGGCAGCACCAGGGGTGGCGGCGGCGGCTTGTCGGTCATCGTCGGGCCTCCGCGAGCCGGGCGTTCCCGGCGGCGCCGGGGCGATAGAAGGTGTTGTAGGTGTCGAACGGCACGATCGCGCCGTCGGGCGTCACGAAGTGCACGCAGCTGCGCTTGACGTTGCCGAGGCAGAAATTGAAGCGGTCGAGGAACTCGACGATGGTGACACGGAAGACGTTCTCGTAGCCCGAGCCTTCCGGCATCGGCACGTCGGGCAGGCAGCACAGCAGCGAGCCCAGCCGCTCCGTGGTGTTGGTGTCGGCGGTCGACAGCGACAGCAGGTCGACGAAGCGGCGGCGCAGCTCGGGGTACTTCTCGAACGAGATCGCGTTGGGCACGCTCGGCAGCAGCGCCTCGCGCGGCACCAGCGAGGTCAGCGGGATCACCCGCTCGCCGTCGCGCACGCCGTAGCCGATCGAGATCGAGGCCGGGTTGCAGGGCAGCGGAATCATGTCGCCGTCGGCGAAGATTCCCGACTCCCGCACGATGCGGCGGCGGATCTCGGACAGCACGATGCGGTTGGCCTTGGGATCGAAGCCCTCGTTGCGGCCGGCATCCTGCACCGGCTGGAAGTTGACGCCGCGCACGCAGCGGTACTCGAGCGCGTGGCGGATGACGGCGCCGATCTCGTCGTCGTTGACGCCGCGCTTGACCGTGCAGACCAGCGTGGTCGAGATGCCGCGGGCCTCGAGGTTGGCCAGCGCCTGGCGGCGGATGCGCGACAGCGCCGCGCCACGGATGTCCTTGAGCGCGGCGTCGTTCAGCGAGTCGAACTGCAGGTAGACCTCGAAGCCCGGGCGCAGCGCCGCCAGCGCGTCGCAGAAGGCCTCGTCCTCGGCGATGCGGATGCCGTTGGTGTTGAGCATGACGTGGCGGATCGGCCGCGCCCGAGCCGCCGCCAGGATCTCGAGGATCCGCGGGTGCAGCGTCGGCTCGCCGCCGGAGATCTGCACCAGGTCGGGCTCGCCCTCGCTCCTGACCAGCGCGTCGAGCATGAACTCGACCTCGGCGAGGCTGCGGTGGCTGTCCTTGCGCGGCGACGAATCGGCGAAGCACACCGGGCACGACAGGTTGCAGGCCTCGTTGATCTCGACGATGGCGAGGCACGAATGCTGCTCGTGGTCGGGACAGAGGCCGCAGTCCCACGGGCAGCCGCGCTCGGTGCGGGTGTGCGGCTGCAACGGCCGATCGCCGGGCTTCAGGTAGTCGAGCGTGCGGCGCCAGTAGACCGGGTCGTCGCTGACCAGGGTCTTCATCACGCCGTGCTCGGGGCAGCGCTTGGAATAGAAGATGCGACCGTCTTCCTCGACGATCTTGGCCGGGACGAGACCGAGGCAGGTCTCGCACAACGACGTCGTCTGCCCCAGGTAGAGGTAGGGCGCCGACTTGCGTTCTACCCCGTCCGGCATCGGCGGCTCCCGCGGATCATCAGGACAGCGTACAGGACGAGGCCCAGGCAGACAAAATGGAACAGGTTGAGCGGGCCTGTGACCGTTGCGTAAGGCTTCAGGAACTCCCACGCGAAGCGCTGCAGGCCGTACCAGCCGACCACCAGGTAGAATCCGTTGGCGAGCCAGAACGGGTCGCGATCGCGCAGCTTCAGCAGCAGCAGCACGCCGATCGCCGCCATCGACAGCGATTCGTACAGCTGCACCGGGTGGCGCGCGATGCCGTCGCCGAAATCGACCGCCCACGGCAGCGTGCTGGGCGTGCCGTAGGTGAAATCGGGCAGGCCGGCGAAGAAGCAGCCGAGACGGCCGATCGCGACGGTGGCGCAGAACGGCGCGGCGAAGGCGATGCCGGTCGAGCCCGCGAGGCCGGTGAGGCGCTTGAAGGTCTCGACCGCGGCGATGGCGCCGGCGAGGCCACCGACCATGGACAGGCCCAGCGCCGGCTCGCCCGACAGCCGGGCGTTCAGCGTGCCGAACAGCAGCGCGCCCAGAAGCGCGCCGGCGCCGGCCGACAAGGCATAGAGCGCGGGATGCGGCAGCGGCCGGGCCGGCACCAGGCGCCGCGTCACCAGCCAGAAGGTCGTCATCGAGGCGAGCCATGCCGCGACGTCGAAGACGGTGTGGACGTAGGGCAGGCCGAACAGCGTCATGAAACGAAAAGGTCCCTCGCCGTGCCCGCGATGACAACCTTGCCGTCATCCCGAGGGCGAAGCCCGAGGGACCCTTCCGCAACTACTTCTTCGGGCCGCCCTGGCCGGTGGCGCGCAGGCGCAGGCGCAGCGCGTTCAGCTTGATGAAGCCCTCGGCGTCGCGCTGGTCGTAGGCGCCGGCGTCGTCCTCGAAGGTCACGGTCTTCATCGAGTAGAGCGACTTCGGCGACTTGCGGCCGACCACCGTGGTGTTGCCCTTGTAGAGCTTGAGCCGCACCGTGCCGGTGACGTTCTCCTGGCTCTTGTCGATCAGGGCCTGCAGCATCTCGCGCTCCGGCGAGTACCAGAAGCCGTAGTAGACCAGCTCGGCGTACTTCGGCATCAGCTCGTCCTTGAGGTGCGCCGCGCCGCGGTCGAGCGTGATCGACTCGATGCCGCGATGGGCGGCGTACAGGATCGTGCCGCCCGGGGTCTCGTAGACGCCGCGGCTCTTCATGCCGACGAAGCGGTTCTCGACCAGGTCGAGGCGGCCGATGCCGTTGGCCTTGCCGAGCTCGTTCAGCTTCGTGAGCAGGGTCGCCGGCGACATCTTCACGCCGTCGATCGCCACCGCATCGCCCTTCTCGAAGTCGATCGTGATGTAGGTCGGCTTGTCCGGCGCGGCCTCGGGCGAGATCGTGCGCTGGTAGACCATCTCGTCGGCCTCTTCCCAGGGATCCTCCAGGATCTTGCCCTCGCTCGACGAGTGCAGGAGGTTGGCGTCGACCGAGAACGGCGCCTCGCCGCGCTTGTCCTTGGCGATCGGGATCTGGTTCTCCTCGGCGAACTCGATCAGGCGGGTGCGCGAGGTCAGGTTCCACTCGCGCCACGGCGCGATCACCTTGATGTCGGGCTTGAGCGCGTAATAGGTCAGCTCGAAGCGGACCTGGTCGTTGCCCTTGCCGGTGGCGCCGTGCGCGACCGCGTCGGCCCCGACCTGGCGGGCGATCTCGATCTGGCGCTTGCCGATCAGCGGCCGCGCGATCGAGGTGCCGAGCAGGTACTGGCCCTCGTACAGCGCGTTGGCGCGGAACATCGGGAAGACGAAGTCGCGGACGAACTCCTCGCGCAGGTCGTCGATGAAGATGTTCCCGGGCTTGATGCCCAGCAGCTCGGCCTTCTTGCGCGCCGGCTCGAGTTCCTCGCCCTGGCCGAGATCGGCGGTGAAGGTCACGACCTCGCACTCGTAGGTGGTCTGCAGCCACTTCAGGATCACGGAGGTGTCGAGGCCGCCGGAATAGGCCAGCACGACCTTCTTGATGTCGCCCTTCTTGTGGGGACCGGTATGAGAAATGCTCATGGCAAACCGCTTTCGTCTCGGTTCTGTAAAGGCGGGCGGACTATAGCCATAATGGCCGTCCAGTCGAGCATGCCATGGTCTCTGCCCTAGATCGTCTCAGCTATGCCGCCCGCCAGACCGCGCGGGTCGCGTGGTACGCCGGCCACTATGCCGCCGGCCGCAAGCTCTTGAAGCCGTTGCCCCGGCCCGGCTTCCCGGTCGGCCCGGTGCCGGACCGCGACGCGCTGACCCGCGACATCCGGGCGCTGTTCCAGTGCGAGTGGCAGGACGTCGCGGCCGGGCTGTTCCCGGCTCCGCGCGCCCTCTCGATCGATCCCGGCGACCTCCTGCGGCGCAGCCTGCTCTACTTCCGCGACCTGCCGCAGGTCGACGCCCGCCGGCACGGCCAGTCCGACGAGTTGCCGCCCGGCACCCAGGCCGACGGCCTGCCCGACTACTACCGGCAGAACTTCCACTTCCAGAGCGACGGCTGGCTCTCCGACCGTTCGGCCGCGCTCTACGACACCCAGGTCGAGGTGCTGTTCACCGGCGCCGCCGACGCCATGCGCCGCCGCGCGCTGGCGCCGATCGCCCGCTGGATGGCGGGCCGCAGCCAGCGCGCCGTCGTCGGCCTCGACGTCGGCTGCGGCACCGGCCGCCTGCTGGCGTTCCTGCACGAGGCGTGGCCGGGCGCGCGCTTTACCGGCCTCGACCTCAGCCCGCCCTACCTCGCCGAGGCGCGCCGCACGGTCGGCCGCACGGCGCGCGTGAAGCTGGTCGAGGGCGCCGCCGAGCGCCTGCCCCACGGCGACGCCAGCCTCGACCTCGTGGTGTCGTCGTACCTGCTGCACGAGCTGCCGCCCGACGTGCGCGCCGCGGCGCTGCGGGAGATGGCGCGCGTCCTGAAGCCGGGCGGCCTGCTGGTGATCGTCGACTCGATCCAGAAGGGCGACCGGCCGGACTGGGACGGCCTGCTCGACCTGTTCCCGCACCACTTCCACGAGCCCTACTACGCCGACTACGTCGGCGGGCGGCTGGAGGACACCGACCTCGGCCTGTCGCTGGCATCGAGCGAACGCGCCTTCCTGTCGAAGGTCGTGGCCTGGACCAAGAGCCCCTGACGGGAGATTACAGCGCCACCTTCTCGCGGCGGCCGCGCTGGCTGGCGCTCTTGAGCTGGCCGCAGGCGGCGAGGATGTCGCGGCCGCGCGGCGTGCGGATCGGGGCGCTGAGGCCACCGTCGTTCACGATCTCGGCGAAGCGGTGCATGCGGTTGTTCGAACTGCACTCGTAGGCCGCACCCGGCCACGGGTTGAACGGGATCAGGTTCACCTTGGCGTGGATCGGCTTGAGGATGCGGACCAGCTCGCGGGCGTCGGCGTCGCTGTCGTTGACGCCCTTCAGCATCGCGTACTCGAAGGTGATGCGGCGGCTGTTGCGCGCGCCGGGATAGGCGGCGCAGGCCTCCAGCAGCTCGGCGATCGGCCACTTGCGGTTGATCGGCACCAGCGTGTCGCGCACCGCGTCGCTGACCGCGTGCAGCGACACCGCGAGGTTGACGTCGAGGACCTCGCCGACCCTGGCGATCATCGGCACGACGCCCGAGGTCGAGAGCGTGATGCGGCGGCGGCTGAGCGCGATGCCCTGCTCGTCCATCACGATCTTCAGCGCCGTCGCGACGTTGTCGAAATTGTACAGCGGCTCGCCCATGCCCATCATGACGATGTTGGACAGCATGCGCGTCGTCTCGGTCGGCGTCGGCCACTCGCCGTAGCTGTCGCGGGCGACCATGAACTGGCCGACGATCTCGGCCGGCGCGAGGTTGCGCACCAGCGGCTGCGTGCCGGTGTGGCAGAAGGTGCAGGTCAGCGTGCAGCCGACCTGGCTCGAGACGCAGACCGAGCCGCGATCCTCCTCCGGGATGTTGACGGTCTCGGCCTCGTTGCCGTCGGCGAAGCGCAGCAGCCACTTGCGGGTGCCGTCGGTCGAGCGCTGCTCGGTGACGATCTCGGGCCGCTCGACCACGAACAGCTCGGCCAGCCGCTCGCGCGTCTTCTTGGCGATGTTGGTCATGCGATCGAAGTCGCGGACGCCGTGCCAGTAGATCCACTGCCAGACCTGGCGGGCACGGAACGGCTCCAGCCCGGCCTCGGCCAGCACGCCCTTCAGCTCGTCGCGCGACAGGCCGACCAGGTTGCGGCGCGTGTCGTTGCGGCCGCGGAACGGCTCGGTGACCTGGAGGGGCTCGGTGGGCAGCATGGCTGGGCCTGACATAGGGGATGAGACCGGCCGCCGCCACCCCCTCCGGACGGCCCTACCGGCCCTGCTTGTTCTCCAGCCGGGCCCGGATGCGCTGGCGGCGCTTGTAGACCGGCTCGCCGAACACCGGCGCGGCCAGCGGCTCGGTCGGGCCGCCCTCGGCCACCGGGCGGTCGGCGTGGCGGCCGAGGCTCAGCAGCCGGTCGTACATCACCAGGGCGCCGGCGACGCCGAGGTTGACCGAGAACCGGGTCGGGATCTTCACGACGTAGTCGCACAGGCCCTGTACCTCGGCCGACAGGCCCTCGCGCTCGGCGCCCAGGATGTAGGCGGCCTGGCGGGGGTGGCGGAAGCTCGGCAGCTCGATGGCGTCGTCCGAGATCTCGATGCCGACCAGCCGGCAGCCCTGGGGCAGCCGGAAGCTCTCGAGGTCGGCGAAATGGTAGGTCGGGACCGAGCGCGGCGTATCGGAGGTGTCGCTGTTCGCGCCCTCGCGGCGGTTGTACTGGGCGCGCAGGGTGAAGACGAAGGACGCCCCGAAGGCATGGGCGGTACGGAACAGGGTGCCGACGTTCAGGGCCTTGCTGACCCCTTCCACGCCGATGCCGAAATAGCCTTTCATGGCGAGTCGTTTTGCTGCACTAATTCCTCGCAGGCGCCTCTCGCCCCCCGGGTAGCGCCCAGCCCGCCGTGAAACAAGGCCAGAATGACCGTTAACTCGCCGATGGATGATGTCCGCGCCCAGTACGAGGCGCTGCCCTATCCGCCGCGCGACCCGCGCGACGAGGCGATCCGGCTGATCACCGGCACCCCGAGCCACATCCTCGAGGTCAACCACTACCTGTTCGCCGGTCGCCTCAACTTCAACCGGCCGTTCCGCGCCCTCGTCGCCGGCGGCGGCACCGGCGACAGCTGCATCATGCTGGCCCAGCAGCTGGCCGACCGGCGCTGCCCGGGCGAGGTCGTCTACCTCGACGTCTCGACCGCCTCGCGCGCCGTCTGCGAGGCCCGCGCCAAGGCCCGCGGCCTGCGTAACATCACCTTCCTCACCGGCTCGCTGCTCGACCTGCCGACCATGCCGATCGGCGCCTTCGACTACATCGACTGCACCGGCGTGCTGCACCACCTGCCCGACCCGGCGGCCGGCATGCGCGCGCTGGCCAGCGTGCTGCAGCCCGAGGGCGGCATGGGCGTGATGCTGTACGGCGAGTACGGCCGCAGCGGCGTCTACCCGCTGCAGGAACTGCTGCGCACCCTGGCGCCGCTGTCGATGGCGCTGGAGGACCGGATCGCGATGGCCAAGCGGCTGATCCGCTTCCTGCCGACCACCAACCTGTTCCGCCGCAATCCCTACCTCAACGACCACGTGACCGGCGGCGATGCCGGCCTCTACGACCTGCTGCTGCACAGCTGCGACCGCGCCTTCACGGTGCCCCAGATCGCCTCGATGGCCCAGGAGTCGGGCCTGCGGGTCGTCGCCTTCCTCGAGCCGGTGCGCTACGAGCCCGCGACCTACATGAGCGACCCGATCATCGCGCGGCAGGCGAGCTCGCTGCCGCTGGTCGAGCGCGCCGCCTTCGCCGAGCGCCTGGCCGGCAACCTGCGCACCCACGTCTTCTATGCCACCCGCGCCGGCTTCGACACGGTGGCCCGGCCCGAGGACACCTCGGCGATCCCGGTGCTGCGCGAGATGGACCCGCAGAAGCTGGCGGCCGGCCTGCAGCCGGGCACGCCGCTGATCGCCAACCTCGACGGCTTCCCGTGGCGCGCCCAGCTGCCGGCGCTGGCGCCGCGCATCGTCGGCCAGATCGACGGCCGCCGCACCGTGGCCGAGATCTACACCTCGCTCGGCGCCCAGGGCGGCCTGCCGCAATGGGAAGACTTCTACGCCCAGTTCGAGGACCTCTACGTCAAGCTGAACGGCGTCAATCACCTGCTGCTGCGCTTCCGCACCTGAGCGCCGTCGGCCGGTCGCGACCATGCGCCGATCCTTCCTCGCGCTCGGCCTCGCCAACTCGCTGCTGTGGTCGATCTACCTGCTGCTGACCCGCCACGTGGTCAGCGGCCTGGCGCTCGACGCGTGGGCCTACACGCTGGTCCAGCTGCTGGCCGCCGGCCTCGTGCTGCTGGCGCTGGGCCACCGCGCGCCGGGCAGCTGGCGGGCGCTGCTGGCGCCGTGGACGGTCGCCTATGCCTTCCTGCGCGTCGGCATCAACGGTGCCACCTCGGCGGCGCTGGTCTGGCTGGCGATCACCCAGAGCACCCTGATCTCGACGATCAGCGTCGTGATCGGCGCGCTGTCGGGCTGGGCGCTGTCGCGCCAGGCGCCGGCGCGACGCGACGTGCCGGGGCTGCTGCTGCTGGCCGGCGGCATCCTGGGCTTCGCCGCGCTGCTGGCACCGACGGCCGGACGCGGCATCCTGTGGCTGCTGGCGTCGGAGAGCATGGCGGTCGCCGGCTCGTGGATGATCGCCGCCCACCCGCGCAACCGCTCGACCGACCTCGCCGCGCGCAGCCGCTTCACCGGCGAGATCCTGGTCGCCGCCTCGCTGGCGCTGATCGTGGTGTGGAGCGCGCTCGGCCTCGCCGGCGCCATGGCCTCGCCGTGGGCCGGCGGCGGCGACGCCTTCGGCCGGCCCGAGCTGTGGCTGTGGGCGGCGCTGGCCGGGCTGCTGTTCCGCGCGCCCGGCACCTGGCTCGGCTTCTGGACGATCCACCGCACCGGCGTGCAGACCTACCTCGTGGCGCTGGCCGCGATGCCGTTCTTCGCCATCGCGCTGGAAGCCGGCGCGGCGGCGCTGGGCTGGGTCGACCCGTCGCGCCTGTCGCCGGCGGAAACGGCGGCCGCGGCGGTCATCCTCGCCGGCGTGGTCTGGCTGGTCGCAGTGCGGCTCAGCCCTTCTTCAGCGCGTCCGGGTTGATGACGTTGATCGGCTTGCCGTCGAGCCACGCCTCGATGTCCTCGACCGTGCCGCCGTAGAACTGGCGGTAGCTGTCCTCGACGACGTAGCCGAGGTGCGGCACCAGCGTGACGTTGTCGAGCCTGGTCAGCGGGTGGTCCTTGGGCAGCGGCTCCTTGTCGTACACGTCGAGGCCGGCGTGGGCGATCGTGCCGTTCTGCAGCGCCGCGATCAGCGCCGCCTCGTCGATGATCGGCCCGCGCGCGGTGTTCACGATGGTCGCGGTCTTCTTCATCTTCGCGAGGTCGGCGGCGCCGATCAGGCCGCGGCTGCGCGCCGACAGCACGAGGTGGATCGAGACGAAGTCGGAGGTCGCCAGCAGCTCGTCCTTGCTGACCAGCCGGGCGCCGCCCTTGGCCGCCTTCTCCTCGGTCAGGTTCTCGCTCCACGCCACCACGTCCATGCCGAAGGCGCGGCCGTAGCCGGCGACGCGGCTGCCCAGCCGGCCGAGCCCGATGATGCCCAGCCGCTTGCCCTCCAGCACGACCATCTGGCGGATGCCGTCGTGCCAGCCGCCGCTGCGCATCAACCGCTCGGCCTTGGCGAGGTCGCGGGCGCACGACATCAGGAGCGCCCAGCACAGCTCGGCGGTCGAGGCGGTCGAGCCGCCGCCGGGCGTGTTGCTGATCGGGATGCCGCGCTCGGTCGCCGCCTTGTCGTCGAGGCTCGAGGCGCGGGCGCCGGTCAGCACCATGAACTTGAGGTTGGGCAGCTTCTCGATCAGCGCCCGCGGGAACGCGGTGCGCTCGCGCAGCAGGCCGAGGACGTCGAACGGCGCCAGCTTCCGGGCCGCGTCCTCGACCGACGCGAACGGCTCGTGGAACACCGTGATCTCGACGCCGCGCCTGCGCAGGCGGTCCCAGTCCGCCATGCGGAGCGCCACCTTCTGGTAGTCGTCGAGCAGGGCGAGTTTGACGGTTTGCGACATGGCGGGTCCTGGAGGATGATGATGCGTTCCGAGACGTTATAGCCGCAGGAGAGGGACATGAGCATCCGCGTAACGCCGGTCGCTCACGACTTCGTGGCCGAGATCTCCGGCATCGACCTCGCCCGGCCGCTGGCCGCCGCCGACCGCGACGCCATCCAGGCGGCGATCGACCGCTACGCCGTCGTGGTCTTCCACGACCAGGCGCTCGACGACGAACAGCAGCTCGCCTTCTCGCGCCACTTCGGGCCGATCCATTCATCGGCCCAGCGCGCCCGCCACCAGGGCATCAAGCACCGCCTCGCCATTCCGGAGATCGCCGACATCTCCAACCTCGACGGCGATTCGAACGTGCTGGCGCCCGACGCCAAGCGCCGGCTCGACTGGCTGGCCAACCGGCTGTGGCACACCGACGCCTCGTTCCGCGAACCCGCCGGCGCGCTGTCGCTGCTCTACGCCCACGTCATCCCCGACGATGGCGGCGACACCGAGTTCGCCGACATGCGCGCCGCCTGGGACGCCCTGCCCGAGGCGACGAAGGCGCAGGTCGAGCCGATGGTCGCCGAGCACTCGATCTGGCAGTCGCGCGGCCAGCTCGCGGTCACGCGCTACAGCGACGAGGAACGCGCCACCCTGCCGCCGGTGCATCACCCGGTGGTGCGCCGCAATCCCGCGACCGGCCGCAAGGCGCTGTACGTCGCCAGCCACGCCTCGCACATCGTCGGCCTGCCGGTGCCCGACGGCCGCCTGCTGCTGATGGACCTGATCGAGCACGCCACGCAGAAGCAGTTCGTGCATCGCCACCGCTGGCGGGTCGGCGACCTCGTGATCTGGGACAACCGCTGCACCATGCACCGCGCCCGGCCGTTCGACACCACCAAGGTGCGCGACCTGCGCCGCGTCACCACCATGGATGTCCCGGCCGCCGCCGAGCGGGCGGCGTGAGGGCCGCCGGCGCTACCCCTCGAGCAGGATCGGCAGCGCCTGCCGGTAGGCGATCTCGGCGCGCGCCTTGAGCTCGGGCAGGGTGCAGCTGCCGATCGGGTGCTGCACCGTCAGGAAGGGATAGTCCGGCAGGCCGAGCACGCGGGCGATGTTGCGGGCCGTGACCTTGAAGGGCTCGGTGCACAGCACCACCGCCCGCTTGCCGAGTTGTTCGAAGGTGATTCCGTCGTGCAGACTGCACGTCGAGCAGGAGCCTCAATCCCCGAGGCCGGTGAGGAGGAAGTCGACCTCCTGGGCGACGTTCACCAGGGTCTGGCCGGGCGCCGGGGCGCTGGCGTTCTTCTTCGAGGCCAGGGTGCGGATCGTGCAGCCGTGGCGCTGGACGAACAGCTGCGCGACCTCGTTCAGCATCTCCTCGGCGTTGAGCTTGCCGTTCTCGAGGATGCCGATGCGCATGCCGTCGATGCGGGCCAGCGCCGGGGCGCGCACCGACTTGCGCGGCGGCGTGGTCGAGGTCGGGGCGTAGAGTTGCATGGGCGTCTCTCCTACTTCGGCTCGTGGTTCGGGGGCAGGGCGATCGGGGCGTGCTGGAACAGCGAGCTGCGGCCGCGGCTCCACGACGGGATGAAGCAGGAGTGCCCGCCGGCATCGCCGCCGCCCATGGTGACCAGGATGTCGTCGGGCCGCATGCCGCGGTGGAGGAAGCCGTCGACGACCAGCGGCGACCTGCCGTCGCCGCGCTGCGCCTCGTACTCGCGCTCGCGGTACTTGCCGACGCTCTTCAGCCCGTCGACCGAGCGGCGGGCCTGCACGAACAGGTATTCCTGCGCGCGCTCGCGGCTCCAGCCGGCCGCCGCCAGGATCGCCATGTGCTCGGGGGCGAGGATGACCACGCTCTGGCCGAGCGTGATGCAGCCATAGTTGGCCATCGCGTCGGCGACCGAGCCCAGCACCTGCTCGGGCGTGTTGCCGCCGTGGTTCTCGACGTTGCAGAAGCCGCCGCCGGCATAGACCGTGACGCTCGACGTGCCCTTGGGATAGCCCTGCGCCTCGCACAGCAGCGGCCACGGGTTGCCGCGCGCGCGCTCGGCGATGCAGAAGCTGTACTTGCCGGGGTTGCCCTGGGTCGACTTGTCGGAGATGCCCGGCAGCATCTGGAAGACGTTGCGCAGGATCAGCCGGGTCGCCCGGCCGATGGTGGCGTTGGCGCGGTTGCCGGGGCCGAACAGGTTGACGTCCGAGTTCATCGCGATGGCGTCGGCGTAGGGACCGCTGACGATCACGAGCGGCGCCGAGCCGCCGGTGCTCGCGGTCGAACCGTGGAAGTTGAACGGCTCGCGGTCCATCGCCTCGAACGCGGCGACCACCACCGGGAAGTGCTCGGGCAGGCAGCCCGCCATCACCGCGTTGACCGCGGCGGCATGCAGCGACAGGTCGAGGCCGGTGGCGGGATGGTGGGCGATCACGGTGTCGGCCGGCCGCGCGTCGGCCGCCAGCATCGCCTTCACGCGGTCGACCTGCGGCGGCACCACCGGCAGGCCGTCGGTCCAGCCCTGCTCGTAGCAGTAGTCGATCGCCGCGAGCAGGTCGTCCGGCACCTCGTGGATCTTCGGCGTCATCTTCGCGGCGGGCGCGGCCATGCGTCTGTCTCCGTCCTGTCCCGGTCTAGTCGAGCTTGGCGCCGATCGCCTTGACGAGCTTGTCCCACTTCCTCACGTCGCCCGGCAGCATGTCCGCGAAGGCCCGCGGTCCGAGGAACACCGCTTCGTTGCCGATGCCCTCCAGCCCGTCGCGGAAGGCCGGGTCCTCGCTGGCGCGCTTCATGGTGGCGGCGATCCTGTCGACGACCTCGGGCGGCGTGCCGGCCGGCGCGGCGAGGCCCAGCCAGCCGTCGAGCACGAAGCCCTTCTGCGGCCCGAACACCTCGAGCATGGTCGGCACGTCGGGCAGCACCTTCGAGCGCTTCTCGCCGGTGACGGCCAGCGGTCGCAGCAGGCCCTGCTTCGCCTGGCCATAGGCGGCGTCGAAGGTCGGGAAGCCGGCCTGGACCTGGTCGGCCAGCAGCGCGCGCACGATCTCCGGCGCGCCCTTGTAGGGCACGTGGGTGTAGTCGATGCCGGCGGCCAGCCGGAACGCCTCGGCCGCGAGGTGGGCCGGGCTGCCGTTGCCGCCGGAGGCGTAGTAGAGCTTGCCCGGCTCCTTCTTCGCCAGGTCGATGAACTCCTGCGCCGTCTTCACCGGCAGCGCCGGCGGCACCACCATCAGGTTCATGCCCCGCTGCAGCAGGCAGATCGGGGCGAAGTCCTTGACGATGTCGTACTTCAGGCCGCCGTAGAGCGCCGGGTTGATGGTGTGGCTCGAGGCGATCAGCATCAGCGTGTAGCCGTCGGCCGGCGCCCGCGCCGCGACCTCGGCGCCGATGTTGCCGGCCGCGCCGGGCCGGTTCTCGACGATGAACTGCTGGCCGAGATCGACGGTCAGGCGCTGGGCGATCCGCCGCGCCGCGGTGTCGGGCGTCGAGCCGGCGATGAACGGCACGACCAGGCGCACCGGCTTGTCGGGATAGTCGGCCGCGGCCGGCGCGACGAGGCCTAGCACGAGCGCCAGGCTGAGCAGTAGCAGACGACCCACGGCCGATTTCCTCCTGACGCCGCGCCCGGGGCGCAGCGTTCGATTCCGGACATTGGGGATCGACGTCGCTGCGTTGTCCAGAACGTTCCGGTCCACCGCCGCGCGGATCGGAACGGTCAGCCCTTTAGGATGTCCGCCGCCGCCTCGACCAGCCGGTGGATCTCGGCCTCGGTGCCGACGGTGATGCGCAGCCAGTCGGTGGTGCGCGGCTTGCTGAAGTGGCGCACCAGCACGGCACGGTCGCGCAGGCCCTTGGTCAGCGCCAGGCCCTCGTGCGCGGGATGGCGCGCGAACACGAAGTTGGCCGACGACGGCAGGACCTCGAAGCCCAGCTCTTCCAGCGCGCGCGTCATGGATTCGCGGTTGGCGATGACCT
The DNA here is from genome assembly GCA_964420105.1 of uncultured Reyranella sp. Lineage (GTDB taxonomy): Bacteria > Pseudomonadota > Alphaproteobacteria > Reyranellales > Reyranellaceae > Reyranella. The sequence continues at coordinate 44,809 of CAYQRL010000028.1, forward strand.
TGGCGCACGCCTGGCGGAAGTAGGCGTCGTCGCGCACCGAGGCGGTGGCGCCGGCCTGGGCGATGCGGCCGAGCGGGTAGGAGTTGAAGCTGTCCTTGACCCGGGTCAGCGCCTCGATCAGCCCGGCATCGCCGAGCGCGTAGCCGACCCGCAGCCCGGCCAACGCCCGCGACTTCGACATCGTCTGCACGACCAGGAGGTGCGGATGGTCGGCGATCAGCGGCACCGCGCTTTCGCCGCCGAAATCGACGTAGGCCTCGTCGATCACCACCGGGATGTCGTCGTGCTCGGACAGCAGGCGCTCGATCTCGGCGCGCGGCAGGGCGATGCCGGTCGGCGCGTTGGGATTGGCGATCACGATGGCGCCGGCCTCGCGGCGATAGTCCTCGACGCGCACGCGCATGCCGTCGTCGAGCGGCACGGTCTCGGCGGTGACGCCGTGCAGCTGCGCCCACACCGGGTAGAAGCTGTAGGTGACGTCCGGGTAGAGCAGCGGCCTGGGCTGGTTGAGCAGCGCGGCGAAGGCATGCGCCAGCACCTCGTCCGAGCCGTTGCCGACGAACACCTGGTCGGGCGCGACGCCGTGGTACTCGGCCAGCTCGGCGCGCAGGTCGGTCGCCTCGGGATCGGGATAGAGCCGCAGCGCATCGTTCGCGGCCTCGCGCATCGCCGCCAGCGCCTGCGGCGAGGGTCCGAACGGGCTCTCGTTGGTGTTGAGCTTCACCAGGTTGGCGATCTTCGGCTGTTCGCCCGGAACGTAGGGCGACAGCGCGTGCGCGAGGGGACTCCAGAGAGACGACATGGGACCATCGACCGAGAGAGAAACGGGGCAGGACACGAGTCCGCCGACACCCTAGCCAACGGGCCTCGCCAAGGCGAACACCGCGACGTCCGGACGAGCGAACACCGGCGCTTGCGCACCGAATCGCCGAGTCATTGGGAAGAATTGGAGCGGGCGAAGGGATTCGAACCCTCGACCCCGACCTTGGCAAGGTCGTGCTCTACCCCTGAGCTACGCCCGCGCTCCGTACTCCGGCCGGGTAGGTTGCCGGAAGGCGGCTCTGATAGGGCTTTTCGCGGCCCTTGGCAAGCGGCCAGAATCGCCGCCGCGGACCCCCTACCGCCGGGCCAGCAGGCCCTGCAGGTACTTGCCGTACTCGCTGGTCCGGATCGGCTCGATCAGGCGGGCCAGGCCGGCGTCGTCGATGTAGCCCTTGCGCCAGGCCACCTCCTCCGGGCTGCCGATCTGCAGGCCCTGGCGGTCCTCGACGGTTTCCACGAACTGGGCGGCGCGCAGCAAGCTGGATGGCGTGCCGGTGTCGAGCCAGGCATAGCCGCGGCCGAGCTTCTCGACCGTCAGGCGGCCTTGCTTGAGGTAGTGGGCGTTGACGTCGCTGATCTCGAGCTCACCGCGGGCCGAGCGCGGGATCGCGGCGGCGACCTCGCAGACGTCGGCGTCGTAGAAGTAGAGACCGGTGACCGCCCAGTTGGAACGCGGGTCCTTCGGCTTCTCGACGATCGAGACCGGCCGGTCGTGGGCGTCGAACTCGACCACGCCGTAGGCCGAGGGATCGCTGACCCAGTAGGCGTAGACCCAGGCGCCGCGGCCGGTGGCGCCGCGCTCTGCCACCGCCGGCAGCGAATCGCCGTAGAACAGGTTGTCGCCCAGGATCAGGCCGACGCGGTCGTTGCCGATGAACTGCCGGCCGACCAGGAAGACCTCGGCGATGCCGCCGGGCCTGGGCTGCACGGCGTAGTCGATGGCGAGGCCCCACTGCTTGCCGTCGCCGAACAGGCGGCGGTACGCCTCCTCGTCGTGCGGGTTCACGACCAGCAGGATCTCGCGGCAGCCGGCCAGCATCAGCGTGGTCAGCGGGTAGTAGACCATCGGCTTGTTGTAGACCGGCAGGAGCTGCTTGTTGGCCGCCCGGGTCATCGGGTAAAGCCGCGTCCCGCTGCCGCCCGACAGTACGATGCCCTTCATGCGTCCTTCCCCTTCACCGCCGATGTAGCCCGATGCTCGACCCGCAACAACTCTTCGCCCGGCTCGACCAGCTGGGCATCGCCCACCGCACCGTCGAGCACCCGCCGGTGTTCACCGTCGAGGAAGCCAAGGCGCTGCGCGGCGACCTGCCCGGCCACCACATCAAGAACCTGTTCCTGCGCAACAGGAAGGAGGAGATGTGGCTGGTGGTGGCGCTCGAGGACCGCGCCGTCGACCTCAGGCGGCTGGGCGAGGTGCTGGGCGCCGGCAAGCTGTCGTTCGGCAGTCCCGACCGGCTGCGCCGCACGCTGGGCGTCGAGCCGGGCTCGGTGACGCCGCTGGCGCTGGCCAACGACAGCGCCCGCCCGGTGCGGCTGGCGCTCGACCGCGGCCTCGCCGACGGCCAGCCGCTGAACGCCCACCCGCTGGTCAACACCATGACCACGACCCTGTCGCTCGCCGGGCTGCAGGCGCTGTTCGCCGCCACCGGCCACGAACCGCGCTGGCTCGACTTCCCGTTATAATATAACATCCACCGGATGATCTCGCGGCGCACCCTGCTGGCGGCCCTGCCCGCCGTCCCGCTCGCCCGTCCCCTGCAGGCCCAGGGGCGGCCGAAGGTCGTCGCGACCTTCTCGATCCTGGGCGACCTCGCGGCCGAGGTCGGCGGCGACGCCATCGACCTGTCGGTGCTGGTCGGCCCGGACGCCGACGCCCACACCTACCAGCCGCGGCCGGCCGATGCGCGGACCCTGGCGGCGGCCCAGGTGCTGGTCAGCAACGGGCTGGGCTACGAGGGCTGGATCGACCGCCTCGCCGCCGCCGCGCCCTTCCGCGGCCGCACCATCGTCGCCAGCACCGGCGTGGCGACGCTGAAGGCGACCGCCGCCGGCCACGGACACGGTCACGACCACGCCCATGGCGTCGATCCGCACTGCTGGCAGGATGTCGGCCGCGCCCGGCGTTACGCCGCCACCATCGCCGACGGCCTCGCCGCCGCCAGTCCCGCCGACGCAGCCGCCATCAAGGCCCGCGCCGCCGACTACGACCGCCGGCTGGCGGCGCTCGACGGCTGGGTGAAGGCCGAGATCGGCCGCGTGCCGGCGGCCCAGCGGCGTGCCCTGATCGGCCACGATTCGCTGCGCTACTTCGCGGCGGCCTACGGCGTCACCTTCGTGGCGCCGCGCGGCTTCAGCACCGAGAGCGAACCCTCGGCGCGCGACGTCGCGGCGCTGATCCGGCTGGTGCGCGACCAGAAGCTCAAGGCGCTGTTCCTCGAGAACATGACCAGTCCCGCCCTGGTCGAGCAGATCGCGCGCGAGTCCGGCGCGGTGGTCGGGCCGCGCCTCTACAGCGACGCGCTGTCGAAGCCGGGCGGGCCGGCGCCGACCTACGAGGCGATGATGCGCCACAACGTGACGGCGCTGGTCGCGGGGATGCTCGCCAACTGAGCGGCCCATCCGTGTTACCGTCGCGGGCTTTTCGTCTTCGAGGGAAACCCGTCATGCGTCGCTGGATCGTCTCGGCCGTCCTTGCCCTGTCCTGTCTCGCGCAGCCGGCCGCCGCGCAGGAGATTCGCGTCGATGTGCCGGTGGCGCTGAAGCAGGCCAAGGTGGTGTTCAACCTCGACCACTTCGCGTTCGAGGGCGACCAGCCGACCGGGCTGCAGTTCATGAAGATCCTGACCGAGTACTTCCGGTCGCAGGGCACGCAGGTCCGCATGGTCGCGATCTTCCACGGCGCCGCCGGCTACATGCTGCTGGACGACGCCGCCTATGGCCGCGTGCGCAACTGGACCCCGGGCAACCCGTACAAGGCGCAGATCGCCGAGCTGATCAGGGCCGGCGTCGAGATCGAGGAATGCGCCGAGACGATGCGGCTGAACCGCTGGGGCAACGCCGACCTGCTGCCCGGCGTGAAGGTCACGACCGGGGCCAACATGCGCATCATCCAGCTGGTGCAGGACGGCTTCGTCCAGCTCCAGCCGTAGTCTCAGGCCACCGCCGCGAACGGCAGGCCGGCGCTGCGCCGTGCCTCCTGCAGCGTGTTGTACATCAGGCAGGCGACGGTCATCGGGCCGACGCCGCCCGGCACCGGCGTGATCCGGCCGGCGACCTTCACTGCCTCGTCGAAGGCGACGTCGCCGACCAGCCGCGTCTTGCCGTTGTCCGCCGGGACGCGGTTGATGCCGACATCGATCACGGTCGCGCCCGGCTTGATCCAGTCGCCGCGCACGAAGTTCGGCCGGCCGATCGCGGCAACGACGATGTCGGCGATGCGGCACAGCGCGGCGAGATCCCGGGTCTTCGAGTGCGCGATGGTGACCGTGCAGTCGGCGCGCAGCAGCAGCTGCGCCACCGGCCGGCCGACGAGGTTGGAGCGGCCGATCACCACCGCGCTGGCACCGGCCATGCCGCCAAGCGCGTCCTGCAGCAGCATCGAGCAGCCGAGCGGCGTGCACGGCACCGGGAAGTCGAGCGGCGCGCCCGGCGCCGCCGAGGCCAGCCGGCCGACGTTCATCGGGTGGAAGCCGTCGACGTCCTTGGCCGGGTCGATCGCCAGCAGCACCTCGGCGCTGTCGAGCGGCGCCGGCAGCGGCAGCTGGACGAGGATGCCGTGCACGGCGGGGTCGGCGTTGAGGCGGCGCACGACCTCGAGCAGCTCGGCCTGGGTGGTCGCCGCCGGCAGGCGGTGGTCGAAGCTTGCCATGCCCAGCTCGGCCGCCAGCTTGCCCTTGCTGCGGACATAGACCTGGCTGGCCGGGTCGTCGCCGACCAGCACGGTGGCGAGGCCGGGCTTGGGACCGCCCTCGGCGATCAGCCGGGCGACCCCTGCCGCCACGCGCTGCTGCAGGCCCACCGCGAAGGCCTTGCCGTCGATCAACTTGGCTTGCGTCATGTCCTCTTCTCACCAGACTCCGTCGTCCACCCGGCGATCCGCGCGGCCAGCGCGGCCGGGTCGCCGGAAACACTCACTACCTTGTCGCGGCCCGTGGCGCCGCGCATGACCTCGAAAGCCGACTTCGGTACCCGCCACGCCGCCGCCAGCAGGTCGACGATCGCCGCGTTGGCCCGGCCGTCCTCGGCCGGTGCCGTCACCGTCGCCTTGAGCGTCCCGTTGCGGTCGAGTTCCAGGGCGGTGCGGCGGGCCCGCGGCTGCGCGCGCAGCTCGACCGTCACGCCGGTCGCGGAGCGGCGCAGGAAAGCCGGGTCGGCCACGCGCTAGAGTCCGAGCCAGTACTCCTGGAGCAGGTGCTGCAGGAAGAAGATCAGCAGCAGGGCGACGACCGGCGAGATGTCGATGCCGCCGAGGTTGGGCAGCACCCGGCGGATCGGCCGCAGCACCGGCTCGGTCACGCGGTACAGGAAATCGACCAGCGTGCGGATCAGCTGGTTGCGCACGTTGACGACGCCGAACGCGACCAGCCAGCTCATGATCGCGCTGCCGATGATGACCCACGTGAAGATGTCGAGGATGACGTAGATTAGCTTCGCCAGCGAGATCATCGACACTCCGCAGCTCTGATGCCGGCCGGTTGCCGGCCGGCCAACCTACAGGGCGGCCAACGCCGATCACAAGCCATTTCCGGCCGTTCGATCATGCCCGGGACAGGGTCAATTCGACCGCGCCGACCCGCACCAGCCGGGCGGCGCTGATGTCCCGCGGGCCGTGCTCGGGCAACAGCCGCGCGCCGTCGATCAGGGTGCCGCCGGGCGTGCCGAGATCCTCCAGCCCGATGCGGCCGGGCGCCAGCAGCAGGCGGGCGTGCGGCTGGCCGACCGAGGGGTCGGGCACCGACAGTTCGCCGGGCTGGGCCGGGGCGCCGGTCAGCAGCAGGCTGCCGGCCTCGCCCTCGACCGCGAGGTCGACGACACCGCCGCCGGGCAGGCTGCCGCCCAGCCGCCAGCCACGCCGGTCGGCCAGCGCCGCGGGCGGCGGCGGCAGGGCACCGGGCGGCGCCGGGAGAGGCGCGGCCGTCCCGGGGAGGGCGGTTCGGGCCTCGTCCCGCGGCCAGCGCATGTAGGCGAACACCCAGAGCAGGATCAGCGGCACGATGGTGCCGACCGCCGTCAGGGTCAGCAGGATGGCGCCCAGGCCGGTCCAGCCGGGCAGGCCGGCCTTCTCGACGATGCGCCAGGCCATCCAGCCGGCCAGCACCAGGCCGACCACGGCGAACACGCTCGACAGGCCGAAGAAGCCCATCAGGGCGGCGAACTCGGCGCCCATGTCAGCGTCCCGCCGGCTGCGGGGCGCGGCCGGCCTCGCCGTTCGGCCAGTCGCTGAAGGCCAGGATCGCCATCACGATGAAGGCGCCGACCAGCGGCACCAGGTGGAACAGCGACAGCGCGCCGGAAAAGCCGGCGCGGGTGCAGATCCGCCAGGTCGGGATGATCAGCACCAGCGCGATGACCAGGTGGGCCACCACGACCGCGAACAGCACCAGCGATCCCAGGCTGAGCAGCCAGGCCAGCGGGCTCATGTCAGGCAAGCGCCACGACCTCGATCTCGACCATGACGTCGCGCGGCAGGCGCGCCACCTCGATGGTCGAGCGGGCCGGCGGCTGGCTGCCGAAATACTCGCCGTAGACCTCGTTCATGGCGCCGAAGCTGTCCATGCTCTTCAGGAACACGGTCGTCTTGACCGCGCGGTCGAGGTCGGAACCGGCCGCCCTGAGCACGGCGCGCAGGTTCTTCAGCACCTGGTGGGTCTGCTCGGCGATGCCGCCGGCCACGACCTGGCCGGTCGCCGGGTCGAGCGGGATCTGGCCGGCGCAGTAGACCATGCCACCGGCGACGATGGCCTGCGAATAGGGGCCGAGCGCCTTGGGCGCGACCTCGGAATGGACGACCTTCTTGGACATGACGGACACGGTGGGGAACTCCATTGGCGGAATTGCGGCGGAGGGGGTCACGCTAACACAGGCCGGTTTGCTTGACAGGGGAGCCGCCAACCATTATCCGCGCCTTCCTTGGGCCCTTCACGGGTCCGGCCGGTTCGTGGGGGGCTGTAGCTCAGCTGGGAGAGCGCCTCGTTCGCAATGAGGAGGTCAGGGGTTCGATCCCCCTCAGCTCCACCAACCGGACGGTTGTCTTATGACGCGCGACAGGGGACTTTCCGTCCCATGCTCGTGAAGAAGCGTCACCCGACCCCGGCCGATCTCGGCCTCACGCCCGCGGAAGCGCGGGTCTTCCGCAAGCTTTCCAACCCGCGGCGCATCCAGGCCTTCCTGTACGCCCTTCCGGCCAACTTCGAGGAAAACGGCGACACCTGCCGGTCGGTTCGCAGCGTGCTGCGCTTCAACAAGGCCCACTGCCTCGAGGCGGCGTTCTTCGCCGCCTGCGCGCTGTGGCTGAACGGCGACCCGCCGCTGCTGATGGATCTCACCGCCAGCGGCGACTCCGACCACGTCGTCGCGGTCTACCGGCGCGACGGCTGCTGGGGCTCGATCTCCAAGAGCAACCACGTCTGGCTGCGCTGGCGCGACCCGGTCTACCGCACCCTGCGCGAGCTCGCGATGTCGTACTTCCACGAGTACACCAACAACGAGCGCAAGACCCTGCGCGGCCATTCGGAGGCCTTCGACCTGCGCCGCTTCCCGGTCGACCAGTGGGTCACCGGCACGCGCCACTGCTGGGAGATCGGCGCCGCCCTCGACGACCACCCGCATCATCGCCTCATTACTGCCGCGCAGGCACGCAATCTTGCGCCGCGCGACTCGTTCGAGATGAAGGCGGACGAGCTGGTGCAGCACGAAAGCGCCGATCGCCGGCGCTCCCACTGGTACTGACGAGAGACCGCGATGAAGCTCCTCGCCGCCCTGCTGGTCGCGACCCTTGGCTGGGTCGCCCCCTCCAACGCCCAGATCCCGGCCGAATGGCAGGCCGCCGCGCAGGCGGTGGTACAGGAACTCGAGCGCGACGACCCCAAGGCCGCGGCGCGGCCGTGGGGGCGCGAGCTCGTCCAGGGCTGGAGCCTGGCGCGGGCGTGGCGGCAGTACAACAACGGCAACATCGAGATCATCCTGGCCGAGTACCTGACCTTCGTCGCGCTGTGCCGCGCCGGCTGTGCCAACAGCACGATCGAGGGCAAGGGCTACCAGGCGGTGGCCGAGCAGGTGAAGGCGCTGCGCGCCAGCGACGGCGGGCCCTACGCGATCGCCCAGCGGGCGCACCAGTGGCTGGCGACGGTGTCCGACGCCACCGGCGCGGCGGCGAAGAACGCGGCGCTGTGGAACCGCGACCCCGAGGTGCCGTCGGCCGACTTCGCGACCGGCAATCTCTACGCGCTGTACTGGCTGCTGGCGCAGGCGCGGCCGACGCCGCAGGAGCAGGCCGACACGTTCGCGCGGTTCGCGATCCTGGTGCAGGGCAAGGGCTGGATCGGCACGCGCTGCCTCGACATCAGCCGCGTCGCCGCCGTTATCGACGCGCCGCCGCGCATCGACACGTGCAAGTGAAAAAGGTCCCTCGCTGACGCTCGGGATGACAGGAAACGGCTGTCATCCCGAGCGCAGCGAGGGACCTTTCGATTACTCCGCCGCGATCGCGTCCTTGACGAACTTCTTGGCGTCGAAGTCGTCGGCCACCTTCATGTCGTTGGCGATCAGCTGCTCGACGTCGATGTCGGCGTAGCCCATCACGCCCATGTCGCCGAGCGCCTTCTGGACCTTCGGCCCGAACAGGCCGATCTCCTTGAGGATCGGCACGATGCGGGTGAACAGGCGGGTGCGGAACGACTGCATCGCGCCCGAGTGGTAGGCGTACTCGAGCATCTCCTTGACCGGCAGGCCGGAGCGCATCCAGACCTCGCCCTGGTTGAAGCGGTCGCGCATGAAGTACAGCGCCTCGACCACGAACTCCTCGCGCTCGGCGCGCTCGGCATCGCTGATGTTCGGGTAGTACTCGCGCAGGGCCATGCGGCCGAACGTGACGTGGCGGGCCTCGTCCTGCATGACGTAGGCGTTCACCGCGCCGGCGAGGTTGTTCTTGGCGGTGTCACGGATGCGCTGGAAGGCAGCGAGCGCCAGGCCCTCGATCAGCACCTGCATGCCGAGGTAGGTGAAGTCCCAGCGGCGGTCGGTCAGCGTCTGCTCGAGCAGGTTCTTGAGCGAGTCGGTGATCGGGTAGGCCTGCTTGAACTTCTCGTGGATCAGCCGCTTGTAGCTCTCGACGTGGCGGGCCTCGTCCATCACCTGGGTGGCGGCGTAGAACTTGGCGTTCATGTCCGGCACCGTGGCGACGATCTTGGAGGTCGCGATCAGCGCGCCCTGCTCGCCGTGCATGAACTGGCAGATCGAGTGGCACTGCAGGTTGAAGCGCAGCCACGCCTTTTCCTTCTCGGTCATCTTGTCCCAGAAGGGCGAGCCGTAGATCGGGATGGTCTCGTCCGACATGCCCATCGGGTTGTCGGGGAACAGCTCCTGCGACCAGTCGATCCGGGTCGCGGTGTCCCACTGCTGCTGCTTGCCCTTCTCGTAGAGCTTCAGGAGGTCGGCCGAGCCGTCCTCGTACTCCCAGTTGAAGGCGATCTCGGTCTGTCCGTCGAACTTCCACTCGGTGATGTCGACGGGAAGCTGGTAGATCGTCTTGCTCGTCATTGGGGCTTGCCTCCTGGCCGTTAACGGGGTCCCATCCCATGCCGGAGCGTCAAACCTGACGCTCCGTTCATTTTTCTCGGCGGAACCTACCACAGTCTGGTAGGAGAGTCCCACCTTGAAGCTCAGGCTATGTGAACGCGGGTTTACCGGATGTCCTACAACACGCTGCGGATTGCCAAGATCATCCAGGAAACGCCGGATACCCGGTCGTACGTTTTCGATGTCCCGGCCGAGCTGGCCGATCGCTACCGCTACAAGGCCGGCCAGTTCCTGACCTTCAAGGTCAGCCACGCCGACGGCGCCTTCAACCGCTGCTACTCGCTGTCGAGCGCGCCCGAGACCGACGGCGCCGCCCTCAAGGTGACGGTCAAACGCGTCGCCGGCGGCAAAGGCTCCAACTGGTTCCACGACACGCTGGCCGAGGGCCACGGCATCGAGGTGCTGCCGCCGGCCGGCCGCTTCGTGCTGCGCGACGGCGATGCCCCGCTGCTGCTGTTCGGCGGCGGCAGCGGCATCACGCCGATGATGTCGCTGGTCAAGGCGGCGCTGAAGACCGGCAACCGCCGGATCCGGCTGTTCTACGCCAACCGCGACCGCGCCTCGGTGATCTTCGACGCCGAGTTCGCAGGCCTGGCCAAGGCCCATCCCGGCCGGCTGGAGGTGATCCATCACCTCGACGCCGAGCAGGGACTGACCAGGCCGGAGGAGATCCTGGCCGCGCTCAAGGGCTTCGAGGCGGCCGAGGCCTACCTGTGCGGCCCCGGCCCGTTCATGACCCTGGTCGAGCAGACGCTGCTCGAGGCCGGTCACCCGGCGGCGCGCGTGCTGATCGAGCGCTTCGAGGCGTCGGGCAACGACGCGGTGCCGGTCGCCCCGGCGGCCGACGGGCAGGTCGTGCCCGACCACATCGTCATCCACTTCGAGGGCAAGACCCACAAGGTGCCCTACAGGCAGGGCCAGACGATCCTCGAGGCGGCGCGGGCCGCCGGCCTCAACCCGCTGTCGTCGTGCGAGGAAGGCTTCTGCGCCTCGTGCGCGGCCAAGCGCATCAAGGGCGAGGTCAAGCTGGCCAAGAACGACATCTACACGGCCGACGACCTCGCCAACAACTGGATCCTGACCTGCCAGGGCCACTGCTTCGGTCCCGAGGTCGAGATCACCTACGACGTGGTGTAGCGATCAGCCGCGCGTCCCTGCAGGCGACGATCCTGACCATCGTCGCGGGCATCGCCGACGCGATCGGCTACATCACCATGGGCGGCGTGTTCGCCGCCAACATGACCGGCAACACCGTGCTGGCGGGCATCGCCGGCGCCGAGGGCCGCTTCCCCGACGCGCTGCGCCACATCTCGACGCTGGCCGCCTTCTTCGTCGGCGCCATGCTGGCGCGGGCGATGCTGCGCCTGTGGCGGCGGCAGTCGCTGCCGATCCTGCTCGAGGCGGCGATCGTCGCGGCGGTCGCGCTGGCGCCGCTGGAGCGCGAGGCGGCGGTGCTGGTGCTGGCCTTCGGCATGGGCATCCAGGCCTCGGCGGTCACCCACTTCGCCGGCGCGGCGATCAGCACCGTGGTGGTCACCAGCACGCTGGCGCGCACCGCCGACGGCGCGGTCGACGCGCTGTGGCCGAGGGGCGGCGCGGGCAAGCCGGTGGTCCAGACCTCGGGCCGCCTGGCGCTGACCTGGCTCGGCTACCTGGTCGGCGCGGTGGTCGGCGTGCTGCTGCTGAAGTCGTTCGCGTGGCCGCTGCTGGCGGCGGCGGCGCTTCTGCTCGTACTGGTGCCGCTGCTGCCGGCCACCTGGGAAGGGTGACCGGAGGTCCCTCGTTACGCCCGGGACGACAAGGCGTGGGCTGTCATTCCGCCGCGATCGACTTCTCGACGAACATCCTGGCGTCGAAGTCCTCGGCGACCTTGCCGTCGTTGGCGAGCTGCTCGGCAACGTCGATGTTCGCGTAGTCGAGCACGCCCATGTCGGCGAACGCGTTCTGCACCCGCGGCCCCCACAGGCCGATGTCCTTGACGGTCGGCACGATGCGGCTGAACAGGCGGCCGCGGAACGACTTCATCTGCTTGGAATTGGTGTGGATGTCGTCGATCACCTTGGCCGGCAGGCCGAGCCGCTCCCAGACCTCGGACTGGTTGAAGCGGTCGCGCATGAAGTACAGGGCCTCGACCACGAACTGCTCGCGCTCGTCGCGCTCGGCGTCCGAAAGTTCCGGGTAGTACTCGCGCAGCGCCAGCCGGCCGAACGACACGTGCCGTGCCTCGTCCTGCATGACGTAGGCGTTGACCGCGCCGGCCAGCGTGTTGCCGGCCTTGTCGCGGATCGACTGGAAGGCGGCCAGCGCCAGGCCCTCGATCAGCACCTGCATGCCGAGGTAGGTCATGTCCCAGCGCCGGTCGGTCAGCGTCTGCTCGAGCAGCGTCTGCAGCGCCTTGTTGATCGGGTAGGCGAGCTCGAACTTCTCGTGCAGCAGGCGCTTGTAGGCCTCGACGTGGCGGGCCTCGTCCATCACCTGGGTCGCGGCATAGAACTTGGCGTTCATGTCGGGCACGGTGGCGACGATCTTGGAGGTCGCGATCAGCGCGCCCTGCTCGCCGTGCATGAACTGCGAGATCGAGCTGGCCTGCAGGTTGCGGCGCAGCCACGCCCGCTCCTTGTCGGACATCTTGCGCCAGTAGTCGGTGTCGTAGATCGAGATCGCCTCGTCCTTGAGCTGCATCGGGTTGTCCGGGTCGAGCTCGAGCGACCAGTCGAGCCGCGTGCTGGCGTCCCACTGCTGCTTCTTGCCCTTGTCGTAGAGCTCGAGCAGCGCGTCGGAGCCGTCGTCGTACTCCCAGGTGAACTGGATCTCGGTGGCGCCGTCGAACTTCCACTCGGTGACGTCGACGGGCAGTGCATAGAGCCGCTGGGTCGTCATGGGCCCCTCCCGGGCATTATTGGGTCGACCTCGTTGCCCGGAAAAGATGACGCCGCGGTCACCCGGTGGCAAGGGGCACGCCGGCGCGCCCGCGCGTCAGGGCTGCAGGCGATAGCCGCCCCGGTCGGTCACCAGGATCGCCGCCGCCGCCGGGTCGCGCTCGATCTTCTGGCGCAGCCGGTAGATGTGGGTTTCCAGCGTGTGGGTGGTGACGCCGGCGTTGTAGCCCCAGACCTCGTTCAGCAGCACGTCGCGCGCCACCGGACGGTCACCGGCGCGGAACAGGTACTTCAGGATCGAGGCTTCCTTGTCGGTCAGGCGGACCTTCTTCTTGCCGCCCTTCTCGGTCAGCATCTTGGCCGCCGGGTGGAACTCGTAGGGACCGATCGTCATCACCGCGTCCTCGCTGCGCTCGTGCTGGCGCAGGTGGGCGCGCAGACGGGCCAGCAGGACGTTGATGCGGAACGGCTTGGTGACGTAGTCGTTGGCGCCCGATTCCAGCCCGAGGATGGTGTCGGCGTCGGAATCGGCCGCGGTCAGCATGATCACCGGGGCGCGCACGCCCTGGCGACGCATCAGCTTGCACAGTTCGCGGCCGTCCATGTCGGGCAGCCCGACATCGAGCAGGATGGCGTCGTAGTGCGCCTGCTTGGCCTTCTCCAGCCCCTCGGCGGCGCTGCCGACCTGGATGGTGGTGAAGCCGTCGTACAGGTCGAGTTGCTCGGCCAGCACGGTCCGCAGGTTCTGGTCGTCGTCGACCAGCAGGATCTTCTTGCCGCGATTGTTCACTGACATGCCGCTTTTATCCTGCCTTGCACGGCCGATTCGGCGAAACCGAGGCGAACCGGGCGATCGCTCCGCATGGCGATGGCTCCCGGGGCGTACCATATCTGCTACGAAACGGCGGCAAAAGCGGTTCACCTCGGCAAATTCGCCGCCGCCATGCTAAGGATGTGCCAAGGTTCAGCATGAGCAAGAGTACCGGTCCGGTCCATTCCCGCGGGGCGACCAGCCTCGCCGCCGTCGAGCGCGCCATGGCGGAGCTGCGCCGCGGCGGCATCGTGGTGCTGCGCGACGAGGACGGCGCCGGCGGCCTCGTCATCGCCGCCGAATCGTGCAGCCCGGCGGCGCTGCAGCGCCTCCAGGGGCTGGCCCAGCAGGCGCCGGTGCTGGTCACCACCCGGCGCCGCGCCGAGGCGATCGGCATGGAGATCCCGCCGCACATTGCCGGCGGCATGGGCGTCACCAACATGCCGATCACGCTCGACCTGCCCGAAGGCGTCCCGCCCGACGTCATCCTGCAGCCGCACGAGACCGAGCAGGCCGGCCGCCACGCTGCCCTGCGCCACCTCTCGCGCCCGGTCGCCAGCCACGCGCCGCGCATCGCCCAGACCGCGATCGAGCTGGCCAAGCTGGCCCGCCTGCTGCCGGCCGTCGTGCTCGGCCCGCTCAGCGCCGATCCCAGCAACAAGCGCCGCGAGTGGGCGCGCGAGCAGGACCTGCTCTACGCCGAGGCCGCCGACGTGCTGGGCTACGAGGGCAACGCCGCCGAGAACCTGCAGCAGGTGGCGCAGGCCAGCGTGCCGCTGGAAGGCGCCGAGAACGCCCGCATCCTCGCGTGGCGTCCGAGCGACGGCGGCAAGGAGCACCTCGCGATCGTGGTCGGCGAGATCGACCCGACCCAGCCGGTGCTGATCCGCCTCCATTCCGAGTGCTTCACCGGCGACCTGCTGGGCTCGCTGCGCTGCGATTGCGGCGTGCAGCTGCGCGGCGCCATCGCCGAGATCGCGCGCCGCGGCTCGGGCGTGCTGCTCTACCTCGCGCAGGAAGGCCGGGGCATCGGCCTGGTCAACAAGCTGCGCGCCTACGAGCTGCAGGACGACGGCTTCGACACCATCGACGCCAACGAGCAGCTGGGCTTCGACGCCGACGAGCGCATCTACGCGCCGGCCGCCACCATGCTGTCGCGCATGGGCATCACGCGGGTGCGCCTGCTGACCAACAATCCCGAGAAGATCAGCCAGCTCGAGCGCCACGGCATCGAGGTCACCGAGCGCGTCGCCCATGCCTTCCCGGCCAACGGCCACAACGAGAACTACCTGCGTACCAAGGCCCAGCGCGCCGGCCACATGCTGTAGAGGAGACCCCATGCGTATCGGCGTTCCGCGCGAGATCAAGGACCACGAGGAACGGGTGGGACTTGTGCCCTCGTCGGTCGCCGAACTGGTCCATCACGGCCACGAGGTGCTGGCGCAGCAGGGCGCCGGGACCGGCGCCGGGCTGGGCGACGACCAGTACGTCGCGGCCGGCGCGAGGATCGTCGCCACCGCCGAGGAAGTCTTCGCCGCCGGCGAGATGATCGTGAAGGTCAAGGAGCCGCTGCCGCCGGAGCGCGCGCGGCTGCGCCGCGGCCAGGTCCTGTTCACGTACCTGCACCTCGCGCCCGACCGCCAGCAGACACTCGACCTGCTGGCGAGCGGCGTCACCGCCATCGCCTACGAGACGGTGACCTCGCCGCACGGCACGCTGCCGCTGCTGACGCCGATGTCGGAGATCGCCGGTCGCCTCGCGCCGCAGGTCGGCGCGCACTGGCTGGAATGCACGACCGGCGGCCGCGGCGTGCTGCTGGGCGGCGTGCCCGGCGTGCCCCCGGCCGAGGTCGTGGTGCTGGGCGGCGGCGTTTCGGGCACCCACGCCGCGACAATCGCGCTGGGCATGGGCGCCACGGTGTTCGTGGTCGACCGCTCGGCCGAGGTGCTGCGCCGGCTGGCGGCGCAGCTGCCCGGGCTGCGCACCATCTTCTCGACGCGCGACGCGCTGGGCGCGATCCTGCGCCGTGCCGACCTGCTGATCGGCGCCGTGCTGGTGCCGGGCGCGGCGGCACCCAAGCTGGTCACCCGCGAGATGGTCAGGACCATGAAACCTGGCAGCGTGATCGTCGACATCGCGATCGACCAGGGCGGCTGCTGCGAGACCTCGCGGCCCACCTCGCACTCGAACCCGACCTACGTCGAGGACGGCGTGATCCATTACTGCGTCACCAACATGCCGGGCGCGGTGGCGCGGACCTCGACCTTCGCGCTGAACAACGCGACGCTGCCGTTCGCGCTGGCGCTGGCCGACAAGGGCTGGAAGCGGGCCATCGCCGAGGACCCGCACCTGCGCAGCGGCCTAAACGTCCACGACGGCCGGCTGACCTGCCGCCCCGTCGCCGAGGCGCTCGGACTGCCCTACACGGCGCCCGAGGCGCTGTAGCCTCAGTTCGGGCTGACGTTGCCCTGGCCGCCCGGATTGTAGATCGGCGGCGGCAGGACCGGCGGCACGAACGGCGGACGGCCGCGGCCCTCGCCACGCTCGCGTCCCGGCGCATCGTCGGAGTTGCCGGGGTTCGTCAGGCCGGAAACCAGCTGGGACAGGGTCTCGCGGTCGCGGCCCCGCTCGCCACCCAACAGGTTCTCCAGCTGCCTCAACGCGCCCTCGTCGCCGCGCGCCAGCGCCGCGCCGAGCCGCACCGGCGCATTGGGCATGTCGGGAGCGAAGCCGCGGTTGGGACCAGACAATGCCATCGCGCCGCGGATCGGCCCGGTTTCCTGGGTCGGCCGGGCCGAGGCCAGCGGTCCGCTGTTCTGCAGCGGACCCGAGGCCTGGAACGGCGACGACGCATCGAGCGGGCCAGCCCCCTGCATCGCGACGGCCGTCTGCTGCGCACCCTCGTCGGAACCTTCGGAGGCCGACGGCTCGGCGCCCTGCAACGGGCCGGTCGCCTGGACGGGGCCCGCGCCGACGAGCGGCGACTGGTTGCTCGCCGTCCTGCCGCCGGGCTCGCCGCGCGTGTTGGTGAGCTGGGCCTGCTGCGTGCCGGGAATGGCCGCACGCGCCTGCGAGGGCGACAGGCCCGAGTTTGCCCGGCCGATCGTCGAACCGCCGATCGCCGCGCCGATCGCGGCGGCCGCCGCCGGCTGCGGTGCGCCCTGGAAGGCGCGGTCGAACTGCCGGAGGCCGCCCGGCATCACGACCGTCGGCGCCGACGGGGCCGCGTTGGCGAGGGTCGCGACCTGGGTGCCCGGCTGGGTCGTGGTGACCGTGACGCCGTTGCTGGTGACCGACAGCGACGCGCCGAACAGCAGCGTCGCCGTCGTCGCGCCGGTCGAACTCACGCTGAACAGGGCGATGCCGCCGCGGATGCCCATCGTGGCCGACTGCGTGCGGACCGTCACCTCGGAGGTCTTGCTGATCGCGCCGCCGACGTAGCGGAACACGCCGCGGCCGGCACTGAACGCCTGCTCGCCGGTCTTGCGCGCGGGATCGTAGACGAAGCGGTCGATCGTGACCTGGCTGTGCGGCCCGACCGTCAGGCTCGAGCCGTCGAGGAACACGATGTGGACGCGATCGTCGGCCTGGGTCGTCACGACCTCGTTGGCCGTCATGTCGTTGCCGATGTGAAGGATGCGTTCGCCCTCGGCGGTCGGCTTGCCGACCGGCTCGCCGGTCACCACCGAGGCGACGCCGACGTTGGCGGAAGCGGGCGCGCCGATGGCCAGTGCCGGCAGCAGCAGCATCGCGCTGATGATCTTCTTCGCCATGACCGGACCCCCTCGCTCCTACGGGGCCCATAAGTAGGCGCGGGTCCTGGAAATGGGTCGTCGAGACGGCACCAATGTGGTGTTTCAGGAGGCCTTTCCGTCCATTAGTGGTGGTCACGCCCGAACGATCGTTACCGAAACGGCATCCAAACCGGTGCTACACTCTCCTCGCGACTCCGAATAACGGAGCGAGGAGGAAACGAATGGCCAGGATCACCCGACGGACGCTGGTGGCGTCCGGTACCGCACTCGCTTTGTCACCCGCGATCGTGCGCGCCCAGAAGAAGTACGACCCAGGGGTCAGCGACAGCGAGATCAAGCTCGGTCACACCAATCCCTACTCGGGTCCGCTGTCGGCCTACGGCGTCATCGGCAAGGGCATCGCCGCCTACTGGACGATGGTCAACGACCAGGGCGGCATCAACGGCCGCAAGGTCAACTTCATCACCTACGACGACGGCTTCCAGCCGCCCAAGACCGTCGAGATGGTGCGCAAGCTGGTCGAGGACGACCAGGTCTTCGCGATCTACCAGCTGCTCGGCACGCCGACCAACACGGTGGTGCAGAAGTACCTGAACCAGAAGAAGGTGCCGCAGCTGTTCGTCGCCACCGGCGCGTCGAAGTGGGGCATGCCCAAGGAGTTCCCGTGGACGATGGGCTGGCAGCCCGACTATGCCACCGAGGCGGCGATCTACGCCAAGCACATCATGGCGAACCATCCAAACGCCAAGGTGGCGATGCTCTACCAGAACGACGATTCGGGGAAGGACTACCTCAACGGCTTCATCGCCGGCTTCGGCAAGCAGAAGGACAAGTTCCTGGTCAAGACGGTGAGCTACGAGGTCACCGACCCGACCGTCGACAGCCAGATCATCCAGCTCAAGGACTCCGGCGCCGACGTGTTCTTCAACGACGCCGCGCCGAAGGCGGCGGCGCAGGCGATCCGCAAGGTCGCCGACCTCGGCTGGAAGCCGGCCCACTACCTCGCCAACGTGTCAGCTTCGGTCGCCTCGACGCTGAAGCCGGCCGGGCTCGACAACAGCAAGGGCATCATCACCGCCGCCTACCTCAAGGATCCGACCGACCCGCAATGGGCCAGCGCGCCGGACTTCGTCGAGTGGAAGGCGTGGATGGCCAAGTACAATCCGCAGGGCAACCTGGCCGACGCGTCCTACACCTATGCCTACGCCGTCTCGGCGACGATGCGCTCGGTGCTGACGCGCTGCGGCGACACGCTGACGCGCGAGAACCTGATGAAGCAGGCGGCCAGCATGCGCGACCTCGTCGTGCCGCTGCTGCTGCCCGGCATCAAGATCAACACCAGCCCGACCGACTTCTACCCGATCCAGTCGGTCCAGCTGCAGCGCTTCGACGGCGAGACCTGGCGGCTGTTCGGCGACGTGCTGTCGAACGAGGCCTAGCCGGCCCGACCCCGCGGTAAATTCGATTCCGCCCCGCAACGATCGCTGTCACCCTGTAGCGGCAGCGACGAGAGGGACCGGAAATGACATTGCCAGCGGCTACGCTCGATCACGTGGTGATCAACGCGCGCGACGACATGGATCGCGCGGCCGATGTCTACCGGCGGCTGGGCTTCACCCTGACCGAGCGCGGCTACCACTCGCTCGGCTCGATGAACCACCTCGCGATGTTCGGCACCGACTACCTCGAGCTGATCGCCATCCCGAAGGGCGCCACCTCGGGCCGCATGGACCTGATGAACTACCCGCTCGGGCTCAACGGGCTGGTGTTCGGCTCGGAGGACTCAACGGCGACCCACGAGGCGCTGGCCAGGGCCGGCCTGCCGTTCGATCCGCCGGTCGAGTTCACGCGGCCGGTCAAGGTCGGCGGCGCCGAGCGCGACGCCCGCTTCCGAACCGTGCGCATGAAGGCCGGCGTCGTGCCCTACGGCCGCATCTACTACTGTCACCACTTCACCCGCGACCTGGTGTGGCGGGACGAGTGGCGCCACCACGCCAACGGCACCGTGGCGGTGGTCCGCGCCCTCATCGTCGAGCCCGACCCGGCGGCAGCGTCGCGGCTCTATGCCGACATGTTCGGCATCGACGCGGTGCGCGACATCCGCAATGGCAAGAGCGTGGTGATCGGCAACTCGCGCTTCGACATCGTCACCGAGCCCGAGCTGGTGGCCCAGGTCGGCGCCGCGGCGGCGCCCGCCGCCGAGGGTCGCACGGCCTACATGGCGGGCCTCACCTTCCGGACGACGTCCACCGACAAGGCCGCGCGCGCCTTGCAGGCCGGCCAGGTCGCCGGTGTCTCCCGGATGGCGGACAGGCTGGTCGTACCGGCGAGCTCGGCGCTGAACGCGGTGCTGGAGTTCGTCGAGTAGGGTGGTGCGGCACGCATGACAGGCAAGGTTTCCCGGCGCGCGTTCGGTGCCGGCGTCGTGTCCGTCGGCATCGCCGGCAGGGCCGCCTTCGCGCAGGAAACGCCGCGGCGCGGCGGCACTCTGGTCGCGACCTGGGGCGGCGGCGAGCCGCCGGCCTGCTACGTCCCGGCCGGCGGCGGCGCCGCGCCGGCCTTCCCGTCGTCCAAGCTGCTCGAGCGGCTGGGCGCCCGCCTGGTGGACGGTCGCTTCGTCGGCGCGCTGGCCGAGGGCTGGAAACCCGCCGCCGACTTCAAGTCCTACACGGTGAAGCTGCGCCAGGGCGTGAAGTTCCACGACGGCAAGGACATGACCGCCGCCGACGTCGTCTACTCGATCGACGAGATCTGGAAGAAGCACGCCGCGGCCCCGGCGATGACCGGCTACGCCGGCGTGACCGCGCCGGACGCCGGGACCGTCGTGATCGCCTTCGGCAAGCCAGTGCCGGAGTTCTCCTTCGCCTCGCTGCTGTGCGGCCCGGCGAACTACATCGTGCCGCGGCACGTCTACGCCGGCAGCGACCCGCTCACCAACCCGGCCAACGACGCGCCGATCGGCACCGGACCGTGGAGGTTCAAGGAGTGGGTGCGCGGCAGCCACTTCGAGTTCGTGCGCAACGACGCCTACTGGCGACCCGACCAGCCCTACATGGACCGGCTGGTGCTCCGCTACGTGCGTGACCCGGCGGGACGGGCCGCGGCGATGGAGGCCGGCGACATCCATCTCGGCGTCTTCAACCCGGTGGCGCTGCCCGACATCAAGCGGCTGACCGCGACCGGCAAGTTCGTGGCCACCAGCACGGGCTACGAGGACGCGGCCTGGTCGACGACGCTGGAATGCAACGTGCGCAATCCGGTCTTCGCCCGGAAGGAGGTGCGCCAGGCGATGTTCCTCGCGGTCGATCGCACCCTGGTCGCCAAGACCGTCTACTACGGCTATGCCCGTCCCGGGACCGGCCCGATCTGCTCGTCGAACGTCGAGTACTTCAGCAAGGACACGGCCAGCACCGCCTTCGACCCGAAGAAGGCGGCGGCGCTGCTCGACGCCGCGGGCTACCCGAAGAAGGCCGACGGCAAGCGCTTCACGGTCCGCCTGCTGGCAGCCGGGTGGTTCCCCGAGAACGGCAAGGTCGGCGCCATCGTCAAACAGGGGCTGGAGGACATCGGGGTCGGCGTGACCCTCACCGTTCCCGACCGCCCAACCTCGATCAGGCGCCTCTACACCGACTACGACTTCGACCTCGCGATCTCCAACCAGGTCAACCCCTCCGAGCCGGTGCCGAGCACGACCCAGTACTTCACCTCGGACGGCATCAGGAAGGGTGTGCCGTTCCGCAATGCCAGCGGCTTCCACAGCGACGAGGTCGATGCGCTGGTCGAGCGGATCAGGGTCGAGACCGACCCGGCCCGGCGCAGGATGCTGGTTGCCGCCTTCCAGAAGACGATCTCGGTCGAGGCGCCGCTGCTGCCGCTGCTCGAGCTCGAATCGATCACGGTGGCCAGCAGCAAGGTCCGCAACCACTCGAACGACGCCAACGTCCTGGCGGCCAGCTGGCACGACATCTGGCTGGCCGACTGAACGCGCGGACGCAGCCCGTTGCACACGCGCTGTAGCGTCGGCCGACACTGCGAATAGTTGGCCGCCTGTCGTTTCGCTCAAGCCGCGTGCGCTTTCGCCCGGCTGGATTATGATCGCGGCATGAAGAAGCGACTTGCCGCGGCTCTGGCAGCCGCGCTCCTCCTGCCCGCCGCGGCCGCCGCCCAGAGCATGGAGTTCGGCTGCCCCGAACCCGGAACGACCTTCACCTACGACAGTGGCACCAGGGTCATCGCCAGGGGGCGCGAGGGCATGGACTGCCTGATGCAGATCGAAGGCGGCAAGCCGTACAAGCTGCGCGCCCTGCTGTTCGACAACCCGGCGCCGGACGGCGCCGACATGACCACTTTCATCGACACGCTGAAGCCCGAGCGGCTGTGGCCGCTGGAGGTCGGGCGCAAGATCGAGGCCCGCTACACCGGCGGCGGTCGCACCTGGAACTACACGCTGTCGGTGCCGAAGCAGGAAAAGCGCACCGGCCCGGGCGGCGCGCTGGTCGATGTCTGGCTGGTCGAGATGATCGAGCAGGCCGAGAAGGGCGGCCGCTCGCTGTCGCGCTGGTGGATCGCGCCGAGGGACCGGTTCGCGATCGCCTTCGATTTCACCAATGGCGAAGGCAAGGCCACCCGCGCCCGGGTGACCGAGATCAAGCGATAGCGTCCGGTCAGGCGAAGGTCTTGAGATCGGTATTGGCGCCGCACACCAGCGTCGCCACCCGTTCGCCCGGCTGCGGCGTGTAGGCGCCCGACAGCAACGCCGCGAGGCCGGTCGCACCGGCCGGCTCGGCGATCACCCGCAGCTCCTCCCACAGCGTGCGCTGCGCGGCGCGCACCGCGTCGTCGTCGACCAGCACCGCCTGCCGGACCAGCCTGCGCGCGACCTCGAAGTTGGGCGTGCCGATTCGGCTGGCGCCCAGCGCGTCGGCGGCGACCCCGCTGATCGCGACCTCGACCGGCTTCCCGGCGGCGAGCGCGGCGTGCAGGGTCGGCGTGCCCTGGGTCTCGACCGCGACGATCCTGGTCCCCGCCCCGATCGCGGCGGCGCAGCCGGCGATCAGCCCGCCGCCGCCGACCGCGACCAGCAACGTGTCGAACCCGGCCTGCTCGGCGAACTCCAGCGCCACCGAGCCGGCGCCCGCGAACACGCCGGGATCGTCGTAGGCCGCGACCATCAGCGCGCCGGTCTCGGCGGCGCGCGTCTCGGACGCGGCACGCGCCTCGGCGTAGACGGCGCCGACCTGGTGCACGATCGCGCCGTAGGCCTTGAGCCGCGCCACCTTGGCGGGCGAGGCGATGGTCGGCACGAAGATCTCGGCGCGGTGGCCGAGCGTGCGCGCGGCATAGGCCGCGGCGGCCCCGTGGTTGCCGCCCGAGGCGGCGATGATGCCGGCCGGCGGCACGGTCGAGGACAGGAGCTTGTGGAACGCGCCACGGCCCTTGAACGAGCCCGAGACCTGCAGCGATTCGAGCTTCAGCGCCAGCGGCCCGGCGAAGCCCAGCGAACCGGCGGCCAGCTCGATCGCGGGCGTGCGGCGGACGTACGGCCTGATGAGGCGCCAGGCGGCCTCGACGTCGCTCGGTCCGATCATCGCGTCGGTCATGGCATCAGGCGCGGCTGCAGGCCGCGACGTGGCGCAGGTAGTGATCGAAGTCCGGCGTGACGGCGCGCGGGTCCTTGGCCTCCTCGTCGAAGCGGCGCAGGCGCACCGCCTCGGCGTGCCACGGGTTGGCGCGAAAGGCCGCGACCTCGTCCGGCGACATCAGGCCACCCTGCAGCTTCAGGCTCCGGATCGAGTCGTCCGACAGCTTGCCGTAGTAGTCGGGCTCGACGGTGCAGAGGTAGCGCTTGGCCGCGACATGCAGGCGGACCGGTTCGCTGACCTCGGGCCCAAAACGCTCGGCCAGCCACGCCGCGCCCAGCTCCTCGTGCACGTCGTCGACGCCGGCCGAGGCCGGGTCCTCCCCGAGGTCATGGATCATGTGCCCGACATCGTGCAGCAGCGAAGCCAGCACGGTGGCCGGCGGCGCGCCGTCGGCCTCGGCGCAGGCCGCCGACTGCAGCGCGTGCTGCAGCTGGTTGATGTCGCTCAGGCCGTAGCGCTTGGTCGCGCGGCCGGCATAGATCTCCAGGAGTTCCTGGCGCAGGGATCGGCTCATGCGCCCTTCTTATCACGGGCCGGGGCCGAGCCGGGAATCATCGCCAGCGCCGCCTTCAGCGGGTCGGCGCGCCACGCCCGGGTGACGAAGTCGCCGTGCAGGTCGATGCCGCCGCAGGGCAGGAACGCCACCGTGCCCGGCGTCAGCGCGGTCGGCAGGCCCCGGGTGAACGGCACGCGCTTCTTCTCGAGCAGGCCCTGCAGGGTGGCGTGCTCGTCCCTGGTCGAGTCGGTGTGGGCGCTGAACAGGAAGGCCTGGCGGCGCTCGCGCGCGATCCAGGCCGCGAACTTGTCCTCGTCGCCGTACAGCGCGTCGAGCAGGATCACGCCCTTGACGCGGTGGTTGGCGCCGCCGCGGTCGAGCGCGTAGGCGGTCGCCAGGTAGCCGCCACTGTAGGCCACGATCACGACGCCGGCGAGGTTGAGGCGCCGCCCGATCGCGCGGTCGCCGTACAGGCGCATGATGCGCTCGGCGGCCTCGTCGACGTAGGCCGCAAAGTGGCCGGGCCGCCAGAAGTTGCCGGCGCTCGAATCGCCGGCATCGAGTGCCAGCTGGGGCGCGATCAGGGCGATGTTCTGGCCCGACTCCGCGACCTGGCGCGGCACCGCCTGGCGCATCATGACGTCGCGCTCCAGCGTCGCGCCCTGGCCGTGGAAGAACACCACCAGCGTCACCGGCCGCTGCGGGTCGAAGCCCGGCGGCAGGTAGAGCAGCGAGCGGCGGTCGCTGTAGGTCGGGTTCTCCCAGTAGACGTCGCCGCGCAGGCTGGTGTGGCCGCGCCTGTTGCCGACGCGCGCGTCGAGGAACGGCTTGCGGCTGCCGGGCAGGAAGCCGCGGTAGGGAAAGGCCGAGGCGTTGAATGGCACCAGCTGGCTCTTGCCGTCGGCCAGCGGCTGCGGCCCGGCCGGCCGCGGCGGCGCCGCCGCGGCCTTCTGGGTGGTCTGCCGGGCCTTGACCGGCTTCTTCGGGCGGGCGTGCGCGGCGGTCGGCATCAGCAGCAGTCCGGCCAGCAGCGCCCGGCGCTTCACGCGGCCGCCGGCCGCCCCGAGGCCTGCGGCCCGAGCGGCATCAGGACGAAGTAGAACGCGGGCAGCGCCACGAGGTAGGCGAAGGCGCCGACCAGCACGACGGCGGGCAGGCCGAAGCTGGTCGCGATGATCGGAACCAGCGCCGCGCCGATCACCGAGAAGCAGCCGTTGATGCCCCAGGCCCACAGGAACATGTGGTCCTTGCCGAGCCGGCCGAGCGTGGTCATCGCGGTCGGCATCGGGAAACCCATAAGGAAGGCCGGCGGCAGGATCAGCAGCAGGCACAGCACGATGCGCAGCGCGTAGGGCAGCGTGCCGACCCAGTCGAGCGCGTAGTCGATGGTGAAGGCGTAGAAGGCGAGGATCGCGAAGATCGCCAGGAACACCTTGGGCATGACGTTGCGGGCACGGTCGAGGTAGCGCTCGGACACGAAGCTGCCGATGCCGGAGAAGACCAGCATGCCGGTGATCAGCACCGAGGCCGAGACCGTGGCGTTCGACAGCGCGAGGATGAAGTGGGAGATCATGCCCACCTCGACGATGATGTAGCCCAGCCCGAGGCACAGGAAGTAGATCATCGTGCCGAACTTGCCGGGGTAGCGGCTGAAGATGGTGCGCCAGCCGAACACCAGCGGGAACAGCACCAGCGTGAAGGCGAACACCGCGGCGATGCCGAGCGTCGCCCACAGCAGCAGGTAGCCCCACTCGTCCTGCACCAGCTCGAGCCGGTCGGTGAAGTTCAGCAGGTCCTTCACCTTGATGTACGCGGCGAAGTACGGCTGGTGGTTGGTCAGGATGCGGGTGTCGAACACGTACTCGTCGGCCACCTTCTCCCAGCCGCCGTTGACCAGGTAGTACCAGGCCAGCCGGCCGAGCACGGTCGCGGGCACGCGCGGCGCCGGCGGCGCCCCGTCCTTGACCTCTTCCTTGGCGTCGGTCGCCGCCACGCCCGGCGGCGGCTTGTCGTTGGGCTCCTTCTCGTCGGCGCCCGGCCCGGTCGGGTCGGGCGGCGTGCCGCTGAAGAAGAACTGGTCGTGGTAGTCCTGCAGGATCTGCTTGAGCTCGGACTCGTCGACCTTGAGGCCCGGCGCGTAGATCAGGTCGAACGACATCGCCTTGGTGTGGGCGTTCAGCTTCTCGATCTCGGCCGGCGTGAAGCCGCCGCGCTTGTACAGCACGGTCGCGGTCGAGAGGTAGGACGAGACCACGTAGAACTCGCCGGCGATGCTGCCGCCGGCGGCGACGTTGCGCGCAGCCGCCGCCATGGTGGCGTAGAGCTTCAGCACCGACTTCGGCGGCTCTTCCTTGTTCCACAGCGTGACCGACAGGATGCCGCCGGGCGACAGCGCCCGCATGTACGACTCCATGGCCTCGCGGCTGTAGGAGTACTTCTCGACGATCGAGAAGCCGCCCGGGCTCGACAGGCCGGCCGAGTCGGCCAGCGACAGGTCGATGATGTCGTAGCGGTTGGTGGTGTGGGCGAGGTAGAGGCGACCGTCGTAGTCGATCACCCGGACCTTGGGGTTGTTCAGGATGTCGCCGGTGAAGTCGCGCAGGCCCTTGTCGGCGCGGAAGGCCTCGAGGATCGCCGGGTTGCCCTCGGCCACCGTGACCTTGGACGAACCCGACTTCAGCGCCACGGCCGTCGACAGGCCGCCGCCGAACTGGACCACGAACGTGTTCGGGTCCTGCTTCAGCAGGAACGGGTAGAACATCGGCAGGAAGCGGAAGTACGCGGTCTCGTCGGGCGGCAGGTCCTTGATGACGCCGGACGGGCCCTCGGAGTCGATGTAGAGGCCGAGGTAGGCGTTCGACGGCATCTTCGGCAGGTTGAAGGCGGCGTTGTCCGACAGGCCCGGCGCGAAGTGCAGGTAGGAGCTGGAATAGACCTCGAGGTAGCCGAACGGCGAGGTCCGCTCGTAGGTCCGCTGGTTGTCCGGGAACTTGCGGGCGTAGGACACGCCCTTGTAGTCCGACACCGCCAGCTTGGGGATGCCGAGCGCGCCCGGGGCGACGTAGTGGACGGCCGCCGACGCGATCGCCACGGCGACGATCGCGAGCATGCCGCGGCGGTCGGACAGCGCGACGAACCACAGCAGGCCGCCGGCCAGCCACAACAGCAGCGGCGCCATGATCAGGTCGTCCGGCCGCCAGATGTACATCGCCAGCAGCACCGACAGGCCACACAGGCCGGAACCCACGAGGTCGGCGAAGTAGACGCGGTTGAAGGTCTTCTGGGCCTTCAGGAAGACGACGCCGAGGTACAGGGCGCCGGCGAGGAAGGGCAGGAAGTAGAGCACGAAGTTGGCGAACAGCCGCCACTTCTGCGTCGGGTCGGAGACCAGGAAGATGGCGTTGAACGGCACCTGCTGGGCGGCGAGGTTGCACACCACCATC
>CAYQRL010000029.1:0-68758 GCA_964420105.1 uncultured Reyranella sp.
CCTGCCGGTCTACGGCAAGGGCGAGAACGTGCGCGACTGGCTGCACGTCGAGGACCATGCCGAGGCGCTGACCACGGTGCTGCGGCGCGGCCGGCCCGGCGAGACCTACAACGTCGGCGGCGACAGCGAGCGCCGCAACATCGACGTCGTGCGCGGCATCTGCCGGCTGCTCGACGAGATGCGGCCCGACCCGGCCGGCAGCCACGAGCGCCTGATCGAGTTCGTGACCGACCGCCCGGGCCACGATGCCCGCTACGCCATCGACGCCGCCAAGATCCGCCGCGAACTCGGCTGGCAGCCGCGCCACGACTTCGACAGCGGCCTGCGCGCCACGGTGCGCTGGTACCTCGACAACACCGGCTGGTGGGAACGCGTCATGAGCGGCGCCTACCGCGGCGAGCGCCTGGGGCTCGCGGGCTGACCATCATCCCGAGGGCAACGCCCGAGGGACCTTTCCGGGAACCCGGACGCGCTTGGCCGGTTACTGTCCGCATCCAGACCGGAGAGCGACATGACCCTTCGCCTTGCCTTGCCGCTGGCCGTCCTCGGCCTCGTCGGCGCCTGCTCGTCGGGCGGCGGCTACTACGCCCCGAACACGCAGGCACGCTACACCCCGGCCCGCACCACCACCTACGCCACGCCGACAGGGACGACGGTGGTCAGCACCCCGGCGACGACGGCCTACACCGTCGATCCGCCGAGCTACCAGAAGTCCAACATCTATTCCTCGCGCGCCGACTACGAGCGCAACTACCAGGGCATCCACAACGGCCCCGAGCGGACCGGACCCTAGCGCGCCGGACGTTCGATCAGGCGAGCGTGGTCCGAACCACCGCCGCGACCTCGTCGACCGCGCTCTCGGGCATGTGGGCGCCCATCGGCAGGCTGAGCACCGTGTCGGCCAGCCGCTCGGCCAGCGGGAACGCGCCCCTGCCGAGGCCGAGGTCGCCGTAGGCCTGCTGCAGGTGCGGCGGGATCGGGTAGTGGATCAGCGAGCCGATGCCGGCCTTGTCGAGCGCCGCCACGAGTTCGGCGCGGCGCTGGGTGCGCACGACGTAGAGGTGCCACACCGGGGTCGCCCATTGCGGCACCTTGGGCAGGCCGAGACCGGGGATGCCGGCCAGCCGGTCGTCGTAGCGCGCCGCCAGCCGCCGGCGGTGCTCGTTCCAGGCATCGAGCCGCGGCAGCTTCACCCGCAGCAGCGCCGCCTGCAGCTCGTCGAGCCGCGAGTTCACGCCGCGCTCGATGTTCACGTACTTCACCTTGCTGCCGTAGTTGCGCAGCACCCGCAGCCGATCGGCCAGCCGGTCGTCGTCGGTGGTGACCGCGCCGCCGTCGCCGAAGGCGCCGAAGTTCTTGGTCGGGAAGAAGCTGTGCGCGCCGGCGTCGCCCAGCGCCCCGGTCCGCCTGCCGTGGACCTTCGCGCCCTGCGCCTGCGCCACGTCCTCGACCACGCGGATGCCGCGGCCGCGGGCCAGCGCCATGATCGCGTCCATGTCGGCCGGCTCGCCGTAGAGGTGGACCGGCATGATCGCGCGGGTGCGCGGCGTGATCGCGGCGGCGATGCGGCCGGCGTCGATGTTGGGACCTTCCGGCGTCGGCTCGACCGGCACCACCGTGGCGCCGACGGCGGTCACCGCCAGCCAGGTCGCGATGTAGGTGTTGGACGGCACGATGACCTCGTCGCCCGGGCCGATGTCCCAGGCCCGCAGCACCAGTTCCAGCGCCTCCAGCCCGTTGCCGAGGCCGACGCAGTGCCGGGTGCCGCAGAAGGCGGCGTACTCGGCCTCGAAGGCCTCGACCTCCTTGCCGAGCACGAACCAGCCCGACTCCATGACCCGGGCGAAGGCAGCATCGAGCTCTGGCTTCAGCTCGGCATAGACCGCCTTCATGTCGAGGAAGGGAATCATGGCCGGACCCCGTCGACGCGGCTCGCCGCCTCGCGCTTGAAGACATCGTAGTCGCGCAGGTACTCGGCCTCGTCGTACAGCGTCGAGGCGATCACCAGGATCGCGGCGCCCTCGGTGAAGTCGGTGAGTTCGTGCCACACCCAGGTGCCGACGTAGAGCGCGCGGCCGGGATCGTCGATCGTCACCGCCTCCTGGACGCCGCCGTCGTCGAGGTGGACGCGGCAGCCGCCGTGCAGGGCGACGATCAGAAGCTCGGACTCGCGGTGGCCGTGGCGGCCGCGCCACTGCCCCGGCGCGATGTGGTGCAGCCAGAACAGGCGCTGCGGCGCGAACGGCAGGCCCTTGCCGACCTCGAGGAAGTTGATGCGCCCGCGCGCGTCGACGGCGCCCCGGACGTCCAGCCATCGGCAGTTGCGTGCCTGCAGTCGTGTCGTCATCCCGCGATTCTTCCCGCCGTCAGTGCTTCACCGTCTGCAGCTTGCGCCACTGCATGTAGACCACGCCGCCCAGCGCCACGATGCCGCCGACGATCTGGTAGGCATTGGGCATGAAGCCATAGGCCATTGACCACATTACGGCGAAGAATGGCACAAGATTGACCCAAAGCGAGGCGATCGCCACGCCCAGCCGGCTGGCCCCGATGTTCCAGAAATAGCCGCCCAGCCCGCTGGCGAACATCGCCACCACCAGCAGCTGGGTCCACACCCAGCCGTCGGTCACCGCCAGCGGCGAGCGCGACCAGCCGGCCGCGATCAGGCCGATGCTGAGCAGGGTCGCCCAGGTGCAGGCCGACAGCGAGGCGACGTAGGTGCGGTGCAGCTGGCTGGCGCGGTCGAACCAGGCCTGGGCCTTGAGGCTGTAGAGCGTCCACAGCGCGTTCGACAGCAGGACGATGATCTCGCCGCCGCCGAAGCTGACCGGGCCCGCGCCGAGGAAGGTCGGGGCGGCGAGGATGCCGCCGCCCAGCAGGGTCAGCGCCAGCGCGGTGCCGAAGCCGGGATCGAAACGCGCCCCGGTGACCAGCCGCACCGTGGCGGCCGAGACCAGCGGCCCCGCCACCTGCACGGTCGCGGCGGTGATCGGGTTCGAGTAGCTGATGCCGAAGGTGTAGACGGCGAAGAAGCCGCCCATCATCAGGCCGAGCAGCGCGAAGCGGCGCAGGCCGAGGTCGATGCGCAGCGCGCCCACGCCCTCGACCAGCAGCAGCAGGACGCCGAGCACGACGCTCGACACCGCGGTGCGGATCGCCGACATCGGGATCAGGTCGAAGTGCGCCAGCATCACCTTGGTGACCGGCACGTTGGCGCCCCAGAACACGCCGACCGCGATCATCGACGCGAAGGCCACCAGCATCTGGCGCGACGGTGGGCGGGACGGGGGCCGGGAGGAATTCATCGCCGCGCCGCCCGCACCTGGCGCAGCTGGTGCTGGCCGATGCCCAGCATGACGATGGCGCCGCCGACCAGCTGCAGCCAGGTCGGCTCGCGGCCCATCGCGGCGGCCAGCGCGATCGAGAACACCGGCGCCGAGTTGGCGAACAGCGACGCCACCGGGACACCGACCAGCGACACGCCGGTGTTCCACAGCAGGACCGCCACGGCGACGCCGAACAGCCCGATCCAGGCCAGCATGCCCCAGTCGGCCGCGGTCGGCGGCTCGCTCGGCAGCACCATGCCGCCGGCCAGCCAGACGGCGCCGCAGACCAGCCCCAGCAGCACGCTGGCGGTGGTGGAGGTGAGCGCCGAGAGCACGATCTGGCCACGGTTGCCGAGCCAGCGCTGGGCCTGGATCGAGTACCAGCTCCAGCACAGCTGGGCGATCACCAGCAGCGGCTCGCCGCCCTCCAGCGCGAAGCCGTCGCGGGTCTTGCCGGGCGACCCCAGCACCACGACGATGCCGCCGCCGACCACCAGCAGCAGCGTGAACAGGAAGCCCGGCGGCATCGGCGCGCGCAGCATCACCCGCGCCAGGAACGCCGCCCAGATCGGGCCGCACATCAGCACGATCGCCGCCGTCGCCGGGTGGGCATGCGCCACGCCGAAGGTGTAGAGCACCGAGAAGGCGGTCATCGCCAGGCCCAGCGCCAGCAGCGGACCGCGGGGGACGCCCTGCAGGGCGCCGGCCGGGCGGCTGCCCAGCCACACCGCCAGCCACAGCACCGGCAGCCCGAGGATGTAGCGCAGCCACGACAGCAGCCAGGCGTCGTAGCGGCCGGCCAGCACGCTCAGCACCGGCACCATCGAGCCCCAGATCAGGGCGGCGAGCAGGAGCACCAGGGAGGCGCGCTTGAGCGCACCCGCGGAGGGGGCGGCCATGGCGGTCGGGTCAGGCGGTGCGGCGGCGGACCTGCTCGTAGCCGACGCGACAGTCCTTGTAGACGTCGGGCTTCTCGGTCGAGACCCGCGCCTCGACCACGCCGGGTTGGGCGAGGCAAAGGTCGAGGATGGCGTCGACCAGGGTCTCCTGCAGGTTGAAGTGACGGCTGCCGGCGAGGTCGCGGATGCCGTCGTGGACGACGTCGTAGTTGAGCACGTTGGCGATGCGGTCGTCGTGCGCCTTGCCCGCGGGCTCGAGCAGCAGGTCGATGTTCACGACCACGGTCTGCGGGCCTTCCTTCTCGAAATCGTGGATGCCGATCGAGACCTGCAGACGGAAATCGCGGATGAAGATGCGGCCGCCCATTGTCATGCCTTCTTTCTTGCCTTGGTGCCGGCGAGGCCGGCGCTGCCGGCCTTCGGGTCGAACGCGATGTCGCGCGGCCGTCCGGTGAGATGCTCGCCGCTGTCCACGATCAGCGTGTCGCCGGTGAAGGTCGGCGTCTGCAGGATGAAGCGCATCGCCCGCACCAGGTCGTCGACCGTGACGCCGACGCCCAGGGGGTTCTGGGTGTGCTGCTCGGCGAAGCGCGCGTCGGTCTGGCTGCCCGAGCGCAGCGTCAGCCCGGGCGCGATGCCGGCCACCCGCACGCGCGGCGCCAGCGCCTGCGCCAGCACCGTGGTCAGGCCCTGCAGCCCGACCTTGGACAGGGTGTAGGTCAGGAAATCGGGATTGAGGTTGAACAGCTTCTGGTCGAGCAGGTTGACGATCACCCCGGTCTCGCCGTCCGGCAGCTGCCGCGCCAGCGCCTGCGACAGCAGCATCGGCGCCCGCAGGTTGATCGCCATGTGGCGGTCGAAGTCGGCCGCCGTCGCGTCGGGCGCGCGGTCGAGCTTGAACAGCGAGGCGCTGTTGACCAGGCAGGTCAGCCGCACGCCCGGCGCCCGGCAGCGGCCGACCAGCGCCTCGGCCTGGCGGGCCGACGACAGGTCCGCCTTCAGGGCCCTGGCCCGGCCGCCCGCCGCCTCGATGTCGGCGACGGTACGCCGCGCCTCGGCGGCCGAGGAATGGTAGTGCACGAACACGAAATAGCCGTCGGCGGCCAGCGCCAACGCCAGCGCCCGCCCGACCCTGATCGCTCCCCCCGTGACCAAGGCGCCGTTCATGGCACGGTCACACGTCTTGCTGTCCCGTTCACGCCAATCTACTAGCATGCGCCCATGACTTCGTCCCCGTTCGAAACCGTCGACTGCGTCGTGATCGGCGCCGGCGTCGTCGGCCTCGCCGTCGCGCGCGCCCTTGCCCTTGCCGGCCGTGAGGTCATCGTCGTCGAGGCGGCCGACGCCATCGGCACCGAGACCAGCTCGCGGAATTCCGAGGTCATCCACGCCGGCATCTACTATCCCAAGGACAGCCTGATGGCGCGGGCCTGCGTCGCCGGCCGTCGCCTGCTCTACGCCTACTGCCGCGACCACGGCGTGCCGCACATCAACTGCGGCAAGCTGATCGTCGCCACCAGCGAAACCGAGAGCGAGAAGCTCGCCGAGATCAAGGGCCGCGCCGAGGCCAACGGCGTCGAGGGCATGCGCCTGCTGACCGCCGCCGAGGCGGTGGCGATGGAGCCCAACCTGCAGTGCACGGCGGCGCTGCTGTCGCCCGCCACCGGCATCATCGACAGCCATTCCTACATGCTGGCCCTGCAGGGCGACGCCGAGGCGCGGGGCGCGATGTACGCCTTCAACAGCCCGGTCGAGGCCGGCCGCGTCGCCAATGCCGGCATCGACCTCGAGGTCGGCGGCGCCGAGCCGATGCGGCTGCGCGCCCGCCTGGTGATCAACTCGGCCGGCCTGCACGCGCCGACGCTGGCGCGAAAGATCGTCGGCCTGCCATCCGACCGCATCCCGACCGCGTACTACGCCAAAGGAAACTATTTCACCTTGGCCGGACGCTCGCCCTTCTCGCGCCTGATCTACCCCGTCCCGGTGCCGGGCGGGCTGGGCGTGCACATCACGGTCGACATGGGCGGCCAGGCCAAGTTCGGCCCCGACGTCGAGTGGATCGACCTCATCGACTACACGGTCGACCCGCACCGCGCCGACAAGTTCTACGCCGCCGTGCGGCGCTACTGGCCGGGCCTCAAGGACGGCGCGCTGCAGCCCGGCTACGCCGGCATCCGGCCAAAGACGGTGCCCCAGGGCGCACCGGCGCAGGATTTCCAGGTCCAGGGCCCGGCCGACCACGGCGTGCCCGGCCTGATCAACCTGTTCGGCATCGAATCGCCCGGCCTCACCGCCTCGCTGGCGCTCGCCGGGCAGGTGGCCGAGATGGCCCAATCGGCATGACCCTGGCCCGGCGCGGCTTCCTCGCCTCGCTGGCCAGTGTCCTTGGCGGCTGCTCGCCGGCCGCCCTCCTGAACGCCACCGTGCCGCGCGACGGCTACGCCCGCGAGGCCGACCTCGCCTACGGACCCGACCCGCGCCAGCGGCTCGACCTCTACCGGCCGCAGCGGCCGGCGGAGCGGTCGTGCACGGTGGTGTTCTGCTACGGCGGCTCGTGGGACTCCGGCAGCAGGGCCGATTACCTGTTCGTCGGCCAGGCGCTGGCCGAGGCCGGCCACACCGCCATCATCCCCGACTACCGGGTATGGCCGCAGGTCCGCTTCCCCGCCTTCGTCGACGACGGCGCCGCTGCCGTGCGCTGGGCCGCCGACCGCGGCGACGGCCGGCCGCTGGTGGTGATGGGCCACTCGGCCGGCGCCCACATCGCGCTGATGCTGGCGACCGACACGCCCTACCTCGCCCGCGCCGGGGTCGACCGCGCAGCGCTGGCCGGCGCGATCGGCATCGCCGGGCCCTACGACTTCCTGCCGCTGACCTCGCCGCGCCTGGTCGAGATCTTCGGCCGCCGCGACGATCCCGCGACCCAGCCGATCACCTTCGCGCGGGCGCCGCTGCCACCCGCCCTGCTGATCCACGGGCTCGACGACCGCACCGTGCTGCCGCGCAACAGCGAGCGGCTGGCGGCGGCGTGGCGCCGGGCCGGCGCCCCGGTCGAACTGCGGCTCTATCCCGGCGTCGACCACGTCGATGCCATCGCCGCCATGGCCGGGCTGCTGCGCGGCCGGGCGCCGACCCGGGCCGACGTCGTCGACTGGCTGGCCCGGCGCTGATCCGCTTCGCGGAAGGAAGTTCCGGGACGCTGGCCCCTCTCCGCCCGCTTGGCTAATGCTGGAAGCCAACCGAGACCGAGGGGAAACTCCAGATGATCAAGACGCGCTTCACCGAGATGTTCGGCATCAAGCACCCGATCGTGCAGGGTGGCATGCAGTGGGTCGGCCGCGCCGAGCTCGCCTCGGCCGTGTCGAACGCCGGCGCGCTCGGCATCCTGACCGGCCTGACGCAGCCGACGCCGGAGGACCTGCGCAAGGAGATCAAGCGCTGCCGCGAGATGACCGACCAGCCGTTCGGCGTGAACCTCACGATCCTGCCGACCCTGGTGCCGCGGCCCTACGGCGAGTACATCGACGCGATCTGCGACTCGGGCGTCAAGATCGTCGAGACCGCGGGCAACAATCCCAAGCCGTTCCTGCCCAAGCTGAAGGAACACGGCATCAAGGTGATCCACAAGTGCACCTCGGTGCGCCACGGCGTGTCGGCCGAGAAGGCCGGCGTCGACGCGATCTCGATGGACGGCTTCGAGTGCGCCGGCCACCCCGGCGAGGACGACGTGCCGAACCTGGTGCTGCTGCCGGCCGCGGCCAACGTGATCAGGATCCCGATGCTGGCCTCGGGCGGCTTCGCCGATGCGCGCGGCCTGGTGGCGGCGCTGGCGCTGGGCTGCGACGGCATCAACATGGGCACGCGCTTCATGGCGACCAGGGAAGCGCCGATCCACGACAACGTGAAGAAGGCGCTGGTCGAGGGCGACGAGCGCGCGACCGCGCTGCTGTTCCGCACCATGCGCAACACCAGCCGCGTCTACGGCAACTCGGTGGCCAAGAAGGCGATCGAGATGGAGCACGAGGGCAAGACGATCCAGGAGATCGGCCCGCTGGTCGCCGGCGCGCGCGGCAAGGTCGTCTACGAGACCGGCGACCTCGAGCACGGCATCTGGTCGGCCGGCACCGTCATGGGCCTGATCCGAGACATCCCGACCTGCAAGGAACTGGTCGAGCGCATCGTGCGCGAGGCCGAGGACACGATCCGCGGCCGCCTCGCCAAGGCGGTGGCCTGATCCTTCCTCCGTCATCATGCCGGCTCAGATCGGCATGATGCCGCGGCGCGGGGTCGGGTCGAAGAACGTCTCGGCGCTGACCGGGGCGCCCAGCGCCTGCAGGGCGGCGCGCTGGTCGGGGATCGGGACGCGCAGGATCGCGTCCTCGATCGCCGACAGCTTCGCGAACGCCGGCAGCGCCAGCGTGCGCGCCACCCATCCCGCCGTGCGCGGCCAGCGCGCGGCGTCGAGCGGGAAGCGCACGAACGCCAGGTTGCGGAAGAACGACGCGACGGCGATGTCGGCGATCGACAGGGCGCCGAAGCGGAAGCCCGCCGCCGGCGCCTCGGCCTCGAGGTAGTCGAGGACGCCGGGGAAGTCCTCGGCCAGCGTCTTCTCCACCAGTGCGCGGTCGCCCGACTCGCCGAACACCGCCTTGCGGATCGCGATCTGCTGGAAGTAGCGCCAGATGAAGACGTCGCCCATGCGGGTGTCGGCGTACTCCTCCAGCCAGCGCGCGCGGGCGCGGTCGGCGATGTCGGCCGGGTAGAGCGCCGGCGCCGGCTGGCGATCCTCGAGGTACTGGCAGATCACCGTCGAGTCGGTGAGCACGAGGTCGCCCTCGACCAGCACCGGGATGCGCCGCAGCGGGCTCAGCCGCGAGAACCGGTCGTCGCCGTAGAACGGCACGATCGGATCGACCTCGTAGTCGATTCCCTTGATCTCGAGGCAGGCCAGCACCTTGCGCACGTAGGGCGACAGGTAGCTGCCGACGATGCGCAGCCGCGCCATCGCCTCACACCAGGTTGACGCGGCAGCCGCAGATCTCGACCTGGGCCGGGCCACGGTCGAGGCCGCGCTTCTTCGCCGCCGCCATCACGCGGTGGCGGTCGACCACCTTGACGTCGAACGCCGAGACGCCGGGGCCGCGGCCGTCGACGATCGGGGTGAAGCGGATCTCGGCGTCGTCCGCGAGCCGGATGATGTCGTCGGTCACCGGCAGGTTCAGCAGCTTCGACCAGTGCGCCGCCGCCTTGTCGGGGTCCTCGGCCTGGATCTCGACCCCGCCCAGCCCGTTGGTGACGTCGGCGCGCGCGTGCTTCAGCCAGTCCTTCTCGGCCGGCGGCCACCACAGCTTCGGATCGACGCCCGGCGGCGCGAAGGTGGTGTCGAGCGACAGCAGCACGCTCGACGTGTCGGACGGGTGGAAGTGGGTGTAGTGGTACTCGGGCAGGTCCTTCTGCGCGACGGCGCGGATGCCCATGCCGGTGAGCCGCGCCCGCTCGGCCTGCGCGTCGGGCACCTGCAGGATCACCATGTAGCCGCCGTCGCCGTGGCGGCGGTCGATGTAGCGGCCGGCCGAGGTGCCGTCCTGGGTCGGCGACACGATCTCGAGGAAATCGTGGCCGGTCGGGCAGACGACGTTGGCGAGGCCCCACTTAGCGACGCTGGGATCGCGGAACGCGACCTCGAGGCCGAGCACGTCGCACAGTTCCTCGGCCGAGCGCTCGAGATCGCGGGCCACGAACACGCATTGCCGGAGCTTCATGGTTCCTCTCCCTAAGTCGTTGCTTGTCCCCTATGGTAGGCCGATGCGGACCGTGTGGACCATGGGCTTCGTGGCGGCGGCCGCGCTTTCGTTCTGCTTCCCGGATTTCATCGTCTTCCGCTTCACCCAGGCCGCGATCTGGGCGATCGCGCTGCTCGGCCTCGTGGTGCTGTGCGGCATCAGCGGCCAGTTCTCGTTCGCCCAGGCCGCCCTGTTCGGGATCGGCGGCTATGCCGCCGCGATGGTCGGCAGCCACACGCCGCTGTCGGTCTACTGGGGCCTGCCGGCCGGCGCGCTGGCCGGCTACGCCGCCGGCTGGGCGCTGGGCCGGGTCGCCGGCGGCCACAGCGTGTGGACGCAGGCGCTGGTCACCTACGCCTTCGCCATCGCCTTCCCGCAGCTCTTGCGCTGGCGCCTGGTCGAGCGCTGGACCGGCGGCGTCAACGGCCTCTACCTCGACTTCCCCGGCCCGCCGCTGGGCCTCAGCGGCGACCGCTGGACCTTCCTGCTGGCGCTGGCCCTGCTGGGCGGCAGCCTGTGGCTGGTCGCCAACCTGGTCGACAGCCGCTCCGGCCGGGCGATGAGGGCGGCGCGCGACCACGACGTCGCCGCCACCGCCCAGGGCATCCGCGTGGTCCACGTCCGCGCCGTCGCCTCCGGCCTCGCCGGCGCGCTGATCGCGCTGGCCGGCTGCCTGTCGTCGTACCAGTTCGGCTACGTCGGCCCCGGCGCCTACGGCTTCGGCCTGTCGGTGCAGATGCTGTTCGGGCTGGTGATCGGCGGCATGCAGGCGCCGGCCGGGGCGATCCTGGGCGGGCTGTTCCTGCAGTTCTTCCCCGACCTGACCGCCGGGCTCGGCCGCGGCCTGTCGGCCCTGCTCTACGCCGTGCTGCTGATCGCGGCGATCGTGGTGATGCCGCGCGGCCTCGCGGGCGCGGCCGAAACCGCGCTCGCGAAGCTGCGCCGGAAGCCGCTCTAGCGGCCCTTGAAGTTCGGCGCGCGCTTCTCGACGAAGGCGCGGGCGGCTTCCTTGTGGTCCTCGGTCTCGCCGGTGCGGATCATGCGCGCGGCCTCGCTGTCGAGCGCCTCGGACAGCGTGCCCTCCTCGGCGACCTTCATGTTCTTCTTCACGTGCCACCACGCCACGCGCGGGCCGGCGGCCAGCTTCTTCGCGAAGGCCATGGTCTCGGCGTCGAGGTTGGCGTCGTCGACGATGCGGTTGGCCAGGCCCAGCTTCTCGATCGCCTCGGCGTTCAGGATCTCGGCGGTGAAGTACAGCTCGCGCGCCTTGGCGGTGCCGACCAGCTTGTGCAGGAAGTAGTGCGAGCCGAAGTCGCCCGAGAAGCCGACCTTGGCGAAGGCCGTGGTCATGCGCGCGCTCCGGCCGGCGAAGCGCATGTCGGCGGCCAGCGCCAGCGACAGGCCGGCGCCGGCGGCGACGCCGTTGACCATGGCGATGGTCGGCTTGCCCATCTCGTGCAGCAGCTCGGACACGCGCATGCGGATGCGGATGTCGTGGACCTTGTCCTCGTAGGTCTTGTCGTGGTCGCGGCCGGCCGCCATCGACTTGACGTCACCGCCGGCGCAGAACGCCTTGTCGCCGGCGCCGCGCACCACGACGCAGCCGACCTCGCGCGAACCCGCCGCCTCTTCCAGGGCGTCCGACAGGCCCGTCATCATCTCGCGCGACAGGGCGTTCATCGCGTCGGGACGGTTCAGGACGATCTTCATGACGCCGTCTTCGACGGATTTCAGCAGGTGAGACATCGACTTCCTCCGGGATTGCGGATCACGCTGGTTGCGGCGAATGTTTCGCAAACAAGCCGGTCGCGCAACGACATTTGGTCTTGCGCAGCGGAACGAAAGCGCGAGGAAATCCCATGACCTACGAGACCTTGCTGACCGACCTCCGGGACGGCGTCATGACGGTGACGCTGAACCGGCCCGACAAGCTCAACGCCTTCAACACCGCGATGAGCCGCGACCTCATCGGCTTCTTCCGCGACGTGAATGCGATGGATGAAGTCCGGGCGATCGTGGTCACCGGCGCCGGCCGGGCGTTCTGCGCCGGCGCCGACATCTCCGGCGGCAGCGGCGCCTTCCAGGTCTGGAACGACGGCAGCAAGCCGCAGAAGCGCGATGCCCGCGATTCGATCACGCTGGCGATCCACCACTGCCTCAAGCCGGTGATCGCCGCGATCAACGGCGCCGCGGTCGGGGTCGGCATCACCATGTGCCTGCCGATGGACATCCGCATGGTCTCGACCAACGCCCGGATCGGCTTCGTGTTCAACAAGCGCGGCATGGCGATGGAGGCCGGCTCGTCCTGGTTCCTGCCGCGCCTGGTCGGCATGCAGCGGGCCCAGGAATGGGTGATGACGGCCGAGCTGTTCGGCGCCGAGGAAGCGCTCGATGGCGGCCTCGTGCGCTCGGTCCACGCCCCCGAGGACCTGCTGCCGGCGGCGCAGGCCCTGGCGCGGAAGTTCGCCGCCACCAGCTCGTCGGCGGTCGCGGCCGCGGTCAACCGCCGGCTGATGTGGAGCATGTGGGGGGCACAGGACCCGCTCGACGCGGTGTCGCTCGACCTGCAGTGCGTCGGCTACCTCGCGGCCGGCGCCGACGCCCAGGAGGGCATCAGGTCGTTCTTCGAGAAGCGGGCGCCGAACTTTCCCCTGAAACCGAGCAAGGACATGCCCCCGTTCGGCCCCTGGAGCGAGTAGGCTCCCGGCATGGCCTACGTCTTCGACCTCGGCGACCCGGCGACCAATGCCGACCCCTTCCCCGCCTTCGCCCATCTGCGCCGGCACGACCCGGTGCACTGGTCTCCGGCGATGAAGGCGTGGATCCTGACCCGCTACGCCGACGTCCGGCAGGTCGCGCTCAACAACCGCGAGATCTCGGCCGACCGGCTGACGCCGTTCTTCCGCGCCAGCCCGGAGTACCGGAGCGGCAGCATCGAGAGCCTGGTGCGCTACCTCAACCACTGGATGGTGTTCCGCGACCCGCCCGACCACACCCGCCTGCGCCGGCTGTTCACCAAGGCGTTCACGCCGACCGCGGTCGCCAACCTCGCGCCCAACATCGAGGCCATCGTCGCCGACCTGATCGACGGCATGGAGGCAAAGTCCCGCCGCGGCGAGCCGGTCGACTTCATCGCCGACTTCGCCTACCCGCTGCCGGCCTCGGTGATCATGGACCTGCTGGGGGTGCCGCGCACCGACCTGGCGCGGGTCAAGGTGTGGTCGGACGAGATCGCGCTGTTCATCGGCACCGCCCAGGTCGCCGGCAACAAGTACCTGCGCGCCGAGCAGGGCGCCCGGGCGATGGCCGCCTACTTCCGCGACCTCGTCGAGGCGCGCACCCGCGAGCCCGCCGCCGACATGATCAGCCAGCTGGTGCTGGCGCGCGACGACCGCGACGCGCTCACCACCGACGAGATCATCGGCACCTGCATCCTGCTGCTGTTCGCCGGCCACGAGACCACGACCAACCTGATCGGCAACGGCTTCCTCTACTCGATGAAGCATCGCGAGCAGTGGGAGCGCCTGGCGGCCGACCGGTCGCTGGCCGGCCGCGCGATCGAGGAATGGCTGCGCTACGACGGCCCGTCGGGCGCGCTCGCCCGCATCGCCGCCGCCGATCTCGAGCTGGGCGGCCGCGCGATCCGCGCCGGCCAGCGCGTCTTCGCCTTCGCCAACGCCGCCAACCGCGACCCCGAGGCGTTCGAGGATGCCGAGCGCTTCGACATCGGCCGCGAGGCCAACCCGCACCTCACGTTCGGCCACGGCATCCACTTCTGCCTCGGCGCGCCGCTGGCGCGGCTGGAGGGCACCATCGCCGCCCGCCGCCTGGTCGAGCGCCTGCCGTCGATCCGGCTGGCCGGGGCGGCGCCGGAGTGGCACGATTCGCTGATACTGCGCGGCGTCAAGGCGTTGCCGGTCACGCTCGCCTAGGGAGGGAACACAATGGCTTCGGGCATCCGCGACAAGGTCGCCATCCTCGGCATGGGCTGCACCCGCTTCGGCGAGCACTGGGACAAGGGCGCCGAGGAGCTGATGGTCGGCGCCTTCGAGGAGGCGCTGGGCGACGCCGGCATCGGCCGCAAGGACGTCGGCGCGGCCTGGCTCTCGACCTGCCTCGACGAGGTCAACGTCGGCAAGTCGGGCCTGCCGCTGTCCGAGACCCTGCGGCTCGACTACATCCCGGTCAGCCGGGTCGAGAACTACTGCGCCTCGGGTTCCGACGCCTTCCGCTCGGCCGTCTACGCCGTCGCGGCGGGTGCCTGCGACATCGCCCTGGCGCTCGGCGTCGAGAAGCTGAAGGACACCGGCTTCGGCGGCCTGCCCGGCCTCAACGCCGGCACGCTGCCGCCGCTATGGTGGGCCAACCTGACCGCGCCGGGCAGCTTCGCCCAGCTCGCCTCCGCCTACCGTGCCAAGCACGGCGTCAGCCGCGACGACCTCAAGCGCGCGATGGCGCACATCTCGGTCAAGAGCCACGCCAACGGCGCGAAGAACCCCAAGGCCCACCTGCAGCGGCCGATCACCGAGGCCGACGTGCTGAACGCGCCGCTGATCGCCGATCCCCTGGGCCTCTACGACTGCTGCGGCGTCTCCGACGGCGCCGCCGCCGCCATCGTCACCACGCCCGAGATCGCGCGCTCGCTGGGCAAGAAGGACCTCGTCACGGTCAAGGCGCTGCAGATCGCCGGCTCGAACGGCGAGGAGGAACAGCACAACACCTGGGACGGCAGCTACTTCGCCACCGCCCGCGTCGCCGCCCGCCGCGCCTACCGCGAGGCCGGCATCGACAGGCCGCGCGAGCAGCTGAGCCTGGTCGAGTGCCACGACTGCTTCTCGGTCACCGAGCTGGTGACGCTCGAGGACCTCTACATCTCGCCGGAAGGCGGCGCGGTCGGCGACGTGCTCGACGGCTTCTACGACGCCGACGGCAAGGTGCCGTGCCAGATCGACGGCGGCCTCAAGTGCTTCGGCCACCCGATCGGCGCCTCGGGCATCCGCATGATCTACGAGATGTACCTGCAGCTGCAGGGCCGTGCCGGCGCCCGCCAGCGGCCCGACGTGAAGCTCGGCCTGACCCACAACCTCGGCGGCTTCCCGGCGCGCAACGTCTGCTCGGTCGCCATCGTGGGCGCGCTCGGAGCCTGAGCACGCGATGAAGGCGATGATCTGCCGCCGCTGGGGCGGCCCGGAGGACCTCGCGCTCGAGGACATGCCGCCGATGCCGCTCGGCCCCGGCCAGGTCCGCATCCGCATCAGGGCGGCGGGCGTGAGCTTCGCGACCACGCTGGTGATCGCCGGCAAGTACCAGCGCCGACCGCCCTTCCCGTTCGCGCCCGGCACCGAGGCCTCGGGCGTCGTCACCGAGGTCGACCCGGCCTGCCGCCGGCTCAAGGTCGGCGACGAGGTCGTGGCGGTGCTCGACTGGGGCGGGCTGGCCGAGGAAGTCGTCGCGCACGAGGTCAACGTCTTCCCCAAGCCGCGGAACGTCGGCTTCGTCGAGGCGATCCAGCTGGCGATCTCCTACCCGACCTCGGCCGGGGCGCTGACCTGGCCGGTGGCGCTCGACATCCAGCGCGGCCAGACCCTGCTGGTCCATGCCGCAGCCGGCGGCGTCGGCATGGCCGCGGTCGAGATCGGCAAGATCCTCGGCGCCACGGTGATCGCCACCGCCGGCGGCGCGCGCAAGACCGCGTTCGCCCGCGCCCACGGCGCCGACCACGTCATCGACTACACGGCGCAGGACTTCCGCGAGGAAGTGCTGAAGATCACCGGCGGCCGCGGCGTCGACCGCGTCTACGACCCGGTCGGCGGCGAGGTCTTCGCCCAGTCGCTGCGCTGCATGGCGGTCGAATCGCGGATCTGTCCGATCGGCTTCGCCGGCGGCACGATCCCGCAGATCCCGGCCAACATCCTGCTGGTCAAGACCATCGCGGTGACCGGCTTCAACTACGGCTACTACGTCGGCTGGAGCCCGCACGACGCCCGCTTCGAGCAGGCCGACCGCACCTTCGCCCTGATGGAGCGCATTCGCGGCTGGTGCGAGGACGGCCGTTGCCGGCCGCACGTCGACCGCACCTTCCGGCTGACCGAGGCGGCGGCGGCGATGCGCGCCCTGCTCGAGCGCTCGGTCACCGGCCGCGTCGCCATCGTCATGGACTAGAAGCCGCTCTCCGGCACCTCGAGATCGACGAACGCCGGGAAATGGTCGGAGCCGCGCGCGGTCTCGTCGATGCGCATGGCGGTGACGCGGCGCGCCACCGAGGGCGTGGCGAAGACATGGTCGATGCGCAGCTCGCCCAGGTACTCGTTGCGCAAGGACACGCCCTCGTCCTCGGCATGGCCGGCCGCGACCCAGGCGTCGCGCAGCGCGCCGCGGCGCACGATGCGGCCCAGCCCCGGATCCTTCTCGCCGCACACCAGCGCGTACTCGGGCGAGTCGGGGGTGAAGTTCATGTCGCCCATGACCAGCGCCGGCTCCGGCAGGGTCGGCTCCTCCGCGCCCTCGGTCCAGCCCGGCACCGGCTCGCCGCTCCACGGCGCGCCGTTCTCGGGTGCGTCGGCCACGATGTCCAGTACCGTACGGAGCTGCGGCAGGCGCAGGCCGGAAGAGACGTGCGTCAGGTGGAGGGAATAGATCCTCAGGGCTCCCACCGGCGTCGCCACCACCGCTTCCACGACGCAGCGCTGCAGGTCGTAGAAGCGGGCCAGCGCGACCTTGGGCAGCAGGAACGTGCGGCTGGT
The DNA here is from genome assembly GCA_964420105.1 of uncultured Reyranella sp. GTDB lineage: Bacteria > Pseudomonadota > Alphaproteobacteria > Reyranellales > Reyranellaceae > Reyranella. Next base: position 16,752 of record CAYQRL010000029.1, read on the forward strand.
CAGGATCGGCCAGCGGCTGGCCACCATGTTGCCGAAGGTGCGGCGGCGGTGGCGCGGCACCGCGGCTCCCGGCGGGCCGCCGGCGGCGACGTCGAAGCCCGCCCCGAAGACGTGGTGGAAGCCCAGCCGCTCGGCCAGTCCCAGCGCCTGGTCCGCGTAGCCGTTGCGCTGCCAGTGCTGGGCGACTTCCTGGAAGGCCACGATGTCGGCCCCCGCGACCTCGCGCGCCGTGCGGTCGAGGTCGTAGGCGCCGTCGATCCCGCGGCCGAACTGGATGTTGTAGGTGGCGGCCGTGATCTTCACGCGTGGCTCCCGTCTGGCCCCGCCTCTCTAGCAAGACGCGGCGGTCGCGGTACACTGCAACCATGGCCCCGCTGCCCGACGCTGCGCTTCTGCTCGACCAGATCCTCGCCGGTATCGGCCAGCCGTTCTACGCCCTCGACCGCGACTTCCGCTTCATGCTGTTCAACGACGAGGCCGCCCGCTACCTCGACCGGCCGGCCGAGAGCGTGCTCGGCCGCACCGTCTGGGAGGTCTTCCCCCACGACATCGACCACGCCCGCGGCCACGTGCTGCGCCAGGGCATGGCGGCGCGCCGCGCGATCAAGGGCGAGCTGCCATCGATGATGGCGGGGCGCCTCGTCTCCTACTGCATCTTCCCGCTGGGCGACGGCATCGGCGTGGTGTTCCGCGACGTCTCCGACCGCCGCGATGCCGAGGCGGCGCTGGCGCGGCGCACCGCCGAGCTCGAGGCCGTGCTCGGCACCGTGCCGGTCGCGGTCTGGTTCACGCACGATCCGCAGGGCCGGATCATCGCGCGCAACCGCCGCGCCACCGAGCTGCTGCGCGTGCCGCCGGACGAGCGCCTGCTGTCGGTCGGGCCCAACCAGATGTTCCGCTTCGAGCAGGACGGCGCGGTGCTGACGCTGGAGCGCCTGCCGCTGCAGCGCGCGCTGCGCGGCGAGACCATCGACCGCGAGCTGGTGGACCTCGTGCATGCCGACGGCGACCGCAGCATCCTGCTGATCCGCGCCGAGCCGCTGCACGGCAGCGACGGGACGATCATCGGCGCGGTCTGCGCCGCCGCCGACGTCACCGAGCGCCATCGCTACGAGGCCCAGCTGCGCCTGCTGCTCGACGAGCTCAACCACCGCGTCAAGAACACGCTGGCGATCGTCCAGTCGATCGCCAACGTGACCCTGAAGGACGCCGAGCCGGCGACGCGCGAGCGGCTCGAGCAGCGGCTGGTGAACCTCGCCGCCGTGCACGGACTGCTGACCGAGAGCAACTGGGAGGGCGCCGCGCTCGACGAGGTGCTGCGCGCCTCGTTGCGCCTGCTCGAGCCGCGCGAGGACCGCGTGCGGCTGCACGGACCGCCGTTGCGCCTGCAGCCGCGCACCGCCGTGACGCTGTCGCTGGCGGCGCACGAGCTGGCGACCAACGCGCTGAAGTACGGCGCCCTGTCGGCGCCGGACGGCCACGTCGAGGTGCGCTGGAGCCTCGACGGTCCGCGCTTCCGCCTGTCGTGGACCGAGCGCGGCGGCCCGCCGGTGGCCGCGCCCGCCCGCGGCGGCTTCGGCACCCGCATGATCCGCCTGGCGCTGGCCGCCGAGCTGCGCGGGACGGCGCGGCTGGACTTCCACGCCGACGGGCTGGTCTGCACCATCGATGGCGAGGCCCCCGCCGCGCCGGCCGACCGTTGATCGCGCGCGCCTGGCCCGCTGACTTCTGGCGCCTGTGGTCGGTCGGGCTGGTCGCCTCGGTGGTGCGCTGGCTCGAGACCGTGGTGATGGGCGTCGTCGTCTACCGCGAGACCGATTCCCCGTTCCTCGTCTCCGTGGTGACGATGCTGCGGCTCCTGCCGATGGGACTGTTCGGCGCCTGGCTCGGCGTCGTGGTCGAGCGCTTCGACCGCCGCCTGATGCTGGCCGGCATGATCGCCCTGCTGGCGCTGACATCGGCCGTGCTGTCGGTCATCGCCGCCTTCGGCCTGCTGCAGGTCTGGCACCTCGCCGTCGGCAGCCTGGTCAACGGCTTCGGCTGGCTGACCGACAATCCCCTGCGCCGCACCATGATGGGCGACAGCGTCGGCCGCGAGCGCATGGCCACCGCCATGGCGCTCGACATCGTGGCGATGAACGTCAGCCGCATGATCGGCCCGACGCTGGGCGGCGTGGTGCTGGTGGTCGCCGGCATCGAGGGCGCGTTCCTGCTCAGCGCCGGCCTCTACCTGCTGGCGCTGGGCGCGACCCTGGCGGTGACGGCGCGCACCGCGCCGAGCGGCCACGGCACCCCGGTCTGGGCGTCGATGCGCGAGGGCTTCGCGGCCGTGCGCGCCGATCGCCGGCTGGCCGCGATCCTCGCGGTCACGGTCGTCTACAACATCTTCGGCTGGCCCTTCACCAGCATGATCCCGGTGATCGGCCGCGACCAGCTGGCGCTCGGCCCCGAGGGCGTCGGCCTGCTGACCAGCATCGACGGCCTCGGCGCCTTCGCCGGCGCGCTGCTGCTGGCGTGGCGGCTGGTGCCGCGCTGGCACGCCGGCGCCTACGTCGGCGGCGTCGCGCTCTACCAGGTCGGGATCGTGATCTTCGCCCTGTCGCCCGGCACCGTGCCGGCGGCGGCCGGCCTGCTGCTGACCGGCCTGTCGGGTGCCGCCTTCGCGACGCTGCAGGCGACCCTGGTCTACCTCGCCGCGCCGGCCGAGATGCGGCCGCGCATCATGGGCGTGCTGTCGGTCTGCATCGGCACCGGCCCGCTCGGCTTCCTGTGGCTGGGTTGGCTGGCCAGCGTGGTCGGCGCCTCGACCGCGACGGCGCTGACCGGCGGGCTGGGGCTGGCGGTGCTGCTGGCGCTGCGGCCGCTGTGGCGCGCGATCTGAAGTTGGCGGCATACTGGCCCCAGGGAGAAAACGACCATGACGTTCAAGCGCCGTAGCCTCATCGCCGCCGGCCTCGTCCTCGCGACCGCGACCGCGGCGCGGGCGCAGGCCGCCTACCCGGACAAGCCGATCAGGCTGATCGTGCCGTTCGCGCCGGGCGGCAACGCCGACCTCACCGGCCGGCTCTACGCCGAGGCGCTGCCGAAGCGGCTGGGCCAGCAGGTCATCGTCGAGAACAAGGGCGGCGCCGGCGGCGCGATCGGCGCCGAGGCCGCCAGCCAGTCGCCGCCCGACGGCTACACCGTGGTGCTGGGCTCGACCGGCACCTTCCTGGTCAGCCCGCGCATGACCGGCGGCAAGCCGCCCTACACGCTCGACAGCTTCGCCCCGGTGGCGCTGCTCAACACTTCGCCGATGGACATCGTGGTCAACGCCAACGGCCACTACAAGGACTGGCCTGCCATGCTGGCGGCGCTCAAGGCCAAGCCCGGCACCGTGACGATCGGCCATCCCGGCAACGGCAGCACCAACCACCTCGCCCTGCTGCAACTGCAGAAGGCGCTGGACGTGAAGTTCAACATCGTGCCGTACAAGAGCAACGGCCCGGCACTCAACGACCTGCTGGCCGGCCAGATCGACGCGGTGATCGACCAGATCCCGGCCTCGATCGGCCACATCCGCAACGGCCGCCTGCGCGCCATCGCCGTCACCACCGCCAAGCGCTCGCCGCAGCTGGCCGACGTGCCGACGCTCGCCGAGATGGGCGTCAAGGACTTCTCGGCGACCACGCCGCTCTACCTGATGGCGCCGGCCGGCACGCCGTCCGCGGTCGTGAAGAAGCTGAACGAGGCGGTGGTCGCGACCGCCACCGACCCGGCGTTCCGCGAGAAGATGGCGAGCCTCGGCGCCGAGACCGAGGCGGTCGCGCTGGAACCGCTGGTGGCGACGCTGCGCGCCGACGACAGGATGGTCGCCGACCTGCAGGCGACCGGTCTGCTGAAGGCCGACTAGCGCTCGTCGTCGGTGGCCTCGATGCGGCCACTGCGCCGGGCCTTTTCCAGCAGGGCATGGTCGCGCTCGGTGCGGTCGGCGTAGGCCTGGGCGAAGGCTGCCAGCGCCTCGTCGAGCACCTCGCTGTTGCCGCAGTAGCCGGCGATCAGCGCCGGGTCGCCCGACTTGGCGTGGGCCAGCGCCAGTGCCCAGCCGCACAGCCGGCAGTACTCCTTGAACCCGGCCACCGCATCGCGGTCGCCGCCGACCATCTCGATCCCGCCCTTCATGTCGGCCAGCTGGCGCACGTAGAAGTGCCGGCCACCCAGTTCGCCCCAGCCGAGGAAGATGTCGGGCGATCCCTGGATCAGCCGCTGGCCGATCACGACGCGGCGGCCGTGGTTGTCGAACGGCAGGGTGAAGCGGGCGTAGGGCTCCAGCACGCTCGCCTGCGCCTCCTTGACCTGCAGGAACAGCGGGTCGTCGCCGTCGTTGCCCATCAGCAGCACGACCCAGCAGCCGGTGCCGACGCTGCCGACACCGACCACCTTGCGCGCGACGTCGACGATGCGGTAGCGCGCCAGCAGCCGGCGACGGTCGTAGGTCAGCGAGTCGATGTAGGACCGCAGCACGCCGTCGAGCGCCTCGCCGATCGGCACGCCGTCCGCGGTGTGGGTCTCGCGCACGATCACCGGGTGATCCTCGACGATGCGGTGCTCGCCCTCGATCAGCTCGGTCATCTTGTCGAGCACGCGCTGGTGACCCTTGGCGCGCGCCTTGTCGACGATGCGCTGGGCACCGCGACGCACCTTGGGCGACAGGCTGTCGAGCACGGTGCGCTCGTCGATGCGGTCGTACCAGACTTCGAGATGGCCCATCGCGGCGTAGCGCGCGATCCGCTTGCGGTAGGATCGCACCAGGCCCATCACCGCCTCGTCGGCATCCTGGCGCGCGCCGCCCATGAAGCGGACGGCGACGGCCGCGCTGGCGGCCAGTCGCTTGAGGTCCCACTCCCACGGCGCCGGGAACACCTCGTCGAAATCGTTGATCGCGAACACCAACTCGCGCTCGGCCGAGCCGAACACGCCGAAGTTCGAGACGTGCATGTCGCCGCAGGCATAGACGTAGAAGCCGGTGGCCGGCGTCGGCGCGAGGTCCGCGGCCATGACCGCCGCCGAACCGCGCAGGTAGGCGAAGGGCGAGGCCAGCATGCGGCCGTAGCGCACCGGCACCAGCTTCTGCGCCCGCGTCGCGTTCTGGCGTTCCAGGATCTCGAGCGGGTCGATCCGCCCGGGACCGGGCTCGAAGGCGCGGTGCGCCTGGCGCGACACCTTCTTGCGCATCGCCTTGCCCGCCGCCAGCCGCTCCTCGACGCTCGGCCGCCGCCTGGTGAAGCCCGCCAGCAGCGCGCCGTCGGGCTGGTCGGTCTCCATCCGGTCCGCCATCGCTTCCAGGGGGACGACCGCGGGCTCGGTCATGGCTCGCCTACTTGCTGAGGGTGAAGGTGTTCTGGCCGTTCGCGAACTTGAACTGCAGCGCGTTGCCCTGCACGGTTCCCCGGAAGGTGTTGCCCTGCTTCTGGCAATCCCGCGTGTAGCCCTCGAAGTTGACGGTGTAGCGTCCCTCGGGCGTGATGTTGACCGTGTAGCTGCTGTTGCCGCCGCAACGATCGACGCGCCAGCCGCCGCTGCCGGCGCCGTTCCGGATGTCGACCGACAGCGCTTCGCTGCGACTGCCGCCGCCCAGCGCCGCCGAGCCGCTCCATCGCCCGTCGTAGGGATTGGCCCCGCCCCTCGCGGCGGGCGGGGCGACGGCCGCAGCCTGCGGCGGCGTCGGAGCGGGCGTCGGAACCGGCGTTGGAACCGGCGGCGGGACGGCGGCCGCCGCGGCCTTCGCCCTGGCGTCGTCCTCGGCCTTCCGCCTGGCCTCCTCTTCCTGCTTCTTCTGATCGTCGTCGAACTTCGCCACCGCCGGCGCCGCGTCGCGCAGCAGCGCCTGCTGCTGCGCCGCGGTCACGAAACCGGTGTCGGGCTCGTTGCGGCCCTTCTGCCAGTTGGCCACCATCTGGCGGGTGCGCGGCCCGAAGCTGCCGTCGCTGCCGCCGGTGTTGAAGCCGAGCGCCGTGAGCGCCACCTGCAGGCGCTGCCGGTCGACCACCGAGAGCCGCAGTGCCGCCTCGGCGGCCTCGGCGTTCTTGCGCTCGGCCTTTTCCTTCTCCTTGTGACTGTCCTTCTCGGCCTGTTCCTTCGCGCTGGCCTTGGCGTCGGCCTCCGCCTTCTGCCTCGCTTCCGCCTCCGCCTGCTGCCGGGCCGCCGCGTCGGCCGCCGCGCGCTCGGCCTGCGCCTTGGCCAACGCCTCGTCGGCCAGCCGCTTGGCCTCGGCCTCGACCGCGACCTTGCGGCGGGCCTCGTCCTCGGCCGCCTTCAGCGCCGCGATCTCGGCCTCGGCCTTGATCCGGGCCGCCTCGGCGGCGGCGCGCCTCGCCTGCGCGTCGGCCAGTTCGCGCTGCTCGGCGGCCGCCTTCTTCTGCGCCTCGAGCTCCTCGCGCAGCCGCGCCAGCTCGGCTTCCGCCTTCTGGCGCTGGTCCTCGGCCTGCTTCAGCTCGTCATCGGCGCGGCTCTTGGCGGCGGCGTCGGCCGCCGCCTGCTTCTGCGCGGCTTCCTCGACCCGGCGCTTGTCGGCGGCCTCGGCGTCGGCCTTGCGCCGCGCCTCGAGCGCCTTCTCGAGGTCCTCGACCTTGGCTTCCTGCAAGGCCACCGGCGTGGGCGCGGCACGGTCGCCGCGCATCAGCAGCCAGCCACCGCCGCCCAGCGCGACGACGGCCGCGAGTCCCAGCGCCGCGAACAGCCTGGTGCGGCCACGCGCTGGCGGCGCGACCCCGGCCTCGGCCGCGGCCGGTGACGGCGGCGCTGCCGGCCGGCCGGCCGGCGCGGCCGCCAGGTCGGAGCGACCCAGCGCCACCGTCGCGTCAGAGGCTCCCGCCCCGGTTTGCCCGAGCAGCGCGCGCCATCCGGCGATGGTCTGCGGCCGCTCGGCGGCGCGCACCGCGAGGGCGGCGTCCATGCCGATCAGCAGGCCGGGCGCGAAGCCCGGCGGCGCCAGCCGCACCAGCGGCTGGTAGTCGTCGTCGAGCATGCGATCGAACGCGGGCGGCGGTGGCGACCCGGCGATCGCGTGGTAGAGGGTGGCGGCGAGCCCGTAGATATCCGTGAAGGGCCCCTGCTTGGCCGCGGTCATCTGCTCGGCGGCGGCGTAACCGGGCGTGAAGATCGCGGTCATCGCCGTGGTCCGCCCGGCCATCGCCGCGCGCGACGCGCCGAAGTCGATCAGCGTCGGCTTGCCGTCCTCGCGCAGCAGGATGTTGGCCGGCTTGATGTCGCGGTGGAGGAAGCCGGCCTTGTGGACCTGCTCGAGCCCGTCGAGCATCGGCCACAGGATCGCCAGCACCTCGTCCGGGGAAAGCTTGCCCTGGCGTTTGATACGGTCTTCCAGCGTCTCGCCGCGCACCAGCTCCATGACGATGTAGGCGGTGCCGTTCAGCTCGAGGAAGTCGAAGACGCGGACGATCGCCGGGGCGTCGTGCAGGCTGGCCAGGGTGCGGCCCTCGGCGACGAAGCGGTCGCGCCCCCAGGTGAAGTCCTCGGCCACCTTGGTCGAGCGCGGCAGCACGGTGACGCCGTCCTGGCGCACGGCGAGCGACACCGGCAGGTATTCCTTGATCGCGACATCGCGGCCGAGCTGCTCGTCGCGGGCGCGGTAGGTGATGCCGAAGCCGCCCTGTCCCAGGATCGCGGTGATGACGAAGCGCCCGATGCCGGCGCCCACCGGCAACGCGCTGAAATCGACCTCGGACGCCGGCCCGGCCGCACCGGCCCCGGCTTCGTTCTCTGCCATGGAATCGACGTCCCCCGCGACGTCCGTACGCACTCGTGCGAATATTATCGCAGCCCGGCTTCCGGCGCCAATTTCACCGCCGGCCTGCGCGCAAGCGCCTCAGAATCCTCGCATTTCCTGCGACTGGCCGGCAGCCGGGAGGCCGGTCACGGCAATCTCACAGGCCTGTCACGTACCCGAGGTCGACCCCGGTCCCGTCGAAGCGCAGGGTGGTCCTCCAAGACCGGGAGTACACATGACGGCCAAGCGAGTCCTCATCGTCGAGGACGACTACCTGATCGCGGAAGGGCTTTCGCGCGCCATCGAGGACGACGGCTTCGCGGTGATCGGCCCGGTCGACACCGTGGCCGGCGCGCTGGGCCTGATCGGGCGCGAGCGGCCCGACGCCGCCCTGCTCGACGTCCGCCTGCGCCAGGGCGATTCGCTGGAGATCGCGCGGGCGCTGCGCCGCTGCGGCGTGCCGTTCGCGGTGGTCAGCGGCTACACCCGCGAGTCCCTGCCGCCCGAGATGGCGGCCGCGCCTTTCCTCGCCAAGCCGCTGGGCGAGGTCGAACTGGTCGAGGTCGCCCGCACCCTGTTCACGCCTCTCTAGCGCTGGTTGATGCAGACCGCCGACAGGGTCGGCGAGGTCGACACCACCGGTGCGGCGGGCGTTCCCACCCGGTCGCCGCCGGCACCGGGTTGCGGCAGGGTGCGGATCGTCGAGTCCGACGCCGCCAGCCGGCCGGCGTCGGCCCGCAGGTCGGCCAGCGCGACGTCGCAGGCCTGGCGCGTGGCGAACGGCACCTGGTAGCTCGAGATCGCCCGCCCGCCGAGGAACCAGCTCACCAGAAGCATGTACTCCATGACGATCAGTCCCCCTTCAGCGGCGCCGGACGGACCAGCGACAGCAGGCCGGCGGCGATCACCAGCCCGCCCAGCATGACGATGACGTGACGGCCGCCCTCGATCATCATCGCCGGCGGCACCGACAGCGTGCTGCCGCGCACCGGGTCGAGGCTGGCCGACAGCACGGTGGCGCCGCCGGCAATACCGGCGCTGATCCCCAGCAGGCGCATCAGGTTGAGCACCGCCGCCGCCTGGCCGGTCTCCTCGGCCGGCGCGGCGGCCATGATCGCGCTGTTGTTGGGCGAGATGAACAGCCCCTGCCCTGCCCCGAACAGCGCCAGCGCGGCGAGCACCAGGACGAGGTGCGACGGCGAGCCGTCGAGCGCCCGGTAGAGCAGCACCAGTCCGGCGAGGCAGATCGCCAGGCCGCCGACCGCCGGCAGCCGCGCGCCGAAGCGGTCGTAGAGCGCGCCGCCCACGGGCGACACCAGCGCCAGCGCCACCGGCAGCACCGACAGGCGCAGGCCGGCCTGCAGCGAGCTGTCGTCGTAGACCCGGACCATGACGAACGGCACGAGGAAGAACACGCCGAACAGGCCGGCATAGGACAGGAAGCTGGCGAGGTTGCCGAGCAGGAACACCGGCTTGGCCAGCAGCCCGAGGTCGAGCAGTGGCGCCGGCGAGCGGCGCTCGGCGCCGACGAACAGCGCCAGCAGCACGACCGCCGCCACGGCGCAGGCGATCATCGCCGGCGAGGCGTAGCCCCACGCGTGTCCCTGGTTGAGCACCGCCACCACCGCGGTCAGCGACGGCGCCAGCAGCACGGCGCCGCGCCAGTCGAAGCTCTCGCGCCGCTTCGGCAGCTCGCTCCTCGGCACCACCAGCCACGACAGCAGCACCGCCAGCAGCCCGATCGGCACGTTGATCCAGAACGCCCAGTGCCAGTCGAGCGTGTCGAGGATCAGGCCGCCCAGCGCCGGGCCGGCGCACAGCCCGACCGCCTGGGCCGCGGCCTGGATGCCGAGCGCCCGGCCGCGCGCCTCCCGCCCGGCGACCATGACCACGATCGCGACGCTGTTGGCGGTGATCAGCGCCGCGCCGACGCCCTGCAGCACGCGGAACGCCACCAGCAGACCGAGGCTCTCGGCGTAGCCGCACAGCGCCGAGCCGACGATGAAGGTGAGGAAGCCGGCGGCGTAGAGCAGCTTGTGCCCGAACATGTCGGCCATCCGGCCGAAGATCGGCGTGAACGACGCCATCGACAGCAGGTAGGAGACCGCAACCCAGCTGACGCCGGACAGCCGGGTGTCGAAGAAGGCCTCGAGGCGCGGCAGCAGCAGCTGCGTCATGCTGGCGTCGATCTGGCCCATCAGCGAGCCGATGCAGACCGTGCCGACCACCAGCCAGCGATAGGACGGCTGGCGGGCGATGGCGGCCAGCGCCGGCGGCTCCTCGCCGTGCCGGAACGCCGCGCCGAGCGCCCCGATGGAAAGCGGTCCGGTCATCTGAACCGGGAGAGGCACGGGCGTACGCCGGTCGGTCATCGCCCGCGACAGTGGCACACCCGGCCGGCGTGCAGAAGGCCCGGGGAAAGAAGGCCCCGGCAAGAGCCGGATTGACGGCGACGACGGCGCTGGCGAATGTCGGGGCCGATGATCAGAGCGCTGACCTTCGACGTCCAGGGAACCTGCACCGACTTCTGCGGCCCGATGCAGCGCATGGGCGCCGAGGTCAACCGCGCCAAGGGCCTGTCCCTCGACTGGGGCGCGTTGTCGGCGGAGTGGCGCGGCCTGTACCGCGCGACTCTGGACGCGGTGATCGCCGGCAAGCGGCCGTTCCTGCGCGTCGACCGGATCTACCGCGAGACCCTCGACACGCTGCTCGACCGCCACGGTCTCGCCCCGACCTTCAGCCCGGCCGAGCGCGACGACCTCAACCGCGTGTGGAGCCGGCTGGAGCCGTGGCCCGACACCGTCCCCGGCCTCGCCCGGCTGCGCCAGCGCTTCGTGCTCTCGACCCTGTCGAACGCCGCGATGTCGACCATGGTCGCGGTGGTCAAGCACGGCGCCCTGCCGTTCGACGCCATCCTGACCGCCGAGCTGGCCGGCATCTACAAGCCGGCGCCGGCCGTATACCAGCTGGCGGTCGACTACCTCGGCTTCGCACCGTCGGAGATCATGATGGTCGCCTGCCACAAGTACGACCTGGCGGCGGCGCGCGCGTTCGGCATGCGCACCGCCTTCGTCCGCCGGCCGCTCGAGTTCGGGCCGGGCGAGTCCCCCGACGTGGCGCCGGAGGACTGGTTCGACGTCTACGCCGGGGACTTCCTCGAACTCGCCGCGGCCGTGGGCGCCTGAAGGTCCGCGGGGTTGGGGGAGGAACTGGGTGGGGAGTTTGGTGAGTGCGTGAGCAGCGCAAACTGACCGCGATCGTCGCCGCCGACGTCGTCGGCTACTCGCGGCTGGTCGGCCGCGACGAGAGCGGCACGGTGGCCCGGCTCGGCCGCATGCGGACCGAGCAGCTGGAACCGGTGGTGGCCGGGCGCGGCGGTCGCATCGTCAAGCTCACCGGCGACGGCGCGCTGGTCGAGTTCGCCAGCGCGGTCGAGGCGCTGTCGGCGGCGATCGAGTTCCAGAACGCGACGGCCGCGAGCGAGGCTGCGCAACCGGAGGCGGAACGGCTGGTCTTCCGGATCGGCGTCCACCTCGGCGACGTGATCGTGCGCGAGGACGACATCTTCGGCGACGGCGTCAACATCGCCGCCCGGCTCGAGGCCGAGGCCGAACCGGGCGGGATCATCGTCTCCGGTGCCATCCACGAGGCCACCGCCGGCCGCGTCAAGGCCGAGTTCGCCGACCTCGGCCGGCTCAGCCTCAAGAACATCGAGCGCGCGGTGCAGGCCTTTGCCGTGCGCTGGGATCCCGCCGACTGGGGCCCCTCGGCGCCGCGGTCGCTGCCGCTGCCGCTGCCCGAGAAGCCGTCGATCGCCGTGCTGCCGTTCCAGAACATGAGCGGCGACCCCGAGCAGGAATATTTCGCCGACGGCATGGTCGAGGACATCATCACCGGCCTGTCGCGGATCGGCGGCCTGTTCGTGATCGCCCGCAACTCGAGCTTCATCTACAAGGGCCGCGCCGTCGACATCCGCCAGGTCGGCCGCGAGCTCGGCGTGCGCTACGTGCTCGAGGGCAGCGTGCGCAAGGCGGCGAACCGGGTGCGCATCACCGGCCAGCTGATCGAGGCCGAGACCGGCACGCACCTGTGGGCCGACCGCTTCGACAGCACGCTCGACGAGGTGTTCGACCTGCAGGACCACGTCACCGAGGCGGTGCTGTCGGCGATCGAGCCGTCGCTGGTGCAGGCCGAGATCCGCCGCGCCGCCCACAAGCCGACCGAGAACCTGCAGGCCTACGACTGGCTGCTGCGCGCCATGGGCGAGCAGCAGCTGCTGGAGCGCGAGCACGTCGACCGCGCCATCGCGATGGCACGGCGGGCGCTCGAGCTCGACCCCCGGTTCGGCCTCGCCTATGCCCACCTCGCCAGCTGGATCCAGCGCCGCCGCATGTACGGCTGGATGCAGGACGAGGCGGCGGAGACGGCGGAGGGCATCCGGTTCGCGCACCAGGCGGTGCGGCTGGAACCCAACGATCCGCAGGTGCTGACCGAGGCCGCGTTCGCGCTCGGCCATCTCAATTCGGACCTCGCCACGGCGATCCCGTGGCTCGACCGGGCGATTGCGCTCAACCCGAACTCGGCGTTCGCGCACGGGCGCGGCGCCATCGTGCGCAACTTCGCCGGCGACTACGAGACGGCCGAGCGTCACGCCGAGCGGGCCCTGAGGCTCAGCCCCTACGACACGGTGATCTACGCCTTCACCAAGGCCCTCGGCGACAGCCACCTGTTCCGGCGGCAATACGCCGAGGCGGTGCCGTGGCTGCGTCGCAGCCGGCAGGAAAACCCGCTGCACGCCTCGACCTGCCTGCACCTGGCCAGCGCGCTGGCCCATCTCGGCGAGATCGACCAGGCCCGCCGCTCGATCGCGGACCTGCTGCGGATCCGCCCGATGAGCAGCGTCGCCTGGCAACGCGCCCACCGGTTGTTCCCGCAGCAGGACTACGAGCACATGCTGGAAGGCGCGCGGCTCGCGGGCCTCCCGGACTGACGGACCGCTCCTAGCGGGAGAACTTGCCCGTCAGCGTCGCCTTCTCGATCGTGCTGAAGTGCAGGTTGAAGCCGACCACGGCCGCCGAGGTGTCGGCGTTCACCGGCAGCGCGTCCTGCTTCACCGCGAACACCGTGAAGACGTAGCGGTGCGGACCGTGGCCCTCCGGCGGGCACGGGCCGCCGTAGCCCGGCGCGCCGAAGTCGGTGCGGGTCTGCAGCGCGCCCTTGGGCAGCAGGCCGGCCTTGGGGTTGCCGGCGTCGAGCTTGAGCTCGCGCGTGTCGGCCGGCAGGTTCACCACCACCCAGTGCCAGAAGCCGCTGCCGGTCGGCGCGTCGGGATCGTAGCAGGTGACGGCGAAGCTCCTGGTACCCTCGGGCACGTTCGACCAGGCGAGGTGCGGCGACTTGTTGCCGCCGCCGCAGCCGAAGCCGTAATCCGCCGACAGGATGTGGTCCATCTTGAGGGTCTCGCCCTCCTTGAAGTTGTTGCTCGTCACCACGAGTGCCATGTTCGTCTCCTGTCGGTTGGCTTCGGTCGGCGCGGAGAGTGGCCCAGTGCCCGCGCCCGAGGCAAGCCGTGAACGCAAGCGAGGCCCAGCAAAGTGTCGATCACCATCTTCCGCGCCCGGCGCATCCTCACCATGAACCCGGCGCGCCCGGAAGCCAGCCATGTCGCCGTGCGGGACGGCCGCATCCTCGGCGCCGGCACGCTCGACGAGTTGGCCGGCTGGGGCCCCTACCGCCTCGACGACCGTTTCTCCGAAATGGTGCTGATGCCGGGCCTGGTCGAGGGCCACAGCCATGCCAGCGAGGGCACCTTCTGGCGCTACCTCTACCTTGGCCGCTTCGACCGCATGGCGCCCGACGGCAAGGTGTGGCCCGGGCTGGGGTCGATCGACGAGATCGTCGGCCGCATGATCGAGGGCGAACGCGCGCTGGCCGGCGCCGACGAACCGCTGGCCGGCTGGGGCCTCGACCCGATCTACTACGGCAGCCGCCGCGTCGACCGCGCCGACTTCGACCGCGTCTCGACCACCCGCCCGGTCGGCGTGATGCACGCCAGCGGCCATATCCTGAACGTCAACAGCCGCGCCCTCGAGCTGGCCGGCCTGCTGCGACCCGGCATCAACCATCCCGGCGTACCGCTGGGACCGGACGGGTTGCCGACCGGCGAGCTCAAGGGCCCCGAGGCGATGACCATGGTCGGCGGCCACATCGGCTTCGACCGCGAGGTGCTGGCCAACGACGAACCCGGCCTGCGCCGCTTCGCGCAGCTGTGCGTGCGCGCCGGCGTCACCACCGCCACCGACCTCGCCAACCTGCTGCCGGCCGACGCCGTGGCGATGATGCGTCGCGTCACCGGCGAGCCCGGCTACCCGGTGCGGATCGTGTCGCTGCGCCGCTTCCAGGGGCTGACGCCGCAGGGCGCGATCGACGCCGCGCTGGCGCTCCGGCCGCAGTCGACCGACCGGCTGCGGCTGGGCGCGATCAAGATGTTCGCCGACGGCTCGATCCAGGGCTTCTCGGCGCGGCTGCGCTGGCCCGGCTACTTCAACGGCGCGCCCAACGGCCTGTGGTACACGCCGCCCGAGACGGTGCGCGAGGTCTACACGCTGGCGCTGCGCAACGAGGTGCTGGTCCACACCCACACCAACGGCGACGAGGCCACCGAGATGGCGCTCGACTGCCTCGAGCAGGCGCTGCGCGCCGCGCCGACGCCCGATCATCGCTTCACGCTGCAGCATTGCCAGTTGGCCGACGCCGCCCAGTTCCGGCGCATGAAGCGACTGGGGATGTGCGCCAACCTGTTCCCCAACCACCACTTCTACTGGGGCGACCAGCACTACGAGATGACGGTCGGGCCGGAGCGCGCCACGCGCATGAACGCCTGCGCCACCGCGCTGGCCGAGGGCGTGCCGCTGGCCATCCATTCCGACGCGCCGGTGACGCCGCTCGGCCCGCTGTTCACCGCCTGGTGCGCCGCCAACCGCGTCACCGCCTCGGGTCGCGTGCTCGGCACCACCGAGCGCATCGGCGTCGCCGACGCGCTACGCACCATCACGCTGGGCGCGGCGTGGACGCTGAAGCTCGACGGCGAGATCGGCTCGATCGAGTGCGGCAAGCGTGCCGACTTCGCGGTGCTGCAGGACGACCCGCTGGAGATCGGCGCCGCCAACCTCAAGGACGTGCGGGTGTGGGGCACGGTGCAGGACGGCCGGGTGTTCCCGGCCGCCGCGGCGTGAGCGCGGCGCCGCCCGCGCTTTCCGTCACGGTCGTCGGTGGCTACCTCGGCGCCGGCAAGACCACGCTGGTCAACCGCCTGCTGCGCGAGGCCGATGGCCGGCGGCTGGCGGTGCTGGTCAACGACTTCGGCAGCCTGCCGATCGACCGCGACCTGGTCGTGGCGGCCGGCGGCGACACCATCGACATCGCCGGCGGCTGCATCTGCTGCAGCTACGGCAGCGACCTCGTCGAGGCGCTGCAGGCGCTGCGCCGGCGCGACGCCATCGACCACGTCGTGATCGAGACCAGCGGCGTCGCCCTGCCCGGCATGGTCGCGAGCACGCTGACGCTGCTCGAGGGCTACGCGCTGGCCGGCATCGCCGTCGTGGCCGACGCCACGACGCTGCGCGCCCAGGCGCAGGACCGCTACCTCGCCGACACCATCGCGCGCCAGCTCGACGCCGCCGACCTCGTGCTGCTGAACAAGGCCGACCTGGCGGAGGACACGCTGGCCGACACCGCCGCGTGGCTGGCGCCGCGCGTGCCGGGGGCGCAGGTGGTGACGACGCGCGGCTGCGCGGTGCCGGCCGACGTCGTGCTGGCGACCCGCGCGCGGCCCGCGCCGGCGGCCGGCAGCCTGCGCACGCCCGGCGCGATCGACGCCGCCGCGCTCTACGACTCGGTCACGCTGGTGCCGCCCGAGCCGACCGACCTCGCCGCCCTCGGCCGGCGCCTCGCGGCAGCACCAGGGGTGCTGCGCGCCAAGGGCTTCCTGCGCGACCGCGACGGCCAGCGCCGCCTGTTGCAGGTCGTGCCGGGGCAGTGGCAGGTCGCCGACGCGCCCGCCCGCGCCACCGAGGGGTTGGTCGTGGTGACGCGCCGCGGCGTCGACTTCTCCGCGGCGTACCTGTCGCGGTGGTTGCAGTCCGGTTGTCCCGATTGACCGACTCGGCCGGTTAAGCGACAAAGACGACATGCAAAGTGCAAATAGGGCCCTGCGCCGCCAGAACAAGGCCGACCGCATCGCCCGGGTCGGCAAGCTGGCCCGCGGCAAGTTCGTGTCGCCGGACAAGGTCTCGGCGGTGCTCCGCAAGATCATCGAGCCGGGCGACCGGCTGTGCCTCGAGGGCGACAACCAGAAGCAGGCGGACTTCCTCGCCAACGAACTCGCCAAGCTCGGCCCGAAGGACCTCAGGGACCTTCACCTCGTGATGTCGTGCATCACGCTTCCGGCCCACATCCAGCTGTTCGAGAAGGGCCTCGTGGCCCAGGTCGACTTCTGCTACGCCGGCCCGCAGGGCACGGCGGTGGCCGACCTTGTGCGGCGCGGCAAGTTCCCGGTCGGCGCCATCCACACCTACAACGAGCTTTACGCCCGCTACTACATCGACCTGACGCCGCGCGTTGCGCTGATCGCCGCCGCCAAGGCCGACCGCAAGGGCAACCTGTTCCTTGCCGCCAACACCGAGGAGACGCCGGCCATCGTCGAGCCGACCGCGTTCTCGGACGGCATCGTGTTCGCGCAGGTCAACGAGATCGTCGACAGGCTGCCGCGCATCGACATCCCGGCCGACCAGGTCGACTTCGTCGTGCAGGCGCCCTACCCGATGCACCTGCAGGCGCTGTTCACGCGCGATCCCGCCGCCATCACCGACGTGCAGGTGCTGATGGCGATGGTGGCGCTGCGCGGCATCTACGAGAAGTACGAGGTCCAGTCGCTGAACCACGGCGTCGGCTTCAACACCGCCGCGATCGAGCTGCTGTTGCCGACCTACGGCGAGCGGCTCGGCCTCAAGGGCAAGATCTGCAAGTACTGGATGGTCAACCCGCTGCCGACCATGATCCCGGCGATCGAGTCGGGCTGGGTCGAGAGCGTCTTCGCCGTCGGCGGCGAGGTCGGCATGGAGCGCTACACCGCGGCGCGGTCCGACGTGTTCTTCACCGGCCGCGACGGCTCGTTCCACTCCAACCGCGCGATGGGCCAGCTGGCCGGCCACTACGCCATCGACATGTTCATCGGCGCGTCGCTGCAGATCGACGTCAACGGCAACTCGTCGACGGTGTCCAAGAGCCGCATCACCGGCTTCGGCGGCGCGCCCAACATGGGCTGCCAGCCGACCGGCCGCCGCCACCCCACGACCGCGTGGCTGAAGGCCGGCGCCGAGGCGGCCCCGGGCCCGGGCTCGCCGCCGGGCCGCAAGCTGGTGGTGCAGATGGTCGAGACCTTCCAGGCCGGCCGCGTGCCGACCTTCGTCGAGGAACTCGACGCCCAGGACCGCTCGATCCGCAAGGCGCTGCACGGCGTCGCGCCGGTCATGATCTACGGCGACGACGTCACCCACATCGTCACCGAGGAAGGCATCGCCAACCTCGCGGCCTGCCGCTCGATCGCCGAGCGCCAGGCGGCGATCCGCGCGGTCGCCGGCTACACCCCGGTCGGCCTCAAGCGCAAGAAGCGCGAGACCGAGGAACTGCGCCGGCGCGGCATCGTGCAACTGCCCGAGGACGTCGGCGTGTCGCCGCGCGAGGCCTCGCGCGGCCTGCTGGCCGCGCAGGACATCAAGGGCCTCGTCAAGTGGTCGGGCGGCCTCTACGACCCGCCGCCGCAATTCGTGGACTGGTAGGATCCGATCGCATGGAAAAGTTCACCAAGGCATTCCCGTCCAGGCCCTTCGCCCACCGCACCACGAAGCCGTGGGCGATGTCCGGCGTCGTCGGATCGGGCAACCTCGAGGTCCTGCTCGAGCGCGTCGGCAAGCCCGCCGACCGCGTGGAGTGCCACGTCGCGACGTCGATCCCCGGTTACAAGGCGTCGTGGCTGGCCGCGCTTGCAGACTTCGCCAGCAACTACCCGGCCGGCGGCACCCGCATCACGATCAACGACCAGGGCGCGCCGCCGGTGCTGGTCAACCTGCGCCTGCGCCAGGCGTTCGACCACCTGGTGAAAGGCGACCGATGATCAAGACCACTCCCCTGTTCCACGAGCAGACCGCCCGGCAGCGCATCGCCGCGCTGGTCGATGCCGGCTCCTTCACCGAGTTCCTGCCGCCACCGGAGCGCCACACCAGCCCCTACCTCGCCGAGCTCGACATCCCGGTGTCGTTCGACGACGGCGTCGTGATCGGCCGGGCGAAGATCGGCGGCCGCAAGGTCTACCTGGCCGCCCAGGTCGGCCAGTTCGTCGGCGGCGCGGTGGGCGAGATCCACGGCGCCAAGCTCACCGGCCTGTTCAAGGCGGCGGCGCGCGACGGCCTGCCCTGCATCGTGATCGTCGAGAGCGGCGGCGTGCGCCTGCACGAGGGCTCGTCCGGCGAGATCGCCATCGCCGAGACCATGCGCGCCATCTTCGAGTGCCGCGCCAGGAAGGTCCCGACCATCGCCGTGGTCGCCACCGACATCGGCGCCTACGGCGGCATGGGCATCCTGTCGGCCTGCTGCGACTTCCGCATCATGACCGAGCACGGCCGGCTGGGCATCTCCGGCCCGATCGTGATCGAGAAGTGGATGGGCAAGAAGGCCTACGACTCGTCGAACCGCGCGCTGGTGTGGAAGACCAGCGGCGGCAAGACCAAGTACCTGCTGGGCGATGCCGACGCGCTGGTCTACGACCGCGCCGAGGCGATTCGCGATGCGCTGGCCACCTACCTCAAGCGTTCCAGCCCGGTCACGCTGAAGGCGGTGAAGGCCCGCCAGGCGGCGCTGGCAAAGCGCCTCAAGCGGTTCGGCGACACCGCCGATCCCGACGCGGTGTGGAAGGCCATGGGCGTGCGCGATGTCGCCGCCGGCTCGCTGGCCTCGGGGCCGGCCTTCGCCGCCATGGCCAAGCGCGGAAAGTGATCCCATGAAGAAGCCCGCTCCCCGCGCCCTGCTCGCCCGCCTGTTCGGCGCCTCGGCCCGCGGCGTCCGCATCGAGAAGAACATCCTGACCGGCTACGCCGCGGTCGCCGGCACCGAGGTCTGCGTCATCGGCACCGCCGCCGGGACCTACGTCGACAACGCCGCCGCGCTGGCGCTGGCGGGCCACGTCATCGAGTGCGTCGAGCGTCACCCGCGCCGGCCGATCGTGATGCTGGTCGACAGCGCCGGCCAGGAGCCCAACCGCGTCGCCGAGATGCTGGGCCTCGCCAGCTACTTCGGCCACCTGCTGAGCTGCCTCGAGCTGGCGCGCCGCAAGGGGCACAAGCTTATCACCGTGGCCACCGGCCAGGCGATCGGCGGCGCCTTCATCTGCTACGGCATGTTCGGCGACCGCATATACGCGCTCGACAGCGCCAGCGTCGGGCTGATGCCGGTCGAGGCGATGTCGGCCGTGACCAAGATCCCGGTGCCGGTGCTGCGCAAGCTGTCGAAGACCATGCCGTCGCTCGAGTTCGGCGCCAAGCCCTTTGCCCTGCTCGGCGGCGTCGAGGAAGTGTGGTCGAGCCGCGACGACCTCGAGCAGAAGCTGGCCCGCGCCATCGCCACGGCGAGCACGGAGGACAACCGCGCGGCGCTGGGCGCCAGGCGCGGCGGCCGCAAGCTGGCGCTCGCCATCCGCAAGCAGGTGCTGGCGCAAGCGGCCAAGTGAGCACTGGCGCGATGACCGCCGCGCGATGATGCCCCTGCGCCGCCACGCGCTGGTGCGGCTGGCGCGGCCACCCGGCGCCGAGACCGACGAGGACCGGCTGAAGGCGGCCGACTGGCAGCGCGCCGGCCGACCCTTCGTGGTCGCGCGGCGCGGCGACGCCGTGGAGGTGCGTCTCGGCTTCTGCACCGTCGATCCCGGTCACCCGCAATTGCGCCCCCGGCGCGTCGCCGTGCGCGCCGCGCCCGCCGACATCGTCGCGGTCGAGCGTCCGCCGGCCATCGACCAGGTCGCCGCAGCCGCCGCGGCCCATCCGCGCCACGCCGCGCTGGCGCGGCTCGGCGACGCGGCGAGCGCGCAGGGCATCGACCTGCGCGTCTACGGCAGCTGGATGTGGCAGGTGCTGTCCGGCGAACCGCACGTCCACGCGCTGTCGGACGTCGACGTGCTGGTCGACGTCGTCGACCGGGACGATGCCGACCGGGTCGCCGCGTTCCTCGCGGCGCAGGAGGCCGCGACCGGGCTGACGCTCGACGGCGAGCTGCACCTGGCCGGCGTCGGCGACCTGTCGTGGCGCGAGCTGCGCGGCGACGCGACCGAGGTGCTGGTCAAGACGCTCGACACGATGCGTCTCGTGGCGCGCGCCACGCTCGGCTCATGATTGGAACGATGAGCGCGCGGGACCGCGCCCTGGCCGACTCCGCCGTGCAGGCCCTGCACGACGAACTCGCGGCGTACCCGAAGCCCGGGCTGGTCAGCCCGGTCGATTCCGGGTCGCACGACGACATGGACCACGCGCTGATGGCGCGGTCGGCCGAGGCGCTGCGCCAGCCCTTCGCCGAGCTGGCGGCGGCGGGCCGCGGCGGGCTGGGATTCGAGGCCGCGCTGAAGCCGCTGGGCATCGCCGCCGAGCGGCGCATGCTGGCGGCCACCGGCGGGGTCAACACCCACCGTGGCGCGATCTTCTGCCTGGGCCTCGTGGTGGCGGCGCTGGCCCGGGCGGAGGAACGGCCTGAACGGCTTTCGGCCGGCGCGGTGCGTGCCACGCTGCACGCGACCTGGGGACCGGCGCTGGCCGGCCATGCCGCCGACCCCGCCCCTGGCAGCCACGGTGGCGAGGTCCGGCGCGCGACCGGGCGCGACGGCGCCCGCCGCGAAGCCGCGCGGGGATTCCCAGGGGTCTTCGAGGTCGCCCTGCCGGCCTACCGCGCGAGCCTGGCCGGCGGGCTCGATGCCAACGCCGCGCGCGTCCACACGCTGTTCGCGCTGATGGCCACGGTCGACGACACCACGGTGCTGTATCGCGGCGGCGTCGCCGGCGATGCCTTCGTGCGCGACGCCGCGCGGCGCTTCCTGGCCGAGGGCGGCTGCCACCGCGCCGGCTGGCGGCCCGCCGCGGAGGCGATCCACCGCCAGTTCGTCGCGCGGCGGCTGTCGGCCGGCGGTTGCGCCGACCTGCTGGCGGCGACCCTGCTGGTCGCCGCGCGGTGTACCGTGGACTAGGCGGGCGGGGAGACGGAACCTAGAGGCCCTGGCCGCCGGCCACCGCGATCGACTGGCCGGTCACCCACGAGGCGTAGGGCGAGGCCAGGAACAGGGCGACGTTGGCCACTTCCTCGGCGTGGCCCATGCGGCCGAACGGGATCGAGTTCAGGGTCGCGGTGTAGAGCTTGGGATTGTCGGTCTTGCGGCGGTCCCAGACGCCGCCCGGGAACTCGATCGAGCCCGGCGCGATGCAGTTCACGCGCACCCGGTCCTTGGCGTACATCGCCGCCTGCGTCACCGTGTAGTGGATCACCGCCGCCTTGATGGCGCCGTAGGGCGGCTGCCGCTCGGCCGGGTGCAGCGCCGAGATCGACGAGATGTTGACCACGCTGCCCTGCACCTTCTTCAGCTCCGGGATCGCTTCCTGCGTGGCGTGGACGATCGACAGCATGTCGACGGCGAGGTTGGCGGTCCAACCCTTGTCGTCGTCGCTCGAGCCGAAGGCCGAGGCGTTGTTGACCAGGAAGTCGACGCCGCCCAGCGCCGCGATCGAGCCGCGCACGAAGCCGCGCACCGCGTCGCCCTGCGCCAGGTCGGCGCTGGCGGCATGCGCCTTGACGCCCAGCGCCGCCAGCTCGGCCCGGGTCTCCTCCAGCGCCTTGGGATCGCGGGCGCAGATCGCCACGTCGCCGCCGGCGCGCGCGAAGCCGAGCGCGATCGCGCGACCGATGCCGCGGCTGCCGCCGCACACGATGGCCTTCTTGCCCTTGAAATCGATCTGCATCTCTTGCTCCTCGTCCGTCCTCAAAGTCCCATCATCTTGGCGATGGTGTTGCGCTGGATGTCGTTGGTGCCGCCGCCGATCGAGCCGACCCGGACGTCGCGGAACAGCCGCTGGATCTCGTGCGCCATGGTGTAGCCGGCGCCGCCCATGATCTCCATGGCGAGGTGGGCGCAGCGGAACTCGCCGTCGGTGCCCTGGATCTTGGCGATCGCCGTTTCCTCGACCGGGTCGAGGCCGGCGTCGAGCATGTCGGCGAGGCGATAGGTCAGGGCCTGGGTGGTGCGCAGCAGGATGCGCATGTCGGCGAACTTGTGCTGGATCGCCTGGAAGCGCGAGATCGGCTGTCCGAACTGGATGCGCTGCTGGGCGAATTCCTTGGCGTACTCGATGGCGAAATGCATGTTGCCGCAGGCCTGCGCCGCGAGGCACAGGCGCTCGAGGTTGAGGCCCTTCATCAGCCCGGCCCAGCCTCGGTTCTCCTCGCCGATCACGTGGTCGGCGGGCACGAACACGTCGTCGAAGAAGATCTCGTTGGCGTGGGTGGTGCGCCGGCCCAGCGTCTCGAGCGGCTTCATGCTGACGCCCCTGGCATGGGCATCGACCCAGAACAGGGTCACGCCCTTGTGCCGCGCCTCGCTGTCGGTCTTGGCCACCACCACGAGGTAGTCGGCGACGTGGGCGGCGCTGATGTAGAGCTTCTGGCCGCGCAGCCGGTAGCCGTTGCCGTCGGGCACGGCACGGGTCTTGATGCCCGAGGCGTCCGAGCCGGTGTCGGGCTCGGACAGCGCGAACGCCGCCTTGAGGCGGCCGGCGCAGATCTCGGGCAGGTAGCGGCGGCGCAGGTGCTCGCCGGCGGTCAGCTGCAGGTGCATGCCGCCGTAGACGACGGTCGGCAGGTAGAGCGACGAGGCGCCGCTGTAGTGCCGTGCCAGCGCCTCGACCAGGATCACCAGGTCCTTGCGGCTGCCGCCCATGCCGCCGTAGGCCGGGTCGAACGGCAGCGCCATGTAGCCGGCCTCGGCCAGCGCCTCGAACCCGGCATGGGGGAACTCCGAGGCCTCGTCGAGCCGGCGGATCTCGTCGCGCGGCAGGGCGCGGGCCAGCAGGCCGGCCACGGTGCGCCGCATCAGCTTCTGTTCGTCCGTCAGGCCGAAATCGTCGAGCGCGTCCATGATCTTGCGTGCCTTCTCCCCGACCGCCATCCTCTGCCACTTCGCAGCCACGGCGGCAACGCGCGTCGCGCAGGGAGTACCGGCATGCAAGGCGAGATCGACGCCCGGACGTTCTGGAAGGCCATCGGCAACCGCGCCATCGGGGCGGCGGTGGTGACGGCGCGCGGCAGCGCCGGCCCGGCCGGCTTCCTCGCCCTGTCGGCGACCCACCTGGCCGCCAGCCCGCCGACCATGATGGTGTCGATCGGGCTCGCCACCTCGGCGCTGGCGGCGGTGCGCGAGAACGGCGCCTTCGCCATCAACTACCTCGCCCGCGGCCAGGAGGAGATGGCGCGCGAGTTCGGCGGCGGCGGCACGCTCAAGGGCGCCGACCGCTTCGCGCCCGGGGCATGGGACACGATGGCGACCGGGGCGCCGACGCTCATCGAGGCGGTCGGCGTGATCGACTGCCGGCTCGAGGAGATGATCGAGCGCCACGCGACCATGATCGCGCTCGGCCGGGTGGTTGCCTGGCGCGGCTCCGAGCTGGCACCGCTGGTCAGCTTCCGCGGCGGCTACCTCTAGGAAAAACGCCGCCCGGCGCAACCGCGAGGCTCCCTTCCGCGATTGTCGGAAGCACGACCTGCCCAGGGGCACGGAGTGCCCGAGGCACGAAGGGAGCCCGACATGACCACGCTAGACCTCACCCCCGCGATCGTGGCGCTGCGCGCCCGGCCGGAGGAATTCGAACTGTCCGACGACACGCTGCGCCACCCGCGCAGCCGGCATGCCTTCCGCAAGGTCGGCGAGGACGACGTCCAGATCGACGCCTTCTGCGATTGCGCCCTGCTGCGCGCGTCGCCGCAGCAGGCCCGCGCCTTCCGCGCCGCGTGGCGCGACTGGCAGGCCTCGTACTGGCGGGTGCGCGAGATCAACCGCGAGTTCGCCGCGCACTTTGCGCCGCCGCCGCTGTGGCGCCGGCTGGCGATCGCGCTGCTGCACCGTCTGTCGACGGCGCCAGACCGGGCACCGGCGGTCAAGGCCCCGGCCCTGCGGCCGGTGCAGCCGTGAAGGCGCTGCTCCGCGTCGTGTCGCTCGCCGGGCTGGCCGCCGTCGCGGCCTGCACCGGCGACGGCTACGGCTACGGCGACGGCCCCTACTACGGCTATGCCCAGCGGCCGGCATGGGGCTACAGCCCGGGCTACTACGGCGCGCGGCCCTACCACGCCAGTTCCCCGCCCTACTACCCGAACTACGGGTCCAGCTACGGGCCGAGCTACGGACCGCGGTACGGCTACGCCCCGGGCTACGCCACCGGCGGCCCCGGCTTCACCCTGATCGCGAACTTCCCCCAGGGCACGGTGCCCTGAGGGAGGCCGCGAGGGCAACACGATCAGCGCGTGTAGACGGTGGTCGCGGTCGCCGGCGCCGGCGTGGTGGTGGTGTAGGTCGTGGTCGAGGGCGACGGCGTCACGTAGGTCGTGCTCGCGGTCGCCGGAACGGTCGTGGTCGTGGTGGTGGCGCGCGCCGGCTGCACCGTGGTGCGGTCCTGCACGCTGCACGCCGTCGTGGCGGCGATCGCGGCGGCGGCCAGCGCGGCGCCGATCATCCCTGTCTTCATGGTCACTCCTCCTGCCGGGATTGGCGGGAGTCGCAACGTCGGCCGCGCGGGGTGGGTTGCCCCGCGCGGCGCGAGCGGCCCTCGTGGGCCGTCGGCTACTGCGCCGACGACGCCGACGTCAGCTTCGACAGCACGGCGTCGAGGTTGAACGAGGCCGGCCGCTGGCGCGGCGGGAACTCGGCCAGGGTGCGGATGTAGTTGCCGACGTAGTCCTGCGCCGGCACCAGCAGGAACACCCGGTCGATGCGCCACTTGGCGTAGCCCATGCCCTCGTGGTCGGCGCGCTCGAACGGATCGGCCCTGAGGTCGAACAGCTTGGGCAGGCGCAGCGTCACCATCGGCTCCTGCCAGACGTCGAAGCCGTGGTGGCGCTGCTCCATGAAGGCGAGCTTCCAGCGATCGTAACGCAGCCCGGCGAGGCCACCGTCGTCGGTCCAGTAGAAGAACTCCTTGCGGGCGCTGCCGCGGCCGTTGCGCAGCAGCTCGCGCTGGTCGTAGCCGTCGAGATGGACCTTGAAGTCCTTGCCGTTGAAGCTGGCGCCGCGCATCAGGCGGGCCTTGAGATCGTTCTCGCCGGCCGCCGCGGCCAGCGTCTGCAGCCAGTCCTCGGCGGAAACGACCTCGTTGATCTCGGTGCCCGGCTTCACCAGGCTGGGCCAGCGCACCATCGCGGGGACGCGGTAGCCGCCTTCCCAGTTGGTGTTCTTCTCGCCGCGGAACGGCGTCGTGCCGCCGTCCGGCCAGCTCATGACCTCGGCGCCGTTGTCGGTCGTGTAGACGACGATGGTGTTCTCCGCGATGCCGAGGTCGTCGAGTTTCTTCAGCAGCTGGCCGACCTGGCCGTCGTGCTCGGTCATGCCGTCGGCGACGACGCCGAGCCCGGTCTTGCCGGCCGACGCCGGCTTGAGGTGGGTCCAGATGTGCATCCGGGTCGAGTTGACCCAGGCGAAGAACGGCTTGTTGTCCTTCTTCGCCCGCTCCATGAAGTCGAGCGAGGCGTTGAGGAATTCCTCGTCGACCGTCTCCATCCGCTTCCTGGTGAGCGGCCCGGTGTCCTCGCACTTCTGTTTGCCCCACGCCCCGAAGCGCGGGTCCTCGCCCGGGGTCGGCGTCGCGGTGGCGACGCACTTCAGCACGCCGCGCGGGCCGTACTTGGCGCGGAACGCCGGGTCCTTCGGGTAGTCGACGTTCTCCGGCTCCTCCTCGGCGTTGAGGTGGTAGAGGTTGCCGAAGAACTCGTCGAAGCCGTGCACCGTCGGCAGGTGCTCGTTGCGGTCGCCGAGGTGGTTCTTGCCGAACTGGCCGGTGACATAGCCCTGGCCCTTGAGCAGGTCGGCGATCGTCGGGTCCTTCTCGGACAGGCCTTCCCGGGCGCCCGGCAGGCCGACCTTCAGCAGGCCGGTGCGGATCGGCGACTGGCCGGTGATGAAGGCGGCGCGGCCGGCGGTGCAGGACTGCTGGCCGTAGTAGTCGGTGAAAACCGCGCCCTCGCGGGCGATGCGGTCGATGTTGGGCGTGCGGTAGCCCATCATGCCGCGGTTGTAGGCGCTGATGTTCCAGTAGCCGATGTCGTCACCGAAGATGACGAGGATGTTGGGCTTGGCCGTCGGGGCACCGCCCGACTGGGCCTGGACCGGCAACGCGGACACGGCGAGGCCGACGATCACGCCAAGCGCCGCGAGGCACCTGGACAGGCATTTTCCGAGCATTTCACCTCCCGATTCTGCCCCTCACCGTCCCCCGCCGGGTGATGCAAAGCAACGCCCTGCTCGATACAGTTCGCGAATGGAAATCGACCTCAGGTTGCTGCAGTACGCGGTCGTGCTGGCCCGCCACCGCCACTTCGGCCGGGCGGCGTCGGTCCTCGGCATCAGCCAGCCGACGCTCAGCCGCAACATCGCGGCGCTGGAGAAGCAGGTCGGGGTCCGGGTGTTCGAGCGCTCGCGCCGCGACGTCGTGGCGACCCCGGCCGGCGACGATTTCCTGAAGATGGCCGACGAGCTGGTGTCGCGCGCCGAGGCGATCGCCAACCGGCTGCAGATGGTGCGCGACGGGGTCGGCGGCCGACTGCGCGTCGCCAGCGGCACCTACGTCCACGACATCGCCGTGCTGCCGGCCGCCGCCGAGATGATCCGCGACAGCCCGACGCTGCGGCTCGAGCTGCTGGAGCGCGAATGGACCGCGGTGCTGGGCATGCTGATGATCGACCAGGTCGACTTCGCGGTGTTCGACGTCAGCGCGCTGGCCCGCTTGCCGGCGCTGCGGGTCGAATCGCTGGGCAAGGTGAGCGGCGTCTACTTCTGCCGCGCCGGCCACCCGGCGCTGTCGCGGCGGTCGCTGCAGCCGGCCGACCTGCAGGGCTGCCCGTTCGTCATGCCGGCGCTGTCGCAGCGCCATGTCGGCATGATCGACCACCTCGACACCGGCATGACCGTCGACGCGGCGACCGGCGGCCTGATACCGTCGATCGCGGTGTCGTCGTTCCGCAACGCCCGCGAGATCGTCGAGCGCACCGACGCGATCAGCCTCGGCCATCGCAGCCAGCTGCGCGACGGCATCGCCAGCGGCCAGCTGGCCGAGTTGACGCTGCCGTGGGTGAAGAAGCTGCCGACCGTCGAGATGGGCGTCGCCTACAAGCGTGACCGCACCCTGCCGCCGGCGGCGCGGACCTTCATCGCGCTGGTGCGCAGGCACATGCGGGCCGCGAGCCGGGCCTGAGGCCGCTCAGGCCTGCAGCAGGCTGCCGTAGCCGTCGACGGCGGCGTGCACGCCCGACAGCCTGAGGCAGTGCCAGAGACTGGCCTGGTTGGCCGAGATCACCGGCCGCTGCAGGTCCTGCTCCAGCGCCTCGAGGATGCCGACGCAGCGAAAGCCGGTGCCGGCGATCAGCACGCCGTCGGCGGCGACCGGGCAGTGCGCCCGCACCTGCGCGAACAGCGCCCCGACGTCCTGGGCGTAGCCGGCGCCCTGCCCGACCAGCTCACCGGGCGCGAGGTCGCGCCAGCCGCGGCCGGGGTCGTGGCGATGGTGGGCCAGCGGCGCGACGCCGTGGTCGGCGTAGTAGGCGACGCCGGCGGCGACGGTGCGGTCGTCGAACCACGGCGGCAGCACCAGGAACGGGCGACGGACGTTCGACGCCTTCAGCGCGGCCAGGGTGTCGAGGCCGTTGGTGGTGACGACGGTGCCCGGGCGCAGCAGCGGCGTCATCGCCGCGACGCTGGCCTCGTCCCAGCCCTTGCCACCCAGCAGGCTGCTCGAGCTGTGGCCGATCGTGACCGCCGACAGCTCCATCGCCGCGAATTGCCGGCAGCCGCGCACGATGTCGTCCTCGGGCTCGACGCCGCCGCGGTCGTCGCGCCAGCGCAGCCACGGCGCCCGCGCCGTGACCCGGGCGGCGTGGATCGAGACGTCGGGCGGTGCCATCGCCCACCACTCGGCCTCGGGGATGGCCTCGTTGCCGACGATGAACAGCCCGATGCGGCCCCGCCAGCCCCAGTTGTCGCGCGCGATCATGCCTCGATCATCCCTTCCAGCCAGCGTTCGGCGGCGCGCAGGCTGGTGAACAGCCGCATCGGCCGATCCGCCGCCGCCAGGATGCCGAGGATGCGCGCCACCGCGTCGGCGCCCTCGCGCGACAGCACGAACGCCAGCGCCCCGACCGGGCCGTCGTGGTAGCCGCGCAGCCGGACCCCGACCGCCATCATGTCCTCGTGGCTCATGTCCACGGTCGCGGTGCGGGCGTCGATCAGCTTGCGGAAGCCGACCGCGCCGGCCGCGTCGATCGCCGCGAGGTAGGCCTCGACGTCGGCGCGCGAGACCGGCCCCTCGACGAGGACGGCGACGCTTTCGAAATCGGGATCGACGGTCCAGCTGATCGGCATGGCGCTACCGGAAGTGCCAGCGGGTGCCCTGCTCGGGCAGGATGAAGCGGACGCCGACGTCGTTGCCGGCCTCCAGTTCCTGGCGCACGCGCGCCTGCGGCTGCTCGCGCGTGAGCGCGTACTTGATGTGGCTGATCACCACCGGCATCCCCTTCAGCGCGCCGCCGCCGGCCAGCCGGTCGAGCTCGCGCAGCTGCTCGAGCACGTGGCGCGGCGTCAGGTGGCCGAACAGCAGCGTGTCGGGCCGGTCGCTGGTGTAGGACACCTCGATCACCAGCGCCTTGAGCCTGCGCTCGCGCGCCGGTCGCGCCAGCGCGCTCCACAGGTCGCGCAACCGGGTGCCCTTCTCGACGCTGTCCGGCCCGGTGTCGCCGAGGCAGGCGATCGCCTCGCCGCCGCTCTCGATCACGAACGCGGTCGATTCGACGCCGCCGTGGCTGAGCGGGTGGGCGGTCACGGTCATGGCGGTGTCGACGAGCGGCGTCGCCTTGCCCGGCGCGAGGTCCTGCAGCGCGTACTTCTTGAGCTGCGGCGCCTTCCCGCGGTCGGTGAAGTTCGGCCAGGCGCGCCAGTTGAAGTAGGTCTCGACCAGGTCGGCCGCGACCGACGGCAGGGCGTAGATCGGCTTCCTCGAATCGTCGGGCGAGGCCACCACCAGCCCGGCGACGTGGTCGAGGTGGGCGTGGCTGACCAGGTAGCCCTTGATCGTCGCGGTCAGCGCGTAGCCGACGCGGCTGAGATCGACGCCGGCCGGGACTTCGAGGCCGGCCAGCGCGCCCTTCTCGTCGGCGACCTTGAGGCCGTTGACCAGCGAGCCGGCATCGCAGGTGACGGCGCGCGGGTCGCCGTGGGGATGGATCAGGGTGGCGCTGAGGTTGCCGTCCTGGATGCCGCCCAGCGCGCCCAGCACGACGAGGTCGAAGCCGTCGGCGGCGCGGACCGCCGGGGCGAGGACGGCCACGGACAGGCCGGCCGCCAGCGTCGCGAGGATGCGTCTCATCCAGTACCTCCGCGCGCGCCGTTCCCGGCCCCGCGACCTACTTCTTCGTCAGCGGCCCCTCGAACTCGCAGTAGCCGTACAGCTTGATCCGGGATTCGCCGTCCCTGATCTGGCCGATGACGTCCATCATGCCGCCGCCGCCGACCATGGCGGCGGTCTTGATCGCACCGTTCTTGCCCAGCGTGGTCTCGAACGAGCGCTCCGGCCGGCCTTCCTGCTGGAACCGGCCCTTGACCGAGTCGCCGTCGACCGTGACGTCGATCACCATCTTGTAGGTCGGGCACTTCGAACTGCCGGGGACGTTCTTGCCGTAGCCGGTCCAGGTGTAGACCGTGGGCTGGGCGTTGGCCGCGCCGATCAACGACAGGCCTGCCGCCACGCCGACAATTGCACGCTTGAGCATCGCTCTCCTCTCTCGTCCCGTCCGGTCCGGGCGTCCCGAGTCTAGCGGAATTCGCCCGCCCGAGGCACCCCGTTCGGCCTAGCGCCCCTCGAACCTCGGCTCGCGCTTCTCGAGGAAGGCGCGGATGCCCTCCTTCATGTCCTGGGTCTGCATCAGCGGCAGCAGCTGCAGGAAGACGTGGTGGACGTGCTCGTTGAACGGCTCGTTCCAGGCCATGCGCATCATCCGCTTGGCGGCCTGGATGGCGAGCGGCGCGTTGGCCGCGATCTCGAGCGCGAGGTCGCGGGCGGCGCCCATGACCTCGCCGTCCGGCACCACCGAGTTGACCAGGCCGAGCTCGAGCGACTGCGCCGCCGAGAGCGTGCGGCCGGTGAAGATGATCTCCGACGCCTTGGCCCAGCCGAGCAGGCGCGGCAGGTACCAGGTGCCGCCCGACTCGGGCAGCACGCCGCGCTTGGCGTAGGAGGCGGCGAGCTTGGCCGATTGCGCCATGACGCGGATGTCGGCGCCGAGCGCGAGGTCGAGGCCGTAGCCCGCGGCCGAGCCGTTCAGGGCCGCGATCACCGGCTTGTCGATCGCGTGCAGCACCGGCGGCGGCGTGTTGCGCAGGTCGATGTTGGTCGGCGTGGCGCCCGAGCCGACGCTGAGGTTGTCGGTGCCCTTGCTCTGGGCCTCGAGGTTGAGGCCGGCGCAGAAGGCGCGGCCGGCGCCGGTCAGGACGACGACCCGGACGGCGCGGTCCTCGTTGGCCCGCACCAGCGCATCGGTCAGCTGGCGCAGCATCGGCCCGGAGATGGTGTTCATGCGCTGCGGCGCGTTCAGCGTGATCGTGGCGACGGCGTCCGCGACGCCGTACAGCAGCTCGTCGGGCATTACCGCCGGTGCGGGCTGGGCCGCAAATTGGCTCATGTTTCCTCTCCCTGCCGAAGGACGGTATGGTGGCGCAGGAGATCCCGACACGCCATGCAAAACCGTTTCATCGACCTCTACAGCGACACCAAGACCAAGCCCTCGCCCGGCATGCGGAAAGCCATGGCCGAGGCCGAGGTCGGCGACGAGCAGAAGATGGAGGACCCCACCGTCAACCGCCTGCGCGAGCGCGTCTGCGAGCTGCTCGGTACCGAGGACGCGGTGTTCCTGCCCAGCGGCACGATGGCCAACCAGATCGCGATCCGCGTCCACTGCCGGCCGGGCGACGAGGTCATGGCCGACCGGACCGCCCACATCGTCAACTCCGAGGGCGGCGGCCCGGCGGCCAACGCCAGCGTCATGATCCGCACCATCGACGGCACCGCCGGCGTGTTCACGGGCGAGCAGCTCAAGGCCGCGCTGCGCGACCCGTCGAGCCGCTACAACCCGCGCTCGCGCCTGGTCTCGATCGAGAACACCTCGAACGGCGGCTTCGGCACGGTGTGGCCGCTCGCCACCATGCAGGGCGTCGCCGCGGTGGCGCGCGCCGCCGGCGTCAGCCTGCACATGGACGGCGCCCGGCTGGCCAATGCCTGCGTCAAGTCGGGCACCAGCGCGCGCGACTACGCCGCCTGCGTCGACTCGCTGTGGCTCGACTACACCAAGGGTCTCGGCGCCCCGGTCGGCGCGACGCTCGCCGGCTCCAGGGACTTCATCCACGAATCGTGGCGCCACAAGCAGATGATGGGCGGCTCGATGCGCCAGTCGGGCGTGATCGCCGCGGCGGCGCTGTACGCGCTCGAGCACAACTGGGACCGCCTCGCCGAGGACCACGACAACGCCCGCCACCTCTCCGAGGGCCTGGCCAACATCAAGGGCATCGCCATCGACGTGCCGCGGATGCAGACCAACCTGGTGTTCTTCGAGGTCACCAGGCCGGGCTGGACGGCGCAGAGGCTGGTCGACGCCTGCCGGGAGCGCGGCGTCGGGCTGGGCGCCAACACCGCCAGCCGGCTGCGCGCCGTGACCCACCTCGACGTCAGCCGCAAGGACATCGACGTCGCGCTCAAGACCATCAGCGACGTCCTCGCCGCCTGATGGCCGCGCCGCTCAAGCTCGGCCAGTCGATCGCCCGGCGCGAGGATCGCCGGCTGCTGACCGGGCGCGGCCGCTACACCGACGACACCGTGCCCGCCGGCACGGCGGCGGTGCTGTTCGTGCGCTCGCCCCATGCCCACGCGCGGCTGGACCGCATCGACGCCGGCGCGGCGGCGGCGGCGCCGGGCGTCCTCGCCGTCTACACCGGCCGCGACCTCGAGGCCGACGGCGTCGGGCACCTGCCGACGGTCAGCGAGATCAGGGACGAGGCCGGCAACCGCCACCGCGAACCGCGCCACCTGCCGATGGCGCCCGACAAGGCCCGCCACGTCGGCGACATCGTCGCCATGGTCGTGGCCGACACGCTCGAGCAGGCCCGCGACGCCGCCGAACTGCTCGGGATCGACTACGACCCGCTGCCCGCCGTGGTCACGGTCGCCGCGGCGCTGGCCGACGGCGCGCCGCTGGTCCACGACGACGTGCCCGGCAACCTGATGTGCCGCTGGGGCAAGGGCGACGCCGCCGCGACCGCGGCCGCGCTCGCCGGCGCCGCCCACGTCACGCGCCTCGCCATCCGCTCGCCGCGCCAGGTCGTGCACTACCTCGAGACCCGCGCCGCCTGGTCGGCGTGGGACGCCGCCGCGGACCGGGTCACCGTGACGCTGTCGAGCCAGGGCGTGCAGATCCCGCACCGGCTGATGTGCGAGCGCGTGCTGAACGTCCCGAAGGACAAGCTGCGGCTGGTGACCGAGGACGTCGGCGGCGGCTTCGGGCCGAAGTTCCCGATCTCGGCCGAGGCGACGCTGATCGCCTGGGCGACCCGCAAGCTCGGCCGCGGCCTGCGCTGGACCTGCGAGCGCGGCGAGATGTCGTTGAGCGACAGCCATGCCCGCGACCTCGTCGCCGAGGGCGCGCTGGCGCTCGACGCCGAGGGCCGCTTCGTCGCCCTGTCGGTGCGGGCGCAGGCCAATTACGGCGCCTACGTCTCGATGTTCGCGCCGACCATCCCGACCACCGGCCTCGCCAAGGTGATCTCGGGCCTCTACCGCATCCCCGCGATCCGCGTCGATTTCGACTGCGCCTTCACCAACACCGTCCCGGTCGACGCCATCCGCGGCGCCGGCAAGCCCGAGGCGCTGTTCCTGCTCGAGCGGCTGGTCGACCTCGCCGCCCACGAGACCGGCCGCGACCCGGCGGCACTGCGCCGCCTCAACCTGCTCGGCCCCGCCGACATGCCCTACGCCGCCGCCAGCGGCTACACCTACGACGCCGCCGACTGCGCCCGCCTGTTCGAGACCGCGCTCGACGCCGCCGACGTGGCCGGCTTCGCCGCGCGCCGCGCCGCCAGCGAGGCCACGGGCAAGCGCCGCGGCCTCGGGCTCGCCTGCCACCTGCACGGCACCGGCGGCATCGCCGACGAGCACGCGGTGATCGAGGTCCGGCCCGACCGGCTGGTGGCGCGGGTCGGCACCCAGAGCCAGGGCCAGGGCCACGAGACGGTGTTCGCGCAGGTGCTGGCGGCGGCGCTCGGCGTGCCGGTCGACAGCATCGAGATCCGGCAGGGCGACACCGCCACCATCCCGCGCGGCGGCGGCACCGGCGGCTCGTCCTCGACCATCATCAGCGGCACCACGCTGACCCGCGCCGCCGACGTCGTGATCGCGAGGGGCCGCGACCTCGCCGCCGAGCGGCTCGAGGCGGCGGCGGCCGACATCGTCTACCGCGACGGCTCGTTCGAGGTCGTCGGCACCGACCGGCGGATCGGGCTGTTCGCGCTGGCCGAGCGGGCGCCGTTCGAGGGCGACGCGCTGTTCGCCGACAGGATCGAATCCTTCCCCACCGCCGTGATGGTGTGCGAGGCCGAGGTCGATCCCGAGACCGGCGCCGTGACCGTCGACCGCCTGACCGAGGTCGGCGACTGCGGCGTCGTGGTCAACCCGCGCCTGCTGGCGGGCCAGCTGCACGGCGGCATCGTGCACGGGCTCGGCAACGCGCTGATGGAGGAAGCGGTCTACGACGGCGAGGGCCAGCTGCTGTCGGGCACGCTGATGGATTACGCCCTGCCCCGCGCCGGCGACGTGCCGTCGATCGCGGTCGCGACCATCGAGACGCCGTCGCCCAACAACATGCTGGGCCTCAAGGGCGTCGGCGAGCTGTCGATCAACGGCGCGCCGGCGGCGGTCGCCAACGCCGTGCTCGACGCGCTGCGGCCGCTGGGCGTCCGCCACATCGACATGCCGATCACGGCGCACAAGGTCTGGCGGGCGCTTCAGGACGCCAGCGACAGCACCCCGCGGCCGGCGACGTAGAGGCCGGCGGCGATCACGAACCCGGCGAACAGCCGCGACAGCAGCGGCTTGTTGTGCGCCAGCGCCGCGTTGGCGCGGTTGCCGGCCAGCGATCCCAGCAGGCCGCCCGCCACCAGCAGGCCGGCGACGCGCCAGTCGACCAGGCCCGACCAGGCGTAGCTCGATGCCGCCGCGGTGCCGAAGGCGGCGACGCCGACCAGCGAGGCGCTGGTGGCGTCGCGCACGTCCATGTCGGCCGCCAGCATCAGCCCGGGCAGGATCAGGAAGCCGCCGCCGATGCCGAAGAAGCCGGCCATCGTGCCGACCACGAGGCCCGACAGCGCCAGCCGCGGCAGCAGGTGGCGCGCGGTGGCGCGGCTGAGCCACGGCGAGGTCGCCCCGGCGCCGGGCTTGGGCCGCAGCATAACCAGCCCGACCACGATCATCAGGATGCCGAACAGGGCCAGCAGCTTCTGGCCATCGACCGCCTTGCCGAGCGTCGCGCCCAGCAACGCCCCGGCGACGCCGGCGACGCTGAAGACGATGGCGCAGGGCCAGCGCACCGGCGCGCGGCGGGCGTGCAGGGCGAGGCTGGCGAGCGCGTTCAGCGCCACCGCGAAGGCCGCCGTGCCGATCGCGACGTGCGGCG
Organism: uncultured Reyranella sp.; assembly: GCA_964420105.1. Lineage (GTDB taxonomy): Bacteria > Pseudomonadota > Alphaproteobacteria > Reyranellales > Reyranellaceae > Reyranella. Next base: position 51,565 of record CAYQRL010000029.1, read on the forward strand.
GCACGCCGACGGCATAGACCAGCAGCGGCACCGCCAGGATCGAGCCGCCGCCGCCGATCAGGCCGAGCACCAGCCCGACCAGGCCGCCGGAGCCCAGCGCGAGCAGCGCGCCGGCCATGTCAGACGCCCATCGCCCGGGCGGCGGCGCGGTTCCACGGCATCAGCGCCAGCACCTTGGCCATGCCGCACCAGCCGCTGATCCCGGCGAAGGTCAGGCCGGCGCCGATGAAGCCCGACAGGGCGAAGAACTTCGGCGACACGGTGAAGCCCAGGATGACGCCCAGCAGCACCAGGCTGCCGGCGGTGATCTGGACCTGGCGCATGATCTCGATCGGCTGGCGCGGCGCTCCCTTGGGCGGCGTCGCGAGCGGCAGGCCGGCGCGCTTCCACGCGTCGATGCCGCCCTCCAGCAGGTAGGCGTCGCAGCCGGCGGCATCGGCCAGCCGGCTGGCGTTGGCCGAGGTCCGGGCGCCGGAGCGGCAGTGGAAGATCACGGCGGCGCCCGGCGGGGCCTCGACCGGCGACAGCCGCGACAGCGGGTTGTGGCGGGCGCCGGGCACGCGCTCGCGCATGTGCTCGTCGGCCTCGCGGATGTCGACCAGCACGGCACCCTGGTCGATCAGGGCGCGGGCGCGGGCGACGTCGATCACGGGAAGGGACATGGCGGGAACTCCTTTCAATCCTGGCAGTAGAGCTTGTGCAGCGTGGTCAGAAGGCCCTCGATGCGCTTGTCGGCGACCCGGTACCACAGGGTCTGGCCGTCGCGCCGGAAGGTCACGATCTCCTCGGCCCGCAGCCTGGCGAGGTGCTGGGACAGCGCCGACTGCGACAGGCCGACCGCGTCGGCGAGCGCGTTCACCGTCGCCTCGCCCTCCTCCACCAGCGTGCAGAGGATCAGCAGGCGGCGGTCGTTGGACAGCGCCGCCAGGACGTCGGCGACGTCGCCGGCACGGGCACGCAGGTCGCGCGGCAGGGGACGGGAAGCGGGTTTGTTCATATTAGGCCTTGCTCATTTAGTGACGACTAATATATCCGTCAAGCGCCAACCGGGAGCCGAGCGATGACCGCCCTCAGTATCGAAGCCTTCTTCGACGAAGCGACTTTCACCGTAACGTACCTGCTGGCCGACCCGGCCAGCCGCCGGGCCGCCATCGTCGACCCTGTCCGCGACTACGACCCCAAGTCGGGCCGGCTGTCGACCGCCTCGGCCGACCGGCTGCTGGCGCGGCTGGCCGAGCGCGGGCTGACGCTCGACTGGATCCTCGAGACCCACGCCCACGCCGACCACCTGACGGCGGCCCCCTATCTCCGCGCGAAGACCGGCGCCAAGGTCGCGATCGGCGAGCACATCCGCGCGGTCCAGCAGATCTTCCGCGACGTGTTCAACGCCCCCGACGTCAGCACCGACGGGCGCGAGTTCGACCGGCTGCTGCGCGACGGCGACCGGCTGGCGCTGGGCGGCCGCGAGATCGAGGTCATGCACCTGCCCGGCCACACCCCGGCCGACATCGCCTACCGGGTCGACGACGCGGTGTTCGTCGGCGACACCATCTTCATGCCCGACTTCGGCACCGCGCGCTGCGACTTCCCCGGCGGCGACGCCGCCACGCTCTACCGCTCGATCCGCCGCCTGCTGTCGCTGCCGCCGCAGACCCGCCTGTTCATGTGCCACGACTACAAGGCGCCGGGCCGCGACCGCTACGCCTGGGAAACCACCGTGGCCGAGCAGCGCCGCGCCAACATCCACGTCCACGACGGCATCGACGAGGCGGCCTTCGTGGCGCTGCGGCGCGGGCGCGATGCCACGCTGGCCGCGCCGGTGCTGCTGCTGCCCTCGGTGCAGGTCAACATCCGCGCCGGCAACCTGCCGCCGGCCGAGGCCAACGGCACCTCCTACCTCAAAATCCCGCTGCGGCTGGCCTGAATCGCTGATCCGGATCGCTGGTCCGGATCGCTGATCTGAATCAAGGCGAGGCCCGGCACCGCGCGACATGAAGGGCCATGTCGCGCCGCGTGCTCGTCCTCAACGGCCATCCCGACCCGGTCCACCGCGGCCTCTGCCAGGCGCTGGCCGACGCCTACGCCGAGGGCGCGCGCGACGCCGGCCACGACGTCCGCCGGCTCGACGTCGCCACCCTCGACTTCGCGCTGCTGCGCTCGCAGGCCAGCTTCGAGACCGAGGCGCCGCCGCCCGCCATCGCCGCGGCACAGCAGCAGATCCTGTGGGCCGACCACCTCGTGGTCGTGTTCCCGCTGTGGCTCGGCGACATGCCGGCGCTGCTCAAGGGCTTCCTCGAGCAGGCGCTGCGGCCGGGCTTCGCCTTCACCTACCGGCCGCGCGGCTTCCCGGTCATGCACCTCAAGGGCAAGTCGGCCCGGGTGATCGTCACCATGGGCATGCCGGCCCTCGTCTACCGCTGGTTCTACCGCGCCCACGGCGTCAAGGCGCTGAAGCGCAACATCCTCGGCTTCGTCGGCTACCGTCCGGTGCGCGACACCATCGTCGGCGGGCTGGGCTCGCGCAGCCCAGACTCGATCAAGGCGGCACTGGCGGACGCCAGGGCGCTGGGGCGGCAGGCCGCCTGACGCGCTAGACTGCCGGCATGCGCCGCTGGCTCCTCCGCCTCTTCCTCCTGCTGCCCGTGCTCGTGATCGTCGGCCTCGCCGCCGCGATCGGGCTGCACGCGCCGGGGCAGCCGCCGGTGCTGGCGGCCGGCAACGCGATCCCCGGCATCGAGGCGTTCCCGTGGGACCAGTTGCCGGCGGTGCAGGCTGTCGCCGCGCGCGACGGCGCGCGCCTCAACTACAGGCTCTACCCGGGCCGGGCCGACCGCGCCGTCGTGCTGGTGCACGGCTCGACCGGGTCGGGCACCGAGATGCTGCAATCGGCGCGCGCGCTGCAGGCCGCCGGCGCCACCGTCTACGCCATCGCGCTCCGCGGCCACGGCGGCAGCGGCACCCGCAACGGCGACGTCTCCTACCTCGGCCAGCCCGACGACGATCTCGTCGACCTGGTGAAGGCGCTGGGCCTCGACCGCCCGGGGATCCGGCGCACGCTCGCCGGCTTCTCCGCCGGCGGCGGCTTCGTGCTGCGCATCGCCGGCGGGCCGCAGGCCGGGCTGTTCGACGACTACCTCGCGATCTCGCCGTTCATCGCCAGCGATTCGCCGACCAACAGGCCCGGCTCCGGCGGCTGGGCCGACGTCGCGATCCCGCGCATCGTGGGCCTGTCGATCCTGCACCGCTTCGGCCTGACCGGGTTCGAGGGCCTGCCGGTGGCCCACTTCGCCACCGACGCGCCGGCCGACGACCGGCGCACCCCGGTCTATTCCTTCCGGCTGCTGATGAGCCTGCAGCTCGGCCTCGACTGGCGCGCCGTGCTGGGCCGCATCGACCGCCCGACCGCGATCGTGGTCGGCGCCGGCGACGAACTGTTCAACGCCGACCGCTTCGCGCCGCTCGTGGAGGAGCTGAACCCGCGCATCGGCGTGACCGTGGTGCCGGGCCAGGGCCACCTCGCCATGATCGCCACCCCGGCCGGGACGGCGGCGGTGGCGGCGGCGTGGAGGTCGCTGGCCGGCCCCTGAGGGCTCGGCTAACCTCCCCCGAAAGGGAGGAAACAAGATGAACAGGAAGATGCTGGCCGTCCTCGCGGGCGGCCTGATGCTGATCGCCGGCGACGTGCTGGCGCAGGCCTGGCCGAGCAAGCCGATCCGCCTGATCGCGCCCTACCCGCCGGCCGGCCAGACCGACGTCGTGTCGCGCTACTTCGCCGACCGGCTCTCGGCCGTGCTCGGCCAGCAGGTGATCGTCGAGAACAAGCCCGGGGCGCAGGGCATGGTCGGCGCCGAGATCGCCAAGAACGCCGCGCCCGACGGTTACACGTTCCTGTACGTCAACTCGTCGATGATGTGCATCAACCCGTTCGTCTACAAGAAGCTGCCCTACGACGGCTTCAGGGACTTCGTGCCGGTGACGCAGCACGGGCTGGCGCCGCTCGCCATGGTGACGCCGCCGTCGCTCGGCCTGAAGTCGGTGAAGGACTTCGTCGACTGGGCGCGCCAGCGCAAGGGCAAGGTCTCGTTCGCCTCGTTCGGCACCGGCTCGTCGTCGCACATCTGGGGCGAGATGCTGAACCAGGCCGAGAAGCTCGAGATGACGCACGTGCCCTACAAGGGCGCCGGGCCGGCGATCCAGGACACCCTGGCCGGCCACATCCCGATGACCATCCAGGACCTCGCCGCCGGCGGGCCGGCGATCTTCTCGGGCAAGCTGACGCCGCTCGCCGTGACCTCGACGGTGCGCTGGCCGCGCCTGCCCGACGTGCCGACCTTCGAACAGGCCGGCTACAAGATCGACCTGGTCGGCTGGAACGGCATCCTCGCCCCCGCCGGCACGCCCAAGGAGATCGTCGAGCGGCTGAGCGCGGAGATCCGCAAGCTGGTGCAGACGCCGGAGGGCAAGGACAAGCTGCTCGACATGGGCCTGCTGGCCACCGGCACGACCCCGGCCGAGTTCGCCGAGATCATGCGCACCGGCTGCGCCGCCTGGGGCGACGCGGTGAAGCGCGCCGGCGTCGAGCCGGAGTGACGGAACGATCGTGACGGGACGACGAAGGGTCCCTCGCGTCAACGATCCGCGAGGTCCTTCAGCGCGACCGCGATCGCCTCGCGGGTCTCGGCCGGCTGGCGGCCGATCGCGAGGCCGAGGCGGTGCAGCTGGCGGCGCAGCGTGTGGACCTGGTCGAGCAGGTCGACCACGGTCTCCATCGACTCCTCGTCGAAGCCCATCTCGTCGGTCAGGTCGGCCAGCAGGCAGGCCCGGGCGACGTCGACCGGCTCGAAGATCCAGCGCTCGCCGTCGGCGCTCGGCCGCAGAAGGCCGCGCGCCACCCAGCGCTCGACGTGGACCGCGGTCAGGCGGCCGTTGACCCGCAGCAGTTCCTCCAGCGTCGTCATGCGAACTGCTCCATCGACTTGCGCGGGTCGTAGGCCTTGCCGGCCTCCCACTTCTCCAGGAACTCCTTCAGCGCCGGGTCCGGCGTCTCGGGCATCACGACCTTGAGCTTGACGTACTGGTCGCCGCGCTGGCCGGACTTGCGGTCGAGCAGGCCGCGGCCCTTGAGGCGCAGCGAGGTCCCGGTGTTCGAGCCGGCCGGCACGTTCAGCATCACCGCGCCGCCGACCGTCGGCACCTTGATCTTGCCGCCCAGCACCGCCTCGGTCGGCGTCACCGGCAATTCGACGTGGATGTCGTTGTCGCGCGGCTCGAAGAAGGCGTGCGGCTCGACGTGCAGCTCGACGTAGGCATCGCCCGGCGGGCGGCCGTCGCGGCCGGGCATGCCCTGGCCCTTGAGGCGCAGGGTCTGGCCGTCGCTGGCGCCCTCCGGGATGTCGATGTCGAGCGTCTTGCCGCCCGGCAGGTTGACGCGCTGCTTGCCGCCGCGCGCCGCCACCAGGAACGGGATCCGCAGGCTGTAGGTGACCGGCAGGCTGCCCATGTCGAAGCCCTCGCCGAAGCCCTCGCCGTCGGCGAAGTGGAAGCGGCCGCCGCTGCCGCCACCGCGCTGGCCGAACATCTCGGAGAACACGCCGCCCATGTCGACGAACGATTCGTGCGGCCCGGCGCGCTCGTACTTGGCGCCGCCGAAGCCGCCGGCCTGGTCGCGGTAGAAGCCGCGCGGCGGCATCTCCTGGCCGGTGCCGTCGATCTCGCCGGCGTCGAAGCGGCGACGCTTCTCCGGGTCCGAGAGGATGTCGTTGGCCTGCGAGATTTCCTTGAACTTGGCCTCGGCGGCCTTGTCGCCGGGATTGAGGTCGGGATGGTGCTTCTTGGCGAGGACCCGGAACGCCTTGCGGATGTCGTCGTCCGACGCGGTCCGGGAGACGCCGAGAATGGAATAGGGATCGGGCATGGCACGCCCTATGTGAGGACTATCCGCGCGGATGCAAGGGTCTTTGTCGCCGCGCTCAGCCGCCGGTCGAGGCCGCGAGGTGACGGTTCACCACCGCCGCCAGCGGACCGACATGGGTGGTGATGCAGGTGTTGTGCTTGCCCGGCACCTGCTGGCGGTCGACCCGCGGCGCCAGCCCGCGCCACGCCTCGGCGGCGTACTCGACCTTGGCCGCGTACTCGTCGCTCAGCACCGCGGTGACGCGGGCGTGCAGCGGCGGCGGCAGGTAGTTGGCCATCGCGAGGTAGTACGACCCGCGCAGCGATTCGAACGATCCCGGCTTGCCCTTGTAGAGGCGCTTGGCGGCGCGCCACAGGATCGACTTGTCCTTCTGCATCAGCCGCCGGGTGCTGCCCCACACCGCCGGCATGCCGCGCGCCCGCACCCGGTCGCCCAGCACCGCCGGCGCGAGGTTGCCGACCATGCCCAGCGCCCGGGCGATGCCGCGCACCGCGCGCCGGGCGTTGATCGAGAAGGTGTCGATGATCAGCAGGCTCTCGACCGTGCGACCCGCGGACTCGAGCTGGTGCGCGACCTCCCAGGCGGTGAGGCCGCCGTGGCAGTAGCCGACCAGCTGGAAGGCGCCCTCGGGCTGCAGCGCCAGCAGCTCGGGCACGTAGCGGCTGGCCATCGCCTGCATGGTGTCGAGGCCGTTGGCGGCGTCGTAGTTGGGGTGCAGCAGGTAGACCGGGCCGCGGTGCTCGAGCCGGTCGGCCAGCCGGCGGGCGTAGAAGCCCCAGCCGTCGTAGTCGCCGTGGCACACGAACAGCGGCTGCCCGACGCCGTCGCGCGCCTTCGTGACGAGCTGGCCCGAACGGGCGACCGGCGTCACCAGCGCCTCGACCAGGTTGCGGATCGTCAGCTCGGCCTTGATCTGCTCCGGTGCGATCGGCTGGTGGGTCTGCTCCTCGAGCTCGAGCAGCATCTCGTTGGCCTGAAGCGAGTCGCCGCCGGCGTCGAAGAAGTCCTCGTCGACCCCGATGTCGTCGCGCTTCAGCAGGCGCTGCCAGATCTCGGCGATCAGGATCTGCAGCGGCTCGTCCGGGGTCGGACCGCTGCGCTCGTGGCCGGCGAAGGCCTCGGCCAGCCTCGGCCGCGAGATCTTGCCGGTGTTGCCGCGCGGCAGCTCGTCCAGCACCTGGACCTGGCGCGGCATCTGGAACGGCGCCAGCCGGTCGTGCAGGTACTCGATCAGTGCCGACGGCGTCGTCTCGGCGCCGTCGTGCAGCACCACCGCCGCCGCCACGCTCTCGCCCAGCCGCGGATGCGGCACGCCGAACGCCGCCGCCTCGCGCACCGCGGGATGGCGCAGCAGCTCCTTCTCGACGTCGTAGGGCGAGACCTTCTCGCCGCCGCGGTTGATGATCTCCTTGGTGCGCCCGACCACCGTCAGGTCGCCGTCCTCGTCGACCCTGCCGAGATCGCCGGTGTTCAGCCAGCCATCGACCAGGCCGGCCGGGGCCTCGTCGATCGACGGCAGGTAGCCCGGCATCAGGCTGGGACCGGTCAGCCAGATCTGGCCGACCCGGTTGGGGCCCAGCGGCCGGCCATCCTCGCCGCGGATCTCGAGCTCGCCCGCCGGGATCCGGCCGACCGTGCCGGGCTTGGCGACGTCGGGCGGCAGGCGCGGCCCGGTCATCATGCCGGACTCGCACAGGCCGTAGAACTCCATGACCGGCACGCCGGCGCGCGCCTGCAGCGCGGTGCGCAGCGTGTCGGGCAGGTACGAGGCGGTCGAGAGGATGAAGCGCAGCCCGTGCCGCGGCTCGCCGTCGGGCAGCTGGCGCAGCTTGTCGAGGACCGATTGCAGGAAGGCCGGCGCGGCGGTCAGCCAGGTCGGCTTCAGCTCCATCACCCACGCCGGGAAGTCCTGCGGTCCGGCGGTCTTCGGCAGCGCGACGCTGCAGCCGATCAGCAGCGGCACCACCAGCGTCGCCTTGAAGCCGGCGTTGTAATACATCGGCATGACGCAGGCCGAACGGTCGCCCGGGCCGAGTTGCAGCCAGCGCCCCATCTTGCGCGCCATCTCGAGCAGGTTGTCGTGCGTCACCGGCACGCGCTTGGCGATGCCGGTGGTCCCCGAGGTCCGGAAGATGGCGCAGACCGAGCGCGCGGTGGGCCGGCTGCCGGCGTCCGAGCGCGGCACCGGGGCGAGCTGGGTCAGGACGACGTCGGCCAGCGAGGCCGTCGCGGCCGCGACCTGGAAGAGGCCGACACCGAGACCGGAGGCGCCGACCCAGGCCGGCACCGTTTCCCAGCCCGGGACGATCAGCGCGTCCGGCCTGGTCTGGCGCAGTTCCTCGGCCAGCTCGTTGGGCGCCAGGGTCGGGTTGATCGGCATCACGGTGCCGACGCAGCAGGCGGCGAGGCTCAGCAGCGCCGCCTCCGGACCGCGCGGCAGGGCGATCGCGATGCGCGAGCCGGAGCCGAGACCGGCCTGGCGCAGGTGCTCGCCCAACCGCCTGACCTGGCGGTCGAGGTCGCCGAACGACAGCGGCGGCAGCCCGGCACAGACCAGGGCAGGCGAGTGCGGATCGCTCGCGGCCCGGGACGCCAGGGAATCGCCGATCGTCGAAGGCCTCGAAAGTGCCCGACCGTCCATCGTCTCTTCCGGATCGAAGCCAAGTCCGCCGCGGCTCCCACAGCCCGGCGGTTACCCCAAATCACCTGCACTTTTAGTTCAAAAACTTGGCTTTCGCCAGCGACGGTTGTTATCGTTTGTTGCCGTACACTGCGTATGAAATTGCACTCTCAGAGACCCAGGACGGCCTTGGCGATGATGTTGCGCTGGATCTCGTTCGAACCGGCATAGATCGTGGCCGCCCGGTTGTTGAGATAAAGCGGCAGGGCCGTGATCCCCCATTCCGGCGTGACGGTCGGCTCGTTGTGGCCCAGCTCCCGCGCCTCGGGCTCGAAAGGCGCGGCGTACCAGGCCAGCGCCTCGACGCCGAGGTGGTCGAGCAGCTGCAGCGTTTCGCTGCCACGGATCTTCATCGCCGAGGAAATCGCGCCCGGGTTGCGGCCCTGGCTGAGGTCGGACAGTACCTGCATCTCGATCATCTCGAGTGCCTGGGCCGCCATCTCGGCCTCGGCCAGCCGCTCGGCGAAGCTGCGCTCCTCGATCAGCCGGCCGGAGCCGTCGGCCGCCTCCTCGCGGGCGATGCGGCGCACGTCCTCGATGCGGGCGTAGAGGTTGGGCGTGTAGGCGTCGCCGCCGCGCTCGAACTCGAGCAGGTACTTGGCGACCGTCCAGCCGGCGTTCTCCGGCCCGATCCGGTTGGCGACCGGCGTGCGCACGTTGTCGAAGAACACCTGGTTGACCTCGTGGTCGCCGGCCAGCGTCAGGATCGGCTTCACCGACAGGCCGGGCAGTTCCATCGAGTCGAGCAGCACGAACGAAATGCCCTCCTGCGGCTTGCCCTCGTTCGAGGTCCGCACCAGGCAGAACATGTGGTTGGCGACGTGCGCGCCGGTGGTCCAGATCTTGGTGCCGTTGATGACGTAGTCGTCGCCGTCGCGCACCGCCCGCGTCTTGAGGCTGGCGAGGTCGGAGCCGGAGCCGGGCTCGGAGTAGCCCTGGCAGAACACGATGTCGCCCGAGACGATGCCCGGCAGGTACTTCGCCTTCTGCTCGGGCGTGCCGAACTTCTGGATCACCGGGCCGACCATGCGGATGCCCATCGAGAAGATGCGCGGCGCGTCGGCGGCGATGCACTCGCGGGCGAAGATGTAGCGCTGGGTGGCGTTCCAGCCGGTGCCGCCGTACTCCCGGGGCCAGGTCGGCGCCGACCAGCCGCGCCTGGCGAGGACCTTGTGCCAGCGCAGGCCGGCGGCGAAGTCGGCGAACACGCCGGCGGTCTTGCGGCCGGCCTCGCGCAAGTCCTCGGTCAGGTTCTCGGCCAGGAAGGCGCGCACCTCGGCACGAAAGGCTTCGTCCTGGGGGCTGAGGGCCAAGTCCATGCACGTCCTCCGGGCTTCAATGGGCCCCCGAGGCTAGCGGCGCGGCGCGGCCAAAGTCCAGCGCGCCGCTGGCCGCCCCTTCCGGCCGGCGGTATGGTTATTGCGTCGCGCGCAGCACCGATCGCGGAGGTGACGGATGACCCGGTTCAAGCGCCTCGCCGCCCTCTTCCTGCTGGGCGCGCTGCTGCTCGACCGCGGTCCCGCCGCGGCGCAGGACCGGCCGGCGGTCGACCTCGCGCTGGTCCTGGCCATCGACATCTCCGGCAGCATCGATCCCGACGAGGCCCGCCTGCAGCGCGACGGCTACGTCCAGGCCTTCCGCGACCCCGCGATCGTCAGGGCGGTCCTCGGCGGCAGCCACGGCCGCATCGCCGTCGCCTACTTCGAGTGGTCGGATTCGTACGTCCAGCGCCTGCTGGTCGACTGGACGCTGCTCGACTCGGAGGCCGCGATCCGCGCCTTCACCGAGCGCCTGTCCGAGGCGCCGATCTCGATCTCGCGCCGCACCTCGATCAGCGGCGCCATCCGCTTCGCCATCCCGCTGTTCGCGCGCGGCCCGTTCGAGGCCGAGCGCAAGGTCCTCGACATCTCGGGCGACGGTTCGAACAACGACGGCGGGCTGGTCACCGACCAGCGCCACGAGGCGCTGAAGGAGCGCATCGTCATCAACGGCCTGCCGATCATGAACGACCGCCCCAACCCGTTCGGCTTCCCGGCCGAGACCGACCTCGACCGGTACTACCTGCACTGCGTGACCGGCGGCCCGCGCTCGTTCGTCGAGGTCGCCAGCAGCTTCGAGGACTTCCCGCGCGCGGTGAAGAAGAAGCTGCTGCAGGAGGTCGCCGACCGCGGCCCCGAGTTCGCGCCCCGCCCCGATCGCGTCATCGACCACGACATCGGCCTCGGCCCCCTGCCCGACGGCACCCGGCTGGCGCAGGCGCCGGGCGGCGGCAGCCGCCGCGCGGCGCGCGAGCAGGCCGACTACACCCGCTTCGTGCGGCCCGAGTACGAGCTCGGCTGCGACATCGGCGAGCGCCGCAGCCGCGACTTCTGGCAACGCCGCTTCGGCGTGTCGCCCGACTGACCCTCCCCACCGTCATCCCGACCGGAGCGCGCAGCGCGGGAGCGGAGGGAGCTTGCTTCGATACGGAGACGGCCATGGGTGGAAGCGAGGCCCCTCCGCTACGCCTCGCTGCGCGAGGCTCCGGTCGGGGTGACAGACGAGGATCTCGGCGTATCGCGCCCTTTCCTTCCCGTTCGCGGCCCTCACCGTCATCCCGACCGGAGCGCGCAGCGCGGAGCGGAGGGACCTTGCTTCGATACGGAGACGGCCATGGGTGGAAGCGAGGCCCCTCCGCTACGCCTCGCTGCGCGAGGCTCCGGTCGGGGTGACAGACGAGGATCTCGGCGTATCGCGCCCTTTCCTTCCCGTTCGCGGCCCTCACCGTCATCCCGACCGGAGCGCGCAGCGCGGAGCGGAGGGACCTTGCTTCGATACGGAGACGGCCATGGGTGGAAGCGAGGCCCCTCCGCTACGCCTCGCTGCGCGAGGCTCCGGTCGGGGTGACGGTCAGCCGAGCCGCTTCACCATCGCGTCGAGCGCGAGGCGGTAGGAATCGACGCCGAAGCCGGCGATCGAGCCGACCGCGGCCTCCGCGGTGATCGAGCCGAAGCCGCGCTTCTCGATGTTGGTCATGTGGATCTCGATCGCCGGCACGTCGATCGAGCGCAGGCAGTCGCGCAGCGCGTAACCGGCGTGCAGGAAGCCGGCCGGGTTGAACAGCAGCCCGTCGAGGCCGGCGCGCAGGGCGCGGTAGATCGCCGACACCGCCTCGCCCTCGACGTTGGTGTAGACGATCTCGAGATCGACCCCGAGCGCACGCGCCCGCTCGAGCAGCATGGCGTCGAGCTCGGCCGCGGTGGTGGTGCCGTAGAGCTCGGGCTGGCGCTTGCCGAGCCATTCCATGTTGGCGCCCTGGACGAGCAGGAGCTTCATCGCAGGTCCCTCAGCGCGGCAGGGTCGTCGACCCCATCAGGCTTTCGTCGATGGCGCGGGCGCACTGGCGGCCCTCGCGGATCGCCCACACCACCAGCGACTGGCCGCGGCGCATGTCGCCGGCGGCGAACAGGCGCGGCACGCTCGTGCGGTAGTCGGTGACGTTGGCGGCGACGTTGCCGCGCGGGTCGAGCGCCACGCCCGACTGCTCGATCATGCCGGCCTTGCGCGGGCCGATGAAGCCCATCGCCAGCAGCACGAGGTCGGCCTTGAGCTCGAACGTGCTGCCCTCGACCTCCTTCATGGCGACCCGGCCGTCGGCGCCCTTGACCCACTCGACGCGCACGCATTCCAGCGCCCGCACCTTGCCGTTCTCGCCCAGCGCCCGCTTGGTCAGCACCGCGAAGTCGCGCGCCGCGCCCTCCTCGTGCGACGACGAGGTCCGCATCTTGAGCGGCCAGTCGGGCCAGGTCATCGCCTTGTCCTCGCGCACCGGCGGTTCCGGCATGACCTCGAGCTGGGTCACCGAGGCGGCGCCGTGGCGGTTCGAGGTGCCGACGCAGTCCGAGCCGGTGTCGCCGCCGCCGATCACCACGACGTGCTTGCCCCTGGCGTTGATGGTGCCGCGCGGCGCGGCGCGGGCCTCGTCGTCGCCGGCGACGCGCTTGTTCTGCTGGACCAGGAAGTCCATCGCGAAGTGGATGCCGTCGAACGGGCGACCCGGGACCTCGAGGTCGCGCGGGTGCTCGGCGCCGCCGGTCAGGGCGACCGCGTCGTAGCCCTCGAGCAGCGACTTGATCGACAGCGTCTGGCCGACCTCGACGCCGGTGCGGAACTCGACGCCCTCGGCCTCCATCTGGCGCATGCGCCGGTCGATCAGGCGCTTCTCCATCTTGAAGTCGGGGATGCCGTAGCGCAGCAGGCCGCCGATCCGGTCGTTCTTCTCGAACAGCGTGACCGCGTGGCCGGCGCGCGCCAGCTGCTGGGCACAGGCGAGGCCGGCCGGGCCCGAGCCGACCACGGCGACGCGCTTGCCGGTCTTGCGCGCCGGCAGCTGCGGCACGATCCAGCCCTCGTCCCAGCCGCGATCGACGATCGAGCACTCGATCGACTTGATGGTCACCGGGTTGTCGTCGATGTTCAGCGTGCACGAGGCTTCGCACGGCGCCGGGCAGATGCGGCCGGTGAACTCGGGGAAGTTGTTGGTCGAGTGCAGCGACTCGAGCGCTTCCTGCCAGCGGCCGCGGCGCACCAGCTCGTTCCAGTCCGGGATCAGGTTATTGACCGGGCAGCCGTTGTGGCAGAACGGGATGCCGCAATCCATGCAGCGCGACGCCTGCGTCGACACTTCCTGCGGCGCCAGCGGCAGCAGGAACTCGTTCCAGTGCTTGAGACGCGCCTCGACCTTCTCGTACGAACGGTCCTTGCGCTCGATCTCCAGGAAGCCGGTGGGCAGACCCATGGCTTTCTACTCCCCTCTATACTTTCCCGGTGACTACTCGGCGGCGACGGCCTTGGCCGCGGCCCGCTCGCGCGCCTGCAGGAGCGCGCGCTTGTAGTCCCTGGGCATCACCTTGATGAAGCTCCTGAGCGCGTTGTCCCAGTCGTCCAGCAGCGCGCGCGCACGGGCGCTGCCGGTGTGCAGCAGGTGCCGCTCGACCAGGATGCGCAGGCGCTCGGCGTCGAACGCCAGCATGTCGCCCATGCCGTTGTCGTCGGCCCCCGGCGCCCGCTGCAGCGGGCGGCCCGGCGCGTCCTTGTCGGCCGACGGCGGCGCGATCGGCTCGAGGTCGACCATCGCCGGGTTGCAGAGGTCGCGGAACCGCGCCTTGGGATCGTAGACGTAGGCGACGCCGCCCGACATGCCGGCGGCGAAGTTGCGGCCGGTCTCGCCCAGCACCACCACCACGCCGCCCGTCATGTACTCGCAGCCATGGTCGCCGGTGCCCTCGACCACCGCGACGGCGCCCGAGTTGCGCACGGCGAAGCGCTCGCCGGCGACGCCCTGGAAGTAGGCCTCGCCGCCGATCGCGCCGTACAGCACGGTGTTGCCCACGATGATGTTGGTCAGCGGGTCGCGCTTCGACCCGGCCGGCAGGCGGACGACGACGCGGCCGCCCGACAGGCCCTTGCCGACGTAGTCGTTGCCGTCGCCGGTCAGTTCCAGCGACACGCCGTGCGCCAGGAAGGCGCCGAAGCTCTGGCCGGCGGTGCCGGCGAGCCGCACCGAGATCGTGCCGTCGGGCAGGCCGGCATGGCCGTGGCGGCGCGCCACCTCGCCCGACAGCATCGCGCCGACGGTGCGGTTGACGTTGCTCACCGGCAGCTCGATCTGCACTGGCTGGCCCTTCTCCAGCGCCGGCTCGGCCGCCTCGATCAGGCGGTGGTCCAGCGCCTTGTCGAGGCCGTGGTCCTGGCGCTCGCTGTTCCAGATCGCCACGCCCTCGCGGGCCGGCGCGACGTGCAGCAGCTTCGAGAGGTCGACGCCGCCCGCCTTCCAGTGATCGACGGCGCGGCGCATGTCGAGCCGGTCGACCCGGCCGATCATCTCGTTCAGCGTCCGGAAGCCGAGCCTGGCCATGATCTGGCGCAGTTCCTCGGCGACGAAGAAGAAGAAGTTGATGACGTGCTCGGGCTGGCCGGTGAAGCGCTTGCGCAGCACCGGGTCCTGGGTCGCCACGCCCACCGGGCAGGTGTTGAGGTGGCACTTGCGCATCATGATGCAGCCGGCCGCGATCAGCGGCGCGGTGGCGAAGCCGAACTCGTCGGCGCCGAGCAGCGCCCCGATCGCGACGTCGCGGCCGGTGCGCAGGCCGCCGTCGACCTGCACGGCGATGCGGCCGCGCAGCCCGTTCAGCACCAGCGTCTGCTGGGTCTCGGCGAGGCCGATCTCCCACGGCGACCCGGCATGGGTGAGCGACGTCAGCGGCGAGGCGCCGGTGCCGCCCTCGAAGCCCGAGATCGTCACGTGGTCGGCGCGCGCCTTGCTGACGCCCGCCGCGACCGTGCCGACGCCGACCTCGGAGACGAGCTTCACGGAGACGCGCGCCTTCGGGTTGACGTTCTTGAGGTCGTGGATCAGCTGGGCGAGATCCTCGATCGAGTAGATGTCGTGGTGCGGCGGCGGCGAGATCAGGCCGACGCCGGGCGTCGAGCGGCGCACGCGCGCGATGTTCTCGTCGACCTTGTGGCCGGGCAGCTGGCCGCCCTCGCCGGGCTTGGCGCCCTGCGCCATCTTGATCTGCAGGTCGTCGGCGTTGACCAGGTACTCGGCCGAGACGCCGAAGCGGCCGGACGCCACCTGCTTGATCGCCGAGCGCATCGAATCGCCGTTCGGCAGCGGCTTGAAGCGGTCCGCCTCCTCGCCGCCCTCGCCGGTGTTCGACTTGCCGCCGATCCGGTTCATGGCGATGGCGAGCGTGGTGTGGGCCTCGCGGCTGATCGAGCCGAAGCTCATCGCGCCGGTGGCGAAGCGCCGGACGATGCTGGCGGCCGGCTCGACCTCCTCGATCGGCACCGGCGTGTCGGCCCACTTGAACTGCATCAGGCCGCGGATCGTCAGCAGGCGCTCGCTCTGCTCGTTGATCGTCTCGGCGAAGGCCTTGTACTCGTCGGGCAGGTTGCCGCGCACGGCGTGCTGCAGCTTGGCCACCGACTGCGGCGTCCAGGCATGGTCCTCGCCGCGCAGGCGGAAGGCGTAGTCTCCGCCCGGGTCGAGCATGCGGCGGTAGATCGGGTTGTCGCCGTAGGCGTCGCGGTGACGGCGCACCGTCTCCTCGGCGATTTCCTCCCAGCCGGCGCCCTCGATCGTCGTGGCGGTGCCGGTGAAGTACTTCTCGACGAAGCCGGAATGCAGGCCGACCGCGTCGAAGATCTGGGCGCCGCAGTACGACTGGTAGGTCGAGATGCCCATCTTGGACATCACCTTCAGCAGGCCCTTGCCGACCGCCTTGATGAAGTTCTTCTGGACCTCGTAGGGCTTGAGCGGCAGCCCGTTCTGGACGCGCAGCGCCTCCAGCGTCTCGAACGCGAGGTACGGGTTGATGGCCTCGGCGCCGTAGCCGGCGAGGCAGCAGAAGTGATGGACCTCGCGGACCTCGCCCGACTCGACCACCAGGCCGGTCTGGGTGCGCAGGCCGCGGCGGATCAGGTGATGGTGCACCGCCGCCGTCGCCAGCAGCGCCGGGATCGGGATGCGCTCGGCCGAGACCGCGCGATCCGACAGGATCAGGATGTTGCGGTCGGCGAGCACGTGGTCGGTCGCCTCGGCGCAGATCCGGTCGAGCGCCTTCTCCAGCCCGGCCGCGCCCTCGCTGGCCGGCCAGGTCGTGTCGACCGTGGCGGTGCGGAACGAGCCGTCGAGCAGGTCCTCGATCGAGCGGATCTTCTCGAGCTCGGCGTTGGTCAGCACCGGCTGCGAGACCTCCAGCCGCTTGTGCGTGCCGGCGTGCAGGCCGAGCAGGTTGGGCCGCGGGCCGATCATCGACACCAGCGACATCACCAGCTCCTCGCGGATCGGGTCGATCGGCGGGTTGGTGACCTGCGCGAAGTTCTGCTTGAAGTAGTTGTAGAGCAGCTTCGGCTTCTTCGAGAGCACCGCGATCGGCGTGTCGATGCCCATCGAGCCGACCGGGTCGTCGGGCTCGCGGCTCATCGGCTCGAGGAAGAACTGGATGTCCTCCTGGGTGTAGCCGAAGGCCTGCTGGCGATCGAGCAGGGTCGAGGCATCGTTCGACGGCGCCGCCGGCGGCGCGTCGGGCAGCTCCGACAGGTCCTCGAGCTTGTGCTGGGTCTCCTTCAGCCACTCCTCGTAGGGCTCGGCCTCGGCCAGGGTGCGCTTGAGCTCGTCGTCCTCGACGATGCGGCCCTGCTCGAGGTCGATCAGCAGCATCTTGCCGGGCTGCAGGCGCCACTTGCGCACGATGTCCTGCTCGGGGATCGGCAGCACGCCGGACTCGGACGCCATCACCACCTTGTCGTCGGCGGTGACGATGAAGCGCGCCGGGCGCAGGCCGTTGCGGTCGAGCGTGGCGCCGATCTGGCGGCCGTCGGTGAAGGCGATGCAGGCCGGGCCGTCCCACGGCTCCATCAGCGCGGCATGGTACTCGTAGAACGCCTTGCGCTTGGCATCCATCAGCGGGTTGCCGGCCCACGCCTCGGGGATCAGCATCATCATGGCGTGGCTGAGCGAGTAGCCGCCGGCGACCAGCAGCTCGAGCGCGTTGTCGACGCAGGCGGTGTCGGACTGGCCGTGCGGGATGATCGGCCACATCTTGTCGAGGTCG
>CAYQRL010000030.1:0-67324 GCA_964420105.1 uncultured Reyranella sp.
TGCAAAAGAGGAACAGACTCAACCTACCGACGTATGAAAGACGGGGAGCAGGTCAACATCCAGAAATTCGGGGAGGCGACCAAGGGCTGAGGTGTCATCTAATAATGTAAATCAATCAGGGAAGTGCACGAGAAGCCCCTTTGGTCCCGACGAGGTAATCTGCGCGGCGCAAGACACGCTTGGATTGGGCCAGCCGTGGGTGGGACCGGGGGTGCGAAGAACATTCACCGAAAAAGGCCTAAATTCGTGCAACTCCGCTGCAGAGGGTGGCGGACTGCACATCCGTCCAACCGGCGAAGTCAGTCGAGGCAACGCTTAGCTGATTTCGCTCGGCTCGGCGCCGGCAGATGCGGAGCCTTGGAGCGCGCGGCGCGCCGTAATTGCTATATCCAGCGTGCCTATTGCTTCAGCCTGCTGGATGAGCCGGCGCAGATCGTGGTCCACATCACGCCGGCGACGGATCAGTTCCTGCAATAGGTTGATAAGCTCAAGCGGCCCAAGGCTTGGAGCCTGCAGCATCCTCTCCACCACGTCGCCCGCCCGTGCATTTTCGATGCTAAGTCGGCAGTCGTCCAAGCGGAGGCCTAGAGAAGCTCCTTCTGGTGCGTGCGAGCCTCCAGCGAAAGGCATCTCTGACGGCGGGCGGCGGCGGTGTGTCATGCATCCCCGCTTGCTCGGCGCAACTCCCTGGAGATGGCACAATGAACATCCGCCGAGGCTGCTACGTTCCGCCCCTTGCTGCGGCGTACCCCGAGATCGCCGTGTCGTAGGCCAGGCTTGCCTTCGATCATGTTGGCGAGCATGTCGGCAGCCTTAGCGTCCCCCAGCACGGCGCGTCGTACCAGCGTCACCGCCACCCGGTCGAATATTGATAGGCACTCCGGCTTGGCGGCCAAGGCGGAAAGTTCCGCTGGCACTAGCAGCAGGGCGCGCCAGATCGAGCGGACCAATGGTCGATAGCGGATGGTCGGCGAGGCTGCGTCCAAATCGCGGTCGATCTCGGCTAGCCGAGTAGCTGCGGGAGGGGACATAGCTAAATTTCACACTCGCGGCGATGGTATTAGACGCTTAGCCGGCGAGCGAGCCTATTAGCTTCCGTCTCGGCCTGCGCAGCCGCGGTCTGGAGGGCCATGGACGCCCGCTGGGCGCGCCTGCGCCAGTGGCGGCGCTCTTCGCCAGGCCGACGCTGATCGGCTTCTGCGGCCTTTTCTAGGGCTCGCTTAAGGCGCCGGCAGGGCGAGAGAGGCCACGCCGGGCTCCAAGGCGACGTGCCCATGGGCATCCCCCGCGCGCAGTTTCTGCAGGTCCACCCAAGCGCCGCGGCGAGGGGCGGCCCGTTCACCGGCACTTTGACGAGGACACCCTTTCGGAGGCCGCAGGCAGGGCAGAGGAAGTGCCAGCGGCCGGGCGATTGGTGGAAGGGAAGGCGCTCTAGCGGGATCACTAGACCCGGCGCGAGGCCGAAAAGTTCAAGGGTCCTTGAGTCTAGACGCCGGCACAACAGCAGGGTGGTGCCTGGCAACTCGGTACCCGAGTCGAACGTCAATGGCCGCCCCGCTGCCGTCCCAGGCAAGCCCCCGCTCGGCAGATGACCGGCCCGCTTCAATGCGGAGATGGTGAGTGCCACTTCACACATGATACCGGTTATTGCCTTCTGCGAAGCGCGCCGCTGTCGCGGGGACGGTTTGCGAAACACTGCGCCAAGATGGAGTGGTGGCTATGGTGGCGATCGGTGATCTGACCTTCTGGAAGAAGGGTACAGCCCTTCTGAGAGATTCCCTCCATATCTGTCATCACCCTCACCACCTCGCCACCAGAGCAAGCCGCCGTTCTGCCAGGGTAACTCCGGCAGCTCGGCTGAAGTTGTGAATAGTGGCCACCCGTCGCCACCATCAGGATGCCCCTTACGATCGTCTAGAACGGCGGCGCCTCATCGTTTTGTTCTGCGTCGCCGACGGTCGTCGCCGTGTTCATCTCGGCCAAAAATTGCTGCCAGGCCTCGGTCGGCACCCAATGATTATAGCCTCGCCGAGGAGTCGGGCTGCGTTCCCAGCCCAGCCGTCTTAGGCAGGCGCTGATCCGATTTTGGTCTCGTTTCCCCTGGCGGCCAGCTTCGATATTCAAGGCGCCTCTTGCAACTTCCTTGATTAGAACTCGGGCAGGGCCGGTGCGGGTGCTAAGCCATTCTTTTATTTCATCTTCCCAGGCGTCAGCCTCGTAGCGAAGCTCCTGCTCGCGGGCGATGTACTCGCGCTCGAAGTTGGGATCGGGCCACCAACTGCAACCATCTCGGAAAAGCTTAACTGCCTCAGCGAATAGTTGGTCGCGGTCTCGAGCGAGGGCCTCGTTGTCGATTTCGCCGACCTTGACCGGCCAGAACCGCCGGCCACCTGTTTCATCGCGAAGGTACGCCGACAAATTTGTGGTTCCGATGAAGACGCACTGGCGGGGCTGTACGACTTCGCGGCGCCCATATGAAGGGCGGTAACGCTCGGTCCCGCGAGTGATGAACGCCTTCAAGACGGCGGTCTCGGCCTTGCCCATCGCCGCCATCTCGCCGATTTCAATCAGCCATTTTCCAGGGAGATGTTGAGCGACGTCTTTGCTTTGCCGCACGTCGGGAAGGTTGTCGGAGAACCAGTCGCCGCCGAGGGTTCGGCATGCTGTTGACTTTCGGGTACCCTGTGGCCCTTCCAGGACCAGCATGTAGTTGGCGCTGCAGCCGGGTTGAAATATGCGAGCTACCATCGCGACCAGGAACATCCTGCCGATCGCCACGGTATAGGTCGACGGTTCGACGCCGAGGTAGGTCGACAACCATGTACCAACACGCTCAACGCCGTCCCACTCGAGGCCGTCTAGGTAGTCGCGGACGGGATGAAAGCGCCGCTCGACAGCGCAAATATCAACAGCTTGGTGGGTAACGTCCTTCGAGACGCTGCGCAATCCGCTCAGTTGAAGGTGTTCCTGAATGCGACCAACGTCGACATCCGTTATGAGGCGCGAACACCAGTTGTCATTGCCCGGCAGCGGCCCTGTGATGACGACTGCTTGCAGCATTTCATCGAAGGCGAAGCCGGCTAGCGCCGGGTCAAGACGGAGCTCACGCAGCACGGCGGCGAGCGTGCCCTTGGGGCGGCGGCGCGGGTCGGCCGCATCGCGTGCGCGACGGAAATCGTCGGACATTGTCGCCGCGGCCTGGACTAGGTCTTCACGCGTCATCCCGCCGAATAGGCCGGCCGGGACCCTAGTGTCGTCGCTGTCAGCCATAATTTTCGGTCTCCATCTTAGATCTGCTGTGAAATTAAGCGGTGCCGGCAACGGGCAGCGCGGCAAGTAGCGCTCGCTCTGCGGCGGCAACTCGGTGGCGAAGGCTGTAGAAACGGAAGAGTTGACGAACTTCCTGGCGACCAAGCGGACGGCCGAGTTTCCGAGCGGCATGCTCAAGTAGGTCAGCAGCCTTAAGGGGCGCGTGGTCTCGAAGTTCGGCTAGGAAATCGTCCTGTTCAGAAGACAGCGCGTGAAACAGGTCGATGTCGCTGTCATAGGCAAAGTCGAGCGAATCGCGGACATCAGCGATGCGCTGTTCGAGCGTGAGGCTAAACTTCGCCCACTCGCACCCGCGCCCGCACTTGATTCGAGCTCGACGTTTCCCGCACAAATAGATACAGTAACTTTGCGTTCTAGACATGATTCACCGTCGTCGTTCTAGAGTTGCAACCGAGGCCCGCCGCGCTGGCTGCACGGCGGGCCTCACTTCGGTTTAGAAGCTCGTGCTAGCCTCCCTCGTTGAGGTTGCACCACGAACGACAAAGCGCTCTATATCGCTACGCCGAAACATGCGTCGGCCTCGAATGCGGAGGCTTCGCAACGCGCCGTCGCCGAGCAGGCGATATAGAGTGGGCCGGCTAAGGTTTAGGACTCGGCAGGCTTGTTCGGTCGTTAGGAGGAGTGCGGCGGGGTCAATTGGAGCGCCTGCCAACGACTTGTCGGTCGGCTTCGTCACGCTGCCCTCTTGATCCCGCGCCGAGCTTCAAGCAGGGCGCGAACCTCTTCGGTTCGAACATAAACTCGACCTGCCAGGCGGTGGCCTCGAAGGACCTTCTGCTTGGTGAGGCGGTGTACCTGGGCAGTGGTGACGTCCAGGAGGAACGCGACCTGCCTGATGCTCAGAAAGCTGGGCAGCGTGTCGCATTGCATTGAATTGGAGTCGGACAAACAGGGCATGGCACCACTCAAAAGTGATGCTCGACGAATGCTCTTTAAATGCTGTGTAAAAAAGGGGGTGCGAGACCCTACACAGAAAGAAGTGAGATGCTAAAGCCGAGGTCCACGACGGCGGTTGTAGTGTTGGTAGCGCAATCGACTGGCCAGTTGGCGTACTGCAGCGCTGGTGGCATCACTTCCCAACTGCTGTTGCGCTATTTCTACGCACCGCGCGCTGAGTGACATATTTCTGGCGCGACGCGCGCCGACGTCTGCGTTTGCCAGGTCCGCTTCAGCCTCAATTTCCGGGGCACGCGGTCTACCCGGTTGGCCTGGAATGACTAGCGCCCGAATGGCAGGGACATGCCGTTTGGCCAGTAGAAAAAACGCTCGGAACCAGAAGGTAGAGTTGTTGGGGTATGCGGATGTAGGGTTTGAAAGCAGGCCTAGGTCCGTCAGCAGTTCACCAATTGCCTGCGCGAGCCGAGAGGCATTATCGCGTCGGGCACGATCTTGGAGCGCGCCATCACCCTCGCCGGCGTCAGCTATTACCTGTTCTTGGGAGGCGGCTCGCCGCCGGCCTAGGTTGCCTGTGTAACGGTGCCTCGTCATACTTCAAGCCCTCTTCGACGTTGGATTCGGGCACACAAATGAACCCCACTGTTGCATGAGCTTTCGGCGCTGATCGAGAAGATCGGTTCGGCGGTATGCCCGCTCAACTTCAGTACCCACCGCGTGGGCTAGTGCCAGTTCGGCCTGTTCGCGCTGGACGCCTCGAGCGGCGCACCAGTCGCGGAAGGTCGAGCGGAGGCCGTGTACTGTTGCCATCGTACCGCAAGCCCGTCGCATAGCCTTCATCAAGGCCGTCAGGCTAATTGGCTTGCCTTCGCGTTGGCCTGCGAAGACCAGTGCATCGGGCGTGGGCTGGGCGGGACGACAAGAACGTAGAATCGCTAGAGCCTCTCGGCTGAGCGGCACGCGGTGCGCTTTGCCGCCCTTCATTCGCGCGCCTGGTATGGTCCAAACTTCCTCGGTCAGGTCGACTTCTGACCAACGAGCCATCGTGGCCTCCGACGCACGGGCGGCCGTTAGAGCGATAAAGCGTAGGCACTTGGCCGCCGTTCCTTCGGCGGCGCTCAATTTCGCGTACACGGCGGGGAGTGCGGCAGCCGGCAGCGCCTCATGGTTCTCGACCTTATGGACGCGGCCAATCGGCGGAAGCGCATGTGCAAGGTTGCCCTTCCACAAGGCGGGATTGTCCCCGGTGCGCAAGCCGCGGACCTTGGCCGAATCTAGTACCGCTTCAATACGCTGCCGGACGCGCGATGCAGTGACGGGCTTGGAAGCCCAAATGGGGCGAAGGACTTCCAGCACGTCCGCAGATGTGATGGCGCTACAGTGCTTGTCTCCGATCTTTGGGTGCGCGTACGCGTCCAGACTAGAGCGCCATTGGGCGGCTGATTTGGCGTTCCGCCAAGAGGGGGCGTGCTGCGCGATGTATGCCTCGGCTACGCGGGAGAATGTCTCGTTCGGCGCGTTCGCCGCTGCGCGTTCTGCCGTCTTGACGGCCTTCCTTGAGTCAATCGGGTCCTGCCCGTTGCGTTTCTCCAGTCGTGCCCTGTCCGCGGCGGCCCGGGCCATCGCCAACGTCACAAGAGGATAGGATCCGAGACCCAGTTCGCGCATTCGGCCGGCCGACGAGTAGCGAAAGAGCCAGCTCCTCGCGCCGCTAGGTGTTACCTGCAAGTAGAGACCCGCTCCGCAAGCGTGCTTGCCAGGTTGGGTGAAGCGCTCGACTTCACTTCGGGTCGCCATGTGTACTGTCTTAGTTGCCAATCTCCGATGCCCTGAAGTTGTCTGGGTGGCAGACCGTCCGCCAAACCCTCGCTCCTACCCACTTAGTCTGAGAACAGGGCAGGTACAAGGTGAAACAGGTAGAGACACCTGAATCATGAATTTTGGCGGGTTTTTCGTGAACTGCACTGCTTCTCAGGCAGCCCTCGAGGAGGGCTGGCGGACAGGGCGGGATTCGAACCCGCGGTGGCTGTTACACCACGCACGCTTTCCAAGCGTGTGCCTTAAACCACTCGGCCACCTGTCCTGAGCGCGTCAGGCCGCCGTTATAGCGCGCCCGGCCGCCGGGGCAACGCCTCTTCCCCAGCCCCGTCGGCCCGGCGGCTTCCCCCTGCCGGGCCGGTTCGCTAGGCTCTCCCGGAGTGGGGGTGAATTCGTGATCCTGCGTGGTTTGGGTTGGCTTTTCCTGGCCCTGGCGGTCTCGGCGGTGGTGCATGACGGGCTGGCCTGGGCGACCGAGGGCGCGTTCCGGCTGCTGACGCTGGGCGACCTGTGGTCCCACCTCGACCTGCGCTCGTTCAGCGAGGCCCAGATCGCGCTGCAGCGCGGCGCGACCTCGCTGCTGTGGTTCTGGCTGGTGCGACCGCTGCTGGCGATCCCGGTGCTGCCGGCCTTCGTCGTGCTGGGCGGCGTGCTGCTGTGGGTCGGCAACCGCGACGGCGGCGCCCGGCGCGGCGCGGAGATGGCCTTCCTCGGCAGTTCGCGGCCGCGCCGCCGACGCAGCCGCGGCCTCTCCTGACCGTCTCCGGCCGGGGCAGCCTCAGCGGCTGTCCATCTTCAGGGCGGCGATGAAGGCGGACTGCGGGATCTCGACGTCGCCGACCTGGCGCATCCGCTTCTTGCCCTTCTTCTGCTTCTCGAGAAGCTTCTTCTTGCGGCTGATGTCGCCGCCGTAGCACTTGGCCAGCACGTCCTTGCGCAGCGCGCTGATGGTCTCGCGGGCGATGATGCGGCCGCCGATCGCGGCCTGGATGGCGATCTTGAAAAGCTGCCGCGGGATCAGGTCCTTCAGCCGCTCGCACAGGGCGCGGCCGCGATGCTCGGCCTGGCTCTTGTGGACGATGATCGACAGCGCGTCGACCGGCTCGGCGTTGACCAGGATCGACACCTTCACCAGCTCGCCTTCCTCGTAGCCGACCATCTCGTAGTCGAACGAGGCGTAGCCGCGCGTCACCGACTTCAGCCGGTCGTAGAAGTCGAACACGACCTCGTTCAGCGGCAGGCGGTAGACCGCCATGGCGCGGGCGCCGGCATAGGTCAGCTCGATCTGCTGGCCGCGCCGCTCCTGGCACAGCGTCAGCACCGCGCCGAGATGCTCGTCGGGCGTCATGATCGTGGCCTTGATCCAGGGCTCCGCCATGCTCTCGATGTGCACCGGGTCGGGGTAGTCGGCCGGGTTGTGCAGCTCCATCTCGCTGCCGTCGGTCATCTTCAGCTTGTAGACGACCGAGGGCGCGGTGGTGACGAGGTCGAGGTTGAACTCGCGCTCCAGCCGCTCCTGCACGATCTCGAGGTGGAGCAGGCCGAGGAAGCCGCAGCGGAAGCCGAAGCCCAGCGCGGCGCTGCTCTCGGGCTCGAAGTGGAACGACGAATCGTTGAGGCGCAGCTTGGACAGCGACTCGCGCAGCGTCTCGAACTCGGCGGCGTCGGCCGGGAACAGGCCGCAGAACACCACCGGCACGGACGGCTTGAAGCCGGCCAGCATCTCGGTCGCGGGCTTGCGGTCGTCGGTGATGGTGTCGCCGACCTTGCAGTCGGAGATCGTCTTGATGCCGGCGATGATGAAGCCGACCTCGCCGGGGCCGAGCTCGGCCACGTCCTTGGGCTTGGGCGTGAAGACGCCGACCTTGTCGAGGTCGTAGGACGCGCCGGCCGCCATCATGCGGATGCGCATGCCCTTCCGCAGCACGCCGTCCTGCACCCGCACCAGCGTCACGACGCCGAGGTACGGGTCGTACCAGCTGTCGACCAGCAGCGCCTTGAGCGGGGCGTCGCGCTCGCCCTTGGGCGGCGGCAGCCGCTTGACCATCGCCTCCAGCAGGTCGTCGATGCCGATGCCGGTCTTGGCCGAGACCTTGATCGCCTCGGACGTGTCGATGCCGATCACGTCCTCGATCTCCTTGCAGATCCGCTCGGGCTCGGCCGAGGGCAGGTCGATCTTGTTGAGGACCGGGATGATCTCGTGGTTGGCGTCGATCGCGTGGTAGGCGTTGGCCAGCGTCTGCGCCTCGACGCCCTGGCTGGCGTCGACCACCAGCAGCGAGCCCTCGCAGGCGGCCAGCGAGCGGCTGACCTCGTAGGCGAAGTCGACGTGGCCCGGCGTGTCCATCAGGTTCAGCGTGTAGGTCTTGCCGTCCTGCGCCTGGTAGGCGAGCCGCACGGTCTGCGCCTTGATGGTGATGCCGCGCTCGCGCTCGATGTCCATCGAGTCGAGCATCTGGTCGTGGAACTCGCGCTCCGTCACCGCGCCGCAGCGCAGCAGCAGGCGGTCGGCCAGCGTGCTCTTGCCGTGGTCGATGTGGGCGATGATCGAGAAATTGCGGATCAACGACAGGTCGGTCATGGGGTGCCCTTGTCCGTTCAGCCGCGCAGCGTCGCGCCGGTGGCCTTGCCCACCTGCGCGACGATCTTCGCGCAGACGGCCTCGATCTCGGCGTCGGTCAGGGTGCGCTCGACCGGCTGCAGGGTGACGCCGAGCGCCACCGACTTCGAGCCCTCGGGCACGCCCTTGCCGGCGTAGACGTCGAACACGCGCGCGCCCACGACCAGCGCCTTGTCGGCGGCGCGCGCGGCGCGCACCAGCTTCTCGGCCTCGACGCCGGCCTCGACGATGAAGGCGAAGTCGCGCTCGAGCGGCTGGAAGGCCGACAGCACCAGCTTGGGCCGCGCCTTGGTCGCCTTGGCCTTGGGCGGCGGCGGCGCATCGAGGAAGACCTCGAACGCGGCCACCGGGCCCTTGAGGTCGGCGCCGGCGACGATCTCCGGGTGAAGTTCGCCGAACGTCGCCATGGTGCGGTCGCCCAGCCGGATCACGCCGGAGCGGCCGGGATGGTACCAGTCGGGCGCGCCGGCCTGCGCCGTCATGTTCTCGACCGGTGCGCCGATCGCGGCCAGCACGGCCATCGCGTCGGCCTTGGCGTCGAAGGCGTCGACGGTGCGCGGCGGACCCTGCCAGTGACGCGGCACGGCGGCGTGGTGGCGCAACCCCGCCGCGACGATGCGCTGGCCCTTGGGCGTCGCGTCCCGGTACTGCGGGCCGACCTCGAACAGGGCCGGGTTGGACAGGCCGCGCGCCTCGTTGCGGGTCGCGGCGTCGAGCAGGTTGGGCAGGATCGACGGCCGCATGGTGTCGAGCTCGGCGGCGATCGAGTTCAGCAGGCGCAGGTCTTCCTGGCCGCCGCCGAAGCGCTCGGCCTGCCTGAACGGCAGGAACGACCAGGTCACGGCCTCGTTCATGCCGCGCGCCGCCAGCGCCCGGCGGGCCAGCGGCACCCGCCGCTGCAGCGGGCTGCGCACCGGCCGCGAGGTCGCGGCGAGCCGCGGCAGCGAGGTCGTCGGGATGTTGTCGAAGCCGAACACGCGGGTCACTTCCTCGACCAGGTCGGCCTCGCCCTCGATGTCGGGGCGCCACGACGGCACCGCCGCCGTCCACGGCCCGTTGCCCTCGACCGTGAAGCCGAGCTTGCGCAGGATGGTCGCGGTCTCGGCCGCCGGCACGTCGATCGCCGTCAGCGTCTTCACCCGGTCGGCGCGCAGCGTGTAGGAGCGCTGCCACGCCGGCATGACGCCGCTGGAGACCAGCTCGCTCGCCTCGCCGCCGCACAGCTCGAGGATCAGGCGGGTCGCCACCTCGGCGCCCCACCAGCACGATTCGGGATCGATGCCGCGCTCGTTGCGGTAGCGCGCGTCGGACAGGATGCCGAGCTTGCGGCCCGACGCGGCGATGCCGATCGGCTGGAAGTAGGCGGCCTCGAGGAACACTTCTGTGGTGTCGTCCTGCACGCCGGTGTTCTCGCCGCCCATGATGCCGCCGATGCCGTGCACGCCGTTGGCGTCGGCGATCACCGAGACCGCCGGGTCGAGCGTGTAGGTCTTGCCGTCGAGCGCCAGGATCTGCTCGCCCTCGCGCGCCTGCCGCATGACGAGGTCGCCGGCCAGCTTGCCGGCGTCGAACACGTGCAGCGGCCGGTTGAGGTCGAAGGTCACGAGGTTGGTGATGTCGACCAGGGCCGAGATCGGGCGCAGGCCGATCGCCTTCAGCCGGCGCTGCAGCCAGTCGGGCGAGGGACCGTTCCTGAGGCCGCGGAAGTGGCGGCCGACGACGATCGGGCAGGGGCTGTCGGGCGCCGGCGCGTAGCCGTGCGTCCACCTGATCGGGCTCGCGTAGGTGCCGGCGACCTTGTCGGCCCTGAGCGGCTTCAGCGTGCCCAGTCCGGCCGCCGCGAGGTCGCGGGCGATGCCGTGGACGCCGAGGCAGTCGGCGCGGTTGGGCGTCACCTTGATCTCGATCACCGGGTCGTCGAGGCCGAGCGCCTCGGCGGCCGGCGCCCCGGTCGGCGTCTCGGCCGGCAGGTCGATGATGCCGCTGTGGTCGTCGCCCAGCTGCAGCTCGCGGAACGAGCACAGCATGCCGTTGCTCTCCTCGCCGCGGATCTTGCTCGCCTTGAGGTGCAGGTCGGTGCCGGGGATGTAGCTGCCGCTGGGGGCGAACACGCCCTTCATGCCGGTGCGCGCGTTGGGCGCGCCGCACACGACCTGGACGACGCCCGAGCCGGTGTCGACCTTGCAGACGCGCAGGCGGTCGGCGTTGGGGTGCTGCACCGCCTCGACGACGTAGCCGACAACGAAGCCCTTGAGCGCCTGCGCCGGGTCGGTGATGCCCTCGACCTCGAGGCCGAGCATGGTCAGCGCCTGCTTGATCTCGTCCAGCGAGGCGGTGGTGTCGAGGTGCTCCTTGAGCCAGGACAGCGTGAACTTCATCGGCCCAGCCCTCCGGTCAGGGACGGCCATTCCAGCGCCGAGAAGCCGTAGTGGCGCAGCCAGCGCAGGTCGGCGTCGAAGAAGCTGCGCAGGTCGGGAATGCCGTACTTCAGCATGGCGATGCGGTCGATGCCCATGCCGAAGGCGAAGCCCTGGTAGACGGCGGGATCGAGGCCGCAGTTGCGGATGACGTTGGGGTGGACCATGCCCGAGCCCAGGATCTCCAGCCACGAATCGCCGGCGCCGATGCGCAGCTCGCCGTCCTTCCACGAGCAGCCGATGTCGACCTCGGCCGACGGCTCGGTGAACGGGAAGTAGGAGGGGCGGAAACGCAGCGGCAGGTCGTCGACCTCGAAGAAGGCGCGGCAGAAGTCGACCAGGCAGCCCTTGAGGTGGCCCATGTGGGTGTGACGGTCGATCACCAGGCCCTCGACCTGGTGGAACATCGGCGTGTGGGTGGCGTCGTTGTCGATGCGGAAGGTGCGGCCGGGCACGATGATGCGCAGCGAGCCGCCGTCGGCCAGCATCTTCTGCACGCCCTTGTCGAGCATGGTGCGTGCCTGCACCGGCGAGGTGTGGGTGCGCAGCACCATCGGCGTGCCGTCGGCCCGCTTCGGCAGGTAGAAGGTGTCCTGCATCTGCCGCGCCGGGTGGTCGGGCGGGATGTTGAGCGCCGAGAAGTTGTGCCAGTCGTCCTCGATGTCGGGACCCTCGGCCCAGGTGAAGCCCATCTCGCCGAAGATCGCCGCCAGCTCGTCCATGACCTGGCCGATCGGGTGCAGCGTGCCCTCGGGGAAGGTCGCGAACTCCGGCCGCGCCGGCAGGCTGACGTCGACCCGCTCGCTGGCCAGCTTCTCGGCCAGGGCGGCGGCGCTGAGCGCCGTCTTGCGCGACTCGAGCGCGCCCTCGATCTCGGCCTTGAGCTTGTTGACCTCGGCGCCGAAGGCGCGCCGCTCGTCCGGCGACATCGCGCCCAGCGTCTTCATCAGGCCGGTGATGCTGCCCTTCTTGCCGAGCACGGCGACGCGCGCCGCGTCGAGGGCGGCGAGATCGGCCGCCTGCGCGACGGCGCCCAGCGCCTCGCTGCGAAGGGTCGAAAGGTCACTCATCGTTCGCTCTCCGAATCCGACACGAAAAAAGGGAGCCTGTGGTCCAGGCTCCCTCTTTGCGATCCTTGTCCGGTCCGTCCTGGGGACGGCGGGCGGACGTTACTTGAGGGCGGCCTGGGCCTGGTCGACCAGGGCCTTGAACGCCGCCGGCTCCCGCACCGCCAGGTCGGCCATGACCTTGCGGTCGACCTCGATCCCGGCCTTGAGGATGCCGTTCATGAACTGCGAGTAGGTGAGACCGTGCTCGCGAGCCGCCGCGTTGATGCGCTGGATCCAGAGGCCACGGAACGCGCGCTTCTTGTTGCGGCGATCCCGGTAGGCGTACTGCAGGCCCTTCTCGACCTTCTCGATGCTGACGCGGAACGCCGCCTTGGCGCGACCGCGGTAGCCCTTGGCGAGCTTGAGGACCTTCTTGTGACGAGCGTGTGCAGCCACGCCCCGCTTGACGCGTGCCATGGACTACCTCTCGTACGGAAAGAAGTTGCGCTTGATGATGCGGGTGTCGGGCTCCGACACCAGCGTCATGCCGGTCTGCTGGCGCAGGAACCGGTTGCCCCGCTTGGTCATGCCGTGGCGCTTGCCGACGACCCCATGCTTCACTTTGCCGGACGCCGTGAAGCGAAAACGCTTCTTGGCCCCGCTCTTGGTCTTCATCTTGGGCATTTTTGTTCCTTTTCAAAGGGTTACGCTAGGCGGCCGAGGCAATGCCCTGAATGGCCAGACCGCCGGGAAGGCGCGCTTATACCGGCGCGCCGGGAGCCGTGCAAGCCGGGGTGTCCTTGACGACCCCGGGCTGGCGTTAGTACGAATGTTACAACATTCGGGGGCTGTCGTGGTCGAGCTCAAGGTCCGCAAGTTCGGCAACTCGCTGGGCGTGATCCTGCCGCGCGAGGTCGTGAGCCGGCTGAACACCGCCGAGGGCCAGCGCCTGTACCTGACGCAGGCGCCGGACGGCGGCTACCGGCTGGTGCCCTACGACCCCGACTTCCAGCGCAAGATGGACAAGGCCGGGGACATCATCCGGCGCTATCCCAACACGCTGCGCGCCCTGGGCAAGTAGGCGCGAGCCGTGACGACCGGCGCGGTCGAGCCGGCCTGGATCGAGATGCCCGAGGTGGTGGCGCTGCACGACCAGCTGCTGTCGCTGTTCGGGGGGCCGGAAGGCATCCGTGACACCGCGCTGCTGGAGCCGGCGCTCGCCCGGCCGCCGCAGCATCTTGCGCTGGGCGTCGAAGACCGTCTCGACCTCGCCGCGCTCTACACCGAGGCGCTGATCCGCAACCACCCATTCGTCGACGGCAACAAGCGCACGGCCTTCGTGGTCGGCGTGCTGTTCCTCGAGCTGAACGGCCACGTTTTCGAGGCGCCGGAGGCCGAAGCGGCACAGGCCGTGCTGGGGTTGGCGGCAGCGGAGCTCGATCGCCCCGCCTACCGCGCCTTCCTCGCGCGTCACACCCGGGAGAACACGACTTGAAACTCGCAGGGAAGGTCGCGCTGGTCACCGGCGCGCAGCAGGGCATCGGGGCGGCGATCGCGCGGGCGCTGGCGGCCGAGGGCGCCGACGTCGCGGTGACGTGGCTCGACGACGAGGCGGCCGCCGCCGCGGTGGCCGCCGACATCCGCGCCCGCGGGCGCCGCGCCCACCTCGTGCGGGCCGACGTGTCGAAGGTCGCCGACATCGAGGCGATGACCGCCGCGACGGTGGCGGCGCTGGGCGTGCCCGACATCCTGGTCAACAACGCCGGCGTCTACCCGCGCGTGCCGTTGCTCGAGATGCGCGAGAGCGACTGGGACCTCGTGCTCGACATCAATCTCAAGGCGGGCTGCTTCGCCGCCATCGCCTTCGCCCGGGCGCGCCTCGCGGCCGGCAAGGGCGGCGGCGCCATCGTCAACATGGCGTCGTCGGCGGTGCGCGGCGCGGTGCGCGGGGCCCACTACAGCGCCAGCAAGGGCGGGGTCGTCTCGATGACGCGCGCGCTGGCGCTCGAACTGGCGCCGCACGGCATCCGCGTCAACGCCATCGCGCCGGGCCTCACCGACACGGCGCAGCCGCGCTACGGCAACGGCGAGGCCGAACTGGTCGAGATGGCGCGCACCACGATCCCGCTCGGCGGCCGCATGCTGTCGGCCGACCAGGTCGCGCGCACCGCGGTGTTCCTCGCCAGCGACGACGCCGACGCCACCACCGGACAGGTGCTGCACGTCAACGGCGGTTCCTACATGCCGTGATCGCTGGTCGCGATCATTGGCCCGCCGCGCACGGCTTCTGCCGCGTGCCCTGCTCGATGAAGGCCTGCAGGCAGGGGCCGAACCGGCGGGCGAAGGCGAAATCGGCGCCGGCGCCGTGGCCGGAGAAGCCCTCCGGGGCATCGACGATCTCGGCGTTGACGCCCGACTTCGCGAAGATGCGCCGCGCGTCGTCCATGCGGCCGCCGACGTCGTAGGCATCGTCGGCGAAGTTGACCACGACCACGCGCGCGCCCGGCTTGATCGCCGCCAGCATGTTCTGCCACTCGCTGCGCGCCCGCGTCGTGTCCTTCATGTTGGCGACCTCGCCGTGGTGGGCGGCGGCGATCGAGATCACGCCATCGACCGGCGCGCCGCGCGCCAGCGCCGCCAGCGACACCCAGGCGCCGGCCGACTGGCCGGCCAGCACGATGCGGCGATAGCCCAGCGCGCGCGCCTTGCGCATCGCCTCGGCCAGCGCCGTGGCGTCGCTCGCCCAGTCGGCGATCCATTCGCGGTCGAAGCGGTAGAGGTCGTAGCCCAGGCGCGTGAAGCGGCCGATCCAGGCCTGCGGCGCGCTCTCGGTGGCGTTGCGGCCGGCGCGGTAGCCGTGGCTCCACACCACCAGCCCGTTGGCCAGCTGCGGCCCGCGCATTGCCCAGTAGGGCTGGGGCCGGACGCGGCCGAGGTCGGGCGCGTCCGGCGAACGGGCCGGCACCTCGTCGCGCCACGCGTCGACGCCGCTGACCGTGACATTGTTCACGGTCTGCAGCCGGCAGGGCGCGGGCGAGCGCTCGGCGCAGCGCTTGAGCGCGGCGGCAATCGCGCCGCCGGGATCGGCGCCGCTTGCCCCGGCATGCCAGTAGGGCTTGCCGTCGCCGCCGACGACGAAGGCGCGGTGCGGCCCGACCGACAGGAAGTCGGCATGGACGCGCGCGGTCGCGGCGCTGGTGTCGGGCGCGGGCTGCGCCGTGGCGGTCGCGGAGGCCAGCGGCGACAACGCCGCCAGCAGCGCGATCACCAGCCCGGCCGGGCTGATCTTCATCGGGGAGCCTCGCGACGGGGCCTCGGAGGCCCCGGGTCGTTCGCCGGCGACGGTCGACGGCGAACGGACGCTTCGATCCGGAGCGGGAGCGCGGTGCCGTTACCCTGGCGCCGCGCCGCGAGCCCGTCCGGGACAGGAAGGATCACCGCCTCATGTCGTCCACGAGGGGATCACTTCGGAGCGAGCACCATCACCATCTGCCGGCCTTCCATGCGCGGCATCGACTCGATCTTGGTGACGGGGTCCATCTCGCCGCGAACGCGGTTCAGCACCTGCATGCCGAGGTCGGCATGGACCATCTCGCGGCCTCGGAAGCGCAGGGTGACCTTGACCTTGTCGCCTTCCTCGATGAACCGCTTCATCGCCCGCATCTTCACTTCGTAATCGTGGTCGTCGATGTTCGGGCGCATCTTGATCTCTTTGACCTCGATGACCTTCTGGTGCTTGCGAGCCTCGTGCGCCTTCTTCTGCGCTTCGTACTTGTACTTGCCGTAGTCGGAAATCTTGGCGACGGGCGGCACCGCGTTGGGCGAGATCTCGATCAGGTCGAGGCTGGCCTCCTCGGCCATCTCGAGCGCTTCGCGGGTGCTGAGGACGCCGACCATGTCGCCGTTCTCGTCGATCAGGCGGACTTGCGGCGCGCGGATCTCGCCGTTGACGCGCGGACCCTCGCGGGTGGGCGCGGTCTGTTGAGCCGGTCTTGCTATGTCTTTCTCCTTCGTTGAAGCCCCTCGCCGACGGCGAGACGGGGCGGGATGCGAGGCCGGGAGGCCGCCCTAGAAGGGCGGCCGGGCCTCGTTTGAAAGTGTAGTGACGGCGGCCCCGAGTTCAAGGACCTCCTGCTTTTCCGAGCCCAGCCGGCGGATCGCCACCGTGCGCCCGTCCATGTCGCGGCGGCCGACCGCCAGGATCAGCGGCACATGGCCCAGCGAGTGCTCGCGGACCTTGTAGTTGATCTTCTCGTTGCGCAGGTCGGTCTCGACCCGCAGCCCGGCCGCCCGCAGCGCCGCGGCGACCTCCTCGGCATAGCCGTCGGCGTCGTTGACGATCGTGGCCACAACCGCTTGCGTCGGCGCCAGCCACAGCGGGAACCGGCCGGCGTAGTTCTCGATGAGAATGCCGATCATGCGCTCGAAGCTGCCGAAAATGGCGCGGTGCAGCATGACCGGCCGCTTGCGCGTCCCGTCCTCGGCCACGTAGTCGGCGCCCAGGCGCTCCGGCAGCACGAAGTCGACCTGCAGCGTGCCGCACTGCCAGTCGCGGCCGATCGCGTCGCGCAGCACGAACTCCAGCTTGGGACCGTAGAACGCGCCCTCGCCGGGGTTGAGCTTGAGGTCGAGCCCGGCCGCCGTGGAGGCCGACTTGAGCGCGCCCTCGGCCTGGTCCCACACCGAGTCGTCGCCGGCGCGCACCGGCGGGCGGTCGGAGAACTTCACGAAGTAGTCGGGGAAACCGAGGTCCTTGTAGATCGAGCCCAGCAGCTCGCAGAACTTGATCGTCTCGCTCTCGATCTGGTCTTCCGAGCAGAAGATGTGGGCGTCGTCCTGCGTGAAGTTGCGCACGCGCAGGATGCCGTGCAGCGCGCCCGACGGCTCGAAGCGGTGGCACGACCCGAACTCGGCCATGCGCAGCGGCAACTCGCGGTAGCTGCGCAGGCCCTGGTTGAAGATCTGGACGTGGCACGGGCAGTTCATCGGCTTGAGCGCGAAGATGCGCTTGGCCGGGTCCTCGATGTACTCGCGCAGCCCTTCCTCGTTCTCGCTGAGATACATGTTCTCGCGGAACTTCTCCCAGTGGCCCGAGGCCTCCCACAGCTTGCGGTCGACCAGCTGCGGCGTCTTCACCTCGACGTAGCCGGCGGCGTCCAGCTTGCGTCGCAGGTAGCTCTCGAGCGTGCGCCAGAACGTCCAGCCCTTGGGGTGCCAGAACACCATGCCGGCCGCTTCCTCCTGCTGGTGGAAGAGGCCCATCTCGCGGCCGATGCGGCGGTGATCGCGCTTCTCGGCTTCCTCGATGCGGCGCAGGTATTCCTTCAGGTCCTTGTCGGAGAAGAACACCGTGCCGTAGACGCGCTGCAGCTGCGCCTTGCTGGCGTCGCCGCGCCAGTAGGCGCCCGAGACCTTGAGCAGCTTGAACGCCTTGCCGAGCTTGCCCGTCGAGGGCAGGTGCGGGCCGAGGCACATGTCGAGCCAGGCGCCCTGCTTGTAGACCGAGATCTCCTCGTCCTTCGGCAGCTCGTCGGCCCACTCGGCCTTGAAGCTCTCGCCGTGCGCCCTGAAGTGTTCCTTGATGCGGGCACGGTCCCAGACCTCGCGCACGATCGGCAGGTCGCGATCGACGATCTCGGCCATCCGCTTCTCGATCTTCTCGAAGTCCTCGGGCGTGAACGGCTCGGCGCGCACGAAGTCGTAGTAGAAGCCGTCCTCCGTCGACGGGCCGAACGTGATCTGCGTGCCGGGATAGAGTTCCTGGACCGCCTGGGCGAGCACGTGCGCCGCGTCGTGGCGCAGCAGTTCCAGCGCCTCGGGATCGCGCGCCGTGACGATGCCGATGCGGGCGTCGCGGTCGACCACGTGGGCGAGGTCGACCATCTTGCCGTCGACCCTGAGCGCCAGCGCCGCCTTGGCGAGGCCCGGACCGATCGCGGCGGCGATGTCGGCGCCGCTGACCGGCTTGTCGAAGGAGCGGACCGAACCGTCCGGCAGGGAAATGTTGATCATGGAAACCACCGAATGCTTAGCGAGACACGAACACGATCCGGCCGCCGACCGGAGGGTCGGCTGCCGCGGGCCGGGAGGCGGCACGGAAGCGCGCGCCCGGCCGAATCAAGTTCGAACGGTGGTCGTGAAGCCTGGAGCGGTGAAAAACCGGCGTTCCATGGGGCCGGAGATAAAGACGCGGGCCGCTTGAGTCAATGGCCCGGCCCCGGCCGGCGCCTGCTATGCTGGTCCCCGAGAGGGTCCCGCCATGAACGATTACCTCGTCTACCTGCTGGTCCTGGTCGCCGCCTTCGCCGCGATCGTGTGGTGGGCGTTCGGCCGGCGACGCAAGAAGCGCTTCGAGGCCGATGCCCGCATCCCCCTGGACGACGGCAAGCCCTAGGCGGAAGTCCCGCGGGCGACCTGGCCCGACAGCCGCTCGTACAGCGCCAGCAGCCGGGCATTGGCCTGGGCCAGGCCATAGTGGGTGCGGGCATGGTCCTGCGCCGCGCGCGCCAGTTCGGCCCGCCGCGCCGGGTCGAGCGACAGCGCCGCCCCGAGGGCCGCCGCCAGCGCCGCGGCGTCGCCCTCGGGCGCCAGCCAGCCGGTGACCCCGGGCAGCACCGTCTCGGCCGAGCCGCCGCCGTCCTCCGCGACCACCGGGCGGCCCATCGCCTGGGCCTCGACCAGCGCCCGGCTGAAGCCCTGGCGAGCGCCGCCGGTGGCGACCACGACGTCGGCCAGCATGTAGGCCGCCGGCATGTCGTCGACGTAGGGACCGATCTTGACCCGGCCGTTCAGCTGCGCCGCCTCGATGGCGCGCTCGAGGTCGCGCTCGAACGGCGTCGGCACCCCGACCGATCCCAGCAGCAGACAGAACACGTCGTCGCGGCCCAGCGCCTTCATCGCCTCGACCAGGATCTTCTGGCCACGGTCCTCGTCGAACCGGGCGGGGCAGAGCACGAGGTGGCTGCCGTCGGGAATGCGCAGGTCGGCGGCCAGCCGGATCAAGCGGTCGGCGCGCACGATCGCCGGGTCGAAGCGGTCGAGGTTGATGCCCGGCGGGATCGTCTCGATGCGGTCCTGCAGCTGCGGGAAGCGGGCGAGGGCGTCGCGCGCGACATGCTCGGACACCGCGATCAGCGCGTCGGCCCGCGCCTGGCCGCGCTCGACGAGGCGGCCGGTGAAGCCGGCGGCCATGAACGGCCGGTGCAGGGTCGCGATCCAGCGGACGCCGAGCTTGCGGGCCAGCGCCGCCGCCACCAGGGCGGTCTGCGGCGAGCGCGCCTGGACCAGCGACACGCGCGCCTCGCCGAGGCTCGCCGCCAGCTTGCCGGGCAGCGTCAGGCGCGCCCACAGCGGGTGGCCGATCGGCGGCAGCTCGACGTGGCTGGCGCGCAGGCGCAGCAGGTCGGCGACCAGCGCGCCGCCGGGCGAGGCGACGATCGCCGAGCCGCCCGCGGCGATCACGGCCTGCGCCGTGTCGAGCGTGGCGCGGGCGAGGCCGCCGCCGGCCAGCGTGGGAACGATCTGAAGAAGCGTGGGTGCGGTCACGGGCGAACTGGCAGGTCGGGGAGGGGTGTGGCAGGTAACACGCCATGACCGGCGACGATAGGGTGCAGAGACTGCCGCGGCCCGACGGCAACGACATCGCCTACGCGAAGAGCGCGGGGCGCGCGCCCACCGTGGTGTTCCTCGGCGGCTTCCGCTCCGACATGACCGGCACCAAGGCGCTGGCGCTCGAGGCATGGGCACGGCGGCGCGGCCAGGCCTTCGTGCGCTTCGACTACCTCGGCCACGGCCAGTCGTCGGGCCGCTTCGAGGACGGCACGATCGGCCGCTGGCTCGACGATTCGCTGGCCGTGCTCGACCGGCTCACCGAGGGTCCGCTGGTCCTGGTCGGCTCGAGCATGGGCGGCTGGCTGTCGCTGCTGGCGGCGCGGGCGCGGCCCGAGCGGCTGGCCGGGCTGGTGCTGATCGCCGCCGCGCCCGACTTCACCGAGCGCCTGCTGCTCGGCGGCCTGTCGGCCGAGGACCGCGCCACGCTCGAGCGCGACGGCCGGCTGGAGCGGCCGTCGCAGTACTCGCCCGAGCCGTCGGTGTTCACGTGGAAGCTGATCGAGGAAGGGCGGCGCCACCTGCTGCTCGACCGGCCGCTGGCGCTGCCGTGCCCGGTGCGGCTGCTGCACGGCCAGGCCGATCCCGACGTGCCGTGGCAATACTCGCTGGAGATCGCGCAGCACCTCGACGCGCCCGACGTGGTGACGACCTTCATCAAGGGCGGCGACCACCGCCTGTCGACCCCCGCCGACATCGCCCGCCTCGTGGCGACCGTCGAGGAACTGGCCTGATCAGCCGCCGCGCAGGATCGCCTGCAGACCCTCGCGGTAGGTCGGGTAGCGCAGCACGACGCCGAGCTCGCGCTTCATGCGGTCGTTCCTGACCCGCCGGCTCTCGGCGTAGAACGATCGCGCCATCGCCGACAGCGTCGGTTCGGCCTGTTCCCACGGGATCGCCGGCGGCACCGGCTGGCCCAGCAGTTCGCAGGCATAGGCGACGACGTCGCCGGACGGTGCCGGCAGGTCGTCGGCGACGTTGTAGGTGCCGCCGGTCGCGTCGCGCGCCAGCGCCGCCATCACGGCGCCGGCGATGTCGTCGACGTGGATGCGCGAGAACACCTGCCCGGGCTTGTCGATGCGGCGCGCGCTGCCCGCCCGCACCTGGTCGAGGGCGCTGCGGCCGGGACCGTAGATGCCGGGCAGGCGGAACAGCGTCACCGCCGCGCCGGCGTCCTTGCCGAGCGCCTGCCATGCCCGCTCGGCGGCCAGCCGCTCGACGCTGCGCGGCTGGGCCGGGCGCGGCGGCGTGTCCTCGTCGACCCAGGCGCCGCCGTGGTCGCCGTAGACGCCGGTGGTCGACAGGTAGCCCAGCCAGCGCGCGCCGCGCAGCGCCGCGGCCGAGGCGCCGAGCGCGGGATCGCCGCCGCTGCCGGGCGCGATCGTGCACAGCACGTGCGCGCCGTCGCACAGGGGGGCGGGATCGATCGGTCGCGTGCCGTCGAAGACATGGGCGTCGAGGCCTTGCGATCGCAGGCTGTCAGCCTTGGCCGCCGTGCGCACCGTGCCGCCGACCGACCAGCCGGCGGCCCGTGCCGCCGCGGCGATCGCCAGGCCGCTGTAGCCCAGCCCGAAGATGAAGAGGCGTCGCGTCATCTTGCCAGAATCGCCGCGGCGGGGTTGTTTGCAAGGATGTTGTTCCGTCCCCTCGCCGCCGTCCTGTTCCTGCTGGCGTTGCCCGGCCTCGCCGCGGCGCAGGCCCAGGCGCCGTTGCCCGGCCTCGGCTCGGGCCGCGCCCCGCTTGGCCAGGGCCAGGGACAAGGCCAGGGCAGCGGCGCGCCGCAGGATCCCGCGACCGGGCAGGGGCTCGGCCTGCTCGACAGCTCGCCCGATCACCTGCGCCGCTACCGGGAGTGCATGGCGCTGGCGCGGGCCGAACCGCTCAAGGCGCTGCCGGCGGCCGAGCGCTGGCACCAGCAGGGCGGCGGCCTGGCGGCGCGGCATTGCGTGGCCACGGCGATGTTCAACGCCGGCCGCTACGCCCCGGCGGCGGCGCAGTTCGAAGCGATCGCCCGCGACATGGGCCGCGAACGCCCCGGCCTGCGCGCCGAACTGTGGGCCCAGGCCGGCCAGGCCTTCGTCGAGGCCGGCGCCATCGAGAAGGCGGTCGAGGCGCAGAGCCGCGCGCTCGAACTGAAGTCGGACGACGCCGACCTGTGGCTCGACCGCGGCATCAGCTTCGGGCTGCAGCGCGCGTGGCCGCGCGCGATCTCCGACTTCGACCGCGCCCTCGCGATCCGCCGCGACGACATCGAGATCCTGGTGCTGCGCGCCGCGGCGTGGCGCCATGCCGGCAACCCGTCGAAGGCGCTGGAGGATGCGGGCCGGGCGCTGAAGGCGGCGCCCGGGCATTCGGAGGCGCTGCTCGAGCGCGGCTTCGCCTACCTCGCGCGCGGCGACCGCGCCTCGGCCAACCTCGATTTCTCCTCGGTGCTGCGGGTCGTGCCGCCGGGCTCGAGCGCGGCGCGCAGCGCCGAGGCCGGCCTGCGCGGCGAGATCCCGCCGCCGCCGTCGGCGGTCGAGCGGCCGGCGCCGGCCGCCGCGCCCGCTGTGCCGCCCGGCGCTCCCCCGGCCGCGGGCGGGAAGAAGTAGCGCCGGCCTCGACCGTGATGTAAGAGCCGATTCACGATGAAGCGCTCCCTGTTCCTGGTTCTCACCCTGCTGGCGGGCGGCGCCGTCGCCCAGCAGCAGCCGCCGGCCACGCCCTACTACCCGGCGCCGCCGCCGGCCCAGGCCCCGACCGTGCAGCAGGGCGCGCCGACCGGCTCGCTGTCCTCGCCGCTGCCGGCCGAGAAGCCGAAGGTCACCGCCACCGAGATCGCGTCCGACGCCGAGGCGCAGCTGTTCGCCGAGGCGCGCCGCATCACCTGGGGCCGCTACGCCAAGATCAAGGGCGCCAAGTCCGGCGAGGTCGCGGTGACGCGGCAGGGCGGGCTGTGGCAGGTCAAGGGCCGGATCGACAGCGTCGCCCCCGGCACCGAGGGCGACTGGGCGTCGATCGACGGCGTCGTCGAGAAGATCTCGCCGGGCCTGGTGCAGGTCCGCGGCGAGGTCGCCTTCCGCGTCGCCAAGGCGGCGCCGACCCCGTGCAAGGTCAGCGGCCTGCTGAACTTCAAGCGCTCGGGCAAGTCCGAGGTCTGGCGCCTCGCCGAGGGCGACAACCCGTGCGACGGCATGCGCGAGGGCTTCGACCTCGTGATGTCCAAGCCGCCGGCCGAGAAGAAGCCGGTCCCGGCGCAGAAGAAGAGCTGATCCTATCCGCGACCGCGCGCGTCCGGCGCGCACGTCAGGTCGGGCTCCAGGCTACCGCCGCGCCGCCCGGATCTTGTCGATCTCGCCGCGCGCCAGCGCGTCGGCGCGCTCGTTCTCCGGGTGGCCGCTGTGGCCCTTCACCCAGTGCCAGTCGACCTTGTGGCCGTTGCGCGCCGCGTCGAGCCGCTGCCACAGCTCGGCGTTCTTCACCGGCTTCTTGTCGGCGGTGCGCCAGCCGTTGCGCTTCCAGCCGTGGATCCACTTGGTGACGCCGTCCTTGACGTAGGAACTGTCGGTGTAGAGCCGCACCTTGCACGGCCGTTTCAGCGCCTCGAGCGCGCTGATCGCCGCCATCATCTCCATGCGGTTGTTGGTGGTCGCCGGGTCGCCGCCCGAGATCTCGCGCTCGCGCGCACCGATGCGCAGGATCGCGCCCCAGCCGCCCGGGCCGGGGTTCCCGCTGCAGGCGCCGTCGGTGAAGATGTCGACCTCGGGTTCGTGCCCGTGGTCGTGCCCGTGTTCAGAGACCATAGCCGGCGATCGACCCGATGGTGCGGTGGAAGCGCAGGCGGGCGAGGTACTCGTTGGGGTCCTTGCGCTTGACCAGCGCGTCGGGCGGCGTGTGCACCCAGTCGTACAGCCGTGTCATCAGGAAGCGCAGGGCCGCGCCGCGCGCCAGCACCGGCATCGCCTCGCGCTCCGCCGGCTCGAGCGGGCGCCCGCGCCCGTAGCCCTGCAGCAGCGCCCGCGCCTTGGTGGCGTTGAACGACAGGTCGGTCTCGAAGCACCAGGCGTTGAGGCAGATCGCGACGTCGTAGGCGAAGGCGTCGTTGCAGGCGAAGTAGAAGTCGATCAGGCCCGACAGCCGGTCGTGCAGGAACAGCACGTTGTCGTTGAACAGGTCGGCATGGATCACGCCGGCCGGCAGCCCCGACGGCCAGTTGTTCTCGAAGAACGCGATCTCGCCCTCGAGCTCGGCCGCCAGCGCCGGCTCGACGTGGTCGCGCGCCCCCTCGAACAGCGGCCGCCAGCCCGCCACCGACAGGGCGTTGGGACGCCGGATCGCGAAGTCGCGGCCGGCGAGGTGCAGGCCGGCCAGCGCCTCGCCGACCTGGCTGCAATGCTCGGCCGTCATGCGCCGCGGCCACAGGCCGGGCAGGAAGGTGGTGATCGCCGCCGGTCGGCCGGCCAGGGTGCGCAGCGCCTGGCCGTCGCGGCCCTTGATCGGGCGCGGGCAGGTGATGCCGCGGCCGGCGAGATGTTCCATCAGGCCGAGGAAGAACGGCAGGTCCTTCGGATCGACGCGCTTCTCGTACAGCGTGACGAAGTAGGTGCCGCGATCGGTGGTGAGGAAATAGTTCGAGTTCTCGACGCCCTCGGCGACGCCCTTGAACGATTCCGCCGCGCCGATGTCGTACTGCGCGAGAAAGGCGTCGAACTCGTCGGCGCTGACTTCCGTGTAGACCGCCATGACGTTCCCGGCCTCAGGCGACCAGCGCGCGCGGCAGCTTGAACACGACGCTTTCCTCGGTGGTGCGCACTTCCTCGACCGTGACCTCGTAGCGTTCCCGGCAGGCGGCGATCAGCTCGTCGACCAGGGTCTCCGGCGCCGAGGCGCCGGCGGTGATGCCGAGCCGCTCGGCGCCCTCGAGCCACGTCCAGTCCATGTCGGCGGCGCGCTGCACCAG
The DNA here is from genome assembly GCA_964420105.1 of uncultured Reyranella sp. Lineage (GTDB taxonomy): Bacteria > Pseudomonadota > Alphaproteobacteria > Reyranellales > Reyranellaceae > Reyranella. The sequence goes on from CAYQRL010000030.1 coordinate 24,676, forward strand.
CCGCGAGCGGCGGCAGCCGTAGTTGGCCGCGACCTCGACCAGCCGCATCGAGTTCGACGAGTTCGGCGCGCCGATCACCACCAGCGCGTCGCACTGCGCGGCGATCGCCTTGACCGCCGCCTGGCGATTGGTGGTGGCGTAGCAGATGTCTTCCATCTTCGGTCCCTGGATCGCCGGGAAACGGCGGCGCAGCGCGGCGACGATGCCGGTGGTGTCGTCGACCGACAGGGTGGTCTGGGTGGCGTAGGCGAGGTTGCCGGGATCGGCGACCTCGAGCTTCTCGGCCTGGGCCACGTCCTCGACCAGCAGCACCGCGCCGGGCGGCAGCTGGCCCATGGTGCCGATCACCTCGGGGTGGCCGGCATGGCCGATCAGCACGACGGTGCGGCCCGAGGCGTGGTGGCGCTCGGCCTCGCGGTGGACCTTGGAGACCAGCGGGCAGGTGGCGTCGACGTACAGCAGGTTGCGTCGCCCGGCCTCGGCCGGCACCGCCTTGGGCACGCCGTGGGCAGAGAACACCACCGGGCGGTCGTCCGGCACCGCGTCGAGCTCGTCGACGAAGATCGCGCCCTTGGCCTCGAGGTTCTCGACGACGTAGCGGTTGTGGACGATCTCGTGCCGGACGTAGACCGGCCGGCCGTAGCGCTCGATGGCGCGCTCCACGATCTGGATGGCGCGGTCGACGCCGGCGCAGAAACCGCGGGGACTGGCGAGCAGGATCTTGAGCGGCTTCTTCGACATGCTGTTCGCGGAAACTTCGGATGCGGCCCGCTCGCTTGCGGGCCTTCGGGCCATTGCCTAGACTCCGCCGGCATCGAAACGGTAACCACGGAGCGGCGGCGGCAACCTAACAAAGCCGCCGCAGCGGGGAAAGCAAATGACGCGAGAGGCCACGGTATGACCGCCAGGAACCCGATTTCCCGGGCCCTTTCCGGGCGCGCGGCGGCGGTGCTCGCGGCGCTCGCGCTGTCGCTGGCGGCCTGCGGCGGTTCGTCCGAGCGGGATGCCGACTATGCCTGCCCGCGTCCCTTCACGGTGCAGGACGCCGAGCGCCTGACGCACTTCAAGGAGGGCGCCGGCCGCGACCCGCGCGACATCGCCTACGAGGCGACGCTGGTCAGCGCGACTTCGGGCTGCAAGCTCACCAGGTCGACGGTCGAGGTCGCGCTGATCGTGCGCATCGCCGCCAGCGCCGGCCCCTCGGTGACCCCGGGCCGCACCGCGGTGCCGTTCTTCGTGCGCGTGATCGATTCGAGCGGCACCATCGTGCAGGGCCAGGAGTTCGTCTCCGAGCTGCGGCTGACGCCGGCCAGCCCGCAGTCGGCGATCCGCGAGGAACTGTCGCTGACGCTGCCGCGCAGTGGCGCCTACCGCATCGCCGTCGGCCTCAAGCCGACGCCGGAGGAGCTGAACTACAACCGGCGCGGCCGCCAGTAAGGTCCGCGCCGCCGATCCGTCCGCGTTCGTTTGGGAGGACTGCGATGAGCAGCTACGCCGAGCGACTGGAGACGTTGGTGCGCGAGGCTGCCGACCGCTGCACCGGCTGCGGCGCCTGCTTCGCCGCCTGCCCGACGGCGCGCGAGATCGGCCTCGATGCCGGCCTGGCGAAGGAGCGCGTCGGCGACCTCGTGGCGCTGACCGCCGGTGCCGCCCCGACCGACGACCTGCAGCGCTGGCTCGGCGCCTGCGACGGCAGCGCCCGCTGCACCGCGGCCTGCCCCGAGGACATCAACGTCCGCCAGTGGGTGACGATCGCGCGGCTGAAGGGGCTGGAGGCGACGCGCCCGGCCGAGGTCGGCGCCGCCAACGCCGCCAGGCGCTTCCGCCACATGGCGCAGTCGGTACGCCTGCTCGCCAGCATGCAGCTGCCGTCGGAGACGCTGCGCCGCATCCAGCAGCCGGCCGAGCAGCGGCTGGTCGAGGTGCTGTTCTACACCGGCTGCAACGTGCTGCGGACGCCGCACATCGTGCTCAACGTGATGGACATCCTCGACGCGCTCGGCCTCGACTTCGACGTCGTCGGCGGCCCGTCGCACTGCTGCGGCGTCTACCAGTTCCAGGAAGCCGACCTGCCGACCTACGAGCGCATCGGCCACCGTACCTTCCATCGCCTCGGCCTGTCGGGCGCGGCACGGGTGCTGACCTGGTGCCCGACCTGCACCAAGAACTTCGACGAGCTCGAGAAGGACGCGGCGCCGCCGTCGTTCGACCTCGGCCATGTCAGCGAGTTCCTGGCCGCGCACCTGGACGAGCTGCGGGCGCGCTTCGAGCCGGACCAGCCGCGCCGCCGCGTCGTCGTGCACGAGCATCTCGGCATCGGCGCGACCCTCGACAGCATCCGCCGGCTGCTGGCCGCGGTGCCCAACCTCGAGCTGGTCGAGCTGCCGCAGGACTCGGGCTTCTCCTATGCCTGCGGCGGCCAGGCCGCGAAGTTCAGGCAACGCGAGCAGGCGATCCACGCGGCGCTGGCCGAGGGCGCGGTCGCCGCCGGCGCCGACACCATCGTCACGATGTACCACTCCTGCCACCGCGCGTTGGCCGGCGCCGAGGCGCTCTACCCGCTCCGCGTCGTCAACTTCACCGACATCCTCGCCGAGGCGATGGGCCGCGGTGGCCACGCCGACTACTACCGCCTGTACAAGCGCGGCGGCGCCATGGACGAGGCGGTGGCGGCGGCGCGCCGTTTCCTCGAGGACAACGGCGTCGCGGTGTCGCCGGCCGCGATCGAGCAGCTGACCGCGGAGATCTTCGACGAGACCGGCCTGGCCGGCGATCGCGCCGCCTTCGCCGCGGCGTTCGGGGCGCTGGCGCGGGACGGCTAGCCGGCGACGGACAGGACGGCCCGCGCCGCGTCGGCGAAGAAGCGGGCGTGGTCCGACAGGGCGCCGGTGAAGCGTCCATAGACCTTGTAGGTCGCGGGCTGCATCACGACGCCGATCGCCGCCGCCGCGGCGAGGTCGGCATCGCGGCGCGGGATCTCGCCCGCGGCCATCGCCGCCTCGATCACGTCGCGCACGACGGTCACCGGGTTCGGCACGTCGTCCGGCACCTCCGCCAGGAACTGGTGCTGGTTCAGCAGGTGATAGGCGAACAGCGTCCAGTCGCGGTCGGCCCAGGCGCAGTAGCAGCGCACGATCGCCTCGATCTTGGGGCCGAGGCCGGTGCGCGGTTCGTGCGCCGCCTGCAGCGCCTCGGCCAGCGCGCGGTGGTGGCGCAGGAACAGGTCGGCCGCCAGCTGCTCCTTGCTCGGGAAGTAGCGGTAGATGGTGCCCTCGGCGATCGACGCCGCCATCGCGATCTCGCGGGTCGTCGTCGCGGCGACGCCGCGCGCCACGAACAGGGTCAGCGCGGCGCGCTCCAGCCGCGCCCGCGTTTCCTCCGCCCTGCCCATGCCCGTGCCGCTGCCCCTGGCCATGGCTGGTCTATGAGGGAGCGCTCACTCCTTTTCAAGCGATGGCGCAAGTGCCGGATTCGCCACGGGTTTTCCCGGTGGACGGAAACCGGGGCGGCCCGTAAGGTCGGCCCACCCAGACGAAACCTGTGGGAGAGACCGCCTTTCGGGGCGGCGCCGAAGGAGCAACCGGCCCCGGAAACTCTCAGGCCAACGGACCGCAGGGGGATGGGTCTCTGGAAAGTGGCGTTACCGCGCGAGCGGTGGCGCCCACCGACGAAGTAAGCCGGCAACGGCGAATCTTTCAGGTCTCCGGACAGAGGGGGTCGCAGGCGGCGCAGCTCTTGCGTCGGCAACGCGACTCTGGAGGCCTTCTTGGGCGAACCCCTCAAGCGAACCCCGCTCCACGACCTGCACCGCGAGCTCGGCGCCCGCCTCGTGCCGTTCGCCGGCTACGAGATGCCGGTGCAGTACCCGACCGGCATCCTCGCCGAGCATGCCTGGACGCGCAGCGCCGCCGGCCTGTTCGACGTCTCGCACATGGGCCAGGTGCGGCTGACCGCGAAGGCCGGGCAAAGCGCGGCGCTGGCGCTCGAGGCGCTGGTGCCGGGCGACATCGCCGGGCTGCAGCCGGGCCAGCAGCGCTACACCCAGTTCACCGACGCCGCCGGCGGCATCCTCGACGACCTGATGGTGACCAGCACCGGCGACCACCTGCTGCTGGTGATCAACGCCGCCTGCAAGGACGCCGACCTCGCCCACCTGCAGAAGCACCTCTCGGCCACCTGCGAGGTCGAGCCGATGTTCGCGCGCGGCCTGCTGGCGCTGCAGGGACCGAAGGCCGCCGCCGCGCTGGCGCGGCTCGCGCCGGCGGTGGCGACCATGGGCTTCATGACCGGCGCCTTCTTCGTGATCGAGGGCGCGGAGTGCTACGTCACGCGCTCGGGCTACACCGGCGGCGACGGCTACGAGATCTCGACCCCGGCCGACGCCACCGCGGCGATCGCCCGCCGCCTGCTGGCCGAGCCCGAGGTCAAGCCGATCGGGCTGGGCGCCCGCGACTCGCTGCGCCTCGAGGCCGGGCTGTGCCTGTACGGCCACGACATCGACACCACCACGACGCCGGTCGAGGCCGGGCTGGTCTGGAGCATCGGCAAGGACCGCCGCGCCGGCGGCGCCCGTGCCGGCGGCTTCCCCGGCGCCGACGTCATCCTCGGGCAGATCGCCGAGGGCGCGCCGCGCCGCCGCGTCGGGCTGCTGCCCGACGGCAAGGCGATCGCGCGCGAGGGCGCCGAGATCGCGCTGTCGGGCACGGTGGTCGGCAAGGTCACCTCGGGCGGCTTCGCGCCGACGCTCGGCCGCGCCGTCGCCATGGGCTACGTCGAGCGCAGCCATGCCGCCAACGGCACCGCCGTCGACCTCGTGGTGCGCGGCAAGCCGGTGCCGGCCGCGATCGCCCCCATGCCTTTCGTCAAGCACGCCTACTACCGCGGATAGGAGTCCCGAGATGGCCGACATCAAGTACACCGAAGAACACGAGTGGATCCGCGTCGAAGGCGATGTCGGCACCATCGGCATCACGGCCTACGCCCAGGAGCAGCTGGGCGACGTGGTGTTCGTCGACCTGCCGCCGGCCGGCCGCACCGTCGCCAAGGGCGAGGCCTGCGCCGTGGTCGAATCGGTCAAGGCGGCGTCCGACATCTACGCCCCGGTGTCGGGCGAGATCGTCGAGGCCAACGCCGCGCTGGCCGACGCGCCGGGCGACGTCAACGCCGAGCCGCTGGGCAAGGGCTGGTTCTTCAAGGTCAGGCTCTCGGACAAGGGCGAGCTCGATGGCCTGATGGACGCCGCCGCCTACGAAGCCTTCGTCAAGAGCCTGGGCTGAGGCGGCGATGCGCTACCTGCCGCTCACCGACGCCGACCGCCGCGACATGCTGGCGACGATCGGCGCGCGCTCGGTCGACGAGCTGTTCCGCGACGTGCCGGCCTCGGCGCGGCTGCCCGGCAAGGTCGCCGGGCTCCCCGACCACCAGGGCGAGCTCGAGGTCGAGCGCGCCTTCCAGGCGATGGCGGCGAAGAACGTGTCGCCGGCCAGCGCGCCGTTCTTCATCGGCGCCGGCGCCTACCGGCACCACGTGCCGGCGACCGTCGACTACATGATCCAGCGCGGCGAGTTCCTGACCTCGTACACGCCCTACCAGCCCGAGATCACGCAGGGCACGCTGCAGTACCTGTTCGAGTTCCAGACCCAGGTCGGCCTGCTGACCGGCATGGATGTCGCCAATGCCTCGATGTACGACGGCTCGACCGGCGCCAGCGAGGCGGTGCTGATGGCCAACCGCATCACCCGGCGCCACAAGGCGCTGGTGTCGGGCGGCCTGCACCCGCAGTACCGCCGCGTCATCGAGACCACGGCGCACTGGCAGGGCTACGCGGTCGAGGCCGCGCCGGCCGATGCCGGCGGGCTCGAGGACCTGGTCGCCCGGGTCGACAAGGAGACCTCGTGCGTGGTCGTCCAGAACCCGAGCTTCTTCGGCCATGTCCGCGACTTCACCAGGCTGGCCGCGGCCTGCCAGGCCGCCGGCGCGCTGCTGGTCGTCGTGGTCACCGAGGTCGTGTCGCTCGGCCTGCTGAAGCCGCCGGGCGAGATGGGCGCCGACATCGTGGTCTGCGAGGGCCAGTCGCTGGGCAACGGGCTCGGCTTCGGCGGCCCCTACGTCGGCCTGTTCGCGACCCGCGACAAGCACGTCCGCCAGATGCCGGGCCGACTGGTCGGCGAGACCGTCGACGCCGACGGCAAGCGCGGCTTCGTGCTGACCCTGTCGACGCGCGAGCAGCACATCCGGCGCGAGAAGGCGACCTCGAACATCTGCACCAACGCCGGCCTGTGCGCGCTGGCCTTCACGGTGCACCTGACGCTGCTGGGCGAGGACGGCTTGCGCCGTCTCGCCGAGCTCAACCACGCCAGGGCCTGCGCCCTCGCCGACCGCGTCGCCGCGATCCCCGGCATCGAGGTCGTGAACGACAGCTTCTTCAACGAGTTCACCGTGCGCCTGCCGAAGCCGGCGGCGCCGGTGGTCGAGGCGCTGGCGAAGAAGCGCATCCTGGCCGGCGTGCCGGTGTCGCGCCTGCTGCCCGACGACCCGTCGGTCGCGAACCTGCTCCTGCTGGCCGCCACCGAGACCGCCAGCGAGGCCGGCATGGAGTCGCTGGTCGATGGCCTGAAGGAGGTGCTGTGATGGTACAGTCGCTCGACCGTTCGCAGGGCCGCGCCGGCGCTGCCGCCGCCCCTGCCGCTTCCGCCCCCGGGGCGCCGGCCACCTTCACCGGCAACCGCGCGCTGCAGATCGAGGAGCCGCTGATCTTCGAGATGGGCCAGCCCGGCCGCTGCGGCGTCGACCTGCCGGAGCCGCCCAGGGTCCGCGAGCGCCTGGGCGGCCTGCGCCGCGCCGGCGCGATCGGCCTGCCCGGTCTCAGCGAGCCGCAGGTGGTGCAGCACTACACGCGGCTCAGCCAGAAGAACTACGCCATCGACATGGGCGTCTACCCGCTGGGCTCGTGCACCATGAAGCACAATCCCAGGATCAACGAGAAGCTGGCGCGGCTGCCCGGCATCGGCGATCTCCACCCGCTGCAGCCGCAGTCGACGGTGCAGGGTGCGCTCGAGCTGATCGACACGCTGGCCCACTGGCTGAAGACGCTGACCGGCATGCCGGCGGTGGCGATGTCGCCGGCGGCCGGCGCGCACGGCGAGATGTGCGGCATGATGGCGATCGCCGCCGCGCTCGACGCGCGCGGCGAGCGGGCGCAGCGCCGCATCGTGCTGGCGCCGGAATCGGCGCACGGCACCAACCCGGCGACCGCGGCGGCGCTCGGCTTCACCGTCAAGCCGATCCCGGCCAATGATCGCGGCCGCGTCGACCTCGCCGCCCTCAAGGCCGCGCTCGGTCCGGAGGTGGCGGCGATCATGCTGACCAACCCCAACACCTGCGGCCTGTTCGAGAGCGAGATCGTCGAGATCTCGAGCGCGGTGCACGCCGCCGGCGCCTACTTCTACTGCGACGGCGCCAACTTCAACGCCATCGCCGGCCGGGTGCGCCCGGGCGACCTCGGCGTCGACTGCATGCACATCAACCTGCACAAGACGTTCTCGACGCCGCACGGCGGCGGCGGGCCGGGGGCGGGGCCGGTGGTGCTGTCGGCGGCGCTGGCGCCGTACGCGCCGTACCCGTGGATCGTGAAGGACGCGGGCGGCTGGCGGCTGGCCGAGGACGGCGACGCCGTCGACGGCGCGCCGCTCGGCCGGCTCAAGGCTTTCCACGGCCAGATGGGCATGTTCAGCCGCGCGCTGGCCTACATCATGAGCCACGGCGCCGACGGCCTGAAGCAGGCGTCGGAGGACGCGGTGCTGTCGGCCAACTACGTGATGGCGGCGCTGAAGGACGTCATGACGCCGGCCTTCGAGGGCCCGTGCATGCACGAGGCGCTGTTCGACGACGGCTTCCTCAAGGACACCGGGGTCAGCACGCTCGACTTCGCCAAGGCGATGATCGACGAGGGCTACCACCCGATGACAATGTACTTCCCGCTGGTGGTGCACGGCGCGATGCTGATCGAGCCGACCGAGAGCCAGGCCAAGGAAGACCTCGACCTGTTCATCGGCGCGCTGCGTTCGCTGGCCGAGCGGGCGAAGAGCGGCACCGCCGCCGAGGACTTCAAGGCGGCGCCGCGCTTCGCCCCGCGCCGCCGTCTCGACGAGACCCTGGCGGCGCGCAAGCCGGTGCTGCGCTGGCGCCCGTCCAACCACCCGCCCGGCGGCGACCCGCTGAAGCAGGCGGCGGAGTAGGAGGCGGGCCCTGGGCCGGCCGTCTCGGAGTCAGGCGGCCGGCTCGATATCGGTCTTCGTGAAGTCGTTGCCCTTGAAGAGCATTGGCACGACCTGGGTTCGCGCAGCGGCGTAGGCGAAGCAATCGCCAAGGTTCAGTTGCGCGGGATGGCCTCGCCCCTTGCCGTATCGCGAGAACGCGACCAGGGCTTCATGCGCATCCTGCGCCGTGAGCGGCCGGCAGCTGATATCGGCCAACCGAAGGATCTCCGCCACGTCGGCTTCCGCTTCCTCGATCGTCGCATGGCGGACGCGACAGAGCCCGATGACGGCCTCGAAGATCGCGATCGGGGACGTGATCCTCTTGTCGGCGCTGTCCAGCGCATCGGCGAGGACCGCCGCGTCGGGTTCGCCAGCGAGAATCGCGATGATCGTCGAGGCGTCGACGAACATCAGGAACCGTCGCCCAGGTCGTCGAAGAAGGCCTTGTCGGCCGCCAACCCGGTCTCGGGACGTCGTCGGATGCGTGCCTGCAAGGGCTGCAGGCGAACACGGAGCGGCAGTTGCCGGTCCTGGCGATCCAGCTCGTTCTCGAGGGCGACCTTCACGGCATCGGTCTTGGACAACCTCAGGCGGCTGGCCAATCGTTCGGCCAGTTGATTAACCTGCTCGTTGCGGATGTTGAGGGGCATCGGGCTGCCTTCTTTACGTCTACACAGTATCGTGTAGGCGTGTATACAAATCAAGACCCGGTGAGAAGGAAACGACCATGCGCGTGTTCACGACGTTGCCGCAGGAGAACCTGCAGAAGGTGGGGCCGGCGGCGCAGGCCATCGAGGCGACCGGCTACACCGGGGTCAGCACGCAGGAGAACCGGCACGACCCGTTCCTGGCGCTGGCGGTGGCAGGCGCCGCCACGAAGCGCATCGAGCTGCACACCGGCGTCGCGATCTCGTTCGCGCGCTCGCCGATGACGGTGGCCAACGTCGGCTGGGACCTCGCCGCCAGCTACGGGCCGAAGCGCGTCACCATCGGGCTGGGCAGCCAGGTGCGGGCGCACAACGAGCGCCGCTTCTCGGTGCCGTGGACGCCGCCGGCGCCGCGCATGCGCGAGTACATCCAGGCGGTGCGCGCGATCTGGGCGGCGTGGAAGGGCGACGGCAAGCTCGCCTACGAGGGCAAGCACTACCGCTTCACCCTGATGACCCCGAACTTCGTGCCCGAGGCCTACGACGGCCCGACGCCGCGGCTCGGCCTCGCCGCGGTCGGCCCGGCGATGCTGAAGGTCGCGGCCGAGGAATCCGACGACGTGAAGCTCCACGTCTTCTGCACCCGCAAGTACCTCGCCGAGACGATCATGCCGATCCTCGAGGCCGGGCTCGCCAGGTCGGGTCGCGCCCGCCACCAGTTCGAGATCTCGGGCGGCGGCTTCGTCGTCACCGGCAAGGACGACGCGGCGGTGGCCAAGCTGTTCGACTGGGTGCGCTACCGCGTCGCCTTCTACGGCTCGACCCCGGCCTACTGGCCGGTGTTCGAGGCGCACGGCCTCGGCGATCTCGGCCGCAAGCTCAACGCGCTGACCCGCGAGGGCAAGTGGGACCAGCTGGCGGCGCAGGTGCCGGACGACGTCGTCCACCTGTTCGCCGCGGTCGGCCGCCACGACCAGATCGCCAAGGCGATCGAGGCGCGCTTCGGCGGCCTGGTCGATTCGATCAGCGCCAGCGCCAACTCGGCCAAGCCGTCCGACATGCCGCCCGACCTGCTGCAGGACCTCGCGCGCATCCCGACGCCCTACCGCCACGACTGAACGGGATCAGTCGAACAGGTTGGCCAGCCGCTGCTTGATCTGGTCGGCGATGTAGAGCGCCAGCGCCTGGATGGTCGAGGTCGGGTTCACGCCGCCCGAGGTCACCCAGATGCTGCCGTCGACGACGAACAGGTTGCGGACGTCGTGGCTGCGGCCCCAGGCATTGACCACCGAGCGCTCGGGATCGTTGCCCATGCGCGCGGTGCCGAGCAGGTGGCCGGGGTAGTTCAGCAGCGTGCGCGAGCAGTAGACGTTCCTCGCCCCGGCCTCGGCCAGGATCTCCTCGGCGCGGGCGATGCCGTGCTCCATCATGCGCCGCGTGTTGTCGCTGATCGCGTAGTGGATGCGCGGTGCGGGGATGCCGTTGCCGTCCTTGAGCACCGGGTCGAGGACGACGCGGTTGTGCTCCTCCGGCAGGTCCTCGCAGGCCACGCCGATGCTGAGCCGGCGGTCGATCATCTCGCGGTAGACGCGGTGGTGGTCGCGGCCCCACGGCAGCTGGCCGGCGGTGGCGCCGAGCAGCGCCTGGGTCGCCGGGCCGGTGCCGCGGCCGAACTGTAGCGTGTAGCCGCGCACGAAGTCGCGCGCCGGGTCGGTCTCGTAGAACTGCTTGCTCCACAGGCAGGTGATCGGGCCGCGGCCGCCGTCGAGCGGCTCGTCGACGTAGCCCGACACCATCGGCCACGGGTGCAGCATCAGGTTGCGGCCGACCAGGCCGGAGGAATTGGCGAGCCCGTTCGGGAAGCGTCCCGAGGCCGAGTTCAGCAGCAGCCGCGGCGTGCCGACGCCGTTGGCGGCCAGGATCACCATCTCGGCCGGCTGGAAGTGCTCCCGCCCCTCGGCGTCGTAGTAGTGGACGCCGCTCGCCATGCCCTGCGCGTCGTGCTCGATGGCGCGCACGCGGGCGCGGGTGCGCAGCTCGACGCCGGCGCGCAGCGCCAGCGGCCAGTAGGTCAGGTCGACGCTGCCCTTGGCACCCTGGGCGCAGCCCGGCGTGCAGTGGCCGAGGTTGATGCAGCGGGCGCGGCCCTCGTACTCGGCGGTCGCCACGGTGGTGTCGGACGGCCACCAGTGCCAGCCCAGCCGGTTCATCGCCTGCGCGTAGCGCGTGCCGGTCCTGCCCATCGGGATCGGCGGCATCGGCGGCGCGCGCTTCGGCACGCCGGGATCGCCGGCCAGGCCCGAGACGCCCATCATGCGGTCGTTCTCGTCGAAGAAGCGCTCCAGCGTCCAGTAGTCGACCGGCCAGTCGTCGGCGACGCCGTCGAGCGTGCGGACGCGGAAGTCGGACGGGTGCATGCGCGGCCAGTGGGCGGTGTAGATCAGCGTGCCGCCGCCGACGCCGTTGAAGTTGGCGACCTTCATGATCGAATCGTCGTCGTTCACCGGGTAGTCGGTGTCGCGGCCGCGCCGGTTGGGGCTGATGTCGAAGTCGCCCCAGCGGCGCGCTTCCCAGTCGCGGCCGTTGGTCGGGAACTCTGTCGAGCGCACCCAGTCGCCCTGCTCGAGGCAGAGGATGCGCATCCTGGTCTCGGCGAGGCTCCAGGCGACGGCGGCGCCCGAGGCGCCCGAGCCGACGATCAGCACGTCGACCTTGTCGTGGGTGACGGTCATGCCCTGTCGTCCCGCCAGAAGGGAGCCCGCGTCTTCACCACGTCGAGCAGCGACCAGTCGCCGGGCTCGAGCGCGTGGCCCCTGGGGAAGGGCGCGCCCGCCTCCATGCCGAGCGAGCGCAGCACGCGCGGGTCGCGGTAGTAGGCGCCGACCGTGACGCGGCCGATCGCGGCCATGCCGGGATGGCCGGCTTTCGCCAGCTCGTTGAGCAGGGCCTCGCGGCGGTCGCGGTCGAGGCCGGCGAAGCCGCGCGCGGCGAGCGCGGCCAGTCCCTGCCGCACGGCGGCGAGGTCGCGGCCCAGCGAGGCCACGAGGTCGTCGAGGATCGCCGGGTCGTCGGCGCCGGGCACGCCGAGCGCGGGGTCGGCCGGGATCATGGCGCCGACGACGGCCTCGAGCAGCGTCCGTTCGGGATCGGGAAGCGTCATGGCGGAAAGGTCCCTCGCTTCGCCCGGGATGACAAGTCGTGCCGTGGCCGTCATCCCGACCGCAGCGGCGCGAAGCGCAGTGGAGCGGAGGGATTTCGTCTCGACGCCCTGGCGCCTGCCGGCAGAAGCCAGGTCTCTCCGCCCGGGCCTTCGGCCCCCGGTCGAGAGGACGAGAGGGCAAAGAAAAAGCCCCCGCCTTTCGGCAGGGGCTGTTCCGTCGGATGTCTCGAACGCCTAGTGCAGGCGCTTCGGCAGGTCGGCGATGGCGTCGTCGATCAGCGACTGGGTGCGGCCCGAGCCGACCTGCTCCTTGAGCAGGTTGCGGGTCGCGGCCAGCGCCACGTCGACGGCCATGTTGCGGACCTCGCGCGCCGCCTGGGCCTCGGCCTGGGCGATGCGGTCCTTGGCCTGCTGCTCGCGCCGCGCGATCATCGCCTCGCGCTCCTCGGCGGCGTGCTTGGCGATGCGCTCGGCCTCGTTGCGCGCCTGCGCCACGATCTCCTGCGCCAGGCGCGAGGAGTCGGCGAGGCTCTTCTGGGCCTCGTCGCGGGCCTTGTGGGCCTCGTTGCGCAGCGCCTCGGCCTCGCCCAGCGTGCGGGCGATCAGCGCGGTGCGGTCGTCGAGCACCTTGGCCAAGCCCTTGACGATGGTCTTGCCGGCCAGCGCCAGGAACAGGACGAACGCGACGCCGACCCAGAAGGCCGGGTCCGAGAACATCCCGCCGCCGCCGTGCGCGTCGGCCGCCCATGCGGTGCTGATCATGCCTTGCCTGCCTTGGTCGCGGCCTCGACGGCGCGGGCCACCTGGGCCGCGTCGGCGGAGCCGACCAGCTTGGAGAGCACCGCGCTGGCGATCTCGGTCGACATGCCGGACAGGCCGGCGATCGCCTGGGTCCGCTGCTCGGCGATGCGCAGCTCGGCCTCCGAGATGGTGGCCGCGAGCTTGTCGCCAAGCTCGTGCAGCTTCGCCGTGGTGTGCTGGGCGGCCTTCTCGGTCGCCTCGCGGACCACGCCGGACGCCTGCGTGCGCGCTTCCGACAGGGCCTTTTCCTGTTCGGCGGCGGCGATGCGGGCGGCGTCGTTGGCCTTCTGCGCGGCGTCCAGGTCGCCCTGGATCTTGCCTTCGCGGCTCTCGACGATCTTGCCGATGCGCGGCAGGACCAGCGTCGACATGAGGAAGTAGAGGACCGCGAAACTCACCACCAGCCAGAAGATCTGGCTGGGGAAGTTCGAGACGTCGAACTGCGGCATGCCGCTCTTCTGCTCGCCGCCGCCGGCCGCGAGGGCCGGGGCGGCGAGGAAAGCGGTCATGGCCGTGGCCGACGCCCAGGTCCGAAGTGCCTGAACGGGCACGGTCGAACTCAGGCGAACAGAGCGATCAGCGCGACGATCAGCGCGAACAGCGCGATGGCCTCGGTGACGGCGAAGCCGATCCAGATGTTCGCGCCGATCTCGTTCTTCGAGGCCGGGTTGCGCGACAGCGCCGAGATGTAGCTGGCCCACACGTTGCCCACGCCGATGCCGGCGCCGATCATGCCGATCGCGGCGAGGCCTGCACCGATGAACTTGGCGGCTGAGGCGTCCATAGTCTGTCTCCTGTCTCGATGTTGACGTCGTTGAGTGATGGGTACGGGCGCGGCGATCAGTGCAGATGCAGCGCGTCGTTCAGGTAAATGCAGCAGAGGATGGTGAAGATGTAGGCCTGCAGCACGGCGACCAGCAGCTCCAGCGCGGTGATCGCGACCAGCACGACCAGCGGCACGACGCCGAAGATGCCCAGCGCCACGACGAAGCCCGCCAGCACCTTCAGCAGCACGTGGCCGACCGTCATGTTGGCGAACAGTCGGACCGACAGGCTGATCGGGCGGCTCAGGTACGACACCAGCTCGATGGGGATCAGGATCGGCGCGGTGAACAGCGGCGCGCCGTGCGGGAAGAACAGCGAGAAGAAGTGCAGGCCGTGCTTGAACAGGCCGATCAGCGTCACGCCGAGGAACACCACCATGGCCATGAAGAAGGTGACGGCGATGTGGCTGGTGAAGGTGAAGCCGTAGGGCAGCATGCCGAGGATGTTGCCGAACAGCGTGAACACGAACAGCGTGAAGATGAACGGGAAGAACTTCTTGCCGGCACCGCCGACGTTGTCCCGGATCATGTTGGCGATGAAATCGTAGAACAGCTCCGACATCGCCTGGATGCGGCCCGGGATCATCGAGCCCTTGGAGGCGCCGGCGTAGAGCAGGCCGGCCGAGACGACGACCGAGGCCATCATGAAGATGGCGGAGTTGGTGACGGCGATGGGATGGCCGCCGATGCTGAACAGCGGGGCGCTAACGTTCTGGATCGCGAACTGCTCAAGCGGACTGGCCACGTGTCACTATCCCCAAATCAGCTCTTGTCTTCCCGGGAGGCCGCCTGGCTGCGCCGCTCTTCGGCCTGCGCAACCCGGTAGACGTTCAAGAACGCCGCACAACACCCCAGCACGAACCCGACGATCAGCAGCCAGGGCTTGGTGCCCAGCCATTGATCGGCCATCAGACCGATGAAGGCCCCCGCAACGACGCCCGCGACCAGTTCGACCGCGATCCGCATCCCGACGCCCAGCTTCTCGCCGCCGCCGGACATCTCCGCCGGCTTCGACTTCCGCCCCGTTCCCTTCGCGTATTCCTCGCGGACGCTGTTGAGGCGCCGGTCGAGGTCGTCCGGGGTCGACTTGCGGTCGTCTTCAGCCATGGCCGGATGCTCCGCTCCGGGCTTCCCACCCTCCCGCCGGCATTTCGCGCCTGCGGTCAGAATGAAAAACGCGCCGGAAACTATTGGCCGGTCCACCGGGTGTCAAGCAGACGCGGCGATGTGACAAGGCCCGAAAATCCAAGAAGTTCCGGGACTTGGCCGGCCGGTGGGCGATGTTGCCCGCCGGCCGGCGGAATCAGCGCTTCAGCACCGCGAACCGGGCGTCGCCGTCGCGCTCGACCTGCGGCACGAGGTCGACTTCCCACTCGAGGTACTGGCGCATGGCGGCCTCGACGTTGTCCTTGAAGTCGTAGGGCCGGTACCAGACGTCGGTCGGCGGGTCGGCCATGTGGACATGGCCGGTCTCGAGCCCCAGGCCGGCATCCTTCCAGGCCTTCATGCCGCCCTTCAGGACCGCGACCGGCACGGTTCCGGCCGCCGCCGCCGCCTCCGGGGCGGCCAGGGTCGCGATTTCCCCGTCCGGCGACACCAGCACGACCCGGCGGGCGCCGGTCTGGACCAGCAGGCCGGGCAGTGTGCGCCCGAGGTTGGCCCGGACCGCGAACCACGCGCCCGGCACGTGGCCGTCGCGGTAGCGCAGGCTGGTGTCGAGGTCGACGACCAATGTTTCGCCCAGCGATTTTTGCAGCTCGGCCGCCGTCACGACCGGCGGCGTCGGCAGGGCGAAGCCGGCCGGGAACCGCGGCTCGGCCGCCGTGGTCAGTTCGCCGGCCGCCGGCCGGTGGTCGAGCACGTGGACGTCGTCCCAGCCCATCTGGACCAGCCAGTGGGCGGTCATGGTGGCGCGGACGCCGTCGTTGTCGTGCAGCACGATGGTGGCGTTGCGGGTGCCGACGTACTGGTCGGTCGCCTGCACCAACTGGCCGCCGGCGGCGTGGCGGAAGCCGGGCAGGTGGCCGGTCGCGTACTCGGCCGGGTCGCGGACGTCGAGCCGGTAGAGCGGCTTGCCGTTGCTCTCGAGCCTGGCCAGCCCGGCCTTGTCGATCTTGCGGATGGCCAGCCGCTTGGCGAGGTCGGCGGCGGCGGCCCGGGCGAAGCGGGCGGCCTCCGGGCCCTGCGGGCCGAAGCTCCGGGTCTCGCCGCGCGCCACCTCCAGGCCGGCGAGGTGCCAGCCCATGGTGCCGTTCTTCAGCGCGATCACCTTGTTGGGCAGGCCGGCGTTGATCAGCGACTGCGCGCCGATGATCGAGCGCGTGCGCCCGGCGCAGTTGACCACGACCAGCGTCTCGGGCCGCGGCGCGAGGTCCTTGACGCGGTAGACCAGCTCGGCGCCGGGGCAGTCGATGCCGCCGGGGATCGACATGTTGGTGAACTCCGGCAGCGGCCGCGAGTCGAGGATCACGAGGTCGGTGCCGGCATCGACCAGCTTCTGCAGGTCGGCGGCGTCGATGCGCGGCGTGTCGTTGGCGTGCTCGACGACCTCGCCGAACGCCTTGGACGGCACGTTGACGCCGGTGAAGACCTCGTGGCCGGCATCGCGCCACGCCTTCAGCCCGCCCTTCATGACCGCGACGTCGCGGTAGCCCAGCTGCGCCAGCTTCGCCGCGGCGCGGTCGGCGCGGCCGCTGCCGCGCGGGTCGACGGCGTCGTCGCCGCTGTCCATCAGCACGATGCGCGTCCGCGGGTCGGGCAGCAGCGCCAGCGCCCGCGGCTCGAGCCGCGACAGCGGCAGCGGCGTCGCGAACAGCGGGTGGCCCTGGGTCGAGAACTCGCCTTCCTCGCGGACGTCGAGGAAGGCGAACACCGAGCCGTCCCTCAGCATCGCCTTGACCTGCGTGACATCGAGCAGCGGCGCCTGGATCTGCGTCATGGTTTCCTCCGTGGGGGCGGAGCATACACAAAAGTGCGTCGTCCCGAGCATCGCGAGGGACCTTTCGTTCCGCGCATCGCCCCTTGAACCCGCCGCATCGCCCCGCCTACGGTAGGCCGATGATCAGACATGTCGTCCCGGCCGCCCTCCTGGGGGCGGCGGTCCTGCTGGCCGTGTCGGCGCAGGCGCAGACGCAGACCAAGCCCAAGGCGCCGCCGAAGCCGGCCCGCCCGGCGGTCAGCGCCGCGCGGCCGGCCGGCGCGCATCCCACCATCATCCCGCGCCGGCCGGTGTTCGTGCCGCCGGCCGGCGTCATCGAGCTCGACGAGGTCGCCGTCGTCGCCGACCTGCCGACCGTGCTCGACGCCGACGACCGCGACCGCTACCGCCGCATCTTCCAGGCCCAGGGCTCGGGCCAGTTCGCCCAGGCCGACGCCGACATCGCCCAGCTCAGGGACAAGACCCTGATGGGCTACGTCGGCGCCCAGCGCCTGCTGAACCCGTCCTACGGCGCCAAGTTCCCCGAGCTGGCGGCATGGCTGCAGGACTACAACGACCACCCCGACGCGCCGACCGTCTACCGGCTGGCGCTGTCGCGGCGCACGCCCGGCTCGGGCGACATCACGCCGGCGACCTTCGTCGGCTTCGCGCCGGCCTCGCCGTCGTTCGCCGCGGCGCGCACCACGCGCGGCGCCGACGCCGGCCAGGCGGCCGAGCTGCGCGCCCGGCTGCAGGGCATGGCCAACGACGGCGGCTTCGCGGCGGCGTTCGCGCTGCTCGATAGGAAGTCGACCGCCGACGTGCTGGGCCCGCAGGAGGTCGAGCTGTGGCGCGGCCGCATGCGCACCCGCGCGCTCGAGGCCGACACCCAGCGCAGCTTCGACGCGGCGCTGGAGACCAGCACGCCGCCCGACGCCAACTGGACGGCCGGCCTGGCGGCCTTCAAGTCGGGCAACTACGCCGAGGCGGCGCGTCGCTTCGAGGCGGTGGCCGACGCCGCGCCCGACCGCGCCTCGTCGTGGCAGCTCGCCGCTGGCTCGTTCTGGGCGGCGCGCGCCAACCTGCTCGCCGGCAACCCGCAGAAGTTCGCGCCCTTCCTCAAGCGTGCCGCCCTGCACCGCACCACCTTCCACGGGCTGATCGCGCAGAAGACGCTGGGCATGAAGATCCAGCCCGACTGGAACGTGCCGGCGCTCGATCGCCGCCGCACCGACATCCTGAAGAACGACCGCGCCGGCCGCCGCGCGCTGGCGCTGCTGCAGCTCGGCGCGGCGACCGCGGCCGAGCGCGAGCTGTTCGCCGCCTCGATCGACGCCGACCCGCAGTACATCGAGACGGTGATGGCGCTGGCGCAGAAGGCCAACCTGCCCGACCTGTCGATGCGCGTCGGCAACGCCAACTGGGACCAGCGGCACAACATCAAGGGCTACGATGGCGGCATGTACCCGGTGCCGCCGTGGCAGCCGTCCAACGGCTACAACGTCGACCGCGCCCTGATCTGGGCGATCATGCGCCAGGAATCGGCGTTCAACCCGCGCGCCCGCTCGACCGCCGGCGCGATGGGGCTGATGCAGCTGATGCCGGGCACGGCGCGGCTGGTGTCGACGCGCTACGCGCCGGAGACGGCGGGGGCCAACCCGTTCGATCCCGGCAACAACATCGCGCTGGGCCAGGCCTACATCGTGACGCTGCTGGGCGAGGTCGACGGCAACCTGGTGCGCACCGCGGCCGCCTACAATGGCGGGCCGGGCAACGTGCTGCGCTGGGACAACGCCCTGAACGCCGGGCAGGACCCGCTGCTCTACATCGCGTCCATTCCGTTCAACGAGACGCGCGACTACGTGCAGCGTGTGCTGGCGAACTACTGGCTGTACCAGATCCGTCTCGGCCAGCAGACGCCGTCGCTCGACCAGATCGCGGCGCACGAGTGGCCACGCTACACGCCGCAGGACGGCAGATAGGGAATCATCGCCATGCGCATCGACCGGCTCCGCCGCTTCATCGCCGACATGACGTCGCTGACCGGCGGCGCGTGGCAGGACAAGGACGAGGCGACGACGGTCGAGGTCGGCGCCAGGCTGCTGGGCGAACTGGTGGCGCAGGACGACTGGCTGCCCGAGGCGATGGCCCGCGTGCCGCAGCACGGCTACCACCAGAACCTGCTGTGGTGCGACCCGTTCGAGCGCTTCTGCGTCGTCAGCTTCGTGTGGGGACCGGGGGCGGCGACGCCGGTTCACGATCACGAGATGTGGGGTCTGGTCGGCATGCTGCGCGGGTCCGAGACCTCGCTCGCCTTCACCTGCGACCCCGAGACCGGGGCGATGAAGGCCGGCACGCTGACCGAGCTCAAGCCCGGCATGGTCGAGACGCTGCGGCCGAGCCTCGGCGACATCCACCAGGTCACCAACGCCCTGCAGGACCAGGGCTCGATCAGCATCCACGTCTACGGCGGCAACATCGGCGCGGTGCGCCGTCACACCTTCGACGTCAGGACCGGCGAGAAGAAGCTGTTCATCTCGGGCTACACCAACCGGGAGCAGCCCAACATCTGGGACCGCTCCGCCGAGGTGCGCGCCGCGGAGGCGTAGGCGAAGCGAGAAGGTCCCTCGCTTTGCCCGGGATCAATGCTCGTGCGGGTGCGGGTGGGTCGGGTCGACCCAGTACACCGTCTCCGGCTTCTCGGCCGGCTCGATGTCGATGTTGATCGCGATCGCCTCGTTGTCGGAGCGCACCAGCACGCATTCCAGCGGCTCGGTGTCCGAGGCGTTGATCTCCTGGTGCGGCACGTAGGGCGGCACGTAGATGAAGTCGCCCGGGCCGGCCTCGGCGGTGAACTGCAGCTGGTCGCCCCAGCGCATGCGGGCGCGGCCCTTGACCACGTAGATCACGCTCTCGAGGTGGCCGTGGTGGTGGGCGCCGGTCTTGGCGTGGGCGTGGATCGTCACCGTGCCGGCCCACAGCTTCTGCGCGCCGACGCGGGCGAAGTTGATGGCGGCGGCCCGGTTCATGCCCGGGGTCTGCGCGGTGTTGGTGTCGAGCGAGCCGGCGGGAATGACCCGCACGCCGTCGTTTTTCCAGTCGGTCATGACGTCTCACTTAGGGCCGCGGCCTCGCCGGGGCAAGCCGCCGGGGCTAGGATGCGGCCATGAACAGGATCGACGAGAGCAAGCCCTTCAAGCCGGTGAACATCGCCGTGCTGACGGTCTCCGATACCCGCACCCTCGATACGGACAAGTCGGGCGACACGCTGGTCGAGCGCCTCAGGGGCGACGGCCACGTGCTGGCCGACCGCGCCATCGTCACCGACGACGTCGACAGGATCCGCGCCCAGGTCGGCAAGTGGATCGCCGATCCGACCGTCGAGGTCGTGATCACCACCGGCGGCACCGGCGTGACCGGCCGCGACGTCACGCCGGAGGCGCTGGAGGCGCTGTTCGAGAAGCGCATTGACGGCTTCGGCGAGGTCTTCCGCTGGATCAGCTTCCAGAAGATCGGCACCTCGACCATGCAGTCGCGCGCCACCGCGGGCGTCGCCAACGGCACCTACATCTTCGCGCTGCCCGGCTCGACCGGCGCCTGCCGCGACGGCTGGGACGACATCCTGCGCCACCAGCTCGACATCCGCTTCCGGCCCTGCAACTTCGCCGAGCTGATGCCGCGTCTCAACGAAGGCAAGATGCCGAGGAGCGGGTGAACGGGACCGCGCGCGTCCCGCGCGCTCTTGTTTCCTAGATGATCGACGCTCTCCTCGCCGCGCTGCGCGAGCGTCCGGGCTTCGCCGCGCTCGCCGCCGCCGACCTGTCGCCGCTGCCCAACACCGGCACCGCGCACGGCCACGTCGCGCTGCCGGGCGGCCTCCTGGCGCGCATCGCCTATGCCCACGACGGCGACCCGGGCGCGGCGGCGCGGCTGGCGGTCCAGGCCGAGGCGTTCCGCCACCTCGCCCCCGCCGGCCGCACGCCCCGCCTGCACGACCTGCTGCCGCCGCGCCCCGGCCTGCCGGGCGGCGCGCTGGTCGTCGACCGCGTCGAGGGCCGCGCGCCGCGCCTGCCGGGCGATCTCGCGGCGATGGCCGACACGCTGGCCCGCCTGCACGCGCTGCCGCTGCCGCCACCGGGATCGCCGATCCCGCGCATGGCCGATCCCCTGCGCGAGACGCTGGCCGCGATCGCGCTGAACGCCGACCGCTTCCTCGACCGTGCCGTCGCCGACGCCGACGCCCGGGCCGCGATCCGCGCCGAGCTCGCGGCGATGCAGGCCTTCGCCGCCACCGCGCCGACGGACCAGCCCACCGGCATCGCGCTGGCCGACACCCATCCCGGCAACTTCCTGGTCGATCGCGCCGGCATCGCCTGGTTCCTCGACCTCGAGAAGGTGCATGTCGGCTCGCCCGCGATCGACCTCGCGCACGCGACCCTGCCGACCTCGACCCTGTGGCACCCCGATGTCGGCACGGTGCTGTCGCCGGCCGAGGTCGCGGGCTTCGTCGATGCCTACCTGCAGGCGGTCGGGCCGGCGCGCGCCGCGGCGCTGGGGCCGTGGCTGCTGCCGATGCGGCGCCTGACCTGGCTGCGCACCACCCTGTTCATGGCGCGCTGGCGGGTGCAGACACGCGGGCCGCGCGATCCCGCCGATCCCGGCCAGTGGAGCGACGCCGGCCTCGACCCGGCGATGCGGGCGCACATCGACCGCTGCATCGACCGCTGCTTCTCGGTGGACACGATCGAGGCGATCCGCGCCGATTGGGCCGACTAGCGGCACCTGATATCCCGAGCGCAGCGAGGGATCCTTCTCCCGTCATCTCGACCGAGGGGCGCAGCCCCGAGTGGAGAGACCTTGTGTCAGCGATTTGACGGCACGGCTTCGGTCGGGATGACGGAGAAGGATGGTCACAGGGACCGGCCTTGACTCGTTCCCGGTTTGTTCCCAGAGTCGGTCGCCATGAGGCCGACCGCGCCGCCCGACTATCCTGACGATCCGATCGCCGAGCCGCTGCAGCGCGGGCGCGGGGCGCTGTCCAACGAGTCGAGCCGGTTCGACAGCGCCCGCCGCATCCGCACCACCGACGGCTGGGACGGCACGCCGACCGACGCCACCGGCGAGGACGAACTGCCGCCGCTGCGCACGACGCTGACCCGCGACGCCACCCGCACCGTCCTGGCGCGCAACAGCTCACCCGACGTGCCGTTCGACCGCTCGATCAACCCGTACCGGGGCTGCGAGCACGGCTGCATCTACTGCTTCGCGCGCCCGACCCACGCCTACCTCGGCCTGTCGCCCGGCCTCGACTTCGAGACCAGGCTGCTGTTCAAGCCCGACGCGGCCAAGCTGCTGACCGAGGAGCTGGTGTCGCCCAGGTACCGGCCCGACGTGGTCGCGATGGGCACCAACACCGATCCCTACCAGCCGGTCGAGCGCGAGCTGAAGATCACGCGCCAGGTGCTGCGCGTGCTCAGCGACTTCAACAACCCGGTCGGCATCGTCACCAAGAACGCGCTGGTGGCGCGCGATGCCGACATCCTGGGCGACATGGCGAAGCGCAACCTCGCCGAGGTGTTCCTGTCGATCACCACGCTCGACCGCGCGCTGGCGCGCGACATGGAGCCCCGGGCCTCGACGCCGCAGCGCCGGCTCGACGCCGTCCGCGCGCTGGCCGACGCCGGCGTGCCGGTCGGCGTGATGACGGCGCCGATGATCCCCGGCCTCAACGACCACGAGATGGAGGCGATCCTCGAGGCGGCGCGCGATGCCGGCGCGACCCGCGCCGGCTTCATCGTCCTGCGCCTGCCGCTGGAGATAAAGGAGCTGTTCCAGGAGTGGCTGCGCCAGCACCGGCCCGACCGTGCCGAGCGCGTGCTGTCGCTGATCCGCCAGCTGCGCGGCGGCGCGCTGAACAGCGCCCAGTTCGGCCAGCGCATGCGCGGCGAGGGCCCGATCGCCCAGCTGCTGAGCGCCCGCTTCGCCGCCGCCACCCGGCGGCTCGGCCTCAACCAGCAGCGCTATCGCCTCGACACCACGCGCTTCGCGGTGCCCGAGGCGGTGCGCACCGCGCTGACCGACGCGAAGCGCGACGGCCGCCAGATGCGGCTGCTCTAATCCTCGAACCGCACCTTCGGCCACAGGTCGCGCCAGCGCTTGGCGGCGATGCGTGCCTCGTACTCGTGGCGGCGGGCGCGGCCGTAGGCGGTCGGCCGGCAGCGCAGGGACAGCAGGTCCTCGACCGCCAGCGGCGCCGCCACGACGGTGAGGCTGTCGTCGGCCTCGAGCCGCACGCCGACCGCCGTCACCGTCTCCAGCCAGGAACGCATCGCGTCCGCGGTGCCGGCGTGCGGCGGCAGGTTCTTCCAGGCGTGCATGCGCGCCTGGTTGCGGACCTGCCACGGCAGGCCGGGCAGCAGCGCGTCGAGCCGGCGCTCGTGCGCGGCCTCGCTGTCCTTCGAGAGGTCGGCGGGGTCGAAGTAGATCAGGTCGATGTCGGCCGGCGGGCGCGGCGGCACGATGCCGTGCAGGTGGTCCCAGACGCGGTTGCGCACGAAGCCGGCGGCGATGCACCAGTCGGGCAGGGCGAGCGCGCGGGCGGCGCCGAGCTGCGCCAGCGCCACCGGGTCGCGGGCGACGATCGCGGCGACGGCGGCGGAACCCGTCGACGGGGACACGGCCGTCACCGCACCGGGAACTGCAGCACCAGGCCGGTGAAGACCTGGAACGACGGCACGCCGGGACCGGTCTGCAGCACCGAGTATTGCGGCTCGACGAACAGGTTGATGACGTGCCCGCTCGGCCGCTCGATGACGCGGCCGAGGCCTAGCCCGACCGGCACCACCGAGGTGCGCCCGAGGGTGAAGGTCGCGATGCCGCTGGAGCGCAGGTAGAAGCCGTCATTGAGGTTGACGAACAGCAGCGGCTGCAGCGTCAGCGTCTGCAGGTCGCCGTCGAACGCCTGCTGGTACGACGACAGCAGCGCCGTCAGCCCCCAGGCGTGGTGGGCGCTGATCACCGTCTGCGCGCCGCCCTGCCACTTGCCCGATCCCAGCGCCGGCGCGCTGGCGGTCGGCGCCACGACCAGCGGCCCGACGCCCAGCTTGGTCCGGCCGAGGTGGGCGATCCCCATGTCGTAGACCGTGAGGTCGCCGATGCCGTTCCACGCGCCATGCGGTCCCCAGCTGTTGGAGATGGTGGGCAGCGACAGCCGCGCGATCTGGTCGAGGCCCAACGCGTCGTGCGGCAGCACGGTGCGCAGGTTGAGCTGGTGGGCGCCGGCCTCGGGACGCTGCGACAGGATCGGCTGTACGTAATCGTGCGCCTGCGCGGCGATCTTGCGCGTCAGCGGGTCGTTGGCGCGGTTCTGCGCGCTGTCCTGCTCGGCCGCGGCGACGCCCGGCAGCAGCAGGCCCAGCGCCGCCGCCAGACGCAGGACGACACGCAAAACGACAAGGGGCTGTTTCATGCCCACAGGCGCCTGCGCGATGATGGCCCGGTCGGGAACACGGACCGCATCCTAGGGGAGTTCGCGGGGGATATGCCGAGCTTTCGCCACGAGCAGCGATACCAACAGCGCTTCGAGCAGCTGCACGACGGCCAGGGCGCGCTGCGCATCGCCGGGCTGGACGAGGCCGGCCGCGGCCCGCTGGCCGGGCCGGTGGTGGCGGCGGTGGCGGTGATCGATCGCGGCGCGGCCCGGCGCAGGCTGCTGAAGCTGATCGACGATTCCAAGAAGCTCGAGCACGAGGACCGCGAGGCCGCCTACGCCGCCATGGTGGCGTCGGGCATCGTCGCCTTCGGGGTCGGCGAGGCCAGCGTCGAGGAGATCGACCGCGTCAACATCCTGCAGGCCACCTACCTCGCGATGCGGCGCGCGCTGCAGGCGCTGGCGCCGCGGCCCGACCTCGTGCTGGTCGACGGCAACCGCGTGCCGCCGCAGCTCGGCTGCCGCGCAGAGACCCTCGTCGGCGGCGACGCGCTCAGCTACTCCATCGCCGCCGCCTCGATCTTCGCCAAGGTGACGCGCGACCGCGTCATGGCGCGGCTGGCCGAGGCCCATCCCGGCTACGGCTGGGAGACCAACCGCGGCTACGGCACCGAGGAACACCTCGCGGCGCTGCGCAGCCTCGGCCCGACCGTGCACCACCGCCGCAGCTTCGCGCCGGTGCGGATGCTGCTCGAACCGGCGCTGCCGGCATGACCGGGGCAGCCTGGACGATGCCGACGCTGTACTGGACGCCGCACACCTGTGCGCTCGCGACCCACATCGTGCTCGAGGAAGTGGGCGCGCCCTACGACACGGTGCGCATCGACTTCGCCCGCAACCAGCAGCAGTCGCCGGATTTCCTGGCGATCAATCCCAAGGGCCGCGTGCCGGCGCTGGTCACCGACCGCGGCGTGCTGACCGAGACGCCGGCCATGCTGGTCTACGTCGCGCAGTCGTTCCCCGCGGCCGGGCTGGCGCCGCTCGACGATCCCTTCGCCTTCGCCGAGGTCCAGGCCTTCAACAGCTTCCTGTGCTCGACCCTGCATGTCGCCCATGCCCATCGCATGCGCGGTCACCGCTGGGTCGACGCCGGCGACACCGCGTCGATCGAGGCGATGCGCCGCCACGTGCCGCGCTCGGTCGGCGCCGCCTTCGACCTGGTCGAGCGCGACATGCTGCGCGGCCCGTGGGTGATGGGCGAGCGCTACACGATCTGCGACCCCTACCTGTTCACGCTGGCGCAATGGCTGGAGGCCGACGGCGTCGACCCGGCACGCATCCCCCGCGTCGTCGCGCACAGCCGTCGCGTCGCCGAGCGCGCGGCGGTCCGGCGCGCGCTGGCGCAGGAGCTTGCTCCGCAACGGCCGCCCGGCTGAGGCCGCCGGCCGGGACACCCGGCGTCATGGCCACCAGTTGGCCACAGGGCGTCGGCGCCGGACGGCGTACCGTTGTTCTCGTCACCACGCTGTTACCCATGCCCACACAGGGGTGCAGCCCCGCACGGCCCCAACGTGCGGGCGGCGGGGGCTCCCACCCCAAGCACTCGCCTCCGCCGGGGTGACCTTTTTTCTCTCCATCGACGAAGACTAGGTCTGGTGCCCGCCACGGCGCGCGCCGACTCGATCTTGTGGATCGATCGCGCAAACAATTGAATCAATTGTAAATTCTTGACCGCGACTCGGTGGATGACTCATCTTCCCCCGATGCCTGTGGAAAACCTGGATCGCGTTCTCGTCGGCGACTGCATCGAGCTGATGCAGGGGCTGCCCGCCGCCTCGGTCGACATGGTGTTCGCCGACCCGCCCTATAACCTGCAGCTCGGCGGCGACCTGCTCCGCCCCGACAACAGCAAGGTCGACGCCGTCGACGACGACTGGGACAAGTTCGAGACCTTCGCGCGCTACGATGCCTTCACCCGGGCGTGGCTGGCCGCCGCCAAGCGGGTGCTGAAGCCCGAGGGCACGCTGTGGGTGATCGGCAGCTACCACAACATCTTCCGCATCGGCACGGCGCTGCAGGACCACGGCTTCTGGATCCTGAACGACATCGTCTGGCGCAAGTCCAACCCGATGCCGAACTTCAAGGGCAAGCGCTTCACCAACGCCCACGAGACCCTGATCTGGGCGGCGCGCGACCAGCGCGCCAAGCGCTACACCTTCAACTACGACTCGATGAAGGAGCTGAACGAGGGCGTGCAGATGCGCTCCGACTGGCTGCTGCCGCTGTGCACCGGCAACGAGCGGCTGAAGGGCGACGACGGCAAGAAGGCGCACCCGACGCAGAAGCCCGAGGCGCTGCTGTTCCGTTGCCTGATGGCGGCGTCGAACCCGGGCGACGTCATCCTCGACCCGTTCTTCGGCACCGGCACGACCGGCGCGGTGGCGCGCCGGCTCGGCCGCCGCTTCATCGGGCTGGAGCGCGATCCCGACTACGCCGCGATCGCGCGCAAGCGCATCGCCACGATCGAGCCGCTGGCGCCCGAGGACGTCTCGCCCAAGCCGAGCAAGCGCGCCGAGCCGCGCATCCCGTTCGGGGTGCTGATCGAGGCCGGCCTGCTGCAGCCCGGCGCGGTGCTGAGCGATTGCAGCGGCCGCCTGCAGGCGCGGGTGCGCGCCGACGGCACGCTGTCGGCCGCCAACGCCCGCGGCGAGCATCGCGGCTCGATCCACCAGGTCGGCGCGGCGCTGCAGGGCGCCCCGGCCTGCAACGGCTGGACCTTCTGGCACTACGAGCAGTCGGGCGCGCGCCTGCCGATCGACCACCTGCGCCAGCAGGTGCGGGCGGGGCTGTAGCCCGGGCGGTCATCCAAGCTCCCTCCGCAAGGAAGGCTTGCTCCCCAAACCCTGTCATCCCGAGCGAAGCCGCCCGCAGGGCGGCGCAGCCGAGGGACCTTCCCTCCACGACGTGCCGCCTGAGGGTCGGTCCAAGCTCTCTCCGCTCGGGCCTTCGGCCCTCGGTCGAGATGACGGAAGGAAGGGTTGCTCCTCGAACCCTGTCATCCCGAGCGAAGCCGCCCGCAGGGCGGCGCAGCCGAGGGACCTTCCCTCCACGACGTGCCGCCTGAGGGTCGGTCCAAGCTCTCTCCGCTCGGGCCTTCGGCCCTCGGTCGAGATGACGGAAGGAAGGGTTGCTCCTCGAACCCCGTCGTTTCCCGAACTCCGGCAGAACTCTCGCTGCGCTCGAGATGACAGAGTAATCCCGCCCCTGACGCGGCACGCAAAAATTACCCCGGTCATTGACAGGAGTTATTATCGGTGCTAGCCTGATCCTCGTCCGATGGCATGCGCGATCACCTTGCGCATCACCGTCGGCAGTGCCCGCTCGGTCATCTGGTCGAGCAGGCACCAGGTCGCGCCCGGCGCCGCGCGCTCGGCCAGCCGGCCGGTCGTCGCCACCGCACGCGCCACCGCGAGCTCGAGGTGGAAATGCGTGAACGTGTGGCGCACCAGCCCGTCCAGCACCTGCCACTTGGCCGGCACCGGCGCGTCGGCGAGCGCCGCCTCGACCGCGAGTTCGCCCTCGCGCCACGGGCTCGACGGCACCTCGTCCATGCCGCCCAGCAGGCCCGACGGCGGCCGCTTGCGCAGCAGGATCGCGCCGTCCCGGCGCGACAGCACGAAGGCCAGCCCGCGCCGGGTCGGCTTGTCGGCCCTGGGCGCGCGCCGCGGCAGGTCCTCGGCGATGCCGCGCCTGCGGCCCTCGCAGCGGCGGACCAGCGGGCAGATCACGCAGCCCGGGTTGCGCGGCGTGCACACCGTGGCACCGAGATCCATCATCGCCTGGGCGTAGTCGCCGGCGCGGCGCTCGGGCACCAGCCGCGCCGCCCGCACCTTGATCTCGGCCTTGGCGTCGGGCAGCGGCGTCTCGATCGCGTACAGCCGCGCGATCACGCGCTCGACGTTGCCGTCGACCGCCGAGGCCGGCTGGTCGAAGGCGATGGCGCGGATCGCGCCGGCGGTGTAGGCGCCAATGCCGGGCAGGGCGAGCAGGGCGGCCTCGTCGGCGGGGAAGGCACCGCCGTGGCGCTCGACCACGGCGACGGCGCAGGCGTGCAGGTTGCGGGCGCGGGCGTAGTAGCCGAGGCCGGCCCACGCCGACAGCACCTCGTCGAGCGGCGCCGCCGCCAGCGCCTCGACCGTCGGCCAGCGCGCCACGAAGCGGCGGAAGTAGTCGCCGACCGCCGCCACCGTGGTCTGCTGCAGCATGATCTCCGACAGCCAGACGCGGTACGGGTCGGCCGCCACGCCGGGCAGCGCGCGCCACGGCAGCACCCGGCGGTGGCGGTCGTACCAGTCGAGCAGGCGTGAGGCGTGGGTCGTGGTCATGTCGGGGTGCCTGCCCTACCATACGGCGAAGAGGAGTTCGAAAGGTCGATGCGGGAAAAAGGCTTTCGCGCCGTCGGCGGGCTGGCGCAGCGCCTGACCGTCGGGCTGGCGAAGGGGCGCAACGCGTCCATCACGCGGCTGCAGGCGCAATGGTCGACCGTGGTCGGCCCCGAGCTGGCGCGGATGTCGCGGCCCGAGGCGCTGGTCGCCGGTCGCGGCCGCGCCGGCAAGCTCCTGCGCCTGCGCGTGCCCGGCGCCGCGGCGCTCGAGATCCAGCACCGCGCGGCGCAGCTGGTCGAGCGCGTCAACGGCTTCTACGGCCACCACATGGTCGACGACATCCGCATCGTGCAGGGCCCGATCTCGACCACGCCGCCGCCGCCACCGCGGCCGGCGCCCGATCCGCGCAAGCTCGGCGAGATGACCGCGCGCGCGGCCACGGTCGAGGACCCGGCGCTGCGCGCCGTGCTGGCGCGGCTGGGCGCGCGCGTGGCGTCGCGCCGCCAGGTGCTGGTGGGCGGGCTGGCCGGCGGCCTGCTGGCGATGACGCGGCCGCGCGACGGCCACGCCCAGGACCTGCTGAACGCCCGGCTGCTGGGCGTGCAGCCCAACGACCACCTGCTGGGCAAGCCCGACGCGCCCAACATCCTGATCGACTACGCCTCGTTCACCTGCCCGTTCTGCGCCCAGTTCTACATCGCCGTGCTGCCGGTGCTGCGCCGCGAGTGGATCGACACCGGCAAGCTGCTGGTTGTCCATCGCCACTTCCCGATGGACATGGTGGCGACCCGCGCCAGCCAGCTCACCGAGTGCGGTCCGCGCGACCGCTTCTTCGACCGCGCCGACCGGCTGTTCCGCAACCAGGTCGAGTGGCTGTCGCAGGGCGACCCGCTGGTCGAGATGGTGCGGGTGCTGGCGCCCGAGGGGGTGACCCAGGAGCAGGCCGAGGCCTGCTTCGTCGACGACCGCGCCCTCGACAAGGTGCTGGCCGACATCCAGTCCGGCCAGGGCCTCGGCGTGCGCTCGACGCCCGCCCTGTTCATCAACGACCAGGCCTATTCGAACCCCGGCGGCGCCGACGCCATTGCCGCGATTTTGCGCCAGGTCGGTCGGTAATAGTTTGACTCCCCACAGGCGGGGTTCCCAAGATGTAGTGGAGAGGGAGTTCGTATGCGGAATATGTTGATTGTCGCCGGCGGCGCCGTGGCGGTGGTCGCCATCGTGGCCGGCGTCTACTTCGGCACGCGTCCGCCGGCCGCCGGGCCGGCGCCGACGACCGTGGCCGCCGCTCCCGACAAGGCCGCCCTGCTGGGCGTGCAGGCCAACGACCATGTCCTCGGCGACCCCAAGGCGCCGATCACGATGATCGAGTACGCCTCGTTCACCTGCCCGCACTGCGCCCACTTCCACACCCAGGTCCTGCCCGAGATCAAGAAGAAGTGGATCGACACCGGCAAGGTGAAGCTGGTGTACCGCGACTTCCCGCTCGACCAGGTCGCCGCCAAGGCCGCCCAGATCGCCGAGTGCGCCGGCAACGACCGCTACTTCGGGGTCATCGACCTGATCTTCCGCGGCCAGCAGCAGTGGGCGGCGTCGCAGGACCCGATCGCCGAGCTCGGCAAGCCGCTGCGCATCGCCGGGCTGGGCGACGCCGAGATCAAGGCGTGCCTCGCCAACGACGCCAAGGCCAACGAGGTCGTCGCCGACTTCCGCGGCGGCGAGGCGATCGGGGTCAACTCGACGCCGTCGCTGTTCATCAACGGGACGCTCTACAAGGGCGCGCGCTCGGTCGACGAACTCGACGCGACGCTCGCCAAGCTCGCCAAGTAGGCGAGCGCATCAGGGGGAAGGGGGCGCGCCGCCTGGGCGATGCGCCCCGAGAACGGTCAACAGCAGCCAGCGTGGGTTAGATGGTGCATTTCGACAAACTCCGGCTCTCCGGCTTCAAGTCCTTCGTCGATCCGACGGAGCTCGTGATCGAATCCGGCATGACCGGCATTGTCGGCCCCAACGGCTGCGGCAAGTCGAACCTCGTCGAGGCCCTGAAGTGGGTGATGGGCGAGACCTCGGCCAAGCAGATGCGCGGCAGCGAGATGGAGGACGTGATCTTCGCCGGCACCGGCCAGCGGCCGGCGCGCAACATCGCCGAGGTCATGCTGACCCTCGACAACAAGACGCGCACCGCGCCGGCGATGGTCAACGACTCCGACCAGCTCGACATCGTGCGCCGCATCGAGCGCGGCCACGGCTCGTCCTACTCGGTCAACGGCCGCGACATCCGCGCCCGCGACGTGCAGACCCTGTTCGCCGACGCCGCCACGGGCTCGCGCTCGACCGCGCTGGTCAGCCAGGGCCGCATCGGCGCGCTGATCAACGCCAAGCCGGCCGACCGCCGCACCATCATCGACGAGGCCGCCGGCATCACCGGCCTCTACGCCCGCCGCCACGAGGCCGAGCTGCGCCTGCGCGCGGCCGAGCAGAACCTCGCCCGCGTCCAGGACGTGCTGGTCGCGCTGGAAGAGCAGCACAAGGGCCTGAAGCGCCAGGCCCGCCAGGCCAGCCGCTACCGCAACCTGTCCGACCACATCCGCCGCGCCGAGGCCGCCGTGCTGGCGCTCAAGCTCGCCACTGCCGAGCGCGAGCTGGCCGATGCCGGCGAGCGCCTGCGGGAAGCCGAGGCGCAGGTCGCCGACCTGACCCGGCTGGTCGGTCTCGCGACCACGGCGCAGGCCGAGGCCGCGACCGCGCTGCCGCCGCTGCGCAACGACGAGGCCGCCGCCGCCGCCGCGCTGCAGCGCCTGCGCGTCGCCCACGACGCCCTGACCGCCGAGGCCGAGCGCGTGGCGCAGGCCCAGCAGGAAGCCGGCACCCGGCTGGCCCAGACCGAGACCGACCTCGCGCGCGAGCAGGGCCGCAAGTCCGACGCCGAGACCGCGATCGCCGATCTCGACGCCCAGCGCACCCGCCTCGAGGAGGAGCGGGTGGGCGAGGACGACCGCGCCGCCGCCGCCGCCGCGACCCGCGACGCCGCCCAGGCCGAGACCGTGGCCGCCGAGACCGAGCACGACCGCCTGACCCGCCAGATCGCCGACGACGAGGCGCTGCGCTCGAGCGTCGGCCGCGAGATCGCCGACCTGCGCGAGCGGCTGCGCCGCCTCGAGCAGCGCCGCGACGAGATCGCCGGCCAGCAGGCCCAGATCGAGAGCGAGCTGTCGCGCCTGCCGGCGCTGCCCGAGGTCGAGGCCGCGCTCGCCGCCGCCCGCGAGGCGCTCGACGAGGCCCGCCGCAGCGGCCAGGAGTCGATCGAGGCGGCCCGCGAGGCCGAGCGCTTCGAGTCCGACGCCGCCCGCGTCGCGGTCGCCCGCGCCGAGGCCGAGCGCCAGGACATGGAGCGCGCCCGCGCCGCCGAGCGCCAGGCCGCCGAGGCCAGCCACGCCGCCGCCAACGACACGCTGCAGAAGATCAACGCCCGCCTGACCAAGCTGCGCGCCGAGGAGTCCGGCGTCGCCGCCGCGCTGAAGTCGGCCGCCAACTCGCTGTGGCCGCCGCTGCTCGATGCCATCACCGTCGAGCCGGGCTTCGAGAAGGCGCTGGGCGCGGCGTTCGGCGAGGAACTGGAAGCCTCGTCCGACCGCGGCGCGCCGATCCACTGGCTGCCGCTCGGCGCGATGGAAGACGCCCCGGCGCTGCCCGACGGCGCGACCCCGCTGGCCGCGCACGTGCAGTCGCTGCCCGAGCTCGAGCGCCGGCTGGCCTTCATCGGCGTCGTCGCCGACGACGACACCGGCGCGGCGCTGCAGGCCAGCCTGCGGCCGGGCCAGCAGCTGGTCACCCGCGAGGGCGCGGTGTGGCGCTGGGACGGCTACACCATGCGCGCCGGCGCGCCGTCGTCGGCCGCCGTGCAGCTGAGCCAGCGCAACCGCCTGGCCGACATCCGCCAGCAGATCGAGGGCGTGGTGGCCGAGCAGGCCGGCGCCCAGGCCCGCGTCGACGCCGAGACCACCTGGCTGGCCGCGGCGCGCGACGCCGAGAAGACCTGCGTCGAGCAGGCCCGCGCCCACGAGCGCCAGGTCGCCGAGGCGGCCCGTCGCCGCACCCAGGGCGCCGGCGAGGCGACCCGCACCGCCGAGCGCACCGCGCAGCAGTCGATCGCCCAGGCCGAGCGCGCCGCCCGCGAGGCGCTCGACCGCCACAACGACGTGTCGCGCCGCATCGACCAGCTCAGGACCCGGCTGGCCGGCGTCGAGCGCTCGGCCGCCGAGATCGCCGGCGACATCGCCGAGGTCGAGATGCGCCGCACCTTCCGCGAGGCGCGGTTGTCGTCGATCGCCGACCCGCAGGCCGACCGCCTGGTCGCCGGCACGCTGCGCGCCCGCATCGCCGAGCTGCGCGCCGCGCTGGTCGAGGCCGAGGGCACGTGCGACCGCCTCGCCCGCGAGGCGGCGATGCGCGTCGAGCGGCTGGGCCAGATCGCGCAGGACCACGAGGGCTGGAGCAAGCGCCTGGCCGACGCCGA
This sequence comes from uncultured Reyranella sp., assembly GCA_964420105.1. Taxonomy (GTDB): domain Bacteria; phylum Pseudomonadota; class Alphaproteobacteria; order Reyranellales; family Reyranellaceae; genus Reyranella. Next base: position 57,613 of record CAYQRL010000030.1, read on the forward strand.
GGGCCAGATCCTCGAGCTCGACCAGCGCCGCGGCCAGATCGTGCAGGCGCTCGAGGAGCTGGCCGCCCGGCCGGGCGAGATCGAGGAGAAGCGCGTCACGCTCGCCGACGAGATCGCCAGGGCCGAGGTCAACCGCCAGGAGGCGGCCGACCGGCTCGCCGTCGGCGAGACCCGCCTGTCCGAGGCCGACAAGGCGATGCGCCAGGCCGAGGCCGAGCTGGCGAGCGTGCGCGAGAGCCGGGTCCGCCGCGAGGGCCTGGTCGAGCAGGCGACCAAGGACCGCGAGGCCGTGGTCGAGCGCATCGCCGAGCGGCTGCGCTGCGAGCCCGACGGCGTGCTGGCGCTGGCCGAGGTCGCCTCGCTGGAGGAACTGCCGGAGATCGAGAAGGCCGAGCATCGCCTCGAGCGCCTCGTGCACGAGCGCGAGACCATGGGCGCGGTCAACCTGCGTGCCGAGGAAGAGGCGGCCGAGCTCGAGCAGCAGATCACCGGCATGACGACCGAGCGCGACGACCTCGTCGCCGCGATCGGCCGCCTGCGCCAGGGCATCCAGAGCCTCAACCGCGAGGGCCGCGAGCGCTTCGTCGCCGCCTTCGAGCAGGTCTCGACCCACTTCCAGCAGCTGTTCACCAAGCTGTTCGGCGGCGGCAAGGCCGAGCTGCGGCTGACCGAGTCGGAGGATCCGCTCGAGGCCGGCCTCGAGATCCACGCCAGCCCGCCGGGCAAGAAGCTGCAGGTGATGTCGCTGCTGTCGGGCGGCGAGCAGGCGCTGACCGCCCTGTCGCTGCTGTTCGCGGTGTTCATGACCAACCCGGCGCCGATCTGCGTGCTGGACGAGGTCGACGCGCCGCTGGACGACCTCAACGTCGAGCGCTTCTGCGGCCTCGTGAAGGACATCGCCGGCCGCACCGACACGCGCTTCCTGGTGATCACCCACCACCGCGTGACGATGGCGCGCATGGACCGTCTCTACGGCGTGACCATGGCCGAGCAGGGCGTGTCCCAGCTGGTCTCGGTCGACCTGCAGGAGGCCGACGCGATCGCCGCCTGAGCAAGAGCTTCATCAAGCAACAAGACATCTTCCTCTCATCCAACTGAGGGCGCCGGGTTGCCTCCGGCGCCCTTCTCTTTTCTTCGGCACGGCCTGCCTGTAGTGTCCGGCGATGCCCGACACGCTCGCTCCCGTCGCCACCGATGTCATCGAGCTCACGCGCGCGCTGGTGCGCTGCGAGAGCGTGACGCCGCGCGAGGCCGGCGCCCTGCAGCTGCTCGAGCGCACGCTGGCGCCACTCGGCTTCCGCTGCGAGCGCATGGACTTCAGCCAGGCCGGGACCGACGACGTCGCCAACCTCTATGCCCGCATCGGCAGCGGCGGCCGCCACTTCTGCTTCGCCGGCCACTCCGACGTGGTGCCGGTCGGCGACCTGTCGTCGTGGACGATCGGGCCGTTCGCGGCCGAGCTGTCGGCGGGCTACCTGTTCGGCCGCGGCGCCGCCGACATGAAGGGCGCGATCGCCGCCTTCACCGACGCCTGCGCCCGCTTCCTGGCGCGGCGCGGCCGCGACTTCGGCGGCTCGATCAGCCTCCTGATCACCGGCGACGAGGAGGGGCCGGCGGTCAACGGCACGGTCAAGATGCTGAAGAAGCTGGCCGAGCGCGGCGAGACCATCGATGCCTGCGTGGTCGGCGAGCCGACCAGCTCGAAGCGCTTCGGCGACATGATGAAGATCGGTCGCCGCGGCAGCATGAACGTCGACCTGGTGGTGCGCGGCGTGCAGGGCCACGTCGCCTACCCCGAGCGGCTCGACAACGCCATCCACCGCCTGTCGGCGCTGATTGAGGCGCTGGTGCGCGAGCCGATCGACCGGGGCAGCACCCATTTCCAGCCGACCTCGCTGCAGTTCACGACCGTGGACGTCGGCAACAAGGCGACCAACATCGCGCCGGGCACGGCGCGGGCCCGCTTCAACACCCGCTTCAACGACCTGTGGACGTCGCAGACCCTGCTCGCCCACCTGAAGGAGCGGATGGAGAAGGCCAGCGCCGCGCTCGGCGGCAACGGCCTGTTCGAGCTCACCGCCGAGGTCTCGGGCGAGTCCTTCTACACGCCGCCCGGCCCGCTCAGCGACCTGGTCGCCGGCGCGATCCGCGACACCGTCGGCGTCGAGCCCGAACTGTCCACCACCGGCGGCACCTCCGACGCGCGCTTCATCCGCAGCTACTGCCCGGTGCTGGAGTTCGGGCTGGTCGGCGAGAGCATGCACAAGGTCGACGAGAAAAGCGCGGTCGACGACCTGCGCGCCCTGGGCCGCGTCTACGAGACGGTGCTCGATCGCTACTTCGCGGCCTGAGGCAGCGGGGGTGCTGAGCGTCGCCGAGATCGCGCGCGGCCTGCACGGCGCGCTGGCCTTCCTGCGGCGCGACCCGCTGGCGCCGGCGGCCTTCGACAACACCGTCGAGGCCTGCCTGCGCTCGTTCCGGGTGATGGCGCTGTCGGCGCCGTTCTACGCCGCCTACGTCGCCATCAACTACGCCGGCCTCGAGGTCGAGGCGGAGGCCGGCGAGGTCGTCCTGATCGAGGTGCTGCGCTACTGCGTCGAGTGGCTGCTGTTCCCGGTGATCTTCTTCGAGATCGCGCGCCGGCGCGGCTGGAGCGATCTCTACCCGCGCTACATCGGCGCCCTCAACTGGATCAACCTGCCGGCAACGGTGATCGCGCTGGCCGCGGTCGGCGTCCAGGCGATCGCGCCGCCGGCGCTGTCGGCGGTGCTCGACATCGCGCTGCGGGCGCTGTTCTTCTACTGGTTCCTGGTGACGACGCGGATGACGCTGAATGCCAGCTGGGGCCTCGCGGTCGCGCTGCTGGCGGTCAACTGGGTGCCGTCGTTCCTGCTGTCATTCATCGTCGCCCGCTACGTCGGCATCATCGGCCTGGCCGGCGCCTGAGGCCATCACCCGGGAAGGCGCGTCGTAGCGCACTTCCATCAGGGTCAGCCCGTGCGGCGGCGCGGTCGGCCCGGCGCGGCTGCGGTCGCAGGCCGCCAGCGCCGCGGCGACGTCGTCGCGCCGCCACGCGCCGCGCCCGACCAGCTGCAGCGTGCCGACCAGGATGCGCACCTGGTTGTGCAGGAACGAGCGGGCCGCGACGTCGACCCGGATGAGGTCGCCCTCGCGCGTCACGTCGAGCAGGTCGAGCGTCCTGATCGCCGACGGCGCCTGGCACGAGGCCGAGCGGAAGCTGTTGAAGTCGTGGCGGCCGAGCAGCAGGCCGGCGGCGTCGGCCATCGCCGCGGCGTCGAGCGGCACCGGCACGTGCCAGACGCGGCCGCGCTCGAGCGCCGGCGGGGCGCGGCGGTTGAGCAGGCGGTAGCGGTAGCGCCGGCCGGTCGCCGAGAAGCGGGTATGGAAGTCGGGCGCGGCGGGCGCGGCCTCGACCACCACCACCGGCAGCGGCTTGAGATGGAAGTTGATCGCCGCGCGCACCGTGTCGGCCGGCTTGTCGGCCGCGAGGTCGAGATGCGCGACCTGGCCGGCGGCATGGACGCCGGTGTCGGTGCGGCCGGCGCCGTGCACCGCCACGCGCTCGCCGCAGAAGGCGAACACCGCGTCCTCGAGCGCGGCCTGGACCGAGGGACCGTTGTCCTGCCGCTGCCAGCCGACGAACGGGGCGCCGTCGTACTCGAGGGTGAGGCGATAGCGCGGCACGGCGGCTAGCCGGGCAGCGTCGCCACCGCCGGCGGCGGCAGCACCGTGCCGGCGGGCAGCGCGAAGCCGCGCAGGAAGGCGTCGGCCGCCTGCGCCGACTTGCCGGCGCGCTGCAGCTTCAGGAGCTTCAGCCCGCCCAGGCCGCAGGCCACCACCGGGAAACCGTCGCGCGACAGGCTGACCGTGCCCGGCGCGCCGCCGGCCAGCGTCAGCGCCGCCTGCAGCACCTTGATGCGCTCGCCGTCGACCTCGAACCAGGTGCCCGGCCACGGATGGAAGCCGCGCACCTTGCGCTCGAGCTCGGCGGCCGGGCGGCGCCAGTCGAGTGCGCCTTCCTCCTTGCCGAGCTTGTGGGCGTAGGTGACGCCGTCCGCGGGCTGCGGCACCGCCTCGAGGCCGCGGCCGACCAGCGCGTCGAGGGTCGAGACGATCAGGCGGGCGCCCAGCTCGGCCAGCCGGTCATGCACCGCCTGGGCGGTGTCGCCGGCCGAGATCGGCGTGCTCTCGGCCAACAGCATCGGCCCGGTGTCGAGGCCCTCGTCCATGCGCATGATGGTGACGCCGGTCTCGGCGTCGCCGGCGAGGATGGCGCGGTGGATCGGCGCGGCGCCGCGCCAGCGCGGCAGCAGCGAGCCGTGGATGTTGAGGCAGCCCAGCACCGGCGCCTCGAGGAAGGCCCTGGGCAGGATGTGGCCGTACGACACCACCACGGCGGCATCGAGGTCGAGGGCGCGGAAGGCGTTGGCCTCGTCCTCGCTGCGCAGCCCCCTGGGCGTGCGTACCGGCAGGCCGAGCGCCGCCGCGGTCTCGTGCACCGGCGTGCGGCGCTCCTGCTGGCCACGGCCGGCCGGGCGCGGGGCGCGGGTGTAGACGGCGACGATGTCGTGGCCGGCCTCGGCCAGCGCCTTGAGGGCGGGCACGGCGAATTCCGACGTTCCCAGAAACGCGAGCTTCATCGCCGGACCTTATAGGCAGCCGCGCGCGGCTGAGCTAGGTATGCGGCCGACAAATGGAAGCCTCGCGTTCCCCCTCCGGTCCCGCCGCCAACCTCGCCGCCCGCCGCGCCGCCGGCGAGATCCATGCCGATCCCGTCCAGGAACGGGCGGTGCTGAAACTGCAGGCGCTGTACGAGCAGCTGGTCGCGATCGCCCACCAGCCGCCGCCGCGCACCGGGCTGCTGGCCCGGCTGGGCTTCGGCGGCGCGGCCAAGCCGCCGCCGGGGCCGCACGGGCTCTACATCTGGGGACCGGTCGGCCGCGGCAAGTCGATGCTGATGGACCTGTTCTACGAAGACGTGCCGATGGAGAAGAAGCGGCGCGTCCACTTCCACGAGTTCATGCTCGAGGTCCAGGAGCGCCTGCACCGCCGCCGCGAGCAGCTCGCGGCCAAGGGCGCGCCGCCGGAGGCCGACACCATCGTGCCGATCGCCCGCGAGATCGCGGCCGGGGCGCGGCTGCTGTGCTTCGACGAGTTCCAGGTCACCAACATCGCCGATGCCATGATCCTGGCGCGGCTGTTCGAGACCCTGTTCGAGGAGGGCGTGACCGTGGTCGCGACCTCCAACCGGCCGCCCGACGACCTCTACAAGAACGGACTGCAGCGCGAGCGTTTCCTGCCGTTCATCGACCTGGTCAAGCAGCGGCTCGACGTCATCGAGCTGGGCGGCGACCAGGACTACCGCATGGACCGGCTGCGCAACCTCGACGTCTACCTGACGCCGCTGGGCGCGTGGGCGACGGCCAAGCTCGACGAGGCGTTCCGGGCGCTGAGCGGCGGCTCCGACGGCGGCCCGCGGGTGCTGCGCACCCAGGGCCGCGACGTCGAGGTGCCGCGGGCGGCGCCGGGCGTGGCGATGGCGCACTTCATGGACTGGTGCGCCAGGCCGATGGGGGCCGCCGATTTCCTCTGCATCGCCGAGCATTTCCACACCGTGATCGTGGCCGAGATCCCGAAGATGGGGCCGGACAGCAAGGACAAGGCGGTCCGCTTCATCACCATGATCGACACGTTCTACGAGAAGAAGGTGAAGTTCATCTGCTCGGCCGCCGCGGCGCCGGCCCGGCTGTACGTCGACGGCGAGGGCTCGTTCGAGTTCGAGCGCACCGTGTCGCGCCTGATGGAGATGCAGAGCCCGGAGTACCTGGCGCTCGAACACATCGCCTGATTGTGATTACGGCCGGGGCGGCCGACGGCCTAGGCTCCCGCCGGCTTCACTCTCAGGGAGAATACCCATGGACGGCGACCGCATGATTTCCCTCACCGACCGCGCCCTGTCGCGCCGGACCGCGATGGTCGGCACGGCGTTGGGCGGCACCTTTGCCCTGTCGGTGCAGCCAGTCAGCGCGCAGACCATGATCGTGACGCCGGCCGACGGGCTCACCGCCGGCGAGGTCAAGGTCAAGACCGCCGACGGCAAGGAGATGGCCGCCTACCGCGCCATGCCGGCCTCGGGCCAGGGCTTCGGCACGGTGCTGGTGGTGCAGGAGATCTTCGGCGTGCACGCGCACATCGCCGACGTGTGCCGTCGCTTCGCCAAGGCCGGCTACTACGCGATCGCGCCGGAGCTGTACTTCCGCCAGGGCGATCCCAAGGGCTACACCGAGATCCCGAAGCTGCTGTCGGAGATCGTGTCCAAGGTGCCGGACGCGCAGGTCATGGGCGACCTCGACGCCTGCGTCGCCTTCGCCAAGGGCGAGGGCAAGGCCGACACCGCCAAGCTCGGCATCACCGGCTTCTGCTGGGGCGGCCGCATCGTGTGGCTGTACGCCGCCAGCAATCCCGGCCTCAAGGCCGGCGTGGCGTGGTACGGCCGCGTCGAGGGCACCTCGACCGAGCTGGCGCCGAAGAACCCGATCGACTTCGTGAAGGACCTCAAGGCGCCGGTGCTCGGCCTCTACGGCGGCGCCGACACCGGCATCCCCAACGACGGCGTCGACCGCATGCGCGCCGCGCTCAAGACCGGCAGCGCCGCGGCCCAGAAGTCGGAGATCGTCACCTACCCGGACACCCCGCACGCCTTCCACGCCGACTACCGCCCGAGCTACCGCAAGGACCAGGCCGAGGACGGCTGGAAGCGCTGCCTGGCATGGTTCAAGGCGAACGGCGTGTGATACGCTGAGGGATGGCCGAAACCACGCAGATCAGGACCCGCTCGGGCCTCTCGTTCACCGCGGACGTCGCGGGCCCGGCGGACGGACCGCTGGTCCTCCTGCTGCACGGCTTTCCCGAATCCCGGCATAGCTGGCGGGCCGCTCTCGGCCCGCTGGCGGCCGCCGGCTACCGCGCCGTCGCGCCCGACCAGCGCGGCTACTCGCCCGGCGCGCGGCCCGACCCCGCCGACCTGTCCAACTATTCCTTCGACAAGCTGGTCGACGACGCGATCGAGATCGTCGCCGCGGCCGGCGGCGAGGGAAGGCGCTTCCACCAGGTCGGCCACGACTGGGGCGGACAGGTGTCGTGGGGCGTGGCCGCCAAGCACCCGCAGCGCCTCGCCTCGCTCACCGTGATGTCGCGGCCGCATCCCCGGTCGTTCCAGCGCGCGCTGGCGCGCGAGGACGGCGACCAGAAGAACCGCTCGCGCCACCACCGCGCCTTCCTCGAGCCCGGCACCGGGCCGATGCTGCTGGCCGACGATGCCCGCCGCCTGCGCGACGGCCTGTTCGGGCAGGGCGTGCCGGCCGCGGCGATGGACGAGCACCTGTCGGTGCTCGGCACGCCGGCCGCGCTGGAGGCGGCGCTTGCCTGGTACCGCGCCAACAAGGGCCTCGCCGCCGACATCGGCACGATCACCGTGCCGACGCTGTACATCTGGGGCGATGCCGACGCGACCGTCGGTCCCGACGCCGCCCGCGGCACCGGCGAGTTCGTCGGCGCCGCCTTCGCCATGGAAGTCCTGCCGGGCGTCGGCCACTTCGTGATGGACCAGGCGCCGGGCAAGGCCGTCGACCTGCTGCTGGCCCACCTCGCGAAACACCCGGCCTGAGGCGTTCGCCGCCGTCCCGCCGACTCCGGTCTTCTTGCCGCTCCCGGCGAATCGCGCTACCACGCGCCGCCTTCACGAAGGGGAGTTTTGGGCATGGCACGCAAGAAAATCGCGCTGATCGGCGCCGGACAGATTGGCGGCACGCTGGCGCTGCTCGCCGGCCAGAAGGAACTGGGCGACATCGTCCTGTTCGACATTCCCGACGCCGAGGGCATTGCCAAGGGCAAGGCGCTCGACATCGCCCAGCTGAGCCCGGTCGAGGGCTTCGACGCCAGGTACAGCGGCTCGTCCGACTACAAGGACATCGAGGGCGCCGACGTCGTCATTGTCACCGCCGGCGTGCCGCGCAAGCCGGGCATGAGCCGCGACGACCTCGTCGGCATCAACGCCAAGGTCATCGACGCGGTCGGCAAGGGCATCAAGGCGCACGCGCCGAACGCCTTCGTCATCGTCATCACCAACCCGCTCGACGCCATGGTCGGCCTGATGCAGGAAGTCACCGGCTTCCCGCCGCAGCGCGTGGTCGGCATGGCCGGCGTGCTCGACAGCGCCCGCTTCCGCTGCTTCCTGGCCGAGGAGTTCAACGTCTCGGTCGAGGACGTCACGGCGTTCGTGCTCGGCGGCCACGGCGACACCATGGTGCCGCTGCTGCGCTACTCGACCGTCGGCGGCATTTCGCTGCACGACCTGGTCGACATGGGCTGGACCACCAAGGAGCGCCTCGAGAAGATCGTGCAGCGCACCCGCGACGGCGGCGCCGAGATCGTCGCCCTGCTCAAGACCGGCTCGGCCTTCTACGCCCCGGCGGCGTCGGCCATCGCCATGGCCGAGGCCTACCTCAAGGACAAGAAGCGCGTCCTGCCCTGCGCCGCCATGCTGAACGGCGAGTACGGCGTGAAGGGCCTGTACATCGGCGTGCCGGTGGTGATCGGCGCCAAGGGCGTCGAGCGCATCGTCCAGGTGGAATTTACCCCGGATGAAAAGGCGATGTTCGACAAGTCGGTGGCGGCGGTGAAGAGCCTGATCGACGCGACGAACAAGATCGTCGGCCGCGCCTAGGCCGAAGGTCTAAGCACACGCGCATTGCCAAGGGCGGGCGGCATCCGTAGATTGCCGCCTAGCCCAGTGAGTTGCATTCAGAAACTCAAGGTCGAGCGCGGTAGGTTTTCATGAATATCCACGAGTATCAGGCCAAGGCCCTCTTGGCGAAATTCGCCGTCCCGATCCTCAAGGGCGGCGTCGCCTACACGAGGGACGAGGCCATGGACGTGGCCCGCACGCTCGGCGGGCCGGTTACCGTGGTGAAGGCCCAGATCCATGCCGGCGGTCGCGGCAAGGGCCACTTCAAGAACGATCCCAAGGGCAAGGGCGGCGTCCGCCTGGCGAAGTCGGCCGAGGAAGCCGGCCAGCACGCCACCGCGATGCTGGGCCAGGACCTGGTGACCAAGCAGACCGGTGCCGCCGGCCGCACCGTCAAGCGCCTCTACGTCGAGCAGGGCTGCGATATCAAGCGCGAGCTCTACCTGTCGCTGCTGGTCGATCGCGCGATCGGCCGCATCGCCGTCGTCGCCTCGACCGAGGGCGGCATGGACATCGAGACGGTGGCCCACGAGACCCCGGAAAAGATCATCACCCAGGGCATCGACCCGGCGGCCGGCTTCCAGCCCTACCAGGGCCGCAAGATCGCGTTCGCGCTCGGCCTCGAGGGCAAGCAGGTGGCCGAGTTCGTGAAGCTGCTGACCGGCCTGTACAAGGCCTTCGTCGAGCTCGACTGCTCGCTGATCGAGATCAACCCGCTGGTCGTCACCGGCGACAGCCAGGTGCTGGCGCTCGACGCCAAGATGAACTTCGACGACAACGCGCTGTACCGCCACAAGGACATCGAGGAGCTGCGCGACGTCGACGAGGAGGATCCCTCGGAGACCGAGGCCGCCAAGTACGCGCTGAACTACGTCAAGCTCGACGGCCAGATCGGCTGCATGGTCAACGGCGCCGGCCTCGCCATGGCGACGATGGACATCATCA
>CAYQRL010000031.1:0-62244 GCA_964420105.1 uncultured Reyranella sp.
TGGCGTCCCCGAGAGGATTCGAACCTCCGACCTCCGGTTTAGGAAACCGCTGCTCTATCCGGCTGAGCTACGGGGACGTGGGCGTCCCTATAGCATTCCGGGCGCGGGGCGTCAGCCCGGTGTCGGCGGCAGGAGGCGGTCGATCGCGGCCTGCCAGACCTCGCAGGCTTCGCTGACCGAGGTGCCGAAGCGCTGGCGGATGCGCCGCCAGCCGTGGGCGTCGGTCAGGGTTTCGAGCGCGATCAGCAGGCGGCGGCGCTCGACGCCGCCGAGGCCGGACAGCTCCGCGTCGTAGATCGTCTCGAGCTCGGCGAGGCCGGCGAGGTCGTCGCCGTCGGGACCGCGCTCGCAGCGCCGGGCGCGGGTCGTGACATGCAGGCGGATGCGCGCGGCGCGGTCGAGCGCCGCCGGTGCCCCGAAGACCGCCGCGTCGCCGGCATCGGCCGCCCACTCGGTCGCGGCGCGGGCCAGCGCCGCCATGTCGGGGAAGCGGTCGAACAGGGTTCGCACCGAGCAACCCGCCCGTCCCGCCACGGCGTTGCAGGTCGGCAGGCTGCCGGTCTCGGCCAGCAGGTCGACGTAGGCCGCGACCAGGCGCTCCCGGGTCCGCCGGCTGCGCAGGCGCCGACCGTCGATCCTCCCCGCCGCGGCGCTTGCCGCCGCGCCGTCAGTCGTTGCCTGTCCCGAATCCCGTTCCAGCATCGAGCGGCATGCTGTGCGCCGCCGGACGCGCGGGCAAATGAACGATCCGCATGTCGCCATGCACGTCGCCTATCGGCAGCGCCGCGTCGCTGCCCGGGACGTCGTCCTGGGCGACCGCGCGCACGGCGTCGCGCAGCCAGGCCAGCTCGGGATCGCCGTCGGTGGAGGGGTGCCAGACCAGGCGCTGGCGCAACGGCCCGGCTTTCACCGGCAGGTCGAAGACGACGAGGTCCGGCACGGACGGGCGCATCGCCGCCACCAGCCGCTCCGGCACGGCAGCGACCAGCGTGCCGCCGGCCAGCTTCGACAGCGCCAGCACGAACGACGTCACCCGCGCCCCGACCGGGCGCCGCAAGCCCAGCCCGGCCAGCGCCGCGCCGACCGGGTCGGCGACGTAGCCCGGCATCGCCACGACCACGTGGGAGCAGGCGATCCAGTCCTCGAGCGTGACCGCGTTGGCGCGGGCCGCGCCGGCCAGGGCGTGGGCGCCATCGACCACCCCGACCAGGCGATCGCGCCGGACCTCGATAGAGCGCAGCGACCGCGGCGCCGGCGCATCGTGGCCGAGCACCAGGTCGAGCGAGCCGTCGGCGAGGCGCGCGTCGCTGCGCTCGTCGAGGCGTTCGACGTGCAGGCGCAGGCCGGGTGCCTGGCGCTGCACCCGCCGTCGCAGCGCCTCGGCCATGGTCAGCCGGCAGGTGTCGCTCATGGCGACGTGCAGGTCGCGGTCGAACACGCCCGGGTCGGGCCGCGCCGGGCACAGGATCGATACCGCGCTGGCCAGCAGCGCCCGCACCGGTCCGACCAGCGCCTCGGCGCGCGGGGTCAGCACGAGCGTGCCGCGGCCGCGCACGAACAGCGGATCGTCGAACAGCTGGCGCAGCTTGCCCAGCGAATGGCTGAGCGCCGGCTGGGACAGCGACAGCCGCTCGGCCGCCAGCGTCACCGAGCGCAGCTCGGCGACGACGTCGAACACGATCAGCAGGGCCAGGTTCTTGCGCGACAACGCGCCCGGATCGATCTTGTGCATGGCTGCCTTCCTCCTGCCGTCACGAGTCGAGGGCGAGGTACTTGCGGAGCTTGACGTCGAGCAGGTCCGACCAGCCCGCCGTGAAGTTGGCACGCACGGTCTCGTCGATGTCGCCGAGCGCGGTGTGCGAGACCTTCAGGAGGCACTGGCCGTCCTGGTCGTCGAGGTCGTAGTGGATGCGGCCCGCGACCGCGCCGGGCACGGCGAAGCGGCCGGACAGGTACAGCAGGTAGGGAGCTCGGATCTCCTCGACGCGGGCCCACAGGATGGCGTGGCCGTCGGGGCGGGTCTCGATCAGCGGCGCGTTGATCTCCGGCTTGAGCGTCATCACGCTCTGCTTGCCGCCCTGCCGGTAGAGCGTGCCCCACCAGGCGTCGATGTTTTCGGTCAGGGCGGTGAACACGCGGTGCATCGGCGCGGGCAGGAGCACCTGGTAGCGGACGTCCAGGCCGAGATTGCTTGCTTGCGGCATCGACTTCTCTCCTTCGCTCACCTGCTCCACCAGGGCCGTCAGCCGGGCCGCCCAGGTCTGCTGGAACGGCGACAGCCAGCGGTCCGTCGCCTGCTTGAGGGTGACCGCGTTGAGGTAGTTCCAACGCTCCCGGCCCTTGCGCTCGACGACGATCAGGTTGCTGCCTTCCAGCACCCTGAGATGCTTCATGACCCCGAACCGCGTCATGTCGAACGCCTCGCACAGCGTGCCGGTGGTCCGCGGCCCGCTGCGCAGCAGGTCGAGGATCGTGCGGCGCGCCGGATCGGACAGCGCTTTCCAGACGGCTTCGGTAGGTTCCGACATCTAATATGAGACTAAATGGTCACATATTGGGAGTCAATTTCCGGTAGCCGCGCCAGATGCGCAGGAATGCCGCACATCATTCGTTTCGTGGATGACCCAGATGCACCTGATTCATTTTGGATTTGCATCCGAGGGATGTAATTGCTTTTGAACTGAAAGATTATGACCCCGGTCGTTCCCGGAGCTTGCCCGACATGTCGTCGCCCCCGACCGATCCGACCGCCCTGCTGCGCAAGGGCCTCAACCTCCTGATCGTGTTCGACGTGGTGGCCGAGATGCGCTCGGTCACCGCCGCCGCGGAGCGGCTGTCGCTGACCCAGTCGGCGCTGAGCCATGCCCTGCGCCGCCTGCGCGACCTGTTCGACGACCAGCTGTTCGTGCGCACGCCCACCGGCCTCGCCCTGACCCCTCGCGCCGAGGCGCTGGTCGGACCGATCCGCGAACTGCTCTACTCGGCAGAAACGCTGCTGCAGCCGGAGGCCTTCGACCCCGCCACCTTCGACAAGGAGGTCCGGCTCGGCATCGGCGAGTGGTGCCCGTTCCTGCTCGACGGCCCGTCGCTGGTGCGCCTGCGCGAGGCGGCGCCGCGGCTGCGCCTGTCGATCGACACGGTCGACGGCGACCGCGAACGCAAGGTCCAGGAAGGCGCCTTCGACGTCGGCCTGTGGTACGCCGACCATGTCCCGCCCGCCCTGAACGCCACCGAGCTTTTCCTCGATCGCTACGTCGGCGTCGTGGATTCCGGCCACCCGCTGGCGGCACCGGGTCGCCCGGTGAGCCTGCGCGACTACCTCGCGCACCCGCACCTCAACGTCGACCTGCCGGGCATGCGCAAGGACCCGTTGCGCCGGGCGCTGGAGCGGCACGGGGCCGAGCGCACGATCAGCCTCAGCATGCCGTCTTTCCTCGCGGCCTTCCCGCCGCTGGCGCAATCGACCCTGGTCGCGACCGTGCCGTCGCAACTCGCGGCAGCGGCCCAACGCCTGGGCTTGCGGCTCGCGACCTTCGACCTGCCATTCGAGACCAGGCCGCTGCCCTACCGCCTGTTCTGGTCGGAACGCACCGACAGCGACCCGGCCAGCGAATGGCTGAGGCGGACCCTGGCGGACGCCTTCGCCGCCGCCCATCCACCGTCGTCGTCGGCTGGCTAGAGTCGCACCGGGGCAGCCGTACCGAGCCGGCGCAGCGCCCCGGCGGCGTCGTCGGTGTGCCGCGCCGCGGCCTCGGTCATGAGCTCGTTCAGCGTGCCGAAGTGAGCGAACACCGTGCGCTGGGAAACCCCGGTGCGCCGCGCGATCTCGCGCGCCGTCGGCCGCCAGTTGCCTTCGCCCAGCAGCGCCCAGGTCGCCTCGATCAGCCGCGCCCGGGTTTCCCGCGACCGCCGCACCCGTCCGTCCTCGATCAGGTTCTCAAACGCCATGCTGATGCTCCATGCAACTGCCAGTTGTCTCGGCGGTAAGGCGGCCGACGAAACCGAGGCCACGCGGGCAACCCGGCGCCAGCGCCTGCCTCGGCCGGTCCATGGCCCTCGTCCGTGTCATCCCTGCACGCGCCTCCCGCCTCGAGTGCAGGAATCCTGAAGCCTGGAAAGACGCGCGGCAAATGAACAGTCCGCATCATCACTATGTACGGAGCAACAGGTCGCGCGGCGGCCCGACGGCATTATTGCGTGCCATGTAGCTCCCCTCGCGACGTACATGACCATTATTCAACCCTTTCATTTGAGGTGGCAGCAGCAGAGGTGCGATTTGTTGGGTACCAAGACGGCCTGCAACCGGGCCGCGCGCACAGCGCAAGGAGACCGCAATGATCCGCCCGATGTTCCTCGTGACCCTCGCCGCCAGCCTGGCCGCCGCACTCCCGGCGCTGGCGCAGGCGCCGGCCCCGGCGGCCGCGCCGCCCAAGGCCGCGCCACCGCCGATCGCAGCGGTCCAGCCCGACCGCACCACCGCCAGCTTCGGCGACTGGACCCTGCGTTGCGAGCGGCGGCGCGACGGCGGCACGCCGGCCAAGCTGTGCGAGCTGACGCAGGCGATCCAGCGCGCCGGCGACGCCGGTCCGCTGGCGCAGATCGCGCTCGGCCGCATCGCCGCGACCGACCCGATGAAGCTGACCGTGGTGCTGCCGCTGAACGTGGCGCTGGCCACCGCGCCCAAGGTCACGATCGATGGCAAGGATGGGCCGTCGGTGCAGACCAGCTGGCAGCGATGCCTGCCGGCCGGTTGCCTCGCCTCGGCGGCGCTGGCCGACGACACGATGAAGAAGCTGCGCGGCGCCGGCGAGACCGGCAAGCTCGACTACCATGACGCCGCCGACCGCGACATGACGCTGCCGTTCTCGCTGCGCGGCCTGCCGGAGGCGCTCGACGCGCTGGCGCGCGAATCGACCAACTGACGCCCCGTCGCCGGCGCGCTCGCGCGGGCCGGATTGATATCGATCAAGGTCGGGCCTCGGTCGGCGTGGTCGATTGCCTTCCGGAAACGGGAGGAACGAGCATGCGCAAGCTGTCCGATGTCATCCTCGACCAGAAGCCGCTGGTCCTGCGCGAGACCGCGACCGTCCAGTCCGCCTGCGCCGCCATGCGCGACGCCCGGGCCGGCTCGGTGGTCGTAACCGGCGCCGACGGCCGGCTGAGCGGCATCTTCACCGGCCGCGACGCCGTCGCCCGCGTGCTGGCCGAGGGCCGCAACGCCGCCACGACCCCGCTGGCCGAGGTCATGACGCGGGACCCGATGACGCTCCGGCCCGAGCAGTCGGCGATCGACGCGCTGCGCCTGATGTGGGACGGCGGCTTCCGCCACGTGCCCCTGGTCCGCGACGGCCGCGTCCTCGGCGTGGTGTCGCGCGGCGACTTCAAGGGTCTCGAGTTCGGCCGCCACGAGGACGAGCGCGACCTGTGGGAACACATGCGCTGACCGAAAGGTCCAGACCGGTAGCGATTGTCGAGGCCCGACGGCCCGGTTCCTTGCCTCCCCGGAGGCTGCATACTACGGTCAAAAGCTTCAGCTACTTGCAGTGAAGGACCGTGGGAATGATCCGGTGCGTGCGGATTTGGACGGGCAGCGACGGTAACTCTCACTTCGAGGAAGGGGTCATCGACCTCGCCGGCGGCGTGCGCGGCGACCTCCTGAGCGCCAGGCTGGAGACCGGCCACGCCTCGTTCCAGGAGACCCGCTCGGGCGGCACCTTCGAATGGCACACCGCGCCGACCCGGCAGCTGGTGGTGACGCTGTCGGGCACGCTCGACTTCGAGACCCGCGGCGGCCAGCACTTCGTGCTCAAGCCCGGCGACATCCTGCTGGCCGAGGACACGACCGGCGGCGGCCACCGCTGGTCGCTGGTCGACGACCAGCCGTGGCGGCGGCTCTACGTCGTGCTGCAGCCGGGCGCCAAGGTGCCCTTCCGCAAGGTCACCGAGGGAGCGAGCGCATGAGCGGCAAGTCCGAAGTCACCAGCGCCGACGTCGTCCTGGTCGGCGCCGGCATCATGAGCACGACGCTGGCCGTGTTCCTGAAGGAGCTGCAGCCGCACCTGCACATCGCCATCATCGAGCGCATGCCGGGCGAGGCACAGGAGAGCTCGGCGGCGTGGAACAACGCCGGCACCGGCCACGCCGCCAACTGCGAGCTCAACTACACGCCGATGCGCAAGGACGGCACGGTCGACATCGCCAAGGCGCTCGAGGTCAACACCGAGTTCGACCTGTCGCGGCAGTTCTGGTCGTACCTGGTCCGCAAGGGCGCGATCGCCTCGCCCGGCTCGTTCATCCACCCCGTGCCGCACATGAGCTTCGTGATCGGCGACGACCGCGCGGCGTTCCTGAAGAAGCGCCACGCCGCGATGAGCGCCCACCACTGCTACCACGGCATGGAGTTCAGCCAGGACCACAAGCAGATCGGCGAGTGGGCGCCGCTGCTGATGGAGGGTCGCGACCCGAAGCAGGTCGTGGCCGCCACCCGCATCGTGTCCGGCGCCGACGTCAACTACGGCGCGCTGACCAGCAACCTGATGAAGTACCTGCGAACGCTCGAGCGCGTCGACGTTCACTTCTCGCACCAGGTCACCGACCTGCAGCGCCGCCCGACCGGCGACGGCTGGCTGATCGACGTCAAGGACGAGAAGACCGGCGAGAACCGCCGCATCGGCGCGCGCTGGGTGTTCCTCGGCGCCGGCGGCGCGGCGCTGACGCTGCTGCAGAAGTCGGGCATCCCAGAGGCCAAGGGCTTCGCCGGCTTCCCGGTCAGCGGCATCTGGCTGCGCTGCGGCAAGCCCGAGGTCGCCGACCGCCACGACGCCAAGGTCTACGGCATGGCCGCCGCCGGCTCGCCGCCGATGTCGGTGCCGCACCTCGACACCCGCATCATCGACGGCAAGCGCTGGCTGCTGTTCGGACCCTATGCCGGCTTCTCGACCAAGTTCCTGAAGCACGGCTCGTTCATGGACCTGCCGCTGTCGATCCGGCCCGACAACATCCTGCCGCTGCTGGCGGTGGCGCGGGACAACTTCCCGCTCGAGGAATACCTGGTCGGGCAGGTCTTCCAGAGCATGGGGCACCGCTACAAGGCGCTGCGCGACTTCTACCCGAACCTCAAGGAGAGCGACTGGGAGCTCGACGTCGCCGGCCAGCGCGTGCAGATCATCTGCAAGGACAAGGTCAAGACCGGCACGCTGGAGTTCGGCACCGAGATCGTGCACTCGGCCGATTCCTCGCTGGTCGCGCTGCTCGGCGCCTCGCCCGGCGCCTCGACCGCGACCTGGATCATGGTGCACATGCTGGAGAACTGCTTCCACGAGCAGCTGGTCGGCCACTGGGTGCCCAAGATCAAGGAGATGATCCCGTCCTACGGCGGCAACCTCAAGACCGACGCCGCGCTGGTCGATCGCGTCCGCCGCGACACCGCCGAAGTGCTGGGCCTGAAAACCGCCTGATGGGCGCGCGCGCCGACCTCGACCGCGCGCTCGACGTCCTGCTGCGCTTCGGCGCGGCGATGCTGCACGCGGGCGACACCGCCTTCCGCGTGCGCGACGCGATGCGCAAGCTGGCCACGGGACTCGGGATCGAGCGGCTCGACGTCCAGCTGTGGACCGGCGGCCTGACCGTGACGGCACGGGCGGGGACCGAGATCGTGACGCTGGCGCGCGAGATCGCTCCGCCGGGCGTCGACGCGTCGAAGATCGCCGCGCTGGAAGCGCTGTCCTACAAGGTCACGCCCGGCCTCACGCCGGAGGCGCTGGCGGCCGAGCTCGACGCCATCGAGAAGGCGCCGCCGCTGCACGGGCTGCTGCCGGTCGCCTTGTCGATGGCGGTCGCCTCGACCGCGTTCTCGTACCTGAACGGCGGCGACCTGCTGGCGACCGGGGCGGCGGCGGTGAGCGGCGGCGTCGGCCAGGCGGCGCGCACCCTGCTGTCGCGCCAGGGCTTCAACCAGTTCGCCATGACCGCGCTGTGCGCGGTGCTGGCGTCGGGCCTGTACTGCCTGATCGTGCTCGGCTTCGGCGTGCGCAGCTTCGCCTTCGTCCATGCCATCGGCTTCATCTCGTCGGTGCTGTTCCTGGTGCCGGGCTTCCCGCTGGTCGCCGGCCTGCTCGACCTGACCCAGCACCAGGCCACGGCCGCGATCACGCGGCTGTTCTACGGCGTGCTGCTGACGCTCTCGGCCGCCTGCGGCATGTCGGTGGTGGCGATGCTGGCCGGGCTGACGCCGGCACCGCCCGCGCCGCCGCCCGGCGCGATCGAGCCCGCCACGGTGGCGTGGCGGGCGCTGGCCTGCTTCGCCGGCGGCTGGGGCTACGGCATCCTGTTCAACAACCCGCACCGCACCGTGCTGTTCGTGGCGCTGCTGTCGATGGTCGGCAACGAGGTCCGGCTCGGCCTGCACGATCTCGGGCTGGCGCTGCCGCAGGCGACCTTCTTCGGCGCGCTGGCGGTCGGGCTGGGCGCCTCGCTGGTGCGCGGCCGCCTGCACGCGCCACGCATCGCGCTCACGGTCCCCAGCATCATCATGATGACGCCCGGCCTGTTCGCCTTCCAGACCATCGTGTTCCTGAACCAGGGCAAGGCGCTGTCGGCGATCGAGGCCGCCGCGACCTGCGGCTTCGCCGTCGGCGGCATGGCGATGGGCCTGGTCGCCGCCCGGTTCCTGACCGAGCGGCAGTGGCGGTACGAGAGATGAGTCCTCCCTGCGCGTGAGCGCGGGGAGGTGTCCGCGAAGCGGACGGAGGCGTCATGATGTCCGACCCCTCCGTCGCCGGTGACGGCGACACCTCCCCCTGCTGCCGCAGGGGGAGGAAAGCTCAGTCCTTCGCCACGTAGGGATGGACCATCTTCTTCGGGTCGACGATGCGGTCGAACTCGGCCTCGCCGACGAAGCCCAGCTTGAGCGCCGCCTGCTTGAGGGTGAGGTCGTTGTCCATCGCGTAGTGGGCGATCTTGCTCGCCTTGTCGTAGCCGATCACCGGCGCCAGCGCCGTCACCAGCATCAGCGAGCGCTCGACGTACTCGCCGATCTTCTTGAGGTTCGGCTTCGTGCCCTCGACCAGGAACTTGCGGAAGTTGGTGCAGCCGTCGGCCATGATCGCCAGCGAGTGCGTGATGTTGTAGATGATCAGCGGCTTGTAGACGTTCATCTCGAGGTAGCCGCCGGCGCCGCCCATGCCGACCGCGACGTCGTTGGCCATCACCTGCACCGCGATCATGGTCAGCGCCTCGCACTGCGTCGGGTTGACCTTGCCCGGCATGATCGACGAGCCCGGCTCGTTCTCGGGGATGTCGAGCTCGGCGAAGCCGGCACGCGGACCACACGACATCAGCCGGATGTCGTTGGCGATCTTGTACAGCGACACCGCCAGCGTGCGGAACGAGCCCGACAGCTGGACCAGCGCGTCGTGCGCTCCCTGCACCGTGAACTTGTTGGGCGCGCTCACGAACGGCAGCTTGGTCAGCCTGGCGATCTCGGCGGCCGCGGCCTCGGCGAAGCCGGGCGCGGCGTTGATGCCGGTGCCGACCGCGGTGCCGCCCAGCGCCAGGCGGTAGACGCCCTTGAGCGCGTCCTCGATGCGCTCGACGTTGTCGGCCAGCATGCCGGCATAGCCCGACCATTCCTGGCCCAGCGTGATCGGCGTCGCGTCCTGCATGTGGGTACGGCCGATCTTGACGATGTCGGTCCATTCCTTGGCCTTGGCGTCGATCGCGTCGTGCAGCGCCCGCACCGCCGGCAGCAGCCGCTCGACCGTGTTCACGGCGGCGGCGATGTACATCACCGACGGGAAGCTGTCGTTCGACGACTGGGACATGTTGACGTGGTCGTTGGGATGGACCGGGGCCTTGGAGCCGAGCGGCGTGCCGGCGATCTGGCAGCAGCGGTTCGACACGACCTCGTTGACGTTCATGTTGAACTGCGTGCCCGAGCCGGTCATCCAGACGTGCAGCGGGAACATGTCGTGGTGCTGGCCGGCGAGGATCTCGTCGCAGACCTGGACGATCAGCCCGTGGACCTTGTCGTCGAGCCGCTTGCCGGCGTGGTTGGCGTTGGCCGCCGCCTTCTTGAGGATGGCGTAGCCGGTGATCATCTCGCGCGGGATCAGGTCCTTGCCGATGCTGAAGTGCTCGAGCGAGCGCTGCGTCTGCGCACCCCACAGCTTGTCGGCCGGCACCAGCACCTCGCCGAGACTGTCGGTTTCCTTGCGAACGTCCGCCATGACACACCTGTTCCCCGGGTTGCGACCCCGCCTAGTTAAGTCCTTCGCCGGCCCGCCGCCAGAGCCCCGGGCCCCGGGAAAGCGCCGATTCGGCGGTATCGCCGGCTCAGTAGGTGACCCTGACCTGCAGGCCCAGCACCAGCGCGCTGGGGATGCCGGCGAGGCCGTTGGGCCGGATCACGTACTGGACGTTCGGCATCAACGACAGCCACGGCTCGAGGTGCGCCCGGTAGTTCAGCTCGATCGTGGTCTCGGCCGACTGCACCGCCACCGATCCCGGCGCCAGGGCATTGGCCTGGAGCTGGGCGCCGACAAGCGCGCTGCTGATCCAGCTGCTGTTGACCGCGAGGCCGACGGAATCGTGGTCGCGCCCCTCGAAGGTGCCCTTCTTCACCAGCCCGGCCTGCCAGTAGGTCTGCAGCAGCGCCGTCGCCGGCCCCGCATGGCCGAACACCGCGAAGGCCGAGAGGTGCCGACGCGAGTCGGGCGACGGCCGGTAGAGCATCTGGTCGGCCTGCAGCCACATGCCCCAACGCCCGGTCGCGGTGGCCGGCGGTCCACCGATCGGGGCGCCGAGGTACGGCGCTTCCGACGTGTCGACGTAGCCGCCCAGCCGCCACGCGCCCGGCAGCCGCGCCGGCCCGACCCTCGGCTGCCAGCCGATCTCGGCGGGCAGGACGACGCCGGTGGCGCCGGACGTGCCGAGCTTGAAGCCGTTGCCGGCCAGGCCCAGCGTCGGGTTGACCTCGTACACGCCGGCCGCGAGGTAGACGTCGTCGACCGGCCGCACCTTGAGGCGGCCGCCCCAGCTGCCGGTCGGGAAGATGGTGAAGCCGCTGTTGATCACGGTCGCGATCTGGCCGCACAGCCCGTTGTTCTGGAAGTAGCAGTAGAGCGGCGAGGTCGCGAAGTCGTCGGAGGCGTGGATCCAGCCCAGCCGCGATTCGAAGCGGCCGCCCAGCAGGCTCTGCTGCCACGCCAGCTCGGCCAGCCGGACGTCCTGGCCGGCGCCGTAGATCTCCTGCACCGAGATGATGTTGCCGATGAAGCTCTGGCTGAGGCTGTAGCCGGTGCGCTCGGTGAAGGTGACGTGCAGGCTCGCGCCGGCGATCCCGGCCAGCCGCGCGAGGTCGAGGTCGGCGCCGGCATCGACCTGGTGGGCGTAGGCCGCGCCCTGCGCGAGGCCGCCCACCGGGTTGGCCGCGAACTCCGAGATGTAGTGGCCGCGCAGCGTCACGCCCTGCTGCTCGAGCGCGCTGCGCCGGCCGCCCCAGTCGCCGGTGAGGGTCTTGCGGTGCCCACCCTCCGGCCACGGCTCGACCTCGTCCGCCGGCCCGCGCTGCGCCCACGCCGGGAGGAAGAACGACAGGGCCAGCAGAAGTGCGGCGACGATGGCAAGGCCCCGCATCGACATCAATCGAACGAGCCCTTGCCGCGCAGCGCCTTGAGCGCGCCGTGCTTCTTCTTGTCGTCGAGGCGGCGGCGCTTGCTGCCGAGCGTCGGTCGCGTCTTCTTGCGTGGCACCGGCGGGCGGGCGGCCTCGCGCACCAGTTCGACCAGGCGCTCGAGCGCCTCCTCGCGGTTGCGCTTCTGGCTGCGCTCGCCCTGCGCGACCAGCACCAGCACGCCGTCGTTGGTCAGCCGCCGGCCGGCCAGCCGCTCGAGCCGGTGACGGACGTCGTCGGGTAGCGACGGCGAGCGGCGGACATCGAAGCGCAGCTGGACCGCGCTGGAGGTGGTGTTGACGTGCTGGCCGCCGGGGCCGGCGGCGCGCACGAAGCTCTCCTCGATCTCGTCGGGGTCCAGCGCCAGCCGCCCGGTGATCCAGATCGGGGCGGCCCTGGCGGTCATCCCGCGGTGCGCGTGGCCTGCCAGCGCGCCTCGATGGCGTCCCAGATCTGGGCCTCGAGGCAGACGCCGTCGAAGCGGTTGATCTGCTGCAGGCCGGTCGGCGAGGTGACGTTGATCTCGGTGAGCCAGTCGCCGATCACGTCGATGCCGACGAACAGCAGGCCGCGCCGCTCCAGCTCCGGGCCGATGATCTCGCAAAGCTCGCGGTCGCGCTTCGTGAGCTTGTCCTTCACCGCGGTGCCGCCGACGTGCATGTTCGAACGCGCCTCGCCCTCGGCCGGCACGCGGTTGATGACGCCGACCGGCTTGCCCTCGATCAGGATGATGCGCTTGTCGCCCTTGCGCACCTCCGGCAGGTAGCGCTGCGCGATCAGCGGCTCGCGGCTCTTCTGCGAAAACATCTCGAGCAGCGAGGCGAAGTTCTCGTCGTCGGGCCGCAGCCGGAACACGCCGGCGCCGCCGTTGCCGAACAGCGGCTTCAGGATGATGTCCTTGTGCTCGTCGCGGAAGGCGCGGATGGCGCGCGCGTCGGCGCTGATCAGGGTCGGCGGCATGACGCCGTCGAAGTGCGTGACGAACAGCTTCTCGGGCGCGTTGCGCACGCTGGCCGGGTCGTTGACCACCAGCGTCTTGGGGTGGACGTGCTCGAGCAGGTGGGTGGTCGTGATGTACGACATGTCGAACGGCGGGTCCTGGCGCAGCAGGATGACGTCCATCGTCGCGAGGTCGACCATCTCGGCCGCGCCCAGCGTGAAGTGGTTGCCCTTCTCGCGGCGCAACGTCATCGGCTGGGCGCGCGCCATCACCTTGCGGTCGCGGAACACCAGGTCGGCCGGCGTGTAGTGCCACACCGGGTAGCCGCGGCGCTGCGCCTCCATCCCGAGCACGAAGGTGGAATCGCCGTCGATGTCGATGGTCGAGACGTGGTCCATCTGGATGGCGACGGTGAGCTTCATGGGGCGGGATTCCTGCGCGAACGGATCGATTGGAAAGTCAGTTAAGCCCCCGGCGCAGTTCCTGCAACAGGGCCTCGGCGCGGCGCCGCAGCGCCGGGTCGGTCCGCTGCGCCGGCAACGCCAGGAAGCGTTCGAAGGCGGCGATCGCGGCGCGGCGCTTGTCGAGCCGGGCGTGCAGCTGCCCGGC
The DNA here is from genome assembly GCA_964420105.1 of uncultured Reyranella sp. Classification (GTDB taxonomy): domain Bacteria; phylum Pseudomonadota; class Alphaproteobacteria; order Reyranellales; family Reyranellaceae; genus Reyranella. The sequence continues at coordinate 13,221 of CAYQRL010000031.1, forward strand.
CTCGAACAGCAGCTCGCCGCGGGCCGGCGCGATCGCCAGCATGCGGTCGACCGACTGCGCCGCCGCGGCCCAGTCCTCGCGCTGCGACAGGCGCAGCCGCACGTTGTTCTCCAGCCGCAGCAGCACGTCGCGGTCCGACACCGGGTCGAAGTGCTGCGGGTCGAGCTCGGCGTCGGGGCCCAGCACCTGGCGCAACAGGCCGCGCAGCTCGGCGGCGTCGCGCACCGCGCCGTCGTGGAACGGGTCGATCACGTGGCGCGCGCCGTCGATGCCGACGCGGATCAGGAAATGGGCCGGGAAGGCCAGCCCCTCGGCTGCCCAGCCCTGCTGGCGGGCGAGCGCGAGGTAGAGGATCGACAGCGCCACCGGCAGGCCCTTGCGCCGCTCGATCACGCGCACGAGGTCGGCGTTCTGCAGGTCGTCGTAGGATTCGCTGTCGCCGCGGTAGCCGTAGGAGCGGGCCACGATCTCGGCCAGCTGCTCGGGCGCCGCGCCGCGGCGACGCACCAGGTCGGCGAGCTCGGCCGCCATGGCGGCGACGTGCTGGCGGAACGGCGCGAGGTCGATCGGCTCGGCGCGGCGCAGGCGGCTCAGCGTCAGCGCCGCCTCGACGAGGTCGAGCCGCTGGCCGTCGCCGGCGCAGACATCGCGCAGGCGCTCCAGCGCGGCCGGGTCGTTGATCGCGCCACTCATTCGGGGACCTTCATTCGGGCGCCCGCCAGACGTCGGGCAGGTGGCGCGGCCACAGGCCGCCGACCAGCACCGCGTCGAAGCGCAGCGTGTGCGCGGCGTAGCGCGGATGATGCGCGACGTACAGGGCGGCGGCGCGGGCGACGCGGCCGAACTGGCGGCTGCCCAGCGCGTCGGCCGCCGCCGCGAAGTCGCGCCGCGCCTTGACCTCGATGAAGGCCAGCACGTCGCCGCGCCGCGCCACGATGTCGATCTCGCCCAGCTTCGTCTTGTATCGCCGCGCCAGCACCGTGTAGCCGGCCAGCCGCAGGCGCCACACCGCGCGCCACTCGGCGGCATGGCCGAGGCGATAGGCGGCCTGGCGGGCCTCGGTCCTCATGGCGCGCCGGCCCCGCTGCCGTACTGGCGCCTGAGCTCGAGCGCCCGGGCATAGACCTGGCGGCGGTTGAGGCCGTAGCGCGCCGCGACCTCGGAGGCGGCGTCCTTGACCGACGCGCCGGCCAGCGCGGTGCGCAGCGCCTCGTCGAGCGTCTCGGCGGCCGGCGCCTCGGCCTCGCCCGGCGGGCCGATCACAAGGGCGATCTCGCCCTTGACCTCGGCCTCGCCGGCATAGTGCGCCGCCAGCTCGGTCAGCGGTGCGCGTCGGACCTCCTCGAACAGCTTGGTGAGTTCGCGCGCCACCGCCGCCGGCCGCGCGCCCAGCAGCTCGGCGCAGTCGGCCAGCGACTCGGCCAGCCGGTGCGGCGCCTCGAAGAACACCAGCGTCGCCGGCACCGCCGCGGCCGCGGCAATGGCGCGACGGCGCTCGGCCTGCCGCGCCGGCAGGAAGCCGCCGAAGAAGAAGCGGTCGGTCGGCAGGCCCGACAGCGCCAGCGCCATCGGCACCGCCGAGGGGCCGGGGGCCGAGGTCACGGCAAGGCCCCTCGCCACGGCGGCGCGGACCAGGCGATATCCTGGGTCGGAGATCAGCGGCATGCCGGCATCCGACACCAGCGCCACCCGCGCCCCCTGCTCGAGCGCCCGCACCAGCCGCGGCTCGGCCGCGTCCTGCGTGGCGTCGCTGTAGGCGATGGTCGGCGCCTTGATGCCGTAATGCGACGCCAGCTTGGCGAACACGCGGGTATCCTCGCAGGCCACCAGGTCGGCGGCGTGCAGGACGTCGAGCGCGCGCAGCGTGATGTCCCGCAGGTTGCCGATCGGCGTGGCAACAATATGCAGCCCCGGCGCCAGCGGCGGCGGTTTACGCGGCGCTCCGCCCTCGTTAGCTTGTGGCCCCTCGTCCAAGTGTACCGTTCCCGATCCCGTGCCGCCGGAGTTTCGCGCCGATGCGTCAGTCTCTTCTAGCGCTTGTCACCGCGGCCTTTCTCCTGGCGGCCTGCGGCGAGCAGCCCCAGACTAGCACGCCGGCACCGTCGCCCACGACCCGCACGGCTGCGGCCGGTTCGCCTGTCACGGCGTCGGGCAAGACGCGCATCGCGCTGTTGCTGCCGCTGAGCGGGCGGGCGGCGCCGATCGGCCAGTCGATGCAGCAGGCGGCCGAGATGGCGCTGTTCGACACCGGCGCCAGGGAACTGGCGCTGGCCGCCTACGACAGCGGCGAGACCGCCGACACCGCGGTCGAGGCCTACCGCAAGGCCCGCACCGACGGCGCCGCCCTCGTGCTCGGCCCGCTGTTCGGCACCTCGGCGACGGCGCTGTCGCCGCTGGTGGCGCAGGGCGGCGCCAACGTCGTCTCCTTCTCCAACGACGAGCAGGCCGCGACCCGCGGCGTCTGGATCATGGGCATCGCGGCACCGCCGCAGGTCCGCCGCGTCGTCGACTACGCCGTCGACCAGGGCATCCGGCGCTTCGCCGTGTTCGCGCCGCAGACCGCCTACGGCCAGCAGATGGCCCAGACGCTGGAGAGCCAGGCGACGATCCGCGGCGCCCAGGTCGCGGGTGTCGAGCTGTTCGACGCCAACAGCGCCGATCTCTCGACCCCGGCCCGCCGGCTGGCCGAGCAGGTGAAGACCCCCGAGAAGCTGGCCGTGCTGGTGCCGGTGGCGCCGCCGCGCATCTCGGCCGCGCTGGCGGCGCTGGCGGCTGCCGGCCTCGACGGCAAGACCGTGCAGCTGATCGGCACCGGCGTGTGGGACATCCCCAACATCGGCCAGGAGCCGATGCTGCGCGGCGCGTGGTACGCCGCGCCCGACCCGGCCCGCCGCGCCGACTTCGAGCGCCGCTTCCTCGCGACCTACGGCAAGCCGGCGCCGCGCCTGGCGACGCTCGCCTACGACGGCGTGTCGCTCGCCGGCGCGCTGGCCCGCCTCAAGCCGGGCGGCGACTTCTCGGCCGAGGCGATCACCACCCCGGCCGGCTGGACCGGTGTCGACGGCGCGTTCCGCTTCCTGCCCAACGGCCGCTCCGAGCGGGCGCTGGCGGTGATCGCGATATCGGCCGGTCCGGGCAGCGTGGTCAGCCCGGCGCCGGGCGGCTTCTCGAGCCCCTCCAACTGAGGCGGTCCAGCCGATGCCGCTGCCCCGCGCCATCCTGTTCGATCTCGACGACACGCTGATCCGCGCCTACGCCCAGCCGGAAGAAGCGTGGCGCCGCCTGCTCGCCACCTTCGCCGAGCCGCTGGCCGCGCACGACGAACCGGCGATCGAGCGGGTGCGCGTGGCGCTGATGGACGCCGCGCGCGGCATGTGGTCGGACCCGGTCGCGGCGGCGCGCTGGCGGCTCGACATTCCCGGCGCGCGCCGACTGGCGACCCGGCAGGGCCTCGCCGCGCTGGGCTACGACGACGACGCCCTGGCCGACCGCATCGCCGACGCCTTCACCGAGATGCGTCGCGCCGAGTACCGGCTCTATCCCGACGCCCACGACACCGTCGACGCGCTGCGCGCCGCCGGCGTCAAGCTGGCGCTGGTGACCAACGGCGCGGCCGAGACGCAGCGCGCCAAGATCGAGCGCTTCGACCTCGCCCACCGCTTCGAGCACATCCAGATCGAGGGCGAGTTCGGCCAGGGCAAGCCCGAGCTGGCGGTCTACCGCCACGCCCTCGACAGGCTCGGCTGCGACGCCGGCGACGCCTGGATGGTCGGCGACAACTACGAGTGGGAAGTGGTGGCGCCGCAGAAGCTCGGCATGTGCGGCATCTGGTACGACCCGTTCGAGACCGGCGTGCCCGCCGGCGCGACCCACACGCCGACCCGCATCATCCGCCGGCTGGGCGAACTGCTGGAAGATCAATAAGCCGTCATCTCGACCGAGGGGCGAAGCCCCGAGCGGAGAGACCTTGCATCAGCGCCCTGGCGGCGAATAGCGGAGAGAGGTCCCTCCGCTACGCCTCGCTGCGCTCGGCTCCGGTCGGGATGACGGTCACCTACTTGCGATCCGACGGCAGCTTGTCGGTCGTCTTCAGCATCAGGCGCTCGACCCGGCCGCCCTTCACGAGGTGGGTGTCGAGCACCTCGTCGATGTCTTCCCTGGTGGCGCAGGTGTACCAGACGCCTTCCGGGTAGATCACCAGCGTCGGCCCGAGTTCGCAGCGGTCGAGGCAGCCGGCGTTGTTGATGCGCACGTTCTTCAGCCCGAGGTCCTTGGCGCGGCTCTTCATGTGGTCGCGCAGCGCCTCGCCGTTCTTCTCGGCGCAGCAGCCGCGCGGATGGCCGGCCGGGCGCCGGTTGGTGCAGCAGAAGACGTGGGCTTCGTAGTACGGCCTGGGATCGGTCGGCCGGGCGCGATCGCTCATCGCTATTCCTTCTTGCCGGTCGCGATGTTGGCCAGCTGCGACCAGAAGGCCTGCTGGATCTGCTGCATCTGCTCGACGCCCTGCATCGAGGCCGGCAGCCAGGTCTTGAACACCGTCTGCGGATCCATCGCGCCGAGGCTGGAGCGCAGGCGCTCCTCGATCTCGGCCATGATGCGGTCCTGCATCGGCTTGATGTCCGGCAGGCCGAAGAAGGCGCGGGCCTCCTCGGGCGTGCAGCTGACTTCGACGTTCACTTTCATGGGTCCACTCCGTTGGTCCCACCTTAGGCCATCCGGCGACGCCGGGCCATGCTATGACGGCGCATGCTTCCGTCCTGGCTCGCGCCCAATCCGCGCCTTCCCGCCGCCCCGGCCTTCGGCCCGGCCCAGCGCCGCGTCATCGATCCCGCCGGGATTCCCGCCCTGTGCGAGGACCTCGCCCAGTGCCCACGCCATGCCGTCACGCCGCTGGTGGCGCTGCCGGCGCTGGCCCGGCAGCTCGGGCTGGGCGAGATCCGCGTCAAGGACGAGAGCCAGCGCTTCGGCTTCGGCGCCTTCAAGGCACTGGGCGGCGTGATCGCCGTCTACGACGTGCTGGCCCGCGCGGTGCGCGAGGCCAGGGGCGTGGCGGCATCGTTCGCCGACATCATGAACGGCCTGCACAAGGACGTGACCGGCCGCTTCGTCTTCGCCACCGCCAGCTCGGGCAACCACGGCCGCGCCGTCGCGGCCGGCGCGAAGCTGATGGGCAACCGCTGCGTCATCTTCCTGCCGAAGTTCACCTCGGCCGAGAAGGAGGCCGCGATCCGCGCCCGCGGCGCCGAGGTCATCCGCATCGACGGCGACTACGACACCGCGGTCGCGACCTGCCGCACGCAGTCGACCGCCAACGGCTGGACGATCATCTCGGACACCTCGTGGGACGGCTACGAGGACGTGCCGAAGAGCGTGATGCGCGGCTACTGCGTGCTGGCGCGCGAGGCGATGGTGCAGTGGCCGGCGGCGCCGACCCACGTCTTCGTCCAGGCCGGCGTCGGCGGCCTCGCCGCCGCGGTGATCGGCTACCTGTGGGCCGAGCTGAAGCAGCGCCCGGTCTTCGTCGTGGTCGAGCCGGAGAGCGCCGACTGCTGGTTCCAGAGCAACCAGGCCGGCAAGCCGGCGCTGGCCAGCGGCGACGCCGACACGGTGATGGGCGGGTTGGCCTGCCGCGAGATCTCGCCGGTGACGTGGCCGGTGATCGGCGACGGCGCCGACTGGTTCATGACCATCGGCGAGGACGCGGTGATGCCGGCCCGCAAGCTGTACGCCCACCCGCAGGGCGGCGACCCGGCGATCGCCTCGGGCCCGTCCGGCTGCGCCGGCCTCGCCGCCCTGTCGCGCGCCTGCGCCGACCCCGCCGCGCGCGCGGCGCTGAAGCTCGGCCCCGACAGCCGCGTGCTGCTGATCAACAGCGAGGGCACGCTGGGTGAGACGCCGGCTTAACGGCACGATTGCTGCCATAAGTTGTAGTGGATCGTGACGCTCTCCCGAAAGTAGTCTCCAGTCTGAGGCTATCCAAGGGGAGACGAGATGAGCGTTGCGGGCAGCGTCGTGAGATTCGCACGGCTGGTTTTTCTTTGCGCGCTGGGGCTGAGCGCGGGCGCGTGCGCCACGATCGTCGGCGGCACGACGCAGGAAGTCCTGGTGCAGAGCGAACCATCGGGCGCCGGCTGCGCCATCGACCGGAACGGGGCATCGATCGGGGTCGTCGCCAGCACGCCGGGCAAGGTCATCCTGTCGCGCTCGAAGGAGACCGCGATCGTCAGCTGCTCCAAGGACGGCTACGAAAAGTCCCAGGAAGCGCTGGTGTCGAGCTTCACCGGCGCCACGCTCGGAAACATCCTGGTGGGCGGGTTGGTCGGCGTCGCGGTCGATGCGGCTTCCGGCGCCAACAACAAGTACCCCGAACGCGTCACGGTCGTCTTGACGCCGGCCAGCTTCCCCGACGCGGCTGCGCGCGACGCCCACTTCGCCGGAATCCGCAACCGCATCGAGAGCGGCGCCGATGCCGAGATCAAGACGATCAACGAACGCTGCGGCGGCACGGGCCGCGAACTGTGCAACATCGAGATCCAGCAGATTCGCGCTGCCCGGGACAAGGCGCTGTCCGCCCTGGAGCAACGGCGCCAGGCCGCGAAGATCGAGGCGGTCGCCAGCTGACCGGCGTACCGCTTGGAGCCCGACCGATCCGACGCTAAGACGGTGGCAACATCGGAGGTCGGACCATGCAGCTTCAGCTCAAGACCTGGCAGTTCGTCGAGGACTACCTCAAGACCAAGACCGGCATCATCATCCCGATCGGCTCGACCGAGCAGCACGGCCCGACCGGCCTGATCGGCACCGACGCGCTCACCGCCGAGCTGATCGCGCGCGGCGCCGGCGAGAAGGCCGGCGCGCTGGTCGCGCCGACGATCTCGGTCGGCATGGCCCAGCACCACCTCGCCTTCCCCGGCTCGGTGACGCTCCGGCCGACGACGCTGATCGCGGTGGTGCGCGACACCGTGGTGTCGCTGGCGCGGCACGGCTTCACCCGCTTCTTCTTCGTCAACGGCCACGGCGGCAACATCGCCACGGTGACGGCGGCGTTCTCGGAGATCTACGCCGAGCGCTCGATGGAGAAGCTGTCGAACCAGCCGCCGATCAAGTGCGCGCTGCGCAACTGGTGGGAGGGCGCGGGCGTCAAGCGGCTGAGCCAGGAACTGTACCCGACCGGCGAGGGCAGCCACGCCACCGCCTCGGAAGTGGCGGTGACCTGGTACGGCTGGCCGGAGACCATGCAGCGCAAGGAGATGGAGCCGCGGATCGCGCCCAATGGCAGCTTCGCCGATGCCGAGGACTACCGCCGCAACTTCCCCGACGGCCGCATCGGCTCGGATCCCAACCAGGCGACGCCCGAGCACGGCAAGCGCATCTACGAGATGGCGGTCGAGGAAGTGGCGCGCGACTACGAGGCGTGGATCAGGCGTTGACCTCCTTCGTCATGGCTCCGGTCGGGATGACGGATCACCGCCGCACCCGCTCGCGGTGGAGGATGTAGAGGCCGGAGGCCACGATGACGGCGATGCCGGCCATCGCCAGGGCGTTCGGGACCTCGCCCCAGACCACGAAGCCGATCGCCAGCGCCCACAGGATCGAGCTGTAGCGGAACGAGCCGATCACCGAGAACTCGCCGCCCGACCGCAGCGCCAGCACCAGCAGCTGGTAGCCCGAGGCGAGCAGCAGCGACGAGGCGGCGATCAGGCCGACCTCGCGCACGGTCATCGGCTGCCAGCCCTCGGCCAGCGCCAGCGCGCCGCTCACCAGGCCGACCATCAGCGCGGTCGAGAACGACACCACGAGGGTCGGCACGCCGGCCGGCAGGAAGCGCACGAAGATGTCGCGGAAGCAGCCGATCAGCGTGCCGCACAGCGCCACCCAGGCCCAGTCGTTGAGCTGCCCGGGGTGCGGCTGGATCACCAGCAGCACGCCGACGAAGCCGATCGACACCGCCGTCCAGCGCCGCCAGCGCACGTCCTCCTTGAGGATCAGCACCGCCAGCACCGTCAGGATCAGCGGCGTCGCCAGGTTGACCGCGTTGGCGATGGCGAAGGGAATGCGGAACAGCGCCACCAGGTAGATGATCGCCGCGCCGGCCTCGAGCAGGCTGCGGAACAGCACGCGCGGGTGCGCCGCCCAGTGCATCTGCCGCCACGTCCCGGTCGCCGCGAGGGCCAGGGCCACCCACAGCGTGGCGAAGGCGCCGCGCACGCCGATCGCCTGCGCCGCCGGCACGGTCTCGGCCGCCAGCTTGATCAGCATGTCGTTGAAGATGAAGACGACGACCGCCGCCGACATCGCGAGGATGCCGCGGGTATTGTCGACCATGTCAGCGGCCGCCGGCCATCCGGCTGAGGCGCTTCCACTGCTCGGCCGTCACCGGCGACACCGACAGGCGCGACTGGCGCACCAGCCCGAGTTCGGCCAGCGCCGGCTCGGCCTTGATCGCGGCCAGCGTCACCTTCGCCTTCACCGGCTCGACCGCCTTGACGTCGACCGTGACCGCCTTGCCGGCCTTGTCGGTCGGGTCGGGATAGGCGGTGCGCACGACCTCGGCGACGCCGACGATCTCCTTGCCGTCGTTGGAGTGGTAGAAGAAGCAGCGGTCGCCGACCTTCATCGCCTTGAGGTTCAGCGCCGCCTGCGCGTTGCGCACGCCGGTCCACGAGGTCTGGCCGTCCTTGACGAACTGGTCCCACGAGTACGCCGAGGGCTCCGACTTGATGATCCAGTACGCCATGTCCGGCCGTCTCCCTCCGTCTTCTACTTGCCTTCGCGCCGGAGCGGCCGCGCCAGCAGGGCGCGGATCGCGTCGTCGACGTCGGCGCCGCGGTGCAGGATAGCATCGACCGCGGCGCAGATCGGCATCTCGACGCCGTGCCGCGCCGCGCGCGCCAGCACCGCCGGCGCCGTCGCCTCGCCCTCGACCACCTGGCGGCGGCCGGCGAGGTGGTGGGCCAGCGTCTCGCCGCGGCCGAGCGCGACGCCCAGCGAGCGGTTGCGCGACTGCGGGCCGTGGCAGGTCAGCACCAGGTCGCCCAGCCCGCTGAGGCCGGTCAGGGTCTCGAGCTCCGCCCCCATCGCCTGGCCGAGCCGCGCCATCTCGGCGAAGCCGCGCGTCACCAGCGCGGCGGCGGCGTTGTGGCCGAGGCCGCGGCCCTCGACCACGCCGGCGGCGATCGCCAGCACGTTCTTGATCGCGCCGCCCAGCGCCACGCCCGGCACGTCGTGCGTCCAGTAGGGCCGGAAGGCGCCGCCGGCCAGCGCCGCGGCGAGCGGGCCGCCCAGCGCCGGGTCGTCGGTCGCGATGCTGACCGCGGTCGGCAGGCCGCGCACGGTTTCCTCGGCGAAGCTCGGGCCCGACAGCATGCCGACCGGCCGCCCGGGCAGCACCTCGGCCAGCACCTCGGGCATCAGCAGCCCGGTGGTGGCCTCGATGCCCTTGGCGCAGATCACGACCGGCGCGCGGCCGCCGGCCAGGCGCGCCGCGACGGTGCGCACCGCCTGGGCCGGGCAGACCAGCAGGATCGCGTCGCAGGCGTCGAGCGCCGCGAGGTCGGGCGCGGCCTCGATGCCGGCCTCGAGCGGCAGGCCGGCGAGGTAGACCGGGTTGGCGCGGTCGCGCGCGATCGCCGCCGACACCGACGGGTCGCGCGACCACAGTGTCGCGCGCCGGCCGGCACGGCGCGCGAGGCAGGCCAGCGCGGTGCCCCAGGCGCCGCCGCCGACCACGCCGATGTGCGCCAGCTCGCTCACCCTGCCGCCGTCACAGGCTGAGGTTCAGCGCGATCGAGATGCGCTGCGCGGTGCCGTGGTACGGCCGCACCTGGTGCAGGATCCACGACGGGAACAGCACCAGCCGGCCGGCGCGCGGCGGCACCACCTCGTTGGCCCCGACCGAGCGGCCGCCCGGCATGTTGAAGGCGAGCTGCGGCGCGTACATCGCCGGCCCCGGCCCGCGCGGGTCCATGAACTCGAGCTCGCCGCCCAGCGACGGGTCGTTGGCGATGCCGCCGTCGTCGACGTAGTAGACGCCCGACCAGAAGCTGCCGGGATGCGAGTGGAACTCGTTGCCGTGGCCGCTGCGGTTGACGTTGGCCCACATGTTGGCGCGCCAGGTCAGCGCCACGGGCTGGCCCTCGCGGTCGGTCGTCCACCGGTTGGCGATGTTGCGCGCCAGCGCCAGCAGCTTGATCGCCGGCGCCCCGCCCCAGCGCTCCATGTCCCAGGTCGACTGCCAGCCGCCGAGGTTCGAGTGCTGGGTCCCGGGATGGGTCTTCTCGTGCGCGAAGATCACCTCGGCCAGCGCCGCGCTGAGCGCCGGCGCGTCGGGGATCTCGGTCACCACGATCGGCGTGGCGAAGATCGGCACGATCTCGGAGTGCATCGTCGTTCCTTTCAGCGCCGGCTTCAGCGCAACGGGGCCGCGGCGTCGAGCGGCCAGCGCGGGCGCGGCCGGAAGTCGAGGTCGTCGGTCAGCCCGAGCCTCAGCCGCTCCACGCCCGCCCACGCGATCATCGCGCCGTTGTCGGTGCACAACTTGACCGGCGGTGCGACAAGGCGCGCGCCGTGCCGCGCCGCGACCTCTTCCAGCCGGCCGCGCAGGTAGAGGTTGGCGGCGACGCCGCCCGCCACCACCAGGGTCGGCGAGGGCGCCAGCGCCAGCGCGTTGCCGCAGCGGTCGGCCAGCACGTCGCCGACGGTGCGCTGGAACGAGGCGCAGAGGTCGGCGCGGCCCCGGGCGTCGTCCGGCGCCAGCGCCTCGACCCTCTGCCGCACCGCGGTCTTGAGGCCGGAGAAGGAGAAATCGCAGCCGGGCTTGCGCCACATCGGCCGCGGCAGGGCGACGCGCTGCGGGTCGCCGCCGGCCGCCAGCCGCTCGACCGCCGGACCGCCGGGAAATCCCAGCCCCAGCAGCTTGGCGGTCTTGTCGAAGCACTCGCCGACGGCGTCGTCGATGGTGGTGCCGAGCCGCGTGAAGTCGCCCGGGCCGCGCACCGTCAGGAGCTGGCAATGACCGCCCGAGACCAGCAGCAGCAGGTAGGGAAAATCGACGGCCTCGGTCAGCCGCACGGTGAGGGCGTGGCCCTCGAGGTGGTTGATGGCGAGGAACGGCTTGTCGCGGGCGAAGGCCAGGCCCTTGGCCGCCATGACGCCGACCATGACGCCGCCGATCAGGCCGGGCCCGGCGGTGGCGGCGATGGCGTCGAGATCGTCGAGCTCGATGCCGGCCTCGGCCAGCGCCTGCTCGACCAGCCCGTCGATCCGCTCGAGGTGGGCGCGCGCGGCGATTTCCGGCACCACGCCGCCGAAGCGGCGATGCTCGGTCTGCTGGCTGTAGACGACGTTGGCGAGGATCGTGCCGACCGGCCCGGGCGACGCCGAGCCGACGATGGCGACCGCCGTCTCGTCGCAGCTGGTTTCAATGCCCAGGACGCGCATGCTTGTCCTTCTAGCCCTGCCGCCCGGCCTAAGCTAGAGCAGCGGGATGGCCCTGCTGAAGATTGGCACGCGCGGCAGCAAGCTCGCGCTCACCCAGACCGGACTCGTGCGCGACGCCCTGGCGCGGGCGGTGCCGGCGCTCGCCGCCGCCGACGCCATCGAGATCGTGGTGATCAAGACCACCGGCGACGCGATCCAGGACCGGCCGCTGTCGGAAGCCGGCGGCAAGGGCCTGTTCGTCAAGGAGATCGAGGAGGCGATGCTCGAAGGCCGCATCGATGCCGCCGTTCACAGCATGAAGGACATGCCGACGGCGCAGCCCGCCGGGCTGGCCATCTCCGCCTTCCTGCCGCGCGAGGACGTGCGCGACGTGCTGATCGCGGGCGACGTGCGCCGGATCGCCGACCTCGCGCCCGGCGCCGTGGTCGGGACCTCGGCGCTGCGCCGCCGCGCCCAGCTGCTGCACCGCCGGCCCGACCTCAAGGTCGTGACCTTCCGCGGCAACGTCGACACGAGGCTGGCCAAGCGCGAGCGCGGCGAGGTCGATGCCACCTTCCTGGCGCTGGCCGGGCTGAAGCGGCTGGGCATGGGCGACGTCGGCGCGCCGGTGCCGGAGGACGAGATGCTGCCGGCGGTCGGCCAGGGCGCGGTCTGCATCGAATGCCGCGCCGACGACGCCCGCACCCGCGGCTGGCTGGCCGCGATCGACCATGCCGCGACCGCGACCTGCGTCGCCGCCGAGCACGCGATGCTGGCGGTGCTCGACGGCTCGTGCCGGACGCCGATCGCCGGTCACGCGATTCTCACCGGCGACGCGCTCCACCTGCGCGGCCTGATCGCCAAGCCCGACGGTGCGCAGGTGATCACGGTGGAGCGCCGCGGCGCCGCCACCGACGCGGCGGCGCTGGGCCGCGACGCCGGGCAGGAGCTGCTGCGACGCGGCGGCCCCGGCTTCCTCTCGACCTGACCGGCGGCGCTCCCTAGATTCGAGGCATGAAACTCCCGCGCATGCGGATGCTTTCGATGCTGTGCGCCGCGCTGGCGATGCTGACGGCGTGCGAGACCGCGCCGGTCACCGGGCGCTCGCAGATGATGCTGGTCGGCGAGAGCGAGGAGCGCCAGATGGGCCTGCAGGCCTACCGCGAGGTGCTGGCGCGCGAGAAGATGTCGAACGATGCGCGGGTCAACGCGCTGGTCGAGAAGGTCGGCCGCCGCATCGCCGACGCCGCCGAGCACCCGCCGCGCGAGATGTGGCAGCCGCCGCGCTTCCGCTGGGAATTCAGGACGGTCGACAGGAACGAGCCCAACGCCTTCTGCCTGCCCGGCGGCAAGGTCGTGGTCTACACCGGCATCCTGCCGATCACCCGCACCGAGGCCGGGCTGGCGGTGGTGATCGGCCACGAGGTCGCGCACGCGCTGGCCCGCCACGGCGCCGAGCGCATGAGCGACCAGATGGTGGCGCAGGCCGGCGCCGCGGCGGCCGGCGTGGCCCTGTCGGCGACGCTGAGCGGCCGCAACCGCACCTACCTGCCGGCGATGATGGCGGCGGTCGGCGCCGGCGCGACGGTCGGCTACATCCTGCCGATGTCGCGCGCCCAGGAATCCGAGGCCGACCGCATCGGCCTGGTCCTGATGGCGATGGCCGGCTACGACCCGCGCGAGGCGGTGGCGGTGTGGGAGCGCATGCGCGCCGCCAACACCGGCGGCGGCAAGGCCGAGTGGCTGAGCACGCACCCCGCCGATTCGACCCGGATCGCCGACATCAGGCGCTGGCTTCCCGAGGCCATGCGCTATTATCGGCCGCGATGACCGCCACCCTGGAATACGACGCCACCGGCCTCGTCTGCCCGCTGCCCGTGCTGCGGGCCAACCGCAAGCTGCGCGAGCTGCCGGCCGGCGGCCTGCTGACCGTGCGCGCCACCGATCCCGCCGCCGAGCAGGACTTCCCTTCGTTCTGCAAGCAGACCGGCCACGAGCTTGTATCGACGACGCGCGACGGCGACGTCTTGATTTTCGTGATCCGGAAACGCTAGAGCGGGGCGCGCTACCGGCGCCCTGCATGGAGACGAGATGCCCCAGTCGACCTTCAAGACCATCGATTCGCTGGACCTGTCCGGCAAGCGCGTGCTGGTGCGCGTCGATCTCAACGTGCCGATGAAGAACGGCAAGGTCACCGACGCCACGCGCATCGAGCGCGCCGCGCCGACGCTGGCCGAGCTGGCGGCCAAGGGCGCCAAGGTGATCGTGCTCAGCCACTTCGGCCGCCCCGACGGCAAGCGCGTGCCCGAGATGTCGCTGAAGCCGCTGGTCGAGCCGCTGTCGCAGGCGTTGGGCAAGCCGGTCGCCTTCGCCGACGACTGCGTCGGCGCGCTGGCCGAGGAAGCGGTGCGCGGGCTCAAGCCGGGCGAGGTGCTGCTGCTCGAGAACCTGCGCTTCCACAAGGAAGAGGAGAAGAACGTCGCCGCCTTCATCGACGCGCTGTCGGTCCTGGGCGACGCCTACGTCAACGACGCGTTCTCGGCGGCGCACCGCGCGCACGCCTCGACCGAGGGCCTCGCCAACCGCCTGCCGGCCGCGGCCGGGCGGCTGATGCAGGCCGAGCTCGAAGCGCTCGACAAGGCGCTGGGCAACCCCAGGCGGCCGGTCTGCGCCGTGGTCGGCGGCGCCAAGGTCTCGACCAAGCTCGACCTGCTCGGCAACCTCGTCGGCAAGGTCGGCAAGCTGATCATCGGCGGCGGCATGGCCAACACCTTCCTCGCCGCGCAGGGCGTCGCGGTCGGCAAGTCGCTGTGCGAGCACGACCTCGCCGACACCGCGCGCGAGATCGTCGCCAAGGCCAGGGAAGCGGGCTGCGAGATCCTGCTGCCGGTCGACGTCGTGGTCGCGGGCGAGTTCAAGGCCGGCGCGCCGTCGACGGTGGTCGCGGCCGACGCCTGCCCGGCCGACCAGATGATCCTCGACGTCGGGCCGAAGTCGATCGAGCTCTACAAGAAGGAAGTGGCCGGGTGCGCCACCCTGGTCTGGAACGGCCCGCTCGGCGCCTTCGAGATCAAGCCGTTCGACACCGGCACGGTGGCGCTGGCCCAGGCGGTCGCGGCGCAGACCGCGGCCGGCAAGCTGCTGTCGGTGGCGGGCGGCGGCGACACCGTGGCGGCGCTGGCCGCGGCCGGGGTCGAGGACAAGTTCTCCTACGTCTCGACCGCCGGCGGCGCCTTCCTCGAGTGGATGGAAGGCAAGACGCTGCCGGGCGTCGCCGCGCTGATCCGCGCGGCCTGAGGCGGCGGGGATGAGCACGCCGCCCGACGATCGCCCGCGCCCGCGCCTGCCGTGGGATCCGCCCGAGCACTTCGAGAAGCGGGTCCCCGAGGGCGACAACCGCGAGCGGCTGGTGTGCGGGCGCTGCGAGTTCATCCACTACCAGAACCCCAAGATCGTGGCCGGCGCGGTCTGCACCTGGGAGGACAGGATCCTCCTCGCCCGGCGCGCGATCGAGCCGCGCAAGGGCGCGTGGACCCTGCCCGCCGGCTACATGGAACTGGGCGAGACGACCGAGCAGGCGGCCCAGCGCGAGGCGCGCGAGGAAGCCTGCGCGTCGATCGAGATCGACCGGCTGCTGGCGATGTACAGCATCGCCCGCATCGGCCAGGTCCAGATCATGTACCGCGCCCGCCTGCTCAGCCCCGACGTCGCCGCGGGCCCCGAGAGCGCGGACGTGGCGCTGGTCACCTGGGACAAGATCCCGTGGGAGGAACTGGCCTTCCCGACGGTGGTGTGGGCGCTCGCCCACTTCCACGAGTCGCGCGACAAGGCCGACTTCGCGACCTACTCCAACCCGACCGCCGACTGGGCCCGCGCCTGGCCCCCGAGGAAGCCGCCGGGGGTGTGACGCGCTACTTGTCGCTGGCGAACGGGTTGTCGTCGCCGTCCCAGTAGCGGCGCAGCAGCGGCACCTGGAGCAAGGCGAAGACGAGCGTCAGCGGGAAGCTCAGAAGCATCTTGCTGGCGATCCAGGTGTCGGTGCTGAAGAAGCGCCACATCACCTCGTTCACCGCCGCCAGCAGGAAGAAGAAGAACGTCCAGCGCAGCGTCAGCTTGCGCCAGCCCTCGCCGGTCAGCCGGAAGGCGGTGCCGAAGATCGGCCTCAGCAGCGGCCGGCCCAGCAGCAGGCCGCCGCCCAGGATCACGCCGAACAGGCAGTTCACGATCGTCGGCTTCAGCTTGATGAAGGTCTCGTCCTGCAGCCACAGCGTCAGGCCGCCGAACACGAGCACGAAGAAGCCGCCGACCAGTGGCATCACCGGCCAGCGCTTCTCGAGCCAGCGGTAGCACGGCAGCGCCACGGCGGTGGCGGCGACGAAGACCGCGGTGCCGACGAACACGCCCCAGCGGGTGTTGGCGACGAAGAACAGCACCAGCGGCCCGAGCTCCAGCGCGGTGGCGTAGAAGCGGCGGGCGCCGCCCTCCTCCTTCGGCGCCGCGCTCACGACAGGCCCATCAGGCCGCGCGCGAACACCCGCGCCTCGAACGGCCGCAGGTCGTCGATGCCCTCGCCGACGCCGATCGCCACGACCGGCAGCGCGAACTTCTCGGCCAGCGCCACCAGCACGCCGCCCTTGGCGCTGCCGTCGAGCTTGGTCAGCACCAGCGCGTCGACCGGCGACATGGTCTTGAAGGTCTCGACCTGGGCGTGCGCGTTCTGGCCGGTGGTGGCGTCGAGCACCAGCAGGCAGGAATGCGGCGCCTCGGAATCGAGCTTGCGGATCACGCGCACGATCTTGGCCAGCTCGTCCATCAGGTTGGCCTTGTTGTGCAGGCGGCCGGCGGTGTCGATCAGCAGCACGTCGCAGCCCTCGGCGCGGGCGCGCTCCAGCGCCTCGTAGGCGAGGCCGGCGGCGTCGGCACCGGTGTCCCTGGACACCACCGGCACGCCGGCGCGGTCGCCCCACACCTTGAGCTGCTCGACCGCGGCGGCGCGGAAGGTGTCGCCGGCGGCCAGCATCACCGTGCGGCCGTCGCGCTTGTAGAGGTTGGCGAGCTTGGCGATCGTCGTGGTCTTGCCGCTGCCGTTGACGCCGACCACCAGCACGACGTGCGGCTTGCGCGCCGGGTCGATCGCCAGCGGCACCGCGACCGGGGCCAGGATCTCGGCGATGTCGTCGGCGAAGGCGGCGCGCACCTCCTCGTCGGTGACTTCCTTGCCGAAGCGCTCCTTGCCCAGCTTCTGGACCAGCCGCGCCGCGACCGTGACGCCGAGGTCGGCCTGGATCAGCGCGTCCTCGAGCTCGTCGAGCGTCTGCTGGTCGAGCTTCTTCTTGGTGAAAAGGCCGGTGATGCTCTCGGTGACGCGCTTGGTCGACTTGGCGAGGCCGGCGCGCAGGCGCGACAGCCAGCCTCCCTTCTTCTCGGTCTCGGCGGTCTCGCTCAACGTCCTGTCCCCTACGCCAGCAGCGAGCGGTCGAGCTCGCCCTTGAAGGCGAGCGCGACGCCGCCGGTCATCATCACGTGGTTGTCGCGCATCCACTCGATCGACAGCGTGCCGCCGTCGAGCACGACGTCGGCGCGCCGCGGCACCAGCCCGCGCCGGCTCGCCGCGACCACGGCGGCGCAGGCGCCCGAACCGCAGGCCAGCGTGATGCCGGCGCCGCGCTCCCAGACGCGCAGGCGCAGGCGGCCGGGTGCCAGCAGCTGGGCGACGCCGATGTTGGCGCGCTCGGGGAAGAAGCGGTCGTGCTCGAGCGCCGGTCCCAGCTCGGCCAGCGCGATGGCGTCGGCGTCGGCGACGAAGAAGGTGGCGTGCGGGTTGCCCATGCTGGTGCCGACCGGGTCCTGCAGCGGACCGGCGCCGACCGGCAGGTGGTTGGTGTCGCAGGCCTCGCGCACCGGGATCTCGCGCCAGTCGAGCCGCGCCGGCCCCATGTCGACCGAGATCACCGGCAGGCCGTTGTCGCCCATGCCGGTCTTCTGCGACTCGAGCAGGCCGGCGACGGTCTGCACCGTGACGTGGTCGGCGCGGCGCTCGTCCATCACCACCGAGGCGACGCAGCGCGTGGCGTTGCCGCAGGCGCCGGCCTCGCTGCCGTCGGGGTTGTAGATGCGCATGAAGACGTCGGCGTCGCGGTCGGTCGGCGGCTCGAGCACGATCAGCTGGTCGCAGCCCACCCCGCGCCGGCGATCGGCGATCAGCCGGCGGCGCGGCAGCGTCAGGTCGAGCGCGGCAGCCCGGGCGTCGAGCACGACGAAGTCGTTGCCCAGCCCATGCATCTTGAGGAACGGCGTCGCGGACATCGCGCGCTATATGGCGGTTCGGCCCGGCCAGCGCAACGCGCGCGGCCGGACCTGCCCCGCCCGCGGGCCGCTGACCTCGCGCACGTCGAGGGTGGCCAGCCGCTTGGTGTAGATCGTGAGGTGGATCAGCCCGAGCGGGTCGTACGGCAGGGCCGGCTCGACGAACAGGCCGCGCTCCTCGTCCCACGCCGGGGTGGCGTGGTGGACCGGCCAGTTGCAGCGACTGGGCAGGGCGGCGCAGGGCAGGCCGCGGTCGTAGACCAGCACGTTCAGCGCCAGCTGGTCGGTGAGGTCGGTCGAGCGCTGCAGCGCCTCGCCCATCAGCTCGGCCCAGCCGGCCCAGTGCGGCGCCCCGGCCGGCAGGGCGAACACGCCGGCGTTGATCATCGGGTAGCGGATCAGGCGCTCGGCCACGGCCTTGCCGAAGTTGGCCTCGTAGGCGGCGCCGCACACCGCCGAGAACTCGTCCCAGGCATGGTGGTAGTGGCGCATCGAGCGGTGGATCTCGGGCGCCACCGCCAGCGCGCCCTCGCGCGCGCCGCGCAGGAACAGGTCGATGGCATCGCCCTGCTGCACCCAGGCGTCGGCGTCAATCCAGAAGTAGAGGTCGTAGCCCGGGAAGTAGCGCGGCAGGAACGGCCGCGCCGTCATCGCGCGGTAGCCCGGCGCCAGCGCGGCGCGGCCGGGGAAGTCGAAGTCCCAGCCCGGCTCGACCAGCGTGCCGCCCTGGGCCTCGCACCACGCGCGCTGTTCCCGGGTGAGCCCGCAGTCGAGGACGCCGAGGTCGAGGGCGCGGCCCTGCGGCGTCGCGCGCAGCGAGCCGATGCAGTCGCGGATGAATTCGAAGTAGCCGGCGTCGCCGCCGGTGATCGCGAGGACACGTTCCGACACGGGCGGCAGGATGGCGGATCGGCCCTTTGCTGTCGCCTGCCGATTCCGCCACAGTCGCGGCCGCGGAGGAACACATGGCAAAGCACGTCGACTACTACGTTTCGCTGAACTCGCCCTGGACCTATCTCGGCTCGAAGCGCTTCGAGGCGATGGCGGCGAAGCACGGCGCCACCGTCACCATCTGGCCGGTCGATTTCGGCGCGGTGTTCGCGGTGTCGGGCGGCCTGCCGCTGCCCAAGCGGTCGCCGCAGCGCCAGGCCTACCGGATGATGGAGCTGAAGCGCTGGCGCGACCGGCTGGGCGTGCCGCTGACGCTGACGCCGAGGTTCTTCCCCGCCAACGAGGTGCCGGCGGCGCGCTGCGTCATCGCGCTGCGCGAGCAGGGCCGCATGGCCGACGCCATCAAGGTCGCGCACGCGGTGCTGCACGCGCTGTGGGTCGAGGAAAAGGACACCGGCGACGCCGCGACCTTGCGTGCCATCGTCGCCGGCTGCGGGCTCGACGCCGACGCCGTGCTGGCGGCGGCCGAGGCGCCGGCGATCGCGGCGACCCGCGAGGCCTACACGAAGCACGCGATCGAGCAGGGCGTGTTCGGGGCGCCGTCGTTCGTGATCGACGGCGAGATCTTCTGGGGCCAGGACCGGCTCGACTTCGTCGAGGCCAGGCTGGCCGGCTAGGTCGCGGCGTCGGCCAGCGCGCCGGCGACCACCGCCATGCCGTTGTTGACGACGTGGGCGACCAGCGACGGCCACAGCGAGCCCGAGCGCCAGCGCAGGAAGCCGAACCACAGGCCGAGCGGCAGCACCAGCAGGACGTGCGCCGGCTCGGCATGGGCGGCGGCGAACAGCAGCGAACTCGCCGCCCACGCCACGGTCGCGCCCCAGCGGGTCTCCATCCAGCCGTAGAGCAGGCCGCGGAACACCGTTTCCTCGGCCAGCGGCGCCAGCACCGCCATGACCAGCAGCGAGGCGGTGAACAGGGCCGGGTCGCGGGCGACGTTCAGCGCCTCCTTGACCCCCTCCGGCTCGATCCCGAGCTGGGTGACCGCGACCGAGACGACGAGCGCCCCCAGGGTGCCGAAGACGACCGGTTTCCATCCCGCCCTGCGAAATCCGAGGGTGGGCAGGATCGCCGCCGGGCCCAGCGGCGCCACCGCCGCCACCACCGCGACCAGGGCGCAGGAGAAGAACAGGCCCAGCATCGGCAGGACGTCGCGCGCCGGCATCAGCCACAGGCCAGCCGCCACGAGCGCCGGCATGACGATCGCGAAGATCACGGGCGACCACGTCGGGATGCGGCGAGTCTCCTTTCCGATCAATGGGTTAGCGTCGTTCACCAAGGCTTTTGACTCCTCGCCCGTCTGGCCTTATACCCCGCCCGTCCAATCGGTCGTGCCGATTTCAAGGTTCCCCCGTCGGGGAGCTCCGCTGATCCGCGAAGGTTCGCGCATCGGCGCGAAATCCGTTTGGGCGAAACGCGGGGTTTGGCGAACGGCATGTTCGAAGGTCTGAGCAAACGTCTGGGCGATGTCTTCGACCGGCTGCGGGGGCGCGGAGCGCTGACCGAGGCCGACGTCGATGCCGCGCTGCGCGAGGTCCGGACCGCGCTGCTCGAGGCCGACGTCGCCCTGCCGGTGGTTCGCCAGTTCGTCGACGAGGTCCGGCCCAAGGCGGTCGGCGCCGACGTCATCCGCTCGGTCACGCCGGGCCAGATGGTCGTCAAGATCGTCAACGATCACCTCGTCGAGATGCTGGGCGGCACCGTCGCCGACCTCGACCTCAACGCCATCCCGCCGGTCGTGATCCTGATGGTCGGCCTGCAGGGCTCGGGCAAGACCACGACCTCGGCCAAGATCGGCTACCGCCTGACCCAGGGCCCGCAGGGCATGGCGGCCGAGTTCGGCGGCACCTTCTCGACCAAGCGCAAGGTCATGATGGCGTCGCTCGACACGCGCCGCCCGGCCGCGCAGCAGCAGCTCAAGGTGCTGGGCGAGCAGACCGGCGTGGCGACGCTGCCGATCGTGCCGCTGGAGATGCCGCTGGCGATCACGCGGCGGGCGCTGGAGACGGCACGGCGCGAGGGCTTCGACGTCCTGATCCTCGACACGGCGGGTCGCCTCGCCATCGACGAGGAGCTGATGAAGGAGGTCGCCGAGATCAGCGACCTCGCCAAGCCGAAGGAAACCCTGCTGGTCGCCGACGCGATGACCGGCCAGGACGCGGTCAACGTCGCCAAGGCGTTCAACGACCGGCTGGCCGTCACCGGCATCGTGCTGACCCGCGTCGACGGCGATGCCCGCGGCGGCGCCGCGCTGTCGATGCGCGCCGTCACCGGCCGCCCGGTCAAGCTGATCGGCGTCGGCGAGAAGTTCGACGCGCTCGAGCCGTTCCATCCCGACCGCATCGCCAGCCGCATCCTCGGCATGGGCGACATCGTCTCGCTGGTCGAGCGCGCCGCCGAAACGATCGAGAAGGAAGACGCCGAGAAGCTGGCGGCCAAGGTCCGCAAGGGCCAGTTCGACATGGACGACCTGCTGTCCCAGCTGCGCCAGCTGCGCAAGATGGGCGGCCTGTCGGGCCTGATGGGCATGCTGCCGGGCGCCATGCAGGCCAAGGCCGCGATGGCCAAGGCCAAGGTCGACGAGGGCGCGCTCAAGCGCCAGGAGGCGATCATCCTGTCGATGACGCCGAAGGAACGCCGCAACCCCGAGCTGATCCACGCCTCGCGCAAGAAGCGCATCGCCAAGGGCTCGGGCGCGCAGGTCCAGGATGTCAACAAGCTGCTCAAGCAGCATGCCGACATGCTCAAGATGATGAAGCGAGTGAACAAGCTCGGAGAGAAGGGATTCATGCGCAGCCTCGGGGGCATGATGCCGCCGCCCGGCTTCCCGCGCTGATATTGTCGAAGGAGATAGAATGCTTGCGATCCGAATGACCCGGCACGGCGCCAAGAAGCGGCCGTTCTTCCACATCGTCGTCGCCGACTCGCGCAGCCCGCGCGATGGCCGCTTCATCGAGAAGCTCGGCACCTACAACCCGCTGCTGCCGCGCGACCACGCCCAGCGCCTGACGCTCGACAAGGAGCGCATCGCGCATTGGCTCAAGGTCGGCGCCCAGCCGTCGGACCGCGTCGCCCGCTTCCTCGCCCAGGCCGAGATGATGAAGCCGCGCGAGCGCCGCGAGCAGAGCAAGAAGCCGCTGCCGCGCGCCAAGGCGCAGGAGCGCATGAAGGCGGCCGCCGCGGCGGCCGAGGCCCCGGCCGCCGAGGGCGAGGCCGCGGCGAGCTGATTGCCCGGTGCGTAACGACCGCGTCCTGCTCGGCATCGTGGCGGCGCCGCACGGCGTGCGCGGCCTGGTGCGGATCAGGAGCTTCACCGAGGACCCGATGGCGATCGCCTCCTACGGCGCGCTGTCGGACGAGACGGGAAGCCGGCGGTACCGGGTGGAGGCGCTGAGCACCGCCAAGGGCGCGGTGCTGGCGAAGGTCGAGGGAGTGGCCGATCGCAACGCCGCCGAGGCGATACGCGGACTGAAGCTCTACGTGGAGCGCAGCGCGTTGCCGGCGACGGGCGAGAGGGAGTGGTACGAGGCGGACCTGGTCGGTCTGCCGGCCGTCGGCAGGGACGGGCGGGATTGGGGCAAGGTCATGGCCTTCCACGATTTCGGCGCCGGGCTGATGCTGGAGGTCTCGGGCGGCAGCGCATCGCGCAACGCGGTGATGCTGCCCTTCACCGACGAGGCGGTGCCCGAGGTCGACGTCGACGGCGGACGGATCGTGGTCGACCCGCCGGCAGGACTGCTGGCGGGCGGCGAGGCGAAGGAGGCGCAGGAGTAACGTGTGGCGCGCGACGGCGCTGACGCTGTTCCCCGGGATGTTCCCCGGCCCGCTGGGCGAGAGCCTGGCCGGCAGGGCCCTGAAGGAAGGCGTGTGGTCGCTGGAGGCGGTCGACATCAGGCGGTTCGCGAAGGATCGCCACGGGACGGTGGACGACGCGCCCTTCGGCGGCGGTGCCGGCATGGTGCTGAAGCCCGACGTGCTGTCGGCGGCGATCGAGGCGGTCGCCGCGGCGCCGGGGATGGCGGAGGTGCCGAGGATCCTGTTGTCGCCGCGCGGCGCGCCCTTCACCCAGGCGCGCGGCCGGCAACTGGCGGCGGGACCGGGCGTGGTGCTGGTGTGCGGGCGGTTCGAGGGCGTCGACGAGCGCGCCATCGAGGCGCACGCGCTGGAGGAGATCTCGGT
Source organism: uncultured Reyranella sp. (assembly GCA_964420105.1). Classification (GTDB taxonomy): domain Bacteria; phylum Pseudomonadota; class Alphaproteobacteria; order Reyranellales; family Reyranellaceae; genus Reyranella. The sequence continues at coordinate 36,075 of CAYQRL010000031.1, forward strand.
CGGGGACTTCGTGCTTTCGGGCGGCGAGATCCCGGCCATGGCGGTGATGGATTGCTGCGTGCGGCTGCTGCCCGGGGTGATGGGCGCGGCCGACTCGGGCGACGAGGAGAGTTTCGAGGACGGATTGCTGGAGTACCCGCACTACACGAGGCCGGCGAGCTGGACCGGGCCCGACGGGATCGAGCGGCGGGTGCCGGAGATCCTGGTCTCGGGCCACCACGGCAAGGTCGCCGAGTGGCGCAGGAGACAGCGGGAAGAGATCACGCGGCGACGGCGGCCCGACCTGTGGGCCCGGCGTTCGCCGGCGAAGAAGAACGACGAGACCTGAAGAGACGAAAGGACGGATGCGATGAACATTCTCGACACGATCGGCCAGGAGCAGATGGACAAGGTGCTCGCCGAGCGCCCGGTGCCGCGGTTCGAGCCCGGCGACACGCTGCGCGTGCACGTCAAGGTGCAGGAAGGCAACCGCGAGCGCATCCAGGTCTACGAGGGCCTGTGCATCGGCCGCAAGAACGCCGGCGTGAACTCGTCGTTCACGGTGCGCAAGATCTCGTTCGGCGAGGGTGTCGAGCGCGTGTTCCCGCTCTACAGCCCGGGCATCTGGGAGATCGAGGTCGTCCGCAAGGGCGTCGTGCGCCGCGCCAAGCTGTATTACCTGCGCGACCTGCGCGGCAAGGCGAGCCGCATCGCCGAGGACGTCGAGGCGCAGCGCGAGCTGATCGCCGAGCAGGCCGAGGAGGCCGCGAAGCGTCCGCGCCGCGAGAAGCTCAAGAAGGAAAAGCCGAAGGACGAGAAGAACGTGCGCGCCGCGAAGGGCGGCGGAAAGAAGTAGGCCCGCCATGGCGTCCCGCAAGAAGCAGGCCACGCCTCCGCCGCCGCCCGCGCCGCCGCGCACGCTGTTCCAGAAGATCTGGGACAGCCACGTGGTGCACCGCCAGGACGACGGCACCTGCGTGCTCTACATCGACCGTCACCTCGTCCACGAGGTGACCAGCCCGCAGGCCTTCGAGGGCCTGCGGATGGCGCACCGCCCGGTGCGCCGGCCGGACGCCACCATCGCCGTCGCCGACCACAACACGCCGACCACGCCGGTCGGCGAGGGCGGCATGGACGAGGAGTCGCGCGTCCAGGTCGAGACGCTGGAGAAGAACGTCGCCGAGTTCGGCGTTCCCTACTTCGGCATGGAAGACCCGCGGCGCGGCATCGTCCACGTGATCGGTCCCGAGCAGGGCCTGACCCTGCCCGGCATGACGATCGTGTGCGGCGACAGCCACACCTCGACCCACGGCGCGTTCGGCGCCCTGGCCTTCGGCATCGGCACCTCGGAGGTCGAGCACGTGCTCGCCACCCAGACGCTGATCCAGAAGCCGGCCAAGAACATGCGCGTGTCGATCGAGGGCAGCCTGCCGCTCGGCGTCACCGCCAAGGACGTCGTGCTGGCGATCATCGCCCGCCTCGGCACCGCCGGCGGCACCGGCTACGTGATCGAGTATGCCGGCCGCGCCATCCGCGAGATGTCGATGGAAGGCCGCATGACGGTCTGCAACATGTCGATCGAGGCGGGCGCGCGCGCCGGCCTGATCGCGCCGGACGAGACCACGTTCAAGTACCTCGCCGGCCGGCCGTACGCGCCGAAGGGCGGGGCGTGGGACCTCGCGCTCGGCCAGTGGCGCCGCCTGCCGACCGACAAGGGCGCGGTGTTCGACGCCGAGATCGAGCTCAACGGCGCCGACATCCCGCCGATGGTGACCTGGGGCACCAGCCCGCAGGACGCGCTGCCGATCACCGACGTGGTGCCCGACCCGGCCAACGCGCCGGACGAGAACCGCCGCGAGGCGTGGCAGCGGTCGCTCGACTACATGGGCCTGAAGCCGGGCATGCGCCTGGTCGACGTGCCGATCGACCGCGTGTTCATCGGCTCGTGCACCAACGGCCGCATCGAGGACCTGCGCGCCGCCGCCGAGATCGCCCGCGGCCGCAAGGTCGCGCCGGGCGTGCAGGCGATGGTCGTGCCGGGCTCGGGCCTGGTGAAGGCCGAGGCCGAGAAGGAAGGACTGGACAAGATCTTCCTCGAGGCCGGCTTCGAGTGGCGCATCCAGGGCTGCTCGATGTGCCTCGCCATGAACGCCGACCGGCTCGAGCCGGGCCAGCGCTGCGCCTCGACCTCGAACCGCAACTTCGAGGGCCGCCAGGGCCGCGGCGGGCGCACCCACCTCGTCAGCCCGGCGATGGCCGCCGCGGCGGCGATCAAGGGCACCCTGGCCGACGTCCGCGACTTCCAGTAGCCGACGGCACCCGGACCGGATCGAAGGGCGGCACCCGCGAGGGGCCGCCCTTCTTATTTGTCTGGCCGCCCCGTGCTACGATCGACCGGTCGAAATCGCGAGGAGAGCAGCCATGGCCAGCGTCCCGACCTCCGGCTCCGCCCCGCCGCCGCCGCCGCAATGGGACGCCCGCCCGGCCGGCGGCCAGCAGGCGGTCGGCTACGGCGGCTTCTGGATCCGCGTCGTCGCCCTGGTCATCGACGTCGTCATCCTCAGCATCGCCAGCGGGGTGCTCGCCACCGTCCTCGGCGTGCCGCTGGTTCCCGACGACCCGTACAAGGTCAGCCCCTCGATGATGTGGGCGAACCTCGGCTCGATCGTCCTGTTCTGGCTGTACTTCGCCCTGCTCGAGAGTTCCGAGCGCGGCGCCACCGTGGGCAAGATGGCGATGGGCCTGCGGGTCGTGACCGGCGACGGCCGCCGCCTGACCTTCCTCAACGCCACCGGGCGCTACTTCGCCAAGATCCTGTCGTCGCTGTTCCTCGGCTTCGGCTACCTCATGGTCGGCTTCACCGAGCGCAAGCGCGGCCTGCACGACATGATCGCCAACACCGTGGTGGTGAAGGTCCGCTAGAAGAACATCACGGAAACGCGCCGGGTCTCGCTCCTTGACCCGGCCGGGAAAAGCCCGTTTATTCCGGCGTTTCTCGAGGGGTTCCCGATGGAAAAGTTCACCACGCTGCGCGGCGTCGCCGCGCCGCTGCCGATGGTCAACGTCGACACCGACATGATCATTCCCAAGCAGTTCCTGAAGACCATCAAGCGCACCGGCCTGAAGGACGGGCTGTTCTACGAGCTGCGCTGGACGGCCGACGGCCAGAAGAAGGACTTCGTCCTCGACCAGCCGGCCTACCAGAACGCCCAGATCCTGGTCGCCGGTCCGAACTTCGGCTGCGGCTCGAGCCGCGAGCACGCGCCGTGGGCGCTGCTCGACTTCGGCATCCGCTGCATCATCTCCGAGGACTTCGCCGACATCTTCTACAACAACTGCTTCAAGAACGGGATCCTGCCGATCAAGGTCCCCAAGGAAGTGATCGCCAAGCTGATGGACGATGCGAGCCGCGGCTCCAACGCCATCATCGAGGTCGACCTCGAGAAGCAGGAGATCAAGGGACCCGACGGCGGCACCGTCCGTTTCGAGATCGACGCCTTCCGCAAGCACTGCCTGCTGAACGGCCTCGACGACATCGGCCTGACGATGGAGAAGAAGGCCGACATCGACGACTTCGAGCAGCGCCAGAAGGACGAGCAGCCGTGGCTGCACGCCGCCTCCTGACCGCTTCGTCCTGACAGCCCGACCCCGAATCCGAGAGAACGAGACAATGGCGTCCAATCGCAACCTGCTGGTGCTGCCCGGCGACGGCATCGGCCCCGAAGTCATGAACGAAGTGCGCAAGATCATCGCCTGGATGGGCAAGAAGCGCGCGGTCGGCTTCGACATCAAGGAAGACGTGGTCGGCGGCGCCGCCCTCGACAAGCACGGCGTACCGCTGTCGGACGACGCCATGAAGACCGCGCTCGAGGCCGACGCCGTGCTGTTCGGCTCGGTCGGCGGGCCGAAGTGGGACAACGTCGAGTTCGACAAGAAGCCCGAGCGCGGCCTGCTGCGCCTGCGCAAGGAAATGGACCTGTTCGCCAACCTGCGCCCGGCCAAGGTGTTCGACGCGCTGATCGACGCCAGCTCGCTCAAGCCCGAGATCGTCAAGGGTCTCGACATCATGATCATCCGCGAGCTGACCAGCGGCGTGTACTTCGGCGAGCCGCGCGGCCGCCACGTCAACGCCAAGGGCGAGGTCGAGGCGTTCGACACCCAGCGCTACACCGCCCCCGAGATCCGCCGCGTCTGCGCCGTCGCCTTCGAGCTGGCGCGCAAGCGCAAGAACAAGGTGCTGTCGTCGGAGAAGGCCAACGTCATGCACACCGGCGTGCTGTGGCGCGAGGAGGCCTCGAAGCTGCACAAGGAACAGTACGCCGACGTCAAGCTCGAGCACATGTACGCCGACGCGCTGGCGATGCAGCTGCTGCGCCAGCCCAACGCGTTCGACGTCATCGTCACCGACAACCTGTTCGGCGACATCCTGTCGGACGAGGCGTCGATGCTGACCGGCTCGCTCGGCATGCTGCCGTCGGCCTCGCTCGGCGCGCCCGACGCGACCGGCCGGCGCAAGGCGCTGTACGAGCCGATCCACGGCAGCGCGCCCGACATCGCCGGCAAGGGCCTGGCCAACCCGCTGGCCGAGACCCTGTCCTACGCGATGATGCTCCGCTACTCGTTCGACCTCGGCAAGGAAGCCGACCTGGTCGAGACGGCGGTCGAGAACGTCCTGAAGGCGGGCTACCGCACCGCCGACCTGCTGGCCGGCGGCAAGACCGACGGCATCAAGAAGGTCGGCACCCAGGAAATGGGCGACGCCATCGTCAAGGAACTCGACCGGCTCTCCTGAGCCGGTCGCGGTTCGCCCCGGGCCGGCCTCACTTCGTGAGGCCGCCCAGCACGCCGCGGACCAGGCTGCCGAGCAGGCCGCCGCCCGCCCCCTTGCGGCCCGACCCGAACACCGCCTTCGAGGCCTCGCGCACGACCACCGTGGTCGCCGTGCGCGCCGCCGACTTGGCGATCGTCTCGCCGATCGTGTCGCTGCGCCGCGACGGCGCGCGCGGCGTCGGCTCGGTCTGCGGCACCCGGCTGCGGCGGGCCGGCGGGCGCTCCTCGGCCGGGGACGGGGCCGGGGCCGGCGACTGCGGCACGCGCGTGCGGCCCCACGGTCCCTCCTGCGGCACCGGCGACGGCGCATCGTACTGCCCGCGCCGCCCGGTCGGTCGCGGCGCCGGCGCCTCGTCCGGTTCGGCCTTGCCCGAGGTGGCACGCTTCTCCAGCACCTCGTAGGCCGACTCGCGGTCGATCGCGTGGTCGTACCGGCCGGCCAGCGGGCTGGCCGCCACGACCGCGGCGCGCTCGGCGTCGGCGAGCGGCCCGATGCGGCCGCGCGGCGGCGCGACCAGGCAGCGCTCGACCGGCTCGGGCACGCCCTTGGCGTCGAGGAACGAGACCAGCGCCTCGCCGACGCCCAGCTCGACGATCGCCTCGGCGGCCTTGAACTTCGGGTTCGGCCGGAACGTGTCGGCGGCGGTCCTGACCGCCTTCTGGTCCCTGGGCGTGAAGGCGCGCAGCGCGTGCTGGACGCGGTTGCCGAGCTGGCCCAGCACCGACTCCGGGATGTCGAGCGGGTTCTGGGTGATGAAGTAGATGCCGACGCCCTTCGAGCGGATCAGGCGCACGACCTGCTCGATCTTGTCGAGCAGCGCCTTGGGCGCGTCGTCGAACAGCAGGTGGGCCTCGTCGAAGAAGAACACGAACTTGGGCCGGTCGAGGTCGCCGACCTCGGGCATGACCTCGAACAGCTGCGACAGCAGCCACAGCAGGAACGTCGCGTAGAGCCGCGGGCTCTGCATCAGCTTGTCGGCGGCCAGCACGTTGACGTAGCCGGCGCCCGAGGCGTCGCGGCCGATCATGTCCTTGAGGTCGAGCGCCGGCTCGCCGAAGAAGCGCTCGCCGCCCTGCTGCTCGAGCGTCAGCAGGGCACGCTGGATGGTGCCGACGCTCTGCTTGCCGACGTTGCCGTAGCGCGTGGTCAGCGTGCCGGCGTTCTCGGCGGTCCATTGCAGCATCGACTGCAGGTCCTTGAAGTCGAGCAGCAGCAGCCCCTGCTCGTCGGCGATCTTGAAGACGATGTTCAGGACGCCTTCCTGGGTGTCGTTGAGCTGCAGCAGGCGCGCCATCAGCAGCGGGCCGACCTCGCTCACCGTGGTGCGCACCGGGTGGCCCTTCTCGCCGAACAGGTCCCAGAAGATCGTCGGGAAGGCGCGGCCGCCGTAGCCCTCGATCCCGAGCTGGCGGGCCCGCTCGACCGCGCGCGGGTTGTCGCCGCCGGCGCGGGCGATGCCCGACAGGTCGCCCTTCACGTCGGCCATGAAGACCGGCACGCCGTAGGCGGAGAAGCCCTCGGCGATGGTCTGCAGGGTCACCGTCTTGCCGGTGCCGGTGGCGCCGGCCACCAGCCCGTGGCGGTTGGCGTACTTGAGGAGGAGGAACCGGTCGGCGTCGCTCGCGCCCACGAAAATCGCGTTCTCGGTCATGCCGACTCCTGGCCCGTCTCTATCGGTCGCACCCCGGGACTTTAGCCAAAGCGGCGCCGTTCTAGTAGGGTGCGCGCCATGACTTTGCCCCGCCTCCAGCTGTCCGTGATCGGCGACGAAATCGGCCCGACCCTCGACGAAATGATCTCCTTCGCCCACGAGCACGGGCTGAAGAACCTCGACATGCGGACCGTCGGCGGCCGCAGCCTGCTGGCCATGAAGCCCGAAGAGGTCATCCAGATCAGCCGGACCCTGGAGAAGGCCGGGATCTCGGTGCCGGCCTTCGTCTCGCCGCTGTTCAAGTGGCTGCCCAAGGGGCTGGTCGGGACCGGCGGCAAGCCCGACTTCGGCTTCGAACCGGAGGAGTGCCCGGAAGAGGAGATGATCGCGCATGCCATGCAGATCGCGGTCATCCTCGGCGCCGCCCACCTGCGCATCTTCAGCTTCCTGCGCTTCGAGGGCTTCGAGAAGATCAACCTGATGAACGGCGAGTTCACCAAGCTCTACGGCCTCGCCACCCACTACGACGTGGCGCTGCAGCTCGAGAACGAGCCGGTCTGCAACATCGGCTCGATCGCCGAGATGGCCGACTTCTTCCGCTGGTACGAACATGCCCGCCTGGCGACGGCGCCGGAGGACGAGTTCGAGCAGCGCCCGGTCGGCGAGGAAGAGATCTACCTGAAGCCGCTGGTCGACTTCGCCAACTCGTGGGCGATCGGCGAGCGGGCCAGCGACGCCGACCTCGACTACCTCGGCCCGCTGGTGACGGCGATCCACCTCAAGGACCGCGATCTCAAGGCCGGCCGCACCGTGCCGTTCGGCGAGGGCGACGTGCCGTGGGCCGACGAACTGCGGCGGCTGCTCGCGCGCACCAAGGCCCCGGAGATCCTGGCCAGTATCGAGACGCATTGCCCGGAAGAGGGCCGCGCCGCCACCGCGCGCGCCATCGCCGGCTTCCGGCGCATCGCCGCCGAGATCGGCGCCGAGCTGGTGTGACCGCGATGCGGCGGTTCGCCTTCGTCACCGTCGACGTCTTCACCGACCGGCGGTTCGGCGGCAACCCGCTGGCGGTCTTCCCCGACGCGCGCGGCATCGCCGACGCCGAGATGCAGGCGGTCGCCGCCGAGTTCAACCTCAGCGAGACGACCTTCGTGCTGCCGCCGGACGATCCGGCCAACACGGCGCGGGTCCGCATCTTCAACCGCACCTCGGAGATGCCGTTCGCCGGCCATCCCAACGTCGGCACCGGCTGGGTGCTGGCACAGCGCCGCGGCGACCTGCCGGCGGTGCTGCGGTTCGAGGAGATCGCCGGGCTGGTCGAGGTCGAGGCCGGCGCCGGCGGCGTCGTCACCATCGCCGCGCCGCAGCCGCTGTCGCTGGGCGAGAAGATGCCGATCGACCTGCTGGCCGCCTGCGTCGGCCTCGCGCCCGGCGACGTCGTGCTCGACCGCCACGCGCCGGTGGTCGCCTCGGTCGGCAACGCGTTCGTGATCGCCGAGGTCACGCCGGCGGCGCTCGGCCGCGCCGCCCCCGATCTCGCCGCCTTCCGCGCAGCGCTGGCCGCCTTCCCGGCGCTCGGTCCGCGCCGCCTGCCGCTGTACCTGCACGCGAGCGACGGCGCGGCCGGCGGTGTCACGCGGCTGCGCGCCCGCATGTTCTCGCCGCTGAGCGGCACGCTCGAGGACGCCGCCACCGGCAGCGCCGCGACGCCGCTCGCCGCCCTGCTGCTGTCGCTGCAGAAGCGCGACGAGGCCCGCTTCGACATCGTCCAGGGCGTCGAGATGGGCCGCCCGAGCCTGCTGGTGTGCTCGGCCCGGCGCGCGCCCGACGGCATCCGCGCCACGGTCGGCGGCACCTGCGTGCCGGTGCTGCGCGGGGAGCTGGAGCTCTAGGTTCCTCCCCGGGGCTTCGCCCCCCGGTCGGGATGACGGATGGCTTACTTCAGGTGCAGCGACGCCAGGCCGACCAGCAGGGCGAAGCCGGCGCCGCCGGCGACGGCGAGGCGCCAGGCCCAGGCGTAGGAGCGGGTTCGACGCTCGACCAGCGCGGCCTTGCGTTCCACCGTGGCGTCGTCGAGCTCGCCGACGTAGCCGGTCTCGACGCCGATCACCGGGAAGGCGAAACCGCAGCTGACGATGGCGGCGATCAGGCTGAGATGGCCGGCCGTCCTGCCGACGAGCCCGACCACCGCGTTGCCGCCCTGGAAGGGATCGGCGCCGCTGACGATCAGGACGTAGGCCAGTGCCGCCACCACGATGGCGTTGAAGCGCAGCAGCGCCGAGGTCTTGGAATCGAGGGTCGAGAGCAGGCCGTGCAGGCGGTCCCACGCCGCCAGCCGCGCCCGCGCGTCGGGCGTGCCCTGACCGGCCTGCAGGCGCCCGGCGGTCAGCGCCTGCCGCGCCAAGGTCATGCCCGGAGCACCCGGATGTTGTCGGCGTAGCGGTCCGGACCGCCGGCGAACACCGCGGTGCCGGCGACCAGCGCGTCGGCGCCGGCAGCGATGCAACGGCGCGCGGTCTCGGCATTGACGCCGCCGTCGACCTCGAGATCGATCGGCTTGCCGAGCGCGTCGATCGCCGCGCGCAGCGCCCTGATCCTCGCCAGCTGCGTTTCGATGAAGGCCTGGCCGCCGAAGCCCGGGTTGACGCTCATCACCAGCACGAGGTCGATGTCGCCCAGCACCGGCTCGACCAGCGCCAGCGGCGTCGCCGGGTTGAGCACCAGGCCGGGCCGCTTGCCGAGGCTCCGGATCAGCTGGATCGTGCGATGGACGTGCGGCCCCGCCTCGGGGTGGAACGAGATCGTGTCGGCACCGGCCTCGGCGAAGGCCGGGACCAGCGGATCGACCGGCGAGATCATCAGGTGGACGTCGAACGGCAGCGTGCTGTGCTTGCGCAGCGCCTTCACCACCATCGGCCCGATCGTCAGGTTGGGAACGAAGTGGTTGTCCATGACGTCGACATGGATCCAGTCGGCGCCGGCGGCGGTGACGGCCTCGACCTCGCGGCCGAGGGCGGCGAAGTCGGCCGACAGGATCGACGGCGCGATGCGGACGGGCTGTTGCGGCATGGCGGCCGGTCCGGTCAGGTGCCGGGCCGCGTCGGGGCTTCCCAGCCCTTGCGGCGGAACGGGTTCGACGGGAAGGTGCCGAGCGGCTTGAACTCGCGCGAGAAGAAGGCGAGCTCCTCGAGCGCCAGCGCGAGGCTGCGCTGCGCCGGGTGACCCTCGACCTCGGCGTAGAACTGGGCCTGCTCGAAGTGGGCGCCGCTCAGGTAGCTCTCGAGCTTGACGATGTTCACGCCGTTGGTGGCGAAGCCTCCCAGCGCCTTGTACAGCGCCGCCGGTACGCTCTTCACTCGGAACAGGAAGGCGGTCATGCACTGCACCGTGCGCCAGTCGGGCGAGGCTTCCTCGCGCGAGAACACCAGCATCCGGGTGGTGTTGTGCTCGGCGTCCTCGATGTTGCGTGCCAGGACCTTGAGACCGTAGATGCGCGCCGCCAGCGACGAGGCGATCGCCGCCACCGAGGGATCGCCGATCTCGGCGACCTCGCGGGCGGCACCCGCGGTGTCGGCATGGACCAGCGGCGACAGCCGGTGCTTCTTCAGGAAGTTGCGGCACTGGGCCAGGGCCTGGACATGGCTCTTCACCGTCCTGATCGACTTCAGGCTGGCCCCCGGCAGGGCGACCAGGCAGTGCTCGACCCGCTGGAAATGCTCGGCGACGATCTTCAGCCGGGTGTGCGGCAGCAGGCTGTGCAGGTCGGCGACGCGGCCGGCGATCGAGTTCTCGACCGGGATCATGGCCAGTTCCGCCTTGCCGGCCTGGACCGCCGCCATGGCGGTCTCGAACGTCGGGCAGCCGAGCGTCGTCATGTAGGGAAAGGCCGACCGGCAGGCCATGTCGGAATTGGCCCCCGGCTCGCCCTGGAACGAGATCGTGTTGCCCGCCGCCCCGCGGCCACGGGATGTTGTCCGCGCCTTCGCCATTTCCCGATTCCTCGCCCCGCTTCAGCCGATTTCCGCCGGCAGGCCGTTTCGCCCCCCGGACCGATTCCCGTCGATCGCCCCCGGAATAGGCGAAAAACCTCGCAATATCCGGTACTTGCGACGTTCCGCCGCGCGAGGATCCGGGCTGGATTGGATACTACTGGCGACGGTGTGGGCGTGCTACAGCAACGTCCTGAATTTTGGTGTCCTGGGATCCGACGATGGCCAGTTTCAACACGGTTGCGGGCTGCATTCTGGCCTCGGCACTGTTCGCGATGGTGGTGGGCAAGGTGTCCAACGCCCTCGTCCATCCCCACAAGCTCGACAAGCCGGCGATCGCCGTCGCCGACGAGGCGCCGGCCACGGCCGCGACCGCCGCCGCCCCGGCGGCCGAGCTCGCGCCGATCGGGCCGAAGCTCGCCGGCGCCAACGTCGATGCCGGCAAGGCGATCTTCGCCAAGCAGTGCGCGACCTGCCACACCGTCGACAAGGGCGGCGCCAACAAGGTCGGCCCGAACCTGTGGGACATCGTCGGCCGCAAGAAGGCCGGCCACGAGGGCTTCAGCTACTCGTCCGCCCTGCAGGCCAAGGGCGGCGACTGGTCGTACGAGGACCTCAACCACATGGTCTTCAAGCCGACCGCGTACGTGAAGGGCACGAAGATGGCGTATGCCGGCCTCGCCAAGGAGCCGGAGCGCGCCGACGTGATCGCCTACCTGCGCTCGCTGGCGGAGTCGCCGAAGCCGCTGCCGTAAGGCGGCCGTCCCGATGAGCGGGCCGGTTCCCGCCGACCTGGTCGCGCTGGCCGGCCGTCTCGCCGACGTCGCCCGGCCGATCTCGAGCCGTTACTTCCGCACCGGCGTCACGGTCGACGACAAGACCGACGCCAGCCCCGTGACCATCGCCGACCGCGAGGCCGAGACCGCGATGCGCGCGCTGCTCACCGAGCACGTGCCCCGGCACGGCGTGTTCGGAGAGGAGCACGGCGCGGTCAACACCGACGCCGAGTACGTCTGGGTGCTCGACCCGATCGACGGCACCAAGGCGTTCATCACCGGGCTGCCGATCTTCGGCACGCTGATCGCGCTCCTCCATCGCGGCGTGCCGGTGCTGGGCGTGATCGACCAGCCGATCCTGAAGGAGCGCTGGCTGGGCGTCAGCGGCAGCCGCTCGACCTTCAACGGCCAGCCGATCTCGGTGCGCGCCTGCGGCTCGCTCGAGCAGGCCTACATGTACTCGACGGCGCCGATCATGTTCCCGGGCGCGCTGGAGCAGCGTCACCGCGCGCTGACCCAGCGCGTGAAGCTGTTCCGCTGGGGCGGCGATTGCTACGCCTACGGCCTGCTGGCGGCCGGCCACGTCGACCTGGTGGTCGAGAACTCGCTCAAGCTCTACGACTTCGCCGCCCTGGTCCCGGTGATCAAGGGCGCCGGCGGCCTGGTGACCGACTGGGCCGGCAAGGAACTCGACATGCACTCCGACGGCTCGGTGCTGGCGGCCGGCGACCCGGCGCTGCATCGCGCCGCCGCCGCGGTGCTGGCCAGTGCCGACCCCGCGCCGGCAGGCAGGACGCGCGGGCTGGGCTAGCCGCGGCGTGCCAGCCGCGCGGCGCGCTCGACGGCGCGGCGCGCGAAGGTTTGCAGCGCGTCCCGCGTCTCCTGCGGGTAGAGCCGTCGGCTGCCGACCATTTCCTTGCGATAGCTGGCGCCGCCCACGACCAGCGTCTCGCCGTCGAGCAGCGTGACGAAGCCGTCCTTGGCGAGCCGGCGGCAGCTGGCGCGCACGGCCGGCAGCTTCATCCCGGCGAGGTCGGCGACCACGCGCAGGTGGCAGGGTGCGTCGAACACGCGGCGTGACAACGGCACGAAGGTATCGAACGACCAGTCGCGCGGCGGTCCCTCGCGCGCCAGCAGGCTCTCGATCTGCACGACGTGGACGAGGTTGATGCCGAGTTGCGCCGGCACGTGCGAGGTGGTGCCGGTCAGGACGCGACGCGACTTCAGCAGCGACAGGTAGACCGCGAGGTAGGCACCGCCGAGGGCGACGAAGCTGCGCAGCGACAGCGGCTCGCCGAGCGCGCCGGGCGGCCAGCCCTGGATCGACAGCATCCAGCGCGCGAAGGCGAAGGCCGGCGCCGACAGCGCGAGGAGGTCGTCGCGCACGGCGACCAGCCGGAACGCGCCGTGGCCATCGACCGCCACCAGCCCGCCGCGGACGAGGCCGGTGAGCTTGCGCCGCGCGGTCTCGCGCGGGATGCCGGTCGCCTCGACCAGCGCCCCGATGTGCGAGGCCGGGAACTCTTCCGGGCGCAAGGCCGACAGGCCCTGCCGCATCGGCAGGTTGCCGACCGCGACCAGCGAGTCGGCCCGCGCGGCGACGTCGGAGAGCAGGAAACGGCAGGCGGCGAGGTAGAGCAGCGCCTCGTCCTCGTCGCCGACGGCGCGGTAGCACTGGTTCGCGACCAGCGCGCCCTCGAGGAAGGGCCGCGCCCACAGCAGGAAGGTCAGGTCGATGTCGGCGGCCCCGGCGGGAACAGCGCCGTCGCCACGGGAGGAAAGCGGGGAGGTCGGGTCCATCGGCTTGTGCAGCCGCCAGACTAGGGGCAAGGACCGCGGCGCGTGTACGGCAATCTTGCCGCGCCGGCGCCGGGTGAAGGCTAGAGCCCGAACGCGTCGGCCCGTGCGTCGCGACTCTCGGGACGCACGGCGGTGCCGGGGTGCAGGATCGGGTCGGCGGCGCGGATCAGGCCGAGGCCCACGCCCTGCAGCGGCGATGTCGCCGGGTTGGTCCAGTAGCCGGCCGGCAGTGGCCTCGCGCGCGCCGGAATATCCACGGCGGCATTGTCGAGGGCGCCGGAAAGGGCCGCATCCGAGAGGGCGACCGGGGCCGCCTGCGGCTGGGCAGCGTGCGCATGCACGTGGTTGAAGGTCGCGACGGCCACCACGGCGGCGACGCCGAAGTAGAATACAGCTCGATCGAGGTCGATCATGTTTCGCTCCGTTTCGATGCGCCTGTGTCGCATCGGCATGGTGCCCGAGTCCCGGCGCGACCGGTCCGGTTCGGAGAGAGCGTTCCGTCCATCCCGGTCGGAACGCCGCCGGACACACGCATAACGTTGCCCCACCGACGATTCGGCGCGGCGCCGTTCCATCCGGTTCCGTTCGGATCAGCCGGCGAGCCGTGCCGCGCGGGCGGTGGCGCGCAGGGTGAAGGCCTGCAGGGCGCGCCGCGTTTCCTCGGGGTAGAACCGGCGGTCACCGACCGATTCGGGCCCGTAGTTGGGGCCGCCCAGCTTCAGTGCCTCGGTGCCGACGAGGGTGATGAACCCGCTGCTGTCGGCGAGGCGGCGGCAGGCGGCGCGCAGTTCGGCGAGCGACAGTCCGGTGATTTCCGTTAGGGGTCGCAGGTAGATCGGCAGGTCGAAGACCCGGCGCGACAGCGGCACGAAGGCCTCGAAGTCGAGCGCAGCCGGCGGCCCCTCCCGCGCGAGGAGATCCTCGACCCGCAGCACGTTGAGCAGGCTGAGGCCCAGTTGCAGCGGGACGTGCGACACGGTCCCGGTGAGACGTCGGCGCGACTTCAGGAGCGACAGGTAGACCGCGAGGTAGTGACGGGCGAGCGACAGGAAGCTCAGCAGCGACCGCGGCTCGCCCAGCGCATCGGGTGGCCATCCCCGGCTCGCCAGGATCCAGCGCGCCAGCGCGAACGACGGTTCGGCGAGCCCGAGTATATCGTCGCGCGGCTGCGCCAGGCGCACGGCGCCGTCGGGCAGGACGACGACAATGCCGTCGCGAACGAGGCCCGCGAGCTTGCGCCGCGCGGTCTCGCGCGGAATGCCGGTTTCCTCGACGATCGCCGCCATGTGCGATGCCGGGAACTCGGCGGGACACAGGCGCGCCAGGCCCTCGCGCATCGGCAGGCCGCCGATCCCGGTCACGAGGTCGCGACGCTGGGCGATGTCCGACATCAGGAAGTGCCAGGCGCCGAGGTACAGCAGCGCCTGGTCCTGGTCGCCGACGGCGCGGAAGCGGCGATTGACCAGCAGGGCGATCTCGAGGAACGGCCGGATCCAGGCGAGGAAGGTCTCGTCGACGTCGCGCCCTTCATCGGCCAGCTCGTCGCGGGGCGCCGGGCCGATGGCGAAAGTCCCTTTCGGGATCATGGCCGTGTCCCCCCGGTCGCGCCGCTGCGGCCGCAGGGCGATGGTCGACGTGCCCGACCTGCCCAATCCGCCAAGCGCGGCCGGATTCCGGGCAGCCCCGGCATTGGAAGCCGCGGTCCCCGCTCCCACAAAGCCGCCGTTAGCGTGGAGTTCGTGTGATGCCTGCCGTGGAAGACGCCTTGCCGCTGCAGCGCCCGGAAGACCGGGCGGTTCGACAGGCCCGTAGCCTGCTCGTGGCGGCATCGCTCGGCCTGTTCGCCATCGCGCTGCTCGCGCTCCTGCTCGGTTACGACGATTGGCCGCGCTCGCCGCGGGACGTGGTGGCGCTGTTTTCCGACACCCTGTCGCTGGGCGTGGCGCTGTGGATCGCCGCCCTGTCGGCCGGCCTGTTCGCGGTCTTCCTTGCCGTCAACGCCTCCCGCCACGTGCCACGGGAGCGGCCCCGCGGTCGCTGGATCGGCGTGGGCTTCGCGCTGTTCGCGGTCATGATGCTGTCGGCCGCCAGCCTGCAGGTGAAGTCCGTGCAGCGCTCGTCGCGGGTCGAGCAGCTGGAGCAGCAGATCGCCATCGCCCGGCTCAAGGCCGAACAGGTCGATACCTGGGTGGACGAGCGGTTCATGGCGCTGCACCTGCTGGGTTCGTCCTTCGCCAGCTTCCCCGTCGACCGGATCGCCACGGAGCCGGACATCCGCGGCCTCGTCGAGCTGTCGCTGTCCCAGTTCCTGGCCAACGATCCCGAACGCGTCGCTGCCGGCATCTTCCGCCCCGACGGCACGCCGCTGGCCGTGGCGGGCAGCCTCGACGCGGCCGATCTCGGCCTGCTGGCCGGCGAGGTCCGGGACGCGGCCAACTCCAGGCTGCCGTCCGTGGGCTCGGTCAGGGCGCGCGCGCGCTCCGCGGCGGGCCTGTCGCTTGCCTTCCTCGCCCCGTTGCGGGTGGCGCCCCGGTTCGAGGACAGGATCGTCGTGGTCTCGGTGATCGATCCCACCGTGTCGCTGCTGCGCCGGATCGGCGAGTGGCCGGGCTACAGCGCCGCCGGCGAGATCGAGCTGGTGACGCGGCTCGGCAACCAGCTGGTGCACGTCCTGGCACCGAAGACGGCGCATCCCGTGCCGCCGCTGGCACCGGCCGGCAGCCTCGACGAGGCGATCGTCGCCCGCACCGGGATCGCGACCTGGGATGCCGAGGACCATCGCGGCAAGCGCGCGATCGCCGCCAGCCTGCCGGTGCGCCAGTTGCCGTGGGTCGTGATCACGACCAGCGACCAGCGGCAGGCGGCGGCGCGGACCGAGAGCCAGGTGCGCAGCATCTGGGCGATGACGCTGGCCACCATCCTGTTCGGCGGTCTCCTGACGCTCGCCCTCGATGCCCTGCTGCTGATCACGCGGGCCGGCGCCCGCGCGCGGCAGGACTGACACCGCCAGGGTCAGCCGGCGCGGTTGGCCAGCTGGATCAGGACGACGGCCGCCAGCAGCGACAGGATGCCAAAGGCGAGAACGGCTCGATCGAGGCTCAGCATCGGTGGTCTCCAGGTACCAACCGACTGTCTCGCGTCGCCGCACGCCGGTCACGGTTCAACCGGTCCAATCCGGAGCGAAGGTCACCGCGAACCGTCCAGAACGGTCCGGACCAGGCGCGCGAGGTCGCGCTTGCGGAAGGGCTTCTCGATCAGGTGCAGGCCGGGGCCGAGTTCGGCCGGCAGCACCGCGTCGTCGGTGTAGCCCGACATCAGCACGACCGGCGTCCCCGGCGAGCGCCGTCGCACCTCCTCGGCCAACGCCCGGCCGCCCAGCGCGCCGGGCATGACGACGTCGGTCACGACGAGATCGAACGGGCGGCGCGCTTCCAGGAAAGCGGCGAGGCCGGCCTCGCCGTTGGTCGCCTCGGTCACCCGGTAGCCCAGCGACGCCAGCTGCTCGACCACGCCCTCGCGGACCAGCGGATCGTCCTCGACGACCAGGATGCGGCCGCTGCCCGATGGCGCCGCGGCCTCGACCCGGCGGCGGGGTGTCGCGGCGATCTCCTCGCCGCGCGGCAGGTAGAGGCGCACCGTGGTGCCCTCCCCGGGGGTGCTGTCGATCGCGATGTGGCCGTTCGACTGGCGCACGAAGCCGTAGACCATGCTGAGGCCGAGGCCGGTGCCCTTGCCGACCTCCTTGGTGGTGAAGAACGGCTCGAACACGCGGGCGAGGACGCCGGCCGGCATGCCGGTACCCTCGTCGGCCACCGACAGCAGGACGTAGGGGCCGGGGACCGCGTCGGCATGCTGCGCCACGTAGGCCTCGTCGAGCACGACGTTGTCGGTCTCGATGGTCAGCCGGCCGCCCGCCGGCATGGCGTCGCGGGCATTGAGGCAGAGGTTGACCAGCGCCGATTCGAGCTGGGCACGGTCGACGCTGATGCTCCATAGCCCCTGCCCCCGCCGGAGGCGGATGTCGATGTTCTCGCCCAGCGTCCGGCGCAGCAGGCGGCTGGTGCCCTCGACCAGCCCGTTGAGGTCGGTCGGCTGCGGCCGCAGCGGCTGCTTGCGCGAGAAGGCCAGCAGCTGGCGCGTCAGGTCGGAGGCGCGCTGCGTCGCGCGGCCGATCTGGTCGAGCCGGGTGCGCACGCCGCGCGCCAGCCGGGCCTGGTCCAGCAGCGCGTCGGTGTTGGCCATGATGACCATGAGGATGTTGTTGAAGTCATGGGCGATGCCGCCGGTCAGCTGGCCCACCGCCTCCATCTTCTGCGCCTGGCGCAGCTGCTCCTCGGTGCGGTTGCGCTCGGTCAGGTCGCGGATGATGCCGACGTAGATCGGCTCGCCGTTGTGGCTGGTCTCGCCGACCGCGAGGTGCATGGGGAAGGTCGAGCCGTCGCGCCGCTGGCCGGTGACCTCGCGCGAGATGCCGATGATCTTGCGGATGCCGGTACGCTCGTAGTTCTCGAGGTAGGCGTCGTGCTCGACCGCGATCTCGGGCGGCATCAGCATCTTCACGTTCCGGCCCAGCGTTTCGGCGGCGGTGTAGCCGAACAGCCGCTCGCAGGCCCGGTTGTAGAGCTGCATGCGGCCCTGCCGGTCGATGATGATCAGGCCGTCGACCAGGGTGTCGAGCACGGTGTCGACCAGCGACTGCAGGCGCGCCTCGCTGGCCCGCAGGGCGCTGATGTCGCGCAGGATCATGCCGATGCCGGCCAGCTTGCCGCGACCGTCGCGCACCGGCGTGGCGATCACGTCGGCGGTGAAGCGGCTGCCGTCGCGGCGGCGGCGCAGGCCGAACTCCTCGACGCGGCCGAGCTGCGCCTGGCGCAGCAGCCGGTCGGGCGCGCCCGCGGCGACCTCGGCCGGCAGGTAGAGGACCGACAGCTTCTGCCCGACCAGGTCATGGGCGGCATGGCCCAGGATCGCGGCGGCGCCCTCGTTGGCGGTGCGGATGGTGCCGTCGCCATCGAGCAGGAGCACGGCGTAGTCGACCAGACCCTCGACGAAGGTCGCCAGCCGGCGCGCGTCCGCCTCGGCGCGGGCGGCGGGTCTTCGGGCGGATCCCGGGGCCACGATGCCCTCAATCCTCGGGATCGAATTCCGGGACCGGCTTGCCGCTCAGCGCATCGTCCAGGGTCCGGAGCGGCATCGGCTTCTCGAGGATCACGGGCCGCGGCGCACGGTCGCGCAGCATCTCGCGCAACCGGCCGAGATCGTGCGAGCCCGACATCAGGATCCAGCGGCAGCCCGGCGTGCGGCCGGCGCTCTCGAGAAAGAGCTGGAGCCCGTCGCCGTCGGGCAGGCCGATGTCGCAGATCGCCGCCTCGAAGGGCTTGCCCGCCGGTTGGGCGAGGACGTTTCGTGCCGCGGACAGGGTGGCGCAACCCGTGGCGTCGTGGCGACGGCGCTCCAGGTACTCGACGATCTCGACGCGGAGGTCAGCGTCGTCCTCGACAACCAGGATCTTCATGGCACCCGCACGCTGGCGCGATCCTTCCAATCGGCGCAGGGCCATTAAGCGCGTCGTGACCAAATACGGTCAACGACTCTTTCCGCATGGTTTGATGACATAGATCACTGATCGATCGAAAACGTACTAAACCCGACGCGCCAGGTAGGTCTCGAAGAAATTCTCGACCGCGCGCATGCCGCCGTCGCTCAGCCGGATGATCGTGCGACGCTTGTCGGTCGGGTCTTCGACCCGCACGATCAGGTCGTGTCCCTGCAGCGTCTCCATACGGCGCAGCGCCGTCGTCTGCGGCACGCCCGAGGCTGCGCCGAGGCTGGTCACCGTGACCTCGGCCCCCGCCAGCGAGGCGTCGTAGAGATCGAGCAGCATCTCCCAGCACGGATCGGAGAACAGTTCGGCCGGGAAGTACTGGCTCCTCAGCCGCCGCATCTTCTTGAGGTCGGTGAGCGCGGCGCGCTTGCGCACCACCGGGTCGGCGCTCTTGGCCTCGGCGTCCGCCGGCGCCGGCTCGACCGTCCGCAACCGTACCTTCCGTGCCAGCTGCGCCGACTTGACGGCGCGCACCAGCCGCGGCCCGTCGATCGGCTTGGCCAACATGTCGCGGGCGCCGAGACGGATCGCCTGCACGGCGTCGTCGAACCCGGCGTGACCGCTGACGAAAATGATTTCCGGTCGGTCGCTGTCGCCCAGCCGGCTCAGCCGCTCGGCGAATTCCATACCGTCGAGCTCGGGCATGCGCAGGTCGGTGACGACGACCTCGGGCCGCCAGCCGTCGGCCAGGACCTGCAAGGCCTCCCAGCCGTCATGCGCCGGCTTGCAGCGCAGGTGGGCCTTGCTGAGGTATTCGATCAGCTCCTCGACGGCATCGACATCGTCATCGACGACCAGGACGTCGAGAACCTTTTCCCGATCGGCGGCGTTGGACGTTTCCATCCCGTTTGATCCGCTCTAGTGCAATCGGTCCGGATCGGATTGATTCGAAGAACCACCGGCGCCGCGCAGGTGCATACTAGAACAACGTCAAGACTTCACAAAGGGAGCGAGCCCCCGTGGCTCAACTCGGCGTCCTGCTCGGTCGTGACCTGCCGGCGGCTTCGCGCAGCCCGGCGCGCTGGAGCGCGGCCGCGCGGCGGACGTTGCTGCTGGGCATCCTGAACGTCGCGATGGTCTGGATCGTCGCCGGCTCGATCGTCTGGCAGACCCGCCGCGACACCCTCGACGACGCCAAGGCGGTGGCCAACAACCTCAGCCTGACCACTGCCGGCTACACCCAGCACGCCGTCGGTTCGGCCGACCTGCTGCTGCGCAGCATCCTCGACTGGCTCGAAGACGAAAACATCGGCTCGGCGGCGCAGTTCCGGGTCGTGCTGCGCGAGAAGCGCTTCCACGACGCCATCAAGGAACGGGCCGGCGGCCTGCCGCAGGTCTCGATCGCCTCGGTGTACGACACCGACGGCGACATGCTGAGCACCTCGCTGAGGTGGCCGGCGCCCGAGCTCAACGTCGGCCAGCTGCCGACCTTCCAGGACATGCTGGATCCCGCCGGACCGGATGTCGTGTTCACCGAGTCGCGCGAGGGTCGCACCAGCGGCAGGTGGACCTTCTACATCTCGCGCAAGATCCGCGCCGCCGACGGCACCCTGCTCGGGGTCGCGATCGTCGGCCTCGACCCTGCCTACTTCGCCAAGCTGTTCAGTGCCCTGGTGCTGGGCGACAGCAGCTGGGTCTCGCTGTTCCGCGACGACGGCGCCCTGCTCGCCACCAGCCTCCTCACGCCCGGCCTGCTCGGCCGGACCTATCCGGACGCGATCCCGGTGCAGCTCATCCGCGACGGCTTTTCCGGGAAGGCCACCATCCGCGACGGCCCGGCATGGTGGGACGTCGACTATACCAGGCCGCGCGTGGTCGCCCCGCGCCGGGTCGAGGGCTTTCCCCTGCTGGTGTCGGTCAACATCTCGCAAGCGGCGATCCTCGAGCGCTGGTCCGAGCGCAGCTGGCTGATGGCAGGGCTCGCCTTCGCGATCAGCGTCGCCGCCGGGCTGGTCACGGCGCAGGTCATGCGCCTCACCGCGCGCAGCGAGGAGGCGACCCGCACGGCTGCCGAGCGTCGCATGCTGGCGGCGCTGATCGACACGCCGGCGGCGCTGGCGGCGGTCATCGACCGACAAGGGCTTGTGCTCTACTGCAACGAGCGGTTCCGCGACGTCGTGGCGGCCGGCGGCGATCCGCGGCGCAGCCTGCACGACGACGCAATCCGGAATGCCGAGGCGATTCTCGACTTCACCACGCACTGCAGCGGCGGGCCGCAGGAAATCGACCTCGAGGTCCGCCGGTCCGGCGCGGCCGCGCGCTACCTCCACTTCTCGATGTCGGCCCAGGACCTGCCCGATCTCGGCCCCTGCACCATCCTGGTCGGTCACGACGAGACGCTGCGCCGGCAGGCGCAGAAGGCGCTCACGGAGACATCGAAGCTGGTGACCCTGGGCGAGATGACGACCGGCATGGCGCACGAGCTCAGCCAGCCGCTGAACGTCATCCGGATGGCGGCGCAGAACGCCCTGACCGAGGTTCGCCCGCCGCCGCCCGAACCGGGAGAGCCGAACGAACCGGTAGCCGAGGTCCTCGACGAAGCGGCCTTCCGGGCGTTCGTCGGCGCCAAGCTCGACCGCATCATGGCGCAGGTCGACCGCGCCGCCTCGATCATCGCGCGCATGCGGGTGTTCGGCCGCCGCCCCGAGGGCGAGCCCGGCATCATCGATGCCTGCGAGGTCGGCCGCGACGCGCTGGCCCTGCTGGCGCAGCGCCTGCGCAACGAGCACATCAAGGTCATCGACACGCTGGACGGCGGGCCGCTATGGGTCCGCGCCCATCCCCAGCTGGCCGAACAGGTGCTGGTCAACCTGCTGCTGAACGCCATCGACGCGGTACGGGCGCGACCCGAGGGCGAGCGGCGCATCGGCATGGATGCCCGCGCCGTCGACGGGCGCCTGCTGCTCACGGTCAGCGACAACGGCCCGGGCGTGCCGCCCGACCTGCGCGACCGCATCTTCGAGCCGTTCTTCACCTCGAAGGCGCCGGGCCAGGGCACCGGCCTCGGCCTGTCGCTGGCCTACGGGCTGGTGCTCGAGGCCGGCGGCAGGCTGTCGCTGGTGCCGAGCGAGGAGGGCGCGGCGTTCCGCGTCGACCTGCCGCTGGCGACCCCGGACCCGGCGGTCTAGGAACGCGGCCATGATCGAGCTCTCGGTCGACCACCACCACCGGATCGTCCTGGTCCGCTTCGTCGACACGATCGACGTCGACGACTTCGCCCGCATCGACCGCGCGCTGAAGGACCTTCCGGACGCCTCTTCCCTGCGCTGCATCGTCGATCTCGGCGGCCTCTCCGACATCCAGATGCGCAGCCCCGAGTTCGTCGGCCGCGCACGGACGCGTCCTGCCCTGCCGACCGTCTACAAGGTGTTCGTCGCGCCGAGCGAGATCTCGTTCGGCATCAGCCGCCAGTTCTCGACCCACCGCGACCTCGCCGGCCTGCCGGCGCCGCGCGTCGTCCGCAGCTTCGACGAGGCGCTGCAGCGCTTCGACGTGACCGACGCCCGGTTCGAACCGCTACCGCTCGCTCCCTGACGCGGCCTTCCAGTCTTCGCGGCTGCGGTCGTACCAGACGATGTCGTCGTAGCCGCGGTAGGCGACGCGGCGGCGATAGGCCAGGCCGATCCGCCGCATCACCGCCTGCGACGCCCGGTTCTCGGGCAGCGTGATGGCGAAGACCAGGCGCAGGTCGAGCGTGTCGAAGCCGTACGCCAGCGCCGCCTGCGCGACCTCGGTGGCGTAGCCATGACCCCAGGCATCGGGATGCAGCGCCCACAGCACCTCGGTCTCGAGGAACTCGGGCACGAAGTTGAGGCCGCCATGGCCGATCAGCCGGCCGTCGCGGAACACGCCCCACGGCGCGTGGTGGCGTTCGCGCCAGCCCTCGGCGAAGCGCGCGATGGTCGCCCGCGCGCCGTCCAGCGGATCGCCCGCCACCGTCGGCAGCCAGCGCGCGACCGCCGGGTGCCAGCGCATCGCGGCGTAGGCCTCGGCGTCGTCCGGCACGAGCGGACGCAGGACCAGGCGCGCGGTGGTGAGGATCGTCATCTTTACACAACTTTACACGGCCGAGAGGAAGGCGAAACCGGGTGGCGCGATACAGGGGCCACGGGATCACCCCGCCGACACCGACAGGAGACCGACATGACCGTTACCCGTCCCCTCGCCACCGCCTTCGCCGCCCTGCTGGCCGGCAGCCTCGCCCTCGGCGCCGCCGGCGCCGCCTTCGCCAAGGCCGACGGCCCGGCGTTCGACCCGGCCCGCGTCCAGCAGCGCGTCGAGAAGCGCGTCGACGGCGCCCTGTCCAAGACCGACGCCACCGCCGAGCAGAAGAAGAAGATCACCGAGATCCTGCAGGGCGCGATGAAGGACATGAAGCCGTTCCGCGACCAGCGGGTCGAGAACCGCAAGGCGCTCGAGGCGGCGATGCAGGCCCCGACCCTCGACCCGGCGAAGATCGAGGCGCTGCGCGCCGAGCAGGTGAAGATCACCGACGCCAGCTCGAAGCGATTCACCCAGGCGCTGGTCGATGCCGGCAACGTGCTGACGCCGGCGCAGCGCCAGGCCTTCTTCAAGGCGTGGAACGAGCGCCACGGCGAGCGCGGCATGGGCCGCAGGCACGGCTGACGGATGACATCGGGGGCGAGGCCGCCCGATACTGGGCCATGGCCGAGCGCATCCTGATGATCGACGACGACACCCGCCTCGCCGCGATGGTCTCCGACTATCTCGGCGGGGCGGGCTTTCGCGTCAGCGCGGCGGCGACCGCGCGCGAGGGCGAGGCGCAACTGAAGCGCGACAGCTTCGACGCCGTGATCCTCGACCTGATGCTGCCCGACGGCGACGGGCTCGACCTGTGCCGCCGCCTGCGCGCCTCGACCGACGTGCCGATCCTGATGCTGACGGCGCGCGGCGAGCCGATGGACCGCGTGGTCGGCCTCGAGGTCGGCGCCGACGACTACCTCGCCAAGCCGTTCGAGCCGCGCGAGCTGCAGGCCCGGCTGCGCGCCATCCTGCGCCGCAAGGGCGCCGCCACCGCCCCGCGCGGCGAGACGCTGCGCTTCGGCCGGCTGGAGATCGACAAGGGCGCCCGCGTCGTGCGGGTCGACGGCGAGGAGCGGCCGCTCACCTCGTACCAGTTCGCGCTCCTGCTGGTGCTGGCCGAGCGTGCCGGCCGGGTGCTGTCGCGCGATGCGCTGATGGACCTCCTGAAGGGCGAGAAGCTCGAGGCCTTCGACCGCTCGGTCGACGTCCACGTGTCGCGCATCCGCGCCGCAATCGAGGACGACGCGAAGAAGCCGCGCCGCATCCTGACGGTACGCGGCGCCGGCTACGTCTTCGCCCGCGACCACGACCGCTGACGGCGGCGATGAACCGGCTCTACCTCCAGTTCTACCTGACCATCCTGGTCGTGCTCGCGGTGTTCGTCGGTGCCGCCGCGCTGCTGTGGCGGCTGGCCGACGACGACGGCCGCACGCCGCAGTACTTCGAGATCGCGGCGGAACTGACCGGGGCGCTGCTGCCCGACGCCGCCGCGCCGCCGCGCGAGCAGCAGGCGGCGGTCGAGGCGCTGCACCGCAAGCTGCGCTTCGACATCGCGCTGTACCGGCCCGAGGGCCAGCCGATCGCCGCCGCCGGCGAGCCGCCGCCGCGCTTCGAGCCGCGGCGGGCGCGGCCGGGCTGGCGGCGCGGCCCCGGCGGGCCGACCTTCACCCTGCAGCTGCCCGACGGCCGCTGGCTGGTCGCCCGCCAGGTCCGCGAGCGCGCCAACCCGATGTTCTGGATCACCGCCTTCCTGGCGCTGGTGGCGCTGGCGGTGGCGGTCGGCGCCTACCCGGTGGTGCGCGGGCTGGGGCGACGGCTGGAGCGGCTGAAGGACGGCGTCGAACGCTTCGGCGACGACCTCGGGGCACGGGTCAGGGTCGAGGGCCGCGACGAGGTCGCGGCGCTGGCGCAGAGCTTCAACCGCTCGGCCGACCGCATCGAGCGGCTGGTCGCGGCGCATCGCCTGCTGCTGGCCAACTGCAGCCACGAGCTGCGCACGCCGCTGGCGCGCATCGCGGTCGCCGCCTCGATGCTGGGCGAGAGCGCCGACGCGAAGACCCGCGCCGCGCTGGGCGAGGACATCGCCGAGCTCGACCGCCTGATCGAGGAAATCCTGCTGACCAGCCGGCTCGATGCCCAGGTCACGGGGCCGGCGGCGCTCGACCGCGACGAGGTCGTCGACCTGCTGGCAGTCGCGGCGGAGGAAGCCGCGCACTACGACCTCGAGGTCGAGGGCGTGCCCGCGACCGTGCGCGGCGACCGCCTGCTGCTGCGCCGGCTGGTGCGCAACCTGATCGAGAACGCGCGGCGCTACGGCGGCGACGGGCCGATCGACGTGACGGTGCGGCCGACCGGCGGCCGCGTCGTGCTCGAGGTCCGCGACCGCGGGCGGGGAATCCCGCCGGCCGAGCGCGAGCGCGTGTTCGAGCCGTTCTACCGCCTGCCCGCGACCCGGGAGACCGGGCGTGGCAGCGGCCTCGGCCTGGCGCTGGTCCGCCAGATCGCCCAGCGCCACGGTGGCACGGCGGTTTGCGAGGCGGCAGAGCCGTCCGGCAGCCGCTTCCGAATCGCGCTGCCGGCGGCTAAAGAATGAGGTGAACGGACGTTTACCGGAGGGCGCGCCATGGACTTCGAGATTCCCGCCGAGATCTCGGCCTACCTGCAGGAGCTGGATGCCTTCATCGAGCGCGAGATCCGGCCGCTGGAGCGCGAGAACGACAACATCCGCTTCTTCGACCATCGCCGCGAGCATGCCCGCACCGACTGGGACAACGACGGCCAGCCGCGGCACGAGTGGGAGGAACTGCTGGCCGAGATGCGCCGCCGCGCCGACAAGGCCGGCCACCTGCGCTTCGGCCTGCCGAAGGAACTGGGCGGCAAGGACGGCTCAAACCTGGCGATGGCGGTGATCCGCGAGCACCTGGCGCACAAGGGGCTGGGCCTGCACAACGACCTGCAGAACGAGAGCTCGATCGTCGGCAACTTCCCGGTCGCCCTGCTGCTGCACCGCTTCGGCACCCAGGAGCAGAAGGAGCGCTACCTCGAGGGCATGTTCACCGGAAAGGAGCGCATCGCCTTCGGCCTGACCGAGCCCGACCACGGCTCCGACGCGACCTTCATGGAAACCACCGCGGTCAAGCAGGGCGGCGACTGGGTGATCAACGGCATGAAGCGGTTCAACACCGGCATGCACACCGCCACCGTCGACCTGGTGTTCGCCCGCACCTCGGGCAAGCCGGGCGACGCGCGCGGCATCTCGGCCTTCCTCGTGCCGGTCACGTCGCCGGGCTTCAAGGTCGAGTACATGTGGTGGACCTTCAACATGCCGTCCGACCACGCCGAGGTGTCGCTGACCGACGTCAAGGTGCCGGGGTCGACCATGCTGGGCGAGGAAGGCCGCGGCCTCGACGTGGCGCAGACCTTCGTCCACGAGAACCGCATCCGCCAGGCCGCCTCGAGCCTCGGCGCCGCCCAGTACTGCATCGACATGTCGGT
>CAYQRL010000032.1:0-59166 GCA_964420105.1 uncultured Reyranella sp.
CGGCGATGTGGAACGGCTGCTTGTGGACGTCGAACGGCGAGATCGGCAGGCCGAGACCGGCCCACACGCCGTTGTAGTTCACGCCCGCCGCCATCACGAGGACCAGCACCTCGTCCTCGCCGATCTCGTGGGTCGGCACGACCTCGAGCTGCATCGAGGTCTCGGGCGGACCGTGACGGTCGCGCCGGATCACCCAGGCGTACATGTTCTTGGGCACGTGGCCGAGCGGCGGGATCTCGCCGATCTCGTAGAGATCCTTCTTCGGCTGGTTGGCCGTCGGATGCTCGCGCACCGGGAAAGCGACAACGGACATGGAGAAGCCTCCTGTTGGGCCGGCGAACGTATTGCTGCGACCGCGAGATTGCAACGCACAATTTTATAATTGATGCGTCACCCGACGGGGAAAAACAACAAAATTACCCTCGCTTCGCGGAAGTCACACGTTGCGCGCCACCGGGTCACCGGTCAGGCTCGCCGGGTAAACCAGCGTTTACCCAGATCGAGCCCCACGCATCCCGGGAGGAAGACGATGAAACTCATGTGGTTTCACCTGATGCCGTACACCGAGCTGCCGGACGATTTCAGCCAGAAGCACCCGTCGGTATGGGTCGACATCCACTCGTCGCTGTTCGACCCGCGGCGCGCCCACCACATGTACAACGACTTCATGGACGAGCTCGAGTACGCCGCCGACTGCGGCTTCGACGCGGTCTGCGTCAACGAGCACCACTCCAACGGCTACGGGCTGATGCCCTCGCCCAACCTGATCGCCAGCGCGCTGGCGCGGCGCACCACCGACACGGCGCTGTGCGTGATGGGCAACTCGCTCGCCCTCTACAACCCGCCGACCCGGGTGGCCGAGGAATTCGCGATGATCGACTGCATCTCGGGCGGCCGGCTGATCGCCGGCTTCCCGGTCGGCTCGCCGATGGACACCTGCTACGCCTACGGCCAGAACCCGAGCCTGCTGCGCGAGCGCTACTACGAGGCCCACGACCTGGTGAAGCGGGCGTGGACCGAGAAGGAGACCTTCGCCTTCAACGGCCGCTACAACCAGCAGCGCTACGTCAACATCTGGCCGCGGCCGATCCAGGACGCCCCGCACCCGCCGATCTGGATCCCGGGCGGCGGCTCGGTCGAGACGTGGCGGTGGTGCGCCGAGATGGACTACGTCTACTGCTACCTCTCGTACTACGGCTACAAGGCCGGGCTGGCGACGATGCAGGGCTTCTGGAACGAGATGTCCAAGCTCGGCAAGGACCGCAATCCCTACCGCGCCGGCTTCCTGCAGTTCGTCGGCGTCGCCGAGAGCCGCCAGCAGGCGCTCGACCTCTACACCGAGCCGGCCGAGTACTTCTACGGCCGCTGCCTGCACGTCGATGCCCGCTTCGCGACGCCGCCCGGCTACACCACCGAGGCGACGCAACGCGCCGGCATCGAGAGCATGGTGTCGAAGGCCGCCAACACCGCCAGCTACTCGAGCAAGCTCAGCCTCAAGGCGACCAACATGAAGGACATCGTCGACGGCGGCTACGTCATCGTCGGCTCGCCCGACGAGGTCGCCGAGCAGATCCGCGGCGTCGCCACCAGCCTCAACGTCGGCCACCTGATGCTGCTGCTGCAGTACGGCAACATGAGCAAGGACCTCACCAAGTACAACACGCGGCTGTTCGCCGAGGCGGTGATGCCCAAGGTCAAGGACCTGTTCGGCGAGTGGGAGGACCGCTGGTGGCCCAAGCCGATGGCGCGCGGCGAGCGCGCCGCGGTGCCGGCCTTCACCGCCGCTCCAGCCGCGGCGGAGTAGGCCGATGTCCGGACCGACGACCGTCACCGTCGAGGTCAACGGCTTTCCCTGCCGCGTCTGGAGCAAGGGCCGCGGACCGAAGCTCGGCTTCCTCGCCGGGCTGGGCGGCCTGCCGCGCTGGCTGCCCTTCCTCGACCGGCTGGCCGAGCACCGGACCGTGGTCGCGCCGTCGCTGCCCGGCTACCCCGGCGCGACCGGCCACACCGTGCTCGACAGCCACCTCGACTGGGTGCTGGCGGTGCGCCAGCTGCTCGACGGCGCCGGCCTGCGCGGCGCCGACCTGGTCGGCGCCTCGGTGGGCGGCGCCTTCGCCGCCGAGATGGCCGCGATCTTCCCCGGCCAGGTCCGCCGGCTGGTGCTGATCGCGCCGTTCGGCCTGTTCGACGAGAACACGCCGGCGACCGACCCGTGGGCCCAGCGCAAGGACGTGCTGCCCGGCCTGATGTGCGCCGATCCGGCGCGCTGGACCGAGCTGCTGGCGCCGCCCGAGGGCGCCAACTCGGTCGAGTGGCCGATCGAGATGACGCGGGCGGCCGAGGCCGCGGCGCGCGCCTTCTGGCCGCTCGGCAACACCCGGCTGGAGAAGCGGCTGGGCCTGGTCGAGGCGCCGACGCTGGTGCTGTGGGGCGAGCGCGACGCGATCCTGCCGCCGTCCTACGCCGCCGCCTTCGCCCGGGGCATCCGGGGACCGGTGCGGACGGAGACCGTGCCGGAGGCGGGCCACCTCGCCTACCTCGACCGGCCCGACACGGTCGCCCGCGCCGTCCTGACGCATCTGGCCTGACGCCGACGGGCCCGATGCGGATGGCCGAAAAGCCGCTTGGCAGTTGCGTCGGCGGTTCGGATCGCTATTGTCCGGCGCGTTAGGGATTTTGCGAGGTCAAGCCGATGAAGTTCCGTTCGATGAAGTGGACCGCGGGCCTGTCGCTGGTGGCCGCGATCGCCGCCGTGGGAACGGCCGTGCCGGAGCGCTCGGCGACCGCGCAGGTCCAGGCCGTGCCGCGCGTCGGCCTGTCCTTCACCGACACCGTGACCCAGCGCGCCACGGTCGAGTCGATCGACACCGAGGACCGCACCATCGCCTTCACCCTGTCGGACGGCCAGACCCTGGTCGTGCCGCTGGCCGCCAACGTCGGCAACCTGTCGGGGATCGCCGACGGCTCGATGGCCAACGTCACCTACAGCCAGGTCGTCACCATCCTGAACCTGCGCCAGAAGGGCCCGGGGTCGCGCGATGCCCGCCGCGACCAGATGAACCCGTCGGCCGACCGCGTCGCCGCCGAGGATGGCCGCTTCACCGTCACCGTCGTGGCGATCGACTACGCGACCAACACCGTGTCCTTCATCGCCGGCGCCGGCGGCGCGGTCCGCACCTTCAAGGCCAACACCCCGGCCAAGCAGGACCTGCTGAAGAAGATGAAGGTGGGCGACGTCGTGATCGGCATCACCACCCCGCTGACCGTCTCGTCGGTCACGCCGGCCCGCTGACCGGACCAGTCCGCTCTTGGCGGACCAGTCCGCTCCTAGCGGACTTCGACGTCCTCCCAGAAGCCGATCCAGTGGTCGACCGGCTTCATCTTTTCCCGGGGGGCTTCGTAGGACCAGGCGGCCCGCGAACTGCGCGAGCCGCCCCCGACCACGTCGTAGAACTGGACACCGTGCGGACACTCGAGGTCGCGAGCCGTTTTCGGCGCGGCCTGCAGCAGTTCCATGCGCACCGAGTCGCGCGGGAAGTAGACGTAGCCGTCGACCTCCCGGGTGACCTCGCTCTGCGCCACGATGCGGCCGAGCCATCTCGCGGTCCGGGCCATGCCGGTCCTCCTCAGTAGCGGTCGCGCCGCTTGACCCACGCCATCGGGAACGACAGCCCCTCCTCCTGCCGCCCGCGCGCGGTGAGGTCGAGCAGCTGGTAGGCGCCGTTCAGCGGGTCGAGGCCGCGGGCATAGGCCGAGTAGGTGTGGAAGATGCCGTCGTCGCGGCGCACGAAGGCGCTGATGCCGGGGTGCTCGTCGGCGTCGCGCTCGATGGTGCCGTAGTTGTAAGACATCAGCGCCTCGCCGGGACGGCGCGACACCGCGAAGTCGTAGTTGAAGTCGCCCGGCGCCGAGGACACCCAGCGGCAGTCCCAGCCCATGCGCCGCCGGTAGGCCTCGAGCGCCGCCAGCGGCCCGCGCGACACCATCACCAGCGCGGTGTCGCGCGCCGCGAGATGCGGCTCGATGCCGGCGAAGCTGTCGGCCCAGAACGAACAGCTCGGGCAGCCCTCGCGGTAATCGGGCCCGTACATGAAGTGGTAGACCAGCAGCTGGCCGCGGCCGCCGAACAGGTCGGCCAGGGTCACGCGGCCCTCCGGCGCATCGAAGGCATAGTCCTTGTCGATCCGCCGCCACGGCAGCGCGCGCCGTTCGCGCGCCACCGCGTCGCGCAGCCGGGTCAGTTCCTTCTCGCGGGCCATCAGGGCGCGACGCGCCTCGAGCCACTCCTCGTCATCGACGATGCGCGGTTCGGTCATGCGGGCTCCTCGCTCTGCCCCGACTCTTGGGAGCGCCCGCTACACGGTCAAGCGCAGTCTCCTGCGCTGGCGCTGCGAAGACAAAACGAGAGGAAGCTAGGCCCGCTTCCAGGTCGTGCCCTTGGGGCCGTCCTCGAGGACCACGCCCCGGGCCTTGAGCGCGTCGCGGATGCGGTCGGACTCCTTGAAGTCCTTCGCCTTGCGCGCGGCCTGGCGGGCGGCGATCGCCGCCTCGATCTCGGCGTCGTCGGGACCCGAGGTGCCTGCCGGTGCCCAGCGGAACCACGCCTCCGGGTCCTGCTGCAGGAGGCCCAGCGCGTGACCGCCGGCGCGCAGCGCGGCCGGGTCCGACAGCTGGTGCAGCGCGCTGATCGCCAGCGGCGTGTTGAGATCGTCCGACAGCGCGTCCTCGACCGACGCCGGCACCGCCGGCGCGGCGGCGGCATCCTTGCCGCGCAGCAGCCCGTACCAGCGGTCGAGCGTCGCCTTGGCCTGGACCAGCGCCTCGTGGTTGAAGTCGAGCGGCTGGCGGTAGTGCGCCGACAGCAGCAGCAGCCGGATCGCCTCGCCCGGGAACTGGTCGAGCAGCTCGTGCACGGTGAAGAAGTTGCCCAGCGACTTGCTCATCTTCTCGCCGGAGATGTTGAGGAAGCCGTTGTGCATCCAGTACCGCGCCATCAGCCCGTGGCCGAAGGTGCAGCGGGTCTGGGCGATCTCGTTCTCGTGGTGCGGGAAGATGAGGTCGAGCCCGCCGGCATGGATGTCGAAGGTCTCGCCGAGCAGCTTGCCGCTCATCGCCGAGCACTCGATGTGCCAGCCCGGGCGGCCGCGGCCCCACGGGCTCTGCCAGCCCGGCTGGGCGTCGGTCGACGGCTTCCACAGCACGAAGTCGGCGGGATCCTTCTTGTAGGGCGCCACCTCGACGCGGGCGCCGGCCACCAGCTCGTCGCGCGAGCGGCGCGACAGCCGGCCGTAATCCTCCATGCTCGGCACGTTGAACAGCACGTGGCCATCGGCGGCGTAGGCATGGCCGCGCGCGACCAGGCGCTCGATCATGGCGATCATCTCGCCGACGTACTCGGTGGCGCGCGGCTCGGCGTCGGGCGGCAGCGCGCCCAGTCGCTGCATGTCGCCGCGGTAGGCGTCGGCGGTGCGCGTCGTCAGCGCCTCGATGGTCTCGCCGTTGTCGGCGGCGCGCGTGATGATGCGGTCGTCGATGTCGGTGATGTTGCGGACGTAGGTGACGCGGGCGTAGCGGCGACGCAGCAGGCGGTAGAGGACGTCGAAGGCGACGACCGGCCGGGCATTGCCGATGTGCACGAAGTCGTAGACGGTCGGGCCGCAGACGTACATCCGGACATGGGCCGGATCGAGCGGAACGAACGGTTCCTTTTCGCGCGACAGCGTGTTGTAGACGACGAGGGACATGGTCCCTACTCCCCGATCAGCATGGCAAAGGACTGGATCCGCCCGGGGGCGGAAGCGTCAGTTACATCGCGCGCGCGGCGCGCCGGGGAGCGAGAAAGACCGCATTTCCGCAATCTATCCGAAGGGTTCCTGCGCCGCAATTGCGCCCCGGGAGAATTCTATGCCGCCGCACCGGCCAGCCGGGCGGCGGCGCGGGCGCGGCCGATCAGCGGCAGCAGCCGTGCCATCTCCGGCCCGGTCTCGCGCGCCGTCAGCGCCAGCCGCAACGGGTGGAACAGCGCGCGGCCCTTGCGCCCGGTCGCGGTCGCGACCGCCGCGGTCCACGCCTTCCACGTCGCTTCGGTCCACGGTTCGGCCGGCAGCAGCGCCGCGGCGGCGGCGAGGAAAGCCGCGTCCTCGACCACCGGCGACAGCACGCCGCGCGCGACCCCGGCCCAGTCCGCGGCCTCGGCCACGGTCGCGAGGTTGCCGCGCACCGCCAGCCACAGCGCCTCGTCGACCGCGGTCGGCAACCGCTCGCGCACCGCCGCGAACGGCAGGACGTGCAGGGTGCGGGCGCTGAGCTGCGCCAGCTCGTCCTCGGAGAAGCGGGCGGCGGCGCGACCGACGCGCGACAGGTCGACCGTCGCCACCAGGACGTCGAGCGCGGCGACCGGCTCGACCGGGTCGGCGGTGCCGAGCCGCGCCAGCAGCGCGTCGATCGCCAGCGCCTCGATGCCGCGCGCCCGCAGGTCGGCGACCGACAGCGACCCGGTGCGCTTGCTGAGGCCCCCGCCCTGGGCATCGACCAGCAGCGGCAGGTGGGCGAACACCGGCACCGCGGCGCCGAGCGCGCGGAACAGCTGGATCTGCGCCCCGGTGTTGGTGACGTGGTCCTCGCCGCGGATGACGTGGCTGACGCCGAAGGCGATGTCGTCGACCACCGAGGTGAAGCTGTAGAGGTAGGTGCCGTCGTCGCGCACCAGCACCGGGTCGCTCTGGCTGGCCTCGTCGACGTGCTGCGGCCCGCGCACCAGGTCGTCCCAGCGAACCTCCTCGCTGTCGAGGCGGAAGCGCCAGTACGGCTTGCGGCCCTCGGCTTCCAGCCGCGCCCGCTCGGCGGCGTCGAGCCTGAGCGCCATGCGGTCGTAGATCGGCGGCTTGCCCTGGCTGCGCAGCAGGTTGCGCTTCAGTTCCAGTTCGTCCGGGGTCTCGTAGCAGGGATAGAGCCGGCCGGCGGCGACCAGCCGGTCGCGCGCCGCGTCGTAGTGCGCCAGCCGGTCCGACTGGCGCTCCTTGCGCGCCCAGTCGAGGCCCAGCCAGGCGAGGTCCTGCTCGATCGCCTGCTCGAAGCGCGCCTCGCTGCGCTGCCGGTCGGTGTCGTCGAGCCGCAGGATGAAGGTGCCGCCGTGGCGCCGCGCGAACAGCCAGTTGAACAGGGCCGCGCGGACGTTGCCGACGTGCAGCAGGCCGGTCGGGCTGGGCGCGAAGCGCACGACGGGGGTGGGCGTGACCATGGGAGGCGACTTGTGGCGGCGGCCCGTTGGCGGGTCAAGACGGCTCGGCTAGTCTGGCCCTCCGGGGAACCGCAACGACACGCCCGCAAAAGGGCGCGCTCAAGGGAGGAATGCATGAAGAGACGCCACCTGCTGGCGGCCGGCCTCGGCGCCGCCGCCGCACCGCTGGTCGCCGCGCCCGCCGTGGTGCGCGCGCAAGGCCAGTATCCGGACAAGCCGATCCGCCTCGTCGTGCCGTTCGCGCCGGCCGGGCCGACCGACATCATCGGCCGCAAGACCGCCGAGAAGATGACGGCGCTGCTCGGCCAGACGATGATCGTCGACAACAAGGCGGGCGCCGCCGGCTCGATCGGCGCGGTCGAGGTCAAGAACGCCAAGCCGGACGGCTACACGCTGCTGTTCGCCCCGTCCTCGACCCACGCGGTCAACCCGACGGCGTTCGTCAAGCCGGCCTACGACGCGGTCAAGGACTTCACGCCGGTGTCGTCGATTTGCGTCAACCCGTTGGTGCTCGTGGTCCACCCGTCGATGCCCGACTCGGTGATGGGCCTCGTCGCCGAGATGAAGAAGAACCCGGGCAAGTATTCCTACGCCTCGTCGGGCAACGGCAGCATCCTCCATCTCGCCGGCGAGTACTTCAAGCGCGAGGTCGGCGGCCTCGACGTCGTGCACGTGCCCTACCGCGGCTCGGCGCCGGCCCTCAACGACCTGATGTCGGGCCAGGTGGCGTGGATGTTCGAGACCTTCAGTACCACGCTGCAGCAGCATCGTGCCGGCAAGGTCCGCATCCTCGCCTACGCCCACGCCAGGCGGGCGCCGATCGCGCCCGAGATCCCGACCATGATCGAGGCCGGGGTGCCGGGCTACGAGGCCTACACCTTCAACCTGATCCTCGGCCCGGCCGGGCTGCCGCAGCCGGTGGTCGACAGGCTCGACCAGGCGTCGCGCACCCTGATGAAGGACCCGGAGATGGTGAAGTTCCTCGAGGACATCGCCGCGGTGCCGACCACCGACACCTCGCCGCAGCGCACGGCGAAGTTCATCAACGACGAGATCGCCAAGTGGGCGCCCGTGATCCGGGCGGCCGGCGTCAAGATCGAGTAGCGGCCGGCGAAAGCCCGGCCGGCCTACCTGTAGCCCGGCGGCGGCGGGACGTTGCCCGGCGTCGGGGTGATCGGCGCCTGCTGCGGCATCTGGGCCGGCGTCGGCAGGTTCGACGGGTTCGGCATCGCGGTCACGTCGCTGGTCGAGGCGACGCGCCCGGGCGCCACGGTGCCGGTGCTGCTGATGTAGTAGCCGGCGACGGCGTTGGACTTGTCGCCCGCGGTCTTCTCCGGCACGTCGACCTGGCCGATCCGCTCGCCGTCGGGGCTCACCCGGTAGCCCTGGTTGTCGAGCTTGTAGTCGGCGTTGTCGACACGGGTGCCGTCGGGCTGGGTACGGAACGGCGGGGGCACGCTGACATCGACGTAGTCCGGCCGCGGCAACGGATTACAGCCCGCGAGCGCCACGCCCAGCGTTGCAGCAAACACCCATTTCGCAGCCATCGTGCCCCCTGTTTCAGGGCCGGATCGACGACGGGCTGATGATGTTGCCGCGGGCGTCGAGCCGGTTCCCCTGACCATCATAGCGGAAACCGTATTCGTCGCGGAAGGCCTGCTGGCCGGCGGGCGGCGTGGTCGCCGCCGGGACGACCGTGGTGGTCGAGACCGCCACCGGCGCCGCGGTCGGGGCGTAGTAGGTGGCGGTGGTGGTGGCCGGGGCGGTCACCACGGCGGCCGTGGCCGGCACGGGTGCCGGGGCCGGCGCCGTGGCGGTGGTGGTGGTGGAATAGCTGCAGGCGGCGGCCGACAGGCCGATCGCGGCCCCGGCCAGGATGCGGATGATCGACATCGTCCCCTCCTCGTGGACTGGCGGCCGGGAAACGCCGGCCGCGCCGGGGAGGTTGCACGGTGTATGCTTCATCGCGCGCGCGTCCCGCACGCTCACGAGCGGGCCGGAGGCCCGCGCGCCGGCCTACTTCTTGTCGAGGCTGGCGCGGATCGCCTCGTAGGACTCCTGCATCCGGTCCTGGACGATCTTCATCGCCTCGGCGCTGGACTTCTGGACCAGTTCGGCGATGTCGCGGGTGTTGGCCATCGCCGCTTCGAGCGCCTTGGTCGCGAACTCGCTCTGCTTGGCGATGATCTGCTGGGCGTCGCCGCCCGGCTTGTATTCCTTCACGACCTCGCCGAGGTCCTTCACCGTCGCCTCGAAGATCGCGCGCTGCTTGGTGGCGATCTCGGTCGCGCCGCTGGCCATCGCCTGCCACGACCTGGCCATCGCCTCGAGGTTCTTCTGGTGCTGCTCCATGATCTTGGTCGTGTCGACATGGGGCAGCTTCAGTTGTTCGCCGAAGCTCTTGAACATGTCCATGAAGTCGAGCGGTCCCTGGGCCATGGCGCACCTCCTTGGGGTCAGGGCAGAAGCTTCAACCCCTGTTCCAGCGCATGCAAGGCCAAACCGGCGAGCCCACCGATCATCGCACCGTTGAAGCGAATGTATTGCAGGTCGGCGCCAACCGTTACTTCGACGCGTTCCACGAGCCGGTCGATGTCCCACGACTTCACCTGGTCGGCGATGAAGCGGCCGACGCC
Organism: uncultured Reyranella sp.; assembly: GCA_964420105.1. Lineage (GTDB taxonomy): Bacteria > Pseudomonadota > Alphaproteobacteria > Reyranellales > Reyranellaceae > Reyranella. The sequence goes on from CAYQRL010000032.1 coordinate 9,877, forward strand.
GCTCTTCTGGCTCTGCACGAACTCGGCCAGGACCACGACCATGCCGCGGTTGATCTCGCCGCGCAGCGCCGGGTCGCGGGCCAGCTGGCTGCCGATGTCGACCAGCATCGACTCGAGGTGCCGCCGAATTCGGCTGTCCGGCGCGCGCGCGTCCTCGTCGAGGAAGGCGCGCAGGCTGTCCCAGGCGCCGTCGGCCAGTTTCGCCATTTCCGGCCGCGCCAGCAGGTCGCGCTTCAGCGCCTCGGCGCGGCGCGCCAGGTCGTCGGAGGTCCGCAGGCGCTCGACGAACGACGCGACGAAGCCGTCGAACTCGCGGCGGAGCGGGTGATCGCGATCGGCCCGCGCCTCCTGCAGGAAGGCGCCGGTCGAGGCGACGATGCGGCGCAACAGGTAGGCGTCGGCCGAGAACAGCGCGAACAGCGACGGCAATTCCTTGCGGATCTTGTCGCGGAACGCCTCGAGCGTCGGCTCGTCGGTCAGCAGCTTCTCGAGCGCCGACAGCAGTTCGTCGAGCACGCGCTGGTGCCGCCCCTTCTCCATCACCGTCGACAGGATGCCGGCGGCGAGCGGCGCCAGCCGCACCTTCTCGAGTTCGGCCAGCAGGCGGCGGCCGAGGAAATCGCGCAGCCCCGACTGCTCCATCGCGCCCAGCGACTGCGGCAGCAGCCGCACCACGAAGCCGGCCAGCGCCGCGCTGCGTTCGCGGTCGGACAGCCAGTCGGCGACCAGCGCCGCGAAGTCGACCTCGCGCAGGCGCGCCTCGACCGGCGCCGGCGCAAGAAAATTGGTCTCGATGAACTCGCCCAGCGTGTCGGCGATGCGCAGGTGGTTGCGCGGCACGATCGCGGTGTGCGGGATCGGCAGGCCGAGCGGCCGCCGGAACAGCGCCACGACGGCGTACCAGTCGGCCAACCCGCCGACCGTCGCCGCGGCGGCGAAGGAAGCGACGTAGCCCCACGCCCAGTGCGCGCCCTCGAAGTGGCGGGCCAGCAGGAACAGGCCGGCGGTGAACAGCAGCAGCGCCGTCGCCGCCAGCTTGATGCGGCGCAGCGCGACGGCACGGGCGCGGTCGCGCCCGGCGGTCGCGGGCGAAGGCTCGCTCATGGCGCGCCCGGCCGGCCAGCGGAATGGCCGGGGCGAAAGCTGTCGTATAGTCGGTCGGGACAACCCGGGAGGATCATGTGAAGGTCGGTTTCATCGGCGTCGGCAACATGGGTGGTCCCATGTGCCGCAACATCGTCAAGCGCAGCAACCACCAGGTGACGGTGTTCGACCTCAACAAGGCCGCCGTCAAGACGTGCACCGATCTCGGCGCCACCGCGGCGGCGTCGATCGCCGAGGCGACGCGCGGTGCCGACGTCGTCATGACCTCGCTGCCGTTCCCGAAGGACGTCGAGGCGGTGACGCTGGGCGACGGCGGCATCCTCTCGACCATCGGCAAGGGCCAGACCTACATCGACCTCAGCACCAACGCGCCGTCGATGGTGAAGAAGATCGGTGCGGCGATGGCGGCCAAGGGCATCGCCATGCTCGACGCGCCGGTCAGCGGCGGCACCGCCGGCGCCGAGGCGGCGACCATCGCCATCATGGTCGGCGGCGACAAGAAGGTGTTCGACGACGCCCTGCCGGTGCTGCAGTCGTTCAGCGCCAACGTCATCCACATGGGCGAACTCGGCACCGGCACGGCCGCCAAGCTGGTCAACAACATGCTGGCCTTCTGCAATGCCGCCTCGGCGGCCGAGGGGCTGATGCTGGGTGTCAGCGCGGGGCTCGACCCGAAGAAGCTGATCCAGGTCATCGCCAGCTCGAGCGGCAACTCGAACGCCTTCAAGGGACTGTCCGAGAAGGCGATGAGCGGCGACTTCACCGCCAACTTCGCGCTCGATCTCGCCTACAAGGATCTGCACCTGGCCCTCGAACTGGGGGACGAGCTGGGAGTTCCCCTGCAGATGGGGGCGTCGACCCACAATCTCCAGCGCCTGGCGCGCGGCATGGGCCTCGGCAAGAGCGACAGTTCGTCGATCCTGCGGGTCTACGAGACCGCGCTGAAGCGGACCGTGAAGCCCTAGGACCGGCTCACGCGAGGTGGCGCGCGATCAGCGTCGCCACCTCGGCGGCATGGGTGCGGGCAAGGTCGTGCCGCCCGCCGGCGACGACGTGCAGGGTGGCGGCCGGCAGGCGCGCCTGCAGGTGGCGACCGACCGCCAGCGGGCTGATCGGGTCGTCGTCGCCCCACAACAGCAGCGTCGGCGCGGCGATGCGCTCGACCGGCAACGCCGGCGACGCCCGGTCCTCGGTGATCCAGGCCGCCGCCCCGGGGTTGCCGCGGCGGTAGTCGGCGCGCCAGTCCACCGCCCCCATGCCGGCCATGTCGACCCCGCCCGAGGTCACGGCCAGCACCAGCCGCCTGACCTTGTCGGGCACCTCCAGCGCCAGCCGCGCGGCGACCACGCCGCCCATCGACTGCGCCACCAGGTCGACCGGCCCGGTCATCCGCGCGCGCACCAGCCGCACCAGGTCGTCGAGGCCACGCACCGCCGGATCGTGTGGCTGCGCGCCCAGCCCCGGCCAGCCGATCAGCTCGCAGCGCGTGGACGGCGGCAGAAGCGTCGCGACCGGCTGCCAGAACTCGGGCGCGCCGCCGGCGCCGGGCAGGAACAGGATCGGGATCATCTTCCGTCCCTACCCCATCGCTGCATCGCGCGTCACCCGATGATCACTGTCGGCGGCGCGGCGCGGCTGGAAAGGTCTGCGCTGCAGCAGGTCGCGGGGAGAGCCTTGCCGGAGCCCGGTTCGCCGAACGAACAGTCCGAACCCATGGGTCTCGCCGCGGATCCGTGGGCCGACCGCCTGTGGCAGTGGCGGCGGCGCCCGTTGCTCTCGACCGCGATCGGCGTCGTGCTCGCCGCCGTGGCGACGGCGCTGCGGATCCTGCTCGATCCCCTGATCGGCGACCCCGCGCCCTTCATCACCTATTTCCCGGCGATCATGATCGCGACCCTGGCCGGCGGCCTGCGCGGCGGCATCGCGGCAACGGTCCTGTCGGGCGTCATGGCCTGGGTGCTTTTCGTCCCGGCGGCGGCGACCGGCGGCCGTCCGCTGCTCGGCGTGTTCGGCGCCAGCGCGCTGATCGCGGTGGCGGCGGCGGCGCTGTTCAACGCCCTGGCCGAGCGCGTGCTGGCCCGGCACCGCTCGATGCTCCTGCACCGGCAGGGCGAGGCGGAACGCCAGCGCCTGGTGATCCGCGAACTGGAACATCGCACGCGCAACCTGTTCGGCCTGGTCAAGACGATCGCCCGCGCGTCGATGCGCGACGGCAGCGACCTGGCCGCAGGCCGCGACGCCTTCCTCGACCGGCTGGACGCCTTCGCGCTGGCCTACAGCAACGACACGCTGGCCGGCGACGGCCGGCTGTCGAGCCTGCTCGACCGCATCCTCACCGTCTACCGCGGCCGCGTCACGCTGCGCGGCTGCGACGTCGTGCTGGCCGAGCCGGCGCTGCACCAGTTCGCGCTGATCGTCCACGAGCTCCAGACCAACGCCATGAAGTACGGCGCGCTGTCCAACGCCGCCGGCCGGGTCGAGATCGACGGCCATGTCGAGGGCAGCGGGCCGATGGCGCAGTTCCGCTTCGTCTGGCGCGAGAGCGGCGGGCCGCGCGTGGTGCCGCCCGGCCGCCGCGGCTTCGGCCACACCATCCTCTACCGCTCGCCGACCTACGATGGCGCGCGCGTATCGATGGACTACCGGCCGGACGGGTTCTGCTACCGCTACTCGATCGACCTCGCGCGGATCGCGGCGAGGAACGGCGGCAACGGCCGGCCGACCGACACGAGGTAGCGGGCCATCGCGCCGGCCACCGCGACCACGGCCGGACGCGCGCCCACGCGCTCCCGCCACGCCCGCAGGCGGGGATGGGCCTGCGACAGAGGCGCGCCCATGCGCTCGCCGAACAGCTGCGCCATGAAGAAGGCGATGTCGGCGTAGGAGAACGTCTCCACCAGCCAGCACCCGTCGCCGAGCCGGCGCTCGAGATCGTCGTGGAACGCGGCGGCCGCCGCGCGCGCCGCGACGGCGACGGCATCGTCCGGGCGATCCTGCAGCCCCATGAGGCGCACGATCGGCGGGAAATAGACCTCGTCCACCAGGTGCTCGAGCAGGCGGGCACGCGCCCGGCCCCGTGGATCGGCCGGCCACAGCGGCGGCGTCGGCTGCACCGTCTCGAGGTACTCGCAGATCTGGGTCGAGTCGAAGATCTCCAGCCCGCCGTCGACCAGCACCGGCACCTGGCCCTTGGGATTGATGCGCGCCACCTCGGGATGCTTCGGCCGGTAGAGGCGGTCCATGTCGAACGGCACCATCACGACCTCGACATCGAGGCCCTTCTCGCGCGCGGCGATCTCGGCCTTGGCGCCGAACATGCTGAGCGGTCCGGAGTAGAGCTTCATCGCCGCAGGCTGGCACCGCCGCCGCCCCGGCGCGCGCGAACCCTGCTCGCACCGCCCGGAGCGTTTCTCATGCGACCGCTACGTCGTGGCGAACATCGCGATGCCGGCGGCAGCCATCACCGCGGTCGCGGTCCAGCCCAGCACGACCTGCCACGGCGCGGCGACGAACGCGCCCATGATCTTGCGACGGCTGGCCACGATCATCATCGCGACCATGATCGGAACGACGATGACGCCGTTGACCACCGCGCTCCAGACGAGGGCGCGGATCGGGTCCATGCCGACGAACCCCATCGCCAGCCCGAGCACGATCGACAGCGCGATCACGGCGTAGAAGGCGCGCGCCTGGCGCCAGCTCCGCTCGAGCCCGTAGCGCAGGCCGAAGGTCTCGGCCACGGCGTAGCCGACCGATCCCGCCAGCACCGGCACCGCCAGCAGCCCGGTGCCGACCAGGCCGAGGCTGAACAGGAAGAAGGCGAGGTTGCCGGCGATCGGGCGCAGCGCCTCGGCCGCCTGCTCGGCGGTCTGGATGTCGGTGCGGCCGGCGGCGTGCAGGGTCACCGCCGTGGTCAGCATGATGAAGAAGGCGATCAGGTTGGACGCGGCCATGCCGAACCAGGTTTCCCAGCCGATCCGGTTGAGCTCGCGCTGGGCCTGCTCGGGATGGCGCAGCAGCGGCGCGGCCTCGGGATCGGCCTTCTCGTCCTCGACCTCCTGCGCGCTCTGCCAGAAGAACAGGTACGGGCTGATGGTGGTGCCGAAGATCGCCACGATCAGGGTCAGCGTCTCGCCCGAGAAGGCGAAGCGCGGCACCAGCGCGCCGGCGACCACCGCGGGCCAGTCGATCTTCACGGTGAAGACCACGCCGGCATAGGCGAACAGCGAGAAGGTCAGCCACTTCAGCAGGCCGACGTAGCGATGGTAGGGCACGTAGATGATCGCCAGCAGCGACGCCGCCGCGAAGCCCACGGTGTAGAGGTGGGCGCTGCCGCCGACCACCAGCCGCGTCGCCTCGCCCATCGCCGCGAGGTCGGCGCCGAGATTGATGGTGTTGGCGACGAACAGCAGCAGCACCAGCACGTACACGACCGGCCGCGGAAAGGCGCGCGCCATGTTGGCGGCCAGCCCGCGCCCGGTGACGCGGCCGATCCGGGCGCTGACCGACTGCACCGCGACCATCAGCGGCCAGGTGATGATGACCGTCCACAGCAGGCCGAAGCCCGCCTGCGCGCCGGCCTGGCTGTAGGTCGCGATGCCGCTGGGATCGTCGTCGGCGGCGCCGGTGACGATGCCCGGCCCGAGGCGTTTCAGCAGGCTGGGCTGCGGCGAGGCGGTCGAGGAAGCAGGCGAGGGAGTCGAGGGTGTCGAGGGTCCCGCGGTCATTGCAGCCTGCGGAACGGCTCCGGGCCGCGCCAGGTTCCGATCGGCAGCACGTGGGAGACCAGCCCCGCCGTCGGCGTCCAGGCGTGCAGCACGACGCCGGGCGGTTCCATGGTCAGCGACATCCGCGCGCCGGCCCGCAGGTCGAGGGTCGCCTGGTGCGCGGTGCTGGGCGCCACCGCCGCCAGCGTGCCGGCCCAGCGCACCTGGATCGGTCGGTGGACGTGGCCGCACAGCACGCGCTCGACGTGGCGATGGCGCGCGACGATCGCGGCCAGCCGGTCGGCGCCCTCGTTCAGCTTCATCGAGTCGAAGGCCTCGATGCCGCAGTCGAACGGCGGGTGATGCAGGAACAGGACGGTCGGCCTGTCGCTGCCGGCGAGCGTCGCTTCCAGCCAGTCGAGCCGCTGCTCGCACAGCGCCCCGTGGCCCTTGCCCTCGACCAGCGTGTCGAGCCCGACCAGCCGCAACGGCCCGGCCTCGACCGCGTACTGCACGAAGCCGCTGGCCGGCAGCCATGGCCGATCGCCGAACACGGCGCGCAGGCCGTCGCGGCGGTCGTGGTTGCCCGGCACCAGGTAGACCGGCATGTCGAGCGGCGCCAGCAGGTCGGCCAGCGCGCGGTATTCCTCGACGCTGCCGCCATCGACCAGGTCGCCGGTGGCGATCACCGCGTCCGGCCGCGGCTCGAGCGCGAGCAGCCGCGCCACCGCGCGCTCGAGGAAGGCGTGGGTGTCGATGCGGCCGTACAGCGGGTCGCCGGGCGCCCGCACGTGCATGTCCGAGATCTGCGCCAGCAACATGGTCAGCCCCTGAAGCCGTTGACGATCGGGTAGCGGCGCTCGCGGCTGATGATCCGCGAGGTGATCTTGACGCCGGGCGGCGCCTGCCGCCGCTTGTACTCGGCGGCCTCGAGCAGCCGCCACACCCGCCGCGCGGTCGCGAGGTCGTGGCCCTCCGCCGCCAGTTCCTCGGCCGAGCGGTCGCGCTCGATCAGCCCTTTCAGGATGGCGTCGAGCACCGGGTAGGGCGGCAGCGAGTCGGAGTCCTTCTGGTCGGCGCGCAGTTCCGCCGAGGGCGGCCTCGACAGGATGCGGTCGGGGATGACCGGCCCGGCCGGGCCGAGACCGCCCTCGAGCCGGTGGCCGTTGCGCCAGGCGCAGAGCTCGAACACCGTCGTCTTGTAGACGTCCTTGAGCACGTTGTAGCCGCCGCACATGTCGCCGTAGAGGGTGGCGTAGCCCACCGCCATCTCCGACTTGTTGCCGGTGGTGAGCACCATGCCGCCGAGCTTGTTCGAAACCGCCATAAGGACGACGCCGCGGGCCCGGCTCTGGATGTTCTCCTCGGTGACGTCCTCCGGCCGGTCGCCGAACAGCGGCGCCGTCATCTCCCGGAACGCCGCCATCGCCGGCCCGATGTCGACGGTGTCGTGGCGCACGCCCAGCGCCCCGGCGCAGGCGCGCGCGTCGGCCAGCGACTCCGGGCTGGTGTAGGGCGACGGCATCATGATGGTGTGGACGCGGCCCGCGCCGAGCGCGTCGACCGCCACCGCCGCGGTCAGCGCCGAATCGACGCCGCCCGACAGGCCGATCACCACCGACGGGAAGCCGGTCTTGTTCACGTAGTCGCGCAGGCCCAGCACCATCGCCTGGTACATCGACTCGAGCGGCGCGAGCTCGGGCGCGACCGGGCCGGTCCGGCAGTCCCAGCCGTCGGGACCGCGGCGGAACTCGACCGTGGCGACCTGCTCGCGGAACGCCGCCAGCTGCACCTTGAGTGAACGGTCGGCGCCGATCACGAACGAGGAGCCGTCGTAGACGACCTCGTCCTGGCCGCCGACCTGGTTGACGTAGGCCAGCGGCAGGCCGCTCTCGACCACGCGCCGGACCGCGAGCTGGACACGGACGTCGGTCTTGCCGGCCTCGTAGGGCGAGGCGTTGGCGACCAGCAGGATCTCGCCGCCGGTCTCGGCGACGCACTCGACGACCTCGGGCGTCCACATGTCCTCGCAGATCGGCACGCCGATGCGCACGCCCTCGAACACCAGCGGGCCGGGCATCGGGCCGGGCGAGAACACGCGCTTGTCGTCGAACACGCCGTAGTTGGGCAGGTCGACCTTGTAGCGCTTGCCGACGATCTCGCCCTTCTGCAGCGCGACGATGGCGTTGTAGAGCTTGCCGTCCTCGGCCCACGGCGTCGTCACGAACAGCGCCGGCCCGCCGTCGCGCGTGTCGGCGCGCAGGGCCTCGACGGCGTCGTGGCAGCGCCGCACGAAGGCCGGCTTCAGCAGCAGGTCCTCGGGGAAGTAACCGGCCAGCACCAGCTCGGGCACCAGCACGAGGTCGGCGCCCTGGGTCCGCGCCTCGGCGCGCGCGGCGCGGACCTTCGCGAGGTTGCCGTCGACGTCGCCGACCGTCGGGTCGAGCTGCGCCAGCGCGACGCGCAGACGGTCGGTCATCGCCGTGGCCTTCCCTACTTCGCCGCCACCACCTCGATCTCGACCTTCATGTCGGCATCGGCGAGGCCGGACACGATCACCAGCGTCGAGGCGGGGAACGGCTCCTTCGGCAGGTAGCGGGCGCGGGCCTCGCGGTAGGCGGTCATGTAGCGCGGGTCGGTGACGTAGGCGTTGATCTTGACGATGTCGCGGTAGGTCATGCCCGCCGCCTTCAGCACCTGGCCGACGTTCTTCCAGGCGAGGTCGCACTGCTTGTCGATGCCGGCGCCGAGCTTGCCCTTCGAATCGAGGCCGACCTGGCCGGAGACGAACAGCACGCGGGCGCCCGGCGGCACCTCGGCGCCGAGGCTGTACTTGCCGGCCAGCGCGACCGTCTTGGGATTGTGGAACTTGTTGGCCATGTCGGGCTCTCCCATGTAAGGAGGCGCAGGTTTCAGGTCGAAGGCCATGACGTCAAGCATCAAGCCCATCCACATCGTCGGCGGCGGACTGGCCGGTTCGGAGGCCGCGTGGCAGCTCGCTTCGGCCGGCGTCCCGGTGATCCTGCACGAGATGCGGCCGCAGCGCGGCACCGAGGCACACCAGACCGACAGCCTGGCCGAGCTGGTGTGCTCCAACTCCTTCCGCTCCGACGACGCCGCCAACAACGCGGTCGGCCTGCTGCACGAGGAGATGCGCCGAGCCGGCTCGCTGATCATGCGCGCGGCCGACGCCCACAAGCTGCCGGCCGGCGGCGCGCTGGCGGTCGACCGCCATGGCTTCTCGGCGGCGGTGCAGGAGGCCCTGCTCGCCCACCCGCTGGTGACGCTGGAGCGCGGCGAGGTCGCCGGCCTGCCGCCGGCCGGGTGGGACAGCGTGATCGTCGCGACCGGCCCGCTGACCTCGCCGGCGCTGGCCGAGGCGATCCGCGCGGCCAGCGGCGAGGACGCGCTGGCCTTCTTCGACGCCATCGCCCCGATCGTCCACTACGACAGCATCGACCGCTCGATCGCGTGGAAGCAGTCGCGCTACGACAAGGGCGGCCCGGGCGGCGACGGCGCCGACTACCTCAACTGCCCGCTCGACAAGCCCGAGTACGAGGCCTTCGTCGCCGGGCTGCTGGCCGGCGACAAGACCGAGTTCAAGGAATGGGAGGCCAACACGCCCTACTTCGACGGCTGCCTGCCGATCGAGGTGATGGCGTCGCGCGGCCCCGACACGCTTCGCTTCGGGCCGATGAAGCCGGTCGGCCTGCGCGACCCGCGCACCGGCAAGCGGCCATGGGCGGTGGTGCAGCTGCGCCAGGACAACGCGCTGGGCACGCTTTGGAACATCGTCGGCTTCCAGACCAAGCTGAAGCACGGCGAGCAGACGCGCCTGTTCCGCACCATCCCCGGCCTGCACAACGCCGAGTTCGCGCGGCTGGGCGGCCTGCACCGCAACACATTCCTCAACAGCCCGCGGGTGCTCGACGGCACGCTGCGGCTCAAGGCCCAGCCGCGGCTGCGCTTCGCCGGCCAGATCACCGGCTGCGAGGGCTACGTCGAGAGCGCCGCCGTCGGCCTGATGGCCGGCCGCTTCGCCGCCGCCGAGCGCCACGGCGCCGCACCGGCCACGCCGCCCGCGACCACCGCGATGGGCGCCCTGCTCGGCCACATCACCGGCGGCGCCGATGCCGCCACCTTCCAGCCGATGAACGTCAACTTCGGCCTGTTCCCGCCGATCGAGGGCACGCTGCGCGGCAAGGAGCGCAAGCAGGCGCTGAGCGCGAGGGCGCTGAAGGATTTCGACACCTGGCTCGGCAAGGCGGCCTGACAGCACGTGGGTCGCAACAAAGAGTAACGAATTGTTATTTCCCCGCGGCTCCGCGTTGATGTCTGATGCAGACGACATCAATGGACAGCGGAGCGGGCGTTGCGGGACACGGGCGGGCTGACGATCGACGTGATGGGCGAGATCCGTCACCAGCTGGCGCCGTTCCACGGCGGCGAGCGCATCACCGGGGCCACCGTGATCTCCGACGGCGCCACCATCGATTCGCTGACCGTCATGGACATGATCATGGCGCTCGAGGACCGCTTCGAGATCTACATCCCGCTCAACCTCGTGGCCGACATCCACACCGTCGACCAGCTCGCCCAGGCCGTCCTCGACCTCTGCGCCCGGCGCTGATGGCGCCATGAGATAAGCTCGTGCGATCCCGCCGCCGCTTCTGGCATGGTGCGGCGACAAAGGTGCATCTACACGAGTTTCAATGACCCCCGCCGAACGCCGCCAGATGATGCTGGCCGGGCCGATCGTGCCCACCATCCTGGCGCTCGCCGCCCCCAACGTGCTGAACGTGGCGATGCAGAGCCTGGTCAGCGTTTCCGACGCCTGGTTCGTCGGCCGGCTGGGCACCCTCGACCTCGCCGCCCTGGCGCTGGTGTTCCCGACCCAGATGTCGCTCGGCCAGATGTCGGCCGGCGCGATGGGCGGCGGCATCTCGTCGTCGGTCGCGCGCGCGCTGGGCGCCGGCAACAAGGCGGCGGCAGAGGCGGCGGCGGCGCACGCGCTGGCGATCGCGCTCGGCATGGCGGCGCTGTTCGCGATCGTGTTCGTGGGCTTCGGCCGCACCATCTACGGGCTGCTGGGCGGCAGCGGCGCGGCGCTCGACCGCGCCGAGTCGTTCGCCACCATCCTGTTCCTTGGCTGCTTCGCCCACTGGATCGCCAACTCGATGGCCTCGGTGCTGCGCGGCACCGGCGACATGAAGACGCCCGGCTACGCGCTGGTCGCCACCGCGGCGCTGCAGATCCCGCTGACCGGCGCGCTGACGCTGGGCTGGTTCGGCCTGCCGGCGCTCGGCATCCGCGGCCCGGCGCTGGCCTCGGTCATCGCCTTCGCGCTGGCCGCGGCCTGGATGCTGAGCCGCCTGGTCGGGCCGAAGGCGCAGCTGCGGCTGCGCTGGCCGGTCGACGGTTTCCGCTGGCGGTTCTTCCGCGACATCCTGAAGGTCGGCCTGGTCGCCTGCGTCGTCGTGGTGCTGACCAACGCCACGGTGCTGGTCGTCACCGGCCTGATCGGGCGCGAGGGCGACGGCGCCATCGCCGGCTACGGCATCGGCAGCCGGCTCGAGTACATGCTGGTGCCGATCAGCTTCGGCATCGGCGCCACCCTGACCGCGCTGGTCGGCACCAACATCGGCGCCAAGCAGTATGCCCGCGCCCGCCGGCTGGCGTGGAGCGGCGCGGCGATGGCCGGCGGCATCGCCGCCCTGATCGGCCTGGTCGTGGCGATCTGGCCCGACCTGTGGCTCGGCCTGTTCACCACCGACCCGCGGGCGCTGGCCTCGGGCCGCCACTACCTCGGCATCGTCGGCCCGGTCTACGGCTTCTTCGGCGTGGCGATGGCGCTGTACTTCGCGTCGCAGGGCACCGGCGACATGATGTGGCCGGTCGCCGCCAACCTCGGCCGCATCACCATCGCCGGCGGCGGCAGCCTCGTGGCGCTCGACTACCTCGGCTGGGGCGCCTCCGGCATCTACGGCTTCGTCGCCCTCGGCATCGTCTGCTTCGCCGCCATCCTCGCCTTCTCGACCACCCGGCGGGCATGGACGGGCTAGACGGAATCGGCGGCGGGCCGCTAGGCTGCGCGGAGTCCATCCGCGAGGCCAACATGATCAAGCGTCGCACCTTGACCCTCGGCCTGGCCGGGTCGGGGTTCGCCGCGCCGGCAGGCGCGCAACCCACCCCGCCGGTCGGCCGCCTCACCGTGGTCAACGCCCACCACACGCGCTGAGGTCCGTGTCTTCGCTGGCGTGCCCAGGTGGAGCCGGAATGGCGAAAGACGGCGCAGTTCGCGAAGATCGACTACTTCAGGGTCGAGGTCCCGAGCGCGCGCGCGATCACGGTGCGCGGCGAGTGGCCCGAGGACCTGCGCTGGGTGTTCGACCTGTTCATCCAGACGCCTTCGGCGCAGGACAACCGCGCCTACGTGACCCCGCGCTTCATCGCCGCCAGCCGGGCACAGAACCGCCTGCTCTTCCAGGCCTCCGGCGAGAGCGGCTGGCGCGACCATTTCAAGCCGTGGCTGGACAAGCGCGTGCGCTGACGGACGCTTGCCCGGTGGTGGCGGCTACCCGAGCCTGAGCAGCGGCACCGCGGCGGCGGCCAGCAGCACCGCCGCCACCCGCGTCCTCGTGAACGGCTCCTTCAGCCAGACCACGGCCATCAGCAGCGCGAACACCGCGCTGGTGTCGCGCAGCGCCGCCGCCGGGGCGATCGGCGCGTGGCCCCACACCCACAGGATCAGCAGGTAGGACGCGGTCGAGGCGACGGCGGCCGGCACCGCCAGCCGCCACTGGTCCCGCAGGTGCGCCCACGGCGGGCCGGCGGCGCGCTGGCGCCAGCACATCGCGGCGGCGTTGGTGATCGACACCAGGAAGCCGTAGGCGAGCGGCGAGCCCGAGGCGCGCACGCCGCGCGCGTCGCACAGGATGTAGGCGGCGGTGCCCAGCCCGGCGGCCAGCGTCCAGCCCAGCGCCTTCAGCGGAAGGCCGCGGTCGCGCAGGGTGTCGACCGCCAGCAGCGCCAGCGCCATCGCGATCACCGCGATGCCGCCCAGCCCCGCCGCGCCGGGCCAGCCGCCGGCGAACAGCGCGACCAGCGGCACCACCAGCAGCACCGCGACGGCCCGGTTGACCGGGTAGACGACGCCGAAGCCGCCGAGCTCGTAGGCCCGCAGCAGCGCCATCACGGTCAGCACGTTCATGGTCGTCGAGGCGACGATCCACGGCCACGACTCGACCGCCGGCAGGCCGGTCCACAGCAGGCCGGGGATCACGAACAGGGCCGCCATCAGCATCTGCGCCGTCATCGCCCGGGTCGGGTCGGGGCTCGCCTTCACCGCGGCGTTCCAGCCGGCATGCAGCACGGCGCTCACCAGGGCGGCGGATACGTCGAGGGCGTCCATGTGCTAACAAAGCGCCGAAGATTCCGAACAGCAAGGAGATTTGGGGATGAGCGTCACCACGGGACTGCAGCTGCGGTCGAAGATCAGCAAGCAAGGCGAACTCGAACTGTCGCTGGTGCCGGTGGACTTCCCCGAGCCCGGCCCGGACCAGGTGCTGGTCAAGGTCGAGGCGACCCCGATCAACCCGTCCGACCTCGGCCTCCTGCTCGGCCCCGCCGACCCGGCGACCGCGAAGGCCAGCGGCAGCGGCGCGTCGGTCAAGGTGACCGCGTCGGTGCCGCAGCAGTCCCTGCCCTTCCTGGCCGCGCGGCTCGACCAGTCGATGCCGGTCGGCAACGAGGGCGCCGGCACGGTGGTCAAGGCCGGCAGCTCGGAAGCCGCGCAGGCGCTGCTCGGCAAGACGGTGTCGATGGTCGGCGGCTCGATGTACGCGCAGTACCGGCTGCTGAAGGCGATCGAGTGCCAGCCGCTGCCGGCCGGCACGACCGCGGCCGAGGGCGCGTCGTGGTTCGTCAACCCGCTGACCGCGCTCGGCATGACCGAGACGATGAAGCGCGAGGGCCACAAGGCGCTGGTCCATACCGCCGCGGCCTCCAATCTCGGCCAGATGCTGAACAAGATCTGCCTCGAGGACGGCATCGGCCTCGTGAACATCGTGCGCAGCCCGGCCCAGGCCAAGATCCTGCGCGACATCGGGGCCAGGCACGTCGTCGACTCGTCGGCCGCCAGCTTCATGGACGACCTCGTGCAGGCGCTGGTCGAGACCGGCGCCACCATCGCCTTCGACGCGATCGGCGGCGGCAGGCTCGCCAGCCAGATCCTGACCGGCATGGAGATGGCGCTGAACAAGACCGCCAAGGAATACAGCCGCTACGGCTCGACCACGCACAAGCAGGTCTACGTCTACGGCGGCCTCGACACGCGGCCACTGGAACTGACGCGCAACTACGGTATGGCGTGGGGCGTGGGCGGCTGGCTGCTGACGCCGTTCCTGCAGAAGATCGGCCGGCCCGAGCAGGTGCGGCTGCGCGAGCGGGTGGTCAACAGCCTCAAGACCACCTTCGCCAGCCACTACACGCGCTCGGTGTCGCTGGTCGAGGCGCTCGATCTCGCCAACATCGCCGCCTACGCCAGGCGCGCGACCGGCGAGAAGTTCCTGATCACGCCGCAGAAGTAGGCCGCAACTTCCGCCCTCCGCTGCCCGTTGTGTCGCCCAGAAACGGATGGACGAAACGGATCGACCCCTCTTGCAGCGGAGGCTTTCATGTCGCGATTGGGAACTTTCGTCGTGCTGGCCGGCCTTGCCCTCGGTACCGCGGCGTGCGGTGACCGTCCGGTGGACCGCGCCCTGACCGGCGGCGCGATCGGCGCCGGCGGCGGCGCCCTGGTCGGTGCGGCTGCGGGCGCTCCCCTGGCCGGCGCGGCGGTCGGCGCGGTCGGTGGCGCCGCCATCGGCGCGGCCACCGCGCCGCGGCAGTACGCCTACTAGCGTCGCCCGCCCGGCATACTAACGTGGCGCCTCGCTCCTGCGAGGCGCCGCGCCATGCCGTTGGCCATCCTGCTCTGGGCCTTGCTGGCCGCGTTCGCCGTCTCGCGCGGCGCCGATTTCCTGGACCGCATCCTGTCGAGCGATCCCGTCGCCGTCGCCTTCGCGGAAGGCGGCGACGACGCCTACTACTACCTGGCGATCGCGCGGAACATCGCCGAGGGCCGCGGCGTCACGATCGACGGCGAGCACTGGACCACCGGCTTCCAGCCGCTGTGGCAGGCGCTGACCGCGCTTGCCTTCGTTGCCGGGCGGGACGAGCGCATCGCCTTCGCGCTGGTTTACCTGGCGTGCTTCGCCTGCTGGCTGGCCAGCCTCGTGCTGTTCCTCCGCTTCGTATCGCGCGCGGCGACCACGCCGTTGCCGGCGCTGGCGCCGCCGCTGCTGGCGGTGGCTTTCCTGTGCGAAGCGCACCTCAACTTCCAGTACTTCAGCGGCCTCGATACCGGTCTTGCCCTGACCCTGGGCCTGGCCCTGATGTTGGCGTTCCAGCGTCACCTCTCGGGTGCACCGGCCTCGCCCGGCCGGCTCGCGGGGCTGGGCGTGCTGGCCGGCCTGTTCATGCTGGCGCGCAACGACGGCATTTTCCTGTTCGCCGCCCTGCTGGCGACGACGCTGCTGCCGGGGCAAAGGCCGAAGCCGATCCGCGAGGGGCTGGCGATCGGGGGCGTCGCCAGCCTGCTGGTCGTGCCGTGGCTGGCCTACTGCCAGCTGGCGTGGGGACACCCGGTGCCGCAAAGCGGCGTCGCCACCTCGACCAGCCTGTACCCGCACGTCGAGATCGGGCCGCTGCTGGCCTACCTCGCCGAAAGCCTGGTGCCGATCTACTTCCTCAAGCAGCGCACCGTGATGGAGGCGCTGCCGGGCCTCGCCCTCGCCGCGGCGATCGCGGCGACGGCGCTGGCGCTGGCGGCGTGGCGCCGGCGCGACCCGGTGGCCGCGATCGAACCGCGCTCGCGGCGCGTGCTGGGCGCCCTCGCCATCGCCTGCGCCGCCCTGCTCGCCTACTACGCGACGGCGAGCGCCGCCGGCCAGTTCTTCACCCGCTACTTCACGCCGATGAAGCTGCTGGTGCTGATCGTGCTGTCGCTGTTCGCCCTGCACGCCGTCGCCCGCGCCCGCCGGCCGTTGCCCGCCGCCGCCGCGGCGCTGGCCACGCTCGCCGTGCTGGCGATCGGCTCGAACCTCTACTGGGTATGGCGCGACCACGGCCTGCCCTATCGCAGCCACCTCGGCTTCGAGGTCTACACGATCGCGCGCACGCCGCTCGGCCAGGGCAGCGCGCGGATCGGCGCGCCGGAGTCGGGACGGCTGGGCTACCGTTACCCGTCGCGGGTGGTGAACCTCGACGGCAAGGTCCGGGCCGACGCGCTGGTGGCGATGCAGAGGGGAGAGATGGCGCCGCTGCTGCGCGATGCCCGCATCGACGTGCTGCTGCTGAACGACGACTACGTCGAGATGTACGACCGCATCGCGGCGGGCTGGCGCGAGGACTTTCGCCCCGCCGGCCGGATCGGCTTCCTCTACGTCTTCGAACGCGCCCGCTAGGTCAGGCGCGCTTCGCCGCCGCTTCCTTCTCGGCCATCTTGGCCTTCAGCTGCTCGGGGCTCAGCCGGACGATGTGCTCGTTCTGGTGGCTGTAGATGTCGTACTTCTGGACGTCGAGGTCCTCGAGCACGATCTCGCGCGCCAGCACCCTGGCCTTCCACGCCGCCTGCTCGGCCTCGGCGGCATGGAACTCCGGCATGACCTCGCGGGCGAACAGCTCGAGCGAGCCGCAGATGTCCTCGTGGCTGGTCTTGCCCGCCTGGTTGAGCAGGATCACCTGGTCGACGCGGCTGGCCTGGAACTGGCGCAGCTTGCGCCGGATCGTGTCGGGCGAGCCGATCAGGCCCGACTCCAGCGCCTTCTTCTCCTCCGGCCCGCCGCGCCACGACTGGTACTCGCGCCACAGGTCCGAGGTCCCCGGCGCGTCGACGCCCTTCCGGCCGTAGTAGGACAGCGCGAAGATGAAGAAGGTCCAGCCCGCCGCCTTGGCCTCGGCCTCCGCGTCGGTCGGGGCGCACATGAAGCCCGACACCATCGCGACGTTGGGATTGCTCTGGTAGTCGGCGAGCTTGTTCGGGTTGTCGAGGAGGTTGTTGTAGTAGCGGTGGACCCAGGCCCGGGCCGCCTCGGGGGAGACGAAGGTGAAGCCGAGCGCGCCCATGCCCCACTCGCCGGCCTTGGCGATGGTCTGGATGTTCGAGCACGCGACCCACAGCGGCGGGTGCGGCTTCTGGTAGGGCTTGGGGATCACGTTGCGCGCCGGGAAGTCGTAGTACTGGCCGTGGAACTCCCAGCTGTCGCGGCTGAACATCGGGATGATCGCCTTGACCGCCTCCTCCCAGCGTTCCCGCTTGTCGCGCACGCGGATGCCGAAGGGGTGCAGCTCGGCCGGCCCGGCGGCCTCGCCCATGCCGAGCTCGACGCGGCCGCCCGACAGCAGGTCGAGCGTCGACACGCGCTCGGCGACGCGGTGCGGCTGGTTGGTGGTGAGCTGAACCACGCCGTGGCCCAGCCGGATCCGCTTGGTGCGCTGGCTGGCCGCGCCGAGGAAGACCTCCGGCGCCGAGGAGTGCGAGTACTCCTCGAGGAAGTGGTGCTCGACCTCCCACGCGTAGTCGTAGCCCAGCCGGTCGGCCAGCTCGATCTGGGCCAGCGAGTCCTGCAACAGCTGGTACTCGCTCATCGGCCCCCACGGCCGCGGCAGCTGGTGCTCGTAGAAGATGCCGAACTTCATGGCGCTCTCCTCACTTGTCCTTGCAGAAGCCGGCGAGCCGGTCGATCAGGGTCGGCAGGAACGGGCCGGGCAGGTTGTGGCCCCAGCCCGGGAACGTCTCGATCCTCGCGCCGGGCACCAGCGCGGCGACGTCGCGGCCGGCCTCGACCGGCACCAGCGGGTCGCCCTCGCCGTGCAGCACCAGCGTCGGCACCTTGATCGTCTTCAGGAGCTCGACGCGGTCGCCCGAGGCCAGCACCGCGAGGTAGTGGCGCGACGCGCCCTGCGGGTAGAAGCGGCGGTCGACGTTGCGCTCGACGAAGGCGCGCAGGTCGGCCTCGGGCTCGGCGTAGCCGCCGCCCGACAGCGCCTGCCGCACCTTCAGCCCCTGCTCGACCAGCGCCTCGCGCGCGAGGCTGGCCGGCTGCGCCATCAGCATCGCCAGCGTCTGCGGGTTGCCGGTCGGCAGGCCGCGGCGACCGCTGGTCGACATGATCGAGACCATCGAGCGGCAGCGCCCGGGATACTTCGCGGCCAGGATCTGCACGATCATGCCGCCCATCGACATGCCGACCACGTGGGCGCGCTCGATGCCGAGCGCGTCGAGCAGCCCGGTCGCGTCGGCGGCGAGATCCTCGAGCCGGTAGGGCGCGTCGATCGGCTGCCCGGCCATCAGCTTCGACATCGCGCCGGCGATGTCGGGCAGCCCGGCGGCGTCGAAGTCGGTCGACAGGCCGGTATCGCGGTTGTCGTAGCGGATGACGTGGAAGCCCTCGGCCGCGAGGCCGTGGAAGAAGGCGTCGGGCCAGACCGTCAGCTGGCCACCCAGCCCCATCACCAGCAGCAGCGCCGGGTCCTTCGGATCGCCGGCGGTTTCGTACTCGATCTCGATGCCGTTGGCCTTGGCGCGCGCCACGTTTCCCCCGTTCGCTTATGTGGCCGTCAATATCGCCCCGTCCGCGCCGCCCACCAATAGGCCAGCGGCTTGCGCCACGGGGCCATACCGCCGAGCGAGAGGGCCGGCAGCAGGGCTGGCAGGGCGTCGGGGCTGACGCGGCCGCGCAGGGCCCGCGCCGCGGCCACCAGCGCGTCGCGCTCGGGTCCCTCGCCCATCAGCCAGGCGGCCGAGACCGCGCGCACGGCGCTGCGGCTGGCGTCGTCGGCGGCGCCCAGCACCGCCAGCTGCAGGTCGGCCAGCGCGTGGCCGGCGCGCAAGACGTCGAGCGGGCCGTCGATCTCCTCCTCGCGGGCATCGACCAGGTCGGTCAGCGCCGCCTGCGACAGGCCGTGGCGCCGGGCGGTCTCGGCCAGCGCCTCGGCCACCGGCTGGCCGCGCGGCGGACCGTCGCCGGTCGCCTCGGCCACCGCCTCGCGCCACCATTCGAGGCGGATGCGGGCCAGCATCGGCTCGCGGGTGACGATGCGGGTGCGGGCCAGTTCGTGGTCGAAGGCCAGCAGCGCCAGCAGCCCGGCCCGCGCCGGCATCGGCGCGAACAGGGCGCCGAGGAAGCGGTCGCGGTCGGCGCGCCGGACCTCGTCCAGCACGTAGGCATGGGACGCCTCGGGGGCGGCGTAGGAGACCGTCATCGGGGGACAACCCGGGGCTGCGACAGTTGAACGCAGGCCCACCTGGGCATACACTGACCGCGCAAATTCCCCCTCCTCTCGCCAAGAACCATAAGGGAGAACCGCACCATGGGCAGCATCTTCCAGTCGCCGGGCCGCACCGTCGGGGCCGGCATCGTCCTCTGCATCGTCATCGTCGTGCTCGCCAACCTGGCCACCGGCCGCGCCTTCGAGGGCGGCCACGCCTACGCGACCTTCATCATGCGCTGGCTGCACGTGCTGAGCGGCGTGCTGTGGATCGGCCTGCTCTGGTACCTGAACTTCGTCCAGGTGCCGACCATGCCCAGCATCCCGGCCGAGCAGCGCGGCGCCATCTCCGGCCACATCGCGCCCAAGGTCCTGTTCTTCTTCCGCTACGCCGCGCTGGCGACCGTGGTCACCGGCCTGCTGCTGGCGTGGATGCAGGGCTACATCGCGAGCGCGCTGACCCTGAAGCCGGGCTTCGTGATGATCGGCACCGGCATGTGGATGGCCCTGATCATGGCCTTCAACGTCTGGTTCATCATCTGGCCGAACCAGCAGAAGATCCTCGGCCTGGTCGAGGCGACGGCCGAGCAGAAGGCGGCGGCGGCGAAGCCGGCGCTCTACGCCAGCCGCTTCAACACCATGTTCTCGATCGGCATGCTCTACTGCATGGTGGCGCAGCAGAACGCTCCCGTCTGAACCCGGGCTTCGGACCCGGCTAGGGCATGGGCACGAGGGCGGCGGCGACCCGCCGTCCCTCGGCGACCATCACGTTGAAGATCCGGCAGGCGGCGCCGGTATCGACGATCTCGAGCGCGAGGCCCGCCGCCTTGAAGGCGGCGCGCTTGGGCGGCGGCACGAACACCGGCCGCGGCCCGCAGCCGACCACCAGGAACTCGATCGGCACCGCGGCGTCGCGCAGCGGCGCCAGGCTGTCGACCGACAGGTCCTCGGCCCGCGTCACGCTCCACGCGAACGTCCTCGCCTCGGTCACCAGCACCGGGCCATCCCAGCGCCGGTCGGCGATCACGAAGTGCCCCGGCCCGTAGTTTCGGATCAGCTGGACGTACGACGCGTCCGGCGTCGGCAGGGTCTTGTCGAACGGGCCGCCCTGCCGCGGCGGGATCACGCGCCCGCCTTCCCGGCCTTGTCCGCCGCCGGCTTGTCCGCCGCCTTGTCCCCGACCTTGTCCTCGTCGGGGCGCAGCTGCTCGGCGCGCAGGCCGAGGTAGACGAGGCCGGCGCAAGCGACCCAGATCGACGAGTAGGTGCCGACGATCACGCCCCACAGCATCGCCACCGAGAAGCTGTAGAGGACCGGGCCGCCGAACAGCACCAGCGCCGCCACCGCGACGAACACGGTGCCCGAGGTCATCAGGGTTCGCGACAGGGTCTCGTTGACGCTCTGGTTCAGGAGGTCGACCAGGCTGAGCTTCTTGTAGCGGCGCATGTTCTCGCGCACGCGGTCGAACACCACGACGGTGTCGTTGATCGAGTAGCCGGCGATGGTCAGCACAGCCGCCAGCGCGGTCAGGCTGAAGTCGAGCTGCAGCAGCACGAACACGCCGATCGTCGAGATCACGTCGTGGAGCATGGCGATCAGCGCGCCGATCGCGAACTGCCACTCGAACCGGAACCAGACGTAGACCGCGATCGCGGCCATGGTGGCGAGCACGGCGTAGATGCCGCTCGTCATCAGCTCCTCGCCGATCTTGGGGCCGACCGACTCGGTGCCGCGCATCTCGTACCGGGCACCGATCGCGTCCTCGACCTGCTTGATCGCGACCTGCTGGCACCACTCCGCCTGCTGCTCGGGCGACATGTCGATCTTCGCCGTGTTGACCGTGCCGCGCGGCAGCTGCCGCTCCTGCACCGTCAGGCCGACGCGGCTGATGGCGTCGCGCCACGACACCGCGTCGAGGGGCCCCGGCGCGGTGAACTCGACGTCGCCGGTGCCGGCCGCGCCCGGCTTGACCGTCCAGCCGGCGCCGGAACGCTGCGCCATCACCTTCTGGGCGCCGGCGACGCACTGGGCGCCGCCGTTCTGGCGCTGGATGCGGATCAGCGCGGTGGTCGGGTCGCCGAACTCCTGCAGCGAGACCTCGCCGACGCCGAGGCCGCCGACCACCGAGCGCAGGTCCTCGAGGTTGGCGTTGCCCTGCTTGGCACGGACCTGCATGGCGATGCCGCCCTTGAAGTCGATGCCGAAGTTCAGGCCGATCGTGAACACCGCGACCAGCGACACGATGTTGATCAGGGTCGACAGGATCAGCGCCGCCTTGCGCTGCCCGAGGAAGTCGAACTTGCGCTTGAAGGCGAACAGGCGAACCGGTTTCCAAAGCATGACGGGCGCCTCAGATCACGAGTTCGGTGGGCCGCCGCCAGCGCACCCAGATGGCGAGCAGCATGCGGGTGAAGATGGTCGAGCTGAACATCGAGGTCAGCAGGCCGAGCGACAGGGTCGTGGCGAAGCCGCGGATCGGCCCGGAGCCGAAGCCGAACAGCAGCACGCCGGCGATCAGCGTGGTGAGGTTGGCGTCGACGATCGCCGACATCGCGCGCTCGTAGCCGGTCGCCAGCGAGCTGAAGGCCGAGCGGCCGAGCGCCTTCTCCTCGCGCACGCGCTCGTAGATCAGCACGTTCGAGTCGACGGCCATGCCGACGGTCAGCACCAGGCCGGCGATGCCGGGAAGCGTCAGCGACGCGCCGAGGATCGACATGCCGGCGAACACCATCAGCAGGTTGACCAGCATGGCGAGGTTGGCGAAGCCGCCGAAGATCGGGCCGTAGGCCACGAACATGAAGAGCGCGACCAGCACCGTGCCGACGATCGCGGCGACCGTGCCGCTGCGGATCGCGTCGGCACCGAGGTCGGCGCCGACGGTGCGCTCCTCGATGATCGACAGCGTCGCCGGCAGCGCGCCCGAGCGCAGCAGTAGCGCCTGCTCCTGGGTCTGCTGGGTGGTGAAGGTGCCGGTGATGATGCCGCTGCCGCCGCAGATCGGGCTCTGCACCACCGGGGCGCTGATGATCTCGTTGTCGAGCTGGATCGCCAGCCGCTTGCCGACGTTGGCGCGGGTGGCGGCGCAGAAGGCGCGGCCGCCGGCGGCGTTGAAGGTGAAGCTGATGATCGGGCGGCCGCCCTGCTGCTGCTCGAACGTCGCCTTGGCGTCGTCGAGGTCCTCGCCGCCCACGACCACGCGCTTCAGCACCGGCAGGCACTGCGGCTGGAAGCGCCGGCAGATCGTCTCCGGCGACAGGCGCGGGTTGGCGGCCTGGATCTCGTCCCATGCCTTCGGGTTGGTGCGGCGCAGCTCCTGCATGCCCTCGCGCGTCGGCACCATGTAGGTGGTCGGCGGCACCGGCCCGTTGCCGCCGGCCATCGCCGCGTCCTCGTTGACGAGGTGGAAGGTCAGCTTGGCGGTCTGGTTGATCTTGCGCTTGAGGTCGGTCGTGTCCTTGATGCCCGGCACCTGCAGCAGGATGCGCTCGTCGCCCTGGCGCACGATGGTCGGCTCGATCGTGCCGGTCTCGTCGACGCGGCGGCGCAGGATCTCGATCGACTGGTCGATCACTTCCTTCTTGCGGCGGAACAGGTCCTGGTCGGAGTAGCCCAGCCGGATCGTGTCGCCCTGGCCCGACACCGCCAGCGTGCCGTCGATGGTGCGGATCGCCTCCAGCGCCTTGGCGCGCTGGGCCTCGTCGCGCAGCGTCACGGTGACGGCGCGGCCGCCCTCGACGGTGACGTCCTTGAACGGCACCTGCTGCTTGCGCAGCTCGGCGCGCACCGAGTCGGACAGGTTGGTCAGGCGCTCGTTCAGCACCGAGCGGAGGTCGGCCTCGAGCAGGAAGTGGGCGCCGCCGCGCAGGTCGAGGCCGAGGTTGATCCGGCTCTGCTGGTACCAGTGCGGCAGATGGTCGAGCACCGACGCCGGCAGGATGTTGGGGAGCGCGAACACCCCGGACAGCACCGTGATCGCCAGGATGACGATCGTCTGCCAGCGCGGAAGATTGAGCATTCCGACCTACTGCCGCGTGATTGCGGCTACTTCTTGTTGCCGCCGAACAGGCTCCCGAGCAGGCTCTTGCGCTCGGGCGCCGGAGCCGGCGGCGGCAGCATCGGCTTGACGTCGTCCTCGCCTTCCTTGGCGCCGCGCACCGACTCGCCGCGGCTGACGATGTCGGTGATGGTCTGCTTGACCAGGCGGACGCGCACGCCCTCTGCGATCTCGACCTGGATCTCGTTGTCCGAGATCACCTTGGTCACCAGGCCGACGATGCCGCCGCCGGTGACGACGCGATCGCCGCGCTTGACCCCGGCCAGCATCTCGCGCTGGGCCTTGATCTTGGCCTGCTGCGGCCGGATCAGGAGGAAGTAGAAGACGACGAAGATCAGGATCAGCGGGAACAGCTGGACGAGGAAATCCCCGCCGCCCGCACCGCCCGACTGGGCCCAAGCCTGTGAAATGAACATGCTGCGCTCCGCTCCCCTTCCGACCGCCGAAAAAGCGCGCGGACTATAGCGACCCCGCCCCGCTTTGCAACGCAAGTGCGGAAGCGTATGGTCCCCCCCTTTTTGGCGGCCGGCAACAATGGATCAGGATCTCAAAGCTACCCTCTCGCGCATCGTCGAAGCCCTCGACCGGCTGGCCCCTCCCGCCCCGCCCACGGCGACCATCGACGAGGCCGAGGCCTATGTCTGGCACGCCACCGGCCACCGCCTCGAGGCGGTGCCCAAGGTCAACCGGGTCGACCTCGAGCTGCTCCAGGGCATCGACCAGCAGAAGGGCATCCTGCTCGAGAATACCCGGCGCTTCGCCAAGGGCTTCCCGGCCAACAACGCCCTGCTGTGGGGCTCGCGCGGCGCCGGCAAGAGCTCGATCGTGAAGGCCGTCCATGCCCACGTGAACCGCGAGCTCGGCGGCCCGCCGGGCCCGCTGGCCCTGGTCGAGATCCACCGCGAGGACATCCCGTCGCTGCCGGCGCTGCTGACCCGGATCCGCGGCTCGAACCGCCGTTTCGTGGTGTTCTGCGACGACCTCTCGTTCGACGGCCAGGACGCGGCCTACAAGTCGCTCAAGGCGGTGCTCGACGGCGGCATCGAGGGCCGGCCGGAGAACGTGGTGTTCTACGCCACCTCGAACCGCCGCCACCTGATGCCGCGCGACATGATCGAGAACGAGCGCTCGACCGCGATCAACCCATCCGAGGCGGTCGAGGAGAAGGTGTCGCTGAGCGACCGCTTCGGCCTGTGGCTGGGCTTCCACAACGCCGACCAGGACACCTTCTTCGCCATGATCGAGGCCTACTGCCGCCACTACGGGCTCGACATCCCCGCCGACCAGCTGCGCCGCGAGGCGATCGAGTGGTCGGTGACCCGCGGCTCGCGCTCGGGCCGCGTCGCCTGGCAGTACATCCAGGACCTGGCCGGACGGCTGGGCAAGAAGCTGGGGTAGCGCGATGGCCGACCCCGGAGACGTGATGTTCTCGGCCTCGGTGAAGGCGGAACAGAAGCGCCTGGGGTCTCGGGTCCGGTTCGAGGACCGCGAATGGAAGACCGAGATCAGCGATGACCTGCGGCAGTTCCTGTCGGTCATCGACACCTGTTTCCTCGCCACCGCCGACGCCGACGGCCGGCCCTACGTCCAGCACCGCGGCGGCCCGCCCGGTTTCCTGAAGACGATCGGCAACCGCGTCCTCGCCTTCGCCGACTTCGCCGGCAACCACCAGTACATCACCCTCGGCCACCTCGCCGAGAACGACCGCGCCCACCTCTTCCTGCTGCACTTCGCCACGAAGCAGCGGGTCAAGCTGTGGGGCCGCGCCCGCGTCGTCGAGGGCGATGCCGAGCTGATGGAGCGGCTGGTCGATCCCGCCTACAAGGCGCGGCCGCAGCGCGCGATCGTGTTCACGATCGAGGCGTGGGACGTGAACTGCCAGCAGCACATCACCGCCCGCTACTCGGAGGCCGAGATCGCGCCGGCGGTCGACCGGCTGGCCCAGCGCATCCGCGAGCTGGAAGAAGAGGTCGCCCGCCTCAGGGGCGAGCGCGACCAGCCGTCAGGCTAGGAGGGGCAGCGCCCCCTTCAGCACGTCCTCGCCCCACTCCTGCACGAAGTGCCCAGCAGCCGCGAGTTCGACCGGCGGCGGGCAGCCGCGCAGATCGCGACGCAGGTCGGCCATCACCGCCGGACCCAGCACCGGGTCGGTCATGCCGATCGCCATCGCCGTCCGGCCGCTCCACGCGGTCCGCCACCAGTCGCGGGCGCGGCTCGAGATCGCCGCGCCGTCGGCGTCGGGACCGTCGGGCACGAGGTTCGGGAAGCGGCGCACGCCGGCCTTGAAGGAGGCATCGGGGAACGGAGCGTCGTAGGCGGCGGCCTCGGCGGCCGAGAGGTGCGGACAGGCGCGGGCCATCAGCTTGCCGATCGCCATGTCGGGGTTGGCGTTGTTCCAGTCGCGCCACGCGACGAAGCCGGGCGACAGCGGGCGATCGCCCGAGGCAAGCGTCGTGTTCATGACCAGCAGCGCCTCGAAGCGCCCGGGCATTTCCATCGGCAGCGTGAGCCCCAGCAGGCCGCCCCAGTCCTGGCAGACGAGGGTGACGCGGCGAAGGTCGAGGGCGCGCACGAAGGCGATCAGCGCCTCGCGGTGGAAGGTGAAGGTATAGACCGCCTCGTGCGCCGGCTTGTCGGAGCGGCCGAAGCCGAACAGGTCCGGCGCGACCACGCGGTAGCCGGCCGCGACGAGGCCGGGGACCATGCGTCGATAGAGGTAGCTCCAGGTCGGCTGGCCGTGCAGGCACAGCGCGACGCGGTCATTCCGGCTGCCCTCGTCGAGGTAGTGCATCCGCAGGCCGACGCAGCGCGGCAGGTCCGTGACGTAGTGCGGCGCGAAGCCGTAGCCCGGCAGCGCCTCGAAGCGGTGGTCCGGCGTGCGCAGCGCCTCGATCTTCATGGCTCAGCCCGCCTTACGCGCGGCTTCTTCCGCCGCGAAGGCGGCGCGCGCGCCGGGCTTCAGCATCAGGCGCCACACGCGGCTCGTGCCGACCAGCTTCGAGACCTCTCGGATGGCGAAGAACGGCATCAGCGACACCGCCATGACCGCCCAGACGCAGGCCGCGCCGGCCCAGGTCCCGCCGCCGACGGTCGGTAGCGTCATGGTGTGCGCCTTGCCGTTGAACCACGCCACGACGTAGTGCTCGAGTTCGTGGAAAGCCACGAACAGCAACCCGTACAGCACCGCCTTGTAGAGGATCGGCCAGATCAGCGGCAGGCCGTCCAGTCCACGACCGAAGCCGAGATCGTCGGCGACCAGCATGACCTTGGCCAGCACCAGCGCGTTGATCACGGCGAAGCCCTGCGCCAGGAAGTTGAAGTCGGGCTTCTTCAGGATGATGGCCTCGTTCAGCAGCATCAGCGAGAACACGAACCACAGGTACAAAGCCATCACGAAGAAGGAGCGGAACTCCTCGATCGCCTTTTCCTTCAGCTGGTGTGCACGCTCGCTCGTCATTGCGCCCTCTCTCGATGGCACATCATAGCGCGGGAAATTCTCGCGCGTTTGACAAGTCGCGACAAAACTCGGGAAAGTCGCGACGGGGGACACCGGATGAAGACACTGCAATTTGTCCTGCTCGCGGTCGCGCTGCTGCTTGCCCCGATCGCGTCGCCGCAGGCGCAGGCCGTCACTCCCCTGCCGCCGGGCCTGACCCAGGAACAGATGGACGCGATCGTCTCGGCGATCACCAGGTCGGTGCTCGAGAAGCTGAAGGACGACAAGGCGGCAACGCCCCCTGCGACCGCCGGCGCGAAGGCGACGGACGACGCCGACCCGGTCGACGTGCTGATGCGCCAGGCCAGCGGCCTGGTCGGCGCGATCCCGCAGTACGGCGATGCGATGGGGCGGCTCGTCGGCCTGCTCGACGCCAGCCCCCAGGGCGGTCGCGACCGCGCCTCCTTCTTCCTCGTCCTGCTGGGCGTCGTTTTCGCCGCGCTCGCCGGCGAGGCGCTGGTCCGCGGCGCCCTCGGCTCGGTGCGGCAGCGGCTGGCGGCCAAGGCTGGCCCCGAGGGCGGGATGCGATCGCTCGCCTACCTCGCGGCGCTGCTGGCGATCGACGCGCTGGCGGTGTTCGCCCTCTGGCTGGTCGGTCGCGCCGCGATCGAGCTCCTGTTCGCGTCTGGCTCGGTGCAGGACCGCTTCGCCTTCGGCGTGCTCAGCGCCGTACTCCTGTGGCGGCTCTACAGCCTGCTGTTCCGGGTCATCCTGCGGCCGCGGCTGCCGACCGCGCGGCTGTGCGAGGTCGAGGACGGCGAGGCGCGTCACCTCTACCGCTCGATCTCGGCCCTGGTGTTCCTGCTGATCGCGCTGCGCCTCCTCGGCCTCAGCCTGGTGGCGGTCGACACGCCGCCCCTCGCCGTCGAGGCGGGACGCCTGCTGTTCGCGCCCGTCGTGCTCGCGGCCTTCTACCTGTTCGTGGTCGGCACGCGCACCGCCGCGCGCCAGTGGCTGGGCGGGCTGGGCCGGGTCGCCCCGGTGGCGCGCGTCATCGGCGCCTACTGGGTGGGCATCGCCCTGGTCTTCTTCGGCGCCGTGGTCGTGACCATCGTGTTCGGCGCCATCACCGGCCACCACGGCGTCACCCGGGCGATGCTGCTCACCGTCAACCTGGTGTTTGGCCTGCTGCTGTTCGAGACCTTCCTGCAGGCCTTCGTGCGGCGGCTCGACTCGCAGATGCCGGGCTTCACCCCGGCCAGCACGATGGAGAAGCTGCCCGACGTCGCCGCGCGCTGCATCCGCGTCGCCGCGCTGATCGTCGTTGTCGTGGTGATCTCCGAGAACTGGGTGGTCGATGTGCTGGGGCTGGTCGATGCCACGGCGTGGGACAAGATCACCCGCTCGGCCCGCCGCGCCGGCCTCACCCTGTTCACCGCCTACGTGCTGTGGGAGCTCGTGAAGTTCTTCACCGGCGCCTACATGCAGAAGCTGGCGGCGCGGGCGCTGGACAATGCCCCGGGCGCGACACCGGGTTCGGCCGCGACGCGGCTGGGCACGCTGATGCCGCTGCTGCGCTTCACGCTGGCGGTGCTGATCGGCGCGGTCGCGATCCTGATCGCGCTGTCCGACATCGGCGTCGACACCACGCCGCTGCTGGCCGGCCTGTCGGTGTTCGGGCTCGCGGTGTCGTTCGGCAGCCAGGCGCTGGTCAAGGACATCGTGTCGGGCATCTTCTACCTCGCCGACGACGCCTTCCGGGTCGGCGAGACGATCGACTGCGGCAAGGCCGTCGGCATCGTCGAAGGCTTCACCCTGCGCTCGATCCGGCTGCGCCACGCCAGTGGCCAGGTCCACACCATCCCGTTCGGTGATCTCGGCCAGATCGCCAACTACAGCCGCGACTGGGCGGCGGTGAAGTTCACCCTGCGCTTCGCCCGCGACACCGACCTCGACAAGCTGCGCGCCGCCACCAAGGTGCTGGGCGCCGAGCTGGCCGACGACCCGGCCTATGCCGCCGACATCCTCGAGCCGCTCAAGATGCAGGGTGTCGGCGAGGTCGCCGACAACGCGCTGGTGATCCGCTTCAAGTTCAAGGCCCGCCCCGGCAATCCCGGCCGTATCCAGGACGAGGCGGTGCAGCGCATGCTGCGCACCTTCCCGGCGCAGGGACTGCAGTTGACGTGACCGCCGTCAGTCGTGGCGCCGCCGCCACGCGCTGGGGCCATGGCCCGACCACCGGGTGAAGGCCCGGGTGAAGCCGGCGGTGTTGGCATAGGCCAGCGTCGCCGCGATCTCGGTGACCGGCAGCGCGGTGTTGGCCAGCAGGTCGCGCGCGACCTGGTAGCGGACCTCCTGCGCCAGCTCGAACACCGAGGTGCCCTCGTCGGCGAGCCGGCGGTTGAGCGTGCGGACCTGCAGGCCGAGCACGGCAGCGACCGCGCGCACCGAGATCGTGCCGCGGGCGATGCAGGCCAGCAGCGCCCGCCGCGTCGCCACCGGCAGCGGCAGCGGGTTGCGCTGCGCGGTCAGCGCCAGCTCCCGCTCCAGCGCCGCCAGAGCCGCGGGGTTGGCGCCGTGTACCGGGCGCGCGAGCCACGACCGCGCGAACGCGATGGCGTTGCGGTCGCTGCCGAACTGCACCCGCGTCGCGAAGTAGCGGTCGTAGGGCGCGCGGCTGCCGGCCGGCGCGTTGACCATCAGCACGTCGAGGGGCGACCAGCCCGGGCCGCAGATTTCGCGCACCAGCGAGAAGGCGGCGGCGAAGCCGAGGTCGACCGCGACCCGCGACGGCTCGTCGACATCCGCGACCAGGGCCAGGATGAATTCCGCCGTCTCGCCCATAACCCTCACCGTGGGGACGAACACGTGCCCGTTCAGGTGGAGGTTCAGTGCCAGGCCGCGCAAGGCGCTGCCGACGTCGCGCGCATTCTGCGACAGCCGGCCGGCCAGCCCGATGGTTTCGAGCCGGTGCCGCGCCCCGCACAGCAGGCCGAGATGGGGACACGACGCGCGCTCCGCCGCCCGGTTGACCAGCCGGAAAGACTGCGCCACCCCGATCAGCCCGTCCTCGTCTTCGAACAGATCGGCGGGCAGGCCGAGCTCCGCCAGCAGGGGGGCAACGGGGTAGCCGAGCTGGTCGAGCACCCGGGGCAAGGCGCCGACGCTGGCAACCCGCGTCGTGCCCTCGACGGCAGGGCGATGACCGGGCGTTCGGGACCGGTGGGTCGGCAAAGTATCGGCACCCATGTCGCAAGAAGATAAATCGCCGGGCCGATGTTCCACTACAAGGAAACCATCGTCGATACCGTCGAAGGAGACCCGACGCATGATGTCCCGCCGCACCCTGACCGCGAGCGCCCTCGGCCTGCTCGGCGGCACCTCGATCGCCTCGCTCGCGACCGCCAACACCGGCGACTTCCGCTTCGGCGAAGGGCTTGAGGAATTCTGGCTGGCCACCGATGCCTACATCTACGGCTACCCGCTGGTGACCATGGAGATCACCCGGCGCGTCATGACCAACGTCGAGGCGCCCGGCGCGGCCAAGGCCCCGATGGGACAACTGATCAAGATGCGCGAGTATCCCGACGCGACGTTTCGCGACGTCACCGCGCCCAACGCGGACACGCTCTACACCACGGCGTGGCTGGACGTCGGCGCCGAGCCGTGGGTACTGAGCCTCCCCGACCTCGCCGGCCGCTACGCGCTGTTCCCGATGCTCGACGGCTGGACCGACGTCTTCCAGGTTCCCGGCAAGCGTACCACCGGCACCGGCGCGCAGACCTACGCCATCACCGGGCCCGGCTGGACCGGTACGCTGCCGGCGGGCGTGATCCAGTACAAGTCGCCGACCAACATGGTGTGGCTGCTGGGGCGCATCTACTGCACCGGCACGCCCGAGGACTACAAGGCGGTCCATGCCATCCAGGACGCGGTCAAGCTGGTGCCGCTGAGTTCGTGGGGCAAGCCGTACACGCCGCCGGCCGGCAAGGTCGATCCGTCGATCGACATGAAGACGGCCGTGCGCGACCAGGTCAACGCCATGGACGCCAAGGCCTACTTCACGCTGCTGGCGCAGTTGATGAAGACCAACCCGCCATCGGCCGCCGACGCGCCGGCGCTGGCGAAGTTCGCGAAGATCGGCCTGGTACCGGGCAAGGACTTCGACGCCGGCAAGCTCAACGCCGACTTCGCCAGGCGCATCCCGCAGATCGCGTTCGACCGCATCATGCTGCAGTTCAAGATCAACTCGAGCGTGCAGCACATCAACGGCTGGAACTTCACGACCAAGACCGGCATCTACGGGACCGACTACCTGATGCGGGCCCTGATCACCGCGATCGGACTGGGCGCCAACCGGCCGCAGGATGCCGTGTACCCGACATCGCTCAAGGATGCCGACGACAACGACTATGTCGGCACGAACAGGTACGTGATCCGCTTCCCGAGGGGCGAGACGCCGCCGGTGCAGGGCTTCTGGTCGATCACCATGTACGACGAGAACTACTTCTTCGTCGCCAATCCCCTGAACCGCTTCTCGATCAGCCCGCGGCAGAACCCGAAGGCCAACCCGGACGGTTCGGTCGACCTCTACATCCAGAAGGACTCGCCGGGAGCCGACAGGGAGTCGAACTGGCTGCCCGCCCCGGCCGGGAAGTTCCTGCTGATGATGCGCCTGTACTGGCCGGACGAGAGCAAGCCGTCGATCCTCAACGGCACCTGGGTGCTGCCGGCGGTGAAAAAGGTCGCCTAGCGCCGCAGCCGCTGGATCTGCTGCTCGACCGCCGGGTCGCCCGGCATCAGCGTGCGCAGGGCCTCGAGGTAGCGCAGCGCCGCCGGCCGGTCGCCGCGCTGCATCGCCCAGGCGGCGCCGGCCTGCAGCGCGTCGAGGTCGTAGGGATGGCGCGCCAGCACCCCGTCGAGCACGCGCAGCGCCTCGGCCTGGTGGCGCACCTGGTCGAGCGCGACGGCGTAGACGTAACCGTAGCGGGCGTTGTCGGGTTCGAGCTCGGCGGCGCGGGCGAATTCCTTCAGCGCGGCGTCGATGCGGCGTTGCCGTACCAGCGACAGGCCAAGGCTGTGATGGGCGAGGCCCGAGCCGGGATTGCGCGCGACCGCCGCGCGCAGGACCTCGTCGGCGCGGTCCTCGTCGCGGCGCCCGCGGTACAGGTCGGCCAACTGCACGTAGGCCGGCACGAAGGTCGGATCGACGGCGATCGCGCGCTTGAGATGGTCGTCGGCCAGCAGCCCGTTGCCGCGCCGGATCTCGAGCAGGGCGAGGTTCATGTGACCCTCGCCGCGGTCGGCGTTGTAGGCCTGCACCGCCCTGTACTCGTCGAGCGCGGCGCGGAAGGCGGCGCGGTCGTCCTCCGGCAGGCGCAGCTCCGACGGTCCGGCCAACGCCCGCGCCGCCTCCAGCCGGACCTGGCGCACCGGGTCGCGCAGCAGCGCCGCCAGCGGCGCCACCAGCGCCGTCCCGTCACGCAGGTTGCCGGCCGCCTCGGCGGCGGCGGCGCGCACCGACGGGTCGGGATCGGCCAACGCCGCCTTGAGATCGACGGCGCCGGCCTGGCCGAGCGTGGCGGCGCGCGCGATCGCGCTGGCGCGCACGATCGGCGGCTGGGCGGTGTCGTTGGCGATGCGCGCGAGCGACCCGGCGGCGCCGGGCAGGCCGCGGTCGGCGGCATGGAACGCCTCGGCGAAGGACTGGAAGCCCGCCGGCGACCGGCCGAGCCGCTGGCGCAACGTCGCCTCCGACCAGCCCGCCGGCTTGTCGGCATGGCAGGACAGGCAGACGTCGGGCGCTCCCATGGTGCGGGCGCGGTCGGGCCGCGGCACGCGGAAGCTGTGATCGTGGCGCGGGTCGACCACCATGTAGGTCACCAGCGGCATGTGGCACGACACGCACTGGCCGCCCTTCCCGGCCGCCTCGTGGAAGTGATGGTCGCGGCTCTCGAAGGTCGCGGGCGCGTGGCACTGGGTGCAGACGGCGTTGCCCTCGGCGACCAGCTTCTGGCCGTGCGGCTCGTGGCAGTTGGCGCAGGTCACGCCCTTGGCGAACATCCGGCTCTGCAGGAACGAGCCGTGGTTGAAGACCTCGTCCAGCATCTGGCCGTCGGGCCGGTACAGGCCGGGCTCCAGCAGCATGCCGCGGAAGCCGTCGCCAAAGCGCTGGCCGGCATGGACGTCGTCGGTCAACTGGGCGCGGCGGGCGTGGCAGCGGGCGCAGACCTCGACCTCGGCGATCTCGCCCGCCGCCGGCACCGGCACGCGCGGCCGCGCCGCCGGGTCGCTGCCCCAGGCGATTCCGGCGCGGTTCGGGAAGTGGACCGCCAGGCCCTTCCCCGCCACCGCGGCGGGCCGGCCGCCGCGCGCCCAGCCGACGTGCGCCGCGCCCGGCCCGTGGCAGGCCTCGCAGCCGACGCCGACCTCGGTCCATGTCGAGCGGTAGGCGTTGGCGGCCACGTCGTGGTTCTTGCGCAGGTTGGTGACGTGGCAGTCGATGCACATGAAGTTCGCGGTCTGCTGGATGCCGGTCCAGTGCAACGGATCGCCCGGCGGCAGGGCCTGGCCGGGATAGAGATCGAACCAGCGCTGTCCGCCGGCACTTGCGGGCCGGCTGTCCCAGGCGATGCCGAACGCCTGCAGCCGGCCGCCCGGCATCTCGACCAGGTACTGCTGCAGCGGCGCCACGCCCAGCGTGTAGGCGACCTCGAACTCGCCCGGCGTACCGTCGGGCCCGGCCGTGTTCACGAAGTAGCGGCCGTCGCGGGTGGTGAAGGTGGTGACGACGCCGTTCCTGTCGAAGGTCGCGCCGTTGAAGTCGCCCAGCACCGCCTGGCCGCGCGCCGGCGCCATGGCGTGGGCATGCTGGGAGGCGCGCCACGCCGCGGTCTCGCGGCCATGGCAGGTGGCGCAGGCCTCGCTGCCGACGAACGACACGGTGGCAGCGCCCGCGGGCGCCAGCGGCGGCGGGGATGGCTGGGCCATCAGCCGCATCGCCGCGAAACTCGCGGCAAAGACGACGCCCAGCAGGGCGGCGAACGACCAGGACCTGCGCATGGCCTCAGCCTATCGCAGTCGCGCCGCGGCGCGACAACAGCGAATCAGGCGCTGGCGGTGCGCGCGAACCGGGCGGCGCGGTAGGCGCCGACCGTGACCGGCGGGTACTTCGCGGTTTCGCCGGGCGCGAGGCACGACGGCAGGCACTCGACCACGGTGTCGTAGTTGGCCTGGAAGAAGAACGGCACCGACAGCCGGCGCTGGCCCCAGCCGGCCGGCGGGTTGACGACGCGGTGCGGCGTCGACACCCACAGGTCGTTGGTCCAGCGCATCAGGATGTCGCCGACGTTGACGACGTAGGCGTCGCCCGACGTCACCGGCGCGATCCAGCTGCCGTCGCGCGCGCGCACCTCCAGCCCGCCGGTGTCGCTGTCGGCGTGGACCAGCGTCAGCATGTTGAGATCGGTGTGGACCCCGGCCCGCAACTGGCCGGGCTGCGGCGGCTGCGCGTAGGGCGGGTAGCAGATCAGGCGCAGCATGCTGATGTGGCGGTCGGTGCGCGCGGCGAAGAAGTCGCGCGGCAGGCCGAGCGACAGCGCCGCGATGCCGAGCAGCCGGCCGGCCAGTGCCGTGACCGCGTGCCAGTAGGCCTCCATCGCCGGCCGCAGCGCCGCCGGCTCGGCCGGCCACAGGTTGGGCACGAACGACGGGTAGGCCTCGGGCGCGCCGAAGTACGGCGTGTCGGGCACGTCGAGCGGGCCGATCGTGTAGACCTCCTTGTGGTCGGGCGGCGTCTGCTCGCCGGCCAGCCGGGCCAGGGTCTCGCCGCCGATCGCCACCCAGCCGCGGTTGTGCTCGGGCCGGCGCCGCGCCACCGCCCGCCTGGCCGCCTCGGGGAGATCGAAGAAGGCGCCGGCGGCGCGGTAGAGGTCGTCGATCAGCGGCCGCGGCACGCCGTGGTGGGTCACCGCGACGAAGCCGATATCGGAGAACGCGGCCTGCAATGCCGGCGCCAGCGCCGCGTCGTCGCGCGACAGGTCGAGGATCGGCACGGATTTCATGCCGCTTGACTTGCAAGCCCGGTGCCAAGGCCAGGCCGCCGGCGGCACGCTCCTTGCCTCGCGGTGCGGCGATGGTCCGGCCCAACGACCTGTCGCTGCGCGACGCCTCGCGCCAGCTCGCGACCGGCGCGCTCAGCGCCGAGGCGCTGACCGCCGCCTGCCTCGAGCGCATCGGCGCGCGCGAGGCCGACGTCTGCGCCTGGACCTACATCGATTCCGAGCTGGCGCTGGCGCAGGCGCGGCAGCGCGACCGCGAGCCGCGGCGCGGGCCGCTGCACGGCGTGCCGGTGGCGGTGAAGGACGTGCTCGACACCCACGACATGCCGACCCTGTGGGGCGACGCGACGACCTACGCCGACCGCCGGCCGCGGCGCGACGCCCCGATCGTGCGGGCGCTGCGCGATGCCGGCGCGGTGATCCTGGGCAAGACCGAGGTCTCGCGCTTCGGCTTCTGGTGGCCGGCGCGGACGCGCAACCCGCTCGACCTCGCGCGCACCCCGGGCTCGTCGTCGAGCGGCTCGGCGGCGGCGGTCGCCGACCGTCACTGTCCCCTCGCCGTCGGCACCCAGACCGGCGGCTCGATCATCCGGCCGGCGGCGTTCTGCGGCCTCGCCGGCATCAAGCCGACGCACGACTGGATCGCCTGGCGCAACGCCCGCGACTTCGCGCCCAGCTTCGACGTCGCCGGCTGGCTGGCGCGCGACGTCGGCGATCTCCAGCTGGCGTTCCACGGCGTCACCGGCCGCGCCGCCTACGCACCCGAGGCGCCGCTGCCGGCGACCACCGTGGTCGGGCTGCAGCGCACCGCCGACTGGGCGCGCGCGCCGCAGTACGTGCGCGACAACTTCGAGCGCACCGCCCATCGCCTGCGCGACGCCGGCATCGCCGTGCGCGAGGTCGTGCTGCCGGCCGAGTACGACGCGCTGTCCGACGCCCAGCACCTGATCGTGCAGTACGAGACGGCGCGGCTGTTCGACTGGGAACTGCGCGAGGCGCGCGGCCAGCTCGACGACGGCGTGCGCGAACTGGTCGAGGGCGGGCTGGCGGTCGGCCAGGCCGACTACAACGCCGCGCAGGACCTCGCGGCGCGGCTGCGGGCGCAGTTCCCGCGCGACCTCGACGGCGTCGACGTGCTGATGGTGCCGGGCTCCCAGGGCGAGCCGCCGCCCGCGAGCGACTGCGGCTCCAACATCTTCATCCGCGCCTGGATGATGCTGCACGTGCCCGACCTGTCGCTGACGGCCGGCCACGGTCCCGACGGGCTGCCTCTCAGCGTGCAGTTGATCGGCCGGCACCAGCAGGATGCCCAGCTGTTGGCCCACGCGCGGCGCCTCGAGGCCGTTCTCGCCGGCTGAGGGCCATTGGCACAGGGCTTGCACTTCCGGCGCCGCACTGTGCCCACGGAGAGACAAGCCATGACCGAACGCCGCCTCACCTTCTTGCGTCGCCACCTGCTGGCCGGAACCGGCGCGGCCGGCCTGGCGATGCTGGGCGCTCCCGCCATCGTCCGCGCCCAGGCCAAGGAGATCGTGGTCGGCGGCGCCGCCAGCATGGCGTCGTGGATGAACGGCACCTTCGCCAAGGCGTTCGAGGACAAGTACAAGGCCAAGGTCACGTTCGAGGGCACCCGCTCGCTGGTCAACCTCGAGAAGATGCAGAAGAACAAGGACAAGCAGTACCTGTCGGTCGTGCTGATGGACGACCCGGTGATGATCCTCGCGGTCCAGGAGGGCCTGCTCGAGAAGCTGACCCCGGCGATCGTCCCCAACCTCGCCAAGACCCGGCCGTCGGCGATCCACATGGACGGCATGTGGGCCAACTACCTGCAGCCGTGGCAGGGCATCGCGACCAACACCAAGGCGCTGCCCAACGGCGTGGCGTCGTGGGCGGAACTGTACGATCCGAAGTTCAAGGGCCGGCTGGTGCTGCCGTCGCTGCAGAACACCGAGGGCCTGGCCAACCTGGTGATGGCCGCGCACCTCGAGACCGGCAAGCCGATGGACAAGGCGCAGTTCGACATCGAGGCCGGCTTCAAGAAGATCAAGACGCTGAAGCCGAACGTGCTCACGATCTACACGCAGATCCCGCAGGCCTTCAACCTGCTGGAGCAGGGCGAGGCGTGGGCGATCCCGAGCGCCTTCTCGTCGGTGGTGGTGCCGCGCGAGAAGGAGAAGGCGCCCATCAAGATGAACGTCCCGAAGGAAGGCATCTTCGTCGGCCCGGCCGGCATCGCGCTGGTCAAGGGCGGGCCGGCGCCGGAGCTGGCGCGGGCGCTGGTCAACGAGCTGCTCGGTGCCGACATGCAGGCCAAGCTGCAGGGCGAGACCTACGCCTTCCCGTCCAACATCGACGCGCCGCCGCCCCCGGGCATCCCGGCCGACACCAAGGTGTTCAGCCTCGACTGGCAGTTCGTCGCCAAGGAGCGCGGCGAGTGGGTCAAGCGCTGGGACCGCGAGATGGCGATCTGACGGTCGCGCGTCCGTAACCCGTGTCCGCAGCGGCCTTCCTGGACGTCGCCGGCGCCGAGAAGTCGTTCGGCCCGGCGACGGTGCTGGGCGGCGTCGATCTCGGCGTCGCGGCGGGCGAGTTCGTGTCCCTGCTCGGCCCCTCGGGCTGCGGCAAGACCACGCTCCTGCGCATCGTCGCCGGCCTGCTGCCCGCCGACCGCGGCCGCGTGCGCCTCGACGGCCAGGACATCACGACGCTGCCGCCGCATCGCCGCGACGTCGGCGTGGTGTTCCAGAACTACGCCCTGTTCCCTCACCTCACCGTCGCCGAGAACATCGCCTTCGGCCTCCGGGCGCGGAAGCGGCCGGCGGCCGAGATCGGGCCGACGGTGAAGCGCTTCATCGACCTCGTGCATCTCGGCGAGTTCGCCGACCGCTCGGTGCGCGCCCTGTCGGGTGGCCAGCAGCAGCGCGTCGCGGTCG
Organism: uncultured Reyranella sp.; assembly: GCA_964420105.1. Lineage (GTDB taxonomy): Bacteria > Pseudomonadota > Alphaproteobacteria > Reyranellales > Reyranellaceae > Reyranella. The sequence continues at coordinate 47,481 of CAYQRL010000032.1, forward strand.
CGCGCGCGCTGGCGGTGCGGCCCAAGCTGCTGCTGCTCGACGAGCCGTTCTCGGCCCTCGACCGCAAGCTGCGCGAGACCATGCAGATCGAGCTGCGCCGCCTGCTGCGCGAGCTCGGTACCACGTCGGTGTTCGTGACCCACGACCAGGACGAGGCGCTGACCATGTCCGACCGCATCGCGGTGATGAACCGCGGCGCGATCGAGCAGTTCGCCACGCCGGAGGCGGTCTACAGGCGGCCGCAGACCGCGTTCGTGCTGGAGTTCGTGGGCCTCTCCGCCCGCCTGCGCGGGCGCGTCGCCGCCAGCGACGGCAGCCTGCTGTCGGTCGACACGGCGCTGGGCCCGGTCCGGGTCCGCGGCAGCTACGTCAAGGGCGCCGAGGTGATGGTCGCGGTGCGGCCGGAGCGCATCCGCGTCGGCGTGGCCGGCGAGAACGGCGTCACCGCGGCGCTGACCGACGCGGTCTTCCAGGGCTCGAAGATCCAGCTCCACTTCGCGGCCGGCGCGGCCGAGCAACTGACGGTCGAGACGTCGGACCTGGCCGGCGGAATCCCGGCGCCCGGCACGCCCCTGGCGCTGGGCTGGGCGATCGCCGACACGCTGGTCTATCCCGCGCCATGAAGACGCGCGCGCTCTCGGCCTGGCGCGACCCGGTGGCGCTGCTGGCGGTGCCGGCGCTGGTCTACCTGGTGGCGCTCTACGCCCTGCCGCTCCTGTGGCTGCTGGCCAAGAGCTTCGTCGGGCCGAGCGGCCTGACGCTGGCGCCCTACCGCGACTTCTTCGCCGACCCGTTCAACTGGCGCGTCGTCACCAACACGCTGTCGATCGCGCTGTGGGTCACCGCCGTCTGCCTGGTGATCGGCTACCCGGCCTCGTTCGCGCTGGCCCGCGCCGGCGCCGGGCTGCAGATCGCCATGCTGGTGGCGATCATCCTGCCGCTGTCGATCGGCGTCGTGGTCAAGGCCTTCGCCTGGCAGATCGTGCTGCGGCGCGACGGCGTCGTGTCGCAGTTCATGATGGCGATCGGCCTGTGGGACGAGCCGCAGCGCCTGCTGTTCACCGAGACCGGGCTGGTGCTGGGCGCGGCCAACATCTTCCTGCCGTTCATGATCCTGCCGATCTATTCGGTGGTGAAGCTGATCGACCCACGGCTCGACGAGGCCGGCGCGACGCTGGGCGCGACGCCGGTCTACCGCTTCCTGCGCGTGACCCTGCCGCTCACCCTGCCCGGCGTCGTCTCCGGCATCGCCTTCGTGTTCTCGATGAGCGTGTCGATGTACGTGATCCCGTCGCTGCTGATCGGCGACCGCTTCCAGACGCTCTCCACGCTGACCGGCCGCTCGTTCCTGTTCATGCGCAACGAGCAGCTCGGCTCGACCACGGCGGTGATCCTGCTGGCGCTGGCGGTCGGCATCGTCGTCGGCTCGAGCTGGCTGGCGCGCCGGCTGGGCAGCACCTCGTGATCGTCGAGCGCCTCGCCCGCGCGACCATGTGGCTGGCCGCCCTGTTCACGGTCGTCTTCCTGATGACGCCGCTCGTGGTCACGGTCGCGGTCTCGTTCGGCTCGTCGAGCGTCTTCACCCTGCCGCCGCCGGACTGGTCGCTGCGCTGGTTCCAGAAGCTGGCGACCACGCGCGGCCTGTGGCCGTCGCTGCTGACCTCGCTGCAGGTCGCGGCCTTCGCCACCGCGGTGGCGCTGGCGCTCGGCACGCTCTGCGCCATCGCGCTGGTGCGCGGCCGCTTCCCCGGCCGCGAGGCGATCGCCACCTTCCTGGTGTCGCCGCTGATGCTGCCGGGTCTGGTGATCGGCATCGCGATGCTGCAGGGCTTCAAGGCGGTCGGCCTGCGCGAGACCTACTCCAGCCTGCTGCTGGCCCACGTCGTGATCACCCTGCCCTACGTCGTGCGCACGGTGTTCGCGGCGCTGTCCCTGTTCGACTTCTCGCTGATCGACGCCGCGCGCACGCTCGGCTGCTCCTATCCCGCGGCGCTGGTGCGCGTGATGGTGCCGGCGCTCGGCCCCGCCTTCCTGACCTCGGGCATGTTCGCGTTCCTCGCCTCGATGGACAATTACCCGATCTCGATCTTCTTCACCGACGCCTGGACCAAGACGCTGCCGATCCAGATGCTGCAGTACGTCGAGGAGAATCCCGATCCCACCATCGCCGCCATCTCCGCCGGCCTCGTGCTGCTGGCGATCCTCGCGCTGATCGTCGGCGACCGCCTGGTCGGCCTGCGGCGCATGGCGGACTTCTGAGATGACCGAGCCCAGCCCCGCCCCGCAGCCGTGCGACCTGCTGGTCCGCGGCGACACCGTGCTGACCCTCGATGCCGCCGGCCGCGTTCTCAGGGACGGCGCCATCGCCATCGGGGACCGGCTGATCGTCGACGTCGGCCCGGCCGACGCGCTGGCCACGCGCTGGCTGCCGGCGCGGACGCTCGACGGCCACGACCGCCTGGTCATGCCGGGCCTGGTCAACGTCCACAACCACACGCCGCTGATGATCACCCGCGGCATGATCGAGGACATCGGCTTCGCGCCGATGTACACGCCGGGCATCCCGCAGGGACACTGGCTGAGCGCCGAGGACGCCTACGCGCTGTCGCGCCTTGGCATGTACGAGCTCCTGCGCGCCGGCTGCACCACCGTGGTCGACTACTACCGCTACCCGTCCTCGTGCGCCCGCGCCGCCGCCGACCTCGGCCTGCGCGCGGTGATCGCCGGCCGCGTCCACGACGCCGACCCGGCGGCGCTGGCGACCGGGCGCTACGAGCACCGGACCGGGATCGGCGCCGCCAGCCTGGCCGAGAACGCCGAGCTGATCGCGCAGTGGGACGGCCACGATGGCGGCCGCATCCGCTGCGACTGGGCCCCGCACGCGCCCGACACCTGCTCCGACGACCTGCTGCGCGAGGTCAAGGCGCTGGCCGATGCGCATGGCGGCAACGTCCACACCCACCTGTCGCAGCTGCCGCTCGAGGTCGAGGCGGTGAAGGCGCGCAGCGGCCTGACGCCGCCGCAGCTGCTCGACCGGCTCGGCCTGCTCAACGACCGCCTGGTCGCGGCGCACTGCATCCACATGGAGCGGCCCGATATCGAGCTGTGCGGCAAGGCCGGCATCACCGTGGCGCATGCACCGATCGGCAACGCCAAGGGCGGCCGAATCGCGCCGATCGTCGAGCTGCGCGAGGCCGGCGCGCGCATCGCGCTGTGCACCGACACCTTCTCCGGCGACCTGATCGAGGCGATGCGCTGGGCGATCTCGATGCAGCGCATCCATCGCCAGGGCAACGTGCTCGACGCCCGCACCGTGCTCGGCTGGGCGACCCGCGACGGCGCAGAGGCGATCGGGCTGGGCGACGCCGTCGGCAGCCTCGAGGTCGGCAAGAAGGCCGACCTGGTTATGCTCGACGCCAGCGCGCCGTCGCTGGCGCCGCTGGTCGACGGCTACGGCGTGCTGGTTCACAGCGCCTCGGGCCACGACGTCGACACCGTGGTGATCGACGGCCGGGTCGTGCTCGCGGGCGGGCGGCCGACGCTGGCCGACGGCGCGGCGATCGCGCGCGACGCCCAGGCCGTCGCCCGCCGCCAGTGGAACCGCGCCGGCCGCGACGTCATCGGCTAAGGTCCCGCCATGAAGATCCTCGTCGCCAATCCCAACACCTCCACGGGCGTCACCGACCTGCTGGTCGCCGCCGGCCGGCTGGTCGCCAGTCCCGGCACCGAGCTGGTGCCGATGACCGCCAGCCGCGGAGTGCCCTACATCGCGACCCGCGCCGAGGCCGCGATCGGCTCGGCGATGGCGCTGGAGATGCTGGCCGAGCGGCGCGGTGGCGTGGACGCCGCGATCGTCGCGGCGTTCGGCGATCCCGGCCTCGGCGGCGCCCGCGAGCTGTTCGACTTCCCGGTGGTCGGCATGGCCGAGGCGGCGATGCTGGTCGCCTGCACGCTCGGCCGCCGCTTCGGCATCGTCAGCTTCTCGCGCTCGCTCGAGCCGTGGTTCGCCGAGATCGTCGAGTGGCACGGCCTGTCCGGGCGCTGCGCCGCCATCCGCACCCTCGACGAGGGCTTCCAGTCGATCAGCGAAGTCCAGCACGAGAAGGAAGCGGTTCTGGTCGACCTCGCCTGCCGCACCGTCGCCGACGACGGGGCCGACGTGATCATCCTGGCCGGCGCGCCGCTGGCCGGCATGGCCAACCGCATCCGCGAGCGCGTGCCGGTGCCGCTGGTCGACGGCATCCAGGCCGCGGTGACGATGGCCGAGGGGCTGGTGCGGCTGAACCCGCGCAAGGCCACCGCCGGCACCTTCCGACGCCCCGGGCCGAAGGACTCCACGGGCCTCGCGGCGCCGCTGGCCGACCTCATTGCCCACCGGGACAGGACATGACGCGCGACCTCGCCGGCTACGGCCGCACCCCGCCCGACGCCGGGTGGCCGGGCGGCGCGCGCGTCGCCGTGTCGTTCGTGATCAACTTCGAGGAAGGCGCGGAGATGTCGCTCTCCGCCGGCGATGCCGTCAACGAGAAGGTCTACGAGGTCACAGACGAGGTCGTGGGCGTCGCCGACCGCTGCATGGAATCGCACTTCGAGTACGGCACCAAGGCGGCGTGGTGGCGGATCGCCGACACGCTGCAGCGGCTGGGCGTGCCGGCCACGGTCTCGACCTGCGGCCTCGCGGCCGAGCTGTCGCCGTGGCTGATCGAGGACGCGGTGGCGCGCGGCCACGAGATCTCCTGCCACGGCTGGCGCTGGGAGAAGCACGCGCACATGGCCGAGGCCGACGAGCGCCGCGCCATCGCCCGCACCGTCGAGGTGCTGACGCGGCTGGCCGGCACCCGCCCGGTCGGCTGGCACACCCGCTCGACGCCGTCGCCCAACACCCGCCGCCTGCTGGTCGAGGACGGCGGCTTCCTCTACGACAGCGACGACTACTCCGACGACCTGCCGTTCTTCGTCACCGTGTCGGGCAGGAAGCACCTCGTGCTGCCCTACAGCTTCGACACCAACGACATGCACTACCACCAGGGCTTCCACCGCTTCGTGACGGCGCGCGACTTCGCCGAGTACACGACCGACGCGTTCGACACGCTGTGGGCGGAGGGCGAGCGCACGCCGCGCATGATGTCGATCGGCCTGCACCTGCGCATGATCGGCCGGCCCGGCCGCATCGCCGCGCTCGACCGCATCGTCGCGCACATGAAGGAAAAGGGCGGCGCCTGGTTCGCGACCCGCCGCCAGATCGCCGAGCACTGGACCCGGCGCTTCGGCTGAACGGTCGCTACTTCTTCTTCGGCCGGACGATCTTGATGGTCGAGGTCGAGTGCACCAGCACGCGGCCGGCCTCGTCGCGGATGTCGCCGTCGAGGAAGCCGACCGAGCCGCCCCAGCGCACCACGCGGCCCTCGGCGGTGACGATGCCGGGCCCGGCGGCCTCGAGGAAGCTCATCTTGAGCTCGAGGGTCGGTACCGCGCACTGGAACTTCGAGCGCGCCAGCGCCGCGTGCGCCATCGCCGAGTCGACCATGCCGGTCAGGAAGCCGCCCTGGCAGATGCGGCCGCCGGAGTGGCAGAAGGCCGGCACGATCTCGAAGCGGATGCGGCAGATGCCCTCTTCCGAGTCGAGATGCAGGAGGTGGGCATTCAGGAGCCGCAGCGGGCCGTTGAGATGCTTGTTGAGGAAGGTGACGGCGGCGGCGTCGCTCAGGGAGGCGAGGTCGGTGCCGGCGAAATCGGGATGGACGCTCATGCGGCGCGGACTATAGCGAAGCCGGCCGCCGCCGGAAGCCAAACGTTGGACGCTCCCCGTGGCCGGTGCTAGGGGACGGCGATGAACCACAAGGTCCGCATCGTCCAGGCCGACCGCACCGTCGAGGTGCCGCTGGGCGGCACCATCCTGTCGGCCGCGCTGGACGCCGGCATCGCCTACCCGTTCGGCTGCCAGTCCGGCAACTGCGGCGCCTGCAAGTCGACGCTGGTGCGCGGCGAGGTCGCGATGGAGGGCTACTCCGAGTTCGCGCTGTCGGACGACGAGAAGGCGCGCGGACTGATCCTGGCCTGCCGCGCCGTGCCGCACGAGGACAGCGTGGTGGCGTGGGCCGAAGCCGAGGACCTCGTCGTCCACCCGCGCCGCACGCTCGACTGCCGCGTCCAGTCGCTCGACGACCTGACCCACGACATCAAGCGTCTGCGCCTCGAGATTTCGTCGGGCGAACCGCTCGCGTTCTCGGCCGGGCAGTTCGCCGCCCTCGGCTTCGCCGGCTGCCCGCCGCGCGACTACTCGATGGCCAGCCTGCCCGGCGAGCCGGTGCTGGAATTCCATGTCCGCCGCACCCCGGGCGGCGTCGCCTCGGCACACGTGTTCGAGGTCCTGAAGGTCGGCGATCCCGTGCGGGTCGAGGGCCCGTCGGGCACGGCGTACCTGCGCGAGCAGCACCGCGGACCGATCATCGCCGTCGCCGGCGGCTCCGGCCTGGCGCCGATCCGCTCGATCGTCGAGCGGGCGCTGATCCAGCAGCTGCCGCAGCACATCTACCTGTATTTCGGCGTGCGCAGCGAGCGCGACCTCTACCTGCACGACCACTTCGCCCGCCTGGCCGAGCGCCACCCGACGCTGCACTTCAACCCGGTGCTGAGCGAGAGCGACAATGCCGGCTTCCGGCTCGGCCTCGTGCACGAGGCGGTGGCCGCCGACTTCGACGAGTTCGACGGCTGCAAGGCCTACCTCGCCGGCCCGCCGGTCATGGTCGAGGCCGCGACGCGGCTGTTCGAGCAGCGCGGCATGCGCCGCGAGGACATCCACGCCGACGCCTTCTACACCGCCGCCGAGATGGCCGCGGCCGCGGCGAGGAAGTAGCATCGGGCGAAGGCCCTGCCGGGCGGATCGAGGGAGAGGATCGTGTCGAAGGACAATCCGCGGATCGCGGTGCTGAGTTTCGCCATCGAGTGCAACCGGTTCTCGCCGGTCACCACCGCGGCGGACTTCGAGACCGACGTCGACATCCGCGGCAACCAGATCGTGAGCGAATCGCGCTCGCCGGCCTCGATCACGCTGCCCGACCTGCCCGGCTTCTTCGGCGAGATGGACCGCACCGGCCAGTGGACGCCGGTGCCGCTGCGGGTCTCGCAGGCCCAGCCCGGCGGACCGGTCGAGGAGAGCTTCTTCAAGGCGTTCCTGGCCGAGATCGAGACCAACCTGCGCGCCGCCCTGCCGCTCGACGGCGTGTTCGTGGCCGCGCACGGCGCGGCGCTGGCCGAGGGCACCGACGATCCCGACGGCGACCTGCTCGAGACCATCCGGCGCGTCGTCGGCCCCGACCTGCCGGTGATCTCGACCTTCGACCTGCACGCCAACGTCTCGCGGCGCATGACCGACAACCTGTCGGTGTTCGTCGGCTACCTCGAGAACCCGCACGTCGACATCCACGAGCGCGGCGTCGAGGCGGCGCGCCACATGCGCGAGTGCCTCGGCGGCCAGCGCACCGCCGTCACCATGGTCAAGCTGCCGCTGGTGCCGCCGCAGATCTCGCTGCTGACGGCGCAGGGCCCCTACGCCGACCTGATCCGCTACGGCCAGACCAAGGTCGGCGGCGACATCATGAACGTCTCGGTGATGGCCGGCTTCGCCTACAGCGACAGCCCCAAGAACGGCCTGACCGCCGTGGTGACGGCGCGCAACGGCAACCGCGCCGCCGCCGCCGCGCTGTCGCTCGACATCGCCGAGCGGGCGTGGGCGATGCGCGAGCGCTTCAAGCGCGCCATGACCTCGCTGGGCGACGCGGTGCAGCTCGCCGTCTCGGTCGGCCGCGACCGCCGGCGCAAGCCGATCGCGCTGGCCGACGTCGCCGACAACCCCGGCGGTGGCGGCCGCGGCAACACCACCTACCTGCTGCGCGCGCTTAAGGCGGCGGGGGCCGAGGGCGTCATCTTCGGCGTCTTCAACGACGCCGCCGTCGCGGCCCGGGCGCACCAGCTCGGCGAGGGCGCGACCTTCACCGCCTCGTTCAACTCCCAGGAACACCAGGAATTCTCGCTGCCGTTCGACTGCGAGGTCCGCGTCGTCAAGCTGAGCGACGGCAAGTACGTCGGCCGGCGCGGCGTGCTGCGCAACGTCTCGGCCGACATGGGGCCGTCGGCCCTGCTCGACCTCGGCGGCATCCAGCTGGTGGTGATCAGCTACCGCTGCCAGTGCATGGACCCGATGCAGTTCGAGATGTTCGGCCTCGACATCGCCAAGGCACGCGTCGTGGTGGTCAAGAGCCGCGGCCACTTCCGCGGCGGCTTCGACGAGTTCTTCGACAACAGCCGGATCTACGAGGTCGACTGCCCCGGCCTGACCTCGCCGATCCTGTCCAACTTCCGCTGGAGCAAGCTGCCGCGCCCGGTCTACCCGCTGGACGAGGAAACGACCTGGACGCCGCCGGCCGCGGTCTAGGCGGCGTCAGCGCTCGGGCAGCGGGATGAACTCGGTCTCGCCCGGCACCCGGCCGAAGCGGCCGTCGCGCCACTCGGCCTTGGCGCGCTCGATGCGCTCGGGCGACGACGACACGAAGTTCCACCACATGTGGCGCGGCCCATCGAGCGGCGCGCCGCCCAGCAGCATCAGCCTGGCGCCGTCGCCGCCGGCGATGGCGTCGACCAGCGCGCCGGTCGCCAGCACCGCGAGGTCGCCGACGCCGAGCAGCCGGTCGCCGACCGCGAGCGTGCCGGCGGCGACGTAGACCGCCCGCTCGGCATGCTCCGGCGTGACCGCCAGCCGGCCGGCCGCCGGCAGTTCGGCGGCGACGTAGAAGATCGGCGAGAAATGGGTGGTCGGCGCGGTCCGGCCGGCGTAGCGGCCGACCACCAGCCGCAGCGCCACCCCGTCCTCTTCCCAGGCCGGCAGCCGGGCCGCCGGGACATGCTCGAACGACGGCGCCGTCTCCTCGTGGCTCTTGGGCAGGGCGACCCAGGTCTGGACCCCGTGCATGCGGAAGCCGGCTCGCTGCATCTCCGGCTCGGTGCGCTCGGAGTGGACGATGCCGCGGCCGGCGGTCATCCAGTTGACGTCGCCCGGCCGGATCGCCTGGCTGTAGCCGAGGCTGTCGCGGTGGAAGATGCCGCCCTCGTAGAGGTAGGTGACGGTCGCGAGGCCGATGTGCGGGTGCGGCCGGACCTCCATGCCGCTGCCGCCGGGCGGCACGGTCATGGGGCCGAAGTGATCGAGGAAGACGAACGGCCCGACGGCGCGGCGCCGTGCCGCCGGCAGGACCCGGCGGACGGGGAAACCGGGCGCCAGCTCGTGGGCCCGGCCCTGCACGATCTGCTCGAGGGGATCCGCCATCTCGTCGTCCTCCGCCAGGTGACCGCACAGGGTGCCGCCGAAACGCACTTGGGGTGCAGGATAATTCTGTCACCTTTCGCCGGTGAAGAAACCGCTAAGCCCTTGAAAAATATATGAATGGTCGTTTTTCACGGGTGTTGCATTTTTGCAACTTTTTGTTGGACTTGTGGATTATCCATGGCCAGTATCGGCCCAACCCGAGGCAAGGCGGGGGGCACCGGCCGGGGCTGGCTGGTGAGTCGCCTTTCACGTCTTGGGACTAGGCAATTGTGGCAATGGATCGGAGCAGGCCGATGGCGTTCACGACGACGCGAGTTCAACGCGCCCAACGCTGGCGTTTCGTCCCCTCTCTCTTCGCAGTCGCACTCTCGGTTTCCACCGTGGCCGCCGTTCCGGCCCTCGCCCAGGTGAAGGCCCCCAGCAAGAACCACCTCAAGGCCCCGTCGCGGGCCGCCGCCGCGCCCGCCCAGCCGGCCGAGGACATCCAACCCTTCTCGATCGGCGCCGACGGCAACGTCACCAGCCAGCTGGTCGCCCTGAACATCGATCCCAACGAGGCCCAGTCGGCGGCCCAGGCGGTCGCCAAGGCACTCGAGCAGCTCGACCGCAAGACCACCAGCTCCGGCCGCGCGGTCCTGCAGCCGCAGGGTGCCGGCCAGCCCAAGCGCCTGGTCTCGCTCCAGCTCTATTCCGCCAGGTCGCTCGCCGTCGAACTGTCACGCGGCGCCGACGGCAGCTACGGCATCAAGCTCGCCCCCAACGCCACCGAGAACGACGACGAGCGGGTGTCGAGCCTGCCCAGCGCCACCCAGCAGAGCACCGCCGGCGCGCGCGCGCTGGTCCAGGGTTCGGTCGCCCTGGTCAAGGCCAGTGCCGTGTCCGGCCTCGCCGCCAGCCTCGGGCCGGCCGGCGCCAACGACCAGAGCTTCAAGGAACTGACCAAGGCCTTCTCCGGCTTCTCGACGTCGGCGACCAAGATCGAGGTCTGGAAGGGCCGCACCGTCGACGGCAACACCCGCCTGCTCGCCGCCTCGATCGGCGAAGGCTCGACCAAGCAGTCGTTCTGGTGGTTCGCACCGCCGAACCAGCCGGAAGGCTGGTTCGACGAGAACGGCCGTCGCCTCGGCGACACCGGCCTCGCCGATCCCAGCGCCGGCGCCCGGATGTCGTCGCCGTTCGGCACCCGCCGCTACTACGGCCGCTACTCGGGCGGCGGCTTCCACAACGGCCTCGACTTCGAGGGCAAGACCGGCCAGCCGATCTACGCGGCGGCCGACGGCGTGATCAACCACCAGGGCTGGTACTTCAACTACGGCCGCACCGTGAAGATCAGCCACGCCGACAGCTTCGAGACCCTGTACGCCCACATGTCGCGGTTCGCCGACAACGTCGGCCCCGGCAGCCGCGTCCGCAAGGGCGACCTGATCGGCTACATCGGCTCGACCGGCCGCTCGAGCGGCCCCCACCTCCACTTCTCGGTGATCCTGAACGGCCAGTTCGTCGATCCGCAGCCGTACCTCGCCGGCAACGGCGGCATCGCCTCGGTGCTCAGTGGCGAAAGCCTGGTTGCCTACCGCCAGTGGCAGCAGGAGATCCGCAAGGCCGCCGGCGTGCGCGACGGCGGCAGCGGCTTCCGCGGCCTGCAGGGCGCCGAGCCGTGGAGCCAGAATCCCTTCTCGTCGCGCGGTCTCGACCGCCTGTAGTAAAACGCCTTCCCGGCGCCACAGTTGGGCGTCGCGCGGCGTTGCACGCCGCATGGTGATCGCCTAGGAATTGCCCAGCGCCGGCCCGGCCCTCCGCGAAGAATCGCGCGCGGGACCGCGGTCGGCCGAGGCAACGCGAAGGGAAATGAAAATGCTCAAGAAGTACATGGCCGCCGGCGTGATCGCGGCCACGCTGGCCGGTGCCGCGGGCACCGCCCATGCCGGCAAGGATCTCGATGCCATCAAGGCCCGCGGCCAGCTGATCTGCGGCGTGTCGACCGGCGTCGCCGGCTTCGCCGCGGCCGACAGCCAGGGCAAGTGGACCGGCCTCGACGTCGACGTCTGCCGCGCCGTCGCGGCGGCGATCTTCGGCGACGCCAACAAGGTGAAGTTCGTCCCGACCACGGCCCAGCAGCGCTTCACCGCCCTGCAGTCGGGCGAAGTCGACCTGCTCGTCCGCACCACGACCTGGACGCTGACCCGCGACACCGCGCTGGGCTTCGACTTCACCGGCGTGAACTACTACGACGGCCAGGGCTTCATGGTGAACAAGAAGCTCGGCGTTAAGAGCGCCAAGGAGCTGAACGGCGCCACCGTCTGCGTGCAGCCCGGCACCACCACCGAGCTCAACCTCGCCGACTACTTCCGCGCCAACAAGATG
>CAYQRL010000033.1:0-58700 GCA_964420105.1 uncultured Reyranella sp.
GAACGGGCTGATGCGGTAGTCGGACGACTTGAAGACGTCGTCGGCGCGGCCGACGAAGGTCAGGTAGCCGTCCTCGTCGAGGCTGGCGACGTCGCCGGTGCGGTAGACCGTGTCGTTGGCGCCCGAGAGCCTGCCCTCGGCGTCGGCGTAGCCCTGCATCAGGCCGGCTGGCCGTTCGCCGTTGAGGTCCAGGCAGATCTCGCCCTCGTCGGTCGGCATGCCGTCGGCGTCGAGCACGCGCACCGTGTAGCCCGGCATCGGCCGGCCCATCGCGCCGGCCTTGACCTTCTGGCCCGGCGAGTTGGCGATCTGCGCCGTCGTCTCGGTCTGGCCGTAGCCGTCGCGGATGGTCAGGCCCCAGGCGTCCTGGACCTTGTTGATGACCTCGGGGTTGAGCGGCTCGCCGGCGCCGCAGACCTCGCGCAGCGCCACCTTCCGGGCGGCGAGGTCCTCCTGGATCATCAGGCGCCACACCGTCGGCGGGGCGCAGAAGGTCGTGACCTTGCAGCGCTCGAGCACGTCGAGCAGGGCGGCGGCGTTGAACGGCGCCTGGTTGATCATCAGCACCGTGGCGCCGGCGTTCCACGGCGCGAAGAAGGTGCTCCACGCGTGCTTGGCCCAGCCCGGCGAGGAGATGTTGACGTGGACGTCGCCCGGCTGCAGGCCGAGCCAGTACATGGTCGACAGCGCGCCGACGGGATAGCTGCGGTGCGAGTGGCGCACCAGCTTGGGCAGCGCCGTCGTGCCCGACGTGAAGTAGAGCAGCAGCGGGTCCTCGGCGCCGGTTGGGCCGTCGGGCGTGAAGCTCTCGGCGGCGGCATAGGCCTCGGACAGCGGCGTCCAGCCGTCGAGCGGCTGCTCGCTGGTGTTGACGAAGAGCACGCCGTCGCGCGGCAGGCCGGCGCACTTCGCGACCTGGTCGGCGTCGGTGATGATCATGCGGGCGCGGCCGCGCTTGACGCGGTCGGCCAGCTCCTCGGTGGTGAGCAGCGTCGTTGCCGGGATCACCACGACGCCGAGCTTCATCGCCGCCAGCATGATCTCCCACAAGGGCGCGACGTTGTTCAGCACCAGCAGCAGGTGGTCGCCGCGCTTCAGGCCTTTCTGGCGCAGCCAGTTGGCGACCTGGTTGGAGCGCCGCGACAGCTCGCCGAAGGTCCGCCTCGTCTCGGTGCCGGCGGCGACGTCGACGATCCACAGGCCGGTGTTGTCGCGGTTGGCCGGGCTCGCCAGCTCGGCGTCGAACCAGTCGATCGCCCAGTTGAAGGCGACCGGCTCGGGCCAGCGGAAGCCCTTCACCGCCGCGTCGTAGTCGGTGCGATGCTTCAGCAGGAAATCGCGCGACTCGCGAAAGCTCGGCATGGGGTCCTCCGGTTGTTCTTGGTCATGGCTTACTCCCGAACCGGGCCGCCTTCGAGTCGCAGCGCGGCGTCGGCGGCGGGGCGGGCGTCGGGTTCGTCGATCCTGAGGCAGCCGGCGGCCAGCCCGTCGCCCGGTGCCCTGTCGACCGGCGCGATGAACAGGGCGCTGACCGCGAGGTCGCCGACCTTGAGCCGCGCCTCGCTCAGCCAGCGGGTGGCGCGGATCGACTGGCCGGCCTTGTCGAGCCGCAGCCAGCCGCAGATCACCGGCCGCTCGCCCGACGGGTCGACCCGCACCCACGCGGTGTCGGTGCCGGTGAAGCTGCCGGCGGCGCTGTTGACGCGCCACTCGAACGGCACCGCGCGGTAGAGCTTCGCGTCCTCGGCCGAGACGTCGACGGTGCCGACGTAGTCGGACCTGGCCAGCGACGGGTCGCGCAGCCAGCCCATGTGGACGGCGAGCCCGACCAGCATCAGCACGACGCCGAGCAGCAGGATCGCCCAGCGCGGGATCGAGGCCGACATCTCAGGCGAGGATGGTGGTGAGGCCGCCGTCGACGACCAGGGTCGCGCCTGTCATGTAGGCGCCGGCGTCGGAGGCCAGCAGCAGCAGCGGGCCGCGCAGGTCCTTCGGCTCGCCCCAGCGCTGCACCGCGGTGCGCTGCTCGATCATGCCGGAGAAGGCGTCGTTCTTCTGCAGGCCGGCGGTGAACTCGGTGCGCATGAAGCCCGGCGCGATGGCGTTGGCGGTGACATGCGGGCCGAGTTCGGCAGCGAGGTTCTTGGTCAGGCCGGTCAGCCCGTGCTTGGCCGAGACGTAGCCCGCGACCGAGGCGCGGCCCAGCACGGCCAGCACCGAGGAGATGTTGACGATGCGGCCGTAGCGCTGCCTCAGCATGTGGCGGCCGACCTCGCGCGCCAGCCGGAACTGCGCCACCAGGTTGGTCTCGATCACCGAGCGGTAGGTCTCGGTCGAGGTATCGACGATCGGCTCGCGGTAGATGATGCCGGCGTTGTTCACGAGCACGTCGATGCGGCGGTGGCGCTTGGCGATCGCCGCCACCTGGGCGCAGACCGCGGCCTCGTCGGTGATGTCGAGCGGCACCGCCTCGGCCTTGCCGCCCTTGCGCGCGATCATCCGCGCCGTGGCCTCGAGGTCCTTGACGCTGCGGCCGGCGCACAGCACCCGGGCGCCGGCCCCGGCCAGCGTCAGGGCCATGTCGCGGCCGAGCCCGCGCGACGCGCCGGTCACCAGCGCGACGCGGTTCTTCATCGAAAACAGATCGGCCATGCGCCTTCCCGGACCCCGCCGTTTTGCCTTGGAGGCCGATCCTAGCCTATGAAAGGCGCACCTGACATCGGGGAGAGAAACATGGCGAAATCGAACAAGGTGGCGATCGTGACGGGGTCGGCGACGGGACTCGGCGCGGCCTGCGCGATCGACCTGGCCGAGCGCGGCTGGAACGTCGTGATCAACTACACCAAGAGCAGGAAGGAAGCCGACGAGACCTACGAGGCGGTCAAGGCCAAGGGCGTCGAGGCGATCCTGGTGCAGGCCGACATGGGCCAGGACGCCGATTGCCGCCGGCTCGCCGCCGAGACGATGAAGAAGTGGGGCCGCATCGACGGCCTCGTGAACAACGCCGGCACCACCAAGTTCCAGAACCAGGGCGACCTCGACGGCGTCACGCCCGAGGACTTCGACCGCATCCTGCGCGTCAACGTCACCGGCCCCTACATGATGAGCCGTGCCGTCTTCCCGCACATGAAGAAGCAGTGGGAGGACGCCAAGGACCGCGGCGCCATCGTCAACATCTCGTCGATCGCCGGCGTCATGGGCGTCGGCTCCTCGATCCCCTATGCCTGCTCGAAGGGCGCGCTCAACACGCTGACGCTGACGCTGGCGCGCTGGTTCTCGCCGGCGGTGCGCGTCAACACCGTGTGCCCGGGCTTCATCCAGACGCGCTGGCTGCTGGGCGGCATGGGCGAGGAGAACTACAACAAGATGAAGGCAGGGCAGGAGAACTCGGCGCCGCTGCGCCAGGCCGGCACGCCGGAGCAGATGTCGGAGGCGGTGATGTTCTTCCTCACCAGCGCGTCCAACATCACCGGCGAGTTCCTGATCGTCGACGCCGGCATCCACCTCGCCAGCCTGCCGATGAAGGCGCGCTGAGGGGCGGGGCGTCTGCCGGGCGTCAGCCCGGCAGTTCGTGGCCGCGACCGATGTTGCGGATCACCTCGCTGAGGTGCGGCTTTTCGGCCAGCAGGGCGCGGCGGTAGGCGTCGAGGCCGCGCAGCAGGGCGCCGTCGCGCTGCAGCAGCGCGTCGGCGAACTCGACCATCCGGGTGTTGGGCCAGCCGTGCTTGCGCAGGCCGAGCAGCTTGAGGAAGGCGGCCTCCTCCTCGCCCGGCGCGTGCTGGCACATCAGGATCGCCGCCGCCGCGGTCGAGCGCGAGATGCCGGCATGGCAGTGGACCAGCACGTGGCCGTCGGGCCGCGCGTGGACGCGCTCGCCGAACGCCAGCACCGTTTCGATGTGGCCCGGGGTGCAGGCCTCGAAGCCCGGGTACTCGGCGACGACGTCGTCGAACCGGATCAGCTCGTGCTCGATCCCGGGGAAGTCGTCGAGCGCGGGCGGCCGCGGCTCGTGCGAATCGATGATCGACAGCACGTGGGTGATGCCGGCGGAACAGTGTTGCGGCAACTCGGGGATGCCGCAGATGGTGACCTTGTGAGCAACGAGAGGCATGGCGCCAGACTACACCAGGGCGCGGCTCATTTGCAGGCCGACCAGCAGCATGCCGACGAGGAAAACCAGGCGGAACTTCTCGGCCGAGATCCGCTGCCGCGCCTTCTGGCCCAGCCAGACGCCGAGGAAGGTGGGGGCGATGGCGCCGATGCCGCCGGCGAGGTTGACCGGGGTGAACGAGCCCTGCAGCGCCAGCGCCGCGGTCAGCGCCCCGATGATGAACAGGAACATGATGCCGAGCGCCTGGACCAGCTCGTGGCGGTCCATGTCGAGCGACTGCATGTAGGGCAGGAACGGCACCGCGGCGACGCCGGTGACCCCGGCGACCGCGCCGCTCGCCACGCCGATCAGCGGGTTGGCCCAGCCCTCGGCCGCGCGCGACACCGCCGGCCGCCAGGCGGTCAGCGCCAGCAGGGCGTAGACCACCAGCACGACGCCGACCCAGCCGGCCGCCGTCGGCGTGCCGAGCTTGCCGAACACCAGCGCGACGCCCAGCAGGGCCACCACCGCGCCGCCGGCCATGGTGGCGAAGCGGCGCATCAGCGGCCGGAAGCCGCCGCCGTAGATCGCCTGCCAGACGTTGGTCAGCATGGTCGGGACGACCATGATCGCGAGCGATGCCTCGAGCGGGACGGCGAAGCTCAGGATGCCGAGCGCGACCGGCGGCAGTCCCATGCCGAGCGCGCCCTTGGCGATCCCGGCGACGATGAAGGCGATCACGACGACCGCGACGTCGATCGCGGTCATGCCGGCACTGCCTGCCCGCTGCCGACCTCGGCCGCCAGCCCGTCGAACGCCTGCCAGAACCCGGCCCGCAGGGCGTCGGTCTCCATCATGACCTCGTGCAGGGCGCCGGCCACGGTCACCAGCCGCCCGCGCGGCAGGCGGGCGACGGCCCTGGGATGGCTGCTCGAATCGACCAGCGGGTCGGCGCCGGCGCTGACCACGACCACCGGCAGGTCGATGCGCTCGAGGTAGCCCGGCGCCGCCGCCGTCGTCATCGAGCGCGCCGCCTGGCGGGCCCAGCCCAGCGTCGGGCCGCCCAGCGCCAGCCGCGGGTCGGCGGCGAACCACAGCTCGGTGAAGCGGTAGCGACGCTCGTCGTGGGTCACGAAGTTGGAATCGAACTCGCGGGCCAGCGCCACGAACGGGCCGGTGCCGAACAGGTAGCGCTCGTCGAGCGCGGCGACCTCCGGCATCACCATCAGCACCGAGCGCAGCATCGCCTCGCGGCGCAGCGCGGTCATCGGCGCGACCAGGACGGCGCCGGCGAAGGGGTCGCGACCGGCCTCGGCCATGAACCGCAGCGCGATGTGGGCGCCCATCGAGTGGCACAGCGCCAGCACCGGGCGCGGCGCCGCCGGGACGACGATCCGCTCGAGGAACAGGGCGAGGTCGGCGACGTAGGTGTCGAAATGGTCGACGTGGCCCTTGCCGCGGTCCGCCAGCGGACGGTCCGACAGGCCCTGGCCGCGCCAGTCCAGCGCGAACACCGAATAGCCACGGCCGAGCAGTTCCCCGACGACCTCGGTCGCGTACTTTTCGATGAATTCGCCGCGGCCGCCGAGCAGCACGACGCTGCCCCGGGGGGAGCCCGGGGCGCTCCAGGCGGCCCAGCGCAGGCGGGCGCCGCGGGCGTCAAGGAAGCCGCAGCGTTCGGGCGCCCGGTAGGTGGCGGCCAGTTCGGGGGGGACGGTGGCAGCCAGGGCGGTCGGATCGGGATCGGTCACAATGGGGCGTTTTGGCGAAGGCCGTGGGTCGAGGCCAGAAGAGATTTGGGCATTTTGGCCATCATCGCGCGCGCCGTCTTTACCGTTTCCTCGGGCATGCGGTATAGATCGTGCCGGTCGCCGTATCGGCTGCGAAGGGTCGCAGCCGAGGAAATCGGGCGCAAGGAAGCCTCCAAGAGGTCAGCCCACTGCGTGGTTCTCGGCTCGTCGCGTGAGCCGGTCCGGCAAGGTCCTTGCGTTGATGCCCGACATCGACACGAGACATGCGACCGTCACCCCGACATCCAGCCTGTGCCAGCGGCGGCGCCCGGAGCGGTCGCCTGTCCATGATGCGTAACGGCCTGGTTCTCCTGATCGTCGTCCTTGCCACCGTGGCGGGGTGGCGGCTGTTCGACCGCACGGTCACGGCGGCCGACATCGTGGCGCCGCTGCACGGCGTCACCTACGCGCCCTGGGCCAAGGACCAGGACCCTCTGGAGGCGCGCACCAGCGGCGTGTGGAGCTTCCTGCGCACCGCCTTCAGCGACGCGCCGCCGCCCCAGGTCAAGCCGCGCAAGGAACAGATCGAGCGCGACTTCGCCCTGTTCAACGGCAAGGTGAAGTACGTCCGTACCTACCGCGCCTCGGACGGCGGCGACGTCATGCCGGAGATCGCCGCGCGCAACGGCGTCAAGCTGGTGCCGGGCGCCTGGATCTACAGCGCCAACGAGGCCAAGCAGCAGTTCGGCCGCGAGGCCGGCGAGGTCAACGGCGAGGAGACCCGCGCCCTGATCCGGATGGCCAACCAGAACCCCAACATCGAGCGGGTGCTGGTCGGCAACGAGAACATCCTGCGCTGGGACGGCCAGAAGGACCTGCGCGATCCCAACGCCACCAGCCCGGCCCAACTCATCCGCGAGATCCGCAACGTCAAGCGCAACGTCAAGGTGCCGGTCAGCACCGCCGAGCCGTGGCACGTCTGGCTGCACTACCCCGAGCTGGCGCGCGAGGTCGATTACCTCGCGGTCCACATCCTGCCGTACTGGGACGAGAAGTCCGACGAGCCGGCGCTCGACTACCTGAAGAACCGCATCGCCCTGCTGCGGCAGGCCTACCCGAACAAGAACATCATCGTCACCGAGGTCGGCTGGCCGTCGAACGGCGCCGAGCGCCGCAGCCCGGGAAGCGGCGTCGTCAAGGTCGCGAGCCCGGCCGAGCAGGCGCGCAACGTCCGCGACATGGTCGCGTGGCTCAAGTCGCAGAACATCGAGCACTTCGTGGTCGAGGCGATCGACCAGCCGTGGAAGAGCTACGACCTCGAGGGCAAGGCCGGCGGCTACTGGGGCCTGTGGAACGCCGACCGCCAGCAGAAGTTCGCGTGGAGCGGCCCGATCGAGACCTACCCGCAATGGTGGGCCGGGGCGGCGTGGTCGCTGGTGCTGGCGCTGCCGCTGATCCTGCTGTTCCTGTGGCGCTGGCCCAACCTCGGCCGCGTCGGCCAGGTCTTCTTCTGCGGTCTCGCCACGCTGTCGACCAGCGCGGTCGTGTACGGCGCCATCGTCGCCGGCGGCACCTACATGGTGATGTCGGAGATGGTGGGCTACGCCATCCTCGGCTTCTTCCTGGTGCTGAGCCTCGCCATGGCGCTGGTCCAGGCGCTGGAGATGGCCGAGACGATCTGGCGTCGTCGCTGGAGCCGCGAGGCCCTGCCGGCCGCCGAGATGATCGCGCGCCAGCCGGCCGACCGCGCCTGGCCCAAGGTCTCGCTCCACCTCGCGATCTGCAACGAGCCGCCGGCGATGGTCTGCCAGACCCTCGATTCGCTGGCCCAGCTCGACTACCCGGATTTCGAGGTCATCGTCATCGACAACAACACCAAGGACCCGGCGGTGTGGCGGCCGGTCCAGGACTACTGCGCCCAGCTCGGCGAGCGCTTCCGGTTCTTCCACTTCGACGTCATGAAGGGCTTCAAGGCCGGGGCGCTGAACTACGTGCTCGAGCAGACCGCGCCCGACGCCAAGGTGATCGGCGTCATCGACAGCGACTACATGGTGCGTCCGGACTGGCTGAAGGCGCTGGTGCCGTACTTCGACGATCCCAAGATCGCCTACGTGCAGGCGCCGCAGGACCACCGCGACTGGCGCGGCGACCGGTTCAAGGAAATGCTGAACTGGGAGTATGCCGGCTTCTTCGACATCGGCATGTGCCTGCGCAACGAGTACGACGCGATCATCCAGCACGGCACCATGACGCTGGTGCGCCGCGACTGCATGACCGAGATGGACGGCTGGGCGACCTGGTGCATCACCGAGGACACCGAGCTCGGCCTGCGCCTGATGGAGAAGGGCTACGGCGCGATGTACAGCCGCGAGCGCTTCGGCCACGGCCTGACGCCCGACCACTTCGCCGGCTACAAGAAGCAGCGCTTCCGCTGGGCCTACGGCGCCATGCAGATCATGAAGGCGCACGCCGGCAAGATGCTCTCGAACCAGACCAAGCTCACCTTCTGGCAGAAGTACCACTTCGTCGCCGGCTGGCTGCCGTGGTTCGCCGACGCGCTCAACCTCGTCTTCACCTGGGCCGGCCTCGCGTGGCTGGCGGCGGTGCTGCTGCCGCCGCTGTTCGGCCTCAAGCCGGTCGGCCTGCCGCCGGCCGAGTTCATCCTGCCGACCATCGGCATCTTCGTGTTCAAGCTGCTGTACTCGTTCGGTCTCTACTTCGACCGCGTGCGCTGCACCTTCCGGCAGAGCGTCGGCGCGTCGCTGGCGGGCCTGGCGCTCACCTATACCGTCGGCCGCGCCGTGATCTACGGCCTCGCCACCAGCCGCCTGCCGTTCATGCGCACGCCCAAGATGGACGAGCGCGCGACCCTGGGCATGGCGCTCGGCATGGCCCGCGGCGAGGCGATCCTGACGGTCCTGCTCTGGCTCGGCGCCGCGGTGCTGTGGTCGACGCTGGGCGCGATCAATCCCGAGGCCCGCCTGTGGGCGGCGTTCATGGTCGTGCAATCGCTGCCCTACGCCGCGGCTGTCTACGTTTCGCTGGTCAATGCGCTGGAGCAGATGCGGCACGCGCGGGCGGTCTACGAGGCCCCGCCGCCGCCGTCGGTCACCGGGCCGGCGATGCAGCCCGCCCAGTAGCCGCGGGAGCGTCCGCAGTAGCGGTCCCCAGCGACCGTCTGGTAGTTTGGCACGATGCGTACGGTCGAACCCGCCGGCACCGCCCTGTTCCTGAAGCGCTGGCTGCGACGCCCGTTCGCCACGGGCGCCGTGATGCCGAGCGGCAGGCTGCTCGCCGAGGCGATGGCGCAGACCGCCTGCGCCGAGGTCGCCGACCGCCCGGGCTACGTCATCGAGCTGGGCGCCGGCACCGGCGAGGTCACCAAGGCGCTGCTGGCGGCCGGGCTGCCGCCCGAGCGCCTCGTCCTGGTCGAGCGCGATCCCGAGTTCGCGACCTTCCTGCGCCGCCACTTCCACGGCCCGCGCACCGTCGAGGGCGACGCGGCCCGCCTGCCGCGCCTGCTGCAGGAGCACGCTGTCGCGCCGGTCGCCACCGTGGTCTCGAGCCTGCCGCTGCTGTCGCTGCCGGGCGACGTCGTGCACGGCATCGTCACCGGCGTGTTCGAGGCGCTGCCGCGCGGCGGCGCGCTGATCCAGTTCACCTACGGCCCGACGCCGCCGGTGCCGCGGGCGCTGCGCCAGCACTTCCGCCTGGTCGGCCAGCACGGGCCGCGGATCTGGCGCAACGTGCCGCCGGCCGTGGTCTGGACCTTCCGCCGACCGCCGGCATGAGCCGGTTCGAGCTCGACGACGCGTTGCGCGCGACCATCGCCGAGCGCCTCGGCCGCTTCGACCTGCGCCGCCGCGCCGACGCCGGCGGCCTCAAGCGTGCCGCCGTCGCGATCGTCGTGGTCGAGGGCGAGACCCCGGGCGAGGCGGCGTTCCTGCTGACCAGGCGCACGCCGCGCCTTCGCGCCCATGGCGGCCAGTGGGCGCTGCCCGGCGGCCGCGTCGATGCCGGCGAGACGGTCGAGCAGGCCGCGCTGCGCGAGCTGCACGAGGAGCTGGGCGTGCTGGCCTCGACCGACGACGTGCTCGGCACGCTCGACGACTACCCGACGCGCTCGGGCTACCTGATCGCGCCGGTGGTGGTGTGGTCGCCGGGTGTCAGCGTCACGCCCAATCCCGACGAGGTCGATGCCGCCTACCGCATCGGCTGCCGCGAGCTGTTCCGCGACGGCTCGCCGGAGATCGTGCCGATCGAGGAGTCCGACCGGCCGATCATCCGGCTGCCGCTGCCGGTCGCGACCGTCAACGCGCCGACCGCCGCCGTGCTGTACCAGTTCCGCGAGGTCGCGCTGGCCGGCCGCGACACCCGCGTCGACCACTTCGAGCAGCCGGTCTTCGCCTGGCGCTGAGGGCCGGCCTCAGGCGCGGCGCTTGAGGAACACCGTCGTTTCCTGTTCCAGCACCGGCTCGTTGCGCTGGTTGACCGTGACCTGGCGGATGCGGGCGATGCCGCGATCGAGCCGCGACGCCGACGGCCGCAGCTGCACGATGTCGGTGACGACGTGGATGGTGTCGCCCGGCCGCACCGGACGCGGGAACTGGACCTCGCCGAGGCCGGGGGAGCCGAGGCTGCAGGCCTTGAACACGCCGAGGTCGAGCCACAGGCGCAGGGTTGCCGCCATGGTGTGGATGCCCGAGGCGATCAGCCCGCCGTAGGTCCAGGTCCTGGAGAACTCGGGATCGACGTGGAACGGCTGCGGGTCCCACTGGCGGGCAAAGTCGATGATCGCCGCCTCGGTCATGGTGTGGCCGGCGCTGACGAAGCGATCGCCGACCTTGAAATCCTCGAAGTAGCGGTCGCTCAAAGCGCGAGCTCCATGTAGGCGGTGCCGGGAACGGGGCTGGGGTAGTAGGGCGGGATCTCCACGAAGCCCATCGACCGGTAGAGCGTCACCGCGGCGTCCATCTTGCCGGCGATTGTGTCGAGCCTGAGACGGCGGTAGCCGCCGTCGCGCGCCGCCGCGACGAGGCGATGGGCGAGGGTCCGGCCGATCGACAGCCCGTCGGCGGTGCGCAGCGCGCGGAACGCCGGCCGCACGTACAGCCGCTTCATCTCGGCGACGCCGGGCTCGAGCCGGCGCAGCGCGCCGCAGCCGGCCGCCGCGCCGCCGGCCCTTGCCAGCAGGAGCGCGCCGCCGGGCGCGGCGTACCTGCCGGGCAGGCCGGCCAGCTCGGCGTCGAAGTCCTGGTAGCCGAGCGAGAAGCCCAGCGAGCCGGCATACTCGCGGAAAAGGTCGCGGATGGCGTCGAGATCGCCCGGCGACGCTGCGGTGGCGACGGCGATCGGCGGGACGGCCGGGGGTGGGGCGGGCATGGACGACCTTGTCGGGGGAGGCTATCAGCCTGACACGATAAGACCGTAACCAGAAGAATGGGAGGAGTGCCATGCGCAGGCAGACGACGCGACGCAACGCCCTGGTACTGGCCGCTGCGGCCCTCGCGGCCCCGGCCCTGTCGACGACCGCCCGCGCCCAGGCGCCGTGGCCCAACCGGCCGGTGCGCTTCATCGTGCCGTTCCCGCCGGGCCAGGCCGCCGACATCTTCGCCCGCCTGATGGCCGAGAAGCTGACCGACGTGTGGAAGCAGCAGGTCGTGGTCGAGAACAAGGCCGGCGGCAGCGGCATCCCGGCAACCGAGTACGGCAAGGCGGCGGCGCCCGACGGCTACACCCTGATGGTGGTGTCGAGCGGCACCTTCGGCGTCAATCCCAGCCTCTATCCCGACCTGCCGTATCGCCCGCTGGTCGACTTCCTGCCGGTGTCGAACATCTTCCTCGTACCGCTGGTGATCGTGGCCCACCCGAGCTTCCCGGCCAACACGCTGGCAGAGCTGATCGAGATGGCGCGCAAGGAGCCGGGCAAGCTGTCCTACGCCTCGGCCGGGCCAGGCACCTCGCAGCACCTGGCGATGGAACTGTTCAAGATGCGCGCCAAGGTCGAGATCGAGCACATTCCCTACAAGGGCAGCGGGCCGGCGCTGGCCGACCTGCTCGGCGGCCACGTCAAGCTGATGATGGACAGCACCGCCTCGGCCCAGCAGGCGATCCTCGACAAGCGCATCAAGGCGTTCGCCGTCACCACCGCGCGGCGGGTCGGAGCGCCGCTCGACTTCATCCCGCCGATCGCCGAAACGCTGCCCGGCTTCGACACCGCCGGCTGGTCCGGCCTCGCCGCGCCGGCGCACACGCCGCTGGAGATCGTCGCCAAGGTCAACAAGGACGTCACGACGCTGTTGCAGGACCCGGCGGTGATCCGCGAGATCGAGCGCCGCGCCGCGATCCCGGCGCCGGGATCGCCGATCCAGTTCGCCGAGTTCATCAAGAAGGAAATCGACACCTGGGGCGAGGTCGTGCGCGCCACCGGCACCAAGCCGGGGAACTAGAGCCCGAGGCCGCGCAGCCCGTAGATCAGGCCGATCACCAGGACGCCGATGAACACCGTCTCGGTGATCAGCAGCATCACCGGGGCCATGCCGATGCGCGCCAGCGCCAGCAGCGAGGTCTTGATGCCGAGCGCGGCGATGGCGGTGATGATCAGGAACGACGAGATGTCGGCCACCGCGCCCTTGATCGCCGGCGGCACGGCGCCGACCGAGTTGAGCGCGGCCAGCGCCAGGAAGCCGAACAGGAACACCGGCGGCGACGGCCGGGCCTCGCCGGCCGCGACGCCGCCGCGGGCGACCCACCACGCGATGCCGGCGATCGCCGGCAGCAGGAAGGCGACGCGCAGCAGCTTGGTGATGATCGCCTCGGTCAGGACCTGCGGGCCCATCGTCTGGCCGGCGCCCGCGACCTGGGCGACGTCGTGGATGGCGCCGCCGAGGAACACGCCCATCTCGTGGGTCGAGAAGCCCAGCGCCGGCTGCAGCGTCGGGTAGATCACCATGACAACGGTGCTGAGGAAGTTGACGCCCATCACCGTGAAGGCGAGGTCGCGGTCGGCGTTGGCGTGCTTGGGCAGCACCGCCGAGGCGGCCATCGCCGCCGCCGCGCCGCAGACGCCGGTGGCGCAGCCGGTCAGCAGGCCGAAGTCGCGGTGCAGGCCGAACAGGCGCGACGCCCAGGCGCCGAAGGCGATGGTGCAGGCGACGGCGAAGAAGGCGATCACCACCGGCAGCGCGCCGCCGTCGATCAGCTGGCCGAAGGTCAGGCGCGCGCCGTAGAGCGCGACGCCGACGCGCAGCAGGGTGCGGCCGGCGAACTCGAGCCCCGGCTTCAGCGCCGTGCGGTTCGACAACGGCTGCAGCGTCATGCCGATCACCAGGGTGAGGATCAGCGGCGGGATCCAGAGCGCGCCGAAGCGCAGGAAACTGTACTTGTCGGCGACGAAGGCGATGGCGGCGATGGCGGCGCAGAGCAGCACGCCCGGAGCGGCCTTGCGGAGGTTGGCGGGCGCCCAGAGACGGACGATTTCGCCGGCGACGGCGCCGTTAAGCATCGAGGATGGCGACGAGCTGGCCTTCGTCGATCGCTTCGCCTTCGTTGACCTTGATCTCGCGCACCGTGCCGGCCTTCGGCGACAGC
Organism: uncultured Reyranella sp.; assembly: GCA_964420105.1. Taxonomy (GTDB): domain Bacteria; phylum Pseudomonadota; class Alphaproteobacteria; order Reyranellales; family Reyranellaceae; genus Reyranella. The sequence goes on from CAYQRL010000033.1 coordinate 13,411, forward strand.
ACCGGGATCTCCATCTTCATCGACTCCAGGATCATGATCTCGCCGTCGGCCTCGACGCGGTCGCCGGGCTTGAGCTGGATCTTCCAGACGTTTCCGGCGATCTCGGACTTCACGTTGACGACGGCCATGCCCCGGCGTTCCCCCGATTCTTCGTTCAGGACAGTTTTTCGGCCACCGCCAGCGCGAATTCAAGCGCCGAACGGCCCGGCCGCGCGCCGAGCCGGTATGCCGTTTCGTTGACCTCCGACAGTTGCCCGTCGAGCAGGGTCGAGCGGCCGTCGCCGATCCGCGCCGACATGGTCGAGACGGTGGCGCCGGCGATCCCGGCGCGGTCGAGGATCGGCAGGCCGGCGACGCCGGCCTGCTCGATCCCGAAGCCGGCATCGTTGAACAGCGCCAGCGCCGGCTCGATCGCCGCGGCGGTCTGGCCGGCCAGCACGCCGCCGTGGCTGCCGCTGGCGATGACACGGCCGCGGTCGGCCGGTCCCGCCATCGAGAAGGAGTCGAGGCAGACGATGCGGTCGCTCTCGCTGCGGCCCTCGGCCAGCGGCGCGGGGCGCGGTCTCGGCCATGGCGCCGCCTGCAGCAGGCGGGCGGCGTCGGCGGCGGCCTGTCCCGGCGCGACGCCGCAGGCGGCGGCCAGCGCGTTGACGCGGCTGACGATGCCGCGCGCCAGCGTGTCGGCGCCGTCGCCGATGCGGGCGCTGGCGCACGACACCGCCGCCATCGCCATGCCATGGGTCTCGGCCCAGTCGAGGCCACCGACCCCGGCGCCGTCGCGACCGATGCCGGCGTCGTTGTGGAGCGCGGCGCGGGCGCCGGCCTTGGCCGAGAGGTAGGCGGCGTAGACCGCGGCGTGGCTGCCGCACACCACGACGCCGCCGTCGGCCCCGGGCGGCAGCTTGGTGGCGCTGTCGGCGGTGACGATGGGCATGGGGACGATGGGCATGGTCATGGCGACGGTCTATACGGGGCCATGACCGACGCCGCTCCCGACGCTTCCTCGGCCACGGCCTGCCCCTGTGGCCGGCCCCAGGCGCTGTGCGTCTGCCCGGCCGCGCCGGTGATCGACAACAAGGTCGCCGTGCTGATCCTGCAGCATCCGCAGGAGCAGGACCGCGTGCTGGGGACCGCCCGCATGGTCGAGCGCTGCCTGTCCTCGGCCCGGGTCAGGGTCGGCCTGTCGTGGCGCAACCTCGGTCATGCCGCTCATGCCGGTACTGAACAGGCGCCACCCGACCCTCGTCAATGGGGCGTGCTCTACCTCGGCGGTGGCCGGCCGGGCGACCGCCCGCCGGGCAGCCCGCCGCTGGTGGCGCTGGACCGCAAGGGCGAGGCGCTGGCCGACCAGCAGGCCGGGCTGTCCGGCCTGCAGGGCATCGTCGCGCTCGACGGCAACTGGGCCCAGGCCAAGGCGCTGTGGTGGCGCAACGCCTGGCTGACCCGGCTACGGCGGCTGGTGGTCGTGCCCACGGAGCGTTCGCTGTACGGAAATCTGCGCCGGGAAGCGCGACCCGACGCGGTCTCGACGCTGGAGGCGGTGGCGCTCGCCCTGTCGGTGCTCGAGCACGACGACACGGTGCGCGAGCGGCTGCTGGTGCCGTTCCGGGAACTGGTCAGGCGGGCCCGGGCCGCCGGGGTGCGGGACAGCAAGCGGGATCGTCGTCGGCCGCGCCGTTAGCGCGTATAGTGCGTCGCATGCTCGACCAGCCGGCCCGCCAGGTCCCCCAGGTCCCCGCCCACCAGCGCACCAACCCGGAGCGGTCGTTCGCCGAGGAAGTGCGGGCGTTGCGGCTCGGCGACGGCGAACTGTTCCGCGGCGAGGGCATCCTCGCCGTCACCAAGGCGATCCTGCAGTCGGGCGTCGCCTACGTCGGCGGCTACCAGGGCGCGCCGGTCTCGCACCTCGTCGACGTGCTGGTCGAATCGCAGGATTTGCTCGACGAGCTCGGGGTCCACCTCGAGACCTGCACCAACGAATCCTCGGCCGCCGCGCTGCTCGGCGCCTCGATCAACTACCCGATCCGCGGCTGCGTCACCTGGAAGTCGATCGTCGGCACCAACGTCGCCGCCGACGCGCTGTCCAACCTCGCCTCGCCGGGCGTGATCGGCGGCGCCCTGATCGTGGTCGGCGAGGATTACGGCGAGGGCGCCTCGGTGATCCAGGAGCGCGCCCACGCCTACGCGCTCAAGTCCTCGGTCTGGCTGATGGACCCGCGGCCCAACCTGCCGACCATCGTGCGCTGCACCGAGCAGGCGTTCGAGCTGTCGGAGGCGACCAACACGCCGGTGATGATGGAGCTGCGCATCCGCGCCTGCCACGTCACCGGCGAGTTCGTGGCCCGGGACAACAAGGCGCCGGCGATCTCGCGCAACCACCGCCTGGCCGAGCCGGCGGCGCACGACTACGCCCGCATCTCGCACCCGCCCTCGACCTACGTGCAGGAGAAGCTGAAGGTCGAGGTCCGGCAGCCGGCGGCCGAGCGCTTCATCGTCGAGCGCGGCCTCAACGAGCTGCTGCCCGGCCGGCGCACCGACCTCGGCATCATCGTGCAGGGCGGCATCGCCAACGTGCTGCTGCGCGGCCTCGACCGGCTCGAGGTCGAGGGCGAGGTGCCGACGCTGGTGCTGAACGTCACCCACCCGCTGGTGCCCGACCAGGTGGTCGAGTTCTGCCGCGGCAAGCGCGCCGTGCTGGTGGTCGAGGAGGGCGCGCCCGACTACATCGAGCAGGCGCTGCACGCGATCCTGCGCAAGCGCGACGTCGCCACCCGCGTCTACGGCAAGGACGTGCTGCCGATGGCCGGCGAGTACACCGCCGAGGTCGTGACCGAGGGCCTGCTGAAGTTCCTGTCGCAGTCGGCCAACGACATCGACCTGTCGCGGCCGCGCGAGCGCTTCGAGGCGGCGCGGGCCGGCCGCGCCGAGGCCCAGCGCCTGCTCGGCGGCGCGCTGCCGCTGCGCCCGCCCGGCTTCTGCGTCGGCTGTCCCGAGCGCCCGGTGTTCTCGGCGATCAAGCTGCTCGAGCGCGAGGTCGGCCGCGTCCACATCTCGAGCGACATCGGCTGCCACTCGTTCGCCACGCTGGCGCCGTTCAACCTCGGCAACTCGATCCTGGGCTTCGGCATGTCGCTGGCGGCGGCCGGCGCGGTGGCCCCGGTGATGCGGAAGCGCACCATCTCGGTGATGGGCGACGGCGGCTTCTGGCACAACGGCCTGCTGAGCGGCGTCGCCTCGGCGATGTTCAACCGCGGCGACCGCGTGCTGGTGGTGATGCAGAACGGCTACACCTCGGCGACCGGGGCGCAGTTCATTCCCAACACCTCCGGCAACCGCCGCGACGGCGAGACCACGTCGGACATCGCCGCGACTCTCAAGGCGATGGGGGTGAAGTGGCTGCGCACGGTGCGGACCTACAACGTCGGCACCATGCTGGCGACGCTGCGCGAGGCGATGCGCTCGGACGACCCCTGCCTCAAGGTGATCGTCGCCGACGGCGAGTGCCAGCTGGCGCGCCAGCGCCGCATCCGGCCGCAGGTCGCCGCCCAGCTCAAGCGCGGCGAGCGCGTGGTGCGCACCCGCTACGGCGTCGACGACGAGGTCTGCACCGGCGACCATTCCTGCATCCGGCTGTCGGGCTGCCCGTCGCTGGTGGTGAAGCCCAGCCCCGACCCGCTGCGCTCCGACCCGGTCGCCTCGGTCAACAACGGCTGCGTCGGCTGCGGGCTGTGCGGCGAGGTCGCCGACGCCGCCGTGCTGTGCCCGTCCTTCTACAAGGCCGAGATCGTGCAGAACGCGACCCGGTGGGACCGCGCCAAGGCGCGCCTGCGCGGCGCCGTGATCGGGATGATGGCGGGTGACTAGGTCGGTGACTGGGCCGGTGACTGGGCCGGTCTCGATCCTGGTCGGCGCGCTGGGCGGCGACGGCGGCGGCGTGCTGTGCGACTGGATCGTGGCGGCGGCGCAGGCGCGCGGCCTCGCGGTGCAGGCGACCCAGATCCCCGGCGTCGCCCAGCGCACCGGCGCCACCACGTACTACGTCGAGGTCGCCGCCGGCCCCGGCGAGCGGCCGCCGGTGCTGGCGCTGAACCCGGCGATCGGCGAGGTCGACATCGCGCTGGCGACCGAGCTGCTCGAGGCCGGGCGCATGATCTTCAACGGCTTCGTCTCGCCCGACCGCACCACCCTGATCGCCTCGACCCACCGCGTGCTGGCGATCGGCGAGCGCATGGCGATGGGCGACGGCGCCTTCGACGTCGGCCGGCTGCTGCGCGCGGTCAAGGAACGCAGCCGCGAGCAGATCCTGTTCGACATGGACCAGGCGGCCGAGGAATCGGGCGGCGTGCTCAACGCGGTGCTGCTGGGCGCCCTCGCCGGCTCGGGCAAGCTGCCGATCCCCGATTCCGCCTTCGAGGCGGCGATCCGCGAGGGCGGCAAGGCGGTCGACAGCAACCTCGCGGCCTTCGCCTTCGGGCGCGGCCACGCGAGCGGCGAGCTCGAGCAGGTGGTGCGCGAGCATCGCAAGCGGCAGGCGGCGTCGCGCGGCCTCGAGGACCTGCTCGCGCGCGCCCGCGGCACCTTCCCGGCAGCGGCCCACGACACCGTCGAGGAGGGGCTGCGGCGGCTCGCCCATTACCAGGACCGGCGCTACGCCGTGCTCTACCTCGACCGCCTCGAGACGCTGCGCGGCGCCGGCTCGGCGGACCTGCTGCGCGACGTCGCCCGCCACCTCGCGGTGCGCATGTCGTTCGAGGACGTGATCCGGGTCGCCCAGGCCAAGACCTCGGCGGCGCGGCTGGCGCGGGTGCGCGCCGAGGTGCGGGCGCGCGACGGCGAGCCGGTCGAGATCACCGAGCATTTCAAGCCGGGCTGGGACGAGATCGCGGCGGTGCTGCCGGCCGGCCTGGGACGGCGGCTGCGCGGCTGGGCCGAGCGCAGCGGCCGGCTGGGCCGCGACCACTTCTCGATGCACGTGCGCTCGACCACGGTGCTGGGATTCCTGCGCCTGCGCCTGGTCGTCGGCCTGCGCGCGTGGCGGCCGCGCACGCTGCGCTACGTCGAGGAGCAGGCGCAGATCGAGCGCTGGCTCGAGCAGGTGCGGGCGGCGGCGAAGATCGACGAGACGCTGGCGCGCGAGATCGTCGAGTGCGCCCGCCTGCTCAAGGGCTACGGCGACACCTGGCGGCGCGGCAGCGACAACTACCGGCGGATCGAGCGCGAGGTCGTGGAGCCGGCGCTGGCCGGCCGGCTGCCGCCGCGCACCGCCGCCGACGCGGTCGCCAACGCCCGCGTGGCGGCGCTGGCCGACCCCGAGGGCCAGTCGCTGGCGCGCGCGCTGGCGGCGATCGCGGCGACGCGGGTCCCGGCCGCGGCCTGAAGGAGCCCGCATGAGCGACGACACCCGACTGCCGCCGGCGATCGACCTGGTCGCGCTCGCCGCGCGCGACGCCTTCGTGCGCTCGCTCGGCATCGAGGTGGTCGAGTCGTGGCAGGGCGGCTGCGTCTGCCGCGTCGCGATCGCGGACCGCCACCTCAACTTCAACGGCGTCGTCCACGGCGGCCTGATCTTCAGCCTCGCCGACTCGGCGCTGGGCTATGCCAGCAACGCCGCCGGCAAGATGACCGCCGCGATCGACGCCCACATCGTCTACAGCCGGCCGACACGCGCCGGCGACGTCCTGACGGCGACGGCGACGGAACTGTCGCGGACCACGCGGCTGGCCAGCTACCGCATCGACATCGTGCGCGGCGACGGCAGCCTGGTGGCGGCGATGACCGGCACGACCTTCATCTCCGATCGTCCGCCCGGCGGCTGAGCCTCACGCCGCCGGCAGGATCGCGCGCTCGTCGCGCGGCCCCGCCGGTCGCGGTCGCGGACCGGGCCGCGTCGCCGCGATCTCGCGGTGGACCAGGGCCGCGATGTCGTTCTGGTAGAGCCACAGGCTGTTGGCCTGGCCGTCGAACGCCGGCTCGCCACCCATCGCGGCGGACGGGCGAAAGCCGGTGCCGAGCCCGATGCCGAACACGTTGGGCAGGGCCGAGCCGTCGGCCAGCAGCACGCGACAGTCGGGTCCGACGGCGTCGCCGCCGGCGTCGGCGCGCAGGGCGAGTCGGCGCCCGGCAGGGTCGTAGATAGGCAGCGTCGCCGCGCGGTAGCCGAAGCAGGGGATGACCAGCGCCGCCTCGTCGACCTGGCGGCGCAGCGCCTCGGTCTCGAACTCGACCAGGTAGCGCGCCGCCAGCCGCGGCTCGCGGGCAGCGCCGGGGCGGCCGGTGAGCCGCCGCCAGGTCTCGCGACCATCGCCGCGCAGGCCGCCCAGCCGGTTGACGCGCCCGGTGCGCGGGCAGGTCGCGCCCGGCTTGACGGCGTAGTCGTCGGCCGCGGCCGCGTCGGCATCGGGATAGAAGATCGGGGGCGGGCGGCGCTGCAGGATGACGACCTGTGCCGGCGCCAGCTTCTCGGCGCCGGGCAGGGTGAGCAACGCGCCCGCGACCGAGTAGGCGCTGTGGGCGCCGCCGAGGATGACGATGCGGCGGCCGTCGAGGCGCGGCAGCAGGCGCGTCACCTCGCGCAAGCCGGCCCGCGTCAGCACGCGGTCCGACGGCAGGATGCGCGCGGGCCGGCACTGCTCGAGGCAGAGGCCGGGCCGCAGCGGCGCGGCCATCCAGTCGCGTGGCCGCCCGCCGAGGGCGACCACGGCGCTCAGGGCCGACAGCATTTCTGGTTCCTGTCGCCGGCCCCGGACCTCGACCAGCAGCGAGCCGTCGGGCCGCAGCCGCAGCGCCGTCGCCCGCATGCCCAGCCGCAGGCTGGCGGGATCGTGGGCGCGCAGCACGTCGGCGACCGCGCCACCGACGTGCCGCAGCAGGCGATCGACCAGCGGCAGTGGCGGGTAGCCGCCGCGGTGGCGCTCGACCTGGCGCACGATCGCGTCGTCGCGCAGCCGTCGCAGCGGCACCGGCAGGAGCGGGGCGTCGAGGAACTCGAGGTAGGTGCCGCCCAGCGAGTCGGAGGCGATGCCGAAGCGGCCGAGCGTGCCGCCGAGGCCGGCGCGGGCCTCGACCATGCACAGGCCACGGTCGAGCCAGTCGCCGAGCACGCCCTGCTGGGCCGTCCAGAGCAGCAGGCCGAGGCCGCCGGGACCGCCGCCGATGACGATTGTGGACAGCATGGAGGTCCCGTTGCTCAGGAGAGGACGGCGCGGAAGACCCGGGCAACGCGGTCGACGACCTGGGCATCGACCGCGCCCGAGGTCGGCAGGTTGAGGCCGGTGGCGGAGAGCTCGACGCTGGTCGGGCAGGGGCGGGCGTAGGGCGCGTAGGGCGGCATGACCGACAGCGGGTGGAAGAACGGCCGCATCTCGATCTCGGCCGCGCGCCCCGCCGCGAGGACGGCGTCGCGGCGGTCGGCCGGGACCTGCACGCAGGCGAGCCAGGTCACCGGCTGGCAGTGATCGGGCATCGGCGGCGGGAAGCGCACGCCGTCGATCCCGGCCAGCGCCTCGCGGTAGGCCGACGCGATCGCCGCGTTGCGCGCCAGGGTGTGGTCGACGCGGTCGAGCTGGGCGCGGCCCAGTGCCGCCTGCAGGTTGGTCAGGCGGTAGTTGTACCCGACCGCGTCGTGCCAGTAGGCGCGTCCGGCCGCCATGCCGTGATCGCGCAGCCGCTCGAGCGAGCGGGCGAGCGCGTCGCAGCCGGTCAGGCACATGCCGCCTTCGCCGGTCGAAACCAGCTTGTTGCCGTAGAAAGAAAAGCAGCCGACGTCGCCGAACGATCCGACCACGCGACCGTCGTAGCGCGCCCCGTGCGCCTCGGCGCAATCCTCGACCACGGCGATGCCGCGCGCCTGCGCCAGCGCCACGATCGGGCCGATCTCGGCGGGGCGGCCGTAGAGGTGGACCGGGATGACGGCGCGGGTGCGCGGCGACAGGGCCTGGCGCACGGCGTCGCGGCCGAGGCACCAGGTCGCGCGGTCGACGTCGACGATCACCGGCGTGGCGCCGCAATGCAGGACCGCGTTGATGGTGGCGGCGAAGGTGAGGTCGGGCACGATCACCTCGTCGCCCGGCCCGATACCCAGCGACACCAGCGCGAGGTGGAGGGCGACGGTGCCGTTGGTGACGGCGACGCCGTGGGCGGTGCCGACGAAGCGGCTGAAGGCGCGCTCGAAGGCCTGGACCTCGGGTCCCTTGCTCGAGATCCAGCCGGACAGGAAGGCGTCGAGCAGGCGGCGGAACTCGCCGCGCGTGATGTGCGGGCGGGCTACCTGGACCGGTCCGGTCGAGCGGTCGATCCGGACGCCGGCCAGCCGGCCAGCCGGATCGGTCACCGGCAGCAGGCGGGCCTCGCGCGCGAGGTCGTTGCGCAACGGCAGCAGCGGGCCGCCGCCGCGGTACCAGCCCAGCGTGGCGTCGGTCACGGCGCTGCCGTCGTGCAGGGCGGCGCGGATGTCGTCGAGCGAGACCTCGCCTTCGACCGAGCGGTCGTCGCCGACGACCAGGCAACTGCCGAGACCGTTGTCGAGGCACTTCTCGATGACGGACAGGATGCTGTCGGTGCGCCGGCAGGTGAAATGCGCTTCGATCGACACGTCTTCCGGCGCGGCCCGGGTCATTCCGCCTCCCTTTTGCGGGATCGCTTCCCGCGACACCCGGTTTGCCGGGCCGGGCGATTGTCGTTGCTGCCGCGACACAACCGCCAGTGTCCACGTCGTGTCGGGCCAACGCGCGTCGCGCCGGCCGGCGTCCCGCGCTTGTCACTGGTGGCGCGTCGTCGCGCTGCGCATCGTCGCGGTCGAGATGCAGTGCCTGTGGCTCACGCTCGCCGATCCCGACCCGGCGACCAACGGACAGCTCCTCTACTCGCGCGGCCTGATCGACTCGGTCCGCGATGCCGGGGCGAGGCTGCGCGTCGTCGGCCTGCGCCGGCCGGAGAAGGCGCCGCACGGTCCCCACCGCGACGACATCGACTGGCTGCTGGGCGAGGAAGTGCGGCGCTCGCTGCCGCGACGGCTGGCTTCGCCGCTGCCCGCGGTGGCGCTGCGCGCCGGCTCGTCGGGCCTGCGCCGCGCGGTCGTGCGCTCGCTTTGCGAGCGCCGCTGGGACGCCGTCGTGTTCGACAGCATCTGCGGCGGCTGGGCGCTCGACGCGGTGCAACGCCATGCCGGGCGCAGCCGCCACCGCCCGCGGCTGGTCTACCTCGCGCACAACTGCGAGGGCACCGTGGCGCGTCACATCGCCGATCGCGCCAGCGGCGTGCAGCGGCTGTGGAAGGCGGTCGACGGGCTGAAGGCGATCCGGCTCGAGCGACGACTGGTGCGGGCCGCCGACCTGGTGACGTCGAACACGCCCGACGACGTTCGCTCGTTCCGGGCGATGGCCGGCGAGATGGCGCTGCGCACGCCGGTCGAGCTGGTGATGCCGGGATACGACGGGCCACGCGTCGCCGTCCGCGCGATCGACGCCAGCCTGCCGCGCCGCGCGATCCTGGTCGGCAGCCTCGACTGGCCACCCAAGCGCGCCGCCATCGAGTCGTTCCTGTTCGCCGGCGCCGCCATCCTGGCGCGCGCCGGGGTCGAGCTGCAGGTCGTGGGCGAGGCGGAAGAGAGCTACCTCGACGGCTTGCGCCGCCGCTTTCCCTCGGTCGACTTCGTCGGTCGCGTCGACGACGTGCGGCCCGCCATGGCGCGGGCGCGGCTGGCGCTGGTGCCCGACCTGCTTGGCGGCTTCAAGCTCAAGGGGCTGGACTACGTCTTCAACCGGCTACCGGTGCTGGCCATGCGCGGCGCCCTGCCGGGCATGCCGCTGGAGGACGGGCGCAGCATCGACCTGTTCGACGACCATGCCGGCCTCGCCCGCGGCATCGTCGCGCGGATCGACGATGTCGCGACGCTGCAGGCCCGCCAGGCCGCGGCGTACGATGCCTGCGCCGACCGCTTCGATTGGAGCCGGGTCGGCCGGCGGCTGCTCGACGCGATCGAGGCCGCCCGGCCGGGGCGCGGCGCGGCCTAGGCCGCCTTCTTCAGGAGGTCGGCGGCCTTCTCGCCGACCATGATCGACGGCGCGTTGGTGTTGCCCGACGGCATGGTCGGGAAGATCGAGGCGTCGGCGACGCGCAGGCCGTCGATGCCGTGCACGCGCAGCTGTTCGTCGACCACGGTGCGCGGCCCGGCCGGTCCCATGCGGCAGGTGCCGATCGGGTGGTAGGCGGTCTGCGAGTTGTGCCGGATCCAGGTGAGGATCTCGTCGTCGCTGCTGACCGACGGGCCGGGCGAGAACTCCTCGCCGCGGTAGGCGTCCATCGGCGCGGCATCGACGATCTGGCGCATCATGCGGAAGCCCGCGACCATCGCGGCCTGGTCGATCGGATCGGCGAGGAAGTTGAAGCGGATCGCCGGCTGCGCCTTGGGATCGGCGGAACGGATATGGATCGTGCCGAGGCTCTCGGGCCTGAGCTGGTAGCAGGCGATCGTCATCGACGGGAAGTCCTGCAGCTTGCGCGTCTTCGGGTCCTTGATGGCGTAGGGCACGAGGTGCATCTGGATGTCGGGCGTCGCCAGCTCGGGCCGGGTCTTGAGGAAGGCCAGCAGCGGCGCCGACGGCAGGCTCATGAAGCCGCCGCCGGTGGCGAGGTACTTCAGCATCTGCGTCACCGCGCCGACGCCGCGCGCCATGTGGTTGTAGGACACCCGCGGGTCCTTCACCTTCCAGATGATGCGGGCATTGATGTGGTCGCGGAAGTTCTCGCCGACCGCCGGCAGGGCGTGGCGGACCTCGATGCCGTGGCGCTGCAGCAGCTCGGGGTTGCCGATGCCCGACAGCTCGAGGATCTGGGGGCTGGCGACGCCGCCGGCCGACAGGATGGTCTCGCGCGCGCGGGCCTTCACCACCTGGCCGTCCTTCTCGTACTCGACGCCGACGCAGCGCTTGCCCTCGAGCAGGACGCGCAGCGTGAACGCGTTGGTGACGACGTGCAGGTTGCGCGACCGCTTCATCGCCGGCTCGATGTAGCAGTGGGCGACGCTCATGCGGCGACCCTTGTAGATCGAGGTCTGGGTCTTGACGACGCCTTCCTGGTCCTCGCTGTTGTAGTCGGGGTTGCGCTTGAAGCCGGCCGCCTCGGCGGCGGCGAACAGCGCGTCGTACAGCGGGTTCTCGTCCGGCACGGTCGAGACCTTGAGCGGCCCGGCGGTGCCGCGGCCATTGCTGCCGTCGCCGTCGACGAAGGTCTCGATGCGGGTGAACAGCGGCGCGACGTCGTTCCAGCTCCAGCCGCGGCAGCCCATCTGCGCCCACGTGTCGAAGTCGAGCGGCTGGCCGCGCACCCAGACCAGGCCGTTGATCGAGCTCGACCCGCCCAGCAGCTTGCCGCGCGGCACCGGGATCTGGCGGTTGTTGGTGTTGGGCTCGGGGTCCGAGAGGTAGCACCAGTTGGCCGAGGGGTCCTCGATCAGCAGCCCGAACGACAGCGGCATCCGCGAGTAGGGATGGCTGCGGGCACCGGCCTCCAGCAGCAGGATGCGGTTGGCCGGGTTCTCGCTCAGCCGGGCCGCCAGCGCGCCACCGGCCGAGCCGGCGCCAACGATGATGTAGTCGTACTCGGCCATCGCCTGGGTTCCTCCGTCGATCTTCTTGCCGGCGAGCCTAGCGCAGAGACGGCCCGGTGGGGATGATTTATCGCCCCTTCCGCGTGACGGGCGCTAAGGTGGGCGCCGACGGAGGGCAGGATGATCGAGACCGAACAGGGCCGGGTGGCGGCGTCGCGCTTCACCATCGACATGGCGGTGCGGCTGGCGCTGATCGCCGGCGTGGTGTGGGGAAGCCTGCTGCTGCTGCGTCCCGTGGCACCGCTGCTGCTGTGGGCGGTGATCCTCGCGGTGGCGGTGTTCCCGCTGTACCGCCTGCTGCGCACGCACGCCCGCCTGCGGCCGGGGCTCGCCGCGACGGTGCTGTCGATCCTGCTGCTGGCCCTGCTGATGACGCCGGTGATCCTGCTCTCGGTCTCGGCGATCGAATCGCTCGATGCCTATGGCGGCATGCTGATGCGCGGCGAGCACATCCTGCCACCGGCGCCGGAATCGGTTCGCAGCTGGCCGTTGCTCGGCGAGCGCCTGTACGAGCTGTGGAACTCGACCGCGTCCGATGCCCGGACGATCCTGAAGGGCCACGTCTCCCAGATCGCCTCGTTCGGCCGCTTCGTCGGCCGGGTGGCCGCCGGGGTCGCGCTCGAGGTGCTGCAGTTCGCCGGCGCGATCGTCGTGGCCGGCGTGCTGCTGGCCTATTCCGAGGGCCTGTCGCGCACGCTGACCGACCTCGCCGGGCGGGTCGCCGACGCCCGGGGCCGGCATTTCGTCGGCATCGCCAGCTCGACCATCCGCAACGTCTCGCAGGGCGTGATCGGCGTGGCGCTCCTGCAGTCGGCGCTGCTGGGGCTGGGCATGCTGATCGCCGACGTGCCGTTCTCCGGCGCCATCACCTTCGCCTGCCTGGTGCTGGCGATCGTCCAGGTCGGCCCGAACGTGATCATGATCCCGGTGATCATCTGGTACTGGATCGACATGCCGGCGGCCCACGCCGCGCTGTTCACGGTCTACACCGCGCCGCTCCTGCTGCTCGACAACGTGCTGCGCCCGATCCTGATGGCACGCGGCCTGCAGACGCCGATGGCGGTGATCCTGGCCGGCGTGATCTGCGGCACGATCTCGGGCGGCCTGATTGGCCTGTTCGTCGGTCCGGTCGTGCTGGCGGTGTTCTACGACCTGGTGATCTCGTGGATGGGGGGGCCGCCGGCCGAAGCGCCGGCGGCGGGAGAGCCCTTGGACCCGCCGGCGAGGGGCGCTACTTCTTCTTCGGCCGAATAGCGTCCCACTCCTCGTCGGTCCAGTCGATCATGGCGTTGGTGTTGGCGCCGCCGCCGCCCGACTGGAGCATCTTGCCGCCGTCGATCACGATCGCGTCGCCGTTGATGAAAGCGGCGCCGTCGCTGACCAGGAAGGCAGCGAGGTTGGCCAGCTCGATGTGCTCGCCGACGCGGCGCAGCGGGATGGTCTTGACCAGCGCGTCGTTGCCGCCGCGCTCCTTCGGCATCAGCCGGCTCCACGCGCCCTCGGTCGGGAACGGGCCGGGGACGATGGCGCAGGTGCGGATGCCCTTGGGCCCCCATTCGACGGCGAGGCTCTTGGTCATCGCCAGCACGCCGGCCTTGGCCATCGCCGACGGCACCGTGAAGGGCGCTCCGACCAGCGACGACACGGTCAGGATCGACATCACGACCTTGTCGCGCTCGCCGGCCTCGATCCAGCGCCGGCCCGCCGCGACGGTGCAGTAGGCCGAGCCGTGCAGCACGATGCCGAGCACGGCATCGATGGCGCGCGGCGACATCTTGTGGGTCTGGGCCAGGATCTGGCCGGCGGCGTTGTTGACCAGGATGTCGAGCGGCCGCTTTTCCCAGATCCGGTCCATCATCGCCTCGACCGCGTCGGCCACGCGCACGTCGCAGCCCACGGTCTCTATCTCGCCGCCGGTCTCCTTGTGCAGTTCCTCGGCGGTCTGCTTCAGCACGTCCTCGCGGCGGCCGCAGATCACGACGTTGGCGCCGAGCTCGAGGAAGCGGTGCGCCATCGAGCGGCCCAGTCCGGTGCCGCCGCCGGTCACCAGGATGCGCTTGCCCTTCAGGAGGTCTGCCTGGAACATCGTCGGTCTCCTACTTGCGCATCTCGGTGAAGGCCACGCCGTCGGTCAGCAGGCGCTCGACCTCGGTGGCGTCGTAGCCCAGCTCCTCCAGAACGGCGCGGGTGTCGGTGCCGAACTTGCGCGGCTTGCTGCGCGGCTCGGCCGGGGTGCGCGACAGCTTCACCGGGTTGCCGACGTTGCGCCAGCCGTCCTTCTCCCAGACCATGTTGCGGTGCCGGGTGTGCGGGTGCTCCATGACGTCCGGCACTTCCAGCACCGCGCCCGACGGCACGCCGGCCTTCATCAGCTCGTTGGAGAAGGACTCGCCGTCGCGGTCCCTGGTCAATGCCCGCAGCTCGGCCTCCAGCTCGTCGCGGTGGGCGACGCGGTCCTTGTTGGTGCGGAAGCGCGGGTCGTCGGCCAGCTCGGGCTTGCCCAGCATCTGCATCAGCTTGCGGAACTGGCCGTCGTTGCCGGCGCCGATCACGATGTTGCGGCCCTTGGTCGGGAAGTTGGAGTAGGGCACCAGGCTGCCGTGGCTGTTGCCGTAGAGCCTGGGCTTCAGGCCGGCCATGAAGTAGTTGGGCGCGTGCGGCTGGTGCAGCGCGACGGCGCTGTCGTACAGCGTGGCGTCGACGAACTGGCCCTTGCCCGAGCGGTTGCGCTCGTACAGCGCCATCAGGATGCCCATGCAGGCGTTCATGCCGGTCGACAGGTCGACCACCGGCACGCCGATGCGCACCGGGCCGCCCTCGGGCGAGCCGTTGACCGAGACCAGGCCGGCCGAGGCCTGGACCATGGCGTCGTAGCCCGGGAAGCCGCCCAGCGGTCCGTCGGCGCCGAAGCCCGAGACGCGGGCATGGACCAGGCGCGGGAACTTCTTCGACAGCGCGTCGAAGCCGATGCCCCACTTCTCCATGGTGCCGGTCTTGAAGTTCTCGATCAGAACGTCGGCTTTCTCGAGCAGGCGCTCGAGCACGGCGCGGCCCTCGGGCTTCGACAGGTCGAGCGCGATCGTGCGCTTGTTGCGGTTGATGCCGGCGAAGTAGGCGGAGATGCCTTCCTGGTCGAACGGGGGACCCCACAGGCGGGTCTCGTCGCCCTGCGGCGGCTCGACCTTGATGACCTCGGCGCCATGGTCGCCCAGCATCTGGCCGCAATAGGGTCCGCCCAGCACGCGCGACAGGTCGACGACTTTCAGCCCTTCCAACGCCCCCGGCATCTCGTTCCACTCCTCGGATAAGCTCGGACGGCGGGTTAGACCATTCCCCGCCCGCTCTGTCATCCTGCCGGGCGACCTTGGCGGGAGGACGGCATGCTGAGCGGAATTCACGGCCACCAGGACATCGAGCGCGTGGTCTACGGCAGGCCGGCCGGGCCGGCGCTGCGGGCGGAGGCCGAGCGGCTGGGCGCGCGCCGGGTGTTCGTCACGACCTCGAAGTCGGTGGCGCAGAGCGCCCTGCTGGCCGAGGTGGTGCGCGAGCTGGGCGAGCTCTACGCCGGCGTCTATGCCGGCATCACCGCGCACTCGCCGCGGCCCTGCGTGATCGAGGGCGCGCGGCTGGCGCGGGCCGCCGGCGCCGACCTGGTGGTGGCGGTGGGCGGCGGCTCGGTGATCGATGCCACCAAGGTGATGCTGATCGCGCTGTGGCAGGACGCGACCGACGTCGACGACCTCGACCTCTACCGGGCCGGCAAGCCGAAGGACGGCTTCGCGCCGCCGTCGGAGGCGATCCGGCCGCCGCCCGGCGCGGTGCGCATGATCGCGGTGCCGACGACGCTGTCGGCGGCCGAGTTCAACGCCTTCGCCGGCATCAGCGACCCGCGGCGCGGCGTCAAGGAAAGCTTCGGCCACCGCCTCGTGGTGCCGCGCGTGATCGTGCTCGACCCGGCGGCGACGCTGGCGACGCCGATCGACCTGATGCTGTCGACCGGGCTGAAGGCGGTCGACCACGCGGTCGAGCGGCTGTGCTCGCCGCAGGCGCACCCGTTCGTGCTCGGCACCGCGGGCGAGGCGCTGCGGCTGCTGGCCCGCGCGCTGCCGGCGCACAAGGCGCGGCCCGACGACCTCGCGGTCCGCCTCGACCTGCAGTTCGGCATGTGGCTGTCGATCGGGGCCGGCACCTCGGGCGTCGGCGTCGGCGCCAGCCACGGCATCGGCCACGTGCTCGGCGCGGCCTGCCACGTCTCGCACGGCCATACCTCCTGCGTGATGCTGCCCTCGGTGCTGCGCTGGAACCTGCCGGCGAACGAGGCGCAGCAGCAGCGGGTCAGCGAGGCGTTCGGCCAGCCGCAGGCGCCGGCCGCCGATCTCGTCGCCGGGCTGGTGCGCGCGCTCGGCCTGCCCGGGAAGCTGTCGGAGGTCGGCGTCGGCCGCGACCGCTTCCGCGAGATCGCCGAGAAGTCGATGCACGACCGCGCGGTGCTGAACAACCCGCGGCCGATCCGGGGACCGGACGACGTGATGGAGATCCTCGAGCTCGCCGCCTAATTCGTGCATGAGGTCTTTTCATGAACCGGCCGTGCCGGCCGGCCTATGTTGAGCGGATGAGCGATCGTTCCACTGTCCCCGCCGTGCTCGAGGCGAAGATCTGCTACCTCGCGGATCTCAGCATCAGGCCGGTCAACCACACGCCGCCGCCGGGCACCGGCGTGCCGCGTCGCGACGGCAACTACCGTGACTTCACGGTGCGCGTGCACGACGCGCGGCCGCTCGCCGGCTCGCTGTCGCTCGATCGCCAGGCCTTCCAGCTGGTGAGCGACGCGACCGCGGTGAAGGACTTCACCGACCGCGACGAGGTCCGCCGGATCTACGATCCCGAGGTCGAGGCGCTGGTCGCGCGCGTCACCGGCGCGTCGAAGGTGGTGGTGTTCGACCACACCATCCGCGCCGCCGAGCGCGGGCTCGAGCGCGGTCACCGCGCGCCGGTGCGCTACGTCCACAACGATTACACCGAGAAGTCGGCGCCGCAGCGCGTGCGCGACCTGCTGCCGCCGGACGAGGCCGAGGCGCGGCTGGCCCGGCGCTACGTCCAGATCAACGTCTGGCGCAACATCTCGCCGTACCCGGTCGAGACGACGCCGCTCGGGCTGGTCGATGCGCAGACGATCGCGCCGCGCGACCTCGCGACCTGCGACCTCGTCTATGCCGACCGCACCGGCGAGGTCTATGCCGGGGTCTGGAACGGCGACCACCGCTGGTACTGGTTCCCGCGGCTGGCGCGCGACGAGGCGCTGCTGATCAAGAACTTCGACTCGCGGCGTGATGGCCGGGCGCGGTTCTCGCTGCACTCGGCGTTCGAGGACCCGACCGCGCCGGCGGACGCGCGGCCGCGCGAGAGCATCGAGACCCGGACCTTCGCCTTCTTCGACGAGGCGTAGGGCCCGGGGCGCGAGCGTCAGGCGGCGTCGGGCCGGGCTGGGGTCCGGGCCGAGATCGCCTCGAGGTGCTCGACCAGTTCCTCGGGATTGCTGAAGAACGGCGAGTGCCCGCATTCCATGGTGATGACCTTGCATGGGCTGGCCTTGACCATGGCCCGCTGCAGGTTGATGCGGATGGCATTGTCGTGCGTGCACTCGATGTACCAGCGCGGCACCGAGCCGAAGCGGTCGTCGGTCAGCGTCACCGGTGTGGTCGAGATCGCCAGCGGCTGCGGCCGCAGCCGTTCCATCGCGCGGTAGCGGTCCTCGGGCGAGACGTCGGCGTAGAACAGCGACGGCACCTTGTCGCGCGCGAACGTGTAGGTGAGACCGTCGGAGCTGACCTGGCGCGACAGCCGGAACATGGTGTCGCTTTCCCGGGAGGTGAGGTCGCGGCCGGTCTGGCCGGATACCGGCAACAGCGCGCAGACATAGACCAGCGCGCGGATCTTGCGCCGCCGCGCCTCGGCCAGCTGGCTGATGGTGATGCCGCCCAGCGAGTGGCCGACCAGCACCACCGGCTCCTCCATCTTGTCGAGCAGGCGGGACAGCTTCTCGACGTTGTCGGCCAGCGTGACGTTGGCCGGCGGCGTGTGGTCGTCGCCGAGACCGGGCAGGTCGGGCGCGCAGGCCTTGTGGCCGTGCGCCTGCAGGAGCGGCACCACCTTCTCCCAGCACCAGCCGCCGTGGCAGGCGCCGTGGACGAGAACGAACGTCGCCATGCGCCTAGCCCCGGCCGACCACGGTGCGTGCGCCCGGCGCCGGCACGAAGAAGTCGGGCAATAGCGGCGTGCCGGGCGAGACCGCGTAGCGGTCGAAGTCGGTGACGCCCTCTTCCTTCAGCACCTCGTCGTCGATGAAGAAGTTGCCGCTGCAGTCGCCGGCCTTGCGGCACAGGATGGCGTGGGCGGCGTCGGCCATGATCTCGGGCTTGCGGCAGGCCTTCATGCCCTCGTCGCCGGCCAGGATGTTGCGGATCGCCGCCGTGGCGATGGCGGTGCGCGGCCACAGGCAGTTGAAGGCGATCCTGCCGCGGAACTCGTCGGCCATCGCCCAGGCGTAGATCGACATGCCGTACTTGGCGAGCGTGTAGGCGGCGTGGTTGGCGAACCAGTGGACCGCGAAGTCGAGCGGCGGCGACAGGTTGAGGACGTGCGGGTTGGCCGCCTTCAGCAGGTGCGGGATGCACTTCTGCGACACCATGTAGGTACCGCGGGCATTGATCTGGTGCATCAGGTCGTAGCGCTTCATCGGCGTCGCCAGCGTGCCGGTCAGGCTGATCGCCGAGGCGTTGTTCACGAGGATGTCGATGCCGCCGAACCTGGCGATCGTCTCGGCCACCGACTTCTCGACGCTCTGCTCGTCGCGGATGTCGCAGGGCAGCGGCAACGCCTTGCCGCCGGCCTTCTCGATGTCCTCGGCGGCGGTGAAGATCGTGCCGGGCAGGCGCGGGTCGGGTGTCACGGTCTTGGCGGCGATCGCGACATTGGCGCCGTCGCGCGCGGCGCGTTGCGCGATCGCCAGCCCGATGCCGCGGCTCGCGCCGGTGATGAACAGGGTCTTCCCAGCCAGATTCATGTCTTCCCCTACGAGAGTTTGGGCTTATAGCGGCGGCACTGCCGGGCGGCTAGTCTCGCCGAATGCAAGGGAGGCATGATGGAACCGTGCTTTGAGACGGCGGCGCGCCTGGCGCGTGCCATTCGCGCCGGCCGCCTGAGCGCGGTGGAGGCGACGCAAGCGCATCTCGCTCGCATCGAGCGCCTGAACGCGCCGTTGAACGCGCTGGTCGTGGTCGATCGCGCCGGGGCGCTGAAGGCCGCCCGGGCCGCCGACCGCGCCCGCGCCGCCGGCCGAGAGCTCGGGCCGCTGCACGGCGTGCCGATCACCATCAAGGAGGCGTTCGACGTGCGCGGCATGCGCACGACCTCAAGCCACCCGCCGCTCCGGGACAACGTCGCGACCGGCGATGCGAGCGCGGTGGCGCGGCTGCGCGCCGCCGGGGCGGTGATCCTGGGCAAGACCAACGTCCCGGAGCTGTGCGCCGACTTCCAGACCGGCAGCCCGCTGTTCGGCCCGACCCACAACGCCTGGGAGCACGGCCGCACGCCGGGCGGCTCGACCGGCGGCGGCGCGGTCGCCGTCGCCACCCGCATGTCGCCGCTCGAACTGGGCAGCGACATCGGCGGCTCGGTGCGCAACCCCGCCCACTTCAACGGCATCCTGTCGCTCAAGCCGACAGAGTGGCGGGTGCCGGGCCGCGGCCACGTGCCGGGGCTGCCGGGCGTGCCGCGCACCATCCGCTGGATGGGCGTCTATGGTCCGCTCGCGCGCTCGGTCGAGGACCTCGAGCTGGCGCTGCGCCTGGTCGCCGGGCCCGACGGCCACGAGGCCGAGGCCGCGCCGGTGCCGATCGGACCGGCGCCGGCGGCGAAGCCGGCCGACCTGCGCATCGCCGTGATCGCCACCAACCCGCTGGTCGAGTCCTCGGCCGACACCCAGGCCGTGGTGCAGCAGACGGTCCGGTTGCTGACGAAGGCCGGCGCGCGGGTGAAGCGGGCGATGCCGGAAGGGTTCGACTGGCGGCAGGCGTGGGACGACTGGTCCGACCTGTTCCAGTACCAGGTGCGGGCGCTGCAGACGGTCGCCGAGCGCGAGCGCTACTTCACGCCGCGCGAGTCGCAGGACCCGTCGTACCTGTCGACGGTGCGGACGGCACGGCTCGACCTGGCGCAGTTCTTCGCCGTGCTCGAGCGCCGCGACGAGGCGCTGCGGCGAGTCGAGGCGCTGCTCGACGCGCACGACGCGATCCTGATGCCGGTGATGCCCGACGCCGCCTTCGTGCAGCAGAAGCAGAGCGCGCCCTTGGTGATCGACGGCAAGCCTTACCCGTACTTCTTCGCCGGCACCGCCTACAACTTCCTCGCCAACCTGACCGGCCAGCCGTCGATCGTGTTGCCCTGCGGCTTCTCCCGCGGCGGCCTGCCGATCGGCCTGCAGCTCGTCGGCAGGCGCTGGGGCGAGGCGCGGCTGCTGTCGGTCGCCAAGGCGATCGAGAAGCTGTTGCCGCCGTGCCCGGTGCCGCCGGTCGCCGACGCCGGCTAGCGCCAGCGCAGGACGACGCGCTCGATGGTGCCGAGCGCCCACGAGATCAGCAGGCCCAGCACCGACAGCATGACCACGCCGGCCAGCAGCTGGTCGGTCTGCATCAGGTTGCCGGCGGTCAGCACGAAGGCGCCGATGCCCGACTGCGCGCCGATCATCTCGGCGGCAACCACCAGCAGCAGCGCCACCGAGGCGGAGATGCGGAAGCCGGCGAGGATGCCGGGCATGGCGCCCGGCAGCAGGATCTTGGCGACGATGGCGCGCGGCGGCACGCCGAAGCTCTGCGCCATGCGCACGAGGTTGCGCGGGACCGCGTCGCAGGCGGTGTAGGCCGCGATCGCGGTCGGGAAGAAGACGCCCAGCGCGATGGTCGCGACCTTCGACGGCTCGCCGATGCCGAACCACAGGATCAGCAGCGGCAGCAGCGCGATCTTGGGGATCGGGAACAGCGCCGACACGATCGGCAGGCCGGCGGCACGGGCGGCCGAGAAGATGCCCATGGCCAGCCCGATCGCCAGCCCGGCGGCGGTGCCGATGATCCAGCCCGGCACGATGCGCTGCAGCGACGCCGCGACGTGCTCGACCAGCGTGCCGTTCAGCCACAGCTCGCCCAGCGCCCGGACCACGGTGGCCGGGCTGGGCATGAACAGCGCCGGCAGCCAGCCGGCGCTCGACGCCGCCTGCCAGGCCGCGATCAGCACCGCGAACACGATCCACGGCAGCAGTCGCCGCGGCCTGGGATCGAAGCCGCCGCCGCGGAACGGGACCGGCCGGCGCTCGGATATCCGGTCCGGCATCCGCTCAGGCATGCCGGACCTCGCGGTCGGCGCTGACGACCTCGTCGCGGATCATCGACCACAGCCGGTCGTGGACCGCGCGCAGCAGGCCGGCATGGCGCGGCGCGCCGCGCTCGGCCACCGGCACCTCGATCGCGAGCACGTCGCGGACGCGGCCGGGCCGCCGCGACAGCACCACCACCCGGTCGGCCAGCCGCGCCGCTTCCTCGAGGTTGTGGGTCACGTACACGCGCGTGCAGGGCTCCCTGGCCCAGATCGCCAGCAGGTCCTCCATCAGGAGCTCGCGGGTCTGGGCGTCGAGCGCCGACAGCGGCTCGTCGAGCAGCAGCACCGCCGGCCGCACCACCACGGCGCGGGCGATGCCGACGCGCTGGCGCATGCCGCCCGACAGCTGCTTCGGGTAGGCGGCGGCGAACTCGGAGAGGCCGGTCATCGCCAGCGCCGCGTCGATGCGCTCGGCACGCTCGGCGGCCGACAGCGGCCGGTGCTCGAGCGGCAGGCCGACGTTGTCGGCGACGCTGCGCCACGGCAGCAAGGCGAAGTCCTGGAAGACGTAGGTGAAGGGATTGAGAGAGCCGGCCGGTGGGTCGCCCGAGACGGTGACGCGGCCCGCCGTCGGCTGCAGCAGGCCGCCGGCGATGCCCAGCAGCGTGGACTTGCCGCAGCCCGACGGGCCGATCAGCGCCACGGTCTCGCCGTCGGCGATGTCGAGGTCGATGCCGGTCAGCGCCTCGACCGTGCCGTAGCGATGGCCGATGCCCTCAAGATGCAGCGGCATCGGCGGTCGCGGCCATGGTCACGAGCACGGTTCGGTTCGAGACCTGCTGGCCCTCGCTCACCGCCACCGTCTCGATGCGGGCATCGACGCCGGCCTTGAGCTGGTGCTGGATCTTCATCGCCTCGAGCACGACCAGCGTCTGGCCGCGCACCACGCTGTCGCCCGCCGCCACCTTGATGGCGACGATGCGGCCGTCCATCGGCGCACGCAGCGTGCCGTCGCTGCCCGCCGCCGCCGTGGCCGGCGGCGCCCAGGTGCGGTCGGTGAAGCGCACGGTGAAGGCGTCGAGGTCGACCACGATGTCGTCGCCGTCGACGTGGTGGCGGAGGCCGGCCGGCAGCGTCTCGTCGCCGGTGACCAGCAGCAGCCGCTCCTGGCCGCCCGCCGCCAGCCGGATCGGCGTCGGCTCGGGGTTGGAATTGCGCCAGCCGCGCAGCGGCGCCGGCCAGCGCCCGGCCGCGTGCCGCCACAGCAGCACCGCGGCGGCCTGCCAATGGGCGTCGGAGATCGCCGGGCCGGGGAAGGCGTGCTGGCCGAGGAAGGCCGTCGTCGCCTCGCCGGCGGCGAAGGCCGGGTGCCCGAGCAGCCGGATG
Source organism: uncultured Reyranella sp. (assembly GCA_964420105.1). GTDB lineage: Bacteria > Pseudomonadota > Alphaproteobacteria > Reyranellales > Reyranellaceae > Reyranella. Next base: position 35,771 of record CAYQRL010000033.1, read on the forward strand.
AGAAAGTGCCGGTTGGTGATCGGCCCCAGCACCACGGTCTCGCGCAGCGCCAGCACCAGGCGGGCGCGGGCTTCCTCGCGGGTCGCGCCGTGCGCGATCACCTTGGCGATCATCGGGTCGTAGAACGGCGAGATCGCCAACCCGTCCTTCATGCCGTGATCGATGCGCACGCCGGCGCCGGTGGCCGGGCGCCAGACGTCGATCCGGCCGGTCTGCGGCAGGAAGCCGGCATAGGCGTCCTCGGCGTAGAGCCGGACCTCGATGGCATGGCCGGAGAACGCGACCTGGTCCTGCGTCAGCGGCAACGGCTCGCCGGACGCGACCTTGAGCTGCCACGCCACCAGGTCCTGGCCGGTGATCGCCTCGGTCACCGGGTGCTCGACCTGGAGGCGGGTGTTCATCTCGAGGAAGTAGAACGCGCCGTCGCCGCCCAGCAGGAACTCGATGGTGCCGGCGCCGCGGTAGCCGATCGCCCTGGCCGCCGCGACGGCGGCCGCGCCCATGCGCGTGCGCAGGCCGGCATCGACGGCCGGCGAAGGCGCTTCCTCGACCACCTTCTGGTGGCGGCGCTGCACCGAGCAGTCGCGCTCGCCGAGGTGGATGACGTTGCCGTGGGCGTCGGCGAAGACCTGGATCTCGACGTGGCGGGCATCGACCACCGCCTTCTCGAGGATCAGTTCGCCCGAGCCGAAGGCGCTCTCGGCCTCGGTGCGGGCGGTGCGGATCGCCTCGACCAGGTCGGCAGCCTCGGTCACCAGGCGCATGCCGCGCCCGCCGCCGCCGGCCGCGGCCTTGACCATCACCGGCAGGCCGATCTTCAGCGCTTCCGCCTCCAGCGTAGCGTCGGACTGGTCGGCGCCCTGGTAGCCCGGCACGCACGGCACGCCGGCCTCGATCATGCGCCGCTTGGCCGCCGCCTTGTTGCCCATCGCCGCGATCGCCGCCGGCGGCGGGCCGATGAACACCAGCCCGGCGGCCTCGCAGGCGCTGGCGAAGGCCTCGTTCTCGGACAGGAAGCCGTACCCGGGATGGACGGCGTCGGCGCCCGAGCTCTTCGCCGCCGCGAGCACGCGCTCGACGTCGAGGTAGCTCTCGCCGACCGGCGGCGGGCCGATCCGCACCGCCTCGTCGGCGAAGGCGACGTGCGGCGCGTCGCGGTCGGCGTCGGAGTAGACCGCGACCGTGCGGTAGCCCAGCGCCTGCGCCGTGCGCATCACGCGCCACGCGATCTCGCCGCGGTTGGCGACCAGGACCTTGGAGAAGGCCATCACTCGGTCGCCCACTTCGGCGGCCGCTTCTCGGCGAAGGCGCGCAGGCCCTCGGCCGCCTCGGGGCTGCGCCGCGCCTCGGCGAAGCGGTCGGCGGCGAAGTCGAGCACCGCCGACAGCGGCTCGCTGCCGACCTTCATCACGACGGCCTTGGTCAGCGCGTTGGCCAGCGGGGCGCAGCGGTCGACCTGCTTCAGCACCTCTTCCAGCTTGGCGTCGAGGCCGGCGGTGTCCTTCGCGAGGTAGTGGACGATGCCCAGCCGCAGCGCCTCCGGACCCTTGAACCGGGCGGCGGTGAGCGCGAGGTGGCGGGTCTGCGGCACGCCGATGCGGGCGGCGACGAACGGTGCGATCTGGGCCGGCACGATGCCGATCGCGGTCTCGCTCATCGCGAAGCCCGCGTCCTCGGTGCAGATCGCGACGTCCGAGACGCACAGGATGCCGAAGCCGCCGGCGATGGCGTAGCCCTCGACAGCGGCGACGACGACCTGCGGCGCGGTGTTCACCATCTCGAGGAAGGTGCCGAACTCGCGGTTGTTGAGCGCGATCGGGTCGCGCTGGCCGGGCACCGGCGGCTCGCCGAAGCTCTTCTCCATGTTCTTGAGGTCGGCGCCGGCGCAGAAGGTGCCGCCGGCCCCGCGCAGGATCACCGCCTTGATGTCGCGGCGCTCGCGCAGGATCGAGAAGACCTCGCGCAGCTCGCCGATCAGCGTCGGGTTGAGCGCGTTCTTGACCTCCGGGCGGTTCAGCGTGACGTGCAGCCGAGACCGCTCGCGCCGCAGCAGCAGCGTCTCGTAGGAGGAGGCGAAATCGGCCATGGCGGGCTCCCGGGCGGTCAGCGGTTGTCGAGCCGGGGCAGGGTGCCCATCAGCTTGGAGATGATCTGCAGCATGACCTCGTCGGCGCCGCCGCCGATCGAGGCGAGGCGCGAATCGCGGAAGGCGCGGGCGGTCGGAGACTCCCACAGGTAGCCGGCGCCGCCCCAGTACTGCAGGCAGCCGTCGGTGACCTGGCGGACCATGCGGCCGGCCTTGAGCTTGGCCATCGAGGCCAGCATCACCACGTCCTTGCCCTCGAGGTACTCCTCGCAGGCGCGGTAGCAGAGCGAGCGCACCAGCTCGACCTCGGTGCTGAGCTCGGCCAGCTTGAAGTGGATCACCTGGTTGTCGAGCAGCGGCCGGCCGAACACCTTGCGCTCGCGCGTGTACTCGACCGTCTGGGCGATCAGCCGCTCCATGCCGACCACCGCCGAGATCGCGCCCCACAGCCGTTCCTCCTGGAACTGCTGCATCTGGTAGACGAAGCCCATGCCTTCCTGGCCGATGGTGTGGCGCACCGGCACCCGGACCTCGTCGAGGAAGATCTGGGCGGTGTCGGAGCTGCGCATGCCGAGCTTGTCGAGCTTCTTCACGGCCTGCACGCCCTTGGTCTTCATCGGCACGACGATCAGCGACTTGTTCTTGTGCACCGGACCCTCGCCGGTGTTGGCGAGCAGGCACATCCAGTCGGCCTGGGTGCCGTTGGTCGTCCACATCTTGCCGCCGTTGATGACCCAGTCGCCGCCGACCTTCTTCGCGGTGGTCTTGAGCGAGGCGACGTCGGAGCCGGCGCCGACCTCGGAGACGCCGAGGCAGGCGACGAAGTCGCCGGCGATCGAGGGTGCCAGGAACTCGCGGCGCAGCTCGTCGCTGCCGTAGCGCGCCAACGCCGGCGTCGCCATGTCGGTCTGCACGCCGATCGCCATCGGCACCGAGCCGCAGTTGATGGCGCCGAGCTCCTCGGCCATCACCATGGCGTAGGAGTAGTCGAGGCCCATGCCGCCGTACTCGACCGGCTTGTTGATGCCCAGCAGCCCGGCGTCGCCGAGCTTCTTGAAGACCTCGTGGGCCGGGAAGATGCCGTCCTCCTCCCACTTGTCGACGTGCGGGTTGATGTCCTTGTCGATGATGGCGCGCAGGGTGCGGCGGATCTCGGCGTGTTCGGCGGTGAATTGCACGGTTGGCTCCTAGGGAGAGCGGAAGAGGGAACGGGCGTCGGTGCTTTTCCTCCCTGCGCGCGAGCGCGGGGAGGTGTCCGCGCAGCGGACGGAGGGGTCACGCGTCATGAGGCTTGACCCCTCCGTCACCGCTTCGCGGCGACACCTCCCCATGCTGGCGCATGGGGAGAAGAAGGCGCGAGCGCGCCACGGAGGCATCATCGATTCCCCAGCCGGGGCAGGGTGCCCATCAGCTTGGAGATGATCTGCAGCATGACCTCGTCGGCGCCGCCGCCGATCGAGCCGAGGCGGCCGTCGCGGTAGGAGCGGGCGACCGGGTTGTCCCACAGGTAGCCGGCGCCGCCCCAGTACTGCAGGCAGGCGTCGGAAACCTCGCGGCGCAGCCGGCCGGCCTTGAGCTTGCCCATCGAGGCCAGCATCGTGACGTCCTTGCCGGCGAGGTATTCCTCGCAGGCGCGCCAGACCAGCGAGCGCAGCGCCTCGACCTCGCTCTTGAGCTCGGCCAGGCGGAAGTGGACGACCTGGTTGTCGAGCAGCGGCCGCCCGAACACCTTGCGCTCGCGCGTGTACTCGATGGTGGCGTTGATGATGCGGTCGCAGCCCATCAGCGTGCCGGCGCCGGCCCACAGCCGCTCCTCCTGGAACTGCTGCATCTGGTAGATGAAGCCCGAGCCGGGCTCGCCGATCGTGTAGCGCACCGGCACCCTGACCTCGTCGAAGAAGGTCTGGACGGTGTCCGAGGCGCGCATGCCGAGCTTGTCGAGCTTCTTCACGATCTCGATGCCCCTGGTCTTCATCGGCACCACGATCAGCGACTTGTTCTTGTGGGCCTGGCCGTCGCCGGTGTTGGCGAGCAGGCACATCCAGTCGGCCTGGGCGCCGTTGGTCGTCCACATCTTGCCGCCGTTGATCACCCAGTCGCCGCCGACCCGGCGGGCGGTGGTCTTGATCGAGGCGACGTCGGACCCCGCGCCGGTCTCCGAGACACCGAGGCAGGCGACGTAGTCGCCCGAGATCGAGGGCGCCAGGAACTCGCGGCGCAGCTCGTCGCTGCCGTAGCGGGCGAGCGCCGGGGTCGCCATCGAGATCTGCACGCCGGTCGCCATCGGGATCGAGCCGCCGTTCACCAGCCCCAGCGATTCCGAGCAGATCATGGCGTAGGAGAAGTCGAGGCCGGAGCCGCCGTACTCGACCGGCTTGTCGACGCCCAGCAGGCCGGCATTGCCCATCTTCTTGAACAGCTCGTGCGCCGGGAAGATGCCGTCCTTCTCCCACTCGTCGACGTGCGGGTTGATCTCGCGGTCGATCAGGGTCTTCCAGGTCTGGCGCAGGGCCTCGTGCTCGGGGGTGAACTTCATGGGTCTACATCCTCGCGACACCGAAGGTGATGGGATTGAGCGGCCGGACCATCGATTCGCGCGCGATCGACAGGGTGAAGGCCAGGACGCGGCGCGTGTCGCGCGGGTCGATGATGCCGTCGTCCCACAGGTGCGCCGTGGCGTAGAGCGCCGTCGATTCGCGGTCGAACTGGTCGACGATCGCCTTGAACATCTTGTCGATCTGCTCGGTGGGCGGCTGCTTGCCCTCGCGCAGGAACTTCTGCTCGGTCACGGTCTTCATGACCCCGGCCGCCTGCTCGCCGCCCATCACCGCGGTGCGGCTGTTGGGCCAGGCGAAGATGAAGCGCGGGTCGTAGGCGCGGCCGCACATGCCGTAGTTGCCGGCGCCGAAGCTGCCGCCGATCACGATCGTGATCTGCGGCACCGTGGCGTTGGCCACCGCCTGGATCATCTTCGAGCCGTGCTTGACGATGCCGCCCCGCTCCGACTCTGTGCCGACCATGTAGCCGGTGGTGTTCTGCAGGTAGACGATCGGCGTGCCCTGCTGGCAGCACAGCTGGATGAACTGCGCCGCCTTGACCGAACCCTTGGTGGTGATCGGGCCGTTGTTGCCGATGAAGGCCACCGGCTCGCCCTCGATCTCGGCCCAGCCGCAGATCGTCTGCTGGTCGTACAACACCTTGAACTCGAGGAAGTCCGAGCCATCGACCAGCCGCGCGATGACCTCGCGCACGTCGTAGGGATCCTTGTGCGACGGCGGGACGACGCCGCACAGCTCGTCGATGTCGTACAGCGGCTCCTTGAAGGCCCGCGCCGGCCTCGGCGGCAGGCGGTCGTTCCAGTGCCACTTGGCGATGACCTCGCGCGCCAGGCGGATGCCGTCGGCGTCGTTCTCGGCCATCCACTCGGCGACGCCAGAGACGGTGGCGTGCATCTCCGCGCCGCCGAGCTCCTCGTCGGTCGCGATCTCGCCGGTCGCGGCCTTGAGCAGTGGCGGCCCGGCCAGGAACACCTTGGCCTGGTTACGCACCATGATGACGTAGTCGGAGAGGCCCGGCAGGTAGGCGCCGCCGGCGGTCGACGAGCCGTGGACCACGGTGACCTGGGGGATGCCGCGCGCCGACATGCGCGCCTGGTTGGCGAAGCCGCGGCCGCCGGGCACGAAGATCTCGGCCTGGTACAGCAGGTTGGCGCCGCCCGACTCGACCAGGTTCACGACCGGCAGCTTGTTCTCCATCACGATCTGCTGCACGCGCTGGCCCTTGCGCTGGCCGGACGGGGCCACGGTGCCGCCCTTGATGGCGCTGTTCGAGGCGCTGACGATGCAGCGCACGCCCGAGACGTAGCCGATGCCCGAGATCGAGCCGCCGCCGGCGCTCGAGCCGTCCTTGTCGTCGTGCATGCGGTAGCCGGCCAGCGGCATCAGCTCGAGGAACGGCGCGCCGCGGTCGAGCAGCAGGGCGATGCGCTCGCGCGGCATCAGCTGCTTGCGCTTCCGGAAGCGCTCGCGCGCCTTCTCGGTGGCCGCCTGCACCGAGGCCTCGGCCTCGCGGAACTCGGCGATGGCCGCGAGCATGCGTTCGCGGTTCCTGCGGTAGTCGTCGCCGTTGCGGTCGACCTGGGATTCGATGATGGGCATGGGATTCAATCCGGGGATCAGCCGCCGAGGACCTTGGGGCGCACCGCGAGGTGGAAGCCGTTGTACTCGGTCAGGCGCTCGGGCTTGCGCAGCGGCATCGAGCGGTTGCCGAGCGGCGTGCCGCCGTCGATCCGGATCTCGGTGCCGGTGATGTAGCCCGCGGCCTCGCTCAACAGGAAGCAGACGGTGGCCGAGACCTCGCTCTCGGTGGCGAGCCGGCCGAGCGGGCAGTAGCGCGGCAGGGTCGGGATCAGTTCCTTGAACTCGCCGGTGTAGGTGTCCATGCCGGACGAGGCGATCCAGCCCGGCGACACCGCGTTGACGCGCACGCCGGCCCACGCCCACTCGTGCGCCAGCGTCATCGACAGGTTGACCATGCCGGCGCGGGCCGCGCCGGTGTGGGCCATGCCGGGGAAGCCGTTGCGGTAGTCGGCGGCCATGTTGACGATCGAGCCGCCGTGGTCGGCCATCGACTGGGTGAAGACCTCGCGGCTGACGATGAAGCCGCCGGTCAGGTTGTTGCGGACGACGACGTCGAAGCCCTTGGCGCTGAGGGATTCGGCGGGCGAGGGGAACTGGCCGCCGGCATTGTTGAACAGCCCGTCGATGCGGCCGTGGCTCTTCACGATGGCGGCGATCGCGGCCTTGACCTGGTCTTCCTCGCGGATGTCGAAGGCGTGGGTGTCGCACTGGCCGCCGACCTTCTCGATCTCGGCCTTCACGGTGGCGAGCTTGTCGGGCTTGCGGCCGGTGATGACGACGCGGGCGCCCAGCGCCGCCAGTTCGTGCGCGGTGCATCGGCCGATGCCGCTGCCGCCGCCGGTCACGACGACGGTCTGGCCCTCGAACAGCCCTGGCCTGAAGACCGAGCGATACGACATGTTTCCTCCGCCTGAACGGCCGTTCATCGGCCTGTAGTTGACGTTTACGTAAAGGTCAAGTAAGCCCGGGGCAACCGCTTTTCGGAGGAACCCTGACATGACGACCTTGGCCGATATCACCACGAAAATGAAGGAAGGCGCGGCGAAGAAGTCGTCCTTCGGCAGCACCGTCAAGTTCGCCACCGACCAGGGCGTCGTCTACATCGACGGCAATGCCAACCCGCCGGCCGTCAGCAATGACGACAAGGCCGCCGACTGCACCCTGAAGATGGACTTCGCCGACTTCGCCGCCCTGATCGGCGGCCAGCTCGACGGCATGACCGCGTTCATGACCGGCAAGCTCAAGATCGAGGGCGACATGGGCGTCGCCATGAAGCTGCAGAGCATCCTGCGCTGACGCGCGGCTCGGCATTCGACACGGAAAGGGCGCCGCGAGGCGCCCTTTTTTCGTTGGCGCCGGCCCTCAGGCTTCCTTGCTGCGGTGGTAGTGCCGCCGCGCCTTGGCGCGGTTGCCGCAGCTCTGCATCGAGCACCAGCGGCGCTTGCCGGCGCGGCTGTCGTCGACGAACAGCCAGCCGCACTCCGGGTTGGCGCAGCGCCGCACCCGGTCGAGGCCGCCGCCGGTCAGCAGGTCGCCGGCCGACCACAGCACCGGCGCCAATAGAGCGAGCGCGGTGCCGGCCCTGGGGTCGACATCCCAGGCGTAGCCGGCGCGGTCGCGGTGCAGCGTGGCGCGCGGCGGTGTTTCGGCCAGGAGCCCGTTGAGCGCCGCGAGGTCGGCCGCGGCCGGCGCCTTGCCGCGCGTGGTTGCATCGAACACCCGCCAGATCGCCTCGCGCGCCTCGACCGCGCGCTCGAACTCGCGCCTCGGCAACGGCCTGCCGTCGCGGCCGAGGGTGGAGGCGGTCCACGCGGCGAGGTCGTCGGGACCGTTCAGCGTCTCGGTGGGCTGCGGCTGGCCGCGCCAGTAGCGCGTGTTGACGAAGTCAAGGCAGAGGGCGGAACCGCTCATCGTCCTCCCGCTTACTAACCGGTCGACCGGTTGACAAGCCGCGCTGCCAGACGTAACCACATAACCGGTTAACACGTCAGAGAGGAAACGTTCATGTTCGATCATGTCTCGATCGGCGTCGCCGACATGGCGCGGGCGAAGAAGTTCTACGACGCGGCGCTGAAGCCGCTGGGCTACACCCGGCTGAGCGACGGCGCGGAGTCGGCCGGCTACGGCGCCGGTTCGGTCGGCCTGTGGCTGGGCACGACGAAGAGCCCGGTGAAGCCCGACCCGGCCTCGGGCCTGCATTTCTGCTTCGTCGCCCCGGACCGCGCCGCGGTCGATGCCTTTTACGCCGCCGCGCTGAAGGCCGGCGGCAAGGACAACGGCAAGCCCGGCCTGCGGCCCGACTACGGCCCGACCTACTACGCCGCGTTCGCGGTCGATCCCGACGGCTACCGCGTCGAGGCTTATTGCGGCCGTTGAGATTCTTCCTCCCTGCGCGCGAGCGCGGGGAGGTGTCCGCGAAGCGGACGGAGGGGTCATGGGCTTGAGGGCTTGAGCCTCCGACCCCTCCGTCGCCGAAGACGGCGACACCTCCCCACGCTGCGGCGTGGGGAGGAAGCCGATGGTGCATCTTCACCGCCGCCCAGCCGTTGAAGTCCGCCCAAAGGGAGAAAGGACATGCTGCGAGGGGGATGCTTCTGCGGCGCCGTGCGCTACGAGATCGATGGCCGGCCGCTGCGGGCCACCGATTGCCATTGCACGACCTGCCGGCGCACCAGCGGCGCGCCGGTGGTGGCGTGGACCGTGGTGCCGCGGGCGGCGTTCCGCTGGCTGCAGGGCACGCCGTCGCGCCTCGCGTCGTCGGCGCACGGCCGGCGCAGCTTCTGCCCCGCGTGCGGTACGCCACTCACATTCGAAGCCTCGGACGAGTCCGACGAAGTCGACGTCACCACCTGCTCGCTGGACGATCCCGAGCAGGCACCGCCGCAGGACCACGTCTACGTCCGCTCGCGCCTGTCGTGGGTGACGCTGGACGATGGCCTGCCGCGCTTCCCCGGCAGCCGGTGGGACGGGCGCTGACCTTGTGGCCTGCGGCGCGGTCGGCAATGCTGCCGGCATGACCGCTCCCCTCGTCGAAAGCGCGACGGCCGCCGAACAGGACGCCGTCGTCGCCACCCTGACCCTGGCCTTCGCGACCGACCCGGCGACCCGCTGGAGTTGGCCGGAGCCGAAGGCGTTCCTCGCGGCGTTCCCGCGCTTCGCGGTGGCGTTCGGCGGGGCGGCGTTCGCGCGCGGCACGGCGCACCGGATCGGCTTCGCGGCGGCGGCGCTGTGGCTGCCGCCGGGCGCCCGCCCGGACGACGCCGCGATCATGACGCTGATGATGGAAACCGCGCATGAGCAGACCGCCGCCGACGGGCCGAAGGTCATGCAGGCGATGGAGAGCTTCCATCCCAGGGAGCCGCACTGGTACCTGCCGCTGATCGGCATCGACCCGGCGCGGCAGGGCGAGGGGCTGGGCGGCGCGCTGCTGCGCCACGCCACCGCGCTCAGCGACCGCGACGGCGTGCCGGCCTACCTCGAATCGTCGAACCCGCGGAACATCTCGCTGTACCGGCGCCACGGCTTCGAACCGCTCGGCGAGATCCAGTTCGGGAACTCGCCGCTGTTCACGCCGATGCTGCGCAAGGCGCGCTGAGGAAAGATCCCTCCGCTTCGCCTCGCTGCGCTCGGCTTCGGTCGGGACTAGAACCCGACCGCGGCGCCGTCGCGGCGGCTCTCGGAGGCGCCGAGGTAGGGGCCGCCCTCGGGGTAGCGCCAGATGATCTGGCTGGAGCCGAAGTCGAAGCTCGGCCACTTCGTCTTGGTGAGCCTGTGGCCGCGTGCCTCGAGGCCGTTGGCGGTGTCGGCCGGCATCGACTCCTCGGTCCAGACCGTGCCGTCGCTCTCGTGCACGCGCCAGCGCGGGCCGTCGATCGCCGCCTGCGGGTTCTGGCCGTAGTCGACGATGCGCGAGAACACCTGCATGTGGCCCTGCGGCTGCATCGCGCCGCCCATCAGGCCGAAGGTCGCGACCGGGCGGCCGTCCTTGGTGATGAAGGCGGGGATGATGGTGTGGAACGGCCGCTTGCCCGGGCCGACCTCGTTGGGATGGCCCTTCTTCGTGACGAAGCCGGTGGCGCGGTTCTGGAGCGCGATGCCGGTGCCCGGCGGCACGATGCCCGAGCCGAAGCCGGTGTAGTTCGACTGGATCAGCGACACCATCATGCCCGACTCGTCGGCGGTGCCGAGGTAGATCGTGCCGCCGTCCTTCGGCGTGCCGGGGCCGAAGTCCTGCGCCTTCTTCGGGTCGATCAGCTTGGCGCGGCTCTTGAGGTAGTGCTTGTCGAGCATCTGCGCCGGCGTCACTTCCATGAAGCGCGGGTCGGCGACGTAGCGCCAGATATCGGCGAAGGCAAGCTTCATCGCCTCGATGCGCAGGTGCGCCACCTCCGGCCCGTCGTTGTCGAGGCCGGCCAGCTCGAAGTTCTCGAGGATGCCCAGCGCCATGCAGGCGGCGATGCCCTGGCCCGACGGCGGGATCTCGTGCAGCGTCGTGCCGCGGTAGGTCAGACCGATCGGGTCGACCCAGTCGGGCTTGTGCGCGGCGAGGTCTTCCTTGCGCAGGAAGCCGCCGGTCTCCTTCGAGTACCTGTCCATCGCCTCGGCCAGCTCGCCGCGGTAGAAGGCCTCGCCCTTGGTCTCGGCGATCAGCCTGAGCGTCCGCGCCTGGTCGGGGAACTTCCAGATCTCGCCCGGCCGCGGGGCGCGGCCGTTGGGCAGGAACGCCTTGACCCAGCTCTCCTGGCCCTTGAGGCGGTCGATCGCGCGCTCCCACTGGCGCGCCACCATGTAGGAGACGCGAAAGCCGTCGTGGGCGAAGCGGATGCCCGGCTCGAACAGGTCGGCGAAGGGCAGCTTGCCGTAGCGCTTGTGCAGCTCCATCCACAGCGACACCGCGCCCGGCGTGGTGACGCTGCCCCAGCCGACGCCCGGCATGGCGGCCTGGCCGGCGTACTTGTCGGGGGTCATCAGTGCCGGCGAGTGGCCCGAGGCATTGAGGCCGACCAGCTTCTGGCCGTCCCACAGGATGCAGAAGGCGTCGGCGCCGATGCCGTTCATGGTCGGCTCGACCACGGTGATGGCGATCGCGGTGGCGATCGCCGCGTCGACCGCGTTGCCGCCGCGCGCCAGCATCCGCAGGCCGGCCGTCGCCGCGAGGTGTTGCGAGGTCGCGACCACGTTGCCGGCGAAGACCGGCAGCTTGCGGCTGGCGTAGGGGAAATCGTAGCTGAACGACGGCACGTCGGGTCCTTTCTACTTCTTCTTCTCGGGCGCCAGCGCCTCGATGCGGGCGACGAAGCGCGGCGCCTGGAGGAACTGGCGATGCTCGGCCTCGCTCTTGCCGAACAGGCGCGACCAGTCGGGCAGGCCGGAGCCGGCGATCTGGCCGAGCCGGCCCGACAGCGCCACGCGCTCGCCGAGCCGCAGGGCTTTTAGCGCCGCGAGGGCGCCGTCGGAAAGCCCGGGCGGCGGCGCCGAGCCGCTGCGCGATGAAAAAAGGTCGAGCACCGACCCCGCGAAGGCCAGTGCCCAGTCGTTGAAGGCGTAGAGCGAGACCTGGCGGCCGACATCGACGGTCAGCGCCACTTTCTGGCCCGCGCCCTCGATCCTGGTGACCGTGCCGCACCAGCCGGCGAAGGCGCCGACCCCGTCGGCCAGCGCCACGCTCTGGCGCGCCGCCTCCTCGATCTGCAGCGGGTTGCCCGAGGCCAGCGCCGGCCTGGCCAGCGCGCGCAGCCCGTCGAGGAACGCCTTCTGCTGCGGGTTGCGTTCCTCGCACGGCTCGTCGAAGCAGCCGCCGAGAGCGACCGCGGGAAGGCCGAGAAGGAGGGAGCGGCGGTTCATGCCGCTGCCGCCATCGTCACGCCGCCTTGGCCTGGGCCTTGGCGCGCTCCTCTTCCTTCAGTTCCTTCTTCGACAGCTTGCCGACCGGGGTCTTGGGCAACTCGGCCCGGACCTCGAGGGCGACCGGCATCTCGTGCTTGCCGATCTTGCCGTCGAGGTGCTTCTTCAGCTCCTCGAAGGTGAGCGACATGCCGGGCTTCAGCTTGACGAAGACCTTGGGCGCTTCCTGGCGGTAGGGATCGGGGATGCCGATCACGATGCACTCGTCGACAGCCGGGTGCTCGTAGACCGCTTCCTCGATCATGCGCGGGTAGACGTTGTAGCCCGACGAGATGATCAGGTCCTTGGAGCGGTCGACGAGGTAGAGCCAGCCGTCGGCGTCCATGTAGCCCATGTCGCCGGTGCGCAGGCCCTTCCAGTTGCTGCCGGGATAGCTGAACAGGACCTTGTCGGTCTCCTCCGGCTTCTTCCAGTAGCCCTTCATGACCTGCGGTCCGATGATGCAGACCTCGCCGACATGCTCCTTGCCCGGCGGCAGCGCCTTGTCGGGGTGCTCCATGTCGCGGATCTCGATGATCGTGCCGGGCATCGGCACGCCGCACGAGCCGACCCGGCGCACGCTCTTGTCGACCGGGCAGATCGCGCCGGTCGGCGAGGTCTCGGTCAGGCCGTAGCCCTCGATCAGGGTCGCGCCGGTCAGCTTCTCGAACGCCTGCTGGACCTCGACCGGCAGCGGCGCGCCGCCGGACATGCAGATCTTCAGCGACGACAGGTCGAGTCCCTGCGCCTTGGGGTGCTTGTTGATCGCGGTGTAGAGCGTCGGCACGCCGGGCAGGAAGGTCGGCTTCTTCTTCCCGAGGTCGGCCACGATCATGTCGATGTCGGGCCGCGGGTAGAGGATGAGCTGGTTGCCGTTGCGGACCGCGCCCAGCATGATTCCCGACAGCGCGTAGATGTGGAACAGCGGCAGCACGCACACGACCTTCTCGGTGCCGGGCGTGGTGTAGGGCACGGTCCAGGCCTGGCCCTGCGCCATCGCCGCGGCGACGCAACCGTGGGTCAGCATCGCCGCCTTGGGCAGGCCGGTGGTGCCGCCGGTGTACTGCAGGATCGCGACCTCGTCCCACAGGTTCTCGCCCACGGGATAGGACTGGTACTTGCCGTCGTTGGCCAGCAGGTCCTTGAACGACATGTGCCAGTCGTCGCGCGGCCACGCCGACAGCTCCTTCTTCTTCACGAGCGGGTAGAGCCAGTTCTTGGGCCACGGCAGGTAGTCGGCGACCGAGCCGACGACCAGCTTCTTGAGCCGGGTCTTGCCGCGCATCGCCGCCATCTTCGGGTACAGCGCCGCGACGTCGAGGGTGACGAGGATGTCGGTCTCGGAATCGCCGATCTTGAACTCGAGCTCGCGGGCGGCGTCGAGCGGGCTGTAGTTCACGACCTTGCCGCCGGCCTTCAGGATGCCGAAGAAGGCGATGATGTAGTGCGGCGTGTTGGGCAGGTAGAGGCCGACGTTGACGCCGGGCTTCACGCCCAGCTTCTGGAAGCCGGCGGCGGCGCGGTCGGAGGCTTCCTTGTAGTCACGGAAGGTCATGACCTTGTCGAGGAAGTCGGTGAACGGCCGGTCGCCGAACTGCGCGCACGACTCCTCGAACAGGTGGTGGAGGGGCTTCTTGGGAATGTCGAGCTCCCACTTCACGCCCGGCGGATAGCTCTTTTCCCACGGAAACGACGGCATTTTGTAATTCCTCCCTGGTACCACCTATATCAAGGAGCCGCCGCCGCAGGGTCAAGCGGCGCTCAGGCCGGGACGCGGTACTCGTAGGCGTAGAGCGGACGGAATCCCTGGGCGGCGTACAGCGGCAGGGCGGCCTCGTTGGTCGCCACGACCTGCAGCCAGGCCGAGGTCGCGCCGTGGTCCCGCGCCCAGGCGTACAGGCTTTCGGTCACCTTGCGGGCCAGCCCGCGCCGGCGCGCGGCCGGCATCACCAGCACGTCGAACAGGCCCATCCACGCACCGTCGACCGCGCCGATCGCCATGGCCATCGGCTGCCCGGCCTCCTCGACGAAGGCGAAGCCGGCCGGCGCGGCGATCCTGGCGAGCATGCGCGCCATGACCTCGCGATGCTCCGGCCTGACCGGGCTGTGCCGGGCGAAGGCGTCGCGCCAGGCGGCGGAGGGGACCGGCAGGATGGCGACCTCGGGGTGGGGCGTGGCGTCGGCCGGCAGCGGGCACACCTGCACCAGGCTGCGCTCGATGGTGCGGTAGCCGGCCAGGCGGTCGGCGATGGCCGGCGGGGCGAGCGGGCTGAGCCGCCAGACCGGCGGCAGGCCGCGCTCCCGGTAGGCGGTCTCGAGCCGTGACACGGTCTCAGGATCGACTGCAGCATCAGGCCCTAGGGCATTGATGGAATTGGATCTTTTCGTGTAGCCACCAGAGAGGCGCAGGCGCCAGCCGGCATCGTCGCGACTTTCCAGGGCCGGCCAGCCACGGAAGGCGCGCTCCTCCATGGCCCGGATCTCGGCCAGGGTTGCCCCGGCACTCGCTGACGATGACAACATTCGGGACCTGTGATAAAAGAAAGACAAATTAGAACAATTATTTAATCAATATTCTGCAAGTGCCACATGAATATCGGCATCCCCTTCGTCGATCTTCGTGCCCGTGCCGTCCCGCCGTCGCTGCCGGCGTGGCTGCCCGCGCTGCTGTTGCTCGGCCTCGTGTTGCCGACGCTGCTGAGCGGCTGTGGCAGCGGCTCGGGCGGTAGCGGCTACGCCGACCGGCCGCCGTCCGACCGGGTCGCCCGCACCGCCTGGAACGAGTGGACGCACTTCGGCCGCTCGACCGTGGTCTACGGTGGCCGCGCCAACGGCTACGTCAACCGCGCCGGGGTCAGCGAGCGCAGCGAACCGCTGTCGAGCAAGATCGGCGACTACTGGGGCAGTTGTGGCCACCCGTCGTGGAACGGCCGCTCGTCGAAGCCGTGGTCGGGCGCGTTCGTCGCCTGGACGATGGCCCATTCCGGCATCAGCGCCCAGGAGTTCCCGCGCGACGGCCGCCACGGCGCCTACCTCGCGGCGCTCTACGACCGCGAGCAGAAGGGCGGCCGCCCGCCGTTCGTGCTGCATGCCCCGAACGAGTACTCGCCGCGGGCCGGCGACCTCGTCTGCACCGGCTCGTCCGGTCCGACCTGGCGCCACGCCGATTCGCGCACCGCCAGGCGCCGGCTCGACAGCGGCGCCAACCATTGCGACATCGTCACCGACGTGCGCGGCGGCTACGTCCACGCGGTCGGCGGCAACGTCAAGGATTCGGTCACGATGAGCCTCTACCCGGTCGACTCGCGCGGCCGACTGGTGCCGTTCGCGGGCAAGACCTGGTTCGTGGTCGTCGAGAAGCGGGTCTGACGCCGGCGTGTCGTGCTAGGCCGCCGCCTGCATGAAGGCGGCGACGCGCTCGGCGATCATGATGGTCGGCGCGTTGGTGTTGCCGCCGACCAGCGTCGGCATCACCGAGGCATCGACCACGCGCAGCCCCTTGAGGCCGCGCACCCGGCACTGGTTGTCGACCACCGCCATCGGGTCGTTGTCCGGACCCATCTTGCAGGTCCCGACCGGGTGGTAGATCGTCTCGGCCTTGGCGCGGATCCACGCCTCGATCTCGGCGTCGGTCCTGGCCGCCGGACCGGGTTCGAACTCGGCGCCGCGGTAGGGATCGAGGCCGGCCTGGGCGAGGATGTCGCGGCCCTTCTTGACGCCCTCGATCAGCGTGTCGAGGTCGCGGCGCTCGGCGAGGTAGTTGGCGTCGATCAGCGGGTGCGCGTTGGGGTCCTTGCTGGCCAGCCGGATGGTGCCCTTGCTCTCCGGCCGCAGCACGCAGGCGTGCAGGCTGTAGCCGTCCTTGCGCACCTGGGTGCGGCCGTGGTCGATCACCAGCACCGGCAGGAAGTGGTACTGGACATCGGGCGCGGCGAGGCCGTCGCGGGTGCGGATGAAGCCGCCGGACTCGGCGATCGGCGAGGTACCGGGACCTTCCTTCTTGCGCAGGTACCTGTACAGCGCCATCAGCTTGCTCGACCGGCCATAGGTCGTGCGCGGCCTGGCGTACTGCAGGATCGCCGCGTCGAGGTGGTCCTGCAGGTTGCCGCCGACACCCGGCAGGTCCTGCACCACCTGGATGCCCAGCGACTTCAGGTGATCGGCCGGTCCGACGCCCGACAGCATCAGCAGCTGGGGCGAGTTGACCGTGCCGCCGCACAGGATGATCTCGCGGCTGCAGCGCGCGACCTCGTCCTGGCCCTTGTGGCGGTAGCGGATGCCCATCGCGCGGTCCTGGTCGAAGATGATCCGCTCGACCATCGCGTTCGACACGACATGGACGTTGTTCTTGTTGCGCTCGACGGCGGGGCGCAGGTAGGCGCTGGCGGTGCTCCAGCGCTGGCGCTCGCGCTGTGTCACCTGGTAGATGCCGACCCCGTCCTGGCTGGCGCCGTTGAAGTCGTCGTTGCGCGGCAGGCCGGCCTGCATGCCGGCCTGGATGAAGGCTTCGTTGATCGGCAGCGGCGTCGGCTGCTCGGCGACGTTGAGCGGGCCGCCCTGGCCGTGGAAGTCGTCCTTCAGCCGCTCGTTGTTCTCGGCCTTGCGGAAGAACGGCAGCACGTCCTCGTAGCTCCAGCCCTCGTTGCCGAGCTGTCGCCAGTGATCGTAGTCCCAGGCGTGGCCGCGGACGTAGAGCATCGCGTTGATCGCCGACGAGCCGCCCAGCGTCTTGCCGCGCGGCCAGTACATGCGGCGATCGTTGCAATGCTTCTGCGGCGTCGTCTCGTAGCGCCAGTTGAACGGCGACTTCTCGCCGAGGCTGGCGAAGCCGGCCGGCATCTTGAGCTTGAAGTTGTCGTCCGGCGGGCCGGCCTCGAGGATCAGGATGCGGTGCGAGTGGTCCTCGCCGAGGCGGTTGGCGATCGCGCAGCCCGCCGAGCCGGCGCCGATGATGATGTATTCGTACGGCCAGGACATTCGCGCTCGTTCCCTACGGCAGTCTGTTCTCGATCACGGTGAAAACCGGGCGTCCGGATATGGGCGACAAAAAGCCGTTTGCGTCCAGTGGAAAGACGCTGCGCGTCACCGAATCGTCCACATTGCCGCCGATCGCCGCGACCCAGCCGGGACCGACCTCGACGACGATGTCGCAGTGACCGGCGCCGCGGTTGAGATTGTCGAGCGTGGTGCCGCTGCCGTCGCGCGAGGCGCAGACGATGTCGCCGACCCGCGGCGCCCGGGCATCGGGCCGGTGCGGCACGAACGCGGCGCCGGGACGGCGCGCGCGCTCGACCAGCCGCTCGACGTAGATGGTGTGGCGCTCGTGCGGGCAGAACTGGTCGCGCGGCACGCCGGCGCTGGCGATGTCCCACGACACGAACGCGGCCGACCACGGCACGTCGTCGAGCCCGCTGCGCTCGGGATGGCCGACCGCGGCCCAGTAGTCGTTGATGCGTGCCGGCGCCTCGCGTTCCTTGAGGCCGGGCTGCTCGACGCGCTTGGGCGCATCGGCGGCGTAGACGATGGTCTGGCGGCCGAACCGCGCCCACTCGCCGACCGCGAGGAGAACCATCGAGACGCGGGCGCTGGCGGTCGGCGGCGGCGCTTCCGGCCGCCACGTCGAGGCGGGGCAGGGCGGCAAGGGCGGCAGGCCGGCCGCGCTCTTCACCGGCCGCGCAGCCGACGGCGACGCGGTCGGTGCGCCGCACGCCGCCAGGACGAGCAGCGCCGGCAGCGACAGCAGGACGCCGCGCACCGACCTCACCAGTGGCGCTGTCCGCCGATCAGGATGGTCGGCACGCCGTTGGTGTGGCTGGAGACGGCGACGATCTCGGTGCCCGGGCGGCGGCCGGGCTTGACCCCGGAGACCGCGACGCCGGCGGCCTTCAGCCGGGCCTGCGCGGCGGCGATGTCGGTGGCGCGCCACGACAGTCCCCACAGCGTGTCGGGTCCGTCGCCGACGCCCTTGCGAAGATCGTGAGCGATCTCGACCACGAGGTCGCCGCAGCGGAAGAACAGCAGCCGCGCGCCCCATTGCGGGTTGCTGCGGTCGAGGCGCAGGTCGAGGCCGAGCCGGCCGGCATAGAAAGCGATGGCGCGCTCGGGGTTGGGCGAACGGATCACGACGTGGTCGAGTTCGGCAATCGCCGCAGCCGCGTCGCCGACGACCGGCGAGGGGGCGGGGGCCGCGCGCCGCTCGACCAGGGCGATCGGCGTGCCGTGGCTGGCGGCGCGGTCGAGCTCGAGCAGGGCGCCGCGCGCGGTCGGCACCGCCCGCCGTCCCAGCAGGCGCTCGGCGGCGTCGAGCGACGACGTGGCGAACACCATCTTCGCCAGCGGTCCGCCCTCGGCCCCGAAGGTCACGCCGACATTGCCTGTCTGCAGGCGGCCGTCGACGACGCGGCGGCCGAGCAGCGTCTCGTAGGCCGCGGCCTCGCCCGCGACCGCGAGGTGGTCGAGCGCGTCGATCATGGCGCGGCCCGCTAGCCGATCTTCTTTAGCTGTTCCTTGAACATCGCGCCGCGGCGGACGTAGGCCTCGGCGCTGAGGCGGAGGCGGGCGGCGTTCTCGTCGCTGACCTCGCGCAGCGCGCGGGCCGGCGCGCCGACCACCAGCGCGCGGTCGGGGAAGGTCTTGCCCTCGGTCACCACCGCGCCGGCGCCGACCAGGCTCTCCTTGCCGATCACCGCCTTGTTCAGGATCGTGGCGTTGATGCCGACCAGCGAGCCGTCGCCCACGGTGCAGCCGTGAAGCGTCACCATGTGGCCGACCGTGACGCCCTTGCCGATCGCCAGCGGCATGCCGGGGTCGGTGTGCAGGACGCAGTTCTCCTGGATGTTGGTGTCGTCGCCGATCACGATCGGCTCGTTGTCGGCGCGCAGCACCGCGCCGGCCATGATCGTGCAGCGCTCGCCGAGGACGACCGAGCCGATGAGCGTCGCCTCGGGGGCGATGTAGCAGGAGGCCGGGATGACCGGGACCTTGTCGCCGAGTGCATAGATCGCCATGACCGCTTCCTTCCGTTTACGTAAAGCACCATTGACGTTTACGTAAACGTCAACTATGTACCCTTCCCATGACCGTCGCCGTTCCGCCGGCCGCCTCGGCGGCCCAGAACTCCGCACCGCGCGACAGCCAGCGCATCTATAGCATCGCCGAACTCAGCCGCGAGTTCGCGATCACGCCGCGCACCATCCGGTTCTACGAGGACGAGGGGCTGATCAAGCCGCGCCGCCAGGGCCTGACCCGGCTGTACAGCGCCGGCGACCGCACCCGCCTGTCGTGGATCCTGCGCGGCAAGCGGCTCGGCTTCAGCCTGTCGGAGATCCGCGAGCTGCTGGACCTCTACCAGGTCGACCGCACCGGGGTGCAGCAGCTGCGCGAACTGCTGCGCCGCAGCCGCCTGCATGTCGCCGAGCTCGAGCGCCGCAAGCGCGATCTCGACGCCCACATCGAGGAATTCCGGACCGTGGAGGGCCAGGTCAGCGCCGAGCTGCGCCAGCGCGGCGTCGATCCCGACTCCGTGACCGACTGATCCACCGCGGCCCCGGCCGCGAATATTCACCGACGATCCAGCGAGGGAGGCAACAATGGCCGTCTACAAGGCGCCGCTGAAGGACATCAATTTCGTGCTCAACGAGGTGCTGGACGTGTCCAGCCTCGCGAGGCTGCCGGGCTACGAGGACGCCACGCCCGACACCATCCAGGCGATCCTCGAGGAAGCCGCCAAGCTGTGCGAGAACGTGCTGTTCCCGCTCAACCGCTCGGGCGACGAGGAAGGCTGCCACTACGAGAACGGCGTGGTGCGCACGCCCAAGGGCTTCAAGGAAGCCTACGACCAGTTCCGCGACGGCGGCTGGACGGCGGTGACCTGCGACCCGGCCTTCGGCGGCCAGGGCCTGCCGGCGACCGTCGGCTTCGCGCTGCAGGAGATGTTCACCGCGTCGAACCAGGCCTTCGCGATGTACCCGGGCCTCAGCCACGGCGCCTACGAGGCGCTGGCGCGGCACGGCTCGGACGAGCTCAAGCAGCGCTTCCTGCCGAAGCTGACCGCGGGCACCTGGTCGGGGACGATGTGCCTCACCGAGCCCCATTGCGGCACCGACCTCGGCATGCTGCGCACCCGCGCCGAGCCGCAGGCGGACGGCTCCTACAAGCTCACCGGTACCAAGATCTTCATCTCGGCCGGCGAGCACGACCTCACCGAGAACATCGTCCACCTCGTGCTGGCGCGGCTGCCGGACGCGCCGGGCGGGACCAAGGGCATCTCGCTGTTCCTGGTGCCGAAGTTCCTGCCCAAGGCCGACGGCAGCGTCGGCGAGCGCAACGCGATCCGCTGCGGCGCGATCGAGCACAAGATGGGCATCAAGGCCAACGCCACCTGCGTGATGAACATGGACGGCGCCACCGGCTGGCTGGTCGGCGAGGCCAACAAGGGCATGGCGGCGATGTTCGTGATGATGAACGCCGCCCGCCTCGGCGTCGGCATGCAGGGCCTCGGCATCGCCGAGACCGCCTACCAGAGTGCGGTCGCCTATGCCCGCGACCGCATCCAGGGCCGCTCGCTGACCGGCCCGAAGAACGCCGCCGGCCCGGCCGACCCGATCATCGTGCACCCCGACGTGCGCCGCATGCTGATGATCCAGAAGTCGTTCACCGAGGCGGCGCGCGCGCTGTCGCTGTGGGTCGGCATGCTGATCGACGAGGCGCACCGCCATCCCGACGCGGCGCAGCGCGAGGCTGCCGACGACCTGATCCAGCTGCTGACGCCGATCATCAAGGCCTACTTCACCGACATGGGCAGCGAGTGCGCCAACCTCGCGGTCCAGACCTGGGGCGGCCACGGCTTCATCCGCGAGAACGGCGTCGAGCAGCTGGTGCGCGACGCCCGCATCACCCAGCTCTACGAGGGCACCAACGGCATCCAGGCGCTCGACCTGGTCGGCCGCAAGCTGCCGATGAAGGGCGGCAAGGCGGCGCAGCGCCTGCTCGGCGAGATCAGCGGCTTCGTCGCCAGGCACAAGGGCGACGACGGGATGAAGGAGTTCGTCGAGCCGCTCGAGAAGGCGCTCGGCCGCGTCCAGGACGCCGTCCTGTTCCTGATGCAGAACGCCATGAAGAACCCGGACGAGGCGGGCGCCGCGGCGACCGACCTGCTGCGGCTGCTGGCGCTCACGGCGATGACCTACATGTGGAACCGCATCGTCGTGGCCGCCCACAAGGGACTGGCGGCGGGCAACGACAATGCCTTCTACGAGGCCAAGATCGCGACCGCGCGCTTCTACATCGCCCGCGTGCTGCCGCAGACGACGTCGCTCAACCACCAGATCAAGGCCGGCGCCTCGACCCTGATGGCGCTGCCGGCCGAAGCCTTCTGACGAAACCGGGCCGGCCGCGGCTGTTGCGGCCGGCCCGACCCCGCGGGCACACTGGCGGAAACAACCCGCCGGAGGATCAGCCCGCATGTCAGCACCGCACGTTCTCGCCGAGGTCAGGGATGGCATCGGCTGGCTGACCCTCAACCGGCCGGAGTCGCTGAACGCGCTGTCGTTCGAGATGACCGACCTGCTGATCAGGCACACGGCGTCGTTCGAGAAGGACCCGGCGGTGCGCTGCGTCGTGGTGCGCGGCGCCGGCACGCACTTCATGGCCGGCGGCGACATCAAGGGCTTCCACAAGTCGCTGACCGAGAACCGCGAGCAGCATCTCGCCGGCTTCGAGATGCGCGTGGTCAAGGCGCACCAGACGATCTACCAGATCCGGCGGATGAAGAAGCCGGTGATCGCCTCGGTGCAGGGCGCCGCTGCCGGCTTCGGCCTGTCGCTGATCCTGAACTGCGACCTCGCGATCGCCAGCGACGATTCGTTCTTCACCCTGGCGTACCGCCACATCGGGCTCAGCGCCGATGGCGGCGCGACCTACTTCCTGCCGCGCGTGGTCGGCGAGCGCAAGGCGCTCGAGATCGCGCTGCTCGGCGAGCGCTTCGACGCCAGGGAGGCCAAGGCGCAGAACATCCTCAACTGGATCGTGCCCCGGGACCAGCTGGCGGCCGAGACCGAGAAGCTGGCGCGCAAGCTCGCCGACGGTCCGACCTACGCGCTCGGCGTCGCCAAGGCGCTGATCCGCGACTCGTTCGACAACTCGTGGGACGAGCACTCGCACCGCGAGGCCGAGGGACTGGCGGCCTGCGCGGCGACCGAGGATCACTTCGAGGGGCTCAATGCCTTCCTCGAGAAGCGCAAGCCGGCGTTCAAGGGCCGCTAGGCGCGGGGAGGGACTGGCCATGCAGGATCGCCGCATCGGGGACGTCCGCGTCACCCGCATCGAGGAGCAGATGGGGCCGGGTTTCCCGGCCAAGGACTTCTTCCCCGAGTTCGACGCGGCGACCTTCGCCGCCGAGCAGCACTGGCTGGCGCCGCACTACTACCAGCCCGAGAGCGGCCGGCTGATGACCTCGATCCACTCGTGGCTGGTGCGCACGGGCAAGCACACGATCCTGGTCGACGCCTGCAGCGGCAACCACAAGCCGCGCCCTGGCATGCCGCGCTTCGACATGCTCGACACGAAGTACCTCGAGCGGCTGGCCGAGGCCGGCGTGCGGCCCGAGGAGATCGACTTCGTGATGTGCACCCACCTGCACGTCGACCACGTGGGCTGGAACACCCGGCTCGACAACGGTCGCTGGGTGCCGACTTTCCCCAATGCCCGGTACGTGATGTCGCGCACCGACCACGATTTCTGGAAGGAGGAGGCGGCGCGGCCCGGCACCGAGGCCTTCAAGGTCAACACCTACAACGACTCGGTGCTGCCGATCGTCGAGGCG
>CAYQRL010000034.1:0-57088 GCA_964420105.1 uncultured Reyranella sp.
ACGGTGCACTCGCCGATCCAGGCGCCGCCGCTGCTGCAGCCGACGGTGACGGCGAGGCCGCCGGTCGACGAGCCGCCGCTACACGGCCCGACGGTGCACTCGCCGATCCAGGCGCCGCCGCTGCTGCAGCCGACGGTGACGGCGAGGCCGCCGGTCGACGAGCCGCCGCTACACGGCCCGACGGTGCACTCGCCGATCCAGGCGCCGCCGCTGCTGCAGCCGACGGTGACGGCGAAGCCGCCGGTCGACGAGCCGCCGGTGCATGGTCCGACGGTGCAGTCGCCGATCCAGGCACCGCCGCTGCCGCAGCCGACGGTGACGGCGAAGCCGCCGGTCGACGAGCCGCCGCTACACGGCCCGACGGTGCACTCGCCGATCCAGGCGCCGCCGCTGCTGCAGCCGACGGTGACGGCGAGGCCCCCGGTCGACGAGCCGCCGGTGCGGCCGCCGTCGCAATCGCCGGCGCTGCCGCAGCCGCCGATCGTCCACCACGGCCAGCCGCCGGAGGCGATCCCTCCGACGGTGCACGTGCCGCTGTCGTCGCAGCCGCAGCCCGACGTCGCGCCGATCGTGGCGCCGCCGCTCACGCACACCTTCGTCAATCCGCCCCTCGGGTCGGTGACGGAGCCGCAATTGCCGCCGGCGCATCTGCCACCGACCGTGACGCGCCCGCCGCCGCTGCAGGAGAAGCCGCCGACCATCACGGTCGAAGCCGTCGCGACCGACCCGCCGCGCAACACGCCGGCAGTGATCGAGAGCGACGTGCCGCGCATCGTCGAGGACGTGAAGGTCGATCGCCACGGCATGCTCACCGCGTCCGGCGACATCTTCGTGACCGACCCGGATGCGGGCCAGGACCGCGTGGTGCCGCAGGTCGTCGCGACGCCGTACGGCACTTTCCGGGTGTTCGCCGACAATAGCTGGAACTACGTCGCGTCGAACGACAACCCGCTGATCCAGGCGCTGCCGGGCGGCCGGATCGTGACCGATACCGCGACCGTCTACAGCGTCGATGGAACGCCGCACGTGCTGCGCGTCGAGATCGTCGGCACCGACGACCGGCCGACCATCACGGCAACCTCGGGCGCGGTGACCGAGGATCGCGATGTCGATGCGGCCGGACGGCTCAATGCCCGCGGCATCGTCAGCGTGGTCGATGCCGACGACGGCCAGGCCGGGCTGCAGGCGCAGACCGGGTGGGGACGCTACGGCCTGTTCGTGGTCGGCTCGGACGGTACCTGGCGATACGCCGCCGACAACGGCCAGCCGGCCATACAGCAGTTGCATGACGGCCAGACGCTCACCGATTCGTTCCTGGTGCGGAGCGTCGATGGAACGTCGTACCGGCTCACCGTGGCGATCCACGGCGCCGACGACCGCGCGATCATCGCTTCCACGGTCGGTCACGTCACCGAGGACCAGGTGGTCGATGCCCGCGGCCGGCTGACGGCCAGCGGCTCGCTCACGGTGAGCGATCCCGACGCCGGCGACGCCGCGATCGCCACGCGCTACGCCACGGGTACCTGGGGCCGGTTCGAGATCCATGCCGACGGCACCTGGACCTACGCCGTCGACAACAACCTCAAGCCCATCCAGTCGCTGCTCGACGGCCAGACGCTGGTCGACCGCGGCTCGGTGCTGAGTGCCGACGGCACGCGGCACGTGATCGAGGTGGTGATCCACGGCAGCGACGACGCGCCGACCGTGGTGGCGACGCCGGGCTGGGTGATCGAGGACCGCAACGTCGATGCCGCGGGCCAGCTGACCTTCCGCGGCACCCTGTCGGTATCGGACCCCGACGCCGGCCAGTCGGGCGTGCCGGCGCAAACGGGGTGGGGCCAGTTCGGCCACTTCATCGTCAACGCCGACGGCACGTGGACCTACGCCGCCGACAACGACCAGCGTGCGATCCAGGGCCTCGATGCCGGCCAGACCCTGGTCGACCGCTTCACCGTGCGCACCGCCGACGGCACGCCGGTGCAGTTGCAGGTCACGATCGCCGGCAAGGCCGATGCGCCGGTGATCGTGTCGTCGGTCGGCAACGTCACCGAGGACCACGACGTCGATGTCGCCGGCCGGCTGACCGCCTCGGGCACGATCAGCGTCAGCGACGCCGATGCCCACCAGGACGCGATCGCCACCCGCTACGCCGACGGCCTGTACGGCCGCTTCGAGGTACGGGCGGACCACACCTGGACATACTCGGTCGACAACGAACTCAGGCCGGTCCAGGCCCTGGACGCCGGCCAGACCCTGGTCGACCGGGTCACCGTGCTCAGTGCCGACGGCACGCCGCACGAGATCCAGGTGATCATCCACGGCGCCGACGAGGCGCCGGTGGTGGTGCCGCACCCGGCAACGATCACCTCGACGCTGGGCCATGTCTACGAGGACCGCGGTGCCGACGCGCACGACCGGCTGGTCGGTGGCGGCGCGTTGCAGGTCAGCGATCCCGACCGCGGCGAGGCGCATGTCCCCGTCCAGGCGGTCGACGGCACCTACGGCCGGTTCGAGGTCGAGAACGATCATTCGTGGCGCTACGTCGCTGACAACGACCAGCGCGACATCCAGGCGCTGCGAGACGGCGAGCGGCTTGTCGACCACGCGATCGTGCGCAGCATCGACGGCACGCCGCACGAACTCCAGGTGGTCATCCATGGCACCGACGATGGCGCGGCGATCCGCTCGACCCTGGGCTATGCCATCGAGGATGTCGACGTCGATCGAGGCGGCCGCCTGACAGCCAGCGGCACGATCACCGTGGTCGATCCCGATGCCGGCGAGAACCATGTCGCCGCAGAGCGGGGCATGGGCCGCTACGGCGAGTTCACGGTCAACGGCGACGGCACCTGGACCTACAGGGCCGACAACGCCCAGCGCGCCATCCAGTCGCTCGATGACGGCGACACGTTGACCGACCGCTTCACCGTGCACAGCGTCGATGGCACCGCGCACGAGATCCGCGTCACCATCGCCGGCCGGGACGAGGCGGGCCGCCCGTGGTGGGGACCGGCCCCGCCGTCGCACGACGAGCCGGACGCCGAGGCGCCGGCGGCGCCGGTCGAGCCGTACCGCGCCGTCGTGCCCGCGGGCGCGCCGGAAACATCGTCGGACCACCCGTCCGACCACCCGGTCGCCGAGTACCTCGCGGGCATCGGCGTCGCGCCCGACGCGGTGCCGCCGCCGCAGCTCGCGCCGTCAGAGTTGGCCGCGGTGCCGGTGGGCGAGCACGCTGGCGCGCCGGAAACCCACGACATGCCGCACGACGCGATGGCGGATGCCTTCGCGGCGGTTCCGTCGGCAGCGCTGCCGCCCGAACCGCCGCCCGATCCCGAGCATCACCCGGGCTAGGAGCGGAAGGCCTGGCGCAGCATGTCGACCGGCACCGACGCCTTCAGGTCCGGCGGCATCAGTTGCAGGATCTCGTGGCGCAGCGCCCAGCCGACCAGCGCGATCACGACCACGACCGCGGCGAGGCCGCCCAGCCACCATCCCCAGCTCGAGCGCGGTGGCGGCGCGGCCAGCGCCGGCAGGCTGGCGGCGTAGGTCGCGGCGTAGGGAGCGGGGCGGATCACGACGTCGGGCACGGGGCGCGGCGGCGGCACCGGCGCGGCGGGGACCGGCGGCGGCCGTTCGAACCAGCGGTGGCTGCAGCGAACGCACTGCACGGTGCGGCCGGTCGGACCGAGCGCGCGCGGATCGACGGCGTAACGCGCGCTGCAACTGGGACAGGTGACCTGCATCCGAACCGCGATTCCCCACAAGCGGTGCTTGCGGCGCGACACTAGGCTACTAATAGTGGGCTTACAACAAACACCGGCATCGGCTTTCCCACATGCTCGGCCTCTGGCTGCGTTCGCTCCTCTTCAATGTCGGCTGGTATGTCGGGACCGCCGCGATCGCCATCGTCGGGCTGCCGCTGTTGCTGGCGCCGCGCCGTGCCGTGGTCGCCTGGGCCGACGTCTGGATCGTGTTCTGCCTGTGGTGGCTGCGCGTCACGTGTCGCATCGACCACCGCGTGCTGGGGCTGGAGAACCGGCCCGACGGGCCGGTGATCCTCGCCTGCAAGCACCAGTCGTCGTGGGAGACGCTGGCCTTCCACCGCCTGTTCCCCCATGCCGCGACGGTGCTGAAGCGCGAACTGGTGTTCATCCCGGTGGTCGGCTGGGCGATGGCGCGGGCCGGCAACATCGCGGTCGAGCGCGGCGACGGCGCCAAGGCGTTGCGCAGCCTGCTGCGCCAGGCCAAGGCGACCGTGGCGGAGGGCCGCTCGATCCTGATCTATCCCGAGGGCACCCGCACCCCGGTCGGGTCGAGCAAGCCCTACCACGCCGGCATCGCCGCGGTTTACCGCCAGCTCGGCATCCCGGTGGTGCCGGTGGCGTTGAACTCGGGCCTGTTCTGGGGGCGCCGCAAGTTCATCAAGCGCCCCGGCCTGATCGAGGTCGAGGTGCTGCCGGCGATCCCGCCGGGCCTCGACCGCGAGACCTTCATGAAGACGCTGCAGGACCGCATCGAGACGGCGACCCGGCGCCTGGTCGAGGGCGCGGCGCGGCCATCCGCCTAGGAACGAAAAAAGAACAAACTTGTTGATATCCTGCGGGCCGACGCCTAGCTTCGAATGATGGACTGGGCGCCCGTTTCCCAACGCATCTGGGACCTCAAGTACCGTTTCAGCGACTCGACCGGCGGCGACGCCGACCTCGACGCGACCTGGTGGCGGGTCGCCCGCGCGCTGGCCGCGCCGGAGCGCGACCCCGAGTCGTGGGCGGCCCGCTTCCACGCCGCCCTGTCCGGTTTCAAGTTCCTGCCGGCCGGCCGCGTCATCGCCGGCGCCGGCACCGGCCGCACGGTCACGCTGTTCAACTGCTTCGTCATGGGCGCGATCCCCGACGACATGTCGGGCATCTTCGAGAACCTGCGCGAGGCGGCGCTGACGATGCAGCAGGGCGGCGGCATCGGCCACGACTTCTCGACGCTCAGGCCGCAGGGCGCACCGGTGCGCGGCGTCGGCGCCGACGCCTCGGGCCCGCTGTCGTTCATGGATGTCTGGGACGCGATGTGCCGCACCATCATGAGCGCCGGCTCGCGCCGCGGCGCGATGATGGCGACGCTGCGCTGCGACCATCCCGACATCGAGGCCTTCGTCGACGCCAAGCGCGATCCGAAGCGCCTGCGCATGTTCAACCTCTCGGTGCTGGTGACCGACGCCTTCATGAAGGCGGTCAAGGACGACGCCGACTGGGACCTGGTGTTCGGCGGCAAGGTGTTCCGCACCGTCCGCGCCCGCGACCTGTGGGAGCGCATCATGCGCGCCACCTACGACGTCGCCGAGCCGGGCGTGATCTTCATCGACCGCGTCAACCGCCGCAACAACCTCCACTACTGCGAGAGCATCCAGGCGACCAACCCGTGCGTCACCGCCGACACGATCGTGCACACCGCGGATGGCCCGCGTGCGGTGCGCGACCTGCTCGGCCGGCCATTCATCGCGCGGGTCGACGGCAGGGACGTGGCCAGCGGGCCGCAGGGATTCTTCCACACCGGCCGCAAGCCCGTCGTGCGCCTGCGTACCGCCGCCGGCTACAGCGTTCGCCTCACCGCCGACCACCGGGTGCTGCGCGTGCGTACGCGCACCCGGTTCCGGCGCGAGACCGAGTGGTGCGCCGCCGGCGACCTGGCGCCGGGCGACGAGGTCGTGCTGCACGATCACCGCGCGACGCCGTCATGGCAGGGCCGCGGCACCGAGGCCGAGGGCTACCTGCTCGGCCTGCTGCTGGGCGATGGCACGCTGAAGCGGGACAAGGCCGTGCTGAGCGCCTGGAAGCCGGCGCGAGTTGCCAACGGCGGCGGCGCCCCGGCGGGTGTCGAGGGCGTGATGCACGCCGCGCTCGAGGCCGCGCACACGCTGCCGCACCGGGTCGACTTCACCGGCTGGATCGAGATCGCAGGCCGCAACGAGTGGCGGCTGTCGCTGGGGGCGCTGCGCACGCTGGCCGAGGGTTACGGCCTCGCACCCGGCGCCAAGCGAATGACGCCTGCGCTGGAGGAAACGTCGGCGGCCTTCCACCAGGGCCTGCTGCGCGGCCTGTTCGACGCCGACGGCTCGGTGCAGGGCAGCCAGGCCAAGGGCGTCAGCATCCGACTCAGCCAGAGCCACCTGCCGACGCTCGAGGCGGCCCAGCGCATGCTGTTGCGGCTCGGCATCGTGTCGACGATCTGTCGCGGACGTCGGCCTGCGCAGGCGCGCCCGATGCCCGACGGCAAGGGGGGCCTGAAGCTCTACGACTGCGTTGCGCAGCACGAGCTGGTGATCAGCGGCGAGAACATCGCGGCCTTCGCCGAGCGGGTCGGGTTCGCCGATGGCGACAAGGCACTGCGCCTGCGCATCGTCCGCGAGGGCTATCGTCGCACCCCGAACCGCGAGCGTTTCGTGGCCGTCGTCGAGAGCGTCGAGGCCGATGGCGAGGAGGACGTCTACGACGTTCAGGTACCGGGTCCCAACGCCTTCGACGCCAATGGCCTGTACGTCCACAATTGCGGCGAGCAGCCGCTGCCACCGTACGGCGCCTGCCTGCTCGGGTCGGTCAACCTCGCCGCGCTGGTGACCGAGCCGTTCACGCCGCAGGCACGGCTCGACATGGCGGCGCTGGAGGAACTGGTGCCGGTGGCGGTGCGCATGCTCGACAACGTCATCGACGTGTCGCGCTTCCCGCTGCCGCAGCAGGAGAAGGAAGCCAGGGCCAAGCGGCGCATCGGGCTCGGCGTCACCGGGCTGGCCGACGCGCTGATCTTCTGCGGCGTGCGCTACGGCTCGCCGCAGGCCGAGGCGCTGACGCGCGAGTGGCTGGGCGCGGTGCAGCGCCTGTCCTACCTCGCCTCGGCCGACATCGCCGCCGAGAAGGGCTCGTTCCCGATGTACGAGCGCAACCGCTACCTCGCCGGCGAGACCATCCGGGCGCTGCCCGAGGACGCGCGCACGGCGATCGGTCGCTACGGCATCCGCAACGCGCTGCTGAACTCGATCGCGCCGACCGGCACGATCTCGCTGCTGGCCGACAACGTCTCGTCGGGCATCGAGCCGGTGTTCGCGTTCAGCTTCGTGCGCCACGTGCTGCAGCCCGACGGCACCAGGCGCGAGGAGGCGGTCGAGGACCACGCGATGCGGGTGTGGCGGCGCCTGCGCGGCAACGAGCCGCCGCCGGCCGACATCTTCGTCGATGCCCAGACGCTGCAGCCCGCGGATCACCTCGCCATGCAGGCGGCGGCGCAGGACTACGTCGACAGCTCGATCTCCAAGACCATCAACCTGCCGCGCGACATCTCGTTCGACGCCTTCAAGAGCGTCTACGAGGAAGCCTATGCCAGCGGCTGCAAGGGCTGCACGACCTACCGCCCGAACGACGTCACCGGCGCGGTGCTCGAGGTCCGGCCGCCCGAGGCGAAGCCGGCGGAAGCCCCGCCGCCGGCCCTGGCCGCGACGCGCGAGGGCGGGGTGGTCTACATCGCCCAGCCGCTCGACCGGCCGGAGGACCTGCCGGGCCGGACCTACAAGATCAAGTGGCCGGGCAGCGACCACGCCATCTACATCACCATCAACGACGTGCTGCAGGACGGCCGCCGCCGGCCGTTCGAGATCTTCATCAACTCCAAGAACATGGAGCACTACGCCTGGACGGTGGCGCTGACGCGCATGATCTCGGCGGTGTTCCGGCGCGGCGGCGACGTGTCGTTCGTGGTCGAGGAGCTGAAGGCGGTGTTCGATCCGCGCGGCGGCCAGTGGATGGGTGGCCGCTACGTGCCGTCGCTGCTGGCGGCGATCGGCGACGTGATCGAGCGCCACCTCGTCGAGATCGGCTTCCTCGCCCCGGCCGACCAGCCGCGGCTGGCCGAGGCGGTCGAGCAGCGCCTGCGCCTCGCCGGCGGGGCGCCGCCGGAAGGACCCGGCGGCGGTGCCGCCGCCGGCCTCGGCCAATGCCCCAATTGCGGCGCCGCGGCGCTGACCCACCAGGAAGGCTGCGACGTCTGCCTCAACTGCGGCTTCTCGCGCTGCGGCTGACGACCCTCAGCCGAGCTCGAGCTGGATGCCGGCCGACTTGCTGACGCCGGCCCACAGGGCGGCGAAGTCGCCCACGAACTTCGCGTACTCCGCCGGCGTCATCGGCTTGTCCTCGGGCAGCAGCACCACTTCCTTGAAGCGCTCGACCACCTCGGGCGCCTTGTAGGCCTTCTGCAGCTCGTCGTAGAGGCGGGCGACGATCTCGGGCGGCATGCCCTTGGGACCGGAGACGCCGACCCAGGTCGAGGTCGTGAGCCGGGGGAAGCCCTGCTCGGCGAAGGTCGGCGCGTCGGGATACATCGGCAGCCGCTTCTCCGAGCTGACCGCCAGCAGGCGCACCTTGCCCGAGTTGATGTGCGGCACGTTGGTGGTGATCGGGTCGAACATCGACGGGATCACGCCTGCCAGCATGTCCTGCAGCGACGGCGCCGAGCCCTTGTACGGCACATGCTTCAGCTTGATGCCGGCCTCGCTCGACAGCAGTTCGCCCATCAGGTGGGTGTTCGAGCCGATGCCCGAGCTGCCGAAGGCGACCTGGTCGGGCTTCTTCTTCGCGTCGGCGATGTAGTCCGCCAGGGTCTTGTAGGGCGAGTCGGCCGGGACGATCAGGACGTTGGGCGTGTGGCCGATCAGCGCGACATGGCTGAAGTCGGTGACCACGTTGTAGGGCAGCTTGGGGTAGATACCGGGCGCGATGCCCAGCGGCGAGGCATGCGAGATCACCAGCGTGTAGCCGTCCGGCGTCGACTTGGCGGCGAGGTCGGAGCCGATCGTGCCGCCGGCGCCGGGCTTGTTTTCCACCACCACCTGGGTGCCCAGCGCGGCCGACAGCTTGGGCGCCAGGATGCGCGAGATCGTGTCGGCGATGCCGCCGGGCGGGAAGGTGGCGATCAGCTTGATCGGCTGCTTGGACGGCCAGCCGGTGGAGGCCCGGACGGCCGGGGCGGCGAGGCCGGCGCCGAGGGTGGCGGTCGAGGCCAAGAGCAGTGTACGACGGGACAGTTTCATGGGGCGCTCCCTGGTTGTGGGCCGGAGCGCTGCAATGGCTGTGCCAGTCGGGGCGACAAGGCCCTTGATTTGACACAAGAGTGACCGCAAATCCGGCCCATCAACGGAGGGCGAATGATCCGGCGGACGATCCTGGCAGCAGTACTGGTGGCGAGCGGCGCGACGCTGGCCGGCGGCCTTCCCGTGGCGACGCCGGCCGTGGCGCAGGGCCTGCCCAGCGACCGCAGCGACATCGCCTTTTCCTTCGCCCCGATCGTCAAGCGGGTGTCGCCGGCGGTGGTCAACATCTACACCACCACGACCGCGCGGGCGCCGCGGCGCCTGCCGTTCCCGTTCCCGGGCATGCCGCTGCCGCCGCAGGCCGGCGAGCGGGTCCAGAACTCGCTGGGCTCGGGCGTGCTGGTGAAGTCGGACGGGCTGATCGTGACCAACGCCCACGTCGTCAAGGGCGCCGAGGAGATCCGCGTGGTGCTGGCCGACCGCCGCGAGTTCGAGGCCAAGCTGGTGACCACCGACGAGCGCTACGACCTCGCGCTGCTGCGCCTCGACACCAACGGCGAGAGCTTCCCGCACCTCGACATGCGCGACTCCGACTCGGTCGAGGTCGGCGACGCCGTGCTGGCGATCGGCAACCCGTTCGGGCTCAACCAGACGGTGACCAGCGGCATCATCTCGGCGGTGTCGCGCTCGGCCGGCGGCGTCAACGATTCCAACTTCTTCATCCAGACCGACGCGGCGATCAATCCCGGCAACTCGGGCGGCGCGCTGGTCAGCCTCGACGGCCGCCTGATCGGCATCAACACCGCGATCTACTCGCAGACCGGCGGCTCGGTCGGCATCGGCTTCGCCACCCCGTCCAACATCGTCGCCCGCATGGTCACGCTGGGCGAGGCCGGCGGCAAGATCGTGCGGCCGTGGCTCGGCATCAACATGCAGCGCGTCACCGCCGACCTCGCGGCCGGCTTCGGGCTGGCGCGCCCGGCCGGCCTGGTGGTCAAGGAAGTGTTCCCCGACGGGCCGGGCGCCAAGGCCGGGCTCAGGCGCAACGACGTCATCGTGGCGCTGCGCGACATGCCGATCGACGACGAGGCCAGCCTGCGCTTCCGGCTGGCGACGCTGAACGTCGACTCGACCGTGCCGGTCAAGGTCATCCGCGGCGGCAAGGAGGTCGTGGTCAACCTGACCCTGGCCGCGCCGCCGGAGAACCCGCCGCGCGAGAAGACGCTGCTCGACGGCCGCCAGCCGCTCGCCGGCGCCAGCGTCGTCAACATGTCGCCGGCGATGGCCGACGAGCTGAACCTGGTCGAGTGGAAGAACGGCGTCATGGTGGTCGAGATCAAGCCCGGCGCCTACGCCGGCCGCTTCACCCGGCCCGGCGACATGATCGTCCAGGTCAACGGCCAGGAGGTGAAGTCGGTGGCCGACCTCAAGAAGCAGATCGCCGCCGGCGTCGCCTCGATCACCATCAGCCGCGACGGCATGACCAACACCGTCCAGTTCCGCTGACCGTGCCGGCCGAGCTGTTCGACCAGCTGGCGCCGACGCCGCTCGCCGAGCGGCTGCGGCCCCGCGCCCTGTCGGACATCCTGGGCCAGGACCACCTGCTCGGCCCCGAGGGGCCGCTCGGCCGCATGCTGGCGGCGCGCAAGCTCGCCTCGGCGATCCTGTGGGGACCGCCGGGCTGCGGCAAGACCACGATCGCCCGCCTGCTGGCCGAGCAGACCGACCTGCACTTCGAGCCGCTGTCGGCGGTGTTCTCGGGCGTCGCCGACCTGCGCCGGGTGTTCGAGGCGGCGCGCCAGCGCCGCCGCGACGGCCGCGGCACGCTGCTGTTCGTCGACGAGATCCACCGCTTCAACCGCGCCCAGCAGGACGGCTTCCTGCCCTACGTCGAGGACGGCACGGTGACGCTGATCGGCGCCACCACCGAGAACCCGTCGTTCGAGCTCAATGCCGCGCTGCTGTCGCGCTGCCAGGTGCTGGTGCTGAAGCGGCTCGACGAGGCGGCGCTGGGCACGCTGCTGGACCGCGTCGAGGCGGCGCAGGGCCGCAAGCTGCCGGTCGACGACGACGGCCGCCAGGCGGTGTTCGCGATGGCCGACGGCGACGGCCGCTACCTGATCACGCTGGCCGAGCAGCTGGGCCAGGTGCGCGAGGAGGGGCCGCTGCCGCCGGCGCGGCTGGCGGCGCTGCTGCAGAAGCGGGCGCCGCTCTACGACAAGGCGCAGGAAGCGCACTACAACCTGATCAGCGCCCTGCACAAGTCGCTGCGCGGTTCCGACGTCGATGCCGCGCTGTACTGGTTCGCGCGCATGCTCGATGGCGGCGAGGACCCCAAGTACATCGCCCGCCGGCTGGTGCGCTTCGCGGTCGAGGACATCGGCATGGCCGACCCGCAGGCGCTGCAGCAGACCCTGGCGGCGTGGGAAACCTACGACCGGCTGGGCTCGCCCGAGGGCGAGCTGGCGATCGCGCAGGCCGTGATCTACCTCGGCACCGCGCCGAAATCGAACGCCGGCTACAAGGCGTTCAGCGGCGCCCGCCGCGCCGCCAAGGAGCACGGCTCGCTGACGCCGCCGATGCACATCCTGAACGCGCCGACGAAGATGATGAAGGAACTCGGCTACGGCCGCGGCTACGCCTACGACCACGACAGCGAGGACGGCTTCTCGGGGCAGGACTACTTCCCCGACGGCATGGCCCGCGAGACCTTCTACCGCCCGGTCGAGCGCGGCTTCGAGCGCGAGATCGTCAAGCGGCTGGAATACTGGAAGAAGCTGCGGGCGGCGAAGAAGTAGCAGCCGTCATCTCGACCGAGGGGCGAGGCCCCGAGCGGAGAGACCTTGCTTCGACAAGCGGGTGGCAAGCTGCGGAGAGAAGGTCCCTCCGCTACGCGCTGCGCGCTCCGGTCGGGATGACGGACTTTTTCAAGGCTTCGCCATCGCGCGCACGACGCGGCGGTCGCGGCCGTAGACGTCGTCGCGGAAGGTCGGCACGCCGTCGGCGCTGGCCGACACGGTGCGGTAGGTCACGTACAGCGTGATCGGCTCGGGGAAGCTGTAGTGCGCCTGCTGGCCGGCATCGATCACCTGGCGCACGCGCTCCTTGCTGAAGCCGTTGCGGCCGCCGAACGCCTTCTCGGCGAAGTCCAGCGGGTTCTGCAGCCGGATGCAGCCGTGGCTGAAGTTGCGGCTGCCCTCGGTGAACAGCCAGCGGCTGGCGGTGTCGTGCATGTAGATCCCGTACTTGTTCGGGAACGGGAAGAAAATGTAGCCGAGCGCGTTGCCGGCGCCGGGGTTCTGCCGGATGCGGTAGGGGAAGGCCTTGGGATGGACCGAGTTCCAGTCGACCGACGCCGGGTCGAGCTCGGTGTCGTCGTTCCAGTTCTCGAAGATCCTGAAGCCGGCGGCCTGCAGCGCGTTGGGATCGCGGCGCAGCATCGGCAGGTACTCCTCGCCCGAGATCGACTGCGGCACCGTCCAGTACGGGTTGGTCTGGAAGCCGCGCATGGTCGACTGGATCTCGGGCGTCGGGTCCTTGGGCGTGCCGACGATCACCAGGCTCCGGAACACCGGCTTGCCGTCGTCGACGAAAACCATCGAGTAGTCGCCGGCGTTGACCATCACGTGGCGGCTGCCGAGGTCGGCCGGCAGCCAGCGGCGGCGCTCGAGGTTGGCGACGATCTGCTCGATGCGCTCGTCGAGCGTGGTGTTGAGCGAGTGCGTGGTCTTGGCGCCGATCACGCCGTCGACCGTCAGGCCCTTCATCTCCTGGTAGGCCTTCACGACCGCGACCAGCGGCTCGTCGTAGAGCTCGGGCGAGGCGCCGGCGGCGACCTCCGGCACGACGAGGTCGAGCTCGGCCAGCCGCGCCCGCAGCGCCGGCACGCGCCGGTCGGTCATGCCGGGCTTGAGCGCGTGCGCACCCTCCGGCACCGGCGTGTAGGTGACCTTGCCGCGCTTGGCGCGCCACG
The DNA here is from genome assembly GCA_964420105.1 of uncultured Reyranella sp. Lineage (GTDB taxonomy): Bacteria > Pseudomonadota > Alphaproteobacteria > Reyranellales > Reyranellaceae > Reyranella. The sequence goes on from CAYQRL010000034.1 coordinate 13,041, forward strand.
CCGCCAGCGCCTTCTGCAGCGCCGGGTAGTCGCCCTTGGGCGCGAGGTCGGCGAGGAAGGCGGCGAAGTCGGGCGCCTCGGCGGCGGCCCTGAGCAGGTCGGTGCGCTCGACCTTGCGCTGGACGATGTCGATTTCCTTGTCGACCCGGTTGGCGCGCACGCGTCCCGTGGAGAGGTCGCTCGCCCAGGCGACGAAGGCGTTGGTCAGCAGCGCCTCGGCGGCGGCCGGGTTGGCGTCGGGCGCCAGCGCCTTCTCGAGCTCGGCCAGGCCGTACCAGCGCGGCTCGAGGCCGTGCGCTTCGGCGTCGCGGATCGCCGCGACCAGGGCGGCGGCACGGGCGCGACCGGCGGAGCCGGTCCAGAGAGTCTCGTTGGCGAGGGAGGGAAGGGCGCTCGAGAGCGGGACCAGGAACGCCAGCAACGCGGCGATGTATCGGACGTGAATCACCCCGCCAAAGTAGCAGGAACGGCCCGATTCGTCCACGCGGGCACGAACCCGTGATCGGCCAGGAAAGCCAGCAGATCCGCGGTCGCGCGCGCCTTCAGCGCGGCGGTTCCGCCGCCCGCGCGGGCGCCCCGCGTGACGCAGTGGCGGCGCGCCCACGCCTGGTACTCGGGCTCGCTCATGGCGCGGCCGGCGGCGACCACGAAGTGGCGGCCGTCGTCCTCGATCCAGTTGCGGCAGCACGACCAGTTCTCGGCGTCGCGGATGTCGTGCACCGGCCCGATCGACTCCCAGCCGTGGTGGGCGGCGCCGTAGACCTTGACCTTGATGCGGCGGTTGCCGGCCGCCCGCATGCGCTCGGCGTACTCGACCGCCATCGCCGCCGGCGTGTAGTCGTCGTGCGCCGCCAGCATGAAGAAGATCGGCCGGCCGTGGGTGGCGGGATCGCGATGCTGGGCGGTGGCGCCGGGGCAGATCGCGACGTGCAGGTCGAACAGGTGCGGGAAGCCGCCGCGCCAGCGCTGGCGCACCGCGATCGCCGTCGCCAGCGCCGCGCCGCCGCCCTTCGACACGCCCATCACGCCGATCCGCGCCGGGTCGATGCGCGGGTCGGCGCGCAACAGCGCCAGCAGTGCGAACGCGTCGCCCTCCATCTGCGCCGCCGAGACCAGGCTCTGGTCGGCCACCGTGCGGCGCACGCCGCGCGGCCCGAAGCTGTCGACGATCGCGGCGGCGATGCCGGCCCGGTTGAGGGCATCGGCGTAGTAGTGCTCGCGGTGGCGCTGCACGCCGGCGCTGCTGGTCAGCAGCACCATGCACGGCACCGGCGCGGTCGCGCCGGCCGGCAGGTGCAGGGTGGCGCCGACCCGGGCCGGCCGGCAGGCCGCCGGGTGGTCGAAGGTCAGCGTGTCGAACGAAAGCGGTTCCATGACCCTGCCTGAATAATGGACCCCGATTCCCTTGTCGCTTAGGTTGGCCGCCATGACCGCCGCCCCCAGCAACTCGCCGAAGGTCCAGCTCCGCGCCGTCGCCCGGGACGAGGCGGGGCTGCGGCTCGACCGCTGGTTCCAGCGCCACTTCCCCGAGCTCGGCCACGGCGCGCTGCAGAAGCTGCTGCGCACCGGCCAGGTCCGGATCGACGGCAAGCGCGCCGAGGCCGGGGACCGGATCGAGCCCGGGCAGGAGATCCGCCTGCCGCCCGGCGTCACCGGCGCGCCGCCGCCCAAGCCGCGGGCGGTGCCGACCGTGTCGGACAAGGACGCGGCCGAGATCCGCGGCCTCGTCATCCACAAGGACGACCACGTCATCGTGCTGAACAAGCCGCCCGGCCTCGCCGTGCAGGGCGGCAGCGGCACCAGCCGGCACATCGACGGCATGCTCGACGCGCTGCGCTTCGGCTACGAGGAGCGGCCGCGGCTGGTCCACCGGCTCGACAAGGACACGTCGGGGCTGCTGCTGATCGCCCGCACCGCGCAGGCGGCGCGGCGGCTGGGCGATGCCTTCCGCGACCGCGAGACCGAGAAGCTGTACTGGGCGGTGGTGGTCGGCATGCCGCCGCGGCCCGAGGGCGCGATCGACCTGCCGCTGGCCAAGCGCCCGGGCGCGCGCGACCGCGAGCTGATGCAGGTCGACCACGAGAACGGCCAGAAGGCGCTGACCCATTTCCGCGTCCTCGACCATGCCGGCAAGCGCGCCAGCCTGCTGGCGCTGTGGCCGCGCACCGGCCGCACCCACCAGCTGCGCGTGCATTGCGCCGAGATCGGCTGCCCGATCCTCGGCGACGGCAAGTACGGCGGCGAGGAGGCGCTGTTGTCGGCGGTGGCCGACTCGCGCCGCCTGCACCTGCACGCGCGCCGGCTGGTGCTGCCGCACCCGTCGGGCAAGGGGACGCTGGCAATCGATGCACAGCCCCCGCCTCACTTCCGCCGTACCGTTGAAGCATTCGGCTTCTCGATCGACGGCGTTTGAGCGAGAATCGGCGGGTAATGCGCGTTCCCTGGAAGCGAGTCGCCTGGATTCTCGGGGCGGTGGTGCCTGTCGCCGCCGTGGCCGGCCTCGTGTGGGTCGGCACCCGCGACCTGTCGCGCTTCCAGGCGCGGCTCACCGACCAGGTGCGCAAGGCGACCGGCCGCGAGATCACGGCCCGGGTGCCGCTCAGTTTCAGGATCGGCACCCAGCCGGCGATGGTGGCCGAGGGCGTGACCCTCGGCAACGCGCCGTGGGGCTCGCGGCCGGAGCTGGCGCGGGTGCGCAAGCTCACCCTGTTCCTCGACCCGGCCTCGCTGTTCCTCGGCGAGATCAAGATCGGCCGCGTCGTGGTCGAGGGCGCCGACATCCTGGTCGAGCGCACCGAGGTCGGCGACACCAACCTCGAGATGCTGCCGCCGCCCGACGGCTCGGGCGCCCATCCCGGCGAGGCCAAGTCGCTGCGCCTGCGCGCCACCCCGACCTTCCCGTGGATCGGCAACGTCGAGGTCCGCGACTCGGTGCTGACGATCAACGAGGGCCAGGGCCGTCCCGCCGTCGTGCTCGACGTCGCCGCGGCCACCCTGAAGGCCTCCGGCCCGTCGCAGCCGCTGCAGCTCGACGCCCGGCTCGGTGCGCCGCGGGCGGCGCCGATGACGCTCGCCGGCACCGCCGGCACGTTCGACGGCTGGATGCGCGGCGTGCCCGGCAACCTCGACGTCCAGGGCGACTTCGGCGGCGGCCGCATCGCCATCAAGGGCAGCATCGTCGCCAAGGGCAGCAACCTGCAGATCACGGCCAACGGCCCCGACGTCTCGGTGTTCGGTCCCTACATCAAGCTGCCGGTGCCGTCGGGCGGTCCCTACGCGCTCAACGCCAAGGCCGGCACCCAGCGCTCGAGCTTCAAGGTCGAGGTCACCAGCCTCAAGGTCGGGGCCAGCGAGATGGCCGGCGAGGCGCTGTTCCGCGTCGACCGCAAGGGCGTGCCGACGATCGCGATCAACGCCGACGTCGCGAAGCTCGACCTCGCGACGCTGAAGGCGCCGCCCGCACCGGCACCGGCCGCGGCGGCGCCGGCGACGCCGTCGCCCAATGCCCCGCCGCCGCCGCCGCGGCTGGTCCCGACCATGCCCTTCCAGGCCAGCTGGCTCGGCCGCTCGGCGCTGTCGGTCACGGTGCGGCTGGGCGAGATCAGCGGCCTGTCGAGCAAGGTCTCCAACGCCTCGGTGACCCTGACCTCGAGCGAGACCCGCTTCGCCTTCCGCGCCGCCGCCACGGTCGGCGGCGGCTCGGCCGGCTTCGACCTCGTCTACGACCCGGCCGGCCGGCTCGGCCAGGCGACCCTGACCGCGACCGCCAGCAAGGCGTCGCTGGGCGACCTCACGGCGCTGCTCGGCTTCGACATCGGCCTCAAGGACGCGGTCGGCGACGTCGACGTGCGCCTGCGCGGCTCGGGCCGGACCACGCGCGACGCGCTCAACGCCGCCAACGGCGCGATCGAGGTCGCGGTGACCCGGGGCGTGTGGCCGCGCGACCCGCTGGCGCGCTGGCCGGGCGACACCCAGCGCCTGCTCGGCGTCGATGCCGGCGGCGTGCCGTTCAACTGCATCGCCGGCCGCTTCGACGTCAGCGGCGGCGTCGCCTACCTGCGCCGGCTCGTGGTCGACACGCCGCGCGCCACCATGGTCGGCGGCGGCTACGTCCACCTCCGCACCGAGGGCTTCGAGTTCATCGTCGCGCCCGAGGCGCGCGACGCCCAGAACGCCGGCCTCGCGGTGCCGCTGCGCCTCAAGGGTGGCAGCGGCCGCGACACCCAGGGCGCGCTCGAGCCCAACCTCGCCAAGCTGCTGGTCGGCGGCGGCGCGATTCCCAGCCTCGCCGCCCAGGTGTCGCAGGCCGCGCGCCAGCCCGGCGCCAATGCCTGCGCGCTGGTGGCGCCGCGGGTCGAGGCCCTGCGTCCCGGCCTGCGCGCCCAGTTGCCGGTGCCGCCGGCCGCCGACATGCGCGGCCGCGGCAACCGTCCCGCCCAGTCCGCCGGTCCGCAGCGCAGCCAGCCGCGCTGACCGGGTCAGGCGGGCAGGGGGCGGGCGATCCCGGCCGCGGACCCGATCCCGGGCGCGGCGTGATCCTCGGGCAGGCTCTCGTCGTTGTGCCGCCACATCGGGTGCAGGGCGATCACCGCCAGCGACAGGCTGGCGCTGACCGCGACCATCAGCGCCGGCGCCATCAGCATGCCGGCGCGGTCGACCAGGTACTCGCACACGAGCGGCGCCAGGCCGCCGAACGCGCCGGTCGCGAGGCTGTAGCTGAAGGCCATGCCGGTGACGCGCACGCGGCGCGGCAGCAGCGTCACCATCACGGCGCAGAAGCCGCCGGTGAACAGGCCCTGGCCGACGCCCAGCAGGGCGCTGCCGAGCGCCATCAGCAGGAAGTTGCCGCTCAGCATCAGGGTGAAGGCCGGCCACGCCGCCACCACCAGCACGACGAGGCCGGCCATGGCGACGCGGCGTCGCCCGATGCGGTCGCCGAGGCGGCCGCCGGCCAGCGACATCGCGCAGGTCACGGCCAGGCCGACGAGGTTGGCCATCAGCGCCACGACGGTGTCGGGCGGCGAATGGCGCTCGATCCACGGCACCGCGTACATGAAGCCGACGAACGACACGATCGCGGTCGAGATGTTGGCCAGCGCGATCGCCGCCATCTGCCGCCAGTAGCCGGTGAAGGCCTCGCGCAGCGGCGAGCCGGGCTGGCGCTCGACCTTCTCGGCGGCGAGCGACCGGCGCAGCGCGATGCCGAGCAGCGTCAGCACCGCGCTGGCCACGAACGGCACGCGCCAGCCCCAGTCGTGCATGACCTCCACGCCCAGCGCCAGCGTCGTCAGGAAGGTCATCAGCGTGCCCAGCAGCAGGCCGCCGACGGCGCCGAGCGGGCCGAAGCTGCCGGCGAAGCCGCGGCGCCCGGCCGGCACCGACTCGATCAGGAAGACCACCGCCGAGGCGTACTCGCCGCCGACCGACAGGCCCTGCAGCATGCGCAGCGCCACCAGGATCAGCGGCGCGGCGATGCCGATGGTGGCGTAGGTCGGCATCAGGCCGATCACCAGGGTCGGCACGGCGATCAGCAGCACCGACAGCTGCAGCGCCACCTTGCGGCCGAGCCGGTCGCCGATGGTGCCGAACAGGATGCCGCCGAGCGGCCGCATCAGCATGCCCGAGGCGAAGGCGCCGTAGCTGGCCAGCATCGCGGTGACGCCGTCGCCGGCCGGGAAGAAGTGCTCGGCCACGAACACCGCGAGGTAGGCGTAGATGATGAAGTCGTAGAACTCGATGGTGTTGCCGATGGCGCCGGCCAACAGGTTCTTCTTCTCGGCCTTCGTCATCCTCGCCTTCGCTTCCCGGTCGTCGCGCCGCGCGCCCGGCGAGAACAAAGTCCACCCGGCCGGCCGTCGGCAAGCGCCGATGGCGCCAATCTGGCACCGGGCCGGCCCGGTTCCGCTTGTGGAAAAGGGCAGCCGGCCCGGGCGCGCCGCCTCCGCGCTCGTGCCGGGACCGACTTGTGCCGTGACCGAGGGGGCGATAAGCCCCTGCCGCGATGAAGCGTTTCTACAAGGAGACCTCGGTCGACGCCGCCCCCGACGGCGGCGGCCACCGCGTGCTGCTCGACGGCCGGCCGATGCGGACCCCGGCCAAGGCGGTGCTGGTGCTGCCCAACGCCGCCCTCGCCGAGGCGATCGCGGCCGAGTGGGCCGCCGTGCCCGCCGCGGCCGAGATCAACGTCGCCCACCTGCCGCTCACCCGGCTGGCCGCCACCGGCCTCGACCGCGTCGGCAACCAGCGCGACCGGGTGATCGAGGACACCGCCAAGTACGCCGGCTCGGACATGCTGTGCTACCGCGCCACCGAGCCGGCGACGCTGGTCGAGCGCCAGGCCCGGCTGTGGCAGCCGCTGCTCGACTGGGCGGCCGACCGCTACGGCGCGCGGCTGGCGGTCGTCGAGGGCCTGTCGTTCGCCGAGCAGCCGGCCGCGGCGCTGGCCGCGCTCAGGGCCGCCGTCGCCGCGCACGGCGACTTCGGCCTGTCGGCGCTCTACAACCTCACCCACATCGCGGGCTCGCTGGTGCTGGCGCTGGCCGTCTCGGAGGGCCGGCTGTCGGCCGAGGATGCCTTCGCCGCCGCCCAGCTCGACGAGCTCTACCAGGTCGAGCGCTGGGGCGCCGACCCGATCGCGACGCGGCGCCACGAGGGCATCCGCGCCGACATCGCGGCCGGCACGCGCTTCCTCGCGCTGCTCGGCCCGCACCGCCTGGGAGAACGAGCATGAGCACTGCAAGCGCTGGCGCCAGGTTCCGCGAGATCCTCGCGGCGAAGGGCCTGGTCGAGGCGATGGCCGCGCACAGCCCGCTGTCGGCGATGCTGGCCGCCGAGGCCGGCTTCGACGCGATCTGGGCCTCGGGCTTCGAGCTGTCGGCGCTGTACGGCGTGCCCGACGTCAGCATCGTGTCGATGACCCAGCACCTCGACATGACGCGCGCCATGGTCGACCGCGCCGGCCTGCCGGTGGTGGCCGACATCGACACCGGCTTCGGCAACGCCATCAACGTGCTCCACGCCGTCGAGCAGTACGAGCGCGCCGGCGTCGCCGCGATCGTGATGGAGGACAAGAGCTTCCCCAAGGTCACCAGCCTGGTCGCGGGCGGCCGCCAGGACATGGTCCGCATCGAGGAGTTCCAGGGCAAGATCGAGGCGGCGCGCGCGGCGCGCAAGGACCCGGACCTGGTGCTGGTGGCGCGCACCGAGGCGCTGATCGCCGGGCTCGGCCAGGACGAGGCGCTGAAGCGGGCACGCGCCTACGAGGCGGCCGGCGCCGACCTGATCCTCGTCCACTCCAAGCAGAAGACGCCCGCCGAGATCGAGGCCTTCGCCCGGGCGTGGGACGGCAAGGCGCCGCTGGCGCTGGTGCCGACCGCGTACCCGCAGATGACGGTGGCGCGGGTCCGCGAACTGGCCAAGGTCGGGCTGCTGATCTGGGGCAACCACGCGGTCCGCGCCGCGGTCGGAGCGATGCGGCAGACCTTCGCGCGCATCCGCCGCGACGGCGGCATCCACGGCGTCGAGGCCGACATCGCCTCGGTCGACGACGTCTTCGATCTGCAGGGCATGGGCAAGGTCAAGGCCGACGAAAAGCGCTTCCTGCGCTGACCGGCCGACCCCTTTACGGCGGCCGTCGAATGGCCGAAAACGGAACAGAAGGCCGGAGAGAGCAAGAATGCAGGAAATGTTGGACGAACTGGAGCGCCGCCGCGCGGCCGCCCGCCTCGGCGGCGGCACCCGTCGCATCGAGGCGCAGCACGCCAAGGGCAAGCTGACGGCGCGGGAGCGCATCGACGCGCTGCTCGATCCCGGCTCGTTCGAGGAATACGACATGTTCGTCGAGCACCGCTCGATCGACTTCGGGATGGAGAACCAGAAGGTCCCGGGCGACGGCGTGGTCACCGGCCACGGCACCATCAACGGCCGGCTGGTCTACGTCTTCAGCCAGGACTTCACCGTGTTCGGCGGCGCCCTCTCGGGCATGCACGCGGCCAAGATCTGCAAGGTCATGGACATGGCGATGAAGGTCGGCGCCCCGCTGCTCGGCCTCAACGATTCCGGCGGCGCGCGCATCCAGGAAGGCGTCGATTCGCTGGCCGGCTACGCCGACGTGTTCCAGAAGAACGTGCTGGCCTCGGGCGTGATCCCGCAGATCTCGATGGTGATGGGCCCGTGCGCCGGCGGCGCGGTCTACTCGCCGGCGATGACCGACTTCATCTTCATGGTGAAGGACAGCTCGTACATGTTCGTCACCGGTCCCGACGTCGTGAAGACCGTGACCCACGAGACCGTGACCCAGGAAGAACTGGGCGGCGCGCTCACCCACACCCAGAAGTCGGGCGTCGCCGACCTCGCCTTCGAGAACGACGTCGAGGCGCTGCTGCAGCTGCGCCGCTTCGTCGACTTCCTGCCGTCGAACAACCGCGAGAAGGCGCCGGTGCGCGCCACCGTCGACCCGGTCGACCGCGACGACTTCTCGCTCGACACGCTGGTGCCGGACAACCCGAACAAGCCCTACGACATCAAGGAGCTGATCCTGAAGGTCGTCGACGAGGGCGACTTCTTCGAGCTGTCGCCGGAGTGGGCGGGCAACATCGTGATCGGCTTCGGCCGCATGAACGGCCGCTCGGTCGGCTTCGTCGCCAACCAGCCGATGGTGCTGGCCGGCTGCCTCGATATCGACAGCTCGCGCAAGGCGGCGCGCTTCGTGCGCTTCTGCGACGCCTTCAACATCCCGATCGTCACCTTCGTAGACGTGCCGGGCTTCCTGCCGGGCACCACCCAGGAGTTCGGCGGCATCATCAAGCACGGCGCCAAGCTGCTCTACGCCTACGCCGAGGCGACGGTGCCGAAGGTCACGGTGATCACCCGCAAGGCCTACGGCGGCGCCTACGACGTCATGGCCTCCAAGCACCTGCGCGGCGACGTCAACTACGCGTGGCCGATGGCCGAGATCGCGGTGATGGGCGCCAAGGGCGCGGTCGAGATCATCTTCCGCTCCGACATCGGCGACGCCGACAAGATCGCCAGGCGCACCGAGGAATACCGCCAGAAGTTCGCCAACCCGTTCGTGGCGGCCAACCGCGGCTTCATCGACGACGTGATCATGCCGCACGGCACGCGCCGCCGGATCTGCAACGCGCTGGCGACGCTCGAGAACAAGAAGCTCGAGAACCCGTGGCGCAAGCACGGCAACGTGCCGCTCTGAGGCGATGGCGGCGCACCTGTCTCCCGAGGAGCGCCTGCGGCGCGCGCGCCAGGTGCGGTTGCACCTGATCGCGGCGCTGCTGACGCTCCTCGTGCTGATCGCCGCCAACGCTATTTTCAGCAGCCGCTACCCGTGGTGGCTGTGGGTCCTGACCGCCTGGGTGCCGCTGATGGCGGCGCATGCCGCGTGGGCCAGGGGCCTGTTCGATAGAAAGGAAAGCTGAGCATGGCCGCCAAGAAGAAGGCCGCGAAGAAGACCGCCGCGAAGACCGCGACCCGCAAGCCGGTGCCGAAGGCCGCGGCCATCCCGGCGAAGAGCCACCCGCTGTTCGACAAGATCCTGATCGCCAACCGCGGCGAGATCGCCTGCCGCGTCATCCGGACCTGCCGCCGGCTGGGCATCAAGACCGTCGCGGTCTACTCCGAGGCCGACGCCGACGCGCTGCACGTGCGCGAGGCCGACGAGAAGGTCCTGATCGGGCCGCCGCCCTCGACCCAGTCCTACCTGCTGGTCGACAAGATCATCGAGGCCTGCCGCAAGACCGGCGCCCAGGCCGTGCATCCCGGCTACGGCTTCCTGTCGGAGAAGCAGGAGTTCCAGAAGGCGCTGGCCGAGGCCGGCATCGTCTTCATCGGTCCCGACGCCCGCGCCATCCACGCGATGGGCGACAAGATCGAGTCCAAGAAGCTCGCCCAGAAGGCCGGCGTCAGCACCGTGCCGGGCTGGCTGCACGCGCTCAAGAACGCCGACGAGGCGGTCAAGATCGCCAACCAGGTCGGCTACCCGGTGATGATCAAGGCGTCGGCCGGCGGCGGCGGCAAGGGCATGCGCATCGCCTGGAACGACGCCGAGACGCGCGAGGGCTTCACCTCGGCGACCAACGAGGCCAAGTCGTCGTTCGCCGACGACCGCGTGTTCATCGAGAAGTACGTCGAGGAGCCGCGCCACATCGAGATCCAGCTGATCGCCGACGGCAAGGGCAACTGCCTGTACCTGTGGGAGCGCGAGTGCTCGATCCAGCGCCGCCACCAGAAGGTGATCGAGGAGGCCCCGAGCCCGTTCCTCGATGCCAGGACGCGCAAGGCGATGGGCGAGCAGGCCGTCGCGCTGGCCAAGGCGGTCAAGTACAAGAGCGCCGGCACGGTCGAGTTCATCGTCGACAAGAACCGCAAGTTCTACTTCCTCGAGATGAACACCCGCCTGCAGGTCGAGCACCCGGTGACCGAGCTGATCACCGGCCTCGACCTCGTCGAGCTGATGATCCGCGTCGCCGCCGGCGAGCGCCTGCCGCTCGAGCAGAAGGACGTCAAGATGAAGGGCTGGGCGGTCGAGGCGCGCCTCTACGCCGAGGACCCGTTCCGCAACTTCCTGCCCTCGACCGGCCGCCTCGTGAAGTACCGCGAGCCGGCCGCCGGCCCCGACGTCCGCGTCGATACCGGCGTCTACGAGGGCGGCGAGATCTCGATGTTCTACGACCCGATGATCGCCAAGCTGTGCACCTACGGCGCCAACCGGCTCGAGGCGATCGAGCGCATGTGCCGGGCGCTGGACGAGTTCTACGTCCGCGGCGTCTCGCACAACGTGCCGTTCCTCGCCGCGCTGATGGCCCATTCGCGCTTCCGCGAGGGCCGGCTGACCACCAACTTCATCGCCGAGGAGTTCAAGGGCGGCTTCACGGCCGAGCACCTGCCGCCGAAGGACCCGGCGATGCTGGCCGCGGTCGCCGCGGTGGCCGACCGCGTCAAGGCGGTGCGGCTGGGCCCGGTGCAGGTGCACCGCGTCGTGATGCTGAACCGCCAGCCGATGCCGGTCACCGTGACCGGCGGCGACGGCCGCTACACCGTCGACACCGGCGAGCGCTCGATCGCGGTCGAGACCGCGTGGACGCCGGGGGCGCCGCTGATGCACGCCAGCATCGACGGCCAGGAAGTGGTCGTGCAGGTCGACGCGCTGGCCTCGGGCTGGCGCCTGATCAACTCCGGCGGCCAGGCCGAGGCGCTGGTGCTGACGCCGCGCCAGGCCGAGCTCTACGCCCTGATGCCGGTCAAGGCCGCGCCCGACACCTCGAAGTTCCTGCTGTCGCCGATGCCGGGCCTGCTCGCCTCGGTGGCGGTGGCCGAGGGCCAGGAGGTCAAGGCCGGCGAGGCGCTGGCCGTGGTCGAGGCGATGAAGATGGAGAACGTGCTGCGCGCGGTCCGCGACGGCACGGTCAAGACCCTCCACGCCAAGGCCGGCGACAGCCTGCGGGTCGACCAGAAGATCATCGAGTTCGCTTGAGCGCCCGATGCCGCTGCAGGCCCGCCTGTCGATCAGCGGCCGTGTCCAGGGCGTCGGCTACCGCGACTGGACGGTGGCGACGGCGCGCCGGCTCGGCATCGCCGGCTGGGTGCGCAACCGCTTCGACGGCTCGGTCGAGGCGCTGGTGGTGGGCGAGGAGGGCGCGGTCGGCCGCATGATCGACGCCTGCCGACGCGGCCCGGCCCTGGCCCGCGTCGACGCCATCGACGTCGAGCCGGTCGATCTCGACGTCCTGCCCGAGGGCTTCGCGCAGCTCCCGACGGGGTAGCCGCTACACGAACGGCACCGCCTGGGCCTGGAGGTCGACCGCGGCCCAGTCGGCCACGGTGACCGCGAGGTCGTTCGAGGCCGCGACCGGGATCGCCGCCAGCGCGCGGTTGACCGGCTGGCCGCCCTTGGTCACGGCCATCGCCTTGACCGTCAGGTTGCGCACCGCGCCGCGGTTGCCGACGCGCACGAGGTTGAGCTCGGGCGACACGGTGAGGTCGAGGTCGTTGCCCGGGCCGCCGCCGACACCCTCGACCGCCAGCGTCCGCGCCTGGCCCTCGACGATGCGGGCGATCGACAGGCTGAAGGTCTTGTCGGCGGCCGGGGTGAAGCGGACCTGGCTGCCGTCGCCGTTGATCGCGACCACGTCCTGGTGGCCCGGCTGCGTGGCCACGCCCTGCAGCTGGATCGAGGTGCCGTCGGGCGTGATCGAGTGGTAGTCGTAGGTGCCGTTGCCGGCGCCGACGATGGTGCGGGTGAGGGCGGTCGCCGCCGGCAGCAGGTGCATGCCCTTCACCAGGTAGCAGGGATGGCTGTCGGGGATCTCCGACAGGATCTTGCCCGCGAACACGCCGGCCCGCTTGCCGTCGGCGTCGGCGACCTGCAGCTCGGCCGGCGAGAGCAGGAAGTCGATCACGAACGAGGTCAGGCCGAACGGGCCGCTGAACGGCAGGTCGTGGTCGGCCAGCATGTAGTCGCCGTGGCGCATCATGCCGAGCGTGATGCCGTCCTCGCTGCGGAACTTCGCCGAGTTGCTGTTCGAGAAGAAGTCGAACGCGATCTTGCCGTTGGTCCGGCGGAACCGGACCCTGCAGTTCGGCGAGTCGGGGTTGTTGCAATCCCAGACGTAGAGCTCGACGCCGTCGGGATCGCCGATCGTCGAGGTGCCGTCGGCCGTCAGCTGCGGCGCCGGCCGCCCGTCGGGATAGACGAAGCGGTAGGGCATGACGCAGTGCGAGTCGCTCAGCTTGTCGAAGTAGCCGGAGTCCCAGACCTCGCCCGAGGGGATGAAGAACAGGAGCGGCTGGTTCTGCCGGTCGGTGCCGCGCAGGAAGGTCGCCTCGATCTCGCGGTAGGTCTTCTCGACGCGATCGATGCCCTCGCGGCCCTGGTCGTGGAAGCTGAGCAGGCTTTCGCGGCTCAAGAGCTTGCCGTGAACGCCGGTCAGCATCTTCTGCACCGACGCCTTGGTGATCGACGGCGAGTCGGTGCGGCCCTGCCAGAAGCGGTCGGCGACGAGGCTCGACAGCGACGTGCAGAAGCCGGTGGCGAGACCGCCGTTCGCCTTCCCCTTCAGGAACTTGTGGTAGAAGGCGTAGTAGGCGCCGGTCAGCAGCGGGTGGCCGAACACCGGGTCGAGCAGCTCGTGCCAGACCTCGGCGGCGCCGAACGTGTCCTCGTAGGTTCCCCAGTCCGGCAGGCCGTCGGTGAAGTTGGGGAAGCTGAGGTTGTGCTGGCCGTAGCGGAACGGCACCTCGAGGATGCGTGGCTGCGTGCCGGTCCGCGCGTTGCTGACGCGGCCGTCCGGGTTGCGCACCTGGATCGACACCGTCCCGCCGCTGCTGCCGGCCCCGCCGGTGCCGGGCACCGTGAAGGCGATGCGGGTGGTCGTGACGCTGGTCGCGGGGATCGAGGCGCCGTTGAACACGACGCTGGCCCCGGGACGGAAGGCGCGGCCGGTCAGCGTGACCTGCGCGGCCTGCACGATGGCGCCGGGCAGCGCGTCGAGCAGCGGCTTGACGCCGAGGTTGACGCGGTTGCTCTCGGTACCGTCGTTGCGCCTCACCACCACCACCTGCTCGCCGCCCGAGGTGTCGAGCGGCAGCGTCACCGACAGCGATTCGTCGGCGTTGACGGTCGGCGTCAGCACGGTGCCGCCGACCAGCACCCGGTCGGCCGCGGTGAAGCGGCTGCCGCGCACGGTCACGTGGTCGCCGGGGAAGGCCTCGGTCGGGGTCACCTGGGTGATCCACGGACGGGTCATCAGGTCGTCCCACGCCGCCTCGGTGAACTCGAAGAAGGTCACCCCGGCGTCGCTGCCGTTGCCGAACGCCCCCGGCCCCTGGGCACCGGGCTGGCCCTGCGCCCCGGCATGGCCGTTCTTGGCGCTGGTGCAGGTCTCGCCGTTGCCGCTGCGGCCGCCGCCGCCACCGGCGCCGCCGGCGCCGCCGGGACCGCCGGCCGCGCCGCGCCCGCCCTGGTTCTTGAGCCGGAAGTGCCGGTTCACCACGGTGTTGGCCAGCGTGCCGGCCAGCACGCCGATCGAGATCGAGCCGGCATTGCCGCCGTTCCCGCCGCGGCCGCCGTCGCCGCCGCGACCGCCGTCGCCGCCGTCGCCGCCGTCGCCCGGGTCGGAGGTGCAGTGCCAGCCGAAGAACCAGACGCGCTTGCCGCCCGATCCGTCGCCGCCGTGGCCGCCGCGGCCGCCGCGCTGCCCGGCGCCGCCGACGATGCCGTCCTCGCCATTGAAGTCGAGGTTGGGCAGGCCGGTCATGTTCTTGACCCACATCTCGATGTGCGGCGCGTTGCGGCCGGCGGCGCCGGTGATGCCCGGACCGCCCGGCAGGCCGTTGCCGCCGTCGAGGCCGTCGCGGCTGTCGGGCTTGGTCTGGATGCCCGAGTAGCTGCGGCCGTTGAGGTCGGGCTCGTCGGCGCGGCCCGGCGTCGTGCCGCCCGGACGGCGCCAGGTGATGGCGGCGTTGTTGCCGCAGATCACCGTCTCGGCGATCACGTACAGCGTCGAGACGTTGGGCTCGACCACCAGCTGCTGCTCGGTCAGGTCGAGCGTGCCGGCGATCACAACGGCGCTGTCGATCGGCACCGTGGTCAGCTTCTTGACCTCGGGCGCCGGCTTCGTGATGCCCGGCCACAGGATCGGCTTGCTGCTGTTCAGGCGGTCGAGCAGCCCGGCGTCGATCTCGGTGACGCGGTTGCCAGTGACCTTCAGCAGGTCGGAGGTGCGCAGCGCGCGGCGCGCCGCCAACGGCGTCACCGGCGCGGTGGCGGCGGCGCCCGTCGCGCGGCGGATGCGGATCGCGCCGCCCGCCGCCCCGGCGGCGGTTGCCGCCCTGGTGGTGCCGGTGGCGGCGGCGGGCGTCGCCAGCTTCTGCAGGAAGGCGGCGCTATTGCGGTTGGTGACGTGGCTGGCCAGCAGGTCGCGCCGCACCGCGACGTCGGCGGTGCGGAACTTCTTCACCACGTCGGCCCAGTTGACCACGGCCCCGCCCCTGCGCGGCGCGACCAGCACCTGGCCGCGCGCCAGCGCCGTGCGCTGGCGCACCGGCAGGGTGTCGAGGTCGCTGAGCCGGGTCACGCCGGCGGCGTTCATGATGTCCTTCACGTGCTGCAGCCGGGCGTGGCTCTCGTCGGGCAGCAGGTGGACGCGGACCTTGCGCGCCGGGTTGCTGGCCTTGACCACGGCCTCGAGCCGCAGCGCCTCGCGCTGCCGCTGCTGGAAGAAGTCTTGGCCGACCGCGCCCTTGCGGATGCTGAGGTCGGCGATGGTGCCGGCGAACGGGAAGGTGCGGCCGTCCATGCCCATGCCGACGCGGAAGCCCAGCCCGCCGACGTTCTGGATCGGGCCGGCGGCACTGCCGGTGCCGACCGTGGCGCCATCGATCTCGAGCGTCGTGCGGCCGCCGTCGTCGCGGCTGAAGACGACGCGCTGGGCGACGCCGGCCTTCATGCGGGTGTTGCCGCTGTTGACGGTCACCCAGCCGGCGGCGGTGTGGACCGAGCCGACCAGCTGGCCGTTGGCCTCGATGAACAGCGCCACCGACGGCGTCTGCGCCTCGGCGATGTTCTGGCGCGCCGTGCCGACCTGGGTCGGCGTCACGGTGGCGTCGATGGTGAAGGCCTCGAGGCCGTCGAGGTCGCGGTGACGCGCGATGTCGACCATGCCGTTGGCGAGCGCGATGCCGGCTTCCTGGCCCAGCACCCGGGCATTGACGCCCTTGGCGATGGTGATGCCGTTCACCGATCCGTCGAACAATCCCTGGTCGTCGCCGTGCAGGCGAAACAGGGTCATGGCAGCAGTCATGGGACACTCCTGTCGATGGTGCGGGATCGTCGGAGCTGCGCCGGCTTGGGGTGGATGACTGTCCGAGTGGTCAGGCGATCGTGGGGCACAGGCGGCGATCCGGGGAAAACCTCCCTTGCTCGGATCGACGCCGACTATGGCGACGCGCCGCCGAATCGATTGTGCGGATTGCCACGCCTTGGATGCATACCTATGGACCCATCGTGCGGCGCGATCGGTCACCCGAAGGTCACTGCGAAGATGCTTTCCTCCCTGCGCGTCGGCGCGGGGAGGTGTCCGCGTCAGCGGACGAGGGGTCATGCGTCTTCGATCGAAGTCGCCGACCCTTCCGTCACCGCTGGCGCGGTGACACCTCCCCCTGCCGGTGCAGGGGGAGGAAAGGCGACGCGGCGAAGACCTCGTCGAACGTCTCCGCGAGGACGACGTCGAGGTCGGCCATCGTCACCGGCAGGCCGAGATCGACCAGCGAGGTGACGCCGTGCCCGGCGATGCCGCAGGGCACGATGCCGTCGTAGTGGGAGAGGTCGGGCTCGACGTTGATCGACAGGCCGTGGAACGACACCCAGTGGCGGATGCGCACGCCGATGGCGGCGATCTTGTCCTCGCGCGGGCTGCCGTCGAACAGCGGCGGCTTGTCGGGCCGGGTCACCCAGACGCCGACCCGGCCGGCGCGGCGCTCGGCGGTGACGGCGAAGCGGGCCAGCGTCCGGATCGTCCATTCCTCGAGGTCGGAGACGAAGCGCCGCACGTCCTGGCGGCGCGCCCTGAGGTCGAGCATGACGTAGACCACCCGCTGGCCGGGGCCGTGGTAGGTGTACTGGCCGCCGCGGCCGGCGACGTGGACCGGGAAGCGCATCGGCTCCAGCAGGTCCTGCTCCCGGGCGCTGGTCCCGGCCGTGTACAGGGGCGGGTGTTCCAGCAGCCAGACCAGTTCGCGGGCGCGGCCGGCCCGGATGTCGGCGACCCGCGCCTCCATCTCGGCCAGGGAGTCGGGGTAGGCGACCGGGGCCTGCGAAACGCGCCATTCGGGCTTGTCCATTGTGGCAAAATCGGCGCAGGCGGCCTTCGGCGCAAGGGGAGGCGTTTTGCTCCCCGCCGGGGTGCCGAGTTGCCTTGCCACTGCGGTGCCTATTTGGTATCCCCCGCCGCATCGACCGGCGCGGCCATGGCGGAATTGGTAGACGCGCTAGCTTGAGGTGCTAGTGCCGCGAGGCGTGGAAGTTCGAGTCTTCTTGGCCGCACCAAACTCGCCGGATCGATCGAAAAGGTGACGTTGCCGCCCATTGGGGTCCCGGAAACCGGGGTACCCCAATTGGCGGCCCTTTTTGTTGGGGAGGCCCGCAGCCGGCTCGATCCGGCGGCGGAACGACGGGGGAGGCAGGCGTGGCTGACGAACTGACCGAAAGCGCGCTCCGCTACCACCGTATCCCGCGACCCGGAAAGATCGAGGTCGTCCCGACCAAGCCGCTGGCCACCCAGCGCGACCTGTCGCTGGCCTACTCGCCGGGCGTCGCCGCTGCCTGCAACGAGATCGTGCGCGATCCCGCCACGGCCGCCGAGCTGACCAGCCGCGCCAACCTCGTCGCCGTGGTGACCAACGGCACCGCCGTGCTGGGGCTGGGCGCGATCGGCCCGCTGGCCGCCAAGCCGGTGATGGAAGGCAAGGGCGTGCTGTTCAAGAAGTTCGCCAACATCGACGTCTTCGACCTCGAGCTGGCCGAGCTCGACCAGGAGAAGCTGGTCGAGCTGGTGGCGGCGCTGGAACCGACCTTCGGCGGCATCAACCTCGAGGACATCAAGGCGCCGGAGTGCTTCTACGTCGAGCAGAAGCTGCGCGAGCGCCTCAGCATCCCGGTGTTCCACGACGACCAGCACGGCACCGCGATCATCGTCGGCGCCGCCGTCCAGAACGGCCTGTCGCTGGTCGGCAAGGACATCGCCAAGGTCAAGCTGGTGGTCTCGGGCGCCGGCGCCGCGGCGCTGTCGTGCCTCGGCCTGCTCGAGAAGCTCGGCCTGCCGCGCGAGAACATCTGGGTCACCGACATCGCCGGCGTGGTCTGGAAGGGTCGCAACGAGCTGATGGACCCGTGGAAGGAGCGCTACGCCCGCGACACCCCGGCGCGCAGCCTCGCCGAGGTGATCGAGGGCGCCGACGTCTTCCTCGGCCTGTCGGCCGGCGGCGTGCTCAAGAAGGAGATGGTCGCGCGGATGGCGGCCAAGCCGCTGATCCTGGCGCTGGCCAATCCCAACCCCGAGATCTCGCCCGAGGACGTCCACGCCGTCCGCGACGACGCCATCGTGGCGACCGGGCGCAGCGACTACCCGAACCAGGTCAACAACGTCCTCTGCTTCCCCTACATCTTCCGCGGCGCGCTCGACGTCGGCGCCACCACGGTCAACGACGACATGAAGATCGCCTGCGTCCAGGCGCTGGCCTCGCTCGCCCGCAAGGAGCCGTCCGAAGTCGTCGCCCGCGCCTTCGGCGAGCAGGCCGGCGGCGGCTTCGGGCCGAAGCAGATCATTCCCAAGCCGTTCGACCCGCGCCTGATCGTCGAGCTGGCGCCGGCGGTGGCCCGGGCGGCGATGGACTCCGGCGTCGCGACCCGGCCGATCGCCGACTTCGAGGCCTACCGCGACCAGCTCAGCCAGTTCGTGTTCAAGTCCGGCCTGATCATGCGGCCGATCTTCGAGCAGGCCCGGCGCACCCCGAAGCGGGTGATCTTCAGCGCCGGCGAGGACGACCGCGTGCTGCGCGCCATCCAGATCGTGCTCGACGAGCGCGTGGCCCAGCCGATCCTGATCGGCCGGCCCGAGGTCGTGCGCCGCCGCGCCGAGCGGCTCGGCCTGCGCTTCCGGCCGGGCATCGACGTCGAGCTGATCGATCCCTCGAACGACCCGCGCTACGACCGTTACTGGACCGCCTACCACGAGCTGATGGAGCGGCGCGGCGTCAGCGAGCCGACCGCGCGCAACCTGGTGCGGACCAGCCCGACACTGATCGCGGCGCTGGCGCTGCGTCTGGGCGACGCCGACGCCATGATCGCCGGCACCTACGGCCGCTTCCGCACCCATTTCAACCACGTCCGCGACGTCATCGGGCTGCGCGAGAGCGTGCACAAGTTCGCCGGGCTGAGCCTGCTGGTGATGCCGACCCGGTCGCTGTTCATCGCCGACACCTACGTCAACGACGACCCCGACACCGACACCCTGGTCGAGATCACGCTGATGGCGGCCGACGCGGTGCTGCGCTTCGGCCTGCAGCCCAAGGTGGCGCTGCTGTCGCACTCGAGCTTCGGCAGCTCCGACCACCCGTCGGCGCGCAAGGTCGCCGAGGCGGTGCGCATCCTGCACAAGCGGGCGCCGGCGCTGGAAGTCGACGGCGAGATGCACGGCGATGCCGCGCTCGACCTCGAGATCCGCGAGAACGTGTTCCCGCGCTCGCGGCTCAAGGACGTCGCCAACCTGGTGATCTGCCCGTCGCTCGACTCGGCCAACATCGCCTTCAACCTGCTGAAGAACGCCGCCGACGGCCTGCACATCGGCCCGATGCTGCTCGGCACCGCGATGCCGGCGCACGTGCTGACGCCGTCGGTCACCGCCCGCGGCATCCTCAACATGACGGCGCTGGCCGCCGTCGAAGCCCAGCGCCTCGCCGAGGCGCGGGGATGAGCGCCGAGGGCGATCTCCTCGACGAGGTGACGCCGGACCTGGTCCGGCGGGTCGAGGCCGCCCTCGCCGAACAGCGGGTCGAGGAAGTCCGCCGGCTGCTGACCGGGCTCAGCGCCACCGGCCAGGCCTCGATCCTCGAGCAGGTCTCCGACGACGAGCGCGACCGGCTGGTCGGCCTGCTGAAGGGCGACCTCGATCCCGAGACCCTGGTCGAGCTCGACGAGGAAGTGCTCGAGGACGTCCTCGACCAGCTCGACAGCAAGGACATCGCCGCCGCCGCGGCGCAGCTCGAGACCGACGACGCCGCCACCATCCTCGAGGAGCTGCCGGAGGCGGAGCGCCGCGAGGTCCTGGCCGAGATGCCGGCCGCCGAGCGCGCCGAGATCGAGCACGCGCTCGCCTACCCCGAGAACAGCGCCGGCCGCCTGATGCAGCGCTCGCTGGTGCGGGTGCCCGACCGCTGGACGGTCGGCCAGGTGATCGACCATTGCCGCGAGGCCACCGACCTGCCCGAGGACGTCTACGACATCTTCGTGGTCGACGGCGAAGGCCGGCTGCGCGGCTCGGTGCCGCTCGGCCGCATGCTGCGCACCAAGCGCCCGGTCCAGATCCTCGACATCGTCGACCCCGACATCCCCTCGGTCCCGGCCGGCGCCGACCAGGCCGAGGTCGCCCACCTGTTCCGCGACCAGAACCTGGTGTCGTGCCCGGTGGTCGACGAGCGCGGCCGGCTGGAAGGCGTGATCATGGTCGACGACGTGGTCGACGTGATCGACGAGGAGGCCGAGGAGGACCTGCTGAAGATGGGCGGCGTCGGCTCGGACGACCTGTACGCGCCGCCGATCCGCACCGCCCGCCTGCGGGCGCTGTGGCTGACCGTCAACCTCGCCACCGCGGTGCTGGCCTCGCTGGTGATCGGCCAGTTCGAGGGCGCGATCGAGAAGATCGTGGCGCTGGCGGTGCTGATGCCGATCGTCGCCTCGATGGGCGGCAACGCCGGCACCCAGACCGTCACCGTCGCGGTGCGGTCGCTGGCGACCGGCGAGCTGACCGCCGCCAACGCGCTCCGCTTCGTCGCCAAGGAAGCGATGGTCGGCGGCCTGAACGGCGTCGTCTTCGCCTTCCTGATGGGGAGCGCGGTGGTGCTGTGGTACGGCGACTGGCGGCTCGGCGCGGTGATCGGCGCGGCCATGGTCTGCAACCTGCTGGCCGCGGCGCTGGCCGGCACCCTGATCCCGCTCGGCCTGCAGAAGTTCGGCGTCGATCCCGCGGTGTCCTCGACGGTGTTCCTGACCACCGTCACGGACGTCATCGGCTTCCTCGCCTTCCTCGGCCTCGCGACCCTGTTCCTGCTCTAGCAGGTCGGCAGGCGCGGGGTTATGGTGAAACCATGATTCCCAACGCACTTCCGCCCTTCGATTTCGGCCTCGGCGAGACCGCCGAGGCGCTGCGCGAGCAGGTCCAGCGCTTCTCCGCCGACCAGGTCGCGCCGATCGCCGCCGAGATCGACAGGACCGACCGCTTCCCGCGCGAGCTGTGGCCGAAGATGGGCGAACTCGGCCTGCACGGCATCACGGTCGAGGAGGAGCATGGCGGCGCCGGGCTCGGCTACCTCGAGCACGTGATCGCGGTCGAGGAGATCAGCCGCGCCTCGGCGGCGGTCGGCCTGTCCTACGGCGCGCACTCGAACCTGTGCGTCAACCAGATCCGCCGCAACGGCACCGAGGACCAGAAGAAGCGCTTCCTGCCCAAGCTGATCTCGGGCGAGCACGTCGGCAGCCTGGCGATGAGCGAGTCGGGGGCGGGCTCCGACGTGGTGTCGATGAAGCTGCGGGCCGAGCGCAAGGGCGACCGCTACGTGCTCAACGGCACCAAGATGTGGATCACCAACAGCCCCGACGCGCAGGTCATCGTGGTCTACGCCAAGACCGACCCGTCGGCCGGCCCGCGCGGCATCACCGCCTTCATCGTCGACACCGCCACCAAGGGCTTCAAGGTGGCGCAGAAGCTCGACAAGATGGGCATGCGCGGCTCGTCGACCGGCGAGCTGGTGTTCGAGGACTGCGAGATCCCGGCCGAGAACGTGCTGGGCGCGGTCGGCCGCGGCGTCAACGTGCTGATGAGCGGCCTCGACTACGAGCGCGCGGTGCTGGCGGCGGGACCGATCGGCATCATGCAGGCGGCGATGGACATCGTCATTCCCTACGTCCACGAGCGCAAGCAGTTCGGCCAGGCGATCGGCGAGTTCCAGCTGGTGCAGGGCAAGCTCGCCGACATGTACACGACCATGAACGCCTGCAAGGCCTACGTCTACGCGGTGGCGAAGGCGTGCGACCGCGGCCAGACCACGCGCAAGGACTCGGCCGGCGCGATCCTCTACGCCGCCGAGAAGGCGACGACGGTGGCGCTCGACGCGATCCAGCTGCTGGGCGGCAACGGCTACATCAACGACTACCCGACCGGCCGCCTGCTGCGCGACGCCAAGCTCTACGAGATCGGCGCCGGCACCAGCGAGATCCGCCGCATGCTGATCGGCCGCGAGCTGTTCGCGGAGACGGCCTAGGCCCTCCATGTCTTCGCGAGCGCAGCGCGGGACCCTTCGTTGACGGCACCGGGCGTTTCATACACACTGTGTATGTAAAACCATGCCGCGCTATCTCACCGAGCAGGACATCGCCGACTTCCGCGCCGAACTGTGCCGGGTCGCCACCGAGCGGTTCGCGCGCTTCGGCGTCGAGGGCGTGACCATGCGCCAGCTCGCCGAGGCGCTGGGCTGCAGCCCCAAGACGCCCTACCGCTACTTCAAGGACAAGGCCGACATCCTGGCCACGGTGCGGGCGCAGGCGTTCGGCCGCTTCGCCGACGCGCTGCAGGCGGCGGCCGACGCCGCCGCCGACGCCGATCCGGTCGACCGCGCCCGACGGGTCGGCGAGGCCTACCACCGCTTCGCGCTCGAGAACCCGCACGCCTACCGGATCATGTTCGACATCGCCGCGCCGCTCGACGAGAGCCACCCGGAGCTGGTGGCGCAGGCCGAGCGCGCCGCGGGCTTCATCACCCGCCAGGCCGAGGAGTTCCGGCGGGCCGGCCAGCTCGACGTCGATCCGCAGATGTTCGGCTGGGCGATGTGGGCGGCGACCCACGGGCTGGTGATGCTGCACCAGGCCGGCATGCTGGCCGACGCGCCCGACTATGCCGCGCTGGCGAGCTTCCAGGGGGCGCTGATGCTGAAGGGCGCCGGGGCGATCCCCTCCGGCGGGCCGGACACCAGGAAACCGGGAGGGCGAAGGAAATGAACGCGCACGCGATGGCGTCGGACGTGATCCGGGGGCAGGGCGCATGACGCCTGGTACCGAGCCCGGCATCGCCGCCGGCGAGCGCTTCCGCAGCTGGGCCGAGATCGGCCGGCGGGCGCGACAGGCGGCCGGCGCGCTGGCCGCGCTGGGCGTCGGCGAGGACGATTGCGTGGCGCTGATGCTGCGCAACGACTTCGCCACCTTCGAGGTCAACATGGCGGCCGGCCAGCTCGGCGCCTACGCCGTGCCGATCAACTGGCACTTCACGGCCGAGGAGGCGGGCTACATCCTGGCCGACTCCGGCGCCAGGGTGCTGGTCGCCCACACCGACCTGCTGGCCCGCATCGCCGACGGCGTGCCGGCCGGCGTCGCGGTGCTGGCCGTGCCGACGCCCGACGAGATCGCCGCCGCCTACGGCGTGCCGGCCGAGCGCCGGGTCGTGCCGCCGGGGGCGCGCGACTGGGACGCCGTCGTCGCCGCCGGTGCGCCCGACACGCGGCCGCCGCGGGCGTCGCGCGGCAGCATGATCTACACCTCGGGCACGACCGGCCGTCCCAAGGGCGTGAAGCGCAAACCGTCGACGCCCGAGCAGCAGGCGCTGCTGGCCGGCGAGGCCGCCAAGTACTGGGGGCTGCGGCCCGACCCCGGCACCGTCGTGCTGATGAACGGCCCGATGTACCACTCCGCGCCGGCCGCCTACGGCATGGGCAGCGCGCGGCTCGGCCTGTCGATGGTGCTGCAGCCGCGCTTCGACGCCGAGGACCTGCTGCGCCTGGTCGAGCGCCACCGGGTCACGCACATGCACATCGTGCCGACCATGCTGGTGCGCCTGCTGCGCCTGCCCGACGAGGTCCGCAAGCGCTACGACGTGTCGTCGCTGCGCTGGGTGACGCACGGCGCGGCGCCGTGCCCGCCGGCGGTCAAGCGCCAGGTGATCGAGTGGTGGGGGCCGGTGGTCAACGAGTACTACGGCGCCACCGAGACCGGCGTCGTGGTCTGGCACGGCAGCGAGGAAGCGCTCGCCCGGCCCGGCACGGTCGGCCGCGTGGTCGAGGGCGCGGTGCTGCGCATCGTCGACGAGCAGGGCCGCGACGTGGAACAGGGCGAGGTCGGCGAGATCTACCTGCGCGGTCCCAACCTCGCCGATTTCACCTACAACAACGACGACGCCAAGCGGCGCGAGGTCGCGCTGGGCGACCTCGTGACGGTCGGCGACGTCGGCTACCAGGACGCCGACGGCTACCTGTTCCTGTGCGACCGCAAGCGCGACATGATCATCTCGGGCGGCGTCAACATCTACCCGGCCGAGATCGAGTCGGTGCTGATCCAGATGCCGGGGGTGCGCGACTGCGCGGTGTTCGGCATCCCCGACGACGAGTTCGGCGAGCTGATCTGCGCCCATGTCGAGCCGCAGCCCGGCGCCGGCCTCGACGCCGCGGCGGTTCGGGCGTACCTCGCCCGGCACGTCGCCAACTACAAGGTCCCGAAGGTGGTCGAGTTCGCCGCCGCGCTGCCGCGCGAGGATTCGGGCAAGATCTTCAAGCGCAAGCTCCGCGCCCCATATTGGGAGAAGGCGGGGCGGAGCATCTAGAGGGACACGACATGGCCGACGACGAGGTCACGCTGTTCGGCAAGCTCAAGAGCAAGCTGATCGACAGCAAGCAGAAGTGGGCGGACGAGGGGCGGTTGCTGACCGGCAAGGCCGCGGCCCCGGCCGAGCGCCTGCCGCCGGGCCAGCGGCTGGTCGACAACTGGCCGGTGCTCGACCTCGGCATCCAGCCCGAGATCCCGGTGCATGCCTGGCGGCTGTTCGTCGACGGCGCGGTCGAGGCCCCGACGACGTGGAAGTGGGGCGAGTTCACCGACCTGCCGAAGACGGCGCTGGTCACCGACATCCACTGCGTCACCGCGTGGTCGCGCTATGACAACCGCTGGGAGGGCGTGCGCGCCCGCGACCTGCTGGACATCGTGAAGCCGAGGGCCGACGCGACCCACGTGATCTTCCATTCCTACGACACCTACACCACCAACGTGCCGCTGGCCGACTTCGCGGCCGAGGACGTGATGCTGGCATGGAGCTGGAACGGCCAGCCGATCAGCCGCGAGCATGGCGGCCCGCTGCGCGTCGTGATCCCGAAGCTCTACTTCTGGAAGAGCGCCAAGTGGATCAAGCGCATCGAGTTCTCGCCCTACGACAAGCCCGGCTTCTGGGAAGTGCGCGGCTACCACAACTACGGCGACCCGTGGCGCGAGCAGCGCTACGACGACGAGCCGTAGCCGGCAAACCCGCATCATGAAGCAAGCGTCGATCGCTCTCCTGTGGGCCGTCGTCTTCCTGCTTGGACATCCACCATCCCATGGCCAGGAGGCTTACCGCGTCCGGATCGCGTGGGATCCGGACAACGAGTTGTGGCCGGGCCTGGTCCTGATGAACACGGGCTCGAGCACCATCACCGTGAACAGCGTGCAGCTGAACAGTCGCGATGACTGTATCCTGAAGCCGATCGACCTCGCGAAGGCGCAGAGCGCGCCGAATAGCACCGAGCGATTGCGGCTCGTCGCCCTGGCGCTGAGCAGCGCCGGGTCCAAGGGGGTGCTGCTGGACGAGCGCGACCCGCTTCACCCGGGCGAGGGCGTCCCCATCGCGCTCCGCGTCGGCGAGCAAGTGTTGCTGGCCAAGCCCGCGCGATGCGGCGGCATCGTCCGCGCCCAGGTCGTGAGCCGCGAGAGCACCATGAACGTGCAGTTCAACAGGCCGTACACCGGCAATCGCTAGCCGAGCGCCAGGCGGACCTGGCCGAACACGTCGTGGAACATCGCCTCGGTGAGGCGGCCGGTGTTCGTGTTGTAGCGCGAGCAGTGGTAGCTGTCGGCCAGCAGCAGCCCGGTCGGCAGGCTGTGCAGCCGGTTGTGGATGAAGGGGTAGGCGCCGGCCGGCCGCACGCCCAGCGCGCGCAGTACCTGGTCGTGCGCGCCCTTGCCCAGCGCCAGCAGCACCCTGAGGTTCGGCATCACCGCCAGCTCGGCCTGCAGGAACGGCCGGCAGGCGGTGAACTCGACGGGCAGGGGCTTGTTCTCGGGCGGCAGGCAGCGCACCGCGTTGCAGATGCGGGCATCGACCAGCGCCAGCCCGTCGGCCGGGTCGGCGCGGTAGGTGCCGCGGGCGAAGCCGAACTTCAGCAGCGTCGCGTAGAGCAGGTCGCCGGCATAGTCGCCGGTGAAGGGGCGGCCGGTACGGTTGGCGCCCTTCATGCCGGGGGCGAGGCCGACGATCAGCAGCCTCGCGTCGAGCCCGCCGAACGATCGGACGGGCGCGTTGTTCCAGTCGGGGTACTGGCCCTGCAGCGACTGGCGGAAGGCGACCAGTCGCGGGCACAGCGGGCAATCGAGCGGCGGTTCGTCGAACGGCGACGCGACCGCCGACGATGAAGCCGATGCAGGCCTGGCCAAATCAGGCCGACCGCATCATCTGCTCGGGCTCCTCGCCGAGGTCGCCGGCGGTGCCGTTGGCGACCGCGGTGCGCGGCGCGCGCTCCGACGGGTTGCGCGCGATCAGCGGCGCCAGCTCGGACAGCTCGATGAAGTCGTCGGCCTGGCGGCGCAGCTCGTCGGCCACCATCGGCGGCGCCGACTTGATCGTGCTCACCACGGAGACGCGCAGGCCGCGGCGCTGCACCGCCTCGACCAGGCGGCGGAAGTCGCCGTCGCCCGAGAACAGGATCACGTGGTCGAGGTGCTCGGCCATCTCCAGCACGTCGATGGCCAGCTCGATGTCCATGTTGCCCTTGATCTTGCGGCGCCCCATGGCATCGGTGAATTCCTTGGTCGGCTTGGTGACCATGGTGTAGCCGTTGTAGTCCAGCCAATCGATCAGCGGCCGGATCGGCGAGTACTCCTGGTCCTCGACCAGCGCCGTGTAGTAGTAGGCGCGCACCAGCCGGCCCTTCTCGCGGAAGACCTTGAGCAGGCGGCGGTAGTCGATGTCGAAGCCGAGGGCGCGGGCGGCGGAGTAGAGGTTGGCCCCGTCGATGAAGAGGGCGACGCGCTCGTTCTCGTAGAAATTGCCTTTCATGGCCCCAATCCTTTTTGAAAAAAATGCGCAGAGGGAGCGAAAAATATTTTTATGCTGGGGGAGGCTTCTTAACCCACACCCCTCCCACAACACGTTAACTCTAGGGTATTCCTGTATAGATCACAAGGGGTTGGGGGGATTTGCTGGTGGAAAACACGATCTGGTCACCGGTCTATGTCGCCCTCGGCGGCAACCTCGACCACCCGACCTGGGGCGGGCCGCGGGCCACCCTCGAGGCCGCCCTGGCCGAGCTCGGCCGGAGGGGAGTGACGGTGCGCCGGTTGTCGCGCTGGTATCGCACCGCCCCGGTGCCGGTGTCGGACCAGCCGTGGTTCGTGAACGCCGTGGCCGAGGTCGAGACCGGCCTCGACCCGGACGCCCTGCTGGCCGTCCTGCACGCCGTCGAGGCCGGGTTCGGGCGGGTCCGGACGGTTGCCAACGCCGCCCGGCTGATCGACCTCGACCTCCTCGATTACCGCGGGGTAACTACCCCCGGAGGGCCGGGAAAGGCGACCCTGCCGCACCCCAGGATGGCCGAACGGGCCTTCGTCCTGCGGCCGCTGGCCGACCTCGCCCCGGGCTGGCGCCACCCGGTGACCGGCCAGCCGATCGCCGCCCTGGTCGCCGCCCTGCCGCCGGGGCAGGGGATCGAGGTGATGGAGGGTGCATGAAACGCCGCTATCGCGCCCTTTTCCGTCATCTCGACCGGGGGGCGAAGCCCCGAGCGGGGAGACCTTCCTTCGGCAAGCAGGCCTTGGGCAGCTTTGGCGAGTTCCCTCCACTCCGGCTCGCCGTGCTCGCCTCCGGTCGGGATGCGGGGTGGCCGTGAACTGCCACCCCTTGTTTTTCGGGGGCAGGCGCGTATAACCGCCCGCTCCCGGGAAACCAGAGGTCCGCATGGCCCGCGTAACCGTCGAAGACTGCATCGTCCAGGTGCCCAACCGCTTCGAACTCGTGATGTTCGCCGCCCAGCGCGCGCGCGACATCTCGGCCGGCGCCCAGATCACGCTCGACCGCGACCGCGACAAGAACCCGGTGGTGGCGCTGCGCGAGATCGCCGAGGAGAAGCTCGACCACGCCGTCCTCAAGGACTCGCTGATCTCCGGCATGCAGAAGCACGCCGACATCGACAAGCCGGAAGAGGTCAACGAGATGGCCGAGCTCGAGCAGGAGCTCGCCGCCGCGCTGGCCCAGGGTGGCGCCGAGGCGGCCCAGCCGAAGGCCCTGCCGATGGCCGAGGACGACGACATCGTCGAGTAGTCGCGCGGGATACTCCCGCGCCGGTTATTTCCGCCGCAGAAACGGCGTGGAGCAGGGGCAATCGTTCCCATATAGTGGGCGATTGCCATGATTCGTCAGTTCGAACTCGTCGAGCGCGTACAGGCCTACGATCCGGATGCGGACGAGGACATGCTCAACCGCGCCTACGTCTACGGCCTCAAGAAGCACGGCAACCAGCTGCGCGCCTCGGGCGATCCCTACTTCTCGCACCCGGTCGAGGTCGCCGGCATCCTCGCCGAGATGAAGCTCGACACCGCGTCGATCGTCACCGGCCTGCTGCACGACACGCTCGAGGACACCGACGCCACGCGCGAGGAGATCGCGCGCCTGTTCGGCGAGAGCGTCGCCCGCCTGGTCGACGGCGTCACCAAGCTGTCGCGGCTCGAGGTCCAGTCCGAGAGCACCAAGGAGGCCGAGAACCTGCGCAAGCTGGTGCTCGCGATGTCGTCGGACATCCGCGTGCTGCTGGTCAAGCTGGCCGACCGCCTGCACAACATGCGGACGCTGCACCACATCAAGGACCCGGCGCGCCGCCGCCGCATCGCGCTCGAGACCATGGACCTCTACGCGCCGCTGGCCTCGCGCATCGGCATGGAGAAGATCAAGCGCGAGCTCGAGGAGCTGGCCTTCGCCGAGCTCAATCCCGACGGCCGCGCCTCGGTTCTGGCCCGCCAGGGCTACCTGCGCGAGCGCGGCGAGCGGCTGGTGCCGCAGATCGTCGAGGAGCTGGAGCGGACGCTGAGGGAGGGCGGGCTGGAGGCGCCGGTCTCGGGCCGCGAGAAGACGCCGTACTCGATCTGGCGCAAGATGCAGTCGAAGAACGTGTCGTTCGAGCAGCTCTCCGACATCATGGCCTTCCGCGTCGTGGTGCCCGACGTCACGCGCTGCTACCAGGCGCTCGGCCTGCTGCATGGCCGCTACCAGGTCATTCCCGGCCGCTTCAAGGACTACATCTCGGTGCCCAAGCCGAACGGCTACCGCTCGCTGCACACCGGCGTGCTCGGGCCGCTCGGCCAGCGCATCGAGATCCAGATCCGCACCCCCGAGATGCAGGACCAGGCCGAGCGCGGCGTCGCGGCGCACTGGATGTACAAGGAAGGCGGGCCGTCGACCGACGCGCCGCAGTACGCCTGGCTGCGCTCCCTGATCGAGATCCTCGACAAGGCGCCCAACGCCGAGGAGTTCCTCGAGCACACCAAGCTCGAGATGTTCCAGGACCAGGTCTTCTGCTTCACCCCCAAGGGCAAGCTGATCGCGCTGCCCAAGGGCGCGACGCCGATCGACTTCGCCTACGCGGTGCACAGCCAGGTCGGCGACACCTGCGTCGGCTCCAAGATCAACGGCCGCATGCTGCCGCTGCGCACCCAGCTGGCCAACGGCGACCAGGTCGACATCATCACCTCGAAGGCGCAGACGCCGTCGCCGACCTGGGAACGCTTCGTCGTCACCGGCAAGGCCAAGGCCGCGATCCGCCGCTTCATCCGCACCCGCCAGCGCGAGCAGTACATCCAGCTCGGCCGCTCGCTGCTCGACAAGGTGTTCCACGAGGAAGGCTACGAGGTCACCGACAAGGGCCTCGACGGCGTCCGCGCCAACTTCAAGCAGGCGACCACCGACGACCTGGTGGCGGCGGTCGGCGCCGGCCTGGTGACGGCGCGCGAGGTCCTGACCGCCGTCTACCCGGGCCTCAAGCAGCCGCGCAAGGACGGCGGCGCCGACGTCGTGCCGATCACCCGGGCGCGCGGCCGCGCCGGCGCCGACGGCGGCAAGGGCGGGACCAGGGGCGCGGCCAAGGCCAGCGCCTCGGCGGCCGGTCCCGACGGTGGCCAGATCGCGATCCGCGGCCTGATCCCGGGCATGGCGGTGCACTTCGCGCGCTGCTGCCACCCGCTGCCCGGCGACCGCATCGTCGGCATCATCACCACCGGCAAGGGCGTCACCATCCACACCATCGACTGCGCCACGCTCGAGAGCTTCTCGGATTCGCCCGAGCGCTGGATCGACGTCGGCTGGGACTCGGTGGGCGACAGCGCCGACACGGTCTACACCGGCCGGCTCAAGGTCACGGTCGCCAACCAGCCCGGCAGCCTGTCCAAGCTGTCGACCGTGATCGCGCGCCACGAGGGCAACATCTCCAACCTGCGCATCGTCAACCGGTCGATGGACTTCTTCGACATGGTGATCGACGTCGAGGTCTCGGACGTCAAGCACCTCGCCAACATCACCGCCGCGCTTCGCGCCACGCCGGCCATCAACGCCGTCGAGCGCGCCCGCAACTGACGCCGCGTCCATAGAGAGTAACTGCCGACATGCCTTCTTTGCCCCGCCAGCGCCTCGGCGTGAACGTCGATCACGTCGCCACCGTGCGCAACGCCCGCGGCACGCCGACCCCGGACCCGGTGCGCGCCGCGCTGCTCGCCGCCAGGGCCGGCGCCGACGGCATCACCGCCCACCTGCGCGAGGATCGCCGCCACATCGTCGACGACGACATCGCCCGCCTGAAGGACCAGGTCCCGCTGCCGCTCAACTTCGAGATGGCGGCGACCGAGGAGATGGTGGCGATCGCGCTGCGCCACCGGCCGCACGCCGCCTGCATCGTCCCGGAGAAGCGCGAGGAGCGCACCACCGAGGGCGGGCTCGACGCGGTCGGCCAGCACAACCACCTCAAGCCTCTGGTCGCGCGGCTGCGCGACGCCGGCATCCGGGTGTCGCTGTTCGTCGAGGCCGACCCGCGCCAGCTCGACATGGCGGTGACGCTGGGCGCGCCGGTGGTCGAGCTGCACACCGGTCGCTACTGCGAGATCGAGGGCGCCGAGCGCGACGCCGAGCTGGCGCGCATCGCGAAGGCCGCCGCCTACTGCGAGAAGATCGGGCTGGAGTGCCACGCCGGCCACGGCCTCAACTACGACAACGTCGCGCCGATCGCCGCCATACCCAACGTGCGCGAGCTCAACATCGGCCACTTCCTGGTCGGCGAGGCGATCTTCGTCGGGCTCGAGCCGGCGATCCGCGAGATGCGCCGCCTGATGGACGAAGCCCGTTCCGGGGCGCGCGCTTGATCCTCGGCATCGGCAACGATCTCTGCGACATCCGCCGCATCGAGAAGTCGCTCGAGCGCTTCGGCGACCGCTTCGTGCAGCGCATCTTCACCGAGGTCGAGCAGGCGCGCTCGGAGGGGCGGGCGACCCGCGCCGCCAGCTACGCCAAGCGCTTCGCCGCCAAGGAGGCCTGCTCCAAGGCGCTCGGCACCGGCCTGCGCCGCGGCGTGTTCTGGCGCGACATGGGCGTGGTCAACCAGCGCGGCGGCCGCCCGACGCTGGCGCTGACCGGCGGCGCGCTGGCGCGCCTGCAGGAGATGACCCCGGCCGGGATGAAGGCCCAGATCGACCTCACCCTGACCGACGAGTACCCGCTGGCCCAGGCCATCGTCATCATCTCCGCGGTGCCCGAACCGTGACGCCGGGCATCGCCGGAAACGGGGCCAACCATCGGGAAAACAAGGGCTTCTTCGCCTCGGGGCGGGTGGGAGAGACAGCCGACGCCGGCCCTGCTATACGCGCGGGTTCTGTAGGCTGGAATGGCGATGACCGACGTGGCTGAACGGCGCAAGCGATCTCAGGACAAGTCCGGCGGCTGGCTGGAGACCGTGCGGACGGTCGGCTGGGCGGTGCTGATTGCACTGGCCGTGCGAACCTTCGCCGTCGAGCCGTTCAACATTCCCTCGGGCTCGATGATCCCGACGCTGCTGGTCGGCGACTACCTGTTCGTCTCCAAGTACTCCTACGGCTACAGCAAGCATTCCTTCCCGTTCTCGATGGGCATGTTCTCGGGCCGCATCTTCGAGACCCCGCCGCAGCGCGGCGACGTCGCGGTGTTCAAGTATCCCGGCGACCAGGGCCAGGGCCAGAACCGCACCGACTACATCAAGCGCATCGTCGGCATGCCGGGCGACCGCATCCAGATCACGAGGGGTGTGCTGCACATCAACGGCACCGCGGTCGAGCGCCAGAAGCTGGGCGACTACGTCAAGGGCACCAACGGCCACTACCAGAAGGGCACGCTGTACCGCGAGACCCTGCCGAACGGCCGCAGCTACACCGTGCTCGAGTACACCGACGACGGCATGGCCGACAACACGCCCGAGTTCCTGGTGCCGGCCAACAGCTACTTCGTGATGGGCGACAACCGCGACGACTCGCTCGACAGCCGCACCCGTCTGATGCTGCGCGACTTCTCGGGCTCGACCCGTGACCGCGACCAGCTCGGCTGGTACGTGCCGGCCGACAACCTGGTCGGCCGCGCCGAGTTCATCTTCTTCTCGCACGACCCGACGGCCGCCGGCTGGACCGAGCCGTGGAAGTGGCCGCAGGCGATCCGCTTCAACCGTTTCTTCATGGCGATCCACTGACCGACGTCGACCTGGTGGCGCTGGGGGCGAGCCTCGGCCATCGCTTCGCCAACGCCGCGCTGGCCGTCGAGGCGCTGACCCATCGCGGCACGCTCGACCGCCGCGCCGATCTCAAGGCCGCCTACCCGCACGGCAACGAGCGCCTGGAATTCCTCGGCGACCGCGTGCTGTCGCTGGCCATGGCCGACCTGCTGCTGCGCCGCTTCCCGGGCGAGCGCGAGGGCCAGCTCGCCCGCCGCCACGCCGCGCTGGTCAGCGCCCGCACCCTGGCCGAGATCGCCGCGGCGATCGGGCTGGCCGACCACCGCATCGCCTGGCGCGGGGCCCCGGCGGCGACCGCGACCATCCTGTCCGACATGCTCGAGGCGCTGCTGGGCGCGGTCTACCTCGACGCCGGCTACGCCGCCGCCGCGCAGGTGATCGAGCGGCTGTGGGGCGACCGGCTGGGCAGCCAGCACGCCGCCCCGCGGCCGCCCAAGATGCACCTGCAGGAGTGGGCGCAGGGCCGCGGCCTGGCGCTGCCGGCCTACCGCCAGGTCCGGCGCGAGGGCAGCGAGCACGAGCCGCTGTTCCTGGTCGAGGTCACGGTCGGCGACCTCGAACCGGCGCAGGGTCGCGGACCGACCAAGCGGGCGGCCGAGAGCGCCGCCGCCGCCGCGCTGCTCGAACGCCTCGGAGGCACCTGACCATGACCGCCAACACGGCCCACACCCGCGCCGGCTTCGTCGCCATCGTCGGCGCGCCCAACGCCGGCAAGTCGACGCTGGTCAACGGGCTGGTCGGCGCCAAGGTGTCGATCGTCTCGCACAAGGTCCAGACCACGCGCATGCGCGTGATCGGCATCGCCATGGTCGACCTGCCCGACGACGGCCGCGCCCAGGTCGTGCTGGTCGACACGCCGGGCATCTTCCGGGTCACCAGGCGCCGGCTCGAGCGGGCGATGGTGTCGGCGGCCTGGCAGGGCGCCGAGGATGCCGACGTGGTGGCGCTGGTGGTCGATGCCGAGCGCGGCGTCGGGCCCGAGACCGAGGCGATCCTCGAGCGGCTGAAGGGGCAGCGCGCGCCGCGCTACCTGGTGCTCAACAAGATCGACCTGGTGCCGCGCGAGAAGCTGCTGGCGCTGGCCGCCGACATCAACGCGCGCGTCGCCTTCGAGCGAACCTTCATGGTCAGCGCGCTGAAGAAGGACGGCATCGACGACATCCTGAAGACGGTGGCGGCGGCGCTGCCGGCCGGCCCGTTCCTCTATCCCGAGGACCAGGCCGCCGACCTGCCGATGCGGTTGCTGGCGGCCGAGGTGACGCGCGAGCAGGTGTTCCTGCAGCTGCACCAGGAGCTGCCCTACGAGGCGGCGGTCGAGACCGACAAGTGGGAAGACCGCAAGGACGGCAGCACCCGCATCGAGCAGACCATCCACGTCCAGCGCGAGGGCCAGCGCGCGATCGTGCTGGGCAAGGGCGGTGCCAAGATCAAGCAGATCGGCGCCCGGGCCCGCCACGAGCTCAGCCAGATGCTGGAGCGCCCGGTCCACCTGTTCCTGCACGTCAAGGTCAGCGAGCGCTGGGCCGAGGATCCCTCGCACTACAAGTCGATCGGCCTCGACTGGGAGCCCTGAGATATCCCCGACAGTGACGCCAACGAAAACGCGCCGAAGGGGTGGGTACCTTCGGCGCGTCGCGGGCGAACCCGCCTCAGGGAGCCGGTGTGTGCTTGGGGAATGGCGCCCTGCCCATCGACGGGTGGGGTCCACCTGACGACGATGGCGCCAGTATCCGGCCAGGCGCGCCCGACGGCATCTGAAACGAAGTAATCGCAGTCATGAACGGCTGACGATCTACTCCGCCATCTGGTAGCCCGGCGTCGACTTCGAGATCCGGGTCTCTTCCTCGTCCATGCCCTCGGCGATGCCCTCGAACATCGGCGTCGACAGGTAGCGCTCGCCGGTGTCGGGCAGCATGCACAGGATGACCGAGCCCTTGGGTGCCTTCTCGGCGATCGCCATCGAGACGGCGAAGGTCGAGCCGCCCGAGATGCCGGTGAAGATGCCTTCCTTCTGGGCCAGTGCGCGCGCCCACTTGACGCCGTCGGGACCGGCGACCGGCACGCGCTCGTCGAACAGCTTGCCGTCGATCGCTTCCTGCAGCACCAGCGGGATGAAGTCCGGCGTCCAGCCCTGGATCAGGTGCGGCTCGAAGGCGGTGTGGCTGACCGCCGGCGAGCCGTCGGCGGTGCGCTCCTGCGCCTTGCCGCTGCCGATCAGCTGGGCATTGGCCGGCTCGCACAGGATGATCTTCGTGTCCGGCCGCTCCTTGCGCAGCACCCGCGCCACGCCGGTGACCGTGCCGCCGGTGCCGTAGCCGCTCACGAAGTAGTCGAGCTTGTGGCCCTTGAAGTCGGCCACGATCTCGCGCGCCGTGGTCGACTCGTGGATCTCGGCGTTGGCCGGGGTCTCGAACTGGTGGGCGAGGAACCAGCCGTTGGCCTTCGCCAGTTCGACCGCCTTCTGGTACATGCCGAAGCCCTTCTGGGCGCGCGGCGTCAGGATCACCTTGGCGCCCAGCATGCGCATCAGCTTGCGGCGCTCGACCGAGAAGCTCTCGGCCATCGTCACCACCAGCGGGTAGCCCTTCTGGGCGCACACCATCGCGAGGCCGATGCCGGTGTTGCCGCTGGTCGCCTCGATCACGGTCTGGCCCGGCTTCAGCGTGCCGGCGCGCTCGGCCGCCTCGATGATGTTGACCGCCAGCCGGTCCTTGACCGACGAGGCCGGGTTGAAGGCCTCGGCCTTGACGTAGACGCTGACGCCCTTCGGCCCGAGGTTGTTGATCCGGATGCACGGCGTGTCGCCGATGGTGTCGAGCACGCTGTCGAACAGCCGCCCGCGGCCCGCGGTGGTCCTGACCTTGCCAGCCATGTGATGTCCTTTCCGATGTCCCGGTGACGTTGACCCAGAGGGCCGCGATGGTGTCACGCCCGGTGCGGCGGCGCACGCGGCGCGGGCCCCGGCGCCGGCGGTTTGGGAAAATTTTCTCCGCCGCGAAGGGGCCGGGAAAAGCCTGTTTGCGCCGGTTCGATCGGCGAAAGGGGCGGCGAAAGGGGCGACCGACGACTACGGACCGGCGTGGCGGAAGGCCGGCGCCGCGATCGAGGCCGCGAAGGCATCGGCGATGCCGTGGCGCATCCACAGGTTGGCCGGGTCGCGGTCGGTGTGGTCCGACCAGATCATCATGAAGGGCAGGGGGGCGACCTCGAACGGCAGGTCGAAGATGTGCAGGTCGAGGCCGGCGCGCCGCCCGGTCGCCGCGAGGTGCGATGGCACGGTTGCGATCACCGGCCCGAGCGACCGGAAGACCGGCAGGAAGGAATGGCTGGTGACCCTGACCGTGCGCGTCATGTCGTGCCGCGCCAGGGCCGCGTCGAGCGGATCGTGGCGCAGGCCGGGCAGGTCGAGCCTGAAGTGCGGCGCCTCGCTGTATTGCGCCAGGGTCACGTCCCGGCCGGCCGGCCGGCGGGCCAGCGGGTGGCCGGCGTGGACCACGCCGACGTAGCGATCGCGGAACAGTTCCTGCGCGTGCAGCGGCGGCGACACCGCGTCGGCGTACCACAGGCACAGGTCGTAGAGGCCGGTGCGGACCTTGCGCTCGCCGTCGGCCTCGGGGTGATCGAGCCTGATCCGCAGTCCCGGCGCCGCGGCGGCGATCGCCTTCACCGCCTTGTCGGCGAGGAACCCGAGGCTGGCCTCCGCGATCACGATCCGAACCTCCTGGTCGAGGGTCTCCGGCGCGAAGGCCTCGGGCTGCAGCAGGACCTGCGCCGAGTTCAGGAGCTCGCGGATCGGCCGGACCAGCGCCATTGCCTTGGGCGTCAGGGTCAGGCCGTCGCCGCCGCGGAGGAACAGCCTGTCGCCGAACAGGTCGCGCAGGTGACGCAGCGCGTGGCTGAGGGCGGGCTGGCTGAGCGACAGGCGCTCGGCGACGGCGTCGAACACGATCAGGAGGTTCAGGCGGGTCCGCAGCAGGTGCGACGCGTCGTTCAGCCCGGGCATGCCGCAGATGGTAGAAAGCAACACTAAAACTGCGAAATGATTTTTCGTGAGTTTGCTCACATTGTCGTCATTGCTATGGGATCGGTAGAGCTGCTCGATTCTCCACAACCCTTCCGCGAAAAGCCGCATCGGCGGCCTTGCCGGGCTCTTCACCTTGGCCGCTGCCAACCGCTGCAAGCAGTCGCGACCGGGCACATCGACGGCGGTAACGGTCTCATCGTGCCAACCGGTTCGATCTTCGTGTGAGGTGACGCCTTCCCTGACACCGGCGCCTGCCGCAGCGGGCGGACCCTTCCCCCGCAGCCCCGAACCCGCCATACCCGACGCCATGGAATGGACCGACCAGGGCATCGTGCTGGCGGCGCGGGCGCACGGGGAAGGTGGGCTGATCGCCACCCTGCTGACCCGCGAGCGCGGCCGGCATGCGGGCTTCGTGCCGGGCGGGTCGTCGCGCAAGGCGCGGCCGACCTGGCAACCCGGAAACCTGGTCGAGGTCGGCTGGCGCGGC
Source organism: uncultured Reyranella sp. (assembly GCA_964420105.1). Classification (GTDB taxonomy): domain Bacteria; phylum Pseudomonadota; class Alphaproteobacteria; order Reyranellales; family Reyranellaceae; genus Reyranella. The sequence continues at coordinate 50,132 of CAYQRL010000034.1, forward strand.
CGGCTGGCCGAGCAGCTGGGCAACTTCTCGGCCGAGCTGCGCGAACCCTACGCCGCGCTGGCGCTCGACGAGCCGGCCTCGCTGGCCGGCCTCGCCGCCGCCTGCGCCGTGCTCGACGCCTCGCTGCCCGAGCGCGAGCCGCACCCGGCGCTGTTCGAGGGCTTCTCGGCGCTGCTGGGGGCGCTCGGCGTCCCGGGCTGGCCGGCGCTCTACGTCCGGCTCGAGCTAGGGCTACTGCAGGAACTGGGCTTCGGTCTCGATCTCACCCGCTGTGCGGCGACCGGCGAGACCGAGGATCTCGGCTACGTCTCGCCCCGCACCGGCCGGGCGGTCGGCCGCGCCGCCGCCGCGCCCTACAAGGAGAAGCTGCTGGTCCTGCCGGCCTTCCTCGGTCCCGACGGCGGCCTGCCGTCCGGGCCCGAGGAACTGGCGGCCGGGCTCGACCTCACCGGATACTTCCTCGAGCGCCACGTCTTCTGGCCCCACAACAAGCCCTTGCCTGCCGCCCGGTCGAGATTTATGGAAACGCTCACCCCGTAAGCCCGCGTCCCCGTCAGGGTTTCCGGAAAAAACCAACAAGGACATCGGGTCAACCGCGGTCCGTCCCCCCTCTGCAGTGACCGATGGCCAAGAAAAGCACCACCGTCGTCGTTCCGCTCGCGGCCGTGAAGCCGGTGCAATTCGGGCAGGCGCTCAGCGAGCGCTACCTGTCCTATGCCCTGTCGACGATCATGGCGCGCTCGCTGCCCGACGTGCGCGACGGGCTGAAGCCGGTCCACCGTCGCCTGCTCTACGCCATGCGCCAGCTGCGGCTCGACCCCAACAGCGCCTTCAAGAAGAGCGCCCGCGTGGTCGGCGACGTGATCGGCCAGTACCACCCGCACGGCGACCAGTCGATCTACGACGCGCTGGTGCGGCTGGCCCAGGACTTCGCCGCGCGCTACCCGCTGATCGAGGGCCAGGGCAACTTCGGCAACATCGACGGCGATAACCCGGCGGCGATGCGATACACCGAGGCGCGCCTCACCGAGGTCGCCGAGGCGCTGCTGGCCGGGATCGACGAGAACGCCGTCGACTTCCGCCCCAACTACGACGGCTCGACGGAAGAGCCGGTGGTGCTGCCGGGCGGCTTCCCGAACCTGCTGGCCAACGGCGCCGCCGGCATCGCGGTCGGCATGGCGACCTCGATCCCGCCGCACAATGCCGGCGAGCTGTGCGACGCGCTCTTGCACCTGATCAAGACGCCGAACGCCCGCATCGAGACCCTGGTCGACCTGGTGAAGGGCCCCGATTTCCCCACCGGCGGCATCCTGGTCGAGCCGCGCGAGTCGATCGTCGAGGCCTACCGCACCGGCCGCGGCGCCTTCCGCCTGCGCGCCCGCTGGCACAAGGAAGAGCTGCCGCGGGGCCAGTACCGGATCGTCGTCACCGAGATCCCGTACCAGGTCCAGAAGGGCAAGCTGATCGAGCGCATCGCCGAGATCATCAACGCCAAGAAGCTGCCGATCCTCGAGGACGTGCACGACGAGTCGGCCGAGGACGTGCGGGTGGTGCTCGAGCCGCGCACCGGCAACGTGCCGGCCGAGCTGCTGATGGAGCAGCTGTTCAAGCTCACCGACCTCGAGATCCGCTTCCCGCTCAACCTCAACGTCCTCGACAGGGACAACACGCCGCGCGTGATGGACCTGCGCGAGGCGCTGCAGGCCTTCCTCGACCATCGCCGCGAGGTCCTGGTACGGCGCTCGACGCACCGCCTGGCCGAGATCGAGCGCCGGCTCGAGATCCTCGAAGGCTACCTGATCGCGTACCTGAACCTCGACAAGCTGATCAAGATCATCCGCGAGGAGGACGAGCCCAAGCCGAAGATGATCGCGGCCTTCAAGCTCACCGACCTGCAGGCCGAGGCGATCCTCAACATGCGGCTGCGGGCGCTGCGCCGGCTCGAGGAATTCGAGATCAAGGGCGAGCACAAGAAGCTGTCCGCCGAGCGCAAGGACCTCAAGGCGCTGCTCAAGGAAGAGTCGCTGCAGTGGGGCCGGATCGCCGAGGAGACGCAGGAGATCAAGAAGAAGTTCGGCGGCAGGACCGCGCTCGGCAAGCGCCGGACCGAGCTGGCCGACGCGCCGGCCGAGGTCGAGCACGCGCTGGAGGACTTCGTCGAGCGCGAGCCGATCACCGTGGTGTGCTCGGAAAAGGGCTGGATCCGCGCCGCCAAGGGGCACCTCGACGACAAGGCCGCCGCCGACCTCAAGTACAAGGAGGGCGACGGGCCGCGCTTCGCGATCCACGCCCAGTCGACCGACAAGGTGCTGGTGTTCGGCACCAACGGCCGCTTCTACACGCTGGGCTGCGACCGCCTCCCGAGCGCGCGCGGCCACGGCGAGCCGATCCGCCTGATGATCGAACTCGGCAACGACCAGGACATCGTCACGCTGGAAGTGCTGAAGGGCGGGCGCCGGTTCCTGGTCGCCTCCGACGCCGGCCGTGGCTTCGTGGTGCCCGAGGACGAGGTCGTCGCCCAGACCAAGAACGGCAAGCAGGTGCTGAACGTCAGCGCGCCCGAGAAGGCGCAGTCGTTCGCCATCGTGCCCGACGGCGCCGACCAGGTGGCGGCGCTGAGCGAGGGCCGCAAGCTCCTGGTGTTCCCGCTCGAGCAGGTGCCGGAGATGAACCGCGGCCGCGGCGTCACGTTGCAGAAGTCCAAGAACGACCGGCTGTCCGACGCCATCGCCTTCGTGCTCAGGGAAGGCCTGCCGTGGGGCAACCGGGTGATCGCCGCACCCGACCTCAAGTTCTGGCGGGGCGAGCGCGCCCAGGCCGGGCGGATGCCGGAAAAGGGCTGGCCGCGCGCCAAGCGCTTCAGGGACTAGGGCAGGACGGGCAGGGACCGACCATGGACGCGACGCTGATCTGGAAGACGGTGCTGATCGGCGTCGTCGAGGGCCTCACCGAGTTCCTGCCGGTCTCCTCGACCGGGCACATCATCCTCGCCGAGGCGGTGATGGGCTTCGAGGGCCCTCCGGGCAAGGTGTTCGAGATCGTGATCCAGCTCGGCGCGATCCTCGCCATTTGCCTGCTCTACTGGCGCAAGCTGTGGACGACCGCGACCGGCGTGGTCCAGCGCGACCGCACCTCGCTGCGCTTCGCCGCCGCCGTGATCATCGCCTTCCTGCCGGCCGCCGTGGTCGGCGTGGTGCTGCACAAGTACATCAAGACCGTGCTGTTCGATCCCCGGGTCGTGGCGGTGTCGCTGATCGTGGGCGGCATCGCCATCCTGGTGATCGAGAAGTACGCGCAGCGCCCGCGCATCAAGACGCTCGACGACATCGACTGGAAGACCGCGTTGTACATCGGCCTGTGCCAGTGCCTGGCGATGATCCCGGGCGTGTCGCGCGCCGGCTCGACCATCATGGGCGCGCGCGCTTTTCGCGTGGACCGTGCGACGGCGGCCGAGTTCTCGTTCTTCCTCGCCATGCCGACCATGATCGGCGCCACGGTCTACGACCTCTACAAGAACTGGTCGACGCTCGACTGGCACGGCAGCGGCATCATCGCGCTGGGCTTCCTCACCGCGTTCCTGAGCGCGCTGGTGGTGGTCAGGCCGTTCGTCCGGTTCATCAGCCGCCACGGTTTCGGCGTGTTCGCCTGGTACCGCATTGCACTGGGCGCATTGGCGCTCGCGCTTCTCGTCATGCATTGACCCTCCCGGTCCGGGAAGCCGCGTGCCATAAGCCCGCGCTTCCCGTGTTCCGTGGAGTTCTTGGTTCATGCAACGTCGTAAGTTCCTGCGTACCACTGGTGTCGGCGCCGCCGCCGTCGCCACCACCGCCACCGTCGCCGCGCCGGCCATCGCGCAGTCCGCGCCCGAGTTGAAGTGGCGGCTGGCGTCCAGCTTCCCGAAGTCGCTCGACACCATCTTCGGCGCTTCCGAGGTGTTCTCGAAGTACGTCGCCGAGATGAGCGACAACAGGTTCCAGGTCCGCCTGTTCGCGGCCGGCGAGATCGTCCCGCCCCTGCAGGTCGCCGACGCCGTCCAGAACGGCACCGTCGAGATGGGCCACACCGCCTCGTACTACTACGTCGGCAAGGACCCGTGCTTCGCGCTCGACTGCGCCATCCCGTTCGGCCTCAACGCCCGCCAGCAGGATGCGTGGATGAACTTCGGCGGCGGTCGCCAGGCGATGGGCGAGTTCTTCAAGGACTACAACATCCACGCCATGCCGATGGGCAACACCGGCGGCCAGATGGGCGGCTGGTTCCGCAAGGAGATCAGGACGCCGGACGACCTCAAGGGCCTGAAGATGCGGACCTCGGGCTTCGCCGGCGAGATCCTGAGCAAGCTCGGCGTGGTGCCGCAGCAGATCGCCGGCGGCGACATCTACGCGTCGCTGGAGAAGGGCACGATCGACGCCGCCGAGTGGATCGGCCCGTACGACGACCAGAAGCTCGGCTTCAACAAGGTCGCCCAGTACTACTACTACCCGGGCTGGTGGGAAGCCGGCCCGCAGCTCTCGGCCTACGTCAACCTGGCCAAGTGGAACGAGCTGCCGAAGAGCTACCAGGCGCTGCTCGAGGCCGCGGCGGCCAAGGCCCACACCACCATGCTGTCGAAGTACGACGCGGTGAACCCGAAGGCGCTGCGCGAGCTGGTCGCCGGCGGCACCAAGCTGACGCCGTTCTCGCCGCAGGTCCTCGAGGCCTGCTTCGCGGCGACCAACCAGGTCTACGACGAGACCATGGCCAAGAACGCCCGCTTCAAGAAGCTCTACGAGGGCTGGAAGCCGTTCCGCGCCGAGGAGGTGCTGTGGTTCCGCGTCGTCGAGAACACGCTCGACACCTTCATGGCCCGGCTCTCGGCGTCCAACAAGCTCTGAGCGCAAGCCCTTGGAACGAAAAGGAAAACCCCGCTCCGGCGGGGTTTTCTCTTGGCGACGGCGCTCGCCTTTGCAAGTCCGTCCCGCTGTGCGATAAACCGCGCCGCCGCCCGGGGAGCGCGGCGGGCCCATCGGCAAGAACGTGGGTCCGAAGAGGGACGTCCAAGGAGTGCCAACGATGCAACGTCGCAAGTTCCTGCGCACCGCCGGTGTCGGCGGAGGCGCCACCGCCGTCGCCAGCGCGCTGGCCGCGCCCGCCGTCGCCCAGTCGCAGCCGGAAATCCGCTGGCGCCTGGCGTCGAGCTTTCCGAAGTCGCTCGACACCATCTACGGCGCCGGCGAGTACTTCGCCAAGCGCGTCGCCGCCCTGACCGGCGGCAAGTTCCAGATCCGCGTCTTCGCGGCGGGCGAGATCGTTCCGGGCCTGCAGGTCGTCGACGCGGTGCAGAACGAGACCGTCGAGTGCGGCCACACCGCCGCCTACTACTACGTCGGCAAGGACCCCACCTTCGCCTTCGACACGGCGCTGCCGTTCGGCCTCAACACCCGCCAGCACAACGCCTGGGTCTACTTCGGCGGCGGCCTCGAGCTGATGCGCGAGTTCTACCGCGACTACAAGATGACCTCCTTCCTGATGAGCCACACCGGCGCCCAGATGGGCGGCTGGTGGCGCAAGGAGATCAAGGCGCCCGAGGACATGAAGGGCGTGAAGATGCGCATCGGCGGCTTCGCCGGCCAGGTCATGGCGAAGCTCGGCGTGGTGCCGCAGCAGATCGCCGGCGGCGACATCTACCCGGCGCTGGAGAAGGGCACGATCGACGCCGCCGAGTGGGTCGGTCCGTACGACGACCAGAAGCTCGGCTTCAACAAGGTCGCGCCCTACTGCTACTACCCCGGCTGGTGGGAGGGCAGCGCGGCGCTGTCGCTCTACGTCGGCAACAAGGCGTGGGACTCGCTCCCGGCCGAGTACAAGGAAGCCATCTCGGTGGCCTGCGGCGACACCACCGGCTGGTCGGTCGCCAAGTACGACGCGCAGAACCCGAAGGCGCTGCGCGAACTGGTGGCGGCGGGCGCCAAGTTCCTGCCGTTCCCGCAGTCGGTGATGGAAGCCTGCTTCAACGCGGCCAACGAGCTCTACGCCGAGACCGTCGCCTCGAACCCGCGGTTCAAGAAGGTGTTCGATTCGTGGAAGCCCTTCCGCAACGAGGAGGTGCTTTGGTTCCGCGTCGCCGAGAACACCTTCGACAACTTCATGGCGCGCCAGTCGGCGGCCAACAAGCTCTAGACCCGGCCGGTCCGCCGGTCGTCAAAGCCCCGCTTCGGCGGGGCTTTTTCCTGTCTTCGAATTAACCTGCCGGCAAGGTACGCCGTCCAAACCCTGTGAAATCAGGGCAAATCGGGTGTCCGGGGCGGCGATTTCGGCCGCTTTGTCCCGGCTCCCGTCTTTCCAAATCGCATTTCGCGTGTCAGTCTTCGGCCCATCAACGAGGGAGCCAATCAGGGCATCCCGGCAGGGAGGTAGAAGACAGATGCAACGTCGGAAATTCATCCGTACCGCGGGCGTGGGCGCCGCGGGCGCCGCTGCCGCGACGACGATCGCCGCGCCGGCCATCGCGCAGAGCATGCCCGAGGTGAAGTGGCGCCTGACGTCGAGCTTCCCGAAGTCGCTCGACACTCTGTACGGCGGCTCCGAGCTTTTCTCCAAGATCGTCGGCGAGATGTCGGACGGCAAGTTCCAGGTCCGCGCCTTCGCCGCCGGTGAAATCGTCCCGGGCCTGCAGGTCGCCGACGCCGTCCAGAACGGCACCGTCGAGGCCGGCCAGACCGCCGCCTACTACTACTTCGGCAAGCACCCGAACTTCGTGTTCGAGACCGGCCTGCCGTTCTCGTTCAACCAGCGCCAGCTCTATGCCTGGCTGTACTTCGGCGGCGGCAGCCAGCTGATCAACGAGTTCTACAAGGACTACAACTTCCGTTCGTTCACCTTCGGCGGCACGGGCTGCCAGATGGGCGGCTGGTTCCGCAAGGAAATCAAGTCGATGGACGACATGAAGGGCCTGAAGTTCCGCGTCGGCGGCTTCGC
>CAYQRL010000035.1:0-52139 GCA_964420105.1 uncultured Reyranella sp.
GCGTCGTTGCCTCGTGACGATCGACAAGCGAACCGTCGGCGCGAACGACGAACGTTTGCACCTCTCCAGAGCCCTCGTAGACGACCGCGACCGAGTCGCGGTCGGCCTCGTCGACGAAAGGCACCACTCGCTGCGGGAGCGCGCCGCGCTCGGCCTGTACGTGCGGCTCGCCGCGTAGCGCGCTCTCAGCGTGCGCTCAGCCGCGTCTGCCAAGGTTGTGCGCATGCGCCAGACCCTCCTCGTGGTCGACGACGAGCCCGCGCTGCGGGAGACCCTCGAACGCGCCCTCACCAGCGAGGGGTACGCGGTCGAGACCGCGCCCGACGGGGTGGCGGCGCTCTCCGCCCTCGCCCAGGCCGAGCCGGACGCGATCGTGCTCGACGTGCTGATGCCGGGCGCCGACGGGCTGGAGGTGACGCGCCGGCTGCGCAGCGAGGGCCGCCGCACGCCCATCCTGCTCCTCACCGCACGCGACGCGGTCGACGATCGCGTCGCCGGCCTCGACGCAGGGGCCGACGACTACCTCGTGAAGCCTTTCGCGCTCGAGGAGCTGCTCGCCCGCGTCCGCGCGCGCGATCCGCTGAACGTGCCCGACGAATCGCGCGGCACGGCGCGGCCGGGAGAGACGACATCATGAGGTCCGGCTCATGAAGCCTTTCCGCAAGGGCGACGGCGAACGCAGCGGCCTGTTCACCCGGCGCGCCCTGTTGCTGGGCGGCGTGCAGGGCATCCTGCTGTCGGCACTGGCCGGGCGGCTCTATCAACTCCAGATCCTCGACAGCCAGCGCTTCGCCACGCTGGCCGAGGAAAACCGCATCAATCTCAGGCTGCTGCCGCCGTCGCGCGGCATGATCTTCGACCGCACCGGCCAGCCGCTGGCCGTCAACCGCAACAATTTCCGCGCCATGGCCACATCCGACCGCGGCCGCGGCGTCGACGTGCTGGTCGATCGCCTGGACCAGATCTTTGGCCTGGGTGAAGCCGAGCGGAACCGCCTGCTGCGCGAGCTCAGGCGCAGCCGCAATGCCCAGCCGGTCGTGGTCCGCGAGAACCTCGGTTGGGAGGACGTGGCGCGCGTCGAGTTCAACGCGCCTGACCTGCCCGGCGTGTTCATCGATCTCGGCCAGTCGCGCGACTATCCCGAAGGCGAGCTGATGAGCCACATCGTGGGCTACACCGGCCGCGTCGCCGACGAGGATCTCGCCGGCCGCGACGACCCGGTGCTGCAGCTGGCGACCATGCGGTTCGGCAAGAAGGGCGTCGAGCGCTCGCTCGAGGACCAGCTGCGGGGCCGCGCCGGCGCCGTCCAGGTCGAGGTCAACGCGGTCGGCCGGGTCGTGCGCGAGCTCGACCGCACCGAGGGCCAGCCCGGCTCGAACGTGCTGCTGACCATCGACCTCGAGCTGCAGCGCTTCGTCGCCGAGCGCATGAAGGAGCAGCAGTCCGGCTCGGTCGTGGTCATGGACGTCGTCACCGGCGACGTCCTGGCGATGGTCTCGACGCCGGGCTTCGATCCCAACACCTTCGCCCGCGGCATCACCCAGAGCGAGTGGCGCGACCTGCTCGACAGCCCGGAACGGCCGCTCAACAACAAGTCGATCGCCGGCGTCTACCCGCCGGGTTCGACCTACAAGATGGTGACCGCGCTGGCGGCGCTCGAGTCGAAGGCGATCGAGCCGTGGACCCGCCTGCCGTGCAACGGCTTCCTCGAGCTCGGCAACATCAAGTTCCACTGCTGGCTGAAGGGTGGGCATGGCTCGACCAACGTGGTCGAGGCGCTGGCCCACTCGTGCGACTGCTTCTTCTACGAGGCGGCGCGCAAGGCCGGCATCGACCGCATCGCCGAGATGGCCAACCGGCTGGGCTTCGGCCGCCAGAGCGAGCTCGGCCTGCCGGGCGAATCGGCGGGCATCCAGCCCAGCCGGGCGTGGAAGCAGGAGAAGCTCGGCAAGCCGTGGCAGCACGGCGACACCTTCAACCTCGGCATCGGCCAGGGCTACATGACGGCCACCCCGCTGCAGCTCGCGATCATGACCGCGCGCATCGCCAACGGCGGCTACGAGGTCCAGCCCAACCTGCTGCTGGCCAGCGCGACGCCGCGCGAGGAGCTGGCGCCGCCGGCGCCGCGCGACAAGCCGAGCGCGCCGTCGCTGCGGCTCAACCCGCAGCACCTCGCGCTGATCCGCGAGGGCATGGTGCAGGTGGTGCAGTCGGGTACCGCCAACCACCTGCGGGTCGATGCCAACCACAAGCCGATCGACCCGGCCTACCGCTTCGCCGGCAAGACCGGCACGGCGCAGGTCAAGCGCATCACCGAGCGCGAGCGCGACATGGGCATCACCCAGGCGCAGTTGCCTTGGCACCTGCGCCACCACGCGCTGTTCGTCTGCTTCGGCCCGGTCGACAACCCGCGCTATGCCTGCGCGGTGATCGTCGAGCACGGCATGGCCGGCGGCGCCACCGCCGGCCCGATCGGCCGCGACGTGCTGATCGAGACCATGAAGCGCGACCCGTCGCGGCGCACCGAGGGCTTCAAGAAGATGGCCTCGCGGTGAGCCTCGCCCTCGACGCTCCCGCGCCGGTCGGGTTCGCCGAAAAGATCTGGCGCATCAACTGGGGCCTCGTGCTGGTGCTGACGGCGATCGCCGGGGTCGGCGTGCTGGCGCTCTACTCGGCGGCCGGCGGCCGGTTCGAGCCGTGGGCGGCACGCCACGCGGTGCGCTACGGCGCGGCGCTCGGCCTGACGCTGGTGGTGGCGCTGATCCACCCCAAGGTGTGGCTGGCCCTGGCCTGGCCGATCTACATCGTGTCGATGCTGATGCTGGTCGCCGTCGACGTGGTCGGCAAGATCGGCATGGGCGCCCAGCGCTGGCTGGTGATCGGGCCGATGCAGGTCCAGCCCTCCGAGATCGCCAAGGTCGCGGTGATCCTGGTGCTGGCGCGCTACTACCACGGCCTGCGCAAGGAGGAGGCGTCGACGTTCCTCTACACCCTGCCGCCGCTCGCCATCATCCTGGCGCCGGTCGGGCTGGTGATGGTGCAGCCCGACCTCGGCACCGCGCTGATGGTGCTGATGGGCGGCGGGGCACTGCTGTTCGTGGCCGGGGTGCGGCTGTGGATGTTCCTCGCCGCGGGGGTCGGAGCGGTGGCCTCCCTGCCGATCGCGTGGTCGCTGATGCACGAGTACCAGCGCAAGCGCGTGCTGACCTTCCTCGATCCCGACCGCGACCCGCTCGGCGCCGGCTACCACATCACCCAGTCCAAGATCGCGATCGGCTCGGGCGGCCTGTTCGGCAAGGGCTTCCTCAAGGGCACCCAGTCGTCGCTGAACTTCCTGCCGGAGAAGCAGACCGACTTCATCTTCACCACCTTCGTCGAGGAGTGGGGCATGGCCGGCGCCATGGTGCTGCTGGCGCTGTTCGCCCTGGTGCTGGTCTGGGGCTTCTCGATCGCGCTGCGCTGCCAGCACCATTTCGGCCGGCTGGTGGCGCTGGGCGTGACCGCCATGATGTTCCTCTACGTGTTCATCAACACCGCCATGGTGATGGGCCTGCTGCCGGTGGTCGGCGTGCCGCTGCCGCTGGTCAGCAACGGCGGCACCGCCATGGTCTCGGTGATGTTCGCCTGCGGCCTGCTGATCGGGGTCAACGTCTACCGCGACGCCCAGCTGCCCCGGACCCGCTGACCGGGGCGGGAAAAAAGCCTTCCGGACGACTCGACAAGGGGAAGTCCCCTTGCTATCACCGCGCCCTTCCGAGGCCATGGCCCGCAAGGGCGCATAGCTCAGTTGGTAGAGCAGCTGACTCTTAATCAGCGGGTCCCAGGTTCGAGCCCTGGTGCGCCCACCATGGCCGGAGGACCAGAAAAGCCCAGCGACCGCTGGGCTTTTTGCTTTTCGGCATTGCCGCTGGCCGAGTAGGGGCGCCGGAGGGAGGAGGGACCCGGGACCCACCCGGGAGCCACGAGGCCTGCGACAGTATGTCAAATGCCGAGCGTTCTTCCCGATCCGATCAAGGGTCGAAGCTGATCGCGCCCGGGACCACGGGCTGCAAGCGACTGCGCAGGCCGTGAATGTCCCCCAGCACCCAGAGGTCTCGCACGCGCGCACCATCGAACGTGAAGATCGGCGCGCCGTACCACCACACGCGCCGTCCGGTGACGGCCTCCCCGAACAGGCTGCGGCGATGGATACCGTGGAAGCGGAGCTTGCCGCTCACCTTGTCGCCTTCCTCGATGAGGTCGAGGATATCGGACGTATAGTCCTCGAGGCACTGCGTCAGCCACGTCACGTAGGCGCCGAATTCGCGATGACCACGCAGAACGGGTCCGAGCGACCCGCGGAAGGTGAAGCCTTCGTGGAAGATCGTCGGGATCAGTCCGAGGTCGGCCTTGTCCCAGAGATCCTTGTAGAAGGCGCAGACCACCGCCTTGCGCGCGCTCGCGCAAGCGGTCGCGAGATCGAGCAGGGGCTCGCGGGGCAGGTCGGCGGTCACGGTGTTGCGAGCGGCCTTTCCGCGGTCGAGAGGTTGAGATCCGGCCGTCCCGGGAACAGCGGCTGGTAGCCGGGCAGGGCCTCGATCCGCTCCAGCCAGGGCTCGACGTGGGGGAACGCCGCGAGGTCGAGGCCGCCCAGCGGCGCCATGCGGGTGTACGGGTAGAGCGCGATGTCGGCGATGCTGGGATGTTGCGCCGTCGCCACCCAGGCCGCCGGCCCCTGCTGGCCGAGCCTTGTGTCCAGCCGCTCCAGCGCCTCGAGCGCTTCCACGCGGCACGCCTTCATCGTCTCGTCGTCCGGTGTCCGGTCGCGGCGCAGGCCGAGGTGCAGGCGCAGCTGGGCGAGGGGCCGCATGTGCTGGGCCTGCTCGAACGACAGCCACGTCAGGACGTGCGCCTGGGCGAGGCGGTCAGCCGGCCAGAACGGCGACCCGTCGGCCAGGTAGCGCAGGATCGCCATCGACTCGGCGAGCCGCGTGCCGTCGTCGAGCTCGAGGATCGGCACCTGCCGCAACGGGTTGCGCTCGATGAAGGCGGGCGACCCGAGGTCGCCCTTGTCGATCGAGAGCGTCGTGCGCGGCAGGTCGAGGCCGAGCAGTCCGGCCATCAGCCGGACCTTCCACGCGTTGCCGGATCGCTGAGTGTCGTAGAGGCGCATGGGGGAACCTGCCCGGGGTCGGTCAGCGGGGAAGGGAAGCTTTGACGTCTTCGGCCCCCTTGTTCCAGAGCGGAATCTCCTCGCCGAGCTCCTTGGTGACGGCACGGCACCGATCACCTGGCCGGGAACCCCATTTGCCTCAAGACGGCGATGGGGCGCCGCCGACCGGGGGCGTCCCCGCACGTTCAGTCGAGCTGGAAGTAGTAGAAGCCGCCGAAGCCGACGACGGTCAGTACGACACCGATGGCCTTGAAGAGGGCTCGCTGGATGCGGGCTGCAGCCCCGGAGGCATGTCCGTCTCCGTCAGACCCCAACTCGACCTGCATGCAGATGAACAGCAGGAGGAGACCGTAGAATCCGATCCCGAAGAAGCCGAACAGTGTGATGAAGGCATAGGCGAACACAGCGACCAGGAGCTATCCCACGACGCCTATGACGTTGAGAAGAAATGGACCCGTCATTCGCTTTCCCCGTTCGTCCGACCGGTGACACACGGATTGGCCGTCTCGAGGATGAACTGTCGAACGACACGATAGGCTTTGCCGCGGAACGGTTCCATGGCCTCCGGTTGCGGAGAGTTGAACCACGCCAGGGCATCGACCACGCTGTCCCGCTGCCACATGACCGGGTCGAGCATGGGAGTTCCCGTCACCGGAATGATCCTTCGCCGGGCCGCACCGCCGTGCTTGCGCCATATACCCCAAGGGGGTATAAGTGCGGTTACGTCATGGACCGCCTTCGCATCCTTGCCTGGCTCCTGGGCCTCGCGGCGCTGATCGCGTCGCCGGCATGGGCCATGACGATTGCCTCGACGGTCGATCACCACCCGGTGGTGGACTGTTCGGACCACGCACCGCCGCCGCCCTGCCCCGACGAGGGCACCTCCAAGCATGCAGCGGCGACGTGCTGCCCGGCGATGACGGGCGCGGTGGCGCTCCTCGAGGTCGGCCCGTCGTTGTCGCCCCGGGACGCGGTCGTCGTGCGGACCGGGTGGCTGCACGCGGTCCTGCACGGTCTCGTTCCCGCGGCCGATCTTCCTCCTCCCAGAACCTGACGCTCCGTCGACCCGCCGCGCTGCAGACGCGCCGCGGGAACGGGTTGGCTGCGCCTGCCGCCGAAAGGGGACGGCAGCCGGCAACCTGGGTCAGTCACGGGCGGGCGAGCCCGCCAGGATCGGGAGTTTGGACAATGAACCGCAGAGGTTTCGTGGCGGGCGCCATCGCGGCGGCCTGCCTGCCGACCGTTGCCCGCGCGCATGGCGGGCACGACGAGAACGAGAAGGAGTACGGCAAGCCCGGTGATCCCGCCAAGCCGGCGCGGATCGTCCAGGTCGTGATGCGCGAGTCCGATGGCAGGATGCTTTACCTGCCGGACCGACTGACGGTGCGGAAGGGCGAGCAGGTCCGCTTCCAGCTCCGCAACAACGGCGCCATCGACCACGAGTTCGTGATCGGGACGGTCGAGTCGAACCGCCTCCACATGAAGGCGATGGAAGGCCATGGCGACATGGAGCACGACGACCCGAACGCGCGGCGTCTGAAGCCCAGGGCCACGGCGGACCTGGTCTGGCAGTTCACCCGCCCCGGGACCTTCGAGTTCGCCTGCCTGATCCCGGGTCATTACCAGGCCGGAATGGTCGGAACCGTCGTCGTGGAGTGAAGCGCCATGCGTACTTCGACCGGCTCCGCGCTCGCGGCGGGCATCGCCGTCGCCCTGTCGGCCGCTGGCGTCGCGGCGCACGAGGGCCACGATCACGGGGTCGAGCCGCCCGCGGCGTCGGCGACGATCGCGCCGCGGGCCGAGGCCTCGTCCGACGATTTCGAGGTCGTCGCGATCGCCCGCGGCGACAAGCTTCGCCTTTACCTCGACTCCTTCCGGACCAACGAGCCGGTCAAGGATGCGACCGTCGAGGTCGATGTCGCGGGCACCACCCAGGCGGCGGTTCGCGACGGCGAGGGCGGCTACGAACTGCCGGCGCCATGGCTGGCGCGACCCGGCCGCTACGACCTCGCGATTTCCGTGCAGGCGGGTGGCAGCCCGGACGTGCTGGCGACGACGCTGGTCGTTCCGGAGCCGCGGTCGGCGACGCCGCCGACCGGCCTGCTGGGCCGGCTGTCGCTGCCGCTCCCGGGGCTGCCGTCCTGGGTCCCGGTGGCCGCCGCGTTCGTCGCCGGGCTGGTCGCCGCGCGCCTGTTGCGCGGCAAGGTTCCCCTGCTGCTGCTCGCGTTGACGACGGCGGGCTGGCCGGTGGACCGCGCGCTGGCGGAGCCGGCCGACCGCGCCATGGCAACCCGCGACGTCGCGCAGCGCTTTCCCGACGGTGCGTTGTTCGTGCCCAAGCCGACGCAGCGGATCCTCGCGCTGCGCACCCTTTTCACCGAGGTGCGGACCTATTCCGGCACGGTCGAACTGCCGGGGCGCATCATCCCGGATCCCGACGGGGCAGGTTTCGTCCAGGCCGCCGTCTCGGGGCGGTTGACGCCGCCGCCGGGCGGCTTCCCGCGCCTCGGCGCGCGGGTCGCGGCCGGCGACGTGCTCGCCTTCGTGCAGCCCGCGGTCGCCGCGGCCGATGTCACGACGCAGCAGCAGCAGGCGCGCGAGCTCGACCAGCAGATCACGCTGGCCCAGCGCCGGCTCGAGCGGCTGCGCGCGATCCAGGGCGTGGTGGCGCGTGCCCAGATCGAGGACGCCGAGCTAGAACTGGCCGGGCTGCGGACACGCCGCGAAAACCTCGACCGGTCGGCCGGAGCGCGCGAACGACTGGTCGCGCCGACCAGCGGCGTCATCGCGTCCGTCCAGGCGGTCGCCGGCCAGATCGCCGAGCCCAACGCGATCATCTTCCAGATCGTCGACCCGGCGCGCTTCTGGGTCGAGGCGCTGAGCTACGAGGCCTACTCGCTGAAGCCCGAGGCCACGGGGCGGCTGGGCGACAACCGGACCATCGACCTGCTCTACCGCGGTGCCGGCCTGGCGGATCGCAACCAGGCGATCCCGATCCAGTTCAGCGTCGTCGGCGACACCTCGGGACTGCGGGCCGGCCAGTTGCTGACCGTCCTCGCCGCCACCACGGACGAGCGGCGGGGGATCGCCGTGCCGCGCGAGAGCGTCCTGCGCGGCGCCAACGGCCAGTCGATCGTCTACGAGCACACCAACCCCGAGCGCTTCGTACCACGCGAGGTGCGGGTCGAGCCGCTGGACGGGCAGCGCGTGCTGATCCTGTCCGGGGTCGAGCCCGGGCGGCGCATCGTCACGCAGGGTGCCGAACTGCTGAACCAGATCCGCTGAACCCGCCATGTTCACGTTTCTCGTCACGCACTCGCTGCGCAATCGCCTGTTCGTGCTGGCCTTCGCCGCCGTGATCGCGGTCTATGGCAGCGTCGTCGCCGGCCGCCTGCCGGTCGACGTGCTTCCCGACCTCAACCGCCCGGTCGTGACGATCATGAGCGAGGCCGAGGGACTGGCGCCGCCCGAGGTCGAGCAGCTGGTGACCTACCCGATCGAGACCCAGATGAACGGCCTGCCGGGCGTCGCGCGCGTCCGCTCGACGTCGGGGATCGGGCTGTCGGTCATCTACGTGGAGTTCGACTGGGGAACCGACATCTACCGCAACCGGCAGCAGGTCGCCGAGCGGCTGTCGCGCGTCCAGGCGCAGCTGCCGCCGAACGTCCTGCCCCAGATGGGGCCGGTCAACTCGATCATGGGCCAGTTCGTGATGATCGCCCTGACGGGCGCGCCCCCGGTGTCGGGCATGGACCTCCGCGAGATCGCCGACTTCACGCTGCGCCCGCGCCTCCTGGCGATCCCGGGGGTGTCGCAGGTGATCCCGATCGGTGGCGAGGTGCGACAGTACAGGGTATCGCCCAACCCGGCCTCGCTGCGCGCCTACGGCGTTTCGCTCGAACAGGTCGAGAAGGCCCTGTCGCAGTTCGGCGCGAACACCGGCGGCGGCTTCACCGACCAGTACAACCGCGAGTTCCTGATCCGCAACGTCGGCCGCACCCGCAGCCTCGACGACCTCGGCAGCATCGTCGTCGCGACGGTCGCGGGCCAGCCGGTGGCGCTGCGCCAGGTCGCGGAGGTCTCCTACGCGGCCAAGGTGAAACGCGGCGAGGCGGGCTTCCAAGGCGAGCCGGCAGTCATCGTCTCGGTCGAGAAGCAGCCGGGTGCCGACACCCCGCGACTGACGCGACAGGTCGAGGAGGCGCTGCGCGACCTCGCCCCCGGCCTGCCCCCGGGCGTCCGGGCGGACCAGGTCCTGTTCCGCCAGGCCGACTTCATCCAGACATCGATCGACAACGTTAAGACCGTGCTCGTCGAGGCCGGCGTCGTCGTGGCGATCGTCCTGTTCGCCTTCCTGCTCAATGTCCGCACGACGGCGATCTCGCTGGCGGCGATCCCGATGTCGATCCTCATCGCTGCCGCGGTGTTCCACTGGATGGGCCTGTCGATCAACACCATGACCCTGGGCGGCCTCGCCATCGCGATCGGCGAGCTGGTCGACGATGCCGTGGTCGACGTCGAGAACATCTACCGCCGGCTGCGCGAGAACCGCGAGGCCGGAAGCCCGCGCTCGACGTTCGACGTGGTCGTCTCGGCCAGCCAGGAAGTCCGGTCCGGCATCGTCTACGCGACGGCGATCATCGTCCTGGTGTTCGTGCCCCTGTTCGCCCTGTCCGGGATCGAGGGCCGGCTGTTCGCGCCGCTGGGCCAGGCCTACATCATGTCGATCCTGGCGAGCCTCGTGGTCTCGATCACGCTGACGCCGGTCCTGGCGTACTACCTCCTGCCCGGCCTGAGGCGGCTGGAGGCCCGCGAGGGCTGGCTGGTGCGCGTTCTCAAGCACGGCAACGGCCGGGCGCTGGAGTGGTCGTTCGCCCATCCCCGCGTCCTTTTCGGGGCGATCCTTGCCGGCCTGGCGGTGGCCGGCGTGCTGGTCGTCCAGCTGCCGCGAGCTTTCCTGCCGCCCTTCAACGAGGGCACCTTCACCATCAACCTGCTGTTCAACCCGGGCATCTCGCTGGCGGAGAGCAGCCGCGTCGGCCTGATCGCCGAGCGCCTGATCATGGCCGTTCCCGAGGTCGAGCGGGTCGGCCGCCGCACCGGCCGCGCCGAACTGGACGAGCATGCCGAGGGCGTCCATTCGTCGGAAGTCGAGGTCGCCCTGAAGCCCGGGGGACGACCGAAGCAGGAGATCATGAACGACATCCGGTCGCGGCTGTCGGTCCTGCCGGTGGCGACCAACGTCGGCCAGCCGATCTCGCACCGGCTCGATCACATGCTTTCCGGCGTGCGCGCCCAGATCGCGCTGAAGGTGTTCGGCGAGGACCTCGACGCGATCCGCTCGGTGGCCGACGGCCTGCGCGACAGGCTGGCCGGTATTGCCGGCATCGTCGATCTGCAGGTCGAGCGCCAGGTCCGGATCCCGCAACTCGACGTCATCGTCGACTATCGCCGGGCCGCGCTCTATGGCCTTCAGCCGGCGGCGATCACCGAGCAGCTGGAGCGGCTGTCCAACGGCCGGGTGGTGTCGCGCCTGGCCGACGGCAACCGGCGCTACGACGTCGTGCTGCGGCTGCAGCAGGATCGCCGCACCACGCAGGCGCTCGGGGACCTGCTGATCCAGTCGCCGGCCGGGTGGGTTCCCCTGCGTCGGGTCGCCGACGTGGTCGAAACCGACGGTCCAAACCAGATCCTGCGCGAGAACGGACGGCGGCGGGTGGTCGTGCTCGCGAACACCGACGGCACGGCGGACATGGCCGCCGTGGTGGCGGACATCCGCCGCATCCTGTCGGAGACGCCGTTGCCGCCCGGCATGTTCGCGAGCCTGGAAGGCACGTTCCAGGCCCAGGAAGAGTCGATGCGGACCATCGGCCTGCTGTCGCTCGTGTCGCTCGCGCTGATCTTCGCGATCCTCTACAGCCGCTACCGGTCGTTGCTGTTCGTGTCGATCATCATGACCAGCGTGCCGCTCGCCCTGATCGGCAGCGTGGCCGCCCTGTGGCTGGCCGGGCAACCGCTGTCGGTCGCCTCCATGGTCGGCTTCATCACGCTGACCGGGATCGCCACGCGCAACGGCATCCTCAAGATCAGCCACTACATCAACCTGTCGATCGACGAGAGCCTGCCGTTCGGGAAGGTCCTGGTCGTCCGCGGCAGCCTCGAGCGCCTGATGCCCGTGCTGATGACGGCGCTGTCCGCGGGGGTCGCCCTGCTGCCGTTGATGGTCGACGCCCATGCGCCGGGGAAGGAGATCCTGCATCCCGTGGCCGTCACCATCTTCGGCGGCCTGGTCACGGCCACGGTGCTCGACACGCTCCTGACCCCGACGTTGTTCCTGCGCTACGGCGAGCGGCCGCTGGCCCGGCTGGTGGCGCGCGCGAGGGCAGGCGAGGGCGCCGGGGCGGCCCGGCGGGCGGAAGCGTTCTGAGTTCGCAACGAGAGGTCGAAGAAGGAGGAATGGAGATGCGCAAGGTCATCGCGATGCTGGGGGTGCTGTCGTCGCTCGCGCCGGCGGCGTGGGCGCACGAGACGGGGCCGGGTCCCAACGGCGGCGTCAAGGCGGATGCCGGAACGCGCTACCACGCCGAGCTGGTGGTGACCGGCACCCCCGACGTGGTCCTGTTCCTGTACGACGCCAACGACAAGCCCGTGCCTGCCGCCGGCTTTCGCGGCACCGCGATCCTCGTGATCGACGGCAAGACCCTGCGCGTCCCGCTCGAGCCCGCCGAGGGGTCGCGGCTGCTGGGGAAGGCGCCGGTCGCCGTGCCGAAGGGGGTCAAGGGCGCCGTCCAGCTCACCGCTCCCGATGGCACCACGGCACAGGCGAAGTACTAGGTCCGATCGCGAGGAAGCACCCGCTGCCGGCCCCTAGGCGCAGGCCGGCAGCTCGATGCGGAAGGTGGCGCCGGGGCCGTCGTCGGTCAGGGTCAGGCTGCCGCCGCTGTCGCGCACGATGCCGAACGAGATCGCCAGCCCGAGCCCGACGCCCTTGCCGACCGGCTTGGTGGTGAAGAACGGCTCGAACAGGCGGTTGCGCAGGGCCGGCGGGACGCCCGGCCCGTCGTCCGAGACCACGATCGCGACCTTGCCGTCGGCCGCGCGCTGCGGCCGCACCCGCACCGAGCCGGATGCGCGGCCGTCGCCGACGATGGCGTCGCGCGCGTTCATCGCGAGGTTGACGATCACCTGCTCGATCAGGATGCGGTGCACGCGCACCGGCAGCTCCTCGCCGGGATCGTCGACCGTGATGGCGATGCCCGACGAGCGCAGCTGTTCGCGCAGCAGGCTCACGGCGTCGCGGCAGACCTGGGCGGCGTCGATGCGCTGGGCCTCGCCGGAGGGCGCTCGCCCGAAGATGCGCATGTGGGCGATGATGCTGGCGGCGCGGTCGACCTGCGTCTCGATCTGCTGCAGGCCGCGGCGCAGGTAGTCGACCGGCAGCTTCGCGGCAGCGCCCGCCGCCGGCGTCACCGTCGCTGTCGCCGTCGCGGTTGCCATCGCCTCGTCGAGCTCGAGGCGGGTGCTCTGGGCCGCCATCTTGATGACGTTGAGCGGCTGGTTGAGCTCGTGCGCCATGCCGGTCGCCATCTCGCCCAGCGTGATCAGCTTGGCCGACTGCGCCAGCGCCATCTCGGTGGTCCGCCGCCGCGTCTCGTCGTGGCCGACCAGCACCAGGCAGTCGCCGATGTCGGGGAATGTGTGCCGGGTCAGGCGGAAGCGCAGGATCGAGAACACGCCGTTGCCGCGCGCGATGGTGAGGTCGAAGTCGCTCTCGGCGTCCTCGGTGCGGCGCTCGGCGAACTCGAGGATGCGCTCGCCGCCGGCGACGTCGGCCCGCGTCAGGACCGGGCCGAGATTGCCGGTGGTGCAGTCGAGGCTGGCGCGGAAGCTGTCGTTGGCGCGCACGATGTCGAGGCCGGGCGTGACGATCGCCGTCAGCGACGACGGCGAGTCGACGATCGCCGACAGGAAACGGGTCATGCGGCCGGCCCGCTCGGCCTCCTCGAGCTGGCGCTGCTGGCGCTGGCGCAGCGCGACCTGGCGGAACAGCATCATGGCGCCCAGCAGCACCAGTGCCAGCAGCGAGGCCAGCAGGATGGTGTGCGACCGCCACTCGTCGAGCACCGCCGCGCGCGGCATGCTGACCAGGGTGACGAACGGGAACAGCGGCGTGGTGCGGAAGGCCACCAGCTCGGTGGCGCCACGCGATTCGCCGATCCGGCCGCTCTGCTGGTTGAGCACCGAGCCGTTGAAAGGCGGCTTGCCCTCGAGCGACGTGCCGACGGCCAACGGCGATCCGGCCGACGAGGCAACCACCGTCGCCGACAGGGTGAGGAGGGTGATCGACACCTCGTTGTGGGCCGCGCTCGGCGTGTAGACCTGGGCGAAGTAGTCGGGGTTGACGGCGGCGGCGATGAAGCCGCCGCGCGGCGCCGCCATCACGGCGGGCAGGAGGTGGCGCTGCGAGCGCCGGGCGTCCTGCGGCTGTTCGCCGAAGGTCCGGCCGGGCGCGACCGCTCCGAACACCACGAGGTTGGGCTGGCTGCTGGCCCGCCGCAGGTCGGCCTCGGCGAACGGCCGGGCGCCGACCGAGCCGGCGAGGGTCGAGCGCACCACCGTGCCGCTGGCGTCGAGGATCGCGATCTCGCGCACCAGCGTCGAGTCGGACATGTTGCTCTCGTCGGCCGGCAGGCCCTGCGTCTCGAGGAACCGCGCCTGCTCCAACGTCGCCTTGACCGACTGGAACGAGCGGAAGGCGTGGTCATTGGCGACCTGGGCGATCACCGTGATGACGTCCCACGCGCCCGTCAGCGCCCGCCGGTGCCCCTCGTATACCTGCAGGGCGAAAACCGAGACGAACGAGACGAGGATTGCCGCGGTCGCCGCGATCACTGCGCGGCGTTCCATGATCCTCCTTGGCCGGGCTTGAGACTTCGCACGATGGTCCGGATACTGTCGCCGGTGCGCGCGATCGTCCATTCCCTTGTCGCCTTCCTCGTCGCCCTGTCGCTGCTGCCGGCAGGCACGGTGCCGTCGCGCCCGGCGGCGGCGCAGCCGGCCGAGCCGCGGCTCGAGTCGGTGCGGCGGGCCGGCGAGCTGCGGGTCTGTGTCTGGCCGGCCTACTTCGCGGTCTCCTACCTCAACCCCCGGACCAACCGGCTCGAGGGCATCGACATCGACCTCGCCGGCCAGTTCGCCGACGACCTCGGCGTGCGTGTCACTTTCGTCGAGACCTCGTTCGTGGGCTTCATGGACGAGCTCGAGAACGACCGCTGCGACGTCGCCATGTTCTCGGTCGGCGTGACCGAGGAGCGCAGCCGCCGCGTCGCCTTCTCGGCGCCGTACCTGCGCAGCGACGTCTACGCCGTCACCACCAAGAGCCAGCAGCGGATCCGGGCGTGGGCGGACATCGACCAGCCCGGCGTGGTCGTGGCGGTGCAACGCGGGACCTACATGGAGCCGCTGATGGGCCGCCTCCTGAAGCGGGCGCAGGTCCTGAGCGTGGCACCGCCGCAGACCCGCGAGGCCGAGATCCAGTCCGGCCGCGCCGATGTCTTCATCTCGGACTACCCCTATACCCGGCGGATGCTGCTGTTCTACGACTGGACGCTGGTGATCGAGGCGCCGGGGCCGGTGGCGCCCACCGACTACGCCTACGCGGTGAAGAAGGGCGACCCGGCGTGGCTCGCCCGGGTCGATGCCTTCGTCGCCGCGATCAAGAAGGACGGACGCCTCGCCGCGGCGGCGGCCCGCCACGGCCTCTCGGCCATCGTCGTTCCCTGAGCCGCGCCGGCCCGCCCGGGCGGGTCCCGTGCCGCCTGACGGCTCCCTTCCCTTGAGCCGGGGCGAACCCGGCCCCTAGACTGCGGCATGACCAGCAAACTTCCGCTCGCGGGGATCCGCGTCCTCGACATCGGCACCCTGATCGCCGGTCCGTTCGCCGCCACCATGCTCGGCGACTTCGGCGCCGAGATCATCAAGGTCGAGCAGCCCGGCCCGGGCGACGCGTTGCGCGGCACGCCGGAGAACGGCAAGGCCGCCCGCTCCGGCAACTGGCTGGTCGAGGGCCGCAACAAGAAGTCGATCACGCTCGACCTGCGGCAGGCTGCTGGCCAGGCGGTGCTGAAGGAGCTGATCGCGCACGCCGACGTGCTGCTCGAGAACTTCACGCCCGGCACGCTCGAGAAGTGGAACCTCGGCTGGGACGTCGTGCACAGGCTCAACCCGCGCATCGTCATGACCCGCGTCTCGGGCTACGGCCAGAAGGGACCCTACGCCAAGCGCTCGGGCTACGACCGCATCGCGCTCGGCTTCTCGGGCTACATGTACCCGACCGGCTTTCCCGACCGCTTCCCGGTGCGGCCGGCCTTCCCGACCGCCGACTACAACACCGGCACCTTCGCCGCGCTGGCCACCATGTTCGCGCTCTACGCCCGCGACGCCGCCGGCACCGGCTCGGGGCAGGGCCAGCTGATCGACCTCGGCCTCTACGAGGCGCCGTTCCGCATCACCTCCGACATGATGACCCAGTTCGCCCGGACCGGGGCGATCCGCGAGCGCATCGGCAACCGCAACCCGACCTTCGCGCCGGCCGGCACCTTCGAGACCAGGGACGGCCGCTACGTCCAGATCGCGGCCGGCGGCGACGGCGTGTTCGTGCGCCTGGCCAACGCCATCGACCGGCCGGAACTGGCGACCGACCCGCGCTACGCCAAGGCGCGCGACCGCCAGGCCCGCGCCGACGAGCTCGAGGCGTTGCTGGCCGAGTGGATCGGCCAGCACGACTTCGCCGAGATCGAGCGCCGGCTGGTCGGCGCCAACGTGCCGTTCGGCGGCATCTACACCGCCGCCGACATCGCCACCGACCCGCACTTCAAGGCGCGCGACAACCTCGCCACCATCAAGGACCCCGAGCTCGGCGACGTCGTGATGCCGGGCGTGGTGCCGCGGCTGGAGGGCACGCCGGGCCGCATCGCCCATGCCGGCCCGCCGATCGGCGCGCACAACGACGAGATCTACAGGGGATTGCTCAAGAAGTCCGACGCCGACCTGGCCGAGCTGGCCAAGGCCAAGGTGATCTGAGCCGGAGGAAGCGATGATCGACAAGGAAATCTCCCGCCGCCGCCTGCTGGCGGGAACGGCGACGCTCGCGCTGGCGCCGTCGATCGTGCGGGCGCAGGACGCCTTCCCGACGCGGCCGATCAAGTTCATCGTGCCCTACACGCCGGCCGGCGCGACCGACAACATCTCGCGCCTCGTCGCGGCGCGGATGAGCGAGCTGTTGGGCCAGCAGGTGGTGATCGAGAACAAGGCCGGCGGCGGCGGCACCATCGGTACCGACGCGATCGCCAAGGCGGCGCCCGACGGCTACACGATCGGGCTGGTCACCATCTCGATGTTCTGCATGGCGCCTGCGCTCTACGCCACGCTGCCCTACGACCCGGTGAAGGACTTCTCGCCGATGTCGGGCATGGCGGTGTGGCCCAACATGCTGGTGGTCAACAACGACGTGCCGGCCAAGACGGTGCCGGAGCTGATCGCGCTCCTGAAGGCCAAGCCCGGCAAGCTCAACATGGCCTCGTCCGGTTCGGGCACGACGATCCACCTGGCCGGCGAGATGTTCAAGCAGATGACCGGCACCGACATGGTCCACGTGCCGTACAAGGGCAGCGCCGGCGCGCTCCAGGACCTGATGTCGGGCGCGACGCAGGTGATGTTCGACAACATGCCGAGCTGCTGGCCGCTGGTGCAGGCCGGCAAGCTGCGCGCGCTGGGCGTGACCAGCCGCACGCGCAACAAGGCGGCGCCCGACGTGCCGCCGATCGCCGACTTCGTGCCCGGCTACAACGTCGAGGTCTGGATGGGCTTCGGCGGCCCCGCCGGCGTGCCGCAGCCGATCGTGGACAAGCTGGGCGCGCTCGGTGCCCAGGCACTGCAGGACCCGGGCGTGCAGCAGAAGCTGGCGGCGCTGGGCGCCGACCCGTGGCCGATGACGCCGAAGCAACTGGGCGCGCGCGTGGTCAGCGAGATCGCGGTGTGGGCGCCGGTGGTCAAGGCGAGCGGCGCCAGGGTCGACTGAGCCTACGCTTTCCCCGCCTCGACCAGGCGCTGGTAGTAGAGCAGGTCGAGTTCGGGCGCGGCTTGGCCCAGTCCGGTCAGCAGGGCGTGCGCCTGGCCGCGATGGTGGGACTGGTGGTTGAACCAGTGATCGAGCGCGGGCGACAGCGGCTGCACGAATTCCTCGGGCGACGACACGCGGCGATAGCGGATCGAGCCGGCCAGCGCCGCCGCGTCGAGGCCACCGATCCAGTCGACGATGCGCCGGTCCTCGGCCTCGCGCGCGGCGCGCAGGCCGGCGAAGTCGTCGTGCAGGATGGCGTCGAGCCGGTCCGGCGCGTCGCCGCTGCCGGTGAAGCGCCGCATCCAGATCCGGTCGGTGGCCAGCAGGTGGTTGAGCGTGCCGTGCATCGACCTGAAGAACACGCCGCGATCGGCGCGGTAATCGGCGTCGGACAGTTGCGCCGCCGCGTCGTAGAGCCGGCCGTTCGCCCAGGCGTTGTAGCCGGCGAAGGTGGTGTAGCGGTGGGTCATTGGGGCATTGTGCGCCGGGTCGGCGCGGCTTCAAGATTGATTCGGCCGTTCAATCCCGGCGACGCGGAACCACAGGGAGGACCGGAATGTCCAAGCGCATCGGAATCCTGACCAGCGGCGGCGACTGCGGCGGGCTGAATGCCGCGATCCGCGCGGTGGCGTTGCGCGCGCACCACGGCTACGGCTGGACGACCGTGGGCGTGCGCTACGGCACGCTCGGGCTGCTGAAGCGGCCGGTCGATGCCCTGGCGATCGATCCCAACCGCCTCGAGGGCGCGCTGGCACGGCAGGGCGGTACCTTTCTCGGCAGCACCAACCACGGCAACCCATTTGCCTTCCCGATGCCCGATGGCAGCGTCAGGGATCGCTCCCCGGAGATGCGTGACGGCATCCGCTCGCTCGGGATCGACGCCCTGGTCGGTGTCGGCGGCGACGGCAGCCTCGCCATCCTGCGCAAGCTGCTGGCGCCCTCGGGGCTGGCCTTCGTCGGCATCCCCAAGACCATCGACAACGACGTCGCCGACACCGAGCGCGCGATCGGCTACGGCACCGCGGTGGCGGTCGCGACCGAGGCGCTCGATCGCCTGCAGCCGACCGGCGCCAGCCACGAGCGCATCATGGTGCTGGAGGTGATGGGCCGCGACGCCGGCCACATCGCCATCGCCGCCGGCATCGCGGGCTGCGCCGACGTCGTGCTGATCCCCGAGGTGCGCTGGCACCTCGATCGCGTGGTCGCCCACATCGCCCGCCAGCGCGCTGCCGGAAGGATGTCGTCGCTGGTCGTGGTCGCCGAGGCCGCGGGCGCGTCCGACGAATCGCCCGACCCGCTGAGCGACGCGCCGCCGCACGGCGTCGGCGAGTGGCTGGCCCACCGCCTCGCCAGGGCGACCGGCGCCGAAGCCCGCGCCACGGTGCTGGGCCATGTCCAGCGCGGCGCCATGCCGACCGCCGAGGACCGGCTGCTGGCCTCGGCGCTGGGCGTGCGCGCCGTCGACCTGCTGGCCGAGGGCAAGGCCGATCGCATGGTGGCGTGGCAGAACCGCCAGGTCGTCGACGTACCGCTGGAAGAGGTCGTCGGCCGCTCGCGCACCGTCGATCCCGACGGCACGCTGGTGCGGACCGCGCGCGGGCTGGGAATCTGCCTCGGCGACGCGGCCTAGGTCAGCGGCGCGCGAGACCGGCTGCGAGGTCGGCGCGCGAGATCCAGAACACCTCGCCCGAGCTCAACTCGGTGTCGAGCCACAGGAAGGGCAGCCCGGGGAAGGCCTTCTCGAGCGGCGCGCGGCCGCGCCCGATCTCGCACACCAGCGCCCCGTGGGGGGTGAGGTGGCGCGGCGCCTCGGCGAGGATGCGGCGCACGAGGTCGAGCCCGTCGTCGCCGGCCGCCAGCGCCAGCCGCGGCTCGTGGCGGAACTCCGGCGGCAGGCCGGCCATGCCGCGGCCGTCGACGTAGGGCGGATTGCTGATGACGAGGTCGTACCTGCGGCCCTTCAGCGCCGCGAACAGGTCGCCCTGGTGCAGCGCGATGCGATCGCCGAGGCGGTGGCTGGCGACGTTGCGGCGGGCCAGCGCCAGCGCCCCGCGCGACAGGTCGGTGGCGTCGACGCGGGCGCGCGGGAAGGCCAGCGCCGCGAGGATGGCGAGGCAGCCCGACCCGGTGCAGAGGTCGAGGATGCGCCGGACCTTGCCCGGCGCCGCGATCGGCAGCGCGCCCTGGGCCAGCAGGTCGCCGATGAACGAGCGCGGGATCAGGGCGCGCTTGTCGGAATGGAAGCGGACGCCGTGCATGTAGGCCGCGCCCAGCAGGTAGGGCGCCGGCATGCGCAGCGCGACGCGCGCCTCGACCAGGGTCAGCAGGCGCGCCTTCTCGGCCGGCGTCGGGCGCAGGTCGAGCCACGGGTCGAGCCGGTCGATCGGCAGGCGCAGCCCCTCGAGCACCATGAAGGCGGCCTCGTCGACGGCATTGGTGGTGCCGTGCCCGTAGGCGAGGCGGGCGGCGCGGAAGCGCCGGACTGCGAAACGGAAGATGTCACCCAGGGTGTCGAGAGAGGGTTTGTTGGCGGCAGGCATGCGGGCCTAGATTAACCGACCTCGCTCCCCAACGGCTGGATATTCGACATGGCAGGCGCTCTCGACGGCGTGGTGGTTCTCGACCTGACGACGCATCTCTCGGGGCCGTTCTGCGGCCAGCAGCTGGGCGACCTCGGCGCCGACGTCATCAAGATCGAGAGTCCTCAGGGCGATTCGATCCGCGGCGCGCCGCCGTTCGTCGAGGGCGAGGGCGCGCCGTTCATGCTGTGGAACCGCAACAAGCGCGGCGTGCGGCTCGATCTCAAGGACCCGGCCGACCTCGAGATCTTCTGGACCATGGTCGACGACGCCGACGTCGTGCTGGAGAACTTCCGGCCGGGCGTGATGAAGCGGCTCGGTCTCGGCTGGGAGGCGCTGCACGCGCGCAACCCGCGGCTGGTGCTGGGGTCGATCTCGGGCTTCGGCCAGACCGGTCCCTATGCCGGGCGCGGCGGCTTCGACCTCGTGATCCAGGCGATGTCGGGCCTGATGTCGGTGACCGGTCCCAAGGACGGTCCGCCGCATCGCATTCCGCTCGCCATCTCCGATGTCGGCGCCGGCCTCTACCTCACCATCGGCGTGCTGGCGGCGCTGCAGGCGCGCAACGCCACCGGCGAGGGCCAGTGGGTCGAGACCTCGCTGCTCGAGGCGACGGTGTCGCTGGGCGTCTACGAGGCCGCCAACTACTTCGCCACCGGGGTGCGGCCCGAGCGGCTGGGCCAGGCCCATCGCGGCTCGTCGCCCTACCAGGTGCTGCAGACCGCCGATGGCTGGATCACCATCGGCGCGGCGCAGCAGAACTTCTTCCGCAAGGTCTGCGCCCTCGTCGGCGAGCCCGGCCTGCCCGACGACCCGCGCTTCCGCACCAACGGCGACCGCGTCCGCAACAACGAGGCGCTGATCGAGGTGCTGCAGGCGCGGCTGCGGACGAGGACATCGGCCGAGTGGCTGGCGGCGCTGGAGGCGGAGGGCGTGCCGGCGGGACCGGTGCTGCACCACGACGAGGTCTTCGCCGACCCGCAGATCCTGGCCCGCGGCATGGTGGCCGAGGTCGAGCACGCGAAGGCCGGCCGGCAGAAGACGCTGGGCGTGCCGCTCAAGATGTCGGCGACGCCGGCCGCGGTGCGCCGCGCCGCGCCGACGCTGGGCCAGCACGACGCCGAGATCCGGGCCACCGGGGGCAAGCTGCGGTCGGCAGCAAGGAAAAAGTGAGAGCGCGATCCCGGTCGGCGCCGCGCTGGCGGCGCCGGAGCAGGCGCTAGTCGCGCCAGTCGCGCGGCCCGTGCCGGTGATGCCGGTGCGGTCGCGGCGGGACGTAGGCGGTGGTGTAGGCCGGCACCGCGACGACGCGCGGAGCGTAGACCGGTGCCGGCTGGTAGTAGACCGGCCGCGGCGCGTAGTAGGCCGGCGCCGCCTGGTAACCGTAGGCCGGCTGGTAGCCGTAGGTGGTGGGATACCCGGCGCTCTCGACGCACCCGGTGGCGGTGATCAGCAGGCCGACGGCGATCGGTCCGATGACGCTGCGCATGGCGCTCACCCGTGGCGGAAGGGGTTGCCCGGTTCCGGGTCCTTCCGACACGAAGCTGGGGTCGCTTCGTGTCGGCCTTGCGGCGTCACCGGGATCAGTTGGGGGCAGGGACCGAAGCGGTCAGCGCTGGTAGCGGTCGGGAACGCCGTCGCCGTTGGCGTCGCGGTCGCGGCGGTTGGGAACGCCGTCGCGGTCGTAGTCGCCGTTGGGACCGTAGCGCGACGGCGTGGTCGCGTAGCCCGGGCCGTAGTAGGGCGTGGCGTAGACCGGGCCGCGGTTGTAGGCGGTGCTGGTCGAGTAGTAGACCGGCGCGCGGTTGTAGGCGCTCGAGGGATAGCCGTAGCTGCCGGGATAGCCGGTCTCGCCGGTGCAGCCGGCGACGGTGGCGGCGGCCAGGCCGCCGGCGATCAGTCCTGTCAGGATGCGCATGTCACCTCCGTTGCAGGGAACCAGGGTACTGGCCCGGCAACGGGGCGGGCGGCGCGGCGTTGCGCCGGCGTTGCGACCTAGTGAAGGCAGTGCGCCGCCGCGGCCCAGCCGATGCGGCGGGCCGGCGGCACCGGGTGGCGGCCGGCGACGCGCTCGAGGATCAGGCGGACGTCGTCGGCGCTGTCGGCCTTCATCGCGGCGTCGAGGTAGAGCTGCTCCAGCACGTCCTGCTGCGCGTGGCTGCCGCCCAGCAGGTACATGTCGCCGACCACGGGGCGCAGCAGCGCCAGCGCCTCGGCGTGCCTGCCGGCGCGGTGCGCGACCAGCGCCTCGCACACCGGCAGGGCGACGCGGCCGACCAGCCGCTCGGCCGGGCCGTTGCCGCGGCCGAAGGCGCGCATCGCCTCGATCATGCGCTGCGCCGCCGCGCCGCGGCCGGCCGCGGTCAGCGCCATCATCCAGTGCGGCAGCGTGAAGGCCGACAGGCAGTCGCCGATCCGCGCCTCGGCCTTGTCGGCCAGCTCGATCCAGCGATCGCCGACGTCGACGCCCTGTCGCTCCAGCCGGAACAGCATCGAGGCGGCGTTCTGGACGTCGATGTAGAGGTCCGGCATGGCCTGGGTCAGCTGCGAGTTGAGATCGCGGAAGCCGTTGTCGTAGAGCGACAGCACCTGCTCGATCTCGCGCCGCTCGAGGTGGAACATGGCGCGGTGCCAGTAGAGGTGGTGCTTGAGGTTGCCGGCGCCGGCCCAGTTCGGCTCCAGCCGCTTCAGCCAGTCGATGCCCTCGCCGCGCCGGCCCTGCATCTCGAGCACGTGGGCGACGGCGTGCGCCGCCCACAGGTCGCCGGGATCGACCTCGATGGCGCGGCGGCCCGAATCCTCGGCCAGCCCGTAGTTGCCGCCTTCCTCGTGGGCGAACGAGCGGCAGGCCAGCACCATGCCCCAGCCCGGCAGCTCGTCGCTCCAGTGCGGGAACACGCGCTCGACGTTGGCCTGCATGGTCGCCGGCCGGCCCAGCCAGAAGGCCACGAAGTGGTGCAAACGAAAGGCGAGGACGTCGTGCGGGTGCTCGGCGACGATGCCTTCCCAGACGTCGAGCATGCGGTCGAGGTCGCCGTCGATCCACCGCGACAGCGCCTCGATGTGCGCGGCCTCGCGCGTGGTCGTGCGCCTGGTGTGGGCGCGGGCGTCGGCCAGCGCCTCGGCGGCCATCGTGACGTTGGCCTGGTTGTAGCTCAGCATCGCGAAGTAGCCGCGCAGCACGTGGCCGAGCGCGAAGGCGGGATCGGCCTTCAGCGCGGCCGCCAGGTGGCGGCCGGCGTCGGTGCGGTACTTGAGGTAGGACTGCGTCGCCCGGTCGAAGGCATCGACCGCGGTGCCCGAATCGGTGGACAGCGTCAGGCCGTGCTGGTCCTTGCGCATGGCAGTTCTCCCCTCTTGGACGATCCCCTCCCGGCGGGCGGCGCGGACTAGAGCGCTGCCGGGGCCGGGCCGTTGCTGGTCCTGGCGTTGAGCTTCGGCGGATGCGTGACGATCGACTTCAGGTCGGGCCGCGGCTTGCGCAGCTTGGCCATGTCGGGCAGCGGCCGCGCCATGCCCGGGATCGACTTGAAGGCCTGTTCCATGGCGTGGGCGGCGCCCAGCACCTCGCCGTCGCCGCGGAAGCGGCCGACGACCTGCAGGCCGAACGGCATCTTCCTGTGGTCGACGCCGCACGGCAGCGACACCGCCGGGTTGGAGGTCAGGGTGATGAAGTACTTGGTCGCCATCCAGTGGTAGTAGTTGCGCAGCTTCTTGCCGTTCATCTCGTCGATGTAGAGCTGCTTCCACGGGAACGGCGAGAAGCCGACGGTCGGGCCGATCACCAGGTCGTAGTCCTTGTAGATGTCCTGGAAGGCCCGGAAGATCCGGGTCTGCTCGCCGTGCGCCCAGGCGAAGTCCTTGAGCGACATCTTCGCGCCGAGTTCGTAGTTGGCGATGATGTTGGGGCCGAGCAGCTTGCGGTTGGTCTCGTAGTCCTTCTGGTAGCGCGACAGGAAGTTGACGGCGCGGATCACGTCGAAGCAGCGGTCGGCCTCGCCGTAATCGACGTCGACCTTGTCGAGGCGCGCGAACAGCGGCTTCATCTTCTTGATGCGATCGCGGAAGACCTTGCGGATCTCGGGATCGACCGGCGCACCGCCGTAGTCCTCGGTGTAGGCGACGCGCAGCGAGCCGAGGTCGACCGGCCACGGCTCGGCGAAGGCGGCGCCGTCGATCGGGAAGCTGAGCGGGTCGCTGTCGTGCTGGCCGATCTGGGTGGCGTAGAGCAGGCAGAGGTCGGCGACCGTGCGGCCCATCGGGCCGAGCACCGAGATCGGGGTCCAGCCCATGGCGCGGCGCTCGACGCCGACCATGCCGGGGGAGGGCCGGAAGCCGACGATGCCGCAGAACGAGGCCGGGTTGCGCAGGCTGCCGCCGGTGTCCGAACCGGTGCAGACCGGCAGCATGTCGGTGGCCAGCGCCGCCGCCGAGCCGCCCGACGAGCCGCCGGCGTTGAGGCTGGGGTTGAACGGGTTGCCGGTCGCGCCCCACACCGGGTTGCGGCTGTTCGAGCCGGCGCCGAACTCCGGCACGTTGGTCTTGCCGACGACGACGGCGCCGGCGGCGCGCACGCGCGACACCATGACGTTGTCGTAGTTGGGCACGTAGTCGCGGTAGAGCGGCGAGCCGTAGGTGGTGAGCAGGTCCCTGGTTTCCTCGAGGTCCTTGATGCCGGTCGGCAGGCCGTGCAGCAGCGGCAACTCCTCGCCGCGGCGCACCGCGGTCTCGGCCGCCTTGGCCTCCTGGCGCGCCCGCTTCACCGCCATCGCCGTCACCGCGTTGACCGCCGGGTTGACCGCTTCGATGTGGCCGAGGCACGCCTCGAGCAACTCGACCGGCGAAATTTCCTTGGTGCCGATGCGGCGGCGCATCTCGACGGCGCTCAGCGAAACCAGTTCCTTGTTCGACATTCTTCCCCCTGCGTGAGCGTCAAGCTTAGCCCTTCCCTGTTGCCGAGGGGAGAGGCACGATGCCCCGCAGGAGGAAACCACATGTCACACCCGCTGCGGGAGAAGGCGGCGATCAGCGGCATCGGCGAGACCGCCTACACGCGCGGCACGCCCAAGAGCGGGCTGGCGCTGCAGATGGAGGCCAGCCTGGCGGCGATCGCCGACGCGGGGCTGAGCCCGCGCGACATCGACGGCGTGGTGCCGTACTTCCCCGGCGGCGGCATCGCCGAGGACTTCGTCGCCAACCTCGGCCTGCCCGACCTCGCCCTGTCGGTGTTCGTGCCGATGGGCGGCGCGACCTGCGTCGCCGCCATCCAGACCGCGGCGATGGCGGTCGCCACCGGGGTCTGCCGCAACGTCCTGATCTCGGTCGGCCGCACCGGCTATTCCGGCGCCCGCGTCAGCTCGCGCCTGCAGCAGTTCCCGCAGTTCGCGCTGGCCGCCGAGTTCGAGGCGCCGGTCGGCATGTTCGCGCCGGCCCAGCTCTACGCCCAGGGCGCGCGCCGCCACATGGAGCTCTACGGCACGACGCCGCGCCACATGGCCGAGGTCGCGGTGGTGACGCGCGAGCACGCGATCCTCAACGGCAACGTGGTGATGAACAAGCCGCTCACGGTCGAGGAGCACCACGCGTCGCGCATGATCGCCGACCCGTTCCGCCTGTTCGACTGCAGCCTCGAGAGCGACGGCGGCGCCGCCATCGTGATCAGCGCCGCCGACCGCGCGCGCGACCTCAGGAAGCCGCTGGTCACGATCATGGGCGTGGCCGAGGGCCATCCCGACTCGCCGGCCGCGATCTCGCAGCGCCCCGACCTGCTGGAGTTCGGGCTGGCGCGCGCCGCGCCGCGCGCCTTCGCGATGGCCGGCGTCGGGCCGAAGGACATGGACCTCGCCGAGATCTACGACTGCTTCACCTTCACCGTGCTGCGCCAGCTCGAGATCCTGGGCTTCTGCAAGGACGGCGAGGGCGGGCCGTTCGTGATGGACGGCCGCATCCGGCTGGGCGGCGAGCTGCCGATCAACACCCACGGCGGGCTCTTGAGCCAGGGCCACGTCGTCGGTCTCAACCACGTCATCGAGCTGACCCGCCAGTTGCGCCGCGACGCCGGCAAGGCGCAGGTCAAGGACGCCGAGCTCGGCCTCGTCACCGGTTACGGCGACATGGGCGACGGCTCGATCGCCATCCTGAGGAGGGCGGCATGACCACCGCACCGATCGCCGCGCCGCTGCCCGAACGGCCGCTGCCGACGCCGACGCGCGAGAGCCAGCCCTACTGGGACGGGCTGCGCGAGGGCCGCTTCCTGCTGCAGTATTGCTCGGGCTGCGGCAAGGTCCGCCACTACCCGCGGCCGGTCTGCCCGCACTGCTTCTCGATGGAGAGCACGTTCCGCGAGGCGCCGACCGGCGGCAAGGTCCACAGCTGGACCGTGTGCCATCACCCGTTCAACTTCTTCTTCAAGGCCTCGGTGCCCTACATCGTGGCGCTGGTCGACATGGACGCCGGCGTGCGCGTCAACGCCCAGCTGCGCGGCGTCGCGCCGGAGGGGCTGAAGATCGGGCAACGGGTGAAGCTGGCCTTCGAGCCGGTCAACGACCAGGTGACGTTGCCGTTCTTCGTCGCCGAGTAGACAACAAGACGGGATTCCAGGGAGGAAGACATGAAGCGTTCGACGTTCGTCGCGGCCGCGCTGGCGGCTGCGCTGTTGCCGCTCGCGGCGATGGCCCAGACCGACTGGCCGACCAAGCCGATCTCGATGGTGGTGCCCTACCCGCCGGGCGGCGTGAACGACGCGGTGGCGCGCGCCTACGCCGACAGGCTGTCGATCGAGCTGGGCAAGCCGGTGATCGTCGACAACCGCGCCGGTGCGGCGACCACGGTGGCGTCCAACTACGTCGCCAAGGCAGCCCCCGACGGCTACACGATCTACGCCGGCGGCACCTCGCTGGTGATCAACCCGACGCTCACCGGCCAGGTCGCGTACGACCCCAACAAGAGCTTCGACCTCGTGTCGCTGATGTCGTTCACGCCGTTCATCCTGCACGTCAACAAGGACTTCCCGGCCAGCGACATGCAGGGCCTGATCGCGCAGGCCAAGGCCAACCCCGGGAAGTTCAACATCGCGAGTTCCGGCATCGGCGCGACCAACCACCTCGCGGCCGAGCTGCTGAAGGCGCAGGCCGGCATCAACCTCGTCCACGTGCCCTACAAGGGCGGCGCCCAGGCCGGGCAGGACGTCGCGGCAGGCCAGGCGCAGATGATGTTCTCGGCCTCGCTCGAGGCCAAGCCGTTGCTCGACGCCAAGCGCACCAAGCCGATCGCGATCTCCAGCCTCAAGCGCTCGCCGGCCTTCCCCGACATCCCGACGGTGGTCGAGTCGACCGGGCTCAAGGACTTCGAGGCGGTGTTCTGGCAGGGCATGGTGGTGCCGGCGGGGACGCCGCAGCCGATCATCGACAAGCTGCAGAAGGCGATCGCCAAGGTCGCCGCCGAGCCGGAGATGATCGACAAGTTCAAGCCGCTGGGCGTCGAGATCCGCGCCTCGACCCCGGCCGAGTTCAAGACCTTCATGAACAAGGAAGAGACGCGCTGGACGACCCTGATCAAGGAGAAGGGGATCAAGGCGGAGTAGGATTTCCTCCCCCTGCGGCAGCAGGGGGAAGTGTCGCCGCGCAGCGGTGACGCAGGGGTCGGGCGTCATGAGGCATGACCCCTCCGTCCGCTGCGCGGACACCTCCCCGCGCTGGCGCGCAGGGAGGAAGATTCACAACGCCTTCCGGAACGTCAGGTTGAAGCGACGCGCGCCCGCCAGCGGGTGGGTGCCGGCCTTCAGCGCCAGCACGCCGTGGTACGCAAGTCTCGCCGGCCCGCCCCACGCCACGACGTCGCCGTGCGCCAGCGGCACCCGCCTGGTCGGATCGGCGCGGCGCGGGCCGCCGAACTGGAACACCGCCGGCAGGCCCAGCGACACCGACACCACCGGCTGGGACAGGTCGCGCTCGTCCCTGTCCTGGTGCAGCGACAGCCTGGTGCCGGGCTCGTAGCGGTTGACCAGGCAGGCATCGGGGACGAAGCCCGGGAAGCCGGCCTCGGCCGCCGCCGCCGCCGCGAGGTCGGCGAACACGACCGGCATCGCCGGCCAAGCAAGCTGCGTCTCGGGGTCGCGGCGGTCGTAGCGGTAGCCGGCGCGGTCGCTGACCCAGCTGGCGTCGCCGCAGCCGGTCATCGCCACCGACATGCGGTAGCCGCCGGGCGTGGTCATGTGCCGGAACGGCGCGCGGGCCGCGATTTCCGCGATCGCGTCGAGCAGGGCGCGATCGACGCCGAGCGCCCGGCCGCGCAGCAGTACCGCGCCCTCGGCGATCGTTTCCCGCGGCGCGTGGCCGAACAGGTCCCCGGTCATGCCACCGAGTATAGCCGCTGCGGCCAAGGGGCGCGTTGCCGGAGCACCGGCACCTCCCACATGACAGGCCCGATTTCGACGAGGAGAAGCGTGATGATGCGTTGGGCAGGGGCCGTCGCGACGGCCATCGTGGGAACGGCGATCCTGGCCGGCCCGGCCTTGGCGGAGGGCGACGCGGCCAAGGGCCAGCGCGTCTTCAACACCCAGTGCCGGACCTGCCACAAGGTCGAGAAGGACGCTTCCAGCCCGGTCGGTCCGACGCTGCACGGCCTGTTCGGGCGCAAGTCGGGCACGCTGGCCGGCTTCGAGTACTCGGATGCCATGAAGAAGGCCGACATCACCTGGGACGACGCCACGCTCGCCGAATACCTGAAGAACCCGAAGGGCAAGGTGGCGGGCACCAAGATGGCGTTCGTGGGCCTCAAGAACCCGGCCCAGCTCGAGGACCTGATCGCCTACCTGAAGGACGCGACCAAGTAGCGCGTCAGGCGCGCGCCGTCGCGCTGTCGCGCGCCCGCACGTAGACCGCGGCGCCCAGCACCAGGCCGATCGCGAGGGCGCCGAACGAGACCCGGTAGGCGGTGTCGGCATCGCCGATCGCCTCGACGATGTAGCCGACCATCGCCGGCAGCGCGGTGAGGCCGGCGCACTGCGCCATGTTCACCGTCGTGACGCCGCGGCCGGCCAGGCGGTCGGGGAACAGGGCGCGGCCCTGCGCCACGATCACCGTGCCGAAGGCGCAGAAGAAGCAGACCGCGCAGAGCAGCCCCACGGCGACCGCGAGCGAGGGCCGCGGCAGCACCGCCAGCAGCGCCAGCAGCACGGTCGAGATCGCGGCCCCGCCCAGCACCACCTTCTTGCGCGAGCCGAGCAGGCGGTCCAACGGCCCGTAGGCCAGGATGCCGGCGATCTGGGCCACCCCCATGACGAGCAGGACGTTGCCGCGCTGCACGGCGTCCAGCCCGTGGACCGCGTACAGGTACGGCCCGCCCCACACGCCCAGCACGGTCAGCATGGTGGCGTAGGCGAAGAAGTGCATGCACAGCACCGGCACCAGCCCGGGCGTCGCCCAGACCTCGCGCAGGCCGCGGCCGATCTCGACCAGGCTCTCGGGCCGGCCCCTCGGGGCGGGGTGCCCGGGCGGGCGGTCGCGCACGATCGCCCAGAAGGCGATCGCCACCACCACGGTGACGGCGGCGAGGCCGACGAAGCCGTTGCGCCAGCCGACCGTGGCGGCGATCCAGGCCAGCGGCGTCGCCGCCGCCAGGGTGCCGATGTTCGAGGCCGCGAACACCCACGACAGCGCCGTCGCCAGCTCGCGCGGCGCGAACCAGCGGGCGCACAGGAACACCACCGACATGAACGAGGCGGCGCAGCCGATGCCGACGATGGCCCGCCCGACCACCAGCCCGGTGGCGCTCTCGGCGGCGGCGATGACCAGCGCGCCGGCGACGGCCAGGAGCGACAGCGCCGACACGGTGCGGCGGGCGCCGAAGCGGTCGAACCACAGGCCGACCGGGACCTGGGCGGCGAACAGGGCGAAGAAGAACGCGCTGCCGGCCCAGCCGAGCTGGCGCGGGCTGAGGTCGAGGTCGCGCGTCAGCTCCGGCGCGATGACGCCGTTCGACACGCGGTAGAACTGGCTGAGGCAGGTGACCGCCACCAGGAGGAGGAGCAGTGGCAATTTCGATGCCATCGCCCGATGCCTAACACGGTTGCCGCGGTGCTGTCCTTCGGCGTGGACCGAAGCATTTTCCTGCGCCACAGTGCCGGCGATGGCCGTCGCTACTCGACCCTCGCCGATCGCCTGGCTGCTGGCGCCCGCGCTGCTGCTGTTCGTGCTGTTCTTCGTCCTGCCGTTCGGCGTGATGACGGCGATGTCGTTCTATTCCGGCAACCCGGTCACCAACCCGAACGCCTTCCTGACGACGCGCCACTACGAGCGCTTCCTGTACGACACGGCCGGCATCTACCACGACTCGCTGCTGGCGACGCTCAGGATCGGGCTGATCACCACCGTGGTGGCGCTGCTGATCGGCTACCCGCTGGCCCACTGGATGGCGCGCATGCAGTCGCGGCTGGGCCACGCGCTGGTACTGATGGCGGTGATCGCGCCGATGCTGACCGGCATCGTGGTGCGGACCTTCGCCTGGATGACGATCCTGCAGGACAAGGGCGTGATCAACACGCTGCTGATGCAGTGGGGCGTGATCGGCAAGCCGCTGCCGCTGATGTACAACGAGTTCGGCACGGTGGTGGCGCTGGTCCACATCTACGTGCCGTTCATGGTGCTGACGCTGACCGGCGTGATCGGCCGCATCGACGAGCGGCTGGAGCAGGCGGCGCGCAGCCTCGGCGCCGGCCGGGTGCGCGCCTTCGTCGAGGTCACGCTGCCGCTCAGCCTGCCCGGCATCCTCGCCGGCTCGCTGCTGGTGTTCGCGCTGTCGATCAGCGCCTACGTCACGCCGTCGCTGATGGGCGGCACCGACGTGCTGACCCTGCCGATGCTGATCGCCCAGCAGGTCGGCACCAGCTTCAACCCCAACCTCGCCGCCGCGCTGGGCATGATCCTGCTGCTGGTGTCGCTGGCGATCGTCGTCGCCTACAACCGCATCCTCGCCCGGCTGTCGGGCGAGCAGGGGATGGCGTGATGACCGCCGTACCCAACCGCCGCCCGTTCGACGCCGGCCGCGCCGCCTACCTGGCGCTGAACTTCCTGCTGCTGTTCTTCCTGCTGGCGCCGATCGCCATCGTGCTGGTGTTCGCGCTCAACCCGACGCCGTACATCTCGTTCCCGCCGGTCGGCATCAGCCTGCGCTGGTTCCAGAAGTTCTTCGCCGGCGCGGACTTCATGAACGCGCTGTGGCTGTCGCTGTGGGTGGCGGGCTGCGTGCTGGTGCTGTCGGTCGTGATCGGCGGTGCCTGCGCGCTGGCGCTGGCCCGCGGCAACCTGCCGGGCCGCGCCTTCCTGACCGCGTTCTTCATGTCGCCGCTGATGCTGCCGGCGATCCTGACCGGCCTGGCGCTGTTCCAGTCGTACCTGCTGGCCGGGATCGGCCGCCCGGTCTGGGGGCTGGTGATGGCGCACACGCTGGTGGCGGTGCCCTACGTCATCCGCACCACGCTGGCGGTACTGCACAATTTCGACCGGCGCATCGAGGAAGCGGCGGCGGTGCTGGGCGCCGGCCCGGTCCGCGTCTTCTTCGAAGTCACCCTGCCGCTGATCCGCCCGGGCGTGTTCGCCGGCGGCGTCTTCGCCTTCATCGTCTCGTTCGACCAGTTCCCGGTATCGCTGTTCCTGGTGGTCCCGAAGGGCGAGACCCTGCCGGTGGTGCTGTTCAACTACATGAAGTTCGACCTCGACGGCGCCATCGCGGCGGCCTCGATGGTCTCGATCTTGCTCGCCCTGTCGGTCGTCCTGGTGCTGGAACGGCTGATCGGGCTGAAGGCCTACGTTAAGCTGTGAACGCCAACGAAGAGGGGTCCCGTCATGATCACACGTCGTAATGCCCTGAAGGCCGGTGCCGGCCTTGCCGCCGCCGGCACGCTGGGTGCGCCCGCCATCCTGCACGCCCAGGCCGCCACGCTGAAGATCACCACCTGGGGCGGCAAGTGGGGCGACATCATGAAGGCCACGGTGCTGCCGGCCTTCGAGAAGGAGTTCAAGTGCACGGTGCAGGCCGACCAGGCCTTCCCGTTCGTGCCCAAGCTGCAGGCCAGCCCCCGGAACGACCCGCTGTACGACGTCCTGCACACCAACTCGAACGAGCAGTGGAACTGCTTCACCGAGGGGCTGGTGATGGACAAGATCACGCCCAAGCAGGCGCCGAACGTCGCCGACGTCTACCCGTGGGCGACCAGCGACAAGATCGTCGGCGTCGCCATCTTCACCAGCGCGATCGGGTTGGGCTACCGCACCGACAAGGGCCTGGCCAAGCCGACCTCGTGGAAGGACCTCGCCGACCCCAAGCTGGCGGGCGCGCGCGGCAGCTACATCATCCCGGTCAACAGCCTCGGCCAGTGCCACCTGATGATGCTGGGCAAGCTCTACGGCAAGGGCCTGCAGGACCTCGACGCGGCCTACAAGGCGCTCGAGCAGCTGAAGCCGATCAAGCTGGTCGACTTCACCGGGCAGATGGAGAAGATGCTGCTGTCGGCCGAGGTCTCGATGGGCGTGATCCACGACTCCGGCGTCTACCGCTACGAGGGCGACAACAAGCAGCCGGTCGACTTCGCCAGCCCGTCCGAGGGCGTGATGGCGCTCGAGCAGGTGCTGAACGTGACGCCGGGCTCGAAGGTCAAGGAACTGGCCTTCGGCTACATCGACTACATGCTGCGGCCCGCCACGCAGCAGCTGCTGGCCGAGGGCGTGTGGTACTCGCCGGCCAACAGGAAGGTGAAGCTGGCGCCGAAGTACGACGAGAAGCTGCTGACCACCGAGGCCAAGGTCGCGACCCTGATCCAGCCCGACTGGAAGTGGTACAACGCGCGCAAGGAAGACATCGACGCGCGGGTGACCAAGATCCTGAAGGGTTGATGTCCTCCGCTGCCATCACCCTCGAGCAGGTGACCAAGACCTTCGACGGCCGCGTCCGCGCCGTCGACGGGGTCACGCTGGAGATCGCCGCCGGCGAGTTCTTCTCGCTGCTGGGGCCGTCGGGCTGCGGCAAGACGACCTCGCTGCGCATGATCGCCGGCTTCGAGCAGCCGGACTCCGGGCGCGTCCATGTCGGCGGTCGCGACATCACCGACCTGCCGGTGCACAAGCGCGACATGGGCATGGTGTTCCAGTCCTACGCCCTGTTCCCGCACCGCACGGTGGCCGAGAACGTGGCCTTCGGCCTGCGCATGCGCGACGTGCCCAAGCCCGAGATCGCGCGTCGCGTCGCCGCCGCGCTGGCCCAGGTCGCGCTGACCGGGATGGAGGGGCGCAAGCCCGCCCAGCTGTCGGGCGGCCAGCAGCAGCGCGTGGCGTTGGCCCGCGCGCTGGTGATCGAGCCGCCGGTGCTGCTGTGCGACGAGCCGCTGGGTGCGCTCGACCGCAAGCTGCGCCAGCAGATGCAGTTCGAGCTCAAGGAGCTGCAGCGCCGGCTGGGTGTCACGCTGGTGTTCGTGACCCACGACCAGGAAGAGGCGCTGGCGATGTCCGACCGCATCGCGGTGATGAACCAGGGCCGGGTCGAGCAGGTCGGTTCGCCGACCGAGATCTACGAGCGGCCGCGCACCCGCTTCGTCGCCGACTTCATCGGCGAGATCAACCTCCTCGAGGAGGGCGGCCGCGCCCGCGCGCTGCGGCCGGAGAAGATCCGGCTGGTGGCCGAGGGCGCGCGGGTCTCGGGCACGGTCGAGACCGCGAACTTCCTCGGCGGCTCGACGCTGCTGCGGGTCGCCGCCGCCGACGGCCGCTCACTGCTGGTGCGCGAGACCCACGGCGGCGAACGGGCGTCGCGCAAGCCGGGTGACGCGGTCGGGCTGGCGTGGAACGATCAGGACACGGTTCTGCTGGAGGGATGAAGGAATGGCCGCCAAGCTCGGCATCGTCACCATCGGCCAGGCGCCGCGGGACGACATCGCCGCCCTGTTCGCGGCGCAGGCGCCGGCCGGCACCGAGGTCGTGCTGCGCGGCGCCCTCGACGGGCTGAGCGATGCCGAGGTCGACACGCTCAGGCCGGAGAACGGCGCCGACACGCTGTACACGCGGCTGCGCGGCGGTCGCGACGTCAAGATCTCCAAGCAGGCGGTGATCGCCCGCTCGCCGGCGGCGCTGGCGAAGCTCCGGGCCGATGGCTGCGACGTGCTGGTCTATGCCTGCACCGGCGAGTTTCCGCCGATGCCCGGGGACGAGAACGTGCTGTTCCCGTCGCGGGTGCTGAACGGGCTGGCCACCGGCCTGCTGCCGCGCGGCCGGCTCGGGCTCCTGATCCCGCTGGCCGAGCAGGGCGAGAAGCTGGCGTCGAAGTGGGCGCGGCCCGGCCTCGAGGTCGTGGCCGAGGCGCTGGCGCCCAGCGCGGGTCCGGGCGAGGCCGCCGCCGCGGCGGCGCGTCTGGCCGCAAAAAAGCCCGATCTCGTGGCGATGGACTGCATGAGCTACACCCCGGCCACCAAGGACTGGGTGAAGGGTCCGCTGGGCGTGCCGGCGCTGCTCGCCATCACCGCCACCGGGCGGGTGCTGCGCGAGATGATGGAATGACGATGGCTGATGGAGGAAACATGAACGCCGCGAGACTGATCGGCCCGCTGGCTGCCCCGCTGGTTGCCCTGGCGGTTGCATTGGTGGTCTTGCCGCTCGCTTCGGCCGGGGCACAGGATATCGCGCGGGGGCAGGCGCTGGCCGAGCGCTGGTGCGCCAATTGCCATGTCGTGAACGCGGCCGCCGGGACCGGCCAGTCGAACGGCCTGCCGACCTTC
This sequence comes from uncultured Reyranella sp., assembly GCA_964420105.1. GTDB lineage: Bacteria > Pseudomonadota > Alphaproteobacteria > Reyranellales > Reyranellaceae > Reyranella. Next base: position 34,614 of record CAYQRL010000035.1, read on the forward strand.
CCGGCGATCGCGGCGCGTCCCGACATGAACGCCGCGATCCTGAAGGGCGCGATGAGCGCCACCCACAGCCGCATGCCCGACTTCGAGCTCGGCGCCCGCGACCAGGACGACCTGGCCGCCTACATCCTCAGCCTGCGCAAGCGCTGACGGTCACTTCACCGTCGCGGCGGCGCGGGCCTGGCGCACCGCCAGCACCAGCGCGGCGCCGAGGTCGGCCACCAGCTTGCCGGTCGCCTCGTCGGCGAGCTTGCCGTCGACGAAGCGGGTCGCGGCCTGGCCGATCATGACTTCCGGCTTGTTGATCGGCCGGCCATCGAGGAACACCAGCGTCTGGCGCAGCTGGTACTGGGCGCGGGCGGTGCCGAGGATGCCGGTGGCGGCGCCGAGCACGGCGGTCGGCTTGCCGGCGAACGGCTGCGGCGCCATGCGCGACAGCCAGTCGATCGCGTTCTTGAGCACGCCCGAGATGCCGTAGTTGTACTCCGGCGTGACCAGGATGACGCCCTCGGCGCCCAGCATGGTCTCGTGCGCCGCCTCGACCTTGGCCGGGAAGCCCTTGGCCTGGATGTCGGCGTCGTAGAGCGGCCAGTCGCCGATCGTGATCTCGTCGACCCGGGTGCCGGCCGGCAGGCGCTCGACGAAGGCCTGCAGCGCCATGCGGTTGAAGGAGGCCTTGCGCAGGCTGCCGCAGAACGCGACCAGCTTGATTGGCTCGGACATTGCTCGTTCTCTCCCCTCGTTACCGCTTTGTCAGCAAAGCAGCAGGCCGCTACATAGAAGCGGCAAGGGGACTTGGCAAACGCAATGCCGCTACGCGACATCACACTGGACGACATCGAATCGCTGGCCGTCGGCGCCTGGGTGCTGGGCACCGGCGGCGGCGGCAGCCCGTACCTCGGCCTGCTGAACATGCGGGCCCTGTACAAGGAGGGCCACCGGGTGCAGCTGATGCCGCCCGGCGAACTGGCCGACGACGACTGGGTGGCGGCGGTGTCCAACATGGGCGCGCCGCTGGTCGGGCAGGAGCGGCTGACCGACAGCCGCACCATCGCCCGCGCCGTCGCCCTGATGGAGGAGCACACCCGCCACCGCTTCCGCGGCATCATGGCGCTCGAGATCGGCGGCGGGAACTCGATCCAGCCGCTGATGGCGGCGGCCCACCTCAAGCGGCCGGTGATCGACGCCGACATGATGGGCCGGGCCTATCCCGAGGCGCAGATGACCTCGGTCGCGGTCGGCGACCTCAGGCCCTGCCCGCTGACCACGGTCGACGTGCGCGGACTCGAATCGGTGGTCGAGTCGGTGCCGACCTGGAAGTGGATGGAGCGGGTCAGCCGCAAGATCTGCGTCGAGTACGGCTCGATCGCCTCGACCTGCAAGGCGCCGCGCACCGGCGCCGAGGTCAAGAAGTGGGGTATCCCGGGGACCACGACCAAGGCCATCGCGATCGGCGCCGCGGTGCGCGAGGCCCAGCGCCGCCACGAGGACCCGGTGGCGGCGATCCTGTCGGTCGAGCCGGGCAAGGTGCTGTACAGCGGCAAGGTGGTCGACGTCGAACGCCGCGCCACCGAGGGCTTCCTGCGCGGCCGCACCCGCTTCGACGGCGTCGATGCCTGGCGCGGCGCCGCGATGGAGATCAACTTCCAGAACGAGTGGATCGTGGCGTGGCTCGACGGCAAGCCGATCGCGATGTCGCCCGACCTGATCTGCGTCCTCGACTCGGTGTCGGGCGAGGCGGTCGGCACCGAGACGATCCGCTACGGCCAGCGCGTCACCGTGATCGCCCTGCCGCCGCCCGAAGTCTTCCTGTCGCCCAAGGGGCTGCAGCATGTCGGGCCGCGCGCCTTCGGCTACGACATCGACTTCAAGAGCGTGTTCGCGTGAGCCAGCGGGAACTCTCGCTGGACGATATCGAGGCGCTGGCGGTCGGTGCCTGGGTGCTGGGCACCGGCGGCGGCGGCAATCCCTACCTGCCGCTGCTCAACATGCGCGCCCTGTACCGCGACGGCCACCGCGTGCGCCTGATCGACGTGACCGACCTCGCCGACGACGACTGGGTCGGCACGGTCGCCAACATGGGTGCGCCGCTGGTCGGGCAGGAGCGGCTGACCGACAGCCTGACGCTGGCCCGCGCCGTCAGCCTGATGGAACGCCACATCGGCCACCGCTTCGCGGCGCTGATGAGCATGGAGATCGGCGGCGCCAACGGCGTCCGTCCGTTCATGGCGGCCGCCCACCTCGACCTGCCGGTGCTCGACAGCGACACCATGGGCCGCGCCTATCCCGAGGCCCAGATGACCTCGGTCTCGGTCGGCGGGCTGGCGCCGTACCCGCTGACCGCGGTCGACGTGCGCGGCTTCGAGTCGATCGTGCACAGGGTGCCGACCTGGAAGTGGACCGAGCGCGTGGCGCGCAAGATCTGCGTCGAGTACGGCTCGGTCGCCGCGACCTGCCAGCCGCCGCGCACCGCCGCCGAGGTCAGGCGGTGGGGCATCCACGGCACCACCACCAAGGCGATCGCGATCGGCCGGGCGGTGCGCGAGGCGCAGCGCCGCCACGAGGACCCGGTGGCGGCGATCCTGTCGGTCGAGCCGGGCAAGCTCCTGTTCCGCGGCAAGGTGGTCGACGTCGCGCGCCGCGCCACCGAGGGCTTCCTGCGCGGCATCCTCAGGCTCGACGGGCTCGACGACTGCCGCGGCTCGGCGATGACCATCAATTTCCAGAACGAGTGGATCGTGTCGTTCCGCGACGGCCAGCCGCTGGCCATGACGCCGGACCTGATCTGCGTGCTCGACTCGGTGTCCGGCGAGGCGGTCGGCAGCGAGACCATCCGCTACGGCCAGCGCGTCACGGTGATCGCCCTGCCGCCGCCCGCCGTCTTCCTGTCCCCGCGCGGCCTCGACACGGTCGGCCCGCGCGCCTTCGGCTACGACATCGATTTCAGGAGCGTGTTCGACTCATGAGACGCATCGGCATTGACGTGGGCGGCACCAACACCGACGCCGTCCTGATCGAGGAGGGCAAGGTCGTCCGCGCGGTCAAGGCACCGACCAGCGAGGACGTCACCACCGGCATCCTCGACGCGCTGAAGAGCCTGGGCTCGACCGGCGTGCTGGCCGGCCAGAACGCGGGCAAGCGGATCGACGGCGTCATGATCGGCACCACCCACTTCATCAACGCCGTGGTCCAGCGCCGCCACCTGACGCGGGTCGCGGCGCTCAGGCTCGGCATGCCGGCCTCGGCCTCGCTGCCGCCGTTCTGCGACTGGCCGGAGGACCTCGCCGAGCTGGTGCGCGGCGGCGTCTGGATGGTCGAGGGCGGCCACGAGTACGACGGCCGGCCGTTCATGCCGCTCGACGAGGCCGCGGTGACGAAGGCGGCGCACGAGATGAAGGCCAAGGGGCTGAGGTCGGTGGCGATCTCGTCGATCTTCTCGCCGCTCGACAACAGCCACGAGAAGCGTGCCGCCGAGCTGGTCGCCGCGGTGATCCCCGACGCCATCATCACCTGCTCGTCCGACCTCGGCCGCATCGGCCTGCTCGAGCGCGAGAACGCCGGGCTGCTCAACGCGGCGCTGGCCGACCTGTCGCGCGACACCATCGCGGCGTTCGAGAAGTCGATCGCCGATTCCGGCATCGCCGCGCCGCTGTTCATCACCCAGAACGACGGCACCGTGGCCGAGGCCCACCAGGCGCGCCGGCTGCCGGTCTATTCCTTCGCTTCCGGCGCCACCAACTCGATGCGCGGCGCCGCCTACCTGTCGGGCCTGTCCGACGCCATGGTGGTCGATGTCGGCGGCACCACGACCGACGTCGGCCAGCTCAAGCTGGGCTTCCCGCGCGAGGCCAACTCGGTGGTCAAGGTCGGCGGCGTGCGCACGCTGTTCCGCATGCCCGACCTGCTGTCGATCGGGCTGGGCGGCGGCAGCCACGTCTCGCTCGAGCCGCTCAAGGTCGGGCCGGTGTCGGTCGGCTACCGCCTGCTGAAGGACGCGATCGCGTTCGGTGGTTCGCAGCTCACCACTACCGACGTGGCGATCGCCAGCGGCCGCCTGCCGATCGGCGACAAGGCCAAGGTCGCGCACCTCGACGCCGCGACCTGCGCCCGGGTGTTCGCCGAGGCGGCCCGGCTGGCCGAGGAGGCGATCGACCGCATGAAGACCGAGGCCGGCGACGTGCCCCTGATCGCGGTCGGCGGTGGCGCCTTCTTGATCCCCGACAAGCTGCCGGGCGTGTCGAAGGTGATCCACGTCGAGCACGGCGACTGCGCCAACGCGGTCGGCGCTGCGATCGCGCAGGTCTCGGGCGAGTGCGACCAGATCTTCCGCGACATGACCCGTGCCGAGGCGCTGGCCGCGGCGCAAGGCATCGCCAACGACCGCGCCGTGGCGGCCGGGGCCGACCGCGCCACGCTGTCGACCATCGAGAGCGAGGACATGCCGCTCGCCTACCTGCCCGGCAACTCGGTCCGGGTGCGCGTGCGCGTGGTGGGCGACGTCGCCGCGACCTGATACGGTCCGGCCAGCCACAAAGACGGGAACCATGACGCGATCGATCCTCGCCGCCGCCACAGCCGCCGCCACCCTGGGCCTCGCCCTCGTCGCCGGCCCGGCCTCGGCCCAGTCGCTGGGCCAGAACCAGCCGCCCAACCAGTGGGTGATGAACTGCAACTACGAGCGCGGCAAGGACTGCACCGTGTCGGCGATGATCGACGGCGGCCCCAACAACCTGCTCGGCACCTTCCTGATCGTCAGCTACTCGGCGGCCTACACGACGCTGTCGGTGGTGGTCGACGGCATGGGCCAGAACGCCAGCATGCAGGTCGACAACTGGCCCTTCGTCACCACCAGCATCTGCACCGGCGGCATCTGCTCCTACACCCAGGAGAAGTCGGCCGAGCTCCTGCAGACCATGCTCAAGGGCTCGTCGATCACGGTCCAGGCCTCGACCCAGGACGACGGCATGGCCGGCCCGCTCAGCAACACGCTGAACGGCTTCGCCCAGGCCTACCAGCGCGCCGTCGCCGCCCAGCGCGGCCGCTAGACCGTCACGACGAGCGCTCGACCGCGGCGGCGAAGGCGCGGGCGCGCGAGGCGAGGTCGGCGGCCGAAGGCCGCTCCATCGCCTCCACCCCCAGCAGCTTGCCGCGCAGGTCCTCGGCGTGACCGTCGAGGTACTTCTCGAGGTCGTGCCGGGTGTCGTCGGGACCGGCGATGGTCCACGACTCGACGGTCTCCAGGGCGGCCAGGATTTCCTCGAAGAACTCGCGGTCGTCGCGCACCGGCCCGCTGTCCTTCTGCCGGTGGACGCGGTGGTCGGGTTCGGCCGGCGTCGCGCCGTCGCCCTTCAGGAGGTAGAGACGGGCCTCGTGGCGATCGATCCAGACGACGCCGTGGATGGGCTGGGGCGGGAACTGCGGCATGCGGCCTCCGGTGGACTTCGGAGACCGAACGCCACGCCGGCCGGGGCGTTGCTTCGGGAACCCTAGCCCTTGCGGCGGTACAGGAAGCAGTTGTCGGCCTGCGGCATCCGGATGCCCTGGTAGAAGGTCATCGCGCCGGGTGCCGACAGCAAGAGCGTCGTGGTCTGGTCGCCGCCGGCCTGGCGACGCGTCTCCTCGATCAGGCGCTTGCCGATGCCCTGGCCCTGGCAGGCCTTGTCGACCGCGAGGTCGGACAGGTAGCAGCAGAAGCAGAAGTCGGTCAGCGAGCGGGCCAGCCCGACCAGCCGCCCGTCCTGGCGCGCCGTCACGATCAGGTTGGCGTGCGCCAGCATGCGCTCGATGCGGCCGCGGTCGCCGACCGGGCGGTTGAGACCCGACTTCACCACGACATCGATGTACTCGTCGGCGCCGAGGAAATCCTCGCGGGCATAGACCGTGTTCATCGCTTCAACCAGCTCCCCAGGGCCGCCGTCACCTCGGCGGGCTTTTCCAGCAGGCTCATGTGCCCGCATTCCTCGATCACCACCAGTTGCGAGGTCGCGACGTCGGCGGCGATCTCCTCCGACCGCGGCAGCGGCGTCACCTGGTCCTGGCGGCCGACGATCACCACGGTCGGGACATCGATCTTCACCAGCAGGGGACGGTTGTCGGCCCGCGCCATGATCGCCTTCTGCTCGCGGCGGAAGCCTTCGACGCCGACCTCCGCGGCCATCGCCATCATCGGCTCGACGATCGCGGCGTCGTCGACGTGACGGCGGTGCAGCAGCTGCGGCAGCAGCGAGCGCTGGATGCCATGGAAGCGGCCGAGGTTGGTCTGCTCGAGCAGCGCCAGCCGCCGGGCGGTCGATTCCGGCGAATCCGGCGTCGCCTGGGTGTCGATCAGGGCCAGCCGCTCGACCCGATCCGGGGCCTGGCGGAAGATCTCGAAGGCGACGTAACCGCCCATCGAGAAGCCGGCCAGGGCGAAGCGGGGCGGCGCCATCGCCAGCGTCGCCTCGGCCATCGCGCCGATCGAATCGTGGTGCCACGGCTCGGGGCTGAGGCAGTCGGCGACATCGGCCAGCGCCGCGGCCTGGGCGGCGAAGACGCGGCCGGTGTTGAGGAGGCCGGGGACGAGGACGAGCGGGACGCGGGCCATCGTCGCCCGGGCCGCTAGATCTGGATCTGGTTGCCCAGCTCGATCGCTCGATTGGGCGGGATGCGGAAGAAGATCTTGGTCGCCGAGGCCGAGTGCGACAGCGAGATGAACCAGTCGCGGCGCAGCCGGCCGAGCTTGGAGTGCTGGGTCGGCACCAGGGTCTCGCGGCCGAGGAAGAAGCTGGTCTCCATCTCGTCGTAGGCGATGCCGTGCGGCCGGCAGGCGCGCAGCGCCGCCGGCACGTCGGGCTGCTCGGTGAAGCCGTAGTGGGCGACCACGGTGTAGAAGCCCTTGCCGAGGCGCTCGACCTCGACCCGGTTGGCCTCGGGCACGCGCGGCACGTCGCGAGTATCGACCTGCAGGATGATGATGCGCTCGTGCAGGACCTTGTTGTGCTTCAGGTTGTGCAGGAACGCCGCGGGGGTACGGGTGGCGTCGGCGGTCAGGAACACGGCGGTGCCGGCGACGCGGTCGGGCGCGCGCTCCATGCGCTCGAGGAACTGGCGCAGCGGCAGGCTGCCCTCGCTCATCTCGGCGGCGACCAGCCGGCGGCCCTGCCGCCACGTGGTGATGGTGAAGTAGATCAGCGTGGCGACGATCAGCGGCAGCCAGCCGCCGTCGGGGATCTTGAGCGCGTTGGCGATGAAGAAGGCGATGTCGGGGATGGCGAGCAGGCCGAACACCAGGGCGGCGACCTGCCACTTCCACTTCCACACCAGGATCGCCACCGCGAACGCCAGTGCCGCGTCGACCAGCATGGCGCCGGTCACGGCGAGACCGTAGGCGCCGGCCAGGGCGCCCGACGAGCCGAAGCCGACCACCAGGGCCACGACGCCGGCCATCAGCAGCCAGTTGACGCGGCTGATGTAGATCTGGCCGATCGCGACCTCGGAGGTGTGCTTGATCTCCATGCGCGGCAGGTAGCCCAGCTGGATCGCCTGCCGGGTCAGCGAGAACACGCCGGTGATGACCGCCTGCGAGGCGATCACGGTGGCCAGCGTCGAGATGATCACCAGGAAGATCACGTAGTCGCGTGGCACCAGCTCGAAGAAGACCTGGTGGATGCGGCCGGGGTCCTCGATGATCAGGGCACCCTGGCCGAAGTAGTTGAGCAGCAGGCCCGGCATGACCAGCGACAGCCAGGCGGTGCGGATCGGGCGACGGCCGAAATGGCCCATGTCGGCGTACAGCGCCTCGGCGCCGGTCACGGCCAGCACGATCGAGCCGAACGCCAGGAAAATGCCGAAGCCCTGGTCGGCGATCAGGTCGAGGGCGTAGACCGGGTTGACGGCGTAGAGCACGGCCGGGTTCTTGGCGATCTGCCACAGGCCGAGCGCGCCCAGCAGCGTGAACCAGACCAGCATGACCGGCCCGAACAGGCGGCCGACATCGGCGGTCCCGCGCGATTGCAGCAGGAACAGTGCGACCAGCACGATCAGCGCCAGCGGCACCACGAACGGCGCGAACGCCGGGGTCGCCGCCGACAGGCCCTCGACCGCCGACATCACCGAGATCGCCGGGGTGATGATGGCGTCGCCGTAGAACAGCGCCAGGCCGACCACGGCCAGCAGGGTGATCGCCCGCCGGATGGTGCGGCTCTTGCCGTTGAGCCCGTGCGTGCCGAGCGTGGCCAGCGCGAGCACGCCGCCCTCGCCCTTGTTGTCGGCCCGCATGATCAGGGTGACGTACTTGATGGTCACCGTGAGGGTGACCGCCCAGAACAGCGTCGACAGCACCCCCAGCACGTGCTCCGGCGTCGGCGCCAGGCTGCTGTCGTGCATGAAGGTTTCCCGCAGCGCGTAGAGCGGGCTGGTGCCGATGTCGCCGAACACCACCCCGAGCGCCCCGACGAACAGGGCCTTGGCCGAGCCGTGGGAGTGTTCCTGGTGGGGGGCGGGTGACGCGGTCGACGGGCTGGTGCTGTCTGGTGCCATAAGGTCGGACACCGCCATCGGGGCGGCGGCGCGACGGTTTGCTCCCGCGCCCCGGGCCTGTCAACGCGCCATTGGGGGAGCCGTTGCGACGAAAGGGCTTGACTCGGCCGCGGCCCACCCGTGGCCTACGGGAATGGCGGATTCCAGCACCATGCAGGCCCCCGGGCTGCCCGACGTCAGCGATCCGCGGCTCTACCGCGACGACGCCTGGCGCGAACCGTTCGCACGCTTGCGCCGCGACGACCCGGTCCATTTCCACCCCGACAGCCCCTACGGCCCGTACTGGTCGGTGACCCGCCACGCCGACATCATGAAGGTCGAGCTCGACCACGGCACCTACTCCTCGGCCTCGGAGCGCGGCGGCATCCAGATCGCCGACCAGCCCAAGGGCCAGGAACTGCCCAACTTCATCCGCATGGACCCGCCGCGCCACACCGCCCAGCGCAAGACGGTGGCGCCGATCGTGGCGCCGTCCAACCTCGCCAACATGGAAGGCCTGATCCGCGAGCGCACGGCGGCGGTCCTTGACGCCCTGCCGAGGGGCGAGACCTTCGACTGGGTCGATCGCGTCTCGACCGAGCTCACGGCGCTGATGCTGGCGACCCTGTTCGACTTCCCGCAGGCCGACCGGCGCCGCCTGACCTGGTGGTCCGACGTGGCGATCGCCAACGTCGCCGATGCCGACGCGGTGGTGAAGAGCGAGGCCGAGCGCATGGCCGAGCTCACGACCATGGCGCAGACGATGGCGGCGCTGTGGCAGGAGCGGGCGCGGCAGCCGCCCAAGTTCGACCTGATCTCGATGATGGCGCACAGCGAGGCGACGCGCGACATGCCGACCCGCGAGTTCATCGGCAACTTCGGCCTGCTGATCGTCGGCGGCAACGACACCACGCGCAACTCGATGACTGGCGGCCTGATGGCGGTGTCCGAGCATCCCGGCGAGCTGGCCAAGGTGAAGGCCGACCGCGGCCTGCTGCCGGGCTTCGTGTCCGAGGTGATCCGCTGGCAGACGCCGGTGATCCACATGCGGCGCACCGCGACGCGCGACGCCGAGCTCGCCGGCAAGACCATCCGGGCCGGCGACAAGGTCGTGATGTGGTACGTCTCGGGCAACCGCGACGAGACCGCGATCGACGATCCCGAGAGCTTCCGCGTCGGCCGCCCCAGGGCGCGCCAGCACCTCGCCTTCGGCGCCGGCATCCATCGCTGCGTCGGCGACCGGCTGGCCGAGATGCAGCTGCGCATCCTGTGGGAGGAGATCCTCGACCGCGATCTCGCGATCGAGATCGTCGGCCCGCCGGTGCGGCTCTATTCCAACTTCATTCGCGGCATCCGCTCGCTGCCGGTCCGGATCAGGGCCTGACCGTCGCCAGGCCGGCGGCGAAGGCCTGCTGCAGCAGCCAGACGTCGCCCGCGATGGCGACGAAGTCGTAGCCCATCTGCGCGAAGCGCCGGCCCTCGGCGGCATCGACCGACAGGCGGCCGACAGACTTGCCGTGCTTCTTCGCCGCCGCGATCGTTGCCTGCTCGTGCTTGGCGAAGTCAGGGTCGGCGAAGGCGCCTGGCTTGTTCATCGCCACCGACAGGTCGTTGTGGCCGAGCCACAGCATGTCGACGCCGGGCAGGGCGGCGATCTCGTCGGCCGCCAGCGCGCCGGCCGGGTCCTCGACCTGCAGGATGATGGCGGTGCGCGCGTTCTGCTCGGCCAGCCGCTCGACCAGCGGTTCGCCGCGCCGGGCGTAGCGTTCGTGCGCGAGGCCCAGCGCGACGCCGCGGGTGCCGCTCGGCCAGTACTTGGCGGCGTCCAGCACCGCCTTCGCCTGCGCCACCGACGACACGATCGGGACCATGATGCCGTCGGCGCCGGTGTCGAGCGCGCGGCTGATGTGGTGGCGCTGCTGGCTCGGCACGCGCACCACCAGCGGCAGCGCCGCGGCCTGGCAGTAGCGCACGACCTGGCGGACGGTTTCGAATCCGAAACCGGTGTGCTCCATGTCGAGCACGGCGTAGTCGGCGCCCGCCGCCTTGAGGATCTGGCCGATCCCCGGGGTCGCGAACTCGAACAGGAACGTTCCGACCTTGGTGCGCGCCGTCCCGATGTCGCCTCGCAGCGTGTTGATCGTCATTGGGCCTCCCCCCGTTTTGCCGGGGATGCTAGCGTCCCGCGTCCCGGACAACCACCCGTCCCACAGGAGATCGCCATGAAGCTCTATTACATGCCCGGCGCCTGCTCGATCGGCATCCACGTGCTGCTCGAGGAGATCGGCAAGCCCTACGACACGCACAAGGTCGACGGTGCCAAGCAGGAGCAGTACGGCCCCGACTTCGTGAAGCTGAACCCCAAGTCCAAGGTGCCGACGCTGCAGCGCGACGATGGCTCGGTCCTGACCGAGTTCCCGGCGATCGCCACCTGGCTGGCGCGCAAGAACCCGGAGAAGGGCCTGCTGCCGAGCGACCCGGACGAGGAGGCGCGCGTGCTCGAGGCGATGGACTACGTCGTCTCGACCATGCACATGCAGGGCTTCTCGCGCATGTTCCGCCCCGGCAACTTCGCCTACACCGAGGCCGACCACGACAAGGTCAAGGCGCGCGGCAAGGAGATCCTGGAGAAGGGCCTCGCGATCATGGACAAGGCGCTCGAGGGCAAGGAATACGTCGCCGGCAAGTTCTCGATCGCCGACGCCGCGCTGTTCTACGTCGAGTTCTGGTGCGCCGCGCGCATGAACATGACGCTGCCGAAGAACTGCGCCGCCCACTACGCGCGCATGAAGGCCCGCCCGGCCGTCAAGCGCACGATGGAGCAGGAAGGCCTCGCCGCCGCGCTGTAAGGCCGCGATCCTCCGGGCGGCGACGCCGCCCGGAGGGTTCTCCCGCCATGTCCCTTCCTTCGTCCCTGCAGGGTCGCCTGCGCCTGCCGCTGATCGCGGCGCCGATGTTCCTGGTATCCGGGCCGGCGCTGGTGAAGGCGGCCTGCCGGTCCGGCGTGATCGGCGCCTTCCCGACCGCCAATTGCCGCACCGTCGAGGAACTCGACGCCTGGCTGGCCGACATCGCCGACGACGCCCGTCGCGCCGCCGCCGAGACCGGCGCCCGGCCGGCGCCGTTCTGTCCCAACCTGATCGTCCACCGTTCCAACCCGCGCGTCGCCGACGACCTCGCCGCCGTGCTGCGCCACCGCGCCGAGATCGTGATCACCAGCGTCGGCTCGCCCGAACCGGTGCTGAAGCCGCTGAAGGACGCGGGCTGCCTGGTGCTGGCCGACGTCGCCTCGGTGCGCCACGCCGAGAAGGCCGCGGCGGCGGGGGTCGACGGGCTGGTGCTGCTGACCGCGGGCGCCGGCGGCCAGACCGGCTGGGCCAATCCCTTCGCCTTCGTGCGCGCCGTGCGCGCCTTCTGGCCGGGACTCGTGGTGATGGCCGGCGGCATGGCCGACGGCCACGCCGTCGCCGCCGCCGAGATGCTGGGCTGCGACCTCGCTTACATGGGCACCAAGTTCATCGCCACCCGCGAGAGTCTCGCCAAGGACGGCTACAAGGACATGCTGGTGCGCAGCCGGCTCGACGACGTGCTGCTGACCCGGGCCTTCACCGGGCTCGAGACCAACATGCTGCGGCCGTCGATCGTCGCGGCCGGGCTCGATCCCGACTCCCTGCCGGCGCGCGGCGCCATCGACATCGCCAAGGACATCAACGCCGCCGAGCGCGACCGGCCCGACGCCAGGCGCTGGAAGGACATCTGGAGCGCCGGCCACGCCGTGTCCGGCGTCGCCGACGTGCCCTCGGTGGCGGACCTGGTGGCCCGCACCGAGGCGGAGTATCGCGCGGCCCGCGGCCACTAGGCCCGGGCGCCCAAACGGCGCCTAGGCGCCGACGTGACCGATCCTGGCCTTGGCCAGCTGCGTGTTCAGCGGGCCGATGTCGGTCTTCACGATCGCCTCGAGCCGGGCGATCTGCTGGTCGATCCTCTCCATGATCTCCGCCGACACCGCCCTGGTCTGGCTGGTCGGCGCGGCGTCGGCCGTGGTCGTCATCGCGATCAGGTCGAGGACGGTGTCGTTGAGGCCGGCCGGGTGGCGCAACACGTCGCGCGACGACTGGCGCTTGGGATCGACCATGATGCTCTCGATCTCCGACAGCCGCTCGACCAGCCGCTTCGCCCGGTTCTTGAGCGCCGCCTGGCCCTTGCCGGTGCGGGTCGCGACCTCGGCCAGCTGGCGCTTCATCAGGCGCAGGCGGTTGACCGCCGCCTTGAGGCGCGACAGCGCGTCGACCAGGGCCCGGTGCAGCGCGAACTGCGCGGCGTAAGCCTCGGGCGTGGTGCCCAGCCGCGGGTCCTTGACGACCTCGAACTCGGCCGCCTGCGCGGTGCCGCCGACCGTGAGTTCGACGCCGTAGCGACCGGGGACCACGGTCGGTCCCGGCGGGTTCTCGATGTCGGGCACCAGCGGCGTCGGCCGCGGTGGCGCCAGCGCCGGGTCGAGCCGGGTCGGGCCGGGATACTTGAGGTTCCACAGGAAGCGGTTGAGGCCCCTGGCCGTGCCCGGCCGCGCGGCCGGCGGCAGGGTCTTGTCGTCGCTGCGGTAGGTGGCGATCTTGCGGCCACCGGAGTCGCGGAAGGTCAGCACCACCGGCTCGCTCGCCTCCTCGGCCAGCCAGTAGTAGACCAGCGCGCCGTTGGGCGGGTTCTCGCCGACGTCGAGGAACTCGCGACCCTTCGAGCCGTCGGGCTTGTCGATCACCAGCTGGCTGCCATCGATGCCGAACGCCGGTCCGTAGGCGATACCGCTCCGGACATTCGCGCCGGCGCTCCAGTGCAGCTTGGTGCGGATGGTCGGGCGCGGCCCGAACAGGCGCGTGACCTTGCGGCCGTCGGCCAGCGCGCGCAGCGGCGTGACGTCGTCGAGGATCCAGAACGAGCGGCCATGGGTTGCCGCCACAAGGTCGGTGTCCTTGAGCTTGAGGTCGTAGACCGGGACCACCGGCAGGGTGCCCTGCATGCGGATCCAGTGCGCGCCGTCGTCGAGGCTGAAGAACACGCCGGTCTCGGTGCCGATGTAGAGCAGGCCCGGGGCGACCGGGTCGGCGCGGACGACGCGGCTGATCTCGTCGCGCGGCAGGTCGCCGTTGATCGAGGTCCAGCTCCTGCCGCCGTTGGTGCTGCGGAACAGGTACGGGCGGTAGTCGGCGAGCTTGTAGCGCGTCGCCGCGACGTAGATCGTGTCGGGATCGTGGGCCGAGATCTCGACGCAGCCGACGTAGGCGAGCTCGGGCATGCCCTTGGGCGTCACCTCGGTCCAGGTCTCGCCGGCGTCGCGCGTGACGTGGACCAGCCCGTCGTCGGTCGAGGCCCAGATCTCGCCACGCCGGTGCGGCGATTCGACGACGCAGGCGCAGGTCGCGTGGACCTCGGCGCCGGCGCTCTCGCGGGTGATGTCGCCGCCGGAGTGGCCCTGGCGCGAGCGGTCGTTGAGGCTGAGGTCGGGCGAGATCTTCTCCCAGTCCATGCCCTCGTTGCGGGTGCGGAACACGCAGTTGCCGCCGACGTAGATCGTGTCGGGATCGTGCGGCGAGAACACGATCGGGTAGGTCCAGGCGAAGCGGTACTTGAGATCCTTGGGCGAGATGCCGGTCGATTCCTCGGGCCACACGTTGACCAGCTGGATCTGGCGGGTGCGGTGGTCGTAGCGCTGCAGCGCGCCGCTGCCGCCCGGGCTCGAGCCGATCGCGCCGACGTAGACGATGTTGTGGTCGCGCGGGTTGACGGCGATGAAGCCGCTCTCGCCGGTGCCGGGATAGGTGCAGTCGGCGAGCGTGATGACTCCCCACTCCGACGCCGAGGGCACCGAGATCGAGGTGTTGTCCTGCTGGGTGCCGTAGACGCGGTACGGGTACTGGTTGTCGATGTCCAGGCGGTAGAACTGGGCGGTCTTCTGGTTGTAGATCGTCGACCAGGACTCGCCGCCATTGAACGAGATGTTGGCGCCGCCGTCGTTGCCCTCGATCATGCGCCGCGGGTCGTTGGGATCGATCCAGAGATCGTGGTTGTCGCCGTGGCGGGTCGTGATCTCGTTGAAGGTCGCGCCGCCGTCGGTCGACTTCCACATCTGCAGGTTGGTCACGAACACCGTGTCGGCATGGCCGGTGTCGGCGAACACGTGGGTGTAGTACCAGGGCCGGTGCATGAGGTCGCGGTAGTTGGACACCCGCACCCAGCGCTCGCCGTAGTCGTCGGAGCGGTACAGGCCGGTGCGGTCGTCGATCGCCTCGACCAGCGCCCAGACGCGGCCGGCCTTCACCGGCGACACCGCGACGCCGATCTTGCCGAGCGGCAGGGCGGCGAAGCCCGGCTTCTGCGAAACCTCTTCCCAGGTGTCGCCGCCGTCGCGCGAGCGGAATAGGCCGGAACCCGGGCCGCCGCTCGAGATGTTCCAGAAGTTGCGCCGCGCCTCCCAGAAGGCGGCGAACAGGATGCGCGGGTTGTTGCGGTCCATCGAGATGTCGACGCAGCCCGCGACGTCGCTGCGCGACAGCACCTTCTCCCAGGTCGTGCCGCCGTCCCGGGAGCGGTAGACGCCGCGCTCCGGGTTGGGGCCGAACACGTCGCCCAGCGCGGCGACGTAGAGCAGGTTCGGGTCGGTCGGGTGGACGGCGATCTTGCCGATGAACTTCGTGTCCTTGAGCCCGACGTGGCTCCAGGTCCGGCCGGCGTCGGTCGAGCGGTACATGCCGTCGCCGTAGGAGACGTCGAGGCGGATCGCGGTCTCGCCGGTGCCGACGTAGATGACGTTGGGATCGGACGGCGCCACGGTGATGGCGCCGACCGCGGCCGAGGTCATGAAGCCGTCGGTGACGCAGCGCCAGAAGACGCCGCCGTCGACCGTCTTCCAGACGCCGCCGGCGCAGGCCCCGAAGTAGAAGGTCATGCGGTCCTGCGGGTCGCCCGAGACCGCGACCACGCGGCCGCCGCGCGACGGGCCGATGCAGCGCCACTTCAGCGAATCGAGGCCCGGCAAGGCGGGTAGGGGGGCGGTCGCTGCCGCCTTGCGGGTCGTCGTCCTGGCCATCGGTCGCCGGTCTCCTCGGTCAAAGTCCGGCGCCGACGGTAGGACGGGTCAGTGCATGTGGTACAGGCCGTTCGCGAAGGTGAATTCCGCCGGCTTGATCAGGGCGGCGTTGGCGACCCGCACGCGGTGGAGCTTGCCGTCGAGGTTGCGATCCCAGAAGTCGAGGAACTTCTGCAGCGCGGGAAACCGCGGGGCCAGGTCGAGGTTCTGCCAGACGAAGCTCTGCAGCACGTGCTTGTGGTCTGGCATCCAGTAGAGGATTTCAGCGGTCGTCAGGCGATAATCGTTGAGTTGCGCAACAAAACCACGGTCCATCGAGCACTCCTTGACAAAGCACCACCCGGGGAATACTCACACGGCCGTTCCAAAAATCAATAAAAAATCGTTTCAGAACAAATACTTAGCAGCACTCGGCCGAGAATGCTGCCAGTGCGAAGCGACTTGTCCGCCTCGCCTTGACTCCTCCCGGTCCGGACCCTAAATCGCAGACGCGTTGGCACTCACCCCGCGTGAGTGCTGATAGCAGTCAGTTTCTCGCGGCGATCCCGCCGCGGCAGGCTCAACCCGGATTTGGAGGCAAAGCATGAAGTTCCGTCCGCTTCACGACCGCGTCGTGGTCAAGCGCGTCGCGGAGGAAGAGAAGACCAAGGGCGGCATCATCATCCCGGACACGGCCAAGGAAAAGCCGATGGAAGGCGAAGTGATCGCTGTCGGCCCCGGCGCCCGTGACGAGAAGGGTGCGCTGGTCGCTCTCGACGTCAAGGCCGGCGACCGCATCCTGTTCGGCAAGTGGTCCGGCACCGAGGTCAAGCTCGACGGCGTCGAGTACCTGATCATGAAGGAAAGCGACATCATGGGGATCCTCGAGGGTTCCGCCGCGGCCGCCAAGAAGGCCGCCTGAGCGCTTCCGACAGACCCATCCAGACATCCAACGTAAGAGGAACGAGAAATGGCAGCCAAAGAAGTCCGCTTTAGCGGCGACGCCCGCCAGCGCATGCTGCGCGGCGTCGACATCCTGGCCGACGCGGTCAAGGTGACCCTGGGCCCGAAGGGCCGCAACGTCGTGCTCGACAAGAGCTTCGGCGCCCCGCGCATCACCAAGGACGGCGTCACCGTCGCCAAGGAGATCGAGCTCTCGGACAAGTTCGAGAACATGGGCGCCCAGATGGTGCGCGAAGTGGCCTCGAAGACCAACGACATCGCCGGTGACGGCACGACGACGGCGACCGTGCTCGCCCAGGCGATCGTGCGCGAGGGCGTGAAGTCGGTCGCGGCCGGCATGAACCCGATGGACCTGAAGCGCGGCATCGACCTGGCGGTCGAGGCGGCGGTCAACGACATCAAGGCGCGCGCCAAGAAGATCACGGGCTCCGACGAGGTCGCCCAGGTCGGCACCATCTCGGCCAACGGCGACAAGTCGATCGGCAAGATGATCGCCGAGGCGATGAAGAAGGTCGGCAACGAGGGCGTGATCACGGTCGAAGAGGCGAAGAGCCTCGACACCGAGCTCGACGTCGTCGAGGGCATGCAGTTCGATCGCGGCTACCTGTCGCCGTACTTCATCACCAACGCCGACAAGATGATCGCGGAGCTCGACAGCCCGTACATCCTGCTGTTCGAGAAGAAGCTCTCGGGCCTGCAGGCGATGCTGCCGGTTCTCGAGGCGGTCGTGCAGTCGGGCAAGCCGCTGCTGATCGTGGCCGAGGACGTCGAGGGCGAGGCCCTGGCCACCCTGGTCGTCAACAAGCTGCGCGGCGGCCTCAAGATCGCTGCGGTCAAGGCGCCGGGCTTCGGCGATCGCCGCAAGGCGATGCTCGAGGACATGGCGGTCCTGACCGGCGGCCAGCTGATCTCCGAGGATCTCGGCATCAAGCTCGAGAACGTGACGCTCGATATGCTCGGCAAGGCCAAGAAGGTCATCGTCGAGAAGGAGAACACCACGATCGTCG
>CAYQRL010000036.1:0-42342 GCA_964420105.1 uncultured Reyranella sp.
GCTGCCGCGCCCAGGCCGGCCCCCGCGCCGGCGCCCGCCCCAGCGCCTGCACCGGCCCCCGCGCCCGCCGCGGCCGCCGCGCCGGCGCCTGTCCCGGCTCCGACGCCCGCTCCCGCGCCGGCGCCCGCCCCGGTCGCCGCTGCCCCGGCAGCTGCCGCGCCTGTCGCCGCCGCTCCGGCACCGGCCGCGCCCGCCGCGAAGGCTCCGCCGGCCAAGGCTCCGGCTGCGCCGGTCGCGCCGTCGCGCACGCTGCGCCCGGGTGCGCCGTCGGCCCCGGCCTCGACCCGTCCCCCGGCGCGTGGTGCCGCGGGCGGCCCGACGCGTCCGGCCGTCCCCGGCGGGCGCGGCATCGTGCTGCGCACCCTTTCCGAGGAAGAGAAAGCCGCCCGCGCGCGCGCCCTGGTCGGCGCCGATCGCGACGCCGTGGTCGCCCGCCAGCGCGCTGCCGAGGACGAGGCACGCCGCCGCGCCGAGGAAGAAATCCGCCGCAAGGCCGAGGAAGAACACCGCAAGCGCGTCGCCGAGGAAATGGCGCGACGCGCCGCCGAGGAAGAGGCCAAGCGCAAGGCCGACGCCCTGGTGCAGAAGCGTCTCGACCAGGCCGGCCCCGAGGGTGCGGCCGGCGACCAGCGCCCGATGGGCCGCCCCGGTCCGGGTGCCGGCACCGGCGCGCCGCGTCCGGGCGGCCCGTCCGCGCCCGGCTCCCAGTTCCGCCGTCCCGGCGGTCCGCCGACCGGCCCGGCCCGTCCGCCGATGCGGCCGCCGCTCGGCAACAAGCGCGCGCCGCAGCCGCCGGGCGCGCGCCGCGAAATGCCGAAGCGCCGCTCCGACAAGGTCGATGTCGGCCGCGCGGTCGAGGGCGAGAACGATTTCCGCAGCCGGTCGGTGGCGCAGCAGCGCCGCCGCCTCGAGCGCGAGCGTCGGCGCGAGAGCGCGTTCGACGCGCCGCAGCAGAAGGTCTACCGCGAGGTCACCATTCCCGAGACCATGACGGTCCAGGAACTGGCCCAGCGCATGTCCGAGCGCGGCGCCGACGTCATCAAGACACTGATGCGCATGGGCGTGATGGCGACCATCAACCAGGCGATCGACGCCGACACCGCCGAGCTGGTGGTGACGGAAATGGGTCACCGGCCCAAGCGCGTCGCCGAGGGCGACGTCGAGATGGGCCTGGCCGACTCGGTCGACGCGCCCGAGCAGATGCAGGCGCGGCCGCCGGTGGTCACCATCATGGGCCACGTCGACCACGGCAAGACCTCGCTGCTCGACGCGCTGCGCGCGACCGACGTGGCGGCGCACGAGGCGGGTGGCATCACCCAGCACATCGGCGCCTACCAGGTCACGCTGCCGTCGAAGCAGAAGATCACCTTCCTCGACACGCCGGGCCACGAGGCCTTCACCGCGATGCGCGCCCGCGGCGCCAAGGTGACGGACATCGTCGTGCTGGTGGTGGCGGCCGACGACGGCGTCATGCCGCAGACCAAGGAAGCGATCGCCCACGCCAAGGCGGCGGGCGTGCCGATCATCGTGGCCATCAACAAGATGGACAAGCCGGGCGCCGATCCGAACCGGGTCCGCACCGAGCTGCTGCAGGACGAGATCCAGGTCGAGCAGCTGGGCGGCGACGTCCAGTCGATCGAGGTCTCGGCGCTGAAGAAGACCAACCTCGACAAGCTCGAGGAGGCGATCCTGCTGCAGGCCGAGGTGCTCGAGCTGCAGGCCAACCCCGACCGCGCCGCCGACGGCACGGTGGTCGAGGCCAAGCTGGATCCGGGCCGCGGCTCGGTCGCCACGGTGCTGGTGCAGCGCGGCACCCTGAAGGTCGGCGACGTCCTGGTCGCCGGCTCGGTGTGGGGCCGCGTCCGTCGCCTGATGGACGACCGCGGCAGCGCCGTGCAGTCGGCCGGTCCCGCCGTCCCGGTCGAGATCCTCGGCCTCGACGGCACGCCGGCGGCGGGCGACGAGTTCCACGTCGTCGAGAACGAGGCGCGCGCTCGCGAGATCGCCGACTTCCGCTCGCGCCGCGAGCGGCAGGCGCAGCTGGCCCGCGCCGCCGGTGGCCGCGGTACCCTCGAGGAGATGCTGAAGGGCATCCGGGAAGGCACCGCCAAGGAGCTGCCGGTGCTGATCAAGGCCGACGTGCAGGGCTCGGCGGAAGCGCTGGCCGGCGCGCTGGCGCGGCTGTCGACCGACAAGGTCGCGACCCGCGTCATCTACAACGGCGTCGGCGGCATCTCCGAGGCCGACATCACGCTGGCCAAGGCGTCGGGCGCGCTGATCATCGGCTTCAACGTCCGCGCCAACCCGCAGGCCCGCGAGATCGCCAAGCGCGACAAGATCGACATCCGCTACTACTCGATCATCTACAAGGTGACCGAGGACATCCAGCAGCTGATGGTCGGCCTGCTCGAGCCGACCTACAAGGAAACCTTCCTCGGCAACGCGCAGATCCGCGAGGTCTTCCGCATCACCAAGGTCGGCAACGTCGCCGGCTGCATGGTCACCGAGGGCCAGGTCAAGCGCGGCGCCAAGGTCCGCCTGCTGCGCGACAACGTGGTGATCCACGAGGGCACGCTGAAGACGTTGCGCCGCTTCAAGGACGAGGTCCGCGAGGTCCAGCACGGCTTCGAGTGCGGCATGGCCTTCGAGAACTACGACGACATCAAGGTCGGCGACGTCATCGAGTGCTTCGACGTCGAGGAAGTCCGTCCGACCCTCTGACCGGTTTCGTCCCGGCGCGACCGCGCCGGGACGATCGCCGCCGCGGCGGACCTGAGGAGAGACCACGATGAGCCGTCGCCGCCCGTCCGAGCGCGACAAGAAGGGCCCGAGCCAGCGCCAGCTGCGCGTCGGCGAGGAAGTGCGCCACCTGCTGGCCGAGCTGCTCGAGCGCGGCGACATGCGCGATCCCGAGCTGCGCGGCGCGTCGATCACGGTCACCGCGGTCGACGTCAGCCCCGACCTGCGCAACGCCACCGCCTTCGTGATGCCGCTGGGCGGCCAGGACGAGGAACGGCTGCTGGCGGCGATGAAGCGCGCGGCGCCGTGGTTCCGCGCCCGGGTCGGCGAGAAGGCCGGCCTGCGCTACGCCCCCGAGATCCGCTTCCAGGTCGACCGCACCTTCGACGAGGCCGACCGCATCGGTGCCCTGCTGCGCCGTCCCGACGTCGCGCGCGACATCGAGCACGAGGCCGGCGAGGACGACGTCAAGGACGATTGAGGTAGAACTCGTCGCGCGGGAACAGGTCGGTGTTCGGCGTCGTCGCCGGCACCGTGCGGCCGTCGTTCAGGACCTCGACCTTCTTGTCCGCGAACCACTGGCGCAGCTCGGCGCGGTCGACGCGGGCCGCCGCCAGGTGATCGTCGATGCGCGGGTCGGCCAGCAGGCCGAGCAGGCGCTGGCGATCGTAGGCAATCGGCCGGTCGCTGCCGATCAGCGCCGGGTGGACCATGGTCACGTAGGGAAACACCGAGCGGAAGGTCGCGACGGTGCGCTCGGTCGGCGCCCATTGCACGTACAGGCCGCCGGGCGCCAGGCGCGATCGTACCTGCTCGAAGAACTCGCGCGAGTTCAGCAGGCCTGACAGGCCGGTCTTGGGCAGGATGGCGTCGGCCTCGATGACGTCCCACTGGCCCTTGTCGAGCGCCAGCGTGTGGCGGCCGTCGGCGACCACGATCTCGAACTTCGGCGTGCCCAGCAGCCGGTCGACGGCCGAGCCGGGATTGGCGCC
Source organism: uncultured Reyranella sp. (assembly GCA_964420105.1). Classification (GTDB taxonomy): domain Bacteria; phylum Pseudomonadota; class Alphaproteobacteria; order Reyranellales; family Reyranellaceae; genus Reyranella. Next base: position 3,732 of record CAYQRL010000036.1, read on the forward strand.
GCGATAGGCCTGCAGCGTGTCCATCACCGGCTTCACGATCTCGATCACGCGCACCCGGTCGGTGTCGGGCCGCAGTCCGGCGGCGTAGGGCGTGCCGCCGGTGCCCGAGCCGATCACCAGCACGCGCTTCGGCGCCGGGTGGGTGAGCGGGCCGATGCCGCCGAGGAAGGCGTGCACGGTGTGGAAGGGCAGCCAGCTCTGCGAGTGGCCCTGGATGTAGAGCCGGCCATCCTGCGCGTTGCTCATCTTCAGCAGGCTGAGGCCGGTCTTGTCCTCGGCGACGATCGCCGTTTCCGTGGTCAGGCCATGGAGGCGGCGCCAGAACGACTCGCCGGGCGGGAAGAAGGCGAGGCCGAGCGCCAGCGCGATCGCCGGCGGCCACGCCCAGCGCGAGCCCGGCGCCGAGGTGACCTGCAGCAGCGCGAAGGCCAGCCCGATCACCGCCAGCAGCTTCAGCGTCCCGGCGGTGCCCGCGAGGTCGAGCAGCAGGAGGCCGGCGACCAGGCTGCCGGCGCTGTTGCCGACGATGTTGGCGAGCTGGACGAGGCCGACCCGTTCGCCGAGCCGGCCGATGTCGCTCTGCACCGCCTTCTGCACCACCGGGAACGAGAAGCCCATGACGAACGAGGCCGGCAGCACGACCAGCAGCAGCAGGGCCGCGATCACGGCGACGTCGCGCGCCTCGCCGCTCATGATGTCGCGGTCGGCGAAGCTGCCGGGCAGCAGCCCGAAGCCGATCGCGCCGTAGACCGCCCACGCCCCGCCCAGCGCCAGGGCCGTCGCCAGCCCCTGCATCATGAAGAAGAAGCGGCGCGGGTCGGCGATGCGGTCGATGGTGCGGGCGCCGACCAGCAGGCCGGCCGCGTCGCCGAGCAGGAACACCGACAGCACCAGCGAGAAGCTGTAGCCGTTCGACTGCAGCAGCACGCCGACCAGCCGGTACCAGACGATCTGCAGGGCGACGATCAGGAAGCCGCTGATGAACACCAGCATCGCCCAGCGCAGCACGGTGCGGTCGTCGCTGCCGTCGCCGTGCGCCGCCGGCCGGGCGACGGCGGGCGTCGCCGGTCCGAGCCCGCGCGCCAGCAAGAGGCCGCCGATCGCGACCGCGAGGTTGATCGCCGCGCCGACCTGCACGGCGCGGTCGAAGCCGACGGTGCCGATCAGGTACCAGCCGCCGACGAAGGCGCCGATGCCGGCACCCAGCGTGTTGACGCCGTAGAGGCCGCCGATCAGTTCGGCCGAGCCCTCGATCTCGCGCACCACCGCCTTCGACAGGAACGGCAGCGAGCAGCCCATCAGGAAGGTCGGCCACAGCAGGCTCGCGAACACCACCGCGAAGATGGCGGCGCGCGAGTCCGACAGCGGCAGCAGCTGGCCGTAGACGACGTCGTGGTAGAGCCACGGGCTGGCGACGGCGAAGGCCGCGATGCCGACCTCGCAGGCCGCGAAGGCGAGCAGCGCGCCGCGCCGGGTCAGCCGGTCGGCGACCAGCCCGGCCGCCAGGCTGCCGATGCCGAGGCCGAGCAGGAAGGCGCCGACCACGAGGGCGGCGGCGATGGTGTCGGCGCCGGCGAACAGCGCCAGCAGGCGATGCCAGGCCGTCTGGTAGACCAGCGCCGCGGCGCCGGAGAGAAAGAACAGCCCGAACAGTCCCGCCCGCGCGGCACGGTTCGCCCCCCACCCCTGCTTCATGCAGGCACCCTGCCCTAACGTGTCGCTGGTGCCTACTCACTTGTGCGTCTAGGACAGCGCCCCATGGGCAGGAGGAAGAAGGGCGACAAGGTCGACGGCTGGGTCGTGCTCGACAAGCCGCTGGGGCTCGGCTCGACCCCGGCGGTCGGCCGGGTGCGGCGGCTGTTCGACGCCCAGAAGGCGGGCCATGGCGGCACGCTGGACCCGCTCGCCACCGGTGTCCTGCCGATCGCGCTGGGCGAGGCGACCAAGACCGTCCCGTTCGTGATGGATGGCCGCAAGCAGTACCGCTTCACGCTGCGTTTCGGCGAGGCGCGCTCGACCGAGGACCTCGAGGGCGCGGTCACCGCGACCAGCGACGTCCGGCCGGACGACGCCGCGATCCGGGCCGCCCTGCCGGCCTTCGTCGGCACGATCGCGCAACGGCCGCCGGCCTACTCGGCGCTCAAGGTCGATGGCCAGCGCGCCTACGACCTCGCCCGGGCCGGCGAGACGGTCGACCTGGCGCCCCGGCAGGTGGTCGTCGAGCGCCTCGAACTGGTCGGCCGGCCGGACGCCGACCACGCAGATTTCGTGGTCGACTGCGGCAAGGGCACCTACATCCGGTCGCTCGGCCGCGACCTCGCCCTGGCGCTGGGCACCGTCGGACACCTCTCCGCCCTGCGTCGGACGGCCGCCGGACCGTTCCGCGAGGAGGCGGCCATTTCGCTTTCCAAACTGGAGGCCCTCGGGCATAGTCCCGCGCTTCTCGGGGCCCTGGCTCCCGTCGCGACCGCGCTGGACGACATCCCGGCGCTGGCCCTCGCGGGAGCCCAAGCGGACCGGCTGCGCCAAGGCCAGCCGGTGCTCTTGACCCGGGACGCACCGCCGTCCGGCACGCTGCTGCGCGCCGAGTGCGACAGCAGGCTGGTGGCGCTGGTCCGTTCGGACGGCGTCGCTCTCAAGCCGGTGCGCGTTTTCAACCTGTAGTCATATGGAGAAGCCCGATGTCGATCACAGCCGCGCGCAAGGCGGAGCTGATCAAGTCGTACGCCCAGGCCGAGGGTGACACCGGTTCGCCGGAAGTCCAGGTCGCGATCCTGAGCGAGCGCATTTCGAACCTCACCGAGCACTTCAAGGGTCACGCGAAGGATCACCATTCGCGCCGCGGCCTGCTGAAGCTCGTCGGCCAGCGCCGCCGGCTGCTCGACTACCTCAAGGCCAAGGACCACAAGCGCTACGACACGCTGATCGAGCGCCTCGGCCTGCGCCGCTGAAATCGGGGCCCCGTCTCCATCCGCGGATGGACCGGGGCCTCTTCGTGTCGCGTCGACCGGTCCCCGGCCAACCACGGCCGGCCGGCGCGATTTCGCAGTAACCGGACGGGCAGGGGCGAGAGCAAAGGCCCGGGTCCGGTCCTGCCGATGCAAGGGCATCGGTGGGCGGCCGTCGCCATTCGGGGGCGAACGCCGTGTTGGAAAGGAAGATCGAAATGAGTGGCATGTTCCAGGTGTTCCGCAAGGAACTCGAGTGGGCCGGGCGCAAGCTCGTGCTCGAGACGGGCAAGATCGCCCGCCAGGCCGACGGCGCCGTGCTGGCGACCTACGGCGGCACGACCGTGCTCGCGACCGTGGTGTTCGAGAAGCAGCCCAAGCCGGGGCTGGATTTCTTCCCGCTGACCGTGAACTACCAGGAGAAGGCTTTCGCCGCGGGCAAGATCCCGGGCGGCTTCTTCAAGCGCGAGGGCCGGCCGTCGGAGAAGGAAGTCCTGACGTCGCGCCTGATCGACCGGCCGATCCGGCCGCTGTTCCACGAGAACTACAAGAACGAGACGCTGGTCGTGATCACGACCCTGGCGCACGACATGGAGAACGACCCCGACATCGTGTCGATGGTCGCGACCTCGGCGGCGCTGACGATCAGCGGCGCGCCGTTCCTCGGCCCGATCGGCGCCGCCCGCGTCGGCTACCTCGACGGCAAGTACGTCATCAACCCGACGCTCGAGCAGACCAAGAAGAGCGATCTCGACCTCGTCGTCGCCGGTACCAAGGACGGCGTGCTGATGGTCGAGTCGCAGGCCAAGGAGCTGTCCGAGGACGCGATGCTGACGGCGGTGATGGAAGGCCACCGCTCGTTCCAGCCGGTGATCGACGCGATCATCCAGCTGGCCGAGCATTGCGCCAAGGAGCCGCTGCCGCTGACCGAGCCGCCGGCCGCCGCCAGGACCGTCGCCGAGCGCCTCAAGGCCGAGATGTCGGCCAAGATGGCCGAGGCCTACAGCGAGACCCAGAAGCTGGCCCGCCAGGCCAAGGTCGCGGCCGTCAAGGCCGAGGCCAAGAAGCTGTTCGAGGGCGATGACGCGGCGCTGGCCGTGTTCGGCGAGCAGTTCGGCAACCTCGAGGCCGACGTCGTGCGCGGCGCCATCCTCGACACCGGCAAGCGCATCGACGGCCGCGACACCCGCACCGTCCGCCCGATCGAGGCGGAAGTCGGCGTGCTGCCGCGCGCCCACGGCTCGTCGCTGTTCACCCGCGGCGAGACCCAGGCGCTGGTCGTGGCGACGCTCGGCACCGGCCAGGACGAGCAGATCATCGACGCTCTCGAGGGCGAGTACCGCGAGAACTTCATGATGCACTACAACATGCCTCCGTACGCGGTCGGCGAGGTGCGTCGCATGGGCTCGCCGGGCCGCCGCGAGATCGGCCACGGCAAGCTGGCGTGGCGCGCGCTGCGCCCGCTGCTGCCGGGCAAGGACAAGTTCCCGTACACGATCCGCATCGTGTCGGAGATCACCGAGAGCAACGGCTCGTCGTCGATGGCCTCGGTGTGCGGCGGCTCGCTGTCGCTGATGGATGCCGGCGTGCCGCTCGAGCGGCCGGTGGCGGGCATCGCGATGGGCCTGATCAAGGAAGGCGAGCGCTTCGCCGTCCTGTCGGACATCCTCGGCGACGAGGATCACCTCGGCGACATGGACTTCAAGGTCGCCGGCACCGACAAGGGCATCACCGCCCTGCAGATGGACATCAAGATCACCTCGATTACCGAGGAGATCATGAAGGTCGCCCTGGGCCAGGCCCGCGACGGCCGCCTGCACATCCTCGGCGAGATGGCCAAGGGCCTCGGCGGGGCGCGCGAGTCGGTCAGCCAGAACGCGCCGCGCATCACGCAGTTCACGATCCCGAAGGACAAGATCCGCGAAGTGATCGGCACCGGCGGCAAGGTGATCCGCGAGATCACCGAGCAGACCGGCACCAAGATCGACATCGAGGACGACGGCACCATCAAGGTGGCGGCGGTCGACGCCAAGCAGGGCCAGGCCGCGATCGACTGGATCAAGGGCATCGTGGCCGAGCCGGAGATCGGCGTGATCTACAACGGCAAGGTCGTGAAGACCGTCGAGTTCGGCGCCTTCGTGAACTTCCTCGGCGCCCGCGACGGCCTCGTCCACATCTCGGAGCTGGCGCCGCGCCGCGTCGCCAAGGTCACCGACGTGATCAAGGAAGGCGACCAGGTGAAGGTCAAGGTCCTCGGCGTCGACGACCGCGGCAAGGTCCGCCTGTCGATGAAGGCGGTCGACCAGGAGACCGGCGAGGACATCTCGAACAAGCCGCGCGAGGAAGCGCCGGCCGGCGAGTAACCCTCGCGTCGATCGAAACGGAAACGGCGGCCCACGGGCCGCCGTTCTTGTTTGTCTCCAGTGCTCTTCCTCTCGGCAATAGCGCACAAGGCTTCTCATTCGACCTTGCCCGCGTGCCCCGATGACGCCCGTGTCCGTTTCCACGGCCGCGGTCTCGTCGTGCGCGGTCGCCTGCTTTCGCCCCTGTGCTCATCGTCGGACCTGGACCCGGTACGGAAAGCCGGCTCCTGAACGGGAAACGGCGGCATGTCCTCCCTGCGCGCCAGCGCGGGGAGGTGGCGCCGTCTTCGGCGACGGAGGGGTCGGAAGTCTTCGCGGTGTTGAAGAGAGGCAATGACCCCTCCGTCCGCTTCGCGGACACCTCCCCACGCTGCTGCATGGGGAGGAAGATCACTCGCCGCTGGCGCCGTTCTCCATCGGCGGCATGCCGACGGCGTGGTAGCCGGCGTCGACGTAGTGCACCGTGCCGGTGACGCCGGCGCTGAGGTCCGACATCAGGTAGAGCGCGGCGCCGCCGACGTCGGTGAGCTCGATGTTGCGGCGCAGCGGCGAGGCCTCGCGCGACACCCGGTAGACGTAGCGGGCACTGCCGATCACCGCGCCGGCGAGCGTGCGCATCGGGCCGGCCGAGATGGCGTTGACGCGCACGCCCTGCGGGCCGAGGTCGGCCGCGAGGTAGCGCACGCTGGCCTCGAGCGCGGCCTTGGCGACACCCATCACGTTGTACGACGGCATGACGCGCGCGGCGCCCTCGTAGGTCAGCGTCACCAGACTGCCGCCGTCGGTCATCAGCGGCAGCGCGCGGCGCGCGATCTCGGTGAACGAGTAGCAGGAGATCGTCAGGCTGCGCTGGAAGTTGGCCTTGGTGGTGTCGACGTAGCGGCCCTTCAGCTCCTCCTTGTCGGAAAAGGCGATGGCGTGCACGACGAAGTCGATCTTGCCCCACTCCTGCTTCAGGCGGGCGAACAGCCGGTCGAGGCTCTCCTCGCTCTCGACGTCGGCCTCCTCGACGATCTTCGAACCCAGCTTCTCGACCATCGGCAGCACGCGCTTGCCGAACGCCGCGCCCTGGTAGGTGAAGGCCATCTCGGCGCCGGCCGCGTGCAGGGCCTGGGCGATGCCCCAGGCGATCGAGCGGTCGTTGGCGACGCCCATCACGAGGCCGCGCTTGCCTGCCATCAGCTTCGGCACCGGCGGCAGGTCGACGGCGCGCGACACCGGACCGGACGGGGGACCGGACGCGGCCGGGGAGGCCGGTCCGCCGCCCGAGGCGTCGGGGGCGGCGGAGAGGGTGCGATTCTCGGGCATGGGTCCCCGGTTCAGTGGTCGTAGCGCGAGAACAGCAGGCAGGCGTTGGTGCCGCCGAAGCCGAAGCTGTTGGACATGACGGTGTTGAGGCCGGCGTTGTCGATGCGCTGGCGCACGATCGGGTAGTCGCCGACGCCCGGGTCCGGGTTCTCGACGTTGGCCGAGGCGCAGATGAAGTCGTTCTTCATCATCAGCAGCGAGTAGATCGCCTCGTGGGCGCCGGTCGCGCCCTGGCTGTGGCCGGTCAGCGACTTGGTCGAGCTGACCTTCGGCAGCTGGTCGGCGGCGAAGACCTGGCGGATCGCGTCCAGCTCGGTGATGTCGCCGACCGGGGTCGAGGTGCCGTGGGTGTTGATGTAGTCGACCGGCGCGTTGCGCCGCGCCGCGCCCGGGAAGCCCGCGAGCGCCAGCTTCATGCAGCGCACCGCGCCCTCGCCCGAGGGCGCGACCATGTCGGCGCCGTCGGAGGTCGCGCCGTAGCCGACCACCTCGGCGTAGATCCTGGCGCTGCGCGCCTTCGCGGTCTCGAGTTCCTCGAGCACGACGATGCCGCCGCCGCCGGCGATCACGAAGCCGTCGCGGTCCTTGTCGTAGGCCCGGCTGGCGCGGGTCGGGGTGTCGTTGTACTTCGACGACATCGCGCCCATGGCGTCGAACAGCACCGACAGCGTCCAGTCGAGCTCCTCGCCGCCGCCCGCGAACATGCGGTCGGCCTTGCCGAGCTGGATGGTCTCGACGGCGTTGCCGATGCAGTGGGCCGAGGTCGAGCAGGCCGAGCTGATCGAGTAGCTCGGCCCCTTGATGCGCCACGCCGTCGCGAGGTTGGCCGACACCGTGCTCGACATCGCGCGCGGCACCATGAACGGGCCGACGCGCTTGGGACCCTTTTCCTTGGCGATGATCGCCGACTGGACGATCGCGCCGGTGGTCGGGCCGCCGGAGCCGGCGATGACGCCGGTGCGTTCGTTCGAAATCTCGGCCTCGGACAGGCCGGCATCCTCGATCGCTTCCTTCATCGCCAGCCAGGCGTAGGCCGCGCCGTCGCCCATGAAGCGGCGCAGGCGGCGGTCGACCAGGTCGTCGACGTTCATCTTCAGGGTGCCGGCGACCTGGCTGCGGAAGCCGAGCTCCCTGTACTGCGGCACGAACTCGATGCCCGACTTGCCGTCGCGCAGCGACTGCACGACCTCGGCCGCGTTGTTGCCGATCGAGGAGACGACTCCCAGGCCGGTGACGACGACACGTTTCATGATGTCAGCTCGCTGCTGCCGGGGCCTCGGCCGCCCCGTCCTGGAACAGTCCGACCTTGAGGCCGGAGACCTCGTAGACCTGCTTGCCGTCGGCATGGACGACGCCGTCGGCGATGCCCAGCACCAGCTTGCGCAGCATCACGCGCTTGAGGTTCACGGTGTAGGTCAGCTTCTTGACGCTGGGCACGATCATGCCGGTGAACTTGACCTCGCCGACGCCCAGCGCGCGGCCGCGGCCGGGCGCCTTCATCCAGCCGAGGAAGAAACCCAGCAGTTGCCACAGGCCGTCGAGCGGCAGGCAGCCCGGCATCACCGGGTCGCCCTTGAAGTGGCAGTCGAAGAACCAGAGGTCGGGCCGGATATCGAGCTCGGCGACGATCTCGCCCTTGTCGTACTGCCCGCCGGTCTCGGAAATCTTCAGGATGCGATCGAACATCAGCATGGGCGGCAACGGCAGTTGCGCGTTGCCCGGACCGAACAGGCGGCCCTTGGCGCAATCGATCAGGTCTTCGAAGGTATAGCTGCTCTTCTTTTCGCTCATCACCGTCCCACGCCGCCCGAGTATCGGGGTTCGAGGCCAGAATAAGGAGCCGCATCGCCCAGCGCAAACCGGCGGCAGGGAACGGCGGGATCGAGGGCCAGCACCGGGGGGCTTTTCAGGTCGGCTCCGCCCGCTTAAATATGGGGGTAGCAATGCCCGGTACCAGCCCCGACCTGATCGGCCGCCTTCGCGAGGCCGGCCTGCGCCCGACCCGCCAGCGGGTCGCCTTGGCGCGCCTGCTGTTCGAGGGCGAGCACCGGCACGTCACGGCGGAAAGCCTGCACGCCGAGGTGCGGTCGACCCGCCTGCCGGTGTCGCTGGCCACGGTCTACAACACGCTGAACCAGTTCCGCGACGCCGGCCTGCTGCGCGAGGTCGTGGTCGCGGCGGGACGTTCGTACTTCGACACCAACACCAGCCATCACCACCACTTCTACGTCGAGAACGACGGCGAACTGCACGACTTCCCGTCGGACAAGGTGCTGGTCGAAGGCCTGCCGGCGCCGCCGAGCGGCACCGAGCTCGCGCGCGTGGACGTCATCGTCCGGGTCCGCCGCTAGGGCCGTTTCGGCCCCGCTTCCTGCGAATCGCTCGCATCTTTTAGAATTGTTCTAAAGAGCCTTGACGGCCCGGGGAGGGCTTCCCAATATCCGCCCCGCGCGATCGGCGAACCGCCGGTTGCCCGTCATTCAGCAAGGGAGAATGCCATGGCGAATCTCAAGGGATCGAAGACCGAAGGCAACCTCAAGGCCGCGTTCGCGGGCGAGAGCCAGGCCAACCGCCGTTACCTCTACTTCGCCCAGAAGGCGGACGTGGAAGGCTACAACGACGTCGCCGCGGTGTTCCGCTCGACCGCCGAGGGCGAGACCGGCCACGCGCACGGCCACCTCGAGTTCCTCGAGGTCAGCGGTGACCCGGCCACCGGCCTGCCGATCGGCGAGACCTCGGCCAACCTGAAGGCGGCGATCGCCGGCGAGACGCACGAGTACACCGACATGTACCCGGGCATGGCCCGCACCGCCCGCGAAGAGGGCTTCAACGAGATCGCCGACTGGTTCGAGACCCTGGCGAAGGCCGAGAAGAGCCACGCCGGTCGCTTCCAGAAGGCGCTCGACACGCTCGCCTAAGAGGCCTCCGGGTCTTGCGAAAGGGGACCCGAACCGGGTCCCCTTTTTCGTCCCCTCCAAACTCCGAGAACGAAGACCATGCGCGAAGGCAGCCTCGAAGCCCCCGTCCGCCATCCGCTCGATTGGCAGAACCCGTGGTTCTGGGACGAAGCGGCGCTCGAAAAGGAAATGGAGCGCGTCTTCGACATCTGTCACGGCTGCCGCCGCTGCTTCAACCTGTGCGACTCCTTCCCGCGGCTGTTCGACCTGATCGACAACGGCCCGACCGGCGAGCTCGACGGCGTCAACAAGGCCGACTACGCCTCGGTCGAGGAAGCCTGCACGCTGTGCGACATGTGCTTCATGACGAAGTGCCCCTACGTGCCGCCGCACGAGTGGAACCTCGACTTCCCGCACCTGATGCTGCGCCACCGCGCCGTGCAGGCGCGCAAGAAGGGCATCGACTTCGTCCAGGCCCAGCTCGCCGAGACCGACCGCACCGGCCGGCTCGGCAGCTTCACCGCCGGCATCGCCAACTGGGTGACCGACGAGGACAACAAGCTGACCCGCCCGGCGCTGCAGAAGTACGCCGACATCCACCACGGCGCGCGCCTGCCCAAGTACGCCGGCGAGACCTTCGAGACCCGCGCCCGCCGCGAGGGCGCCGAGGTCAACGCCGAGGCGCCGGCCTACGGCAAGCGCAAGGCGGTGCTGTACGCGACCTGCTTCGTGAACTTCAACAACACCGGGATCGGCGCCGCCGCCCGCGCCGTGCTGGCCAAGAACGGCGTCGAGACCGAGGTCGTCCACCCGGCCTGCTGCGGCATGCCCAAGCTCGAGCTCGGCGACCTCAACGGCGTCGCCGACCAGGCCGCCAAGGTGACGGCGGCGCTGCTGCCGTGGGTCGACAAGGGCTACGACATCATCGCGCTGACCCCGTCCTGCGCCCTGATGCTGAAGTTCGAGTGGCCGCTGCTGCTGCCCAAGGACCCGGCGGTCGAGAAGCTGGCGCGCGCCACCTTCGACATTTCCGAGTACGTCGTCGACATCGCCAAGAAGGAAGGGCTGGCGCCCGGCCTGCAGACTATCGACGGCGGCGTCAGCGTCCACCTCGCCTGCCACGCCCGCGCCCAGAACATGGGCGCCAAGGCGGCCGAGATGCTGCGCCTCGCGCCCAAGACCCGGGTCGCCGTGATCGAGCGCTGCAGCGGCCACGGCGGCATCTGGGGCGCCCGCACCGAGAATTTCGAGACGGCGGTGAAGGTCGGCAAGCCGGCCGCCCAGGCCGCGATCAAGAACGGCACCTCCTACGTCGCCTCGGAATGCCCGCTCGCCGCCGATCACCTGATGCAGGTGATGGAGATGACCCACGGCGAGCAGGAACTGAAGCCCTCCCGCGCCAATCACCCGATCGAGCTGATGGCGCTCGCCTATGGACTGACGGTGAACCCGCGATGATTACCCGACAGATCGACGCGTCCGCGATCCTGCCCGCCGCCGAGTACGCCAAGGTGCGCCCCGAGCGGCGCAAGCGGATCACGGAGATCAAGAAGAACCGCCGCCTCGAGGTCGGTCCGTTCGCGACCTTCTACTTCGAGAACTACGACACCATGCTGCACCAGGTGCACGAGATGCTGTTCATCGAGAAGGGCGGCGCCGAGCAGCTGCCGGACGAGCTGGCGGCGTACAACCCGCTGATCCCGAAGGGCAGCGAGCTGGTGGCGACGGTGATGTTCGAGATCGACGACCCGCTGCGCCGCGCCCGCGTGCTCGGCAACCTCGGCGGCGTCGAGAGCCATGCCTTCCTCCGGGTCGGCGGCGACACCATCCGCGGCATTCCCGAGGACGACCAGGAGCGCACCCGCGACGACGGCAAGGCCTCGTCGGTGCAGTTCATCCGCTTCCCGTTCACCGCGGCCCAGGTCGCGGCCTTCAAGGGCGGCGCCGGCGACGTCGTGGTCGGCTTCGACCATCCCAACTACGGCCACATGGCGGTGATGCCGGCCTCCGTGCGCCAGGCGCTGGGCGAAGACTTCGCCTGACTTCGTTTCCCGTCATCCCGCCCGGGGCCTCGCGCCGCGAGGTCTCTCCGGCTCGGGCCTTCGGCCCCCGGTCGAGAGGACGGAAGATCAGTAGGTGATCCGCAGGATCAGGACGATCGGGTCGCCCGGCATGTTGGCCGGGATCGGCGGGAACGGCGAGCCGTTGCGGATCGCCTCCAGCTCGGCGGCATCGACCGCGGCGCGGCCGCTCGAGCCGTCGAGGCTGACCGACATGACCGAGCCGTCGCGCGCCACCGTCACCCGCGTCACGACGCGTCCATGCTGGCCGCTGGCGCGGCTCGAATGCGCGCGCGCGCGGTACGGCTCGAGGTGGCGGAACAGCCGCGTCAGGTAGTCGTTGCGTTGCCGGCCGACGCCGGCCAGCCGGTCGGCCGCGTCCGGCCCCGGGATCGGCGCCGGGACCTGCGCCGGCGGCCGGTCGGGCGGCGGCCGCGCCGGGGTCGGCGGGGTTGGCCGCGGCGGCAGCGGCAGGGTGCGCTGCACCGGCCGCGGCGGTGCCGGCCGGGCGAAGTCGCGCAGCGTCGGCGCCGGCGGCGGCTCGGGCACCGGCGGCGCCGAGAACTCGAAGCGCGGGAAGTCGGCCTCCGGCGTCGGGCCGGGCGGCGCCAGCGCGACCTGCGGATCGGGCGGGGTCGATGGGGACGGCACCGGCGCGTCGGGCGCCGCGGTCTCGGGGCTGGAGGCCTCGGCCTCGGGCGGCGGTCCCTCGCGCAGCGGCAGCTGCAGGCCGACGTTCGACGGCGAATTGTCGAACGACACCATGATCGGCTCTTCCGGCTTGTCCGGCGCGGGGAACGGCGGCACCAGCCAGAGTCCGAGCGCGACCGCGGCGTGCAGCATCACCGCCAGCACGAGGGCGATGGCCGGCATGGGCGCCGCGCGCGACGGGGCGAGGCTGGTGTCGGTCACGGTGGTCCCGTTCTACGACCGCCGGCGGACGGCGGCTAGGCGGGCTGCGTGCACGCGGGCCGCGGTGCGGCGCGCGCTCAGTCCGCGCGCTTGAAGTAGAGCGGCAGGACGAAGGTGTGCTGCGCGCCGAGTTCTTCCGGCATCGGCGGGTAGGGGCCGGCGGCGCGGACCATGGCCATGCTGGCCTGGTCGAGGCTGGGGATGCCGCTCGAACGGCTCAGCCCGACATCGACCAGCCGGCCGTCGCGCGCGATCGTCAGCCGCAGCACGACGTTGCCCGAGTCCTTCATGGCGTTGCGCACGAACTGCTGGTGCGCCGACAGCTTGTTGGCGACCTGCCAGATGTACTGGTCCTCGACCCGCTTGTTGCCGTAGGCCTGGGCCGGGTTGACGAAGCTCGGCGCCTGGCGCGCCGCCTGCTGCTGCTCGGCCGGGGTGCGCTGCTGCGGCACGCTCGACAGCGGCGACGATCGCAGCGCCGGGTTCTGCGGCGCGTGGACCGGCGGTGGCGGCGGCGCCGGCTGCACCCGGGCCTGGGTCGGCGGCGGCGCCTTGGGCGCGGGCGGCGGCGGCGCGGCCGGGCGCGCGATCTCGCTCGCCGTCACCGGCGGCGGCGGCGCCTCGAGCGGCGGCAACGCGCTTTCCAGCGCCTGCGACGGCGGTGGTGGTGGCGGCGGCGGTGGCGGGGTCGCGGCCATCGCCTGCTGCTGCGGCGGCTCCGGCGGTGGCGGTTCGGGCGGCGGCTCGGCCCTGGTTTCCTCGACCGGCGGCTTCGGCGGCTCGGGCTGGGCGGCCTTCGGCTCGGGTGTCGGCGGCGTCGGTGCCTCGGGCTGCGCCGTTCCCGGCGGCTGCTTGCGGTCCTGGCTGGGGCCGACCGGGGCGAGGCCCAGCCGAACCGGCGGCGCCGGCGGCACCGGCGCCGGGGAGGCGGCGGGCGGCGGCGGGGCCGGGGGCGCGGCGGCCTGCGGCGGAGACGGCTCGGCCGGGGCCGGGGTTTCGGCCTGGGTCTCGGCCGGCGGCGGCGGGGCGTCGAGGGTGACCTCGATGGCGTCGGGCGTGGTGTCGACCGGGCGCAGCGGCGAGACCATGAACAGCGCGGCCGCGACCGCGACGTGCAGCAGCGTCGCCAGGACCACGGCCGTGGGCGACATGTGCTCGTAGCGGGCGTAGGTCAGGCTGACGGCGTGGGTCACATCGCGTGTTCTAGGCCGCGGCGGGGCGGGCCGCCAGACCCGCTCATGGCCCGCCGCTAGTTGATCGGTTCGGACTTGTAGACGCCCCACATGCCGGTGCGCTCGATCCAGCCGGAGACGCCGCTGACCTTGACCCGGCACCAGTCGCCGGCACAGGAGCGGATTTCGCCCATGACCTCGGGATCGAGCCTGGCCACGACCTCGGCCGAGCTGGACGGGGTCTTGAGCAGGGGCGCCTGCCGGGCCGGGATGATGAAGGTGCGCTTGCCGGTCAGCAGGCTCTGGTGGACCCAGCCGCTGGCGCCCTGCCAGTCGCGGATTTTCCGCCAGTTCTCGAACTCGGCGACGATCTCGACCGGCATGGTCTTGCGCTTGAACACCCACTCGATCGGGTAGCGCGAGCCCGGGCCGGTGCGGACGTTGACCTCGTCGGAGCGCAGCGAGGCGAAGCGCGGGATCGGCAGGCCGGAGCCCTTGCGCTGGGTCGCGCCGGGCGTGTCGGCGGCCCGCGCCACGCCGCCGCCGGCCAGGCAAAGGGCCACCACGGGCGCCAGGCACGCCAAAAGCCGGACCAGCCGAAGAATTCGCATCGACACAAAGATACCTTAAATCTCTGCATCGGGCGACAAGTGTTTGAATCGGCGTGCTTTTCCGTCGCGTGGGCCGAAGGGGCGCATGGCTGGACAAATCGCGCCCGGTGTTGCTAATCGGGCTGACACTCCTCCTGCCCCCGGTACCCGATCACATGCCGTCCAGTTCCAAGAAGAAGCCGCTCGTGATCGTCACCCGGAAGCTGCCGGAAGCGATCGAGACGCGGTTGATGGAGCTGTTCGACACGCGCCTCAACGCCGACGACAAGCCGCTGACCGCCGCCCAGCTGGTCGAGGCGGTGCGTACCGCCGACGTGCTGGTGCCGACCGTGACCGACCGGATCGACAGCCGGGTGCTGAGCCAGGCCGGCCCCAACCTCAAGCTGATCGCCTCGTTCGGCACCGGCGTCGACCACATCGACCTCGACACCGCGCGCCAGCGCGGCATCACCGTGACCAACACGCCGGGCGTGCTGACCGAGGACACCGCCGACATGACCATGGCGCTGGTGCTTGCGACGGCGCGGCGGCTGGGCGAGGGCGAGCGGCTGGTCCGGGCCGGCCAGTGGACCGGCTGGAGCCCGACCGCGATGCTCGGCGCCCGCCTGCTCGGCAAGCGCATGGGCATCGTCGGCATGGGCCGCATCGGCCAGGCGCTGGCGCGGCGCGCCCGCGGCTTCGGGCTGGCGATCCACTACCACAACCGCAAGCGGCTGCACCCCGACGTCGAGCGCGAGCTCGAGGCGACCTACTGGGAGAGCCTCGACCAGATGCTGGCGCGCATGGACATCGTGTCGGTGAACTGCCCGCACACGCCGGCGACCTTCCACCTGCTGTCGGCGCGGCGGCTGAAGCTGATGAAGCCGACGGCGATCATCGTCAACACCGCGCGCGGCGAGATCATCGACGAGAACGCGATGGTGCGCATGCTCAAGGCGGGCGAGCTCGGCGGCGCCGGCCTCGACGTCTACGAGCACGAGCCGCAGATCAACCCCAAGCTGCTCGAGCTCGAGCGCGTGGTGCTGCTGCCGCACATGGGCTCGGCCACGCTCGAGGGCCGCATCGACATGGGCGAGAAGGTGCTGATCAACATCAAGACCTTCGCCGACGGCCACAAGCCGCCGGACCGCGTCCTCGCGACGATGTTCTAGAGATCTCCCTCGACCATTTCCCGCGCGCGCTCCTGGATCAGCACGTCACGGGTCGAGCGGCCGACCTGGGCGCCGACCAGGATGGTGAGCGAGGTCCAGTACATCCATACCATGATCGCGGCGAAGCCGGCGGTGGCGCCGAACGCCGAGGCGATCTTCGTGAACTCGAAGTACAGCACCAGGGCGCGGTTGCCGGCGGCGAACAGCAGCGCGTTCACGAGGCCGCCGATCAGCGCGTAGCGCCACGACACGCTGCCGCTCGGCAGCCACTTGTAGATCAGGGTGAAGAACACCGAGAGCAGGCCGTAGTGGACGAAGCCCGAGATCGCCGGGCCGATCCACTGGCCCAGCACCGGGAAGCGCTCGAGCGCGCCGGCGTAGGCCGACAGCAGCACGCTGGCCAGGATGACCGCGATCAGCAGCAGGCCCAGCACCACCATCAGCATCAGCGCGACCAGCCGCGACTGCAGGCTGGCGATCACCGGGTGCAGCGCGCTCGTCGGCTGGCGGCTGTGCGACGGCGGCGTGTGCCAGATCGCGTTGATGCCGTCGTCGAGTTCGACGAACACGCGGCTGCCGGTATAGATCAGCACCACGGCGCCGATCAGCGCCGCCACGCCGCCGCCGCTGAACAGGTCCTGCGAGGCGAAGCGGCGGATGCCGACCAGCTGGTCGGGCGTCAGCACCGTGCCGAGGGCGTCGAACACCGCCTGCTGCGCCATCAGGCGGCCGACGATCGGCTCGGCGATGGCGATCGAGAAGATCATGATCGGGCCGATCGCGAACATCGTGTAGAAGGCCATCGCCGCCGCCGAGGTCGACAGCCGGTTGGTGAAGAAGCCGGTGCCGGCCGAGACCGCGATGTTCCAGAGGATGGCGGGCAGGTTCATCGAGGCATGACTCAGCGCAGGTGGGCGATGGCGTTGGCGTAGTACGCGAGGACCGGACGCTCGGTTGCCGCCGCGGCGAACAGGCCGCCCGTCTCCTCGACCAGCCGGCGCAGCGCCAGCATGCGCAGGCCGACATGGAAGGCGTAGTCGCGGTCGTCGCGCGGCAGGTAGAGCCGCGCACCGCGCTCCTCGAAATGACGGATCAGCGCACCGGCCCGCTCCTTGAGCTCGAGCTCGTCGAGCGGCCGCTCGGACTCGAGCAGCACCGTGGCCAGCAGCGACACCGGCAGTACCGGCACCAGCCGGGCGATCCCGTCCATCAGGTCGCGCGCCAGCCGCCCGACCACCGCGAAGCGGGCATCGTGGTCGAGGCCGCGCAGGTCGCCGGCGCCGCCGTGGGCGGCGGCGTCGGCCGCCAGCCAGGCGCGGGCCGAGACCGGCGCGCCGAAGTTCACGCAGGCATAGCCGAAGCGGTACCAGCGGCCGCGCAGCATCAGGCCGACCTGGCTGGCCCAGAACGCCAGCGCGGTGCGCGCCGCCGCGGCGAAGCCGACGCGACCGGCCTCGGGGTCGAGGCCGCGCAGCAGCGTCCGGTCCTCGAGCACGCGGTCGTAGTTCAGCGCCACCGGCACGAACACGATGTCGTGGCCCGAGGCCGGGTCGAACGACTTCAGCATGTAGTCGAACAGGCCGAGCCGCGGCTCGCGCAGCCGGCCGTCGCGCGACAGGCCGCCCTCGGGATACATCGCCTGCGCCACGCCGGCCTCGGTGGCCATGTGGACGTAGCGTTCGAGCACGCGGCGATAGACCGGGTTGTTGGAGTTGCGGCGCACGAAGTAGGCGCCCATCGAGCGCACCAGCTGCTGCAGCGGCCAGATCCGCGCCCACTCGCCGACGGCGTAGGACAGCGCCGTTCGCTCGGCGGCGAGGAACGCGACCAGCACGTAGTCCATGTTGCTGCGGTGGTTCATCACGAACACCACGGTGGTGCCCGGCGCGACGCCGGCCAGCGTGCGCTCGTCGGCGAAGCCCAGCCGGACGCGGTAGAGGAAGCGCGCCACGGCGCGGGCGATCGAGTAGCCGATGCGGAAGTAGACGTAGGCGTTGAAGGTCGGGACGATCTCGCGGGCGTAGCGGCGGACCTCTTCCATCGCGACCTCGCGCGGCTGGCCGGTCGCGCGGGCATGCTCGTTGGCCGCCGCCACGACCTGGGGGTCGTAGACCAGCCGGTCGATCAGCACCTGCCGCTTGGTCAGCTGGAACGGCTTGATCTCGACGTCGAGCCGCTGGTTGACGCGGTCGATCAGCCGGTTGAGCCGGCGGCGCACGAACCAGCGCCCGCTCGGGATCAGCAGCCGGTCGAGCAGCGACCAGGCCGCGAACGCGACCAGCGCGACGAACAGCCAGAGCGGGACGGTGACGGGCTCGCCCATCGGCGGCGCGACCGCGACCTCAGAACTGCTGCAGGCCGAGGCCGGCGTAGACGAGCAGGGCCGAGACCACCAGCAGCAGCAGCGTGGTCAGCACCGCGCCCAGCAGCCGGCCCTTCGGGATCAGCCCCAGCATGCCGCCGGCGTGCAGCACGCGCGCCACCAGAAGGACCACCGACAGGATGGCGGTGACGCGAAAGCCGTGGAAGTCGCTGGCCATGTAGATCAGCAGCAGCAGCAGCGGCGTGAACTCGACGAAGTTGCCGTGGGCACGGATCGCCGCGATCATCTCGGGATCGCCGCCGTCGCCCAGGTTGATGCGCTTCTGGCCGCGCAGCCGGCCGACCTGCAGCGTGAGCGCCACGCCCAGCAGGCCCAGCAGGCCCGCGCACACGAAAAAGACTGGCATCTCCCGGCGCTCCCCCTCGATTCGCCGGCATTGTATGGCCATATTGGCACGGCGTGAAAGCAACTCCGGCGCAAGCAAGGGAAGCACCGCCATGTGGCAGTATCTCCGCAAGAAAGTAGAAATGCCGACCGCCGACCGGGCGCTGCCCGGCCGCGACCGACCGGCCTTCGCCGTGCCGACGCAGCACTTCGTGAACGGCAACCGCCTGCAGCCGCCGTTCCCGGCCGGGCTCGAGGGCGCGATGTTCGGCATGGGCTGTTTCTGGGGCGCCGAGCGCAAGTTCTGGGAGGCGCCGGGCGTCTACGCCACCGCGGTCGGCTACGCCGCCGGCCTGACCCCCAACCCGACCTACGAGGAAGTCTGCTCCGGCTACACCGGCCACAACGAGGTGGTGATGGTGTGGTTCGACCCGGCGAAGACGTCCTACGAGGCGCTGCTCAAGGTGTTCTGGGAGAACCACGACCCGACCCAGGGCATGCGCCAGGGCAACGACGTCGGCACCCAGTACCGCTCCGGCATCTACACCTTCTCGGCGCAACAGAAGGCGGCGGCCGAGGCGTCGCGCGCGACCTTCCAGCGGGCGCTGGCGGGCAAGGGCTACGGCGCCATCACCACCGAGATCATCGACGCGCCGACGTTCTACTACGCCGAGGACTACCACCAGCAGTACCTGGCCAAGAACCCGGGCGGCTACTGCGGGCTGGGCGGCACCGGCGTCAGCTGCCCGATCGGCCTCAAGGTCGAGGCGGCGGAGTAGGGACCTCTCGAGTCAGGCGATGCTTTTCGCCAGCGCGGCAACGAACCGGTCGAGCTCTTCCTCGGTGTTGTAGACGTGCACCGAGGCGCGCATCACGTCCTCGAGGCCGCGGCCCACGAGGTCGAGCCGCGAGGAGAACCGGGTCGAGACCGTGACGTTGATCGCCTGCGCCCGCAGCGCCGCCTTCAGCCCGGCGTGGTCGTGGCCGTCGACCGCGAAGGTCACGATCGCGCCCTTCAGCTGGCCGAGGTCGGTCAGCGTCACGCCCTTCACGGTCGCCAGCCGCGCGCGCAGCCCGTCGGCCAGCGTGCGCAGCCGCGCCCAGATCGCGTCGATGCCGAGTTCGTTGGCCTGGTCGAGCGCGACCTTGAGGCCGATCACGCCGGCGAAGTAGCGCTCCCAGTTCTCGAACCGCCGCGCGTCGGCGCGCACGGTGTACTCGTCGTCGCCGGTCCACTTCGCGGCGTGGTTGTCGAGCAGCAGCGGCTCGATGTGCGCGGTGCTGCGCCTGCGGGCGTAGAGGAAACCGGTGCCGCGCGGGCCGCGCAGGTACTTGCGCCCGGTGACCGACAGGAAGTCGCAGTGGAGGGCATCGACGTTCACGGGCAGCTGGCCGACCGACTGGCAGGCGTCGAGCAGGTACATCACGCCGCGATCGTGCGCGATCTTGCCGACCGCCTCGGCCGGCTGCACCAGCCCGCCCTGGGTCGGCACGTGGCTGATCGAGACCAGCTTCGTGCGCGCGTCGATCATGGCTTCCAGCGCCGCGACGTCGATCTGGCCGTGGCGATCGTCGGGCACCACCACGATCTCGGCGCCGGTCTTTCTCGCCACCTGCAGGTAGGAGATGTAGTTCGACGAGTACTCGCTGCGGCAGGTGAGGATGCGGTCGCCGGGCTGGAACGCGAGCGAGTAGAAGGCGAGGTCCCAGGCGCGGGTCGCGTTCTCGACGAAGGCGATCTCGTCGGGCGCGGCGCCGATCAGCCGGGCCGCGGCCGGGTAGAAGCCCTCGAGCTCGGCCTCGGCCTCGGCGGCGGCCTCGTAGCCGCCGATCTCGGCCTCGCGCCGCAGGTGGCCGATGGTGGCGTCGAGCGTGCGCTGGCTGGGCAGCGCCGAGCCGGCGGCGTTGAGGTGCAGGACGTGGGCGCAGCCGGGTGTTTCGGCGCGCAGGCGCGCGATGTCGAGGGTCACGGTGGGCCATCCCTGGTGTATGATCGCCGGCATGGCGGTGTCCGGCGGCCTGTTGCGTTTCATCCTGCCTAGAGAGGCGCCCGAGCCCGAGCAACTGAGCATTGCTCATGCCGGCGATATCCTGCCCGTCACCTTCGTGCGCAGCGCCCGGGCGCGCCGCGTCTCGCTGCGCGTCGACGTCGCCCACCGCCGCATCCTGCTGACCGCGCCGCTGCGCATGGCGCGCGGCACCGCGGTCGGCTTCGCCAACGCCCAGGCCGGCTGGATCGCCGCCCGCCTCAAGCGCCTGCCGCAGCGGCGGCCGTTCGTCGACGGCGCCGAGGTGCCGCTGTTCGGCGTGCCGCACCGCATCCGCCACCGCGCCGACCGCCGTGGCACGGTGTGGCGCGAGGACGGCGAGATCCACGTCGCCGGCCAGCCCGAGCACCTGCCGCGACGGCTGCGCGACTGGCTGACGGCCGAGCTGCGCGGCCAGCTGGTGCCGCTGGTGCAGGTCAAGGCCGGCCGCGTCGAGCGCCCGGTGAAGCGCATCAGCCTGCGCGACAGCCGCTCGCGCTGGGGCAGCTGCGGTCCCGACGGCGGCCTGTCGTTCTCGTGGCGGCTGGTGTTCGCGCCGCCCCCCGTGCTCGACTACCTCGTGGCGCACGAGGTCGCCCACCTCGTCCACCTCAACCACAGCGCGCGCTTCTGGACCCTGGCCGAGGCGCTGTGCGACGGCCCGATGGCCGAGCCGCGCAGCTGGCTGCGCGCCAACGGCGAGACGTTGTTGCAGTACGGGTAGCCACCACCGTCATCTCGACCGAGGGCCGAGGGCCCGAGCGGAGAGACCTTGCTTCGATCGGCAGTCGGCAAGTCGTGGAGAAAAGGTCCCTCCGCTACGCCTCGCTGCGCGAGGCTTCGGTCGGGATGACGGGATGATTTGCCAGTTCGTCCTCGCCCGGCGGCTCGAACATCGACTCGACGAAGTCGAAGATCGGGCGCGGCACCACCAGCGAGAAGGTCTCGCCCTGCAGGGCGTTGCGCGCGGCGACGCGGCGCCAGCGTTCGTCGACCGGGACGTCGAGGAAGTGCAGCGCCACGCCGACCCCGGCTGCGTCGGCCTGCTCGGCGAGACGGCGCCGGTCGTCGCGGCGCAGGAACGACAGGTCGAGCACGGAGGGCACGCCGCGCCGCGCCGCGTCGAGCGCCTGCGCGACGATGCGGGTCTCGCAGCGCCGCACCCGTTCGACCACCCAGCCCCATTGCGGCGGCTGCGGGCTGTCGGGACCGAACAGGCCGGTCATCCACTCGTCGATCGAGAAGCGCAGGCCGCCGATCTCGTCGGCGAGCTTGCGGGCATGGGTGGTCTTGCCGGCGCCGACGCCGCCGCAAACCATGTGCAGCAGCGGTCTCATGCCAGGCCCTCCCGCGCCAGGACGAGCGCGTGGTCGCGGATGTCCGCCGGCCAGCTCGCGACCAGCGCCTCGAAGCGCGCGCGATCGCCCGCGAACAGGGCGCGCGTCGCTTCCTCGTAGCCGCTGGCGTTGCCGGCGATCGCGGCCATGAAGCGGTAGGCGGCCTCGCGCGCCCGCTTCGCCGGGTCCGGCCCGACCCGGCGGGCGGCGTCGACCAGCCGGCGCAGCGTCACCGAGGCGCCGCCGGGCTGGGTCGCCAGCCAGTCCCAGTGCTGCGGCAGCAGGGTGACCTCGCGCGCCACCACGCCCAGCCTGGGCCGGCCGCGCCCGCGCGGGGCGGCCGGCGTGGCGGACAAGGGCGCGCCGTAGACGGGATGGACGGCGAGGCGCTCGAGCGCGGCGGCATCGCTGTCGCCGAGGTCGAAGTCGATGCCGTGGCCGGTGGCGTCGTCGAACACCAGCACCGGCATGTCGGGGTGGTCGTCGCGGTGGCGACGCAGCGCCACGACGACGGTGGTGGGCGGCCCGGCGGCGATGCGCCGGTCGCCCGCGAAGGCGGTACAGGTGGGGGAACTGTTCATATTTTTATCCGGGCGAATATATGCCTTACGGGCGTGCGCCCGTCAATATCGCCCGGATAAAAACTAGCCGAAGCGCCCGGGATCGCAGGCCGCCAGGGCCTCGGGCAGGGACTCGCCGGCCATCTGCCGCGCGATCAGGCGGCCGGTGGCGGTGGCCAGGGTCAGGCCGACATGCTGGTGGCCGTAGCCGCAGTAGACGTTGGCCAGCCGCGGCGCCCGGCCGATCGCCGGCCGGAAGTCGGGCAGCGACGGCCGCTCGCCGATCCAGCGGCTGATCTCCGGCCCGCCGACGCCGGGGAAGATGTCGCGCAGGTGGCGGACCAGCAGGTCGGCGCGGTGCCACGACGGCGGCTGGTGCGGCGCCGCCAGCTCGACCGTGCCGGCGACGCGCAGGCCCTCCTGCATCGGCGTGATGAAGAAGCCGCGCTCGGACGGGCTCACCGGCATGGTGAAGCGCACGTTGTCGGGCTGCAGCATGACGTGGTAGCCGCGCTCGGCGACCAGCGGCGCGTTGAAGCCGAGCAGCCGCGTCAGCTCGCCCGAGGCGCGGCCGGCGGCGATCACCACCGCCTCGGCCGGCAGCGACCGATCAGTCAGCTCGACCGCGGTGACGCGCTGGCCGTCGCGCGCGAAGCCGCGCACGCGGCCGCGCACGATCGTGCCGCCCTCGGCCACGAAGCGCTCGGCCAGGGTCGCGACCACGCGGTACGGGTTGATGGTGTGCATGCCGTGGCCGTAGTAGACGCCGCGCACGATGTGCGGGCTGAGGCCGGGCGCGAGCGCGCGCGCGCCGTTGCCGTCGACGATCTCGAACTCGGTGCCCTTGGCCTTCTGCAGGTCGCGCTCGTCGGCGCCGTCGAGAAAGGCCTGCTCGCTCTCGTAGACGTAGAGCATGCCCTGCGAGCGGAACAGCTCGCCCAGCCCCGAGGCCTGGATCTCGGCCTTCCACGCGATGTTGGCCTCGGCCATCAGCGGCCCGAACGCGTCGACGCCCTTGCGCACCTCGGCGGCGCTGGCCGAGGCCACCGCGAACCGCGCCATCCACGGCAGCAGCTTCGGGATGCTGGGCGGGTGAACGGTCAGCGGCCCGTTCCGGTCCATCAGCATCTGCGGGATCTTCTTCAGCGTCGATGGCCGCGCCAGCGGCAGCACGTGGTCGATGGCGATGAAGCCGGCGTTGCCGAACGAGGTGGCGCGGCCGGGCTCGTCGCTGTCGACCAGGGTGACGCGGCGGCCCTCGCGCTGCAGGCTGCGGGCGGTGGCGGCGCCGACGACGCCGGCCCCGACCACGACGATGGAATTCTCGGGCGTCATCGGGGGAGGTTAGCACGGCCTCCGGGGACACCGGATCCGATTGATTCGGCGGCCCAAATCACTATCTACGGCGGATGCTTTCCTCCGAAAACCCGGCCTCTTCCGGTTCCGCCTCGCCCGGGTGGCACGCCACCACGATCCTCTCGGTCCGCAAGGGCGGGCAGCTGGTCATGGCTGGCGACGGCCAGGTCTCGATGGGACCGACCATCGTCAAGGGCAACGCCAAGAAGGTGCGCCGGCTGGGCGGCGGCGGCATCCTCGCCGGCTTCGCCGGCTCGACCGCCGACGCCTTCACCCTGTTCGAGCGGCTCGAGGCCAAGCTCGAGCGCCATCCCGGCCAGCTGCTGCGCGCCTGCATCGAGCTGGCCAAGGACTGGCGCACCGACCGCTACCTGCGCCGGCTCGAGGCGATGATGGCGGTGGCCGACAAGGAAGTGTCGCTGCTGCTGTCGGGCTCGGGCGACGTGCTCGAGCCGGAGGGCGGCATCATCGCGATCGGCTCGGGCGGCAACTACGCGCTGTCGGCGGCGCGGGCGCTGATCGACGTCGAGGGCATGGACGCCGAGGCGATCGCGCGCAAGGCGATGGGCATCGCCGCCGACATCTGCGTCTACACCAACCACAATCTCGTCATCGAGAAGCTTTGATCGCCATGAGCAACGACTTTTCCCCCCGCGAGATCGTCTCCGAGCTCGACAAGCACATCGTCGGCCAGCAGGAGGCCAAGCGCGCCGTGGCGATCGCGCTGCGCAACCGCTGGCGCCGCCTGCAGCTGCCCGAGGCGCTGCGCGAGGAGGTGCTGCCCAAGAACATCCTGATGATCGGGCCGACCGGCTGCGGCAAGACCGAGATCGCGCGCCGGCTGGCCAAGCTGGCCGACGCGCCGTTCCTCAAGGTCGAGGCGACCAAGTTCACCGAGGTCGGCTATGTCGGCCGCGACGTCGAGCAGATCGCGCGCGACCTCATGGAAGTGTCGATCGACATGGCGCGCGAGCGGCTGCGCAAGGAGGTCCGCGCCAAGGCCGAGCTGGCCGCCGAGGACCGCGTGATCGACGCGCTGTGCGGCACCAACGCCAGCGAGGAGACGCGCCTGCGCTTCCGCCACAAGCTGCGCGCCGGCGAACTGAACGACCGCGAGATCGAGGTCGAGGTCGCCGACCAGGGCGCGCCGATGTCGTTCGAGGTGCCGGGCCAGCCCGGCGCGTCGGTCGGCATGATCAACATCGGCGACATGCTGGGCAAGGCGTTCGGCGGGCGCACGAAGAAGCGCAAGATGACGGTCGCCGAATCCCACGAGACGCTGATGCGCGAGGAGAGCGACAAGCTGCTCGACCAGGAACGGGTGGTGCGCGAGGCCCGCGAGTCGGTCGAGCAGAACGGCATCGTGTTCATCGACGAGATCGACAAGATCACGGCGCGCAGCGAGTTCCGCGGCGGCGGCGACGTCAGCCGCGAGGGCGTGCAGCGCGACCTGCTGCCGCTGATCGAGGGCACGACGGTCAACACCAAGCACGGCCCGGTGAAGACCGACCACGTGCTGTTCATCTGCTCCGGCGCCTTCCACCTGTCCAAGCCGTCCGACATGCTGCCCGAGCTGCAGGGCCGCCTGCCGATCCGCGTCAGCCTGGCGTCGCTGACCCAGGACGACTTCAAGCGCATCCTGACCGAGCCCGAGGCCAGCCTGGTCAAGCAGTACAAGGCGCTGATGGCGACCGAGAAGGTCGAGCTGGATTTCAGGGACGAGTCGATCGACGAGCTGGCGCGGCTGTCGGCCGACATCAACCAGACGGTCGAGAACATCGGCGCCCGCCGCCTGCACACGGTGATGGAGAAGCTGCTCGAGGAGATCAGCTTCACCGCCTCGGACCGCCCCGGCCACAAGATCGACATCGACGCCGCCTACGTCCGCGAGCGCGTCGGCACCCTGGCCAAGGACGCCGATCTGTCGAAGTTCGTTCTCTAGCGCGTCAGAGGCAGTACGCCGCCACGAGGTCGAGCAGGTAGGCCGGGCCGTTCAGGCCCCACAGCACGAACGACAGCAGCGCGGCCGCCGCCACCGCGGCGGCCGGGACCCAGACGATCGGGGACCGCCAGGCCGAGGTCATGCCGGCTGCGGCAGCGGCGCGGCCGGGCGCTGCAGCCGCTCCTCGACGATCGGCCAGTGCAGCATCGCCGACAGCACGCCCAGCCCGATGGCGATCCACCACATCGTGTCGTAGTTGCCCTGCAGGTCGAACAGCCGGCCGCCGCCCCAGCCGCCGAAGAAGCTGCCGACCTGGTGGCCGAAGAACACGATGCCGTTCAGCATGGTGAGGTGCACCGGCCCGAAGATGTAGCCGACCAGCGCCGTGGTCAGCGGCACCGTGCCCAGCCACAGGAAGCCGAGCGCGGCGGCGAACGCCAGGACCGAGGCGGCCGAGACCGGCGCCAGCACGAAGGCCAGGAACACCGCCGAGCGCAGCAGGTAGAGCAGCGCCAGCAGGTTCTTGCGCTTGTGGCGCGCGCCCATCGAGCTCCACAGGATGGTGCCGGCGATGTTGAACAGGCCGACCATGCCGATCGCCCAGCCGCCGAGCTCGGCCGGCGACAGCTGGACCCCGAACAGCGACAGGCCGATGCCCTTGTCCGAGATGTAGGCCGGCAGGTGGCCGCCGACGAAGGCGACGTGGAAGCCGCAGACGAAGTAGCCGATCACCAGCAGCACGTAGCTGCGCTGGCCGAACGCCTCCGACAGCGCCTGGCCGGCGCTCTGGCCGCCGCCGCCCGCCCGCCGGTTGGCGGCGATCTGCTGGCTGTCGTTGAGGCCGGCGGCGAGCAGGATCATGAGGACCGCCAGCGCGGTCAGCGCCCACATGGTCGGGCGCCAGTCGCCGAAATAGCCCTGCAGCACCGCCGCCAGCGGCACGATGAAGAACTGGCCGAACGAGCCGCCGGCCGAGCACAGGCCGACCGCCAGCGCCTGCTTGGCGGGCGGCGCGACGCGCAGGATCACGCCCAGCACCGGGCCGAACGAGGCCGCCGACAGGCCGATGCCGACCAGCAGGTTGCCGAGGATCAGCATGAAGCCGTCGTGCATGACGGCGGTGACCACCATGCCCGCGACGTAGATGACGCCGCCGCCGGCGATGGTGATGGCCGAGCCGTAGCGGTCGCACAGCCGGCCCGACAGCGGCGCCACGGCGCCCATAACCAGCATCGACAGGGCGGTGCCGAAGGAGAACAGTT
Source organism: uncultured Reyranella sp. (assembly GCA_964420105.1). Lineage (GTDB taxonomy): Bacteria > Pseudomonadota > Alphaproteobacteria > Reyranellales > Reyranellaceae > Reyranella. The sequence goes on from CAYQRL010000036.1 coordinate 30,345, forward strand.
CGCGGCCGACGTTCAGCTCGGCCGAGACCGGCTTCAGGAAGATGCCGAAGCTCTGGCGCACGCCGAGGCCGATGGTGAGGACGAGGAAGCCGCACCACACGGCGGTCCAGTAGGAACGGGAGGTCATGGCGGCCTATTTGCGGCGAACCCGGGGGCGGCACAAGGCGTTCCACCGGTCCCATCCAATGAATTACTTCATGCCCTCACAAGCCCCGATGTGGCAAAAAGAGTCCATGGCGCGCGCATGGTCGAACCGCGGATGGGCGATCTGCCTGCTGCTGCTGGCGGCCTCCATGGCCGCGCCGGCGGCACTGGCGGCGTCGCGGCTGGAGCGCGAGCGCTGCAGCTTCAAGGCGCCGCGCGGCGACCGCGTCGAGTGCTTCGTCCTGACCGTGCCCGAGAACCGCGAGCAGCCCGACGGCCGCGAGATCAAGCTCAAGGTCGCGGTGCTCAAGGCCAAGCGCACGGCCGGCGCCGAGCCGATGTTCTACCTGTCGGGCGGGCCGGGCGACGCGCCGCTGGTCGCCACCGCGCCCGGCGCCGACGCACTGGCCGAGGGCGACTGGTGGAACGAGACCGCCAACATCCGGCGCAAGCGCGACGTCGTGATCGTGAGCCAGCGCGGCGCCGGCGGCTCGACCCCCAACCTCGACTGCTTCGGGCCGCGCACCGAGCCGGCCAAGGCGCGCCGCCGTGCCGTCACCGAGGAGCAGGAGCGCGAGATCCTGACGCGCTGCCGCGCCGGCCTCGACCGCCGCAAGATCGACCTCGGCCAGTACAGCACGCCGGCCCTGGCCGACGACGTCGCCGACCTCGCCGCCGCGATGGGCCAGTCGAGGATCAACATCTACGGCGTCTCCTACGGCACGCGCTGGGCGCTCGAGGTGATGCGGCGCCATCCCGACCTGGTGCGCGCGGCGGTGCTCGACGGCGTCTACCCGCCGCAGGTCAACGGCGAGCAGAACGAGGCCGAGATCGTGAAGCGCGCGTTCGAGCGCCTGTACGCCGACTGCGCCGCCGACCCGCTGTGCCGCGAGCGCCATCCCGACCTCAGGGCGACGGTCGAGGGCGCGATCGAGGCCGCCAACGCGCGGCCGGTCGACCTGACGCTGCAGCTCGAGGACGGGCCGCAGCCGGTGAAGATCGACGGCACCAAGCTGCTGATGGTGCTGCTGCACATGATGCGCGAGGGCGAGGTCGCCCTGATTCCGGAGACGGTGGCAGCGCTGCAGCGCAAGGACGTGCGCCTGCTCAAGCTGTTCGCCGAGGACCTCGAGACCAGCGACGGCGGGCTGCTCGAGCAGAACGCGCAGCAGTTCGACGGGCTGTACAACAGCATCGAGTGCCGCGAGACCTGGTCGGCGGTCGACCGCGCCGCCCGTCGTCGCCAGATCGACGCCAGCGGCGTCTACGGCCTCAACGCCAGGACCTCGAAGTCGCCGGCCTTCTGCCCGGTGTGGCGGGTGGCGCCGGCGCCGGCGGCCGAGCGCCAGCCGGTCAGGTCGGCGGTGCCGACGCTGCTGCTGAGCGGCACCTTCGACTGGCTGACGCCGCCGTCGTGGGCGCGCGAGGCCGCCAAGACGCTGTCGTCGTCGCGCCACGTCACCTTCCGCGGCCAGGGCCACGGCGTCGTGGTCCAGGATTCCTGCGCCGCGCGGCTGCGCGACGCCTTCATCGAGGACCCCGATCCGAAGCGGCCGCTGCCCTGCCGTCCCGACACGCCGCCCAACTTCACGGCGGCGTTCGAGCGTGCCCGCAGCCTGCCCTGACTACTTCAGCAGGTCGGGTGCGAGCAGCCGCGGCAGGAACAGCGCCACGTCCGGCCACAGGATCATCGCCACCAGCACCAGCAGCATCGGCACCAGCATGATCACCGTGTCCTTCAGCGCGTAGCGCAGGCGCACCCCGGCGACCGCGCAGGCGATCATCAGGCAGAGGCCGTAGGGCGGCGTGACCAGGCCGAAGGCCAGAGACACGATCGACACGATGGCGAAGTGCACCGGGTTCATGTCGACCGAGGCCGCGAGCGGCTGCAGCACCGTGCCGACGATCACGATCGCCGGGATGGCGTCGAGGAAGCAGCCGACCACGAGGAAGACGAAGGCGATGAAGAAGCCGACCCCGATCGGCCCCATGCCCCAGCCGGCGACGTTGGCCAGCAGCTCCTGCGGGATGCGGTAGTAGGCGAGCAGCCAGCCGAAGGCCGAGGCGGTGCCGACGCAGAACAGCGCCACCGAGGCGAGCCGGCCGGTGTCGACCAGGGCGCGGTAGAGCTCCTTCATGCCCATGGCGCGGTAGGCGAAGATCGACAGCACCGCCGAGTAGAGCACGGCCACGCAGGCCGACTCGGTGGCCGTGAACCAGCCCGCGAGGATGCCGCCGACGATGATCACCGGCGTCAGCAGGGCGGGCAGCGAGACCCAGATCGAGCACAGCAGCTGGCGGAAACCCTCGCGCGGGTAGGTCGGGTAGCCGCGCCGCACCGCGTAGACGTGCACCGTCGCCATCTGCGCCCCCGCGATCAGCAGGCCGGGCACCACGCCGGCGAGGTAGAGGGCGCCGATCGAGGTCGAGATCAGGCCGCCCCACACGATCATCAGGATCGAGGGCGGGATGATCACCGCCAGCACCGCCGAGACGGCGGTGATGGCGATCGAGAAGGACAGGTCGTAGCCCTCCTTGGTCTGGGCATCGATGAAGATCTTGCTCTGGCTGGCGGCGTCGGCCGTCGACGAGCCGGAAATGCCGGCGAAGAACACCGACAGCACGACGTTGATCTGGGCCAGCGATCCGGGCCAGCTGCCGACCAGCGCGCGCGACAGCGCCACCAGCCGGTCGGTGATGCCGCCGACCCCCATCAGGTTGGCGGTCAGCAGGAAGAACGGCACCGCCAGGAGGATGAACGAGTTGTAGGCGTTGAACGTCTCCTGGACGATCATCATCGGCCCGAGCCGCGGCTCCAGCCAGGCCAGCGGCAGGCAGGCCAACCCGAGCGCCACCGCCACCGGCACGCGCAGCACCAGCAGCAGGAAGAACCCGCCGAACAGGATCGAGGCGGCCTCGCCGGCCGAGAACATCGCGCCGGTCACGAGGCCCTCCTGCCGACCAGGGTGCGGGCCTCGTCGACGAACTGCTCGCCCAGGAACACGATCCAGGTGACGCCGGTGACCGGCCAGGCGACGTGGATCAGCCACAGCGGCAGGTCGGCCAGCTCGGAGGTGCGGTACCAGGCAAAGCGGGTGAACTCGGTGCCCGCCCAGACGAACACCAGGGCGAGGACGAGCGTGCCGAGCCGCGCGACGAGGCGCACCGCCGCCTCGCCACGACGCGACAGGGTCGGCCAGACGTCGACCTCGAAGTGGCTGCTCTCGCGCACCCCGATCATGGCCCCGATCATCACCATCCAGATGAACAGGAAGCGCGCCATTTCCTCGGTCCAGATGTAGGACGGGATCAGCGCGGTGTAGCGGGAGACGATCTGCAGCGTCACCGGCACGATCAGGATCGCCACCGTCGCCGCCATCAGGATCGTCAGCAACTGCGCGTAGGCGGCGGTGAACCGCCGCCACGGCGTGAGCGGCGCGGACTCGGACTCGGTCATGGAACCCCACGAAGCACGGACGGCCGGGACGAGAGGCGGCAACGGCGCGGCAGGACCCGGGATCCCGCCGCGCCGCCCCGTCTCAGTTCAGCGCGACGATCTTCGCGTAGATCGCGTCGGCGCCGATCTCCTTGGCGTAGGCCGCCATCACCGGGTCGACCAGCTTCTTCATCTCGGCGCGGTCCTTGAAGGGAATGCGCTTGAGCTTGCCCGCCTTCTCCAGCGCCGCCAGCTTCTCGGCATCCTCGCCGCTCTCGACCTGCCGGCCGTAGGCGCCGGCTTCCTTGCCGGCCTTCGCGACGGCGTCCTGCAGGTCCCTGGGCAGGCCCTTGAAGGTCTTGCCCGAGAAGCAGATCGGCCGGATCGTGATGGCGTGCTCGGTCATCGCGAGGTTGGGCGCGACCTCGTAGAACTTCATCGACTCGACGCCGGCCGCCTCGTTCTCGCCGGCCGAGATGACGTTGTTCTGGATCGCGTTGTAGACCTCGTTGTAGGCGATCACGGTCGGCGCCATGCCGGCCGCGGCGAAGGTCTTCGACCAGATCGGGGCGCCCTGGACGCGGACCTTGAGACCCTTGATCTCGGCCAGCGTGCTCATCGGCTTGTTGATGAAGATGTTGCGGACGCCGCCGCCGGCGTAGCCGATCAGCATGACGTCGGCCTTCTGCGCGATCTCGTCGGCCACCGGCCTGAGCAGGTCGGCGTCGAGCACCTTGTTCCAGTGCGCGAGGTCGCGGAACAGGAACGGCGCGTCGATGAACGGCGCCGCCTTGGAGAAGGTCGACATGTGGGCCGGCGAGACGATGCCGTAGTCGACCGCCTTGCCCTGCGCCATGTACTCGAAATACTGCTTCTCGAGGCCGAGCGACGAGTTCTTGTGCAGGACGAAGTTGACCGGCTTGCCGTAGTACTTCTTCACCAGCTCCTCGAAGCGGACCAGCGCCTTGGTGAAGGCATGGTCGTCGTTGAACTGGACGGCGCCGTTCAGCGTGACGGGCGCCTGGGCCGCGGCGGTGCGGACGAACGGCGCGGCGAGGGTGGAGGCGGCGAGACCGCCCACCAGGGTTCTGCGCTTCATGTTTCCTCCCGGACCCGGGTTTTTTGCGATGTATCAAGGGGCCCTTGCCGGAACTATGGCACGAGTCCGGTCGCTGCCGCGATTCTTGGGTCGTGACGAACGCCGCGGCGGCATGCTACATTCATTGCACACAAATAATCGGTTAAATGAGCGTTCCCAGTTCCTCCGCTCCTTTGCTGCAGCGTCCGACCTTCGGCGAGCTCTACCTGCCGAAGCTGGTCACGGTGCTGCGCGAGGGCTACGGCCTGGTCGGCCTGCGGGCCGACGCGGTCGCCGGCATCACCGTCGCCATCGTCGCGCTGCCGCTGTCGATGGCGATCGCCATCGCCTCGGGGGCCTCGCCCGATCGCGGCCTCTACACCGCGATCATCGGCGGCTTCCTGGTCTCGCTGCTGGGTGGCAGCCGCTTCCAGATCGGCGGTCCGGCCGGCGCCTTCATCGTCCTGGTCGCCTCGGCGGTCGATCGCCATGGCATCGAGGGCGTGATGCTGGCGACCCTGATCGCCGGCGTCTTCCTGATGGCGGCCGGGCTGCTGCGGCTCGGCACCTTCATCAAGTTCATCCCCTACCCGGTGACGGTCGGCTTCACCGCCGGCATCGCCTGCATCATCTTCGTCAGCCAGGTGAAGGACCTGCTGGGGCTGAGCATCGCCGGCAAGGAGCCGGCGGCGATCGTGCCCAAGCTCGAGGTCCTGGCCCAGTCGATCGGCACCGTCAGCCCGGCCGCGGTCGGCCTGTCGCTGCTCAGCATCGGCATCATCGCCGGCACCAAGCGGTGGCGGCCGAGCCTGCCCGGCATGCTGGTCGCGGTCGTCGTCTGCGCCGTCGCGACCTGGGCGTTCGGCCTGCCGGTCGAGACCATCGGCAGCCGCTTCGGCGGCATCCCGTCGATGCTGCCGGCGCCGTCGCTGCCGTCGCTGTCGTGGGCCAAGGTCGAGGCAGTGCTGCCCGACGCCGTCGCCTTCGCGCTGCTGGGCGCGATCGAGTCGCTGCTCTCGGCGGTGGTCGCCGACGGCATGAGCGGGCGGCGACACCGCTCCAACTGCGAGCTGCTGGCGCAGGGCGTGGCCAACATCGGCTCGGCGCTGTTCGGCGGCCTGCCGGTCACCGGCACGATCGCCCGCACCGCGACCAACGTCCGCGCCGGCGCGCGCGGCCCGGTCGCCGGCATGCTGCACGCGATCTTCCTGCTGCTGTTCATGGTGGTCGCGGCGCCGCTCGCCGCCTACATCCCGCTCGCCGCGCTGGCCGGCGTGCTGGCGGTGGTGGCCTGGAACATGGCCGAGCGCGAAGCCTTCGCCACCCTGATCAAGACCTCGCGCGGCGATGCCGTGGTGCTGCTCGCGACCTTCCTGCTGACCGTGTTCCGCGACCTCACCGAGGGCATCGTCGTCGGCTTCGCCCTCGGTGCCGCGCTGTTCATCCGCCGCATGGCCGCCTCGACCGGGGTCGAGGCCAACGCGCCGCCGCTGGTGCCGGGCGACCGCGCCGACGATGCCGGCCCGCGCACGCCCTACGATCCCAGCCTCGCGACCGACGACCGGGTCGTGGTCTACCGCCTGTCCGGCGCGTTCTTCTTCGGCACCGCCTCGATCCTCAACGCCGTGCTCGACCGCATCGCCGATCGCCACAAGGCGCTGGTGATCGACTTCTCGGCCGTGCCGTTCGTGGATTCGACGGCCGCCAACACCATCGCCGCGATCGGCCACAAGGCGGCGCGGCACAGGGTCCGGGTCTACTTCACCGGCGCGTCGGCCTCGGTGCGCCACACGCTGCTGGCGGCCGGCGCGCGCCGGCCCGAGGTGCGGTACCGCCAGAACATCGAGGATGCGGTGGGCGAAGCGCGCTCGGTATAGTGCGCCGCCATGAAGCTGCTGCTGTCCGCGCACGCCCGCCAGACTTGGGGCGCGCGCATCGCCGCCGCGCCCGACGGTGCCGGCCTCTCCTTCGTCATCGCCGAGGACGCGCTGGCCCATGACGGGCCGTGCGACGCCGACATCGCCTTCATGACCCGCGAGGTCACCGGCAAGTCGTCGAAGGACAGCCCGACCCCCGAACTCGCCGGCTTCGAGACCGTGCTGCGCAAGGCGCCGCGCCTGCGCTGGCTGCAGATCCACCCGGCCGGCGCCGAGCGCCCGATCTACCGCGAGCTGCGCGGTCGCGGCGTCAAGGTGACGACGGCCTCGGGCGCGACCGCGGTCACGGTCGCGCACAGCACGCTCGGCGCCGTGATCGCGCTCAACCGCCGCTTCCCGCTGCTGGCCGACGCCCAGCGCCGCCATGCCTGGGAACCGAGGCTGGGCGAGCGCTCGCCGCGCGACCTCGCGGGCCAGACCGCGGTGATCGTCGGCATGGGCCCGATCGGCCGCACCATCGCGATGCTGCTGAAGACGCTGGGCCTCGCCACCGTCGGCGTCCGGCGCACGGCCGACCCGGTGCCGTCGTGCGACCGCGTCGTGCCCTACGGGGCGCTGGCGTCGGTGCTGCCCGCGGCCGACTGGCTGATCCTGTGCTGCCCGGCGTCGCCGCAGACCCGCGGGCTCGCCAACGCATCGGCGTTCGCCGCGATGCCGCGGGGCGCGTGCTTCGTGAACGTCGCGCGCGGCGAGGTCGCGGTCGAGGCCGACGTCGTCGCCGCTCTGCGCTCCGGCCACCTCGCCGGCGCCTACCTCGACGTCTTCGAGCGCGAACCGCTCGACCCGGCGTCGCCGCTGTGGGACCTGCCCAACGTCATCCTGTCGCCGCACACCGCCAGCCACTCGCTCGGCCAGAACGAGGCGATCTTCGACATCTTCCTCGACAACCTCGCCCGCTTCCGCGCCGGCCGGAAGCTGCGCAACGACGTCGACGACCTGTCCTAGCCGGCAGCGGCCAGGCTCCTGAACAGCGCGTCGCTGCGGTCGTCGGCGGGGAAGAAACTCTCGATGCGGACCTCCTGCAGGGTCACGTCCTGCGGCGTGCCCAGGGTCGCGATGGTGGTGAACACCGAGAGGATCTTGCCGCCGACCACGAAGTCGACGGTCAGGACCGGCTGCGGCCGCTCCTCGAAGCGCAGCTTGCGGAACGAGGCCGGCACGCCGGGATAGGCCATGATCTCCTCGATGAAGGCCAGCGCCCGGGGTTCGCCACCGTCGGCCAGGATCTCGGCGTAGGTCGCCGACACCAGTTGGCGCGCCACGTCCTCCCAGTTGGCGATCCGCGGCCGCAACGCCCCGGGGTCGAGCAGCCAGTGCAGCATGTTCGGCGCCTTGCCGGCCGGCGGCTCGGGCGGCGGGCCCTCGAACAGCAGGCCGATGAAGGCGGTGGCCGCCTTGTTGGCGCGCTGCAGGTTCCACAGGCGGTCGATCACCACCGCCGGGTACGGCTCCTGCTGGCGCAGCATGTGGTCGATGGCACGGGCCACCGGCGCCAGTTCGGGCGCGGCGAGGTTGGTCTCGCGGTAGGCCGGCGCGTAGCCTGCCGCGAGCAGCATGGCGTTGCGCTGGCGCAGCGGCACGTCGAGCGCGGTCGTGAGCTGCACCACCATCTCGCGGCTCGGCCGGGCGCGGCCCGACTCGAGGAAGCTGACGTGGCGCTGCGACACGCCGGACTGCAACGCCAGCGCCAGCTGGCTGGCGCCGCGGCGCCGCCGCCACGTGCGCAGCATCGGGCCGAACAGGTCGGGACCGGGAGCGGCCGGTTGGGCGGAGGATCGGATCATGGGCCCGAGCCTAGCACCGGCCCGCCGGTCCTCCGATTACCTGCCGCGTAATTGCCGGGGCCTCGGCGCGGTGCGACCTCTGGGGCGCCGGCCCGCCATCGGGGCGCGACCGGCGACACCCAAGGAGGACGTCATGAACGCTTCGAACGACCGCCTGCTGCGTCGCACGCTGTGGGCCAACGCCGGCCTCTCGATCGCCTCGGGCCTGGCGCTGGCCGTCTTCGCCGGCCCGATCGCCCGCCTCGCCGCGCCGGCGCCCGTCGCCGTCGCGGGCCTCGACCTGCCGGCGCTGCTGGCGCTGCTCGGCGCGGGCTTCGTGGCCTTCGGCGGGCTGTGCGCGTGGGTCGCCTCGCGCGCTGTCCTGCCCGTGGCCTGGGGCCGCGCCATCTTCCTGCTCGACGCCGGCTGGGTGGCGATCAGCGCAGTCCTGCTGGCGCTGCCCGGCGTGTGGAGCACGGCCGGGATCGTCGGCATCGCCGGCATGGCGCTGGTCGTGGCCGACCTCGCGATCCTGGAGTATCTCGGGCTGCGCCGCATCGCCGGGGCGGATCTCCGCCCGGCCCACTAGTCGCCAGCGAACCGGAGGACGACGACATGCACACGCTTCAGACCCTGAACGACAACCCGCTGCCGTTCGCCAGGCTCCTGGGACTGAAGTTCGTCGCCGCCAGCGAGACGGGCGTGACCGCCGAGATGGTGGTCAGGCCCGATCTCTGCACCCGGCCCGACATCCTGCACGGCGGCGCGGTGATGGCCTTCGCCGACACGCTGGGCGCCGTCGCCACCGTGCTCAACCTGCCCGAGGGCAAGTCGACCACGACGATCGAGAGCAAGACCAACTTCCTCGGGCCGGCGCCGGTCGGCAGCACGGTGACGGGCGAGACCACGCCGATCCACCGCGGCCGCCGCACCATGGTCTGGCAGACCCGCATCACCACCGCCGAGGGCAAGCTGGTCGCGGTGGTGACCCAGACCCAGATGGTGCTGTAGGAGCGGGCGCCGCCGCCGCGCTGGCGCGGGGATTACCGCGCTGGGCGCGGATTACCGCGCCCTAGGCTCCGCGGCGCAGGCGCAGGGTCAGCACGATGGCACGCGCCAGGATCGCGGTGGCGCAGACCATCGCGCTGAGCGAGGCCCACAGCCTGAGGTGCGGCAGGCGGGCGACGATGCCCGCGATCTCCAGCCCCACGCACACGCCGACGCCGATGCCGACCAGCAGCAGCACCTGCCTGGCCGGCCGCGAGATCATGACCTGCGGCCGGTAGAGGTCGTGCTTGAGCGCGATCATCTGGCCGCGCAACCCGCCGACGACGAGGCCGAGGGCGGCGGCGGCGAGGAACTGCCAGCGCGGTTGCCCCGCGGTGACCTGGACCAGGAACATCAGCCCGGCCACGAACAGGGCGGCCAGCCCGGGCGCGAACAGGCGCCATTGCGACACGTAGGGACGGCGCAACTCGCGGACGACGAGGTAGATGCAGGCGGCCGCGGCGATGACCAGCAGCACGTGTATGACGGAAAGCTTCTCGACCACGCCGTCACTCTACCGTCGGCGCCGCGCGCTGGAGAAGGGGGGTTATTGCAACAGAGCCGTAACGAAGGACTTGAGGGCGGCATCGGCGTCGGCGGCCGACTGGCCCCGCGCCTGCGACCAGTCGATCTGGACCTCGAGGAAGTGGTCGCGGTAGCCGGTCATCATCAGCTTGGTGAACAGCCGCGCGTTGCCCTGGTTGACCGCGCTGTAGGTGATGCAGCGGAAGGTCGCGCTGCCGAACGTGCAGGTCGAGGGCACCGGCGGGCGCTCGAACTTGGTGTAGCCGCCGTGGTGGATCTGCGCCTCGGCCGCGTTCAGCGCGCCCATGAACTCGTCGACCACCACCGGGTTGCCGCTGCCCGACGGCACGCGCCGGCCGCCGTCGTAGAGATGGACGCCGATCACCATCTTCTTGGGCGTCGAGTAGTAGTAGCGCATGCCCTGGTCGGGCCGGTTGTTGGGCGGCCCGGCGTAGTTGACCGAGCGCTCCAGGGTCGCACCGCCGACGGTGGCGGGAAAGGCGATCTGGGTGCCGGCATGGGCGCCCGGCCGGGTCGACTGGGTCTGCGCGGCGGCGCCGGCCGAGACCAGGCCGATCGCCGCGGCGGCCAGCAGGGCGAGGCGCCTAGACATCGAGGTTGGCGACCTTTAGCGCGTTGTCCTGGATGAAGTCGCGGCGCGGCTCGACGACGTCGCCCATCAGGGTCGAGAAGATCTCGTCGGCCTCGTCGGCGTGGTTGATGCGGACCTGCAGCAGGGTGCGGGCCTCGGGGTCGAGCGTGGTCTCCCACAGCTGGTCGGGGTTCATCTCGCCCAGGCCCTTGTATCGCTGGATCGTGACGCCGCGCCGGCCGGTCTCCAGCACCGCCGCGAACAGCTCGGTCGGCGAGGAGATCGTCGTTTCCTTGTCCTTCGAGAGGAAGGTGCCGGGACGCTGGTAGATCGACTGCAGCTCCGGCGCCAGCGCGTCGAGCTTGCGCGCCTCGGCGCTCTTGAGCAGCGGGCCGTCGATGACGTGGCGTTCCTGGACGCCGCGCAGGCGGCGGGTGAAGGCGAGGCCGCCGTCGGGCATCGGCTCGCCGGTCCAGCCGCGCTCGAGCGGCGGGCTGACGACGTCGAGCCGGCGGGCGATGTAGTCGGCGCTCTGCCGCGCCAGCGTGGCGTCGGACAGGATGTCGGGGTTGAGCGCGCCGGCGATCGCTGCCTGCTCGACCACGGCCTGGCTGGTGACGCGGCGCGACAGCGCCAGCGGCTTTACCAGGTTGGTCACCGAGCGGGCGATGTCGACGGTGCGGCGCAGGTCGTCGCGCGTCTGCACCGAGCCGTCGCCGAGCCGGAAGGTCGCGCCCTCCAGGCCGCTGTCGATCAGGTGATCGTCGAGCGCGCGCTCGTCCTTGAGGTAGATCGCCGACTTGCCCTTGGCCGCCTTGAACAGCGGCGGCTGGGCGATATAGAGGTAGCCGGCATCGATCAGCTGCCGCATCTGCCGGTAGAAGAACGTCATCAGCAGCGTGCGGATGTGCGACCCGTCGACGTCCGCGTCGGTCATGATGATGATCTTGTGGTAGCGGATCTTCGACAGGTCGAAGTCGTCGTGGCCGATGCCGGTGCCCAGCGCCGTGATCAGCGTGCCGATTTCGGCCGAGGACAGCATCTTGTCGAAGCGCGCGCGCTCGACGTTCAGGATCTTGCCGCGCAGCGGCAGGATCGCCTGGTTGGCGCGGTTGCGGCCCTGCTTGGCCGAGCCGCCGGCCGAATCGCCCTCGACGATGAACAGCTCGCTGAGCGCGGGGTCGCGCTCCTGGCAGTCGGCCAGCTTGCCCGGCAGCGACGAGACGTCGAGCGTGCCCTTGCGCCGGGTCAGTTCGCGCGCCTTGCGCGCGGCCTCGCGCGCGGCCGCCGCCTCGACGATCTTGCCCAGGATCTTGCGCGCCTCGGCGGGGTGCTCCTCGAACCACTGGCCGAGCTTGTCGCCGACCACCGTCTCGACCACCGGCCGGACCTCGGACGAGACCAGCTTGTCCTTGGTCTGCGACGAGAACTTGGGGTCGGGCACCTTGACCGACAGCACGCAGGTCAGGCCCTCGC
>CAYQRL010000037.1:0-37705 GCA_964420105.1 uncultured Reyranella sp.
TGCTCCCGGGTAGGGCGGCCACATCACGGCCGTGAGAAGGTTTGGTTACAGTTCGATGACATCGGCGATGCGATGGATGGTCCGCCGTAACAAACCTGCAATCTCTCTAGGGCAGCTTGCAGGCAAATCGGGGACTTTCTCGCATGAAAATCAGCATCAACGGCATGGGGCGGATGGGCCGCCTGGCCCTGCGCGCCGCCCTTGGCGGCATTCGCCGGGCGAGCGACGACCCGCGCCGGGACCAACGGCTCGACGTCGTCCACGTCAACGAGGTCAAGGGCGGCGCGGCCGTCGCCGCCCACCTGCTCGAGTTCGACAGCATCCATGGCCGCTGGCACGAGACGTTCCAGGTCGATGGCGAACGCGGGTTCACGGTCGGCGGGCGGTACCTGGGCTTCAGCGCCGGCGCCACGCCGGACGAGGTGCCGTGGGGCGACCTCGGCTGCGAGCTCGTGCTGGAATGCACCGGCAAGTTCCTCAAGCCCGAGCAGCTCGAGGGCTACTTCCGCAAGGGCGTGAAGCGGGTGATCGTGGCGGCGCCGGTCAAGGACGACCGGGCGCTGAACGTCGTCGTCGGCGTCAACGACCACCTCTACGACCCCGACCGGCACCGGATCCTGACGGCGGCCTCGTGCACCACCAACTGCCTCGCGCCGGTGGTCAAGGTCGTGCACGAGGCGATCGGCATCCGCCATGGCCAGATCACCACGATCCACGATCCGACCAACACCAACGTCGTGGTCGACGCCCCCCACAAGGACCTGCGCCGCGCCCGCTCGGCGATGCTGTCGCTGCAGCCGACCACCACCGGCAGCGCCACCGCGATCGCGCTGATCTACCCCGAGCTCAAGGGCAAGCTGAACGGCCACGCGGTCCGCGCACCGGTCCTCAATGCCAGCCTCACCGATTGCGTCTTCGAGATGCAGCGGCAGACCACGGTCGACGAGGTCAATGCGCTGTTCGCGGAGGCCAGCCGCGGGGCGCTGGCCGGCATCCTGGGCTACGAGCCACGCCCGCTCGTCTCGGCCGACTACTGCAACGACAGCCGCAGCTCGATCGTCGACGGTCCGAGCACGCTGGTGACCGACGGCACGCTGCTGAAGGTCTACAGCTGGTACGACAACGAGATCGGCTACGTCTGCCGCATGGTCGACCTCGCCGCCAAGGTGATCGACACTGGCGAGTGATGGGCAGGGCGCGCGACTACCTCGTCGTCACGGCGTCGTACTGGGGCTTCACCCTGGTCGATGGCGCGCTGCGCATGGTCGTGCTGCTGCATTTCTTCCAGCTGGGCTACGCCCCGCTCACCCTGTCCTTCCTGTTCCTGCTCTACGAGTTCGCCGGCATCGTCGCCAACCTGGCGGGCGGATGGCTGGCGGTGCGTTTCGGCATTCCCCGCATGCTGATGGCGGGACAGGCCCTGCAGATCGCCGGCCTGCTGCTGCTGTCGATCCTCGATCCCGGCTGGAGCGCCGCCCTCTCCGTGGCCTGGGTGGTGATCGCGCAGGGCATCGCCGGCGTGGCGAAGGACTTCACCAAGACCGCCTCGAAGTCGGCCATCAAGGCGACCGCCGGCGACGCCTCGGGCCAACTGTTCCGCTGGGTCGCCTGGTTCACCGGGTCGAAGAACGCGATGAAGGGCATCGGCTTCTTCGTCGGGGGCCTCCTGCTGCAGGTCGCGGGGTTCCGGGGGGCGCTGTGGCTGATGGCGCTGGGCATCGCGGTCATCCTGCTGGCCGGGTTGATGCTGCTGCCGCGCGACCTCGGCAAGGCCAAGGCCTCGCGCACCATGCGCGAGCTGTTCGCCAAGTCGCGGGGCGTCAACCTCCTGGCCGCGGCGCGGGTCTTCCTGTTCGGCGCGCGCGACGTCTGGTTCGTCGTCGGCCTGCCGGTGTTCCTCTACGCCACCGGGTGGCGCTTCGCCGAGGTCGGCGGCTTCCTGGCGGCATGGACCATCGCCTACGGCGGGTTGCAGGCCGCCGCGCCTCGTCTCGTGCCGCGCAGCCGCGATGGCCTCGGCCGCGAGGTCCCGGCGGCGCGGCTGTGGGCCGGCCTGCTGCTCGCCATCCCGCTCGCCCTGGCGATCCTGTTGCCGCGCGTCGACACCGGTTCAGCCGACCTGGTGGTGGTCGGCGCGCTGTCGCTGTTCGCGCTCCCCTTCGCCGTGAACTCGTCGCTCCACTCCTACCTGATCCTGGCCTATGCCGGCTCCGAGAAGGCCGCCGAGGATGTCGGCTTCTACTACGCCGCCAATGCCCTCGGCCGGCTGATCGGCATCCTGCTGTCCGGCGCGCTCTACCAGGTCGACGGGCTGAGCGGCTGTCTCCTCGGATCGGCGGCCCTGCTCGCCGCCTGCTGGGCGCTCACGTTCGCCCTGCCCAAAGAACGGGCAAATGGATGACGCCGGCGGCCTGGGGCGAGGTTATGCCGGAGACGAAGGGACAATTAGAAACAGGTGAAGTGCCGACAACTGGGGGGATCATATCAGTTCGTCGGCAGTAGCTGATTAGGCACTCCCAATCGACACGAGCGTCGGGTCCGACCTTACTTGCTTCAGCCCCTTGCCGAACCTCCCAGACTAATGTGTCTTTCACATCGCAGGCACGGCCTGCGGTTGTACAGGACACGACATGAAGCGCCTTCTCCTCCCCTTGTTCCTAATCCTCGCGGCCATCCTCCCCACCCAGGCCCAGGACGCCCTGATCCGCGACTTCCGCCTGGTCCGGTACTGCGCCTCCGACGTCACGAACCTGTGCGGCGACGTCCTCCCCGGTGATGGCCGTATCAAGGCCTGCATGAGGGAGAACATGGGCAAGCTGTCGGCGGGATGCGTCGATGCGCTGCTGACGGCGATCGCGGCGGCGCGCGAGACGCCGCAAACGCGCCCCGTGCCGATCCCGGCGCAACCGGCCGACAAGACCTACACCGGGCTCCGCGGCGTGATCTATTGCGAGGTGTGGTTATTCAGGTCGTTGCCCGACAGCGGCATCGCGGGCGTCTACTACAACACCAGCGACCTCAACAACGCCACCGACGCCAAGAACACCTGCCCGGCGAGCCTGTGGGACAAGGTGACGGTGGCCTCGCTGGAGGCGCAGTTCAACGTGCTTGCCGCCTATCGCAACGGTCCGCGCGGCTGGACCATGGACACCATCACGCTGCCGGTCGGCCCCGTGGAGACCTTCGACGGCCTGCAGGCGCGCTGGATGGGCCAGGGCATCCTGCCCAAGGGTGTGGCGCTGACCTCGGCGCACATGAACCCGTACAGCCCGCTGCAGTCGCACCGCCGGTCATCCATGACCTTCGAGAAGGGCAAGCCCGTCTTCATCCTGCAGGACCCCGAGGGCACGCCCTGGGTGATGCAGGCATTCGGGCAGCTGGTCGACCGGAGCCTGACCTACGACACGCTGAAGGATCTCGGCAGCAAGCTGAAGCCGCCGCCGGGCTGGCGCTTCCGCGTCGCCGTGCTCGACCGCGACCTCACCATCTCAACGCCGCAGGGCTACAACTGGATCGTCCAGGACGAACTCCAGAATACCTACGATGCCTGCAAGGAAGGCGCGTGCACGTTCCAGCCCTGACAACGTCGTGCCCCGGAAGGGACGTCTCCCGGTACTACGAGCCGTAACCGATGCGGCGGCAGTGCAATGGACGTTCGCCCTGCCCGAACGGGCAAATGGGTGACGTCGGAGGCCCCGGCCACCAGATATTGAAGCCCTACCGCTGGAGGGATCGACGCCCTTGAGGCGTCCCCTCGGTCAGGCTATCGCTGGGGTCATGACGACCTTGACGGTAAAGCCCTTGCGCGGGTCCGGCCTTCAGAGCCGGCGCATCGCCTGCCGGCTGGCGGAGGGTGACCGCGAGGTGACGGTGTGGCTCGAGGTCAGCGGGCAGCGCCGCTCGTTCGTGGGCCGCATCAACAAGTTCCTGGCCCGCGACGCGCTTCGGCACGGCCAGGACCTCGTCGAGGAACTCCTCGACAAGGCCCGCATCAAGGCAGAGCGGATGGGGTTGGCTGAGCGCCAGCGCTGAGGCGCGAGGGCCTTCGCGCCCCTGTGAACAACAGCGGGCGTCGTCACGGGAGTTTCATCAATCTCCCGTCAACCGGTAACGCAACGTTCTCATGGTCTCGCCTCCACCGAGCGAGGCCATGTCACCGTCTTCATCTCCCGCAGCCCCGCAAGACCGGCGCCGGCAACGCTGGTTGTCCGTGCTGGCGAAGGCACCCGCCGACCGGCTCGAGGATCTTTTCGATACCCTGAACGAGGCCCTCGGTCCCCTGCCCCGGCACGAGATCCTGCGCCGTCCCGAGATCGGCCTCGTGATGGTGCGCGGACGGATCTCCGGCAGCGGTGCGCCCTTCTGCGCCGGCGAGATGACGACGACCCGAGCGGCGGTCCGCCTCGATAGCGGCGAGGTCGGGATCGGCTACGTCGCTGGCCGCCACGCGCGCCAGGCCGAGATCGTGGCGCTCCTCGATGCCCTCGGCCAATGCCCGCCGTGGTGCGAGCCGATCGAGAGCCTGGTCGTGGCGCCGCTCGAGGCCGAGGCGACGACGCGCCACCAGGCGCTCGCCGCCCGCGCCGCCGCGACCCGCGTCGAATTCTTCACCGTCGCCCGGGAAGGCGGCGCATGAACGCCGTCGGACGTCTCTCCCCGGCTCTCGCGGACCCGGTGCATGACAGCCAACGGGTGTTCCGCGCCATCCTCGAGGCGATCTCGAATCCCGGCCGGATCGTCACCCTGCCGCTGGCCCCGGTTGGCCCCGGCACGATCAGCCTCGCCGCGATCGCCGCCCTGCTGACGCTCGCCGACCGCGACACGCCGGTGTGGCTGGGCCCCGGCATCGACGGCGACGCCCTGCGGGACTTCCTTCGCTTCCATGCCGGCTGCCCGATCGTGCCCGAGCGCCCGAGGGCGACCTTCGGCGTCGCGACGGCAGCCTCCCTGGCCTCGTTCGACGGCTTCGAGATCGGCACCGACACCTATCCCGATCGCGCCGCCACGGTGCTGGTCGAGGTACCCGCGCTGGAGGGAGGACCCGAGACCACGTGGCGCGGCCCCGGCATCGAGACGGCGCGTGCGGTCGCCATCGAAGGCCTACCGGACGGCTTCTGGTCCGAGTGGGCCGCCAACCATGCAGTGTTCCCGTGCGGCCTCGACATCCTGTTCACGTCGGGAAGCCGGCTGTGCGGGCTGCCGCGCAGCATCGCGGTGGAGGCCTGAGATGTACGTGGCGGTGAAAGGCGGCGAGACGGCCATCGCCCACTCGCTCGATCTGCTGGCCGACAGGCGCCGCGGCGACCGCAGCCTCGCCGAGCTGAGCCTGGAGCAGATCGAGCAGCAACTCGGCCTCGCCGTCGACCGTGTCATGACCGAGGGCTCCTGCTACGACCGCGGCCTCGCGGCGCTGGCGATCAAGCAGGCGCGCGGCGACCTGATCGAGGCGATCTTCCTGCTGCGCGCCTATCGCACGACGCTGCCGCGCTTCGGCGACTCCGAGCCGATCGACACCACCCGGATGGTGGCCGAGCGGCGCATCTCCTCGACCTTCAAGGACGTGCCCGGCGGACAGGTGCTGGGGCCGACCTATGACTACACGCATCGCCTGCTCGATTTCTCGCT
Organism: uncultured Reyranella sp.; assembly: GCA_964420105.1. GTDB lineage: Bacteria > Pseudomonadota > Alphaproteobacteria > Reyranellales > Reyranellaceae > Reyranella. The sequence goes on from CAYQRL010000037.1 coordinate 5,626, forward strand.
GGCCGCCGCCGGCGACCGACCGGTTGCATCGACCGCGCCGGCCGACACCAGCCGAGGCCTGCCACGGGTCGGGGACCTGCTGCAGCGCGAAGGCATGCTGGAAGCGCCGCCGGCCGAGGCTGCCGGCGCCGACCTGACCCGCCAGCCGCTCAGCCTGCCGGCCGCGCGCCCGATGCGCCTGCAGAACCTCGCCCGCGGCGACGAGGGTTTCCTGCTCGCCCTGGGCTACTCGACCCAGCGCGGCTACGGCAACAATCATCCGTTCGTCGGCGAGATCCGCTACGGGCTGGTGCCGGTCGGCTTCGTGCCCGAGGAGCTCGGCTTCGAGATCGAGATCGCCGAGATCGAGATCACCGAGTGCGACATGGTCAACCAGTTCGCCGGCTCGGCGACGGTGCCGCCGCAGTTCACGCGTGGCTACGGCCTCGCCTTCGGCCATTCCGAGCGCAAGGCGATGGCGATGGCGCTGGTCGATCGCGCGCTGCGCGCCGACGAGCTTTCGGAGGCGCGGACATCGCCGGCCCAGGACGAGGAATTCGTGCTGGCCCATTCCGACAACGTCGAGGCCTCCGGCTTCGTCCAGCACCTCAAGCTGCCGCACTACGTCGATTTCCAGTCCGAGTTGGTCGTGGTGCGCACGCTGCGCCGCGAAATCGAGCAACGAGCGCAGGCCGCGGAGTAGCCCATGACAGCCGACGCCGCCTACAACTACGCCTACCTGGACGAGCAGACCAAGCGCATGATCCGGCGGGCGATCCTCAAGGCCGTCGCCGTTCCGGGCTACCAGGTACCGTTCGGCGGCCGCGAGATGCCGCTGCCCTACGGCTGGGGCACCGGCGGCATCCAGGTGACCGCCGCCATCATCGGCCCCGACGACACCCTCAAGGTGATAGACCAGGGCGCCGACGACACCACCAACGCCGTGTCGATCCGCCGCTTCTTCGCGCGCGTCGCCGACGTGGCGACGACGACCCGCACCGCCGAGGCGACGATCATCCAGACCCGCCACCGCGTTCCGGAGACGCCGCTGGTCGAGGGCCAGGTCCTTGTCTTCCAGGTGCCGATCCCCGAGCCGCTGCGCATGCTCGAGCCGCGCGAGACCGAGACCCGCACCCTGCACGCCTTGTCGGAATACGGCGTCATGCAGGTCAGCCTCTACGAGAGCATCGCCCGCCACGGCCGCATCGCGAAGACCTACAACTACCCGGTGCTGGTGAACGGCCGCTACATCATGAGTCCGTCGCCGATCCCGAAGTTCGACAACCCCAAGCTCGACCGCAGCCCGGCGCTGCAACTCTATGGAGCCGGGCGCGAGAAGCGGCTCTACGCCGTGCCGCCCTACACCTCGGTGCGCAGCCTCGATTTCGAGGACCATCCCTTCGCGATCGAGAGCTGGGAGCAGAGTTGCGCCCTGTGCGGTTCGCGCGACAGCTTCCTCGACGAGATGATCGTCGACGACGCCGGCCAGCGCCTGTTCGTCTGCTCGGACACCGACTACTGCGAAAGCCGACAGGCGGAGTCCCCGGTGGACCGGGCGGAGGCCGCGGAATGACCCCGATCCTGTCGGTCGAGGGCCTGACCAGACGCTTCGGCGACCGCGTCGCCTGCAGCGATGTCGGCTTCACGCTGTGGCCCGGCGAGGTCCTCGGCATCGTGGGCGAGTCGGGCTCCGGCAAGACGACGCTGCTCAATTGCCTGGCGGGACGCCTCGCGCCCGACGACGGCCGGGTCGTCTACGACTCGGCCGCCTACGGCCCGGTCGACGTCCATGCCCTGTCCGAGGCACGGCGGCGCCTGCTCGCGCGCACCGAGTGGGGCTTCGTGAACCAGGACGCCCGCGAGGGCCTGCGCATGGGCGTCAGCGCCGGCGCCAACATCGGCGAGCGACTCATGGCAGTCGGGGCGCGTCGCTACAGCGACATCCGCGGGCGAGCGTCGCAATGGCTCGGTCGCGTCGAGATCGACGCCACGCGGATCGACGAGCAGCCGACCACGTGGTCCGGCGGCATGCGCCAGCGGCTCCAGATCGCCCGCAACCTCGTGAGCGATCCCCGGCTGGTGTTCATGGACGAGCCGACCGGCGGCCTCGACGTCTCGGTGCAGGCCCGGATCCTCGATCTCCTGCGCGGGCTGGTCGAGGGGTTGGACCTGTCGGCCGTTCTCGTGACGCACGATCTCGGCGTGGCGCGGCTGCTCACCCATCGCCTCATGGTGATGCAGGGCGGCACCGTCATCGAGCAGGGCCTCACCGACCAGGTGCTCGACGATCCGCAGCACCCCTACACCCAGATGCTCGTCGCCTCGATCCTCCCGGTGTAACGCATGGAACCGCACTCGATCGCCGCCAGCGCCGCCGTCCCGCCGCAGGGCCTCGCCGCCGTTCTCGACGAGCGGCCCAGCCTCAAGGTCTGCAAGCTCACGAAATCCTTCGTCGTGCATGCCCAGGGCGGCCTCGCCCTGCCGGTGCTGAACGACGTCTCCCTGGCCGTGTCGCCGGGCGAATGCCTCGCCCTCGTCGGCCCCTCGGGCGCCGGCAAGAGCACGCTGCTGCGCTCGCTGTACGGCAACTACCGGGCCGACGGCGGGTCGATCCGCGTCCGCCGCGGCGCCGAGTGGACCGAGCTGGTCGGGGCCGAGCCGCGCACCGTCCTCGATCTCCGCCGCGACACGATCGGCTTCGTCAGCCAGTTCCTGCGCGTGATCCCGCGCGTCGCCGCGATCGACGTCGTCGCGGCGCCGATGCTGCGTCTCGGCACGCCGGCCGCGGGGGCGCGCGACAAGGCCGCATTCCTGCTCGGCCTCCTGAACGTTCCGCCGCGGCTGTGGACACTGCCCCCCGCCACCTTCTCGGGCGGCGAGCAGCAGCGCGTGAACATCGCCCGCTCGCTGGTCGTCGACTACCCGATCCTGCTGCTCGACGAGCCGACCGCCTCCCTCGACGCCGACAACCGGGCGCGTGTCGTCGAACTGCTGGCCCGCCGGCGCGATGCCGGCGCCGCCCTGGTCGGCATCTTCCACGATGTCGAGGTCCGCGACCAGCTGGCCAACCGCGTCCACGACGTCGTTCCCGGAGCCACCGCATGAGCACCGAGCAGATCTTCACCAACGGCCGGATCGTGACCCGCGATTCGGAGTTCGACGGCACCGTCGTGGTTCGCAACGGCCGGATCGTCGAGGTGTCCGACGGGCGGACCGCGGCGCCGGCCATCGACCTCGAGGGCGACATCCTGATCCCGGGACTGGTCGAGCTGCACACCGACAACATGGAGAAGCACTTCGCGCCGCGGCCCGGCGTGCAGTGGCCGAGCCTCGCGGCGGTCATGGCCCACGACACCCAGATCGCCGCCGGCGGCATCACCACGGTATTCGACTCGCTGTCGCTGGGCGACGTGCGCGGCGAGACCGACCGGGTCAGGAACCGCGCCCGCATGGTCGAGGCCATCGCCACGGTCAACGAGAAGCGCCTGTCGCGCGCCGAGCACCGGCTCCACCTGCGCTGCGAGATCGCGCCGGACGACGCCGTCGATGCCGTTGACCGCTGGATCGACCTGCCGATCGTCGGCCTGGTGTCGATCAACGACCATACGCCCGGCCAGCGCCAGTTCCTCGATCCCGAGAAGCTGAAGCAGTACTACATGGGCAAGCACCTGATGACAGCGGACCAGTTCGAGGAGTTCCGCGCCAAGGCGCTCGAACTGCATGCCCGCAACGCCGCGCGCCACCGCCGCGAGATCGTGGCGCGCGCCCAGGCCCGTTCCCTGCCGCTGGCCAGCCACGACGACGCCACCCACGACCACGTCGCCGAGGCGATCGACGACGGCATGACCATCGCCGAGTTCCCGACCACCCACGAGGCCGCCGCGGCGTCGCGCCAGGGCGGCATGGCCGTCCTGGTCGGCGCTCCCAACCTGGTGCTGGGCGGGTCGCACTCCGGCAACGTCGCGGCGATCGACCTGCTGCGCCATCGCCAGGCCGACATCCTGTCCTCCGACTACGTCCCGGCAAGCCTGCTCGAAGCGGTGTTCCGCCTGCCCGGCGTCGGGATCGGCCTCTCGCTTGCCGACGCCGTCCGCCTGGCGTCGCGCAACCCCGCCGTGGCGGTGGGCCTCGGCGATCGCGGCGAGATCGCGCCCGAGCGCCGCGCCGACCTGGTCCGCGTGCGCCTGAACGACCACGCGCCGGTGGTCCGCGCCGTCTGGCGCGAGGGCGAGCGGGTGGTCTGACCGCGATGTCCGCTGCGCTCGTCTACGTCATGGGCCCCTCGGGCGCGGGCAAGGACTCGGTGCTGGCCCGCGCCCGCGAACGGCTGCCGCTCGAGGCCCCGGTCGTGTTCGCCCACCGCTACATCACGCGTCGCGCCGATGCCGGCGGCGAGAACCACGTCGCCCTCAGCCCGGCGGAATTCGCCCTGCGCCGTGCGCGCGGCCTGTTCGCCTTCCACTGGCAGGCCCACGGCAATGCCTACGGGATCGGCGTCGAGATCGAGGCGTGGCGGGCCCACGGCCTGACCGTGGTGGTGAGCGGCTCGCGCGAGCACTACGAACGGCTGGCCGATCTCGACCCCGGCGTCCTGCCGGTCCTGGTCACCGCCGACCGCGAGACCCTGCGCGCGCGTCTCGCCGCCCGGGGCCGCGAGGATGCGACCGCCACGGCGCGCCGCCTCGCCCGCAGCGAGGCCCTGATCGTGAACGACCCGCGGCTGGTCACGATCGTCAACGACGGCACCCTCGACGAGGCCGCCGACGCCTTCCTCAGGGTGCTGACCAGGCTTCCGTACGCACCCGCCGCCCACCGCCCAGCGCAAAGCGCGCCAGCACCGTGAACGGCCGGCCGGGCGCCGGCTGGCGGAACAGGCAGACATCCTTCACCGCCAGCGGCCGGTCGAGGTAGCCGGCGAAGCGGCGTCGCAGCAGTTCCGTGACCGAAGACCGCTCGACGTCGTCGGCCAGGCGCCGCGTCAAGGTGAGGTGGAAGCGCCACTCCTCGAGCACGTAGGGGTATCCCCAGCGCTGCAGCAGGGCGTCCTGGCGCGGCGACAGGCCGGCGGCGCGGCGACGAGCCAACTCGGCCTCGCCCGCCGGCCGGCGGAACTCGTCGAACTCGATGACGCAGCTGTCGGCGAGGTCCTGCAGGTCGGCACTCGGCTGGGCCGGGACCAGCGCCATGAAGCCGGAGAGGCAGGCCAGTTGCACCGATGGCACGACGAAGGGCCGGCGCGAGGCCGCGAAGCTGCCCATCGCGGCCAACAGGTCGGACTCGCTCGCCCCCTCCTGCAGCACCATGGGTGCCTTCAGGGTGCCGTGGAAACCGTATAGGCGCGGATCGGCGGTCAGCTCGGCCATCCACTCCACGGTGAACGGGAACGTGGTCCGTTGCGCCAGCAACGCGCCGGTCTCGGCACTGCGGCCCAGCCACTGGCTGGCCAGCGTCGACAGCCCGTCCTCCGGGCGCGGCGCGTAGTAGATCGCGTAGCGGGCGGACGGTTCTCCGTTCGCCATCGATCAGCGTCCCCGGCGGCCGATGACGGCGAAGCGCAGGCGGTTGGACAGGGTGTCGATCGCGACCACGGTGACCAGGATCATGAGGATGATGAACGACGTCTGCTGCAGCTCCAGGGTCCTGATCGCCTCGGCCAGCTGCAGGCCGATGCCGCCCGCGCCGACGATTCCGATGATGCTGGCCGACCGGGTGTTCGATTCGAACAGGTACAGGACCTGGCTGGCAAGCACCGGGAAGACCTCCGGGATGATGCCGAAGCGGATGCCCAGCAGGCGACCGCCACCCGCCGAGGTGATGCCCTCGACCGGCTTGCGGTCGGCCGCCTCGATCGCCTCCGAGAAGAGCTTGCCGAAGGTGCCGATGTCCGCCGTCATGATCGCCAGGGCGCCGGCGAACGGGCCGAGGCCGACCACGTTCACCCAGATCAGGGCCCAGACCAGGATGTCGACACTGCGGATCGTGTCGAGCGACCGTCGCGAGAGGAAGCGGACGATCCGCTGGGTGGTGACGTTGCGCGCCGCGAGGAAGCCGACCGGCAGGGCGATGACGGCCGCGAACAGCGTTCCCAGCAGGGCGATGGCCACTGTCTCGACCAGCGCCCAGCTGAACACCCGCACGTGCGCCCAGTCCTTCGGGTCGGGCGGCAGCATCAGCCCGGCGATCTCGACGACCCGCCCCGGGCCCGACAGCAGCTTGCCATCGAAGAAGCCGAGCCGGTCGAAGGAGAACAGCAGCAGGAGCGCCAACGCCACGACGACCGCGACCGTCCCTGCCCGGCTCGGCGTCCATCGGCGGAAATGCTCCGGGTGGCGGCCGCGCAGGGCGGCAAGGTCGGTCGGCGCGGGCGCGGGCATCAGCTGTTTCCCTCGAGGCCGATCAGCCGGTGCCGCAGGCGCGACGTCAACGTGTCGATCACCGCCACGGTGAGCACGACCAGCACCAGGATCGCCGAGACGTCGGAGTAGTAGAACTTGCGGATCGCCTCGATCAGGTCCTGGCCGATGCCACCCGCGCCGACGAAGCCCATCACCGCCGAGCTGCGCACGTTGATCTCGAAGCGCAGCAGGGTATAGCTGACGAAATTCGACAGGGTCTGCGGCAGGGCGCCGAAGCGCATGGCGACCGTCCACGACGCGCCGCCGGCGGTGATGCCCTCGACCGGCTTCATGTCGATGTTCTCGACCACCTCGGCGAACAGCTTGCCGAGCGCGCCGAGCGTGTGGATCGCGACCGCGAGCACGCCGGCCATCGGTCCCAGCCCGAAGGCGATCACGAAGATCAGGGCGAAGACGAGCTCCGGCACCGTCCGGCAGAGCTCGCAGAACCGCCGCACGACGATGCGCAGCCAGCGCGCCGGGGCGACGTTGGCCGCGGCGAGGAAGCTCAGCAGGAAGGCCCCCGCCGCGCCCAGCATCGTGCCGGCGTAGGCCATCAGCAGCGTCTCGCCCAGCAGGCGGAGCCAGCGCGGCCATCCCCAGAACCACTCGGCAAGGTCGGTCCAGACCGGCTGGCCGTTCTCGAGGTGGAACAGCCGGACGATGTAGCTCGGGAAGCGGTGGATGTTCGCGAACAGCTTGCCGAGCGAGACTTCTGCCGACAGCGCCGACAGCACCACCGCGACGGCGATGCAGGCAAGGGCCAGCAGCGTCTGCAGCCGGCGGGCGCGGACCGACGCCTCGTAGGCGTCGAGCAGCGGCCGCAATTGCGGCTCCGGCAGGAGGGCGATCGGGGAACTCACGCGACGGGACCGTAACGCTGGGGCCGGGCGCCGTCGACGCGGCGCCCGGCCGAGCCTCGTCAGCTCTTCTGCTTGCGCAGCTGGTCGATGAACTTGATCAGCTCGACGACCGGCTCGTAGTACTTGGCATCGACCTTGGTGAAGCCCTTGTCCTTGCCGTCCGACAGCTTGTCGAACGCCGCCTTGGCCTTGACCGGAGCCTCGTCGAAGGCCTTCACGATCGCCGCCTTCAGGTCCGGCGGCAGGCTGGCCAGGAAAGCGTAGGGCGAGTTCGGGATCAGGTCGGACTTGTAGATCACCCGGAAGCCGGCCTTCTTCGCCAGGTTCTTCGCCGCCATGCGGCTGAGGTTGGAATCATCCTCGGAGTTCCACCAGTTGGCCGCGACATCGACGGTGCCCTGCTGCAGGGCGATGACCGCGTTCTCGTGGCTGCCGGTGTAGGTCACCCGGCCGAAGTACGTCTCCGGGTTGATCTTCATCTTGTTCAGCGCGAACCGCGGCACGTTGTTGCCGGAGGTCGAGTTGGGATCGACCAGGCCGAGGTTCTTGCCCTTGAGATCGTCGATCGTCTTGTAGGGGCTGTCGGCCTTCACGTAGAACACCGAGTAGTAGCCGATCGTGCCGTCCTGGTTGACCGTGGTGGCGAACGGCTCGACGGCGACGCCGGTCACGACCGCGCGCGCGTACGAGGCCGGGCCGTAGCCCGCGATGTGGATGCTGCCATTGCGTTGGCCCTCGATCACGGCGGCGTAGTCGTTGGCCACCCGCAGCGTCACCTTGGTGCCCAGTTCCTTCGCCAGGTACTCGATGAACGGGCCGTATCGCTCGGTGACGCCCGAGGCGTTCTCGGCCGGGATCACCGCGAACACGAGTTCCGGAACCTTCGACTTCCAGTCCTGGGCATGGGCACCGCCGGTGACGAGGACGGCGGCGGCCGCGAGGGCCAGACGGCGTGTGAGCACGGACAATCTCCTTGGTTTGATGAGCGGGATCAGTGGGCCAGGGCGAGACCGGCCGGGACCGGCGGCGCGATGCCGGGATGCGCGGCCGCACCCACCACCTCCGCGGCCTCGAGGCCGTAGAGGTCGCGGGCCACGGCGTCGGTGAGAGCCGCCGGCACGTCGTCGAACACCACCCTGCCCGCGGCCATGCCGACGAGGCGGTCGCAATAGCTGCGGGCCAGGTCGAGGCTGTGCAGGTTGCAAACGACGGTGATGCCGAAGTGGCGGTTGATGTGCAGGAGCGCGTCCATCACCACCTTGGTGTTGCGCGGGTCCAGCGAGGCGATCGGCTCGTCGGCGAGCACGAGGTCCGGCTCCTGGACCAGGGCGCGGGCGATGGCGACCCGCTGCTGCTGGCCACCCGACAGGGTATCGGCCCGCTGGGCGGCCATCCGTGCCATGTCGAGGCTTTCCAGCGCCGAGAGCGCCTGCGCTTTTTCGGCGTCGGTCCAGAGCTTGAGCAGCGCCCGGGACGCCGGCATCTGGAAGGCCCGTCCCATGATCACGTTGGTCAGCACGTCGAGCCGGCCGGCCAGGTTGAACTGCTGGAAGATCATGGCGCAGCGCGCGCGCCACTGCCGCAGGGCGCGGCCGCGCAGCGCGGTGACGTCGGTGTCGCCGAACAGGATTCGCCCCTCGGTCGGATCCCCGAGGCGGTTGATCATGCGCAGCAGCGTCGACTTGCCGGCGCCGGAGCGGCCGATCACGCCGACCATCTGCCCGGTCGGCACGACCAGCGAAACCTGGTCGACGGCACGCTTGCCGCCGAAGCTCTTGGTCACACCGTCGATCCTGAGCAATTAAGCCCCCATCCATTTCGCTGTCGTGCGGGCGTACCGGCGCTGCGCGTCACGCGGGAGACGATTCGGTTACAGAATTGGGACACCGGCCGACGGAAGGTCGCAGCCGGTGGATAAACCTCACCGTGTGCGCAACGGCGCGGTCCGCCGTCGCACCACGGCGCGGCTGGCGTAGTCGAAGGGCAGGCTCTCGAAGGTCAGCACGTCCACGTCCGGGCGGCGCCGCAGCGCGGCCTCGAGGCCATCCCGCGGATGCACGTGGAACAGGCGCAGCCAGCGTCGCAGGCCGTGACGACAGATCGCCGGCATCCGCGCGTGCCGGCCGAAGTCGACGATATGCAGCTCGCCCCCGGGCGACAGCCACCGCACCGCCTCGTCCAGGGCCCGCTCCCACTCGGGGATCATGGACAGGCTGTAGCTCATGAAGATCCGCGAGAAGCTCGGCTGGCCGAACAGCACCGCCGGGTCGAAGCCGGTGGCGTCGGCCTGGGCGAGGCGGACCAGGTTCGCGAGGCCGCCACGGCCGCGCAGTGCCCGATCGGCCGTGTCGAGCATCTCCCGGGAGATGTCGATCCCGAAGAAGCAGGCGGACGGGTAGAGGTCGTACGCGGCGAGGAGATTGCGCGCGGTGCCGCAGCCGATCTCCAGCACCCGCCCGCCCGGCGGCGGCAGGAGATCGCGCAGCAGCCGGTCGCGGCCGAACAAGTAGTAGCGCCGGGTCAGATCGTAGATGTGACGCTGGTGCCGGTAGATCCGGTCCATCGACGCCGCGGCGCCGCTCATCGCCCGGACCTCACGTAGAGGTGGAAGCCGCCGTAGATGGCCGAGCGGTCACGACGCGCGAGGTCGCGCGACAGGTCCTCGGCGTAGTCCCAGCGGGCCAGCAGGCCCGGTTCCAGCCGGCCCGGCAGCAGCGACGGCTCCGCCGCCGTCCTGAAGATGACGCGCGCGCCGGGCATCGCCGTCCGGGTGATTTCCTGCCACAAGGCGTTGAGGGTCGCATCGTCCATCCAGTCCTGCGCGTCGAGCAGGACGTAGCGGTCGTAGTGCCCGGCCGGACACGTCGCGAGATGGTCGATCATGTTGCGGTTGATCACGACGACCCGGTCGGCCCGCGACCGGACGACGTCGAAGTTGCCCCGCCGCAGGTAGGGCGGCCGCGGCCCGTCGCCCTCGGCGTAGGAGCGGCCGAAGGCCTGCCAGGCGAACCAGTTGTCCTGCAGCGGGAAGCCGCAGGCCAGGCGCTCGACCCGCTCGCGCAGGACGTTGCCCATGGCGCGGCCGCCGGCCAGCGCCTCGTACTGCGCCGGCGGGATGCCGAGGCCGTAGAGCGACAGCGGCGAGGTTGTCGCCCAGCGCACCGCCGGCCGATCGAACAGCGGCGCCAGGACGGTCTCGAAGAAGCGGCGCTGCTCCTCGAGCGACCGTGCCTCGAGCAGGTCGCGCAACCGCACGCCGTGCAGCCGGGCGGTGGCGTGGGTCAGCCCGATGAAGCGGCCGAGCACGCCGTGCCGGTAGGCATTGCGGGCGAAGATCGAGATCCGGCGTTGGCCGAGCCGATGCAGGCTCCGACCCTCCCACCATGCCCGGCTGGCCGCGTCGAGGTGTGGCGCCAGCACCGAGTCGTACAGGTCCACGTTCTCGGGTGCATCGGCCTCGCCGAGGAAGCGATGGAAGGTCTCCCAGTCGGGCAGGTGCCGTGCCGCGACCAGCTTGAGCCGCAGCAGCGCGACGTGGGCCGGGCTGAGGTCGAGGGCCGTGATCTGCGCCGGGTCGGCCACCAGGTACGACATCACGTTGCAGCCACCGGACGCGATCGTCATGACCCGGCTGTCCGGCCCCAGTTGCAGGGCCTCCATGTCGATCTCGGGGTCTTCCCAGATCTGGGTGTAGACCAGGCCTCGAAACAGGCGGGCGAACAGGCGGTCACTGAGTGTCATCGCGGGGGAAGCCTCGTCGTTCGTCAGGAAGTGGCGGCATCCGCGACGGCGCCCCCCCGGCACGGACTGCCAGCGGCTGCGCGGAATCGGATGGAAGGCGCCGAGAAGTTGCCGGGCGCAGCGCTCCCACGTGAAGCTCTCGGCATGGCTGCGGCAGTCGCGCGGATCGCGCCCGACGGCGCCCAGGCAGGCCAGCCGGAGGTCGCCATCGAGCGCACCGACCCGAGGATCGGTGACGACATCCAGCGGACCCGGCACCGGGTAACCCGCGACCGGCACGCCGGAGGCCAGCGCCTCCACCATCACGAGCCCGAAGGTGTCCGTGACGCTGGGAAACACGAAACAGTCCGACTGGGCGTAGCGGTACGACAGTTCGTCCGTCTCCACCGACCCGAAGAAGCGCGCGTGGGGATAGCGGCTGCGCAACCTCGCCAGTTGCGGACCGCCGCCGACCACCCACTTGGTGCCCGGCAGGTCGAGATCGAGGAACGCCTCGATGTTCTTCTCGATCGCGACGCGACCGGCATAGAGCCAGATCGGGCGTGCCTCGCCGGTGTCCTCCCGCGGCATCGGCTTGAAGGCCGAGATGTCGACCCCGCGCGACCATGGCGCGAGCTTCCGGAAGCCGCGCGCGGCCAGTTCCTGGCGGATCGCGGGCGAGACGACGAGGACGGCCGAGGACGGCGCATGGAAGCGCCGGACCAGGGCATAGCTCCAACTGAGCGGAATCCCCGTCCGCAGCTTCACGTACTCGGGAAAGCGCGTGTGGTAGGCGGTGGTGAAGGGTATGCCCCGCTTGCGGCAGAAGCGACGCGCCGCCCAGCCCAGCGGCCCTTCCGTCACGACATGGATGGCATCGGGCCGATAGGCCGACAGCATGTGCTTGAGGCGGCCATAGGGCAGCAGCGACAGCCGGATCTCGGGGTAGGTCGGACAGGGCAAGGTACGAAAGCGGTCGGGACCGAAAACCTCGACCTCGTGTCCCCAATCGCGCAGCAGTCGCGAGACCGTCTCGAGGGTACGAACGACACCATTGATCTGCGGCCGCCAGGCATCGGTGACGATGGCGATCCGCATCCTATTCGGCCGCGACGGGAGTGGCGGCGGGAGTGGCGATGGAGGCCGGCCGCCGGGGCAACGGCAGCGTGCGTCGTGCCTCCTCCTCCGCCCAGTAGAGGACCCGCAGCCGGCCGTCGAAGTCCTCGACCAGCGCCGTGCAGCTCTCGACCCAGTCGCCGTCGTTGCAGTACAGGATGCCGTCGATGGTGCGGATCTGGGCGTGGTGGATGTGTCCGCAGACGACGCCGTCGACGCCGCGCCGCTTGGCCTCGGCGGCAACCGCACGCTCGAAGTCGTTGATGAACTGCACGGCGTTCTTGACGCGGTGCTTGAGGTAGGCCGACAGCGACCAGTATGGCAGGCCGAGCCTGCGCCGGCCCCAGTTGAACACGGTGTTGAGCTTCAGCGCCGCGGCATAGGCCCAGTCGCCGGTGATCGCCAGCCAGCGTGCGTAGCGGACGATGCCGTCGAACTGGTCGCCGTGGATGACCAGCAGCCTGGTCCCGTCGGCGCGCTCGTGGATGACCTCGTCGAGCACCTGCACGCCGCCGAAGGTCAGCGAGCAGTACTGGCGGGCGGCCTCGTCATGGTTGCCCGGGACGTAGACCACGTTCGTGCCCTTGCGCACCTTGCGCATGATCTTCTGGACCACGTCGTTGTGGGCCTGCGGCCAGTACCACCAGCGCTTCAGCCGCCAGCCGTCGACGATGTCGCCGACCAGGTAGAGGTGATCGCACTCGTTGTGGCGCAGGAAGTCGAGCAACAGCTCGGCCTTGCATCCGCGCGTTCCGAGATGGATGTCGGACACGAAGATGGCGCGGTGGCGAGCCGGCTTGTGTCGCTCGTGAACGGTCATCGAACCTTCGCCGTCTTGCTACAAGATGTGTCGCGCGCGATGGCTCGACACGCTGTGGATTGTGTCCGAGTGGCGTTGCGCGATCGTTAACCGGACGTGTCTCTTCGATGACATTCGCTGCCCCGAGCTCGGTCCTGCTTGTCGTCAACCCGGTCGCCGGACAGCGGCGGCACGGCCTCGTGAATGGCGTCGTCGCGCACCTGCGCCGCAACGGCGCCACCGTCGATGTCGTCGAGACCGCGGCGCCGGGCGATGCCCGGCGAGCGGCAGAGCGCTGCGACGGACGGCGGTACGGCATCCTCGCCATCGCCGGCGGCGACGGAACCGTGAACGAGGCCGTGAACGGTCTCGTCGATCGCGGCGGAGCCGCCCCCGCTCCCCTGCTGGCCATCGTGCCGCTGGGGACGGCGAACGTGCTGGCGCACGAGCTGGGGCTCGGCTTCTCGGCCGCGGCCGTCGCCCGTACGATCCTCGCCGGACAGGCCGTGCCCTTGCACCCGGGCGAGGTCCGCCCCGATGCCGACCCCGACGGCTTGCCACGTCGCTTCACCCTGATGGCCGGCGCCGGCTTCGATGCCTGGGTCGTGGCCGGCGTGTCCCCCGCCCTCAAGCGTCGATGGGGCAAGCTCGCCTATGTCTGGCGCTCCCTGGTCGAGACGTGGCGGTACCGGCCGGCCCGCTATGCCGTCGAGGTCGACGGCGCGCGTTACGTCGCCGCCTCGGTCGTGGTGACCCATGCGCGCCACTACGCCGGCCCATGGGTCATCGCACCGGCGGCCGCCCTCGACAGCGACAGCCTGGAGGTTTGCCTGTTCGAGCGCTGGGGCCGCCTCAGCGTGCTGCGCTTCGGCCTGGCGCTGTTGGCCGGCCGGCTGCCGCGGATCGACGGGTTCCGGATCGTCACCGGCCGGTCTATTCACATCTCCCTGCTCGATGCCGAACGGGAGCAGCCCCGGCGCCGGCCCGTACAGGTGGACGGCGACCCGGCCCTTTCCCTCCCCCTCTCCATCGGCCTGTCTCCAGGAACGGTGCGCCTGCTCCGTCCTTCCTGAGGGCAGTCAACAAACCGACGCCGATCATTCACGGCCCGGCAACAGGCCCGGCATATGGATGCTCGGGCGGTGCCCCAATTGCGCAACATCCTCGACCAGCATGGCTTCCCCCTCGCCGCCTGGCTGCTCGTCGCCGTGGCGCTGGCACACGCCGCGATCGACCGGGACTTCGCCTTTGCCATCTATGCCGTCAGCTTCCTCTACTACGCGCTCTACTGGCGCGCCTTCGCCTGGGGAGTCCGATCCTTCGACGCCTTCAAGCAGGACGCGCTGCTGCTCAAGGCCCTGTCGGTGGCGGCCCTGGCCGTCGTCTACGCCCAGCAGCCGCTCGAGCCGCTGTCGCTCGCGGTCATCGCCGTCGGGGTCGCCCTCAACGCCCGGGCCGCCGCGGTGCTGGGCATCGACAGGACCTACTACGGCGTCGAGATCGCCGGGCTTCCGCCGCTCCGCGCCAGCGCCTTTCCCTACTCGCTGCTGTCCCACCCGATGATCGTGGGAAACGTGCTCGCGTTCGGCGGCACCCTGCTCAATGCCGGCTTCCGCGACGCGTGGTGGCCGCTCGCGGCCAGTCACGTGGCGCTGAACCTCGGGCTGCTGGCCATGGAACTGGCCGGCCCCTATCGGCAGCGCGCCCTCAAGGCCGGCGGCGCCGCCCTGTTCACGGTCCTGGTCGTGGTCCTCGCGCTCCAGCAGCCGTGGGATCTCCCCCCGAACGCCTTCGCAAACGGAACCCCATGACCGACACCCTGCCCCTTGACCAGGCCCGCCCCCCGGCGGCCGGGCTGCCGCCCCTCTTCCCGGCGACCCTCGGCCGCTTCGACGCCCCCGGCGATCGCGCCGTCGTCGACGCGCTCGCCCGCTGGGTCGAGGAGCGATTCCGCGAGGAACTGGCGCAGCGCCCGTCCTGCCATGTCTACGTCGACAAGCTGCCGGCGGAGGTCATTGCCCGCATCGACCGCCTGCGCGACAGCGCCGCGATCCGCGACCTGATCGCGCGCCGGGTCGCGGCCGGCGCCACGGTGGTGCCGATGAAGCACACCGACGAACTCTACATCTCGCACTACAACAAGGATCGCGGCGGCGACCAGGGCCTGTTCGACAAGCACTACGACGGCAACCTGCGGTTCCTGTCGTCGACCATGGTCGTGCGCGCCCTGATCTACCTGCAGTCCGATGCCAGCTACCGCGTCGTGTTCGCCGACAGCGGGGTCGAGAAGGCCTTCACCACCTACGAGTTCGGCCTCCTCGACTTCCACCGCGAACTGCACTGGGTCGAGGGCCAGTACACACCCGGAGCGCCGCAACGCATCCTGCTGAAGTGCAACTACCTGGTGACCGCCCCGGGCGCGTCGCTGCGGGGCCGGGCCGCGCTCGGCGCCAACACCGCCGTCTTCTACGTCGTCAAGGCGGCCATGGAGTACTCCAAGAGCCCGCGCACGCCGCCCCAGAAGGCGGTCGGCTACCTGTGCAACCTGTTCCGCCGGCTCAACATCGTCCACCCGCTGATCCCGCTCGCCCTCGTCGCGGCGGTCGCGGCCGGCATCGCCGGCGGCCTGGCGATCCTCGTCCTCTAGCGCTCCCCCTCCCAACGAAGGAAAACGCAATGACCGGCTTCTGGAACGAACTGAAGGTCCAGCGATGGGACGACCATCGCTACTACCATCACAGCAAGGTCAACCAGTCCCTCCACCTGCTCAGCGCGACCAGCTTCCTGTTCGCCTACGTCGTGGCCTTCACCGACCCGGCGATGGCGGCGCTGATCGCGTGGCTGGTCGCGATGACGACCCGCCAGGTCGGGCACCTGTTCTTCGAGCCGCGCGGCTACGACGCGGTGAACCAGGCGACCGACGCGTACAAGGAAGAGATCAAGGTCGGCTACAACATCAAGCGCAAGCTGGTGCTGCTCGCGGTGTGGGCGGCCTCGCCCCTGCTGCTGGTCGTCGACCCGACGCTGTTCGGCCTGATGACGCCGCATACCGACTGGGCCGGGTTCATGACCCATGTCGGCGAGCTGTGGCTGGTCGTCGGCCTCGCCGGCATTGCCTTCCGGGCGCTGCAGCTGTTCGTGACCAAGGACCTCCGGACCGGCCTCGTCTGGGTGACCAAGATCGCGACCGACCCGTTCCACGACATCAAGCTCTACCACCGCTCGCCCTTGGAACTCGTGACCGGCAAGCATACCCGCCACACGCCCGAAGCCGTCGCGGCGCCGATCCTGCCCGACGAGATCCTGCCCGAGGTGCTCCCCGACCTCGCCGCGACGACGGTCGAGGAGGTTGCCGCACCGACGTCAAAGAGCGGCGTCTAGCGGACGCGGTGCGGCCAGGCCGGTCTTCCGGCCTGGCCTCCAGGAAGCCACCAGGTGAGACAGCATCTCCCGCAGGATGCGCCGCTTGATGGCGCGGTCGGTGACAAGGGCGCCGGGCTCCCACCAGCCGTCCGCCTGCATCGCCTCGGCGGCGGCCACGAACCGGTCGGCGACCGCCGCGTAATCGGCCTCGGTATAGTTCAGGCTGAAGATCAGCCGGCCGGTGCCGACCCAGCTGAGGCCGAGACCCTGGGCCTTGAGGTAGTACTGGAACATCCAGTTGTAGCGCGAGGCGACCGGGTAGCAGACCGTCCAGATCGACGACAGGTGGCCGATGCGCACCGGCAGGCCCTTGCCTTCCAGCCGGCGATTGAGATCGGCGGCGCGGCGGTCCCAGGTCGCGCCGAGGTCGCGGTAGATCTCCTGCATCTGCGGCGTCTCGAGGTGGAGCAGGAACTCGTTCATGGCCCCCATCACGTAGGGGTGCGAATTGAAGGTGCCGCGGGCGAAGCAGATGTCGGCCGGTCGGTCGTCGCGGAACCGCTTCATCAGGCGATGGTCGCCGCACACCACGCCGATCGGGAAGCCGCCGCCCACGGTCTTGCCGTAGGTGACGAGGTCGGCCTCGACGCCGAAGTACTCCTGGGCGCCCCCCGGCGCGAGGC
This sequence comes from uncultured Reyranella sp., assembly GCA_964420105.1. GTDB lineage: Bacteria > Pseudomonadota > Alphaproteobacteria > Reyranellales > Reyranellaceae > Reyranella. The sequence continues at coordinate 22,544 of CAYQRL010000037.1, forward strand.
GAAAGCCGACGAACACCTCGTCGAGGATCAGCACGATGCCGCGCTCGGTGCAGACCTCGCGCAGCGCCTTCAGCCACGCCGTGTAGGCGGCGCGGCTCACGCCGCGGTCCGGCCGGCTGGCCACCAGCGTCGAGTCCGCCGGCGCGCCGAGGTTGGGGTGCATCATCTGGATCGGGTTCACCAGCACGCAGGCGATGTCGCTGCGCCGCCGCAGGACCTCGAGCGCCTTCTCCGACAGGTCGGCCAGCGTGAAGGTATCGTGGGCCGCGACCGGGTTGCCGACGCCGGGCTGCACGTCGCCCCACCAGCCGTTGTAGGCGCCGCAGAAGCGCACCACGCGATCGCGCCCGGTGTGGTAGCGCGCGAGGCGGACCGCCTGCATGACCGCCTCCGTCCCCGACATGTGGAAGGAGACCTCTTCCTTGCCCGAGATCCGGCACAGCCGGCGGGCGTTGTCGGCGACCAGCGCCGGGTAGGATCCCAGCACCGGGCCGAGGTCGGCCACGCGCCGGGCGCCGCGTTCCATGCATCCCTTGTAGAAGTCGTAGCCCAGCAGGTTGACGCCGTACGAGCCGCCGAGGTCGTACCGCGCCGTGCCGTCGAGGTCGGTCACCCGGACGCCGTCCGACGCCGCGACGAAGGAGCCCGCCGGCAGCGCCGCCTGGACGCGCGGGCTGAACTGGAACGGGACCCGGTAGCTCTCGGTGAACTGCAGGTCGGAGATGCGGCCGGCCGCCTCTCCCGTCGTGCGCAGCGTCCGCGCGGTGTTCGCGCGCAGCGCCTCGGCCAGCTTCCTGAACCCGGCCTTGCGCCGCAGCGCAACCGCATCGCTGCAATCGTCGGCGCGGAAGAAGGCATCGCCCTCGTAGGCATAGCGCGGGACCAGCGCCGCGACCCGCCGCGACATCCGCGCATGGCCCGCGAGCGAGCGGTGCTTGGCCCGCGACAGCATCAGCCGTGCCCGGAGTTTCGGCCCGAGCAGGCCGAGCGCCAGGCCACCTGCCGCGAGCGCGGCCAGTGTTTCACCGTCCATCAGGTTCATCTTCCCGTTTCCCCGGAGTTGCCGACGTGGCCATGAGCGTGCATTCGCAGCTGTTGAAGGTCCTGCAGCAGGAGGACATCAACTTCCTGCTCACCAACCGCATTCCGCGCCGGGTGGCGACGCGCTGGATGGGCTGGTTCAGCCGGATCGAGAACCCGTGGCTCACCCGAGCCTCGATCGCGATATGGCGCCTGTTCACCGATCTCGACCTCGGCGAGTCGAAGGAGACCTCGTTTCGCAGCCTGCGCGACTGCTTCACGCGCGAACTGCGGGCGGGCGCCCGGCCGGTCGACGCCGATCCCGCGACCCTGGTCAGCCCCAGCGACGGCATCGTCGGCGCCTGCGGCCCGGTCCGGGGCACCGAGGTGCTGCAGGCCAAGGGCTTCCCCTACCGGCTGCAGGACCTGCTGGTCGACCCGGCACTGGTCGAGCGCTACCGCGACGGCACCTACGTCACGCTGCGCCTGACCTCGAGCATGTACCACCGCTTCCACGCCCCGCACGACGCGACGGTCGAGGGCGTGACCTACGTCTCCGGCGACACCTGGAACGTCAACCCGATCGCGCTGAAGCGCGTCGAACGGCTGTTCTGCCGCAACGAGCGCGCCGTCCTGCGGCTGAGGTTCGACGCCGGCGGCCACCCGATCGCGCTGGTGCCGGTGGCGGCGATCCTGGTCGCCGGCATCCGGCTGCATTTCCTCGACGTCGTGATGAACATGAACTACCGCGGCGCCGCCAACATCGCCTGCGCCCAGCCCGTCAAGAAGGGCCAGGAACTCGGCTGGTTCGAGCACGGCTCCACGATCATCGTGTTCGCGCCGCCCGGTTTCCGGCTGGCCGACGACATCATCGAGGGCCGGACGATCCGGATGGGCCAGCGCCTGATGGTCCTGCCCTGAGGCGGCGGAGGTGCGAACGGCAGTCACCGACGCCGTCATGCAACAGGCTCGTTGCCGTCTCGTGTGACTGGCATGTCACTTCGGTGACCGTCGCCAGATCTCACCCCCGACCGCAAACCAGGACGACGAGGGGCGCCCCTCGATCAGATTCCCCCGAGCAGGAGCGCTGGCCCTACCGCCCGCCACCCTCCATTTGACCGGAGCCCCAGTGCTGGCGCGGCGATTGCATCGACGCGGACATGCCAGTTCCCCTGACTGTCTACTTCTGTGCCGGCACGACGGGTGATTGGTCGATAGATGGCATCACGGCCATCCGCGGAGAGACGCTGCCCACCGCCAGCCGGCTCGACATGACGACCGCGCCGGCCCTGCCCCGGTCCGATAAGTGGAGCCTGCGCGGCGTTGTCAGCAACACGCGCTACACGACCACGGCCGAACTCGCGACCCTTGCGCCCCTCTCACCACCGCTCGGACGCCCCGAGGCGTCTTGCGCCACGCTGATCCCCATACGCAAGTCCGACGCCTGGTGGTCGCTGGCGCAGGACGAACGCCGGCGGATCTTCGAGGAGCGGTCCGGTCACATCTCTCGCTCCCTTCGCCATTTGCCAGCCGTGGCGCGCCGTCTTCACCACGCGCGCGACCTCGGCGAGCCGTTCGACTTTCTCACGTGGTTCGAGTTCGCCCCGGAACAGGCAAGCGCGTTCGCTGGCCTGCTCGCAGAACTACGGGCGAGCGAGGAATGGAGCTTCGTCGAGCGAGAGGTCGAGGTCCGACTCACGCGCCGCCATCCCTGACGCGACGCCGCACCATCGCGGTCCTTCATCCCGTCCCGGCCCGACCGGCATCGCGACCCGACGCGGCGGTATCCACCGGCTGCCGCGCAGTCATCACGGGATCGCAAGAAAACCGTCACCGGCCCTGACTAGCGTCCCCCGCGTCACCCAAGGGGGAGAGCACGATGTTCCTGCGCCGCCGTCACCTGATCGCCACCACCGGCCTCGCGGCCGCCAGCCTCGGCCTGCCGCGGATCGCCATCGGCCAGGCCGACCAGCGTCCCAGCATCACCATCGCGGTCCAGCAGATCGCCAACAGCGCGTCGCTGGAGCCGCTGCGCGAGCAATCCAACGTCGGCCAGCGCGCCTTTTCCTTCCTGTTCGAGCCGCTGATCATGCAGAACCTGCTCGGCAAGCTCGAGGCGGTGCCGGGCGTGGCCGAAAGCTGGAAGCGAATCAACGACCGAACCGTCGAGTTCACGCTGCGCAAGGGCGTGAAGTTCCACAACGGCGACGAGGTGACCGCGGACGACGTCGTCTTCACCTTCAGCCGCGAGCGCATGTTCGGCCCAGACTACGACATCGCGTCGAACAAGACCCTGTTCACGTCCGTCCTCATCCGCGATGCCACCGAGGGCAAGAAGCTGCCGCCGGAGGTTCCCGCCGTCGCCAAGCGCCTGTTCCCGGCCCTCGAGAAGGTCGAGGCTGTCGACCGCTACACCGTCCGCTTCGTCAACCGCACGCCCGACGTCACGCTGGAGGGCCGCCTCGGTCGCATGGGCAGCGACATCGTCTCGCGCCGCGCCTTCGAGGAAGCCAAGACCTGGCTCGACTGGTCGCGTGCGCCGGTCGCGACCGGCCCGTACAAGGTGCGCGAGTTCGTGCCCGACCAGTCCCTGACCATGGACGCGCACGAAGATTACTGGGGCGGCCGGCCGCCGCTGCGCAGCGTCAAGCTGGTGGTCGTTCCCGAGGTCGCCACCCGCATCAACGGCCTGCTGTCCGGCCAGTTCGACTTCATCTGCGACGTGCCGCCCGACCAGATCCCGGGCATCGAGAAGAACCCGAAGTTCGAGGTGCTGGGCAGCACCATCGTCAACCATCGCCTCACGGTGTTCGACAAGAACCACCCGCGGCTGGCCGATCCGCGCGTCCGCCGCGCCTTCACCCACGCGATCGACCGTCAGGCGATCGTCGAGTCGCTGTGGTCGGGCCGCACCCGCATCCCCGCCGGCCTGCAGTGGGAATTCTATGGCCCGATGTTCGTCGAGAACTGGACGGTGCCGGAATACGACCTCGGCAAGACCAAGGCCCTCCTCAAGGAGGCCAACTACAGGGGCGATCCGATCCCCTACCGCCTGCTCAGCAACTACTACACCAACCAGGTGGCGACGGCGCAGGTGCTGGTCGAGATGTGGCGGCAGGCCGGGCTCAACGTCCAGATCGAGATGAAGGAGAACTGGCAGCAGATCTTCGACGGCAACGGCCAGCGTGCCGTCCGCGACTGGTCGAACAGCGCCGGCTACAACGACCCGATCTCCTCGATCGTGGCCCAGCACGGCCCGCAGGGCCAGCAGCAGCAGGTCGGCGAGTGGACCAACGCCGAGATGAACAGCCTGTCCGCCGCCCTCGAGGTCGAGACCGACATGGCCAAGCGGCGAGCGATGTTCAAGCGCATGCTGGAGATCTGCGAGCGCGAGGATCCCGCCTACACGGTGCTGCACCAGAACGCGACGTTCACCGCCAAGCGCAAGGACATCCGCTGGCAGGCGTCGCCGTCCTTCGCCATGGAGTTCCGCGGCAACAACTTCGCCAGCAACTGAGCCGATGCGTCGCCAACTGGTCCGCATCCAGGGCTTGTGCGTCGACTTCGCCGGCGTGGGCGGGCTGGCCCGCGCCGTCGATGGCGTCGACCTCGCCATCGCGCCGGGCGAGGCGCTGGGCATCGTGGGCGAGTCGGGATCGGGCAAGAGCGTGACCTGGCTCGCCGCGCTCGGCCTCCTGCCGGTGCGCGCCCGGATCGCCGGCTCGATCCGGCTCGACGACCAGGAACTGGTCGGTGCCGCGCCGCGCGCGCTCGAGACCGTGCGCGGCAAGCGGGTCGCCATGATCTTCCAGGACCCGTCGAGTTGCCTCAACCCGGTGCACAGCATCGGCTGGCAACTGGTGGAAGCCCTGCGTCTGCATCGCGCCCTCGACGCCACCGCGGCGAAGGCCGAGGCGATGCGCCTGCTCGACCAGGTCGGCATACCCGACGCGCGGCGACGGCTCGACGACTATCCCCACCAGTTGTCCGGCGGCCTCAACCAGCGCGTGATGATCGCGATGGCGCTGGCCGGCGGCCCCGACCTGCTGGTCGCGGACGAACCGACCACCGCCCTCGACGCCACCATCCAGGCCCAGATCCTCGACCTGCTGCGCGCGGTCCGCCGCGACACCGGCATGGCCCTCGTGCTGATCAGCCACGACCTCGGCGTGGTCGCGGAGAACGTCGACCGGGTCGCGGTGATGTATGCCGGGCGCGTGGTCGAGGAGGCGACCGTCAGCGACCTGTTCGGCCATGCCCGCCATCCCTACACGCAGGGCCTGCTGGCCGCGCTGCCGGCGTTGACCGGCCCGCGCCGGCGCCTCGCGGCGATCCCCGGGACCGTTCCCGAACCCGGCAAGCTGCCGGCCGGTTGCGCCTTCTCCCCGCGCTGCCCGGTGGCGCTGCCGCGCTGCGCCACCGAGCGGCCGCAGCCGCGCGCCGTCGGGCTGTTGCATCGCACCAGTTGCCTGTTGCCCGCCGATCCCGCGCGCTTCGCCTGGCCCTTGGCGGACGCCGCCGAATGACGCCGCTGATAGAGGCCGTCGACCTGCGCCGCCACTACCGCGTCCGGATCGGCCGCGGGCCGTTCGCCGGCAAGGCGGTACTGCGCGCCGTCGACGGCGTCTCGCTGGCGATCCCGCCCGGGCGCACGCTCGGCCTGGTGGGCGAGTCGGGCTGCGGCAAGTCCACGACCGGCAAGCTGGTGCTCGGCCTGATTCCACCCACGGACGGCAGCGTGCGGCACGCCGGACAGCCGATGCCGCCGGCCGGCAGCCCCGCCTGGCGCGCGCTGCGGGCGCGGTTGCAGATGGTCTACCAGGATCCGCTGGGTGCCCTCGACCGCCGCCTCCCCGTCGGCAGGCAGGTCATGGAGCCGCTGGCGATCCACGGCCCGGCGACGCCGGCCGAGCAACGCGACCGGGCTCTGGCAACGATGGAGGCGGTCGGCTTGCAGCGGCACCAGTTCGACCGCTTTCCGCACGAACTGTCCGGCGGCCAGCGACAGCGGGTCGTGCTGGCCCGCGCGCTCATGACCCGGCCCGACCTGCTGGTCTGCGACGAGCCGATCTCGGCCCTCGACGTCTCGATCCAGGCCCAGGTGGTCAACCTGCTGCTCGATCTCCAGGAGAGCCTCGGCATCGCGATGCTGTTCATCAGCCACGACCTCAAGGTCGTTCGCCAGGTCAGCCACGAGGTCGCGGTCATGTACCTCGGCCGCATCGTCGAGCAGGGCGAGGCCGGCGACCTGTTCGCCGCGCCGCGCCATCCCTATACGCGCGCACTGGTATCGGCGATCCCCGTACCCGGCGCCCGCCGCGAGCGGATCATCCTCGAGGGCGACCCACCGAACCCGGTCGACGTTCCGCCCGGCTGCGCCTTCCACACGCGCTGCCCGTTCGCGACGGCCGCCTGCCGGGCCGAGACCCCGCCCCTGCGCCCGCTCGATGGCCGCCCCGGTGACCGGCCCGGTGACCGGCCCGGTGACCGGCTCGTCGCCTGCCACCGGGTCGACGACCCGGCGCTGCGGCAGGCCGCCTGATGCTGCTTTTCGTCGCCAGCCGGCTGCTGCGGGCCGCCCTCACCATCCTGTTCGTCATGACGTTCGCCTTCGTCGTGCTGCGCCTGTCGGGCGACCCGGCGCTGCTGATCATGTCGGTCGATGCCCCGCCCGAGGCGATCAAGGCCTTCCGCCAGGCGTGGGGTCTCGACCGCTCGATCCCGGAGCAGTACCTCGCCTACATCGCCCACGCCTTCACCGGCGACTTCGGCAAGTCGATGCGCGACGGCCGCCCCGCGATCGACCTGGTCATGGAGCGGGTGCCGGCGACCCTGGCCATCACCCTGCCGGCGCTGGCGCTGAAGATCGGCCTCGGCGTGCCGGCGGGCATCCATGCCGCCCTGCACCGCAACTCGCTGACCGACCGGCTGACCATGGCGATCTCCGTCGCCGGCTTCACCATGCCGAGCTTCGTGCTGGCGCTGCTGCTGGTGCTGATCTTCGCGGTGACGCTGGGCTGGTTGCCGGCCAGCGGAGCCCACGCGCCGATCAACGCCCTGCTGCCGATCGTGACGCTCAGTCTGCCCGGCGCCGCGATCATGGCGCGCTTCACCCGCTCCGCCATGCTCGAGGTGCTGGGCCAGCCCTATATCCGCGCCGCCTCGGCGAAGGGTGTCGCATGGCGACGGGTCGTTTCCCGCCATGCCCTGCCCAACGCCGCCATTCCGACCGTGACCATCGTCGGCTTCATGGTCGGCAGCGTCGTGGCCGGCGCGGTCATCGTGGAGAGCGTCTTCGCCTGGCCCGGCGTCGGCCGCCTGATGGTCTCGGCGGTCGCCAACCGCGACCTCGCTGTCGTGCAGGCGATCCTGCTGGTGATCGCGACCTGCATGGTCTCGGCAAACCTCGCCGTCGACATGGCCTATGGCTGGCTCGACCCGCGCGTGCGCGGCGCCGGCCACTGACGGGGAGCCTGGCATGGCCGTTTCCGATACCATCGTCACGCCGCCACGCTCGCTCCTCGGCGGTCTGGCGCGCCGCGTCGCCCGGGTGCCGTTCGCGGTCGGCCTGGCCGCGACCTGGCTGGTGCTGATGGTGGTCGTCGCCGTGGCGGCGGACCTGCTGCTGCCCTACTCGATCACCGCCTTCGACCTCAAGGCCCGGCTGGCGCCGCCGCTGTTCCTGGGCGGCACGCTGGCCCATCCGCTGGGCACCGACGAACTCGGCCGCGACGTCCTCTCGCGCCTCATCATGTCGATCCGGATGAGCCTGCTGATCGCGTTCTTCGGCACCCTGATCGCGGCCAGCCTGGGAACCCTGCTCGGCATCCTCGCAGCGCATTTCCGCCGGGTCGTCGAGGCCTTGATCCTGATGGCCATCGACTTCCAGGCCAGCATGCCGTTCATGATCATCGCGCTGTCGGTGCTGGCGTTCTTCGGCAACAGCCTGCCGCTGTTCGTGGCCCTGATGGGCTTCCACTCGTGGGAGCGCTACGCCCGCATCACGCGGGGGCTCACCCTCGCCGCCAACGAGCAGGGCTACGCCGCGGCGGTGCGCCAGCTCGGTGCCGGGACCGGCCGGATCTACGGCCTGCACGTCATCCCCAACATCGCCTCGACCCTGATCGTGTCGATGACGCTCACCTTTCCCGAGATCATCCTGCTCGAAAGCGGCCTGTCCTTCCTCGGGCTGGGCGTGCAGCCGCCGCTCACCTCGCTCGGCAACATGGTCGGCTACGGCCGCGAATACATCACACGGGCGCCTTGGATCATGCTCGCCCCGGCGACCGTGATCGTGCTCACCACGCTCTCGATCAGCCTGCTCGGCGACTGGCTGCGCGACAGGCTCGACCCGACCCTGCAATAGTGCCAGTACCCGTGACGGTGACCCGAATGCCCAGCCAGCGCCCCAAGAACGTCCTCCTGATCGTCGTCGACCAATGGCGCGGCCTGATGCTGCCGAAGCTGGGCGCCGACTACCTGAAGCTGCCGAACATCGACCGCCTGTGCGCCGAGGGCGTGACGTTCCGCAACCACTTCACCCAGGCCGCGCCCTGCGGCCCGGCCCGCGCCAGCCTGCTGACCGGCCAGTACCTGATGAACCACCGGGCGGTGCAGAACACGATCCCGCTCGACGCGCGCTTCACCAACCTCGCCCTCGAGCTGCGCGCCGGCGGCTACGACCCCGCCCTGGTCGGCTACACCACGACCACCCCCGATCCGCGCACCACCGGGCCGAACGATCCGCGCTTCCTGGTGCTGGGCGACATCATGGACGGCTTCCGCTCGGTCGGCGCCTTCGAGCCCTACAAGGACGCCTACTTCGGCTGGGTCGCCAACCAGGGCTTCCGCCTGCCCGAGAACCGCGAGGATATCTGGCTGCCCCAGGGCGGCGCGGGATCCGGCGCGACCGCGCGGCCGGCCGTGATCCCGAAGGAGCTGTCGGACACGGCCTGGTTCACCGAGCGCGGCCTGTCGTACCTGCGCGGCCGCAACGGCAAGCCGTGGTTCCTTCACCTCGGCTACTACCGGCCGCACCCCCCCTTCATCGCCCCGGCGCCCTACCACGAGATGTACCGGCCGCAGGACATGCCCCGGCCGGTGCGCGCGGCGTCGCCGGCCGCGGAAGCGGCCCAGCACCCGCTGATGGCCTACTACGTCGACAACATCAGCCAGGCGAGCTTCTTCCAGGACGGCAAGGGCCTGGGCTCGGCCATGAGCGAGGCCGAGGTGCTGCAGATGCGGGCCACCTACTGTGGCCTGATGAGCGAGATCGACGACCAGCTCGGCCGGGTGTTCGACCACCTCCGCGAAACCGGCCAGTGGGACGACACGCTGATCGTGTTCACCTGCGACCACGGCGAACAGCTGGGCGACCATCACCTGCTGGGCAAGATCGGCTACACCGAGGAGAGCTACCGCATCCCGATGATCGTGCGCGACCCGCGGCCGGAGGCCAACGGCACCCGCGGCAGCATCGTCGAGCGCTTCACCGAGACGATCGACACCATGCCGACCATCCTCGAGTGGCTGGGCCTGCCGGTCCCGCGCCAGTGCGACGGCCGCTCGCTGCTGGGCTTCTGCGACGGCCAGGTGCCGGCCGAGTGGCGCACCGAGGTCCACTACGAGTTCGACTTCCGCGACCTCTACTACAGCAAGCCCGAGTCGGCGCTGGGGCTGCCGATGGACAAGTGCAACCTCGCCGTGGTCCACGACGAGGCCTTCAAGTATGTCCACTTCGCGGCCCTGCCGCCGCTGCTGTTCGATCTCGCCCGCGACCCCGGCCAGTTCACCAACGTCGCGGCCGATCCCGCCTACGCAGGCAAGCTGGCCGACTACCGCGCCAGGATGCTGGACTGGCGCCTGGGCTTCGCCGATCGCAGCCTGACCGGCTACCGCGCGACCCCCAACGGCCTCGAGCGCCGCGACTAGCGCCCGCTCTCACGACTCCGGAAGCGCGCGGTCGATCTGCCAGGTCGCGGCCGAGACGCTGGCCTCGAGGCTCAGCCGGCCGACGATCTGCTCGAGCGCCGCGTCGTTGCGCCGGGGCGCCACCGCCTGCGCGGTGACCGTGACGCGGGTGGTGTCGGGGATGTCCTCGCTCTCGATCCGCCGCAGCCCGAGGCCGGCGTGCGACAGCGCCTGCAGCAGCAGCGAGCGCATGTGCGCCTCCTCGGCGCCGCGACAGGCGATCTCCACCGTGTAGTGCGACTCGCCGTCGGTCTTGGCCATGAAGTGGCTGTTCACGCGCCGCACCAGCGGCCGCAGGCACAGGTTCGTGCCGACCACGAAGGTCCCGGCCAGGATGCCGGGCCCGAGCAGTCCCGCCCCCGCCAGCGAGCCGACCATCGCCGAGCACCACAGCGTCGCGGCGGTGTTGAGGCCGTGCACGTTGATCCCCTCGCGCAGGATCACGCCGGCGCCGAGGAAGCCGATGCCGCTCACGACCTGGCCGGCGATGCGGGTCGGGTCGCCTTCGCCGACCAGGCCCGAGAACACGACGAAGCCGGCCGCCCCGAGCGCGACCAGCGCGTTGGTGCGCAGGCCGGCCATCTTCTGGTTCCACTGCCGCTCGAAGCCGATGACGCAGCCGAGAAGCAGCGCCGTGGCCAGCCGCAAGGCCGGATCGATGAGCTGGTGAAGATCGAGATGCATGGTGACCTGGTGGATCCCCGAAAGGCCCCTCCTTCGTCGCCGAAGGAGGGGGGAGGTCGGGGTACCGGCCCCTGCCGCGGCGGTACGTGGGGCTGATCCGCGGGAGAGGCACGCTTCCCTTCTAGAAGCGGAAGGCTACGGATTCGTGACCCCGCGTGTGGAAAACCCTATTCCGGCGTCGCGTCGAGGGCATAGCCGGTGGCCCGCACGGTCCGGATCACGTCCGGCAGGCCGTCGGCGTTCAGGGCCAGGCGCAGGCGGCGGATGTGAACATCGACGGTCCGGACCTCGACATAGACATCCTTGCCCCAGACCGCGTCGAGCAGCTGTTCGCGCGAGAACACGCGCCCCGGGTATTCCATGAAATGGCGCAGCAGGCGGAACTCGGTCGGCCCGAGATGGACCGGCTTGCCGCCGCGCGTCAGGCGATGGGCGACCAGGTCCATGTGGAGATCGGCGTAGGACAGCGCCTCCTCCGACAGGGCCGGCCGAATGCGCCGCAACACCGCCCGGATGCGCGCCACCAGCTCGGCCGGCGAGAACGGCTTGGAGACGTAGTCGTCCGCGCCGGCGTCGAGGCCGCGAATGCGGTCCGTCTCCTCGCTCCGCGCCGTCAGCAGGATGATCGGGACATTCGCCGTCACCGTCTGCCGTCGCAGCTGGCGGCAAACCTCGATCCCCGACATCAGCGGCAGCATCCAGTCGAGCAGGATCAGGTCCGGCACCTCGTCCTGGACCGCGGCCAGGGCTTCCTCCCCGTCCAGGGCGATCGACACCCGGTAGCCCGCCTGCTCGAGGTTGTAGCGCAGCAGTTCGACCAGCGCCTGCTCGTCCTCGACGATCAGAACGCGCGGGCGGACCGAGTGACCGGAGGAGGATTCCCGCCGGGTCGGCGCCGGCATCGCCATGCTCAAGACACCGTCTCCGCGGCGTAGAAGTCGCCGCCGCCCTTGGGCCGGGCCTCGACGAAGCCGTGCCCGGTGGTGCGGAAGGCGACGAGCTCGGCGATGTTGGTGACGTGGTCGCCGGCGCGCTCGATGTTCTTGGCCATGAACATCAGGTGGGTGCAGGCGGTGATCGTGCGCGGGTCCTCCATCATGTAGGTCAGGAGTTCGCGGAACAGGCCGGTGTAGACCTGGTCGATGTCCTCGTCGCGTTCCCAGACCGCGCGCGCCTTGGCGACGTCGCCGTGGGCGAAGGCGTCGAGCACGTCGCTGAGCGCGCCGCGCACCAGCCGCCCGAGGCGGTCGATGCCCGCCACCGCGTTCGGCGGCGCGCCGCTGCTGTTCAGCACCAGCGCCCGCTTGGCGGTGTTCTTGGCGTAGTCGGCGATGCGCTCCAGCGACGCCGAGATCCGGATCGACGACAGGATGACGCGCAGGTCCACCGCCATCGGCTGGCGCAGCGCCAGCAGCCGCACGGTCTGTTCCTGGATCGCCACGTCGAGGGCATCGATCCGGGGATCGGCGGCGATGATGCGTTCCGCCAGCTCCGAGTCCCGTGTCCGCAGGGCCAGCAGGCACTGGCTCAGCTGGTTCTCGGTGAGCCCCCCCATCTCGCTGATGGTGGAGTTCAGCTTCTCCAGCTCCTCGTCGAAGCGCTTCAGGGTATGTTCGGGCATGTCCCTTCTCCTCAGCCGAAGCGGCCGGTGATGTAGGCCTGGGTGCGACTGTCCGTCGGGGTCGTGAACAGCGTCTCGGTCGCGCCGAACTCGACGAGTTCGCCGAGGTACATGAAGGCGGTGAAGTCCGACACGCGCGCCGCCTGCTGCATGTTGTGGGTGACGATGACGATCGTGTAGTCCTGCTTCAGCTCGTCGATCAGTTCCTCGATCTTGGCGGTCGAGATCGGGTCGAGCGCCGAGCACGGCTCGTCGAACAGGATGACCTCGGGCTTCACCGCCACGGTGCGCGCGATGCACAGGCGCTGCTGCTGGCCGCCGGACAGGCTCTGGCCGTTGGCGCCGAGCTTGTCCTTGACCTCGTCCCACAGGGCGGCGCGCCGCAGGGCCTGCTCGACGCGGGCGTCGAGCTCGGCGCGCGTCAGCTTCTCGTACAGCCGGATGCCGAAGGCGATGTTCTCGTAGATCGACATCGGGAACGGCGTCGGCTTCTGGAACACCATGCCGATGCGGGCGCGCAGCAGGTTGATGTCCTGGTCGGGTCGCAGCAGGTTGTCGCCGTCGAACAGCACGTCGCCGGTGGCGCGCTGGCCCGGGTAGAGGTCGTACATGCGGTTCAGGATCCGCAGCAGCGTGGACTTGCCGCAGCCCGAGGGCCCGATGAAGGCCGTGGTCTTGTTGGCGTAGAGCGACAGGCTGATGCTCTTGAGCGCCCGGCTCTCGCCGTAGAAGAACTCGAGGTTGCGGATCGACACCTTCTCCTGGAGGTCCGCGGTGTCGATCTTGGCCTTGGCCGCGACCGGGATGGCGGTGGACGGACCGTGACCGTTGGTCGAGGCGATGCTCATGACGACTTCCTTCCGGCGGTGAGCGAGCGGGCGATGATGCTGAGGGTGAGCACCGCCATGGTGATGAGCAGCGCGCCGGCCCAGGCCAGCTTCTGCCACTCGACGTAGGGCGACAGCGCGAACTGGAAGATGACCACCGGCAGGCTGGGCATCGGCTGGCCCATGTCGACGCTGAAGAACTGGTTGTTGAGCGCGGTGAACAGCAGCGGCGCGGTCTCGCCCGAGATGCGCGCGACCGCCAGCAGGATGCCGGTGACGATGCCGGCACGGGCCGCGCGGTAGGCGATGCGCTGGATCATCAGGGCGCGCGGCAGGCCGATCGATGCGGCCGCCTCGCGCAGCGTGTCCGGCACGAGGCTCAGCATGTCCTCGGTCGTGCGCACCACCACCGGGATGACGATGACCGCCAGCGCCACCGCGCCGGCCCAGCCGGAGAAGTGCCCCATGGGCGCCACCAGGATCTCGTAGACGAACAGGCCGACCACGATCGAGGGCGCGCTCAGCAGGATGTCGTTGATGAACCGCACGACGCTCGAAAGCTTGGCGTGACGGCCGTACTCCGCCAGGTAGGTGCCGGCCAGGATGCCGATCGGCGTGCCGATGATGATCGCCAGGATGGTGATGATCAGGCTGCCGACGATGGCGTTCAGCAGGCCGCCCGAGGCGCCTGGCGGCGGCGTGTTCTCGGTGAAGACGGCGAGCGACAGGCCGCCGACGCCCTCCCACAGCAGGACCCCCAGGATCAGGACGAGCCAGCCCAGCCCGAAGGTCGTGGCGGCGAGGGCCAGCGACTTGGCGATCGCGTTGCGGCGGCGGCGTCCCGCGTACAGCGGGCTTGCGGCCTGCAGCGAGGATGTGGCCATGGCTACTTCCCTTCCCGCTGCAGGCGCATCAGCATGTAGCGCGCGATCGACAGCACGATGAAAGTAATGAAGAACAGGATCAGGCCGAGAGCGACCAGCGACGAGGTGTAGAGGTCGCCGACCGCCTCGGTGAACTCGTTGGCGATCGAGGCCGAGATCGTCGTGCCGGGCGCCAGCAGCGAGGCCGAGACGTGGTGGGCATTGCCGATCACGAACGTCACCGCCATCGTCTCGCCGAGCGCGCGGCCCAGTCCCAGCATGAAGCCGCCGATCACGCCGACCTTGGTGAAGGGCAGCACGACGTGGCGAAAGACCTCCCAGGTGGTGCAGCCGACGCCGTAGGCCGCTTCCTTGAGCACCGGCGGCACCGCGTCGAACACGTCGCGCGAGATCGAGGTGACGAACGGCAGCACCATGATCGCGAGGATCAGGCCCGCGGTCAGCATGCCGATGCCGTAGGGCGGCCCGGCGAACAGCAGGTTCATGCCGGGCACGTTCTCGAACGTCGTGATCAGGAACGGCTGAACATGCTTCTGGAGAAACGGCGCGAAGACGAACAGACCCCAGATGCCGTAGATGATGCTGGGAATGCCGGCCAGCAACTCGATCGCCACGCCGATCGGGCGACGCAACGTCTTGGGGCAAAGCTCCGTGAGGAAGAAGGCGATCATCAGGCCGATCGGCACGGCGATCACCATGGCGATGGCCGAGGTCACCAGCGTGCCGAAGATCGGCGCGAGGGCGCCGAATTTCTCGGTCACCGGGTTCCAGGACTGGTCGAACAGGAAGCCGATCCCGAAGGTGCCGAGCGCCGGCGCGGCACCATAGACGAGCGACACGATGACGCCGCCGAGCAGGGCCAGCACCGCCAGAGCGGCGCCACGCGTCAGCCCATGGAAAATCCTGTCGGTCAGGCGCAGGCGACGCAGGACCGCGCCGCGAGAGGCCGATGCCGCGGAAATCGCGGCCGATTGCTCGAGTACCATGTCGGTCAAGTTCCGCCCCTCTCCCCAGATGGTCGAAGCGGAGGCCGGCGAAGGCCCCCGCTCGTCGATGTCAGTTCGTGGGAGAGAACAGCGGCTTGCCCGCGCCGTCCTTGATCTCGGTGGACCACATCTTCTGGACGTCGTTCACGACCTTGTCGGGCATCGGCACG
>CAYQRL010000038.1:0-33927 GCA_964420105.1 uncultured Reyranella sp.
GCTTCGCCATCCGCGAGGGCGGCCGCACCGTCGGCGCCGGCGTCGTCACCAAGATCGTCAAGTAACGCCGTCGGCGCTGAGCGAGTACAGACCATGGACAACACGAATATCCGGATCCGGCTGAAGGCCTTCGATCATCGCGTGCTCGACACGTCGACGAGCGAGATCGTGAGCACGGCCAAGCGGACGGGCGCGCAGGTGCGTGGCCCGATCCCGCTGCCGACGGGCATCGAGAAGTTCACGGTCAACCGCTCGCCGCACATCGACAAGAAGTCGCGCGAGCAGTTCGAGATCCGCACCCACAAGCGCGTGCTCGACATCGTCGACCCGACCCCGCAGACCGTGGACGCGCTGATGAAGCTCGACCTCGCCTCGGGCGTCGACGTCGAGATCAAGCTCGGCGCCTAAGGGTCTAGGGAAGGAAACAGGACCATGCGTTGCGGTCTCGTCACCCAGAAGGTCGGCATGACCCGCGTCTTCAATGACGCGGGCGAGCACGTGCCCGTCACCGTTCTGAAGGTCGACCAGCTCCAGGTCGTCGCCGTCCGCTCCGAGGAGAAGGACAAGTACACGGCCGTCCAGCTCGGCTACGGCAAGGCCAAGGTCAAGAACGTGACCCAGCCGATGCGCGGCCACTTCGCCAAGGCGAAGGTCGAGCCGAAGAAGAAGCTGGTCGAGTTCCGCGTCGCCAAGGACGCGGTGATCGAGGTCGGCGCCGAGCTGGTGCCGAGCCACTTCGTGCCCGGCCAGTTCGTCGACGTCATCGGCACCACCATCGGCCGCGGCTTCGCCGGCGCCATGGTGCGCTGGAACTTCAGCGGTCTCGAGGCCAGCCACGGCGTGTCGGTCTCGCACCGCAGCCACGGTTCGACCGGTAACCGCCAGGATCCCGGCCGCACCTTCCCCGGCAAGAAGATGGCCGGCCACTACGGCCACGAGCGCGTGACCACGCAGAACCTGAAGGTCGTCGCCACCGACGACGAGAAGGGCCTGCTGCTGGTCTCGGGCGCCGTGCCGGGCCCGGCCGGCGGCTACATCATCGTCAAGGACGCCTCGAAGCGCGCCCGCCCGAAGGACGCGCCGTACCCGGCCGGCCTGCGCAAGGCGGCTGGCGAGGCGGCGGCTCCGGCGGCGGAAGCCCCGGCGGCCGAAGGTCCTGCGGCCTGAGGACAGGAATCATGAAGATCGCAGTCAAGACCATCGAGGGCGGCAGCGCCGGCGAGATCGATCTCGCCGACGGCGTGTTCGCCGTTCCCGTCCGCAAGGACATCCTGCAGCGTTGCGTGGTGTGGCAGCTGTCGCGCCGCCAGCAGGGCACCCACAAGTCGAAGGGCCGTTCCGAGGTCACCGCGACGGCCAAGAAGATGTACGCCCAGAAGGGCACCGGCCGCGCCCGCCACGGCAACGAGGCGGCTCCGCAGTTCCGCGGCGGCGGCAAGGCGTTCGGCCCGGTCGTGCGCAGCCACGCCAGCGACCTGCCGAAGAAGGTCCGCAAGCTCGCGCTGCGCACCGCGCTGTCGGCCAAGGCGGCCGAGGGCAAGCTGATCGTGGTCGACGCGGCCGCGCTGCCGGAGCCGAAGACCGCCAAGCTGAAGGCCCACTTCGGCACGCTCGGCATCCAGAGCGCCCTGGTCATCGGCGGCACCGAGATCGACACCAACTTCGCGCGCGCCGCGGCCAACATCGCCCACGTCGATGTGCTGCCGCAGCAGGGCGCCAACGTCTACGACATCCTGCGCCGCGACACGCTGGTGCTGACCAAGGATGCCGTGAAGCACCTCGAGGAGCGCCTGCAATGAGCAAGCCCGCCACCGTCTCTCGCGCGCGCATGTACGAAGTCATCCGCGCCCCGCTCATCACCGAGAAGACGACCAACGGCTCCGAGCACGGCCAGGTCACCTTCAAGGTCTCGGCCGACGCGACCAAGCCCGAGATCAAGCAGGCCATCGAGGGCCTGTTCAAGGTCAAGGTGAAGGCGGTCAACACCGTCACCGTGAAGGGCAAGAAGAAGCTGTTCCGCGGCCGTCCCGGCGTGCGGAGCGACTGGAAGAAGGCGATCGTCTCTCTGGCCGACGGTCACAAGATCGACGTGACCACGGGCCTGTAGGACGGGGGATCTCAAGATGGCTCTGAAGACATACAAGCCGATCACGCCGTCGCTGCGCCAGCTGGTCATCGTCGACCGCACTGGCCTGTGGAAGGGCAAGCCGGTCAAGGCGCTGACCCGCGGCAAGAAGAAGACCGGCGGTCGCAACAACCACGGCCGCATCACCAGCAACCACATGGGCGGCGGTCACAAGCAGCGCCTGCGCATGGTCGACTTCAAGCGCCGTCGCTTCGACGTCGCCGCGACGGTCGAGCGGCTGGAGTACGACCCCAACCGGTCGGCCTTCATCGCGCTGATCAAGTACACCGACGGCGAGCTGTCCTACATCCTGGCGCCGCAGCGCCTGAAGGCCGGCGACGAGGTCGTGTCGGGCGAGCGCGTCGACATCAAGCCGGGCAACGCGATGCCACTGGCCAACATGCCGGTCGGCACGATCGTCCACAACGTCGAGCTGAAGAAGGGCAAGGGCGGCCAGCTCGCCCGCTCGGCCGGCACCTACGCCCAGCTGGTCGGCAAGGACGCCGGCTACGCCCAGCTCAAGCTGAGCTCGGGCGAGCTGCGCATCGTCCCGGGCGAGTGCCTGGCGACGGTCGGCGCGGTCTCGAACCCGGACAACCAGAACGTCGTGATCGGCAAGGCCGGCCGCCAGCGCTGGCTGGGCCGTCGCCCGGTCACCCGCGGCGTCGCCATGAACCCGGTCGACCACCCGCACGGCGGCGGCGAAGGCCGCACCTCGGGCGGCCGCCACCCGGTCACCCCGTGGGGCAAGCCGACCAAGGGCAAGAAGACCCGCACCAACAAGGCGACGGACAAGTTCATCATCCGCCGCCGTCACGCGACGCGCTGACGAGGAGACAGCAAGTGGCACGTTCCGTTTGGAAGGGTCCCTTCGTCGAGGGGAGCCTCATCAAGAAGGCCGAGAAGGCGCGCTCGAGCGTCCGCAGCGAGGTCATCAAGACCTGGTCGCGCCGGTCGACCATCCTGCCGCAGTTCGTCGGCCTGACCTTCGGCGTCTACAACGGCAAGAAGTTCATCCCGGTGAACGTCACCGAGGAAATGGTCGGCCACAAGCTCGGCGAGTTCTCGCCGACCCGCACCTTCACGTCCCACGCCGGCGACAAGAAGGTCGGCAAGGAGTAACGGGCGATGAGCAAGCCGAACAACAAGCGCCGCGAGGCGGACAACGAGGCCAAGGCCGTGCTGCGCACCGTGCGCGTCAGCCCGCGCAAGCTCGACCTCGTCGCCGCCACCATCCGCGGCAAGAAGGCCGCGTCGGCGGTCAACGAGCTGACCTTCTCGAAGAAGCGCATCGCGATCGACGTCAAGAAGGCGCTCAACTCGGCGATCGCCAACGCCGAGAACAACCACAACCTCGACGTCGATCGGCTGATCGTGGCCGAGGCTTCGGTCGGCAAGGGCCTCGTCATGAAGCGCTTCCAGACGCGTGGCCGTGGCCGCGCCGCCGGCATCAAGAAGCCCTTCAGCCATCTCACCATCGTGGTGCGCGAGCGCGCCGAGGCGGAGGACAAGTAATGGGTCAGAAGGTCAACCCGATCGGCCTCAGGCTCGGCATCAACCGGACCTGGGACTCGCGCTGGTACGCCGAGGGCGGCGAGTACTCGAAGATGCTGCACGAGGACCTGCACATCCGCGAAGTGCTGCGCAAGCGCCTCGCCCAGGCCGGCGTCGCCAAGATCGTGATCGAGCGCCCGGCCAAGCGCGCCCGCGTCACCATCCACACCGCCCGCCCGGGCGTGGTGATCGGCAAGAAGGGCGCCGACATCGAGAAGCTGCGCGGCGACCTCGCCAAGATGACCAAGGGCGAAGTGGCCCTGAACATCGTCGAGATCCGCAAGCCCGAGATCGACGCGACGCTGATCGCCGAGAACATCGCCCAGCAGCTGGAGCGCCGCGTCGCGTTCCGCCGCGCCATGAAGCGCGCCGTCCAGTCGGCGATGCGCCTGGGCGCGCAGGGCATCCGCATCAACTGCTCGGGCCGCCTGGGCGGCGCCGAGATCGCCCGCATGGAATGGTACCGCGAGGGCCGCGTGCCGCTGCACACGCTGCGCGCCGACATCGACTACGGTACCGCCACCGCGTTCACGACCTTCGGCACCTGCGGCGTCAAGGTCTGGGTGTTCAAGGGCGAGATCATGGCCCACGACCCGCTGGCGCACGACAAGCGCGCCGAGGAAGCCGCCCCGCAGCGCACGCCGGCCCGCGTCGAGCGCACGGAGCAGAAGGAAGCGTAGTCCGTCATGCTGCAACCCAAGCGCACCAAGTACCGCAAGGCCTTCAAGGGCCGCATCCATGGCGCCGCCAAGGGTGGGTTCAACCTCGACTTCGGCGCCTATGGCCTGAAGGCGATGGAGCCGGACCGCCTGACCGCGCGCCAGATCGAGGCCGCCCGCCGCGCCATCACGCGTCACATGAAGCGTGCCGGCCGCGTGTGGATCCGGGTGTTCCCGGACGTGCCGGTGTCGAAGAAGCCGGCCGAAGTCCGCATGGGCTCCGGCAAGGGCGCGCCCGAGTTCTGGGCCGCCCGCGTCAAGCCGGGCCGCGTGCTGTTCGAACTCGACGGCGTGCCGGCCCAGGTGGCCAAGGAGGCGCTCGCGCTCGCGGCCGCCAAGCTGCCGATCAAGACGCGCTTCGTCTCGCGCGTCGGCGCCTAAGGCAGAGGAGAGAGCCATGAAGGCCAGCGATCTGCGCACCAAGTCCCAGGACCAGCTCAAGGAAGAGCTCGGCAACCTGCGCAAGGAAGCTTTCAACCTGCGTTTCCAGAAGGCCGGCGGACAGCTCGGCAAGACGGCCCGCGTGCGCCAGGTGCGCCGCGACATCGCCCGCATCAAGACGGTGCTGGGCGCCAAGGCCGCCGGTTAAGGAGTCAACGATGCCGAAGCGAGTTCTCGAGGGCGTCATCGTCAGCGACAAGATGGACAAGACCATCGTCGTGAAGGTGGAACGCCGCGTGCAGCACCCGATCTACAAGAAGTTCATCCGCCGGTCCAAGAAGTACCACGCGCACGACGAGACCAACGCCTTCAAGGGCAAGGTCGGCGAGAACGTGCGTATCCGCGAGTGCCGGCCGCTGTCCAAGACCAAGAGCTGGGAAGTTCTGGTCGAGGCTGCGAAGGCCTAGGACGGAGCAAGTCACATGATCCAGATGCGTACCAACCTCGAGGTCGCCGACAACTCCGGCGCCCGTCGCGTCCAGTGCATCAAGGTGCTGGGCGGTTCGCGCCGCAAGTATGCCAGCGTCGGCGACGTCATCGTCGTCTCGATCAAGGAGGCGATCCCGCGCGGCCGCGTGAAGAAGGGCGAGGTGCACCGCGCCGTCGTCGTCCGCACGTCGTTCCCGCTGCGCCGCGTCGACGGCAGCGCCATCCGCTTCGACCGCAACGCCGCGGTCATCATCTCGAAGCAGGACGAGCCGGTCGGCACCCGTATCTTCGGACCGGTGACCCGCGAGCTGCGCGCCAAGAAGTTCATGAAGATCATCTCCCTCGCGCCGGAGGTCCTTTAACCCATGGCCAACAAGCTCAAGATCCGGAAGGGCGACCGCGTGAAGGTCATCGCCGGCCGCAGCCGCGGCAAGGTCGGCGACGTCCTGCGCGTTCTGCCGGCCGAGCAGCGCGTCGTGGTGTCGGGCGTCAACGTCATCAAGCGCCACACCAAGCCGAACCGCACCGATGCCGGCGGCATCGTCGAGCGCGAGGCGGCGATCCACGTGTCCAACGTGGCGCTGCTCGATCCGAAGACCGACAAGCCGACCAAAGTCGGCTTCAAGTTCCTGGAAGACGGCCGCAAGGTGCGCATCGCGCGCGCTTCCGGCGAAACCATCGACCGCTAGGAGATCGGGCCATGCCCGCGCGTCTGCAAGAGCACTACACCACCAAGGTCCGCGAGGCCCTCATCAAGGAGTTCTCCTACAAGAACCCCCTCGAGGTGCCGCGCCTGGACAAGATCGTCATCAACATGGGCGTCGGCGAGGCGGTCAACGACCGCAAGGCCGTCGACGGCGCCGTGAACGACCTCGCGGCGATCACCGGCCAGAAGCCGGTCGTCACCAAGTCGCGCAAGTCGATCGCGACGTTCAAGCTGCGCGAGGGCATGGCGATCGGCGCCAAGGTCACGCTGCGCCGCGACCGCATGTACGAGTTCGTCGATCGCCTGATCAACATCGCCCTGCCGCGCGTCCGCGACTTCCGCGGGCTGAACGGCAAGTCGTTCGACGGCAACGGAAACTACGCCATGGGCCTCAAGGAACAGATCGTGTTCCCCGAGATCGACTACGACAAGGTCGACATGGTCCGCGGCATGGACATCATCATCTGCACGACGGCCAAGTCGGACGCGGAAGCCAGGGCGCTTCTCCGCGGTTTCGACTTCCCGTTCGTGAACTGAGGCCGGAGAGGCACATGGCCAAGACGAGTTCAGTCGAGAAGAACAACCGCCGCGCCAAGATGGCGAAGCAGTACGCCGCCAAGCGCGCCAAGCTCAAGGCGATGGCGGTGGACGACAAGCTGTCGCCGGAAGAGCGCTTCGAGGCGCGCCTCAAGCTCGCCGAGCTGCCGCGCAATTCGTCGCCGACGCGCATCCGCAACCGGTGCGAGCTGACCGGCCGCCCGCGCGCGGTCTACCGCAAGTTCAAGCTGTCGCGCGTCGCGCTGCGTCAGCTGGCCTCGCTGGGCGCCCTGCCCGGCGTGGTGAAGTCCAGCTGGTAACGGGGAACCGAAGACCATGGCGATGACAGATCCCGTCGGCGACCTGCTGACCCGCATCCGCAACGGCCAGTCGGCGCGCCTCGACAGCGTGACCGTGCCGGCCTCGCGCCTGCGCTCCAACGTGCTCGACGTGCTCCAGCGCGAGGGCTACATCCGCGGCTGGTTCGAGGAAGAACTGCGCCCCGGCGTCAAGGAGCTCCGCGTCGAGCTCAAGTACGACAACGGCCGCCCGGTGATCCGCGAGATCAAGCGCGTCTCGACCCCGGGCCGCCGCGTCTACTCGAAGATCCGCGAGCTGCCGCGCCACTTCAACGGGCTCGGCATCTCGATCCTCTCCACCCCGCGCGGCGTCATGTCGGACGCCGAGGCGCGTGCCGCCAATGTCGGCGGCGAAGTCATCTGCAAGGTATTCTGACCATGTCTCGCGTCGGAAAGAACCCGGTCGTCATCCCCGCCGGGGTGACGGTCGATCTCAAGGGCCAGCATCTCAAGGCCAAGGGCAAGCGCGGCGAGCTGCAGTTCACGGTGCACGACGATGTCGAGGTCACCCGGGACGGCGACAAGCTGAACTTCGCGCCGCGCGGCGAGAGCCGCCGCGCCCGCATGCAGTGGGGCACGGCCCGCAACCTCGCCAGCAACCTGGTGAAGGGCGTGTCCGACGGCTTCACGATCAACCTCGAGATCAACGGCGTGGGCTACCGCGCCCAGGCCGACGCCAAGACCCTGAAGCTGCAGCTCGGCTTCAGCCACGACGTCGAGATCCCGATCCCGGCCGGCATCCAGATCAAGGCGGTCAAGCCGACCGAGGTCGAGATCACGGGCGCGGACCGCCAGCGGGTCGGCCAGATCGCGGCCGAGATCCGCAGCCTCCGTCCGCCGGAGCCCTACAAGGGCAAGGGCATCAAGTACTCGACGGAGACGATCCGCCGCAAGGAAGGCAAGAAGAAGTAGAGGCGCACCATGTCGAAGACTAACGCCCTTTTTGCCCGCCGCCAGCGGCGCACCCGGTACGCGCTGCGCCAGGCGGCCAACGGCCGTCCCCGCCTCAGCGTGTTCCGCTCGGGCAAGCACATCTACGCCCAGGTCATCGACGACAAGAAGGGGGCCACCCTGGCCGCCGCCTCGTCGCTCGAGACCGACCTCAAGGGCAAGCTGAAGACCGGCGCCGACAAGTCGGCGGCCACCGAGGTCGGCAAGCTGATCGCCCAGCGGGCGATCGCGGCCGGCGTCAAGGAGGTCGTGTTCGACCGCGGCGGCTACATGTTCCACGGCCGCGTCGCGGCGCTGGCCACTGCCGCCCGCGAGGGCGGCCTGTCGTTCTGAGGAGTTAGGAAATGGCTCGTTCTCCCGCTGGATCCGGCCGCTCCCCGCGCGACCGTGATCGCGGTCGCGATCGCGATCGCGACGAGGAATCGGAACTGACCGACAAGCTGGTCACGATCAACCGCGTCGCCAAGGTCGTGAAGGGCGGCCGGCGCTTCGCCTTCGCGGCGATCGTCGTCGTCGGCGACCAGCGCGGCCGCGTCGGCCACGGCGCCGGCAAGGCGCGCGAGGTTCCCGAGGCGATCCGCAAGGCCACCGAGGCGGCCAAGCGCGGCCTGATCCGCGTGCCGCTGCGCGACGGCCGCACCCTGCACCACGACGTCCGCGGCCGCTTCGGCGCCGGCAAGGTGACGCTGCGCGCCGCCCCGGCCGGTACCGGCATCATCGCCGGCGGCCCGATGCGCGCGATCTTCGAGACGCTGGGCATCAAGGACATCGTCGCCAAGTCGGTCGGCACCTCGAACCCGCACAACATGATCAAGGCGACGTTCGCGGCCCTCGAGCTGCTCAACTCGCCGCGCATGGTCGCGAACCGCCGCGGCAAGAAGGTCGGTGACCTGCTCGGCCGTCGCGACGAGACCGCTGCCGCCGCCGACGCGGCGGCGTAAGCCAGGATCAGAGGACAGGCCATGGCAAAGAAGATCAAGGTCACCCAGACCGGCAGCCACATCGGTCGCACGGAAGACCAGCGCGCGACGCTGATCGGCCTCGGCCTGAACAAGCGCCATCGCAGCCGCGAGCTCGAGGACACGCCCTCGGTGCGCGGCATGATCAACAAGGTGCGCCACCTCGTGCGCGTCGATGACGACAAGGCCGCCTGAGCGAGCGGTCGAAGGGACAGACGATGAAACTCAACCAGATCGCCGACAACCCGGGCGCCCGCAAGGGCCGCATGCGCGTCGGCCGCGGCATCGGTTCGGGCAAGGGCAAGACGTCGGGCCGCGGCGTCAAGGGCCAGAAGTCGCGTACCGGCGTGGCCATCAAGGGCTTCGAGGGCGGCCAGATGCCGCTCTACCGCCGCATCCCGAAGCGCGGCTTCGTGCCGCCGCACCAGAAGTCGTACCAGGTGGTGAACCTCGGCACGCTGCAGAAGGCGATCGACGACAAGAAGCTCGACGCCGGCAAGCCGATCGACGCCGCCGCCATGCAGGCCGCCGGCCTGTTCAAGGCGGCCCGCGACGGCGTGCGCCTGCTCGGCAAGGGCGAGCTCAAGAGCAAGGTCGAGCTCAAGGTCGCGGGCGCTTCGGCGTCGGCGATCGCCGCGGTCGAGAAGGCCGGCGGCAAGGTCGAACTGCCGCCGCAGCCGGAAGCCAAGGCCGCCTGAACCCAACCCTCGTGTGAGGTTTCATGGCGTCCGCCGCCGAGCAACTCGCATCCAACCTGAACTGGGGGTCGATCGGTAAGGCGACCGAGCTCAAGAAGCGCCTGTGGTTCACCGTGGGCGCGCTCGTCGTCTTCCGCATCGGCGCCTACGTGCCGGTCCCGGGCGTCGATCCGCAGGCGCTGGCCGAGATCTTCGCCCAGAACGCCGGCGGCATCGCCGGGCTGCTCGACGTGTTCTCGGGCGGCTCGATCGGCCGCATGTCGGTGCTGGCGCTGTCGATCATGCCGTACATCTCGGCGTCCATCATCATGCAGATCCTGACGACGGTGGTGCCGTCGCTGGAGGCGCTGAAGAAGGAGGGCGAGGCCGGCCGCAAGAAGATCAACCAGTACACCCGCTACGGCACGGTGATCCTGGCCGCCTTCCAGGCCTACGGCATCTCCGTCGGCCTCGAGAGCCAGGTCGCCTCGATGGGACCGGTGGTGCCGGACCCCGGCGTGTTCTTCCGGTTCGTCACCGTGGTGACCCTGGTCGGCGGCACCCTGTTCCTGATGTGGCTGGGCGAGCAGATCACCGCCCGCGGCGTCGGCAACGGCGTCTCGCTGATCATCTTCGCCGGCATCGTCGCCGCCCTGCCGGGCGCGCTGATCCAGACCCTCGAGCTGGGCCGCACCGGCGCCCTGTCGGCGCTGTTCATCATCGCGCTGGCGATCGGCATCGTGGTCGTGGTGGCGGTCGTGGTCTTCATGGAGACCGCGCAGCGACGGATCGTGGTCCAGTATCCGAAGCGCCAGGTCGGCAACCGCATGTACGGCGGCGAGGCCTCGCACCTGCCGCTGAAGATCAACACCTCGGGCGTGATCCCGCCGATCTTCGCCTCCTCGCTGCTGCTGTTCCCGGCGACCATCGCGTCGTTCCAGGGCAATGCCGGCGAGCCGGGCTGGATCCAGTGGATGGCGACCTACCTCGGCCACGGCCAGCCGCTGTACCTGCTGGCCTACGTCGCGCTGATCGTCTTCTTCTGCTTCTTCTACACGACCGTGGTCTTCAACCCGGTCGACACGGCCGACAACCTGAAGAAGAACGGCGGCTTCATCCCCGGCATCCGCCCGGGCAAGAACACAGCCGACTACCTCGAGTACATCCTCAACCGCCTGACGGTGGTCGGTGCGCTCTACCTGTCGGCGGTCTGCATCCTGCCGGAACTGCTGATCGCCCGCGGCGGCGTGCCGTTCTACTTCGGCGGCACCAGCCTCCTGATCGTGGTCTCGGTGACGCTCGACACGGTGACCCAGGTGCAGGCGCACCTGCTCGCCCACCAGTACGAGGGCCTCATCAAGAAGGCCCGCCTGAGAGGCCGCAGCCGATGAACATCATCCTTCTCGGACCGCCGGGCGCCGGCAAGGGCACCCAGGCGCAGCGCCTGCAGGCCGAGCGCGGCATGGTCCAGCTCTCGACCGGCGACATGCTGCGCGCCGCCGTCGCCTCGGGCAGCGAGCTCGGCAAGACCGCCAAGGGCATCATGGAGCGGGGCGAGCTGGTCCCCGACGCGCTGATCGTCGGCCTGATCGAGGACCGCATCGCCCAGCCGGACGCCGCCAAGGGCTTCATCCTGGACGGTTTCCCGCGCACCGAGGCGCAGGCCCGGGCGCTCGACGAGATGCTGGCCAAGGCCGGCAAGAAGCTCGACCGGGTGGTCGAGATGGAAGTCGACGAGAAGGCGCTCACCGAGCGGGTGGTCGGCCGCTTCTCCTGCGCCAAGTGCGGCGCCGGCTACCACGACAGCTTCAAGAAGCCCAAGGTCGAGGGCACCTGCGACGTCTGTGGGGGCAAGGAGTTCAGCCGCCGCAAGGACGACAATGCAGAGACCATGAAAACGAGAATGGCGGCCTACCGGGCCCAGACCGAGCCCCTGTTGCCCTACTACAAGGCGCGCGGGGTGCTGCGGACTGTGGATGGAATGGCCGCCATGGACGAGGTTTACCGTCAAATTTCCGGGGTTTTGTCGGGGACTTGACAAGTGGGAGTTCCGTTGACTCAGGCGCGCGCGTCCCTATAATCGCGCGCTTTTCCGGGGCCAGCGGAACATGTACGGGCGCGCTTCAGCGCGCCGTAAGTCTTTGAAGGAGTTGGGACTTTGGCTCGTATAGCCGGCGTGAACATTCCGACCGCCAAGCGCGTGGTGGTGGGGCTGCAATACATCCACGGGATCGGCGAGGCGAAAGCCAAGGAGATCCTGTCGAAGGTGGGGATCGACGAGTCGCGGCGCGTGAACACGCTGACCGACGACGAGGTGATCCGCATCCGCGAGACCATCGACCGCGACTACACGGTCGAGGGCGATCTTCGCCGCGAAGTGGCGATGAACATCAAGCGCCTGATGGACCTGGCCTGCTACCGCGGCCTGCGGCATCGCCGCGGTCTGCCGGTCCATGGCCAGCGCACGCATACCAATGCGCGCACCCGCAAGGGTCCGGCCAAGCCGATCGCCGGCAAGAAGAAAGTCACGAAGTAAGTCGAGGGGATCCGGATCATGGCCAAAGCTGCAGCCTCTGGTGGCGCCGCCGCCGGCGCGCGTCCCCGTCGCAAGGAACGCAAGAACATCATCGCGGGCGTCGCGCACGTGAACGCCTCGTTCAACAACACGATCGTCACGATCACCGACGCGCAGGGCAACACCATCGCCTGGTCGTCGTCGGGCCAGCAGGGCTTCAAGGGCTCGCGCAAGTCGACCCCGTTCGCCGCCCAGATGGCGGCCGAGAACGCCGGCCGCAAGGCGATGGAGCACGGCATGCGTACCCTCGAGATCGAGGTCCGCGGCCCGGGTTCCGGTCGCGAGTCGGCGCTGCGCGCGCTGCAGGCCGTGGGCCTGGCGGTGACCGCGATCCGCGACGTCACGCCGATCCCGCACAACGGCTGCCGCCCGCCGAAGCGTCGGCGCGTCTGATTTCGAGCCGAGGCGCCGCAGACGTGGCGCCCGCTCCCTGCAACGTCGTGGCGCGCCCCCGTCGGCGCGCCTGTACAACCGGTCTAGAGAGGTAAGCCCCGTGCTTCAGAAGAACTGGCAGGACCTGATCAAGCCGGAGAAGCTTGTCACCGAAGCCGGCGTCGATCCCGGTCGCACCGCGACCATCGTCGCCGAGCCGCTCGAGCGCGGTTTCGGTCTCACGCTCGGCAACGCGCTGCGGCGCGTGCTGCTCTCCTCGCTTCAGGGTGCCGCCGTCACGTCGATCAAGATCGACAACGTGCTGCACGAGTTCTCGTCGATCCCGGGCGTCCGCGAGGACGTCGTCGACATCGTGCTGAACATCAAGGCGATGGCCGTGAAGATGCAGGGCGACCGCCCGCAGCGCCTGTACCTGCGTGCCGTCGGCCCGGGCGAGGTCACGGCCGGCATGATCGAGCTGCCGGGCGACGTCCAGATCATGGACCCCAAGCACCTGATCTGCACGCTCGACGACGGCGCGTCGATCTCGATGGAGCTGATGGTCGCCACCGGGAAGGGCTACGTCCCGGCCTCGGCCAACCGGCCCGAGGACGCGCCGATCGGCCTGATCCCGGTCGACTCGGTGTTCAGCCCGGTCAAGCGCGTCTCGTACAAGATCGAGAACAGCCGCGTCGGCCAGGTCACCGACTACGACAAGCTGTCGATGACGGTCGAGACCAACGGCACCACCCGCCCGGACGACGCCGTGGCGCTGGCCGCCCGCATCCTGCAGGACCAGCTGCAGCTCTTCATCAACTTCGAGGAGCCGCGCGAGGTCCGCAAGGAAGAGCAGCAGGACGACTTCCCGTTCAACCGCAACCTGCTGCGCAAGGTGGACGAGCTCGAGCTCTCGGTTCGCTCGGCCAACTGCCTGAAGAACGACAACATCATCTACATCGGCGATCTCGTGCAGAAGACCGAGGCGGAGATGCTGCGCACGCCGAACTTCGGCCGCAAGTCGCTCAACGAGATCAAGGAAGTGCTGGCCGGCATGGGGCTGCACCTCGGGATGGAAATCCCGGGTTGGCCGCCGGACAACATCGAAGAGATGGCCAAGCGGCTGGAAGAGCCGTACTAGGCCGACGGAAGGGATCAAGTCATGCGTCACAACAATCGCGGCCGGAAGTTCCACCGCACGGCGGAGCATCGCAAGGCGATGTTCTCCAACCTGGCCGGTGCTCTCATCAAGCACGAGCAGATCACGACCACGCTGCACAAGGCGAAGGACCTGCGTCCGATCGTCGAGAAGCTGGTCACGCTCGGCAAGCGCGGCGGCCTGCACGCCCGCCGCCAGGCGATCGGCTTCCTGCGCGACCCCTACCTCGCGGACAAGCTGTTCACGACGCTGGGTCCGCGCTACTCGAAGCGCGCCGGCGGCTACCTGCGCGTCCTCAAGGCCGGCTACCGCTTCGGCGACGCCGCCCCGATGGCCGTGATCGAGTTCGTCGAGCGCGACGTCTCGGCCAAGGGCCAGGACAGCGGCCCGTCGGCCGAGCCGCAGCAGGAAGCGGCCTGATCGCCGCCTCGGCCTGATCCGAATCGAAAACGCCCGGTCATCGACCGGGCGTTTTTTGTGCCGTCGGCGCGTCGCCTAGAGCATCGCCTCGGGTAGGGCGAAGACGGTGCGGCCGGCGGCCTTGAGCGGGCCGAGCTGGGCCAGCGCCGGCGGCAGGATGACCTCGGCGTAGAACCGGGCGGTGACGATCTTGGCCTCGAGGAAGGCCGGGTCGCCGTCGCGCGTCGCCAGCCGGGCCTGCGCCGCCAGCGCGCCGCGCGCCAGCAGCCAGCCGCCCAGCGCCGTGCCGGCCAGCCGCAGGAACGGCACCGAGCCGGCGAGCGCGTCGACCAGGTGGTCCTTGACCGAGCCGGCGACCCAGCGCGTGGCGTCCTCGAGGGCGTCGGCCGCGGCCTCGAGCCCGGCGCGGATGGCGGCCAGGTCGTCGCCCGGCGCCGCCTTCATCTCGGCCGCGGTGGCGCGCATCTCGGCGACCAGCGCCAGCATCGTCTCGCCGCCGTCCTTGGCGACCTTGCGGCCGACCAGGTCGCGCGCCTGGATGCCGTTGGTGCCCTCGTAGATCGGCAGGATGCGGGCATCGCGCAGGTGCTGCGCCGCGCCGGTCTCCTCGACGAAGCCCATGCCGCCGTGGACCTGCACCCCGGTCGAGGCGATCTCGTTGCCGAGGTCGGTGAACCACGCCTTGACGATCGGGATCAGCAGGTCGACGCGGTCCTGGATGCGGCGCGAGGCCTCGCGGTCGGCGGTCCTGAGCGCGCCGTCGATGCCGGCCGCGGTGTAGTACCCCAGCGCCCGCATCGCCTCGATCTGGGCGCGCATGCTCATCAGCATGCGGCGCACGTCGGCGTGCTGCACGATCGCCACCGGCTGCGGCCTGGGGCTGCCGTCGTCCTTGGACTGGACCCGGTTCCTGGCGAAGGCGGCGGCCTGCTGGTAGGCGCGCTCGGCGATCGCCAGGCCCTGGATGCCGACCGACAGCCGGGCGTTGTTCATCATGGTGAACATGTAGGACAGGCCGCGGCCTTCCTCGCCGACCAGGTAGCCGACCGCGCCGCCGTCGTCGCCGAACGACATCACGCAGGTCGGGCTGGCATGGATGCCGAGCTTGTGCTCCAGCGAGACGCAGTGCAGGTCGTTGCGCTTGCCCGGCTTGCCGTCCGGCCCGAGCAGGAACTTCGGCACGATGAACAGCGAGATGCCGCGCACCCCGGCCGGCGCGTCGGGCGTGCGCGCCAGCACGAGGTGGACGATGTTCTCGGCCATGTCGTGGTCGCCGTAGGTGATGAAGATCTTCTGGCCGGTCACCAGGTAGTGGTCGCCGTTCTTCACCGCCCGGGTCTTGAGCTGGCCGAGGTCCGAGCCGGCCTGGGGCTCGGTCAGGTTCATGGTGCCGGTCCACTCGCCCGAGATCATGCGCGGCAGCCAGGCCGCCTTCTGCTCGGCCGAGCCGTGGTGGTGGATGGCATCGATCGCGCCCTGGTTCAGCAGCAGCACCAGGCCGAAGCCCATGTTGGCGGCCTGCCACATCTCCTGGACGGTCGCCGCCAGCAGCCACGGCATGCCCTGGCCGCCGTACTCCGGGTCGAACGGCAGGGAGTTCCAGCCGCCCTCGACGAACTCCTTGTAGATCCCGGCGAAGCCCGGGGCGCTGCGCACCACGCCGTTCTCGAGCTTGGCGCCGACCTTGTCGCCGTCGCGGTTGAGCGGGGCCAGGCCGTTGCCGGCCAGCTTCGCCGCCTCTTCCAGGACCGCGTCGATGGTGTCGTCGGTGGCGTGCTCGTAACCGGGCAGGGCGGCCACCTGTTGCAGGCCGGCAACTTCGCGCAGCGCGAAACGCATGTCGGCGAGCGGGGCGGTATAGGTCATTTTGTATCCTCCGGGCCGCAATATGGCGTGGTCGGTCGCTTTTGGCGACCGGCTCGGCTATTTTGCGACATCATGAGCGACACCGTCCTCCTGGCCATCGAAGGCCCTCGCGCCACCATCACCCTGAACGATCCCGCCAAGCACAACCGGCTCGACCCGGCGGGGCTGGACAAGCTGCTGGCCGCGGTCGATCGGGCCGACGCCGCGCCCGACGTCCGGGTCACGGTGATCACCGGCGCCGGCGAGAAGACCTTCTGCTCGGGCTACGACCTCGGCTCGATCCCGTCGGGCCAGAAGGGCGGGGCCGACAAGAAGGAAAGCGCCTTCGAGGAGGTCATGGACCGCATCGAGGCGATGCGCATGCCGACGCTGTGCGCCCTAAACGGCGGCGTCTACGGCGGCGCCACCGACCTCGCGCTGGCCTGCGACTTCCGCCTCGGCGTGCGCGGCATGCGCTTCTTCATGCCGGCGGCGCGGTTCGGCCTGCACTACTACCCGTCGGGCCTGCGCCGCTACACCCAGAAGGTCAGCCCGAGCTTCGCCAAGCGCGCCTTCCTGCTGTCCGAGGAATTCACCGACGAGGGACTGCTGGCCGCCGGCTACCTCGACTGGCTGGTCGAGCGCGCCGCCTTCGCCGCCCGGATCGACGAGATCGCCGGCCGGCTGGCGACGCTGGCGCCGCTGTCGATGATGAACATGAAGCGGGCGATCGAGCAGTTCGCCCAGGCCGCGCCCGACGAGCAGGCGATCCGCGCCAACATCCGCCAGTGCGCCACCTCGGAGGACCTGCGCGAGGGCCTCGCCGCGCTGCGCGACAAGCGCCAACCCGTGTTCAAGGCGCGGTGAGTTCCATGGAACGCCGCCTCGCCGCCATCGTGCATGCCGACATTGCCGGCTTCACCCGGATGATGGAAGGCTCCGAGACCCGCACCTTCCGCCATCTCAAGGCCGCCCAGATCGAGGTCTGGCGCCCGGCCATCGACGCCTCGAAGGGGCGCATCGTCGGCACCGCCGGCGACGCCATGCTGGCCGAGTTCGGATCGGCGGTGACCGCGGTCAGCGCCGCGCTCGACATCCAGGAGCGCATGGCGCGCTTCAACGAGACGCTCGATCCCGAGCAGCGGATGAACTTCCGCATCGGCGTCCATCTCGGCGAGGTCATCGTCGACGACGAGGACCAGAACATCTTCGGCGACGGCGTCAACCTCGCCGCCCGCATCCAGGCCCTGGCCGAGCCGGGCGGCATCGCGGTGTCGCGCGCCGTGCGCGACCTCGTCGAGCTGCGCATCGGCTATGCCTTCGTCGACGGCGGCGAGCACAAGCCCAAGAACGTCAGCCGCTCGGTGCAGATCTTCCACGTCCGGCCCGCGGCCGAGAAGGAAGCTGCCCCGGCGACGCCGGCCGCGCCGCCGCCGGGTGCCACCGTGATGGCCAACACCACCACCCGGATGGTGCCGCAGATCACGCTGCGCTTCGAGGGCATCGACTCGACCAACAACAAGCACGGCTTCGAGGTCACGCTGGAGAAGCTGATGAGCCGGCCGGAGGGCATGGTGATCGGCCGCGCCGCCGACCAGTGCGACTTCGTGCTCGCCCACCCGACGGTGTCGCGCAAGCACGCCAAGCTGATGCTGTCGGGCGAGGCGCTGCAGGTCGAGGACCTCGGCTCGACCAACGGCACCAAGGCCGGCGACCAGTTGCTGCGGCCCGGCCAGCCGGCGGCGCTGCGGGCCGGCGACAAGCTGCGGGTCGGCGACATCGAACTGCAACTGAAACATCTCTAGCGGCAGCGACGGCGGGACATGAGCGAACCGACTCAGACCACCGGGCAGGGCGGGGCCGTTCCAGAGGTCGACTACGTCGCGCTGCAGCCCGGGCAGACGATCGGCCGCTACGAGATCGTCTCCGTGCTGGGGCAGGGCGGCTTCGGCATCACCTACCGCGCCCGCGACGTCCAGCTGGGCCGCGAGGTCGCGATCAAGGAGTACCTGCCGACCGCGCTGGCGGTGCGCCAGGACGGCGCCACGGTGCTGCCGCGCTCGACCAAGATGGCCGACGACTTCGGCTGGGGGCGCGACCGCTTCGTCACCGAGGGCCGCACGCTCGCCAGCCTGCACCGCGTGCCGGCGATCGTGCAGGTGTTCGACTACCTCGAGACCAACGGCACCGCCTACATCGTGATGGAGCTGCTGAGCGGCCGCACGCTGGAGGACCGCATCGCCCAGGACGGGCGGCTGAAGGCCGACGAGGTCGACCGTATCCTGTGGCCGCTGCTCGACGGCCTCGAGCAGGTCCATGCCGCGGGCTTCCTGCACCGCGACATCAAGCCGGCCAACATCCTGCTCGACGCCGCCGGCAACCCGACGCTGATCGACTTCGGCGCCTCGCGCGCGGCGATGGCCGGGCGCAGCACCGCGCTGACCGCGATCTTCACGCCGGGCTACGCCGCCGCCGAGCAGATGACGTCGGCCAAGCAGGGGCCGTGGACCGACATCTACGGCCTCGCCGCGACCCTGTACCACGCGATCGCCGGCAAGACGCCGCCCAGCGCCTTCGACCGCATGCTCGACGATACCTACGAGCCGCTGGCGCAGTTGAAGCCGGCCGGGTTCTCCCCGGGCGTGCTGGCGGGCATCGACGCCGGGCTGGAAGTGGTGGCGAGCGACCGGCCGCAGACCATCGCCGGCTGGCGGCCGATCCTCGGGATGACGGCGGCACCGGCGGCCGACGCGACCGTGGTGCTGGGCAAGCAGCCGGCCGTGACGGAGCCCGTGAAGGCGGCCCCCGTGGCGGCCCCCGTGGCGGCGGGGACGGCGGCTGCGGCCGCGGCGACGCCGCCCGTGCCGGCCAGGCCGGCCGGTGGCTCGCGGATCGGACTGTGGGCCGCCGTGGCCGTGGCCGTCCTGGCCGTGGGCGGCGGCGGCGCCTATTTCGCGCTGGCGCCGCGGGGCCCGGACCCGGAGATGGTGAAGGCGCGCCAGCAGGCGGAGGAAGAGGCGGCCAGGCGCGCCAAGGCCGAGGAAGAGGCGGCCAGGCTGCGGGCCGAGAACGAGCGGCGGCAGAAGGCCGAGGAAGAGGCCGCCGCGCGCAAGCGCCAGGAAGAGGCCGACGCCGCCGCCAAGAAGCAGATCGAGGACGACACCCGGCGCAAGATCGAGGCCGAGATCGCGGCCCAGAAGAAGGCCGACGAGGAAGCCCGCCGCAAGGAGGCCGAGGAGGCCGACAGGCAGCGCAAGGCGGCCGAGGAGGCGCGCAAGGCGGCGGAATTCGTGACCGGGGCCTTCGACCGCTTCGGCCCGTCGCTGATGATGATCGGGCTCAAGGACCGCGCCGGCGAGGTCCGGCTGCAGGGTGTCGACGTCGTCGCCGACCCCGACCTGCAGAAGGTCGGCGCGCAGGCGCTGGCGGCCCAGCCGCGCGACCTGCGCTGCCGCCAGACCGACCGCCTGACCGACGGCACGCCGCTCTATCGCTGCCTGATAACGCCTCTCAATGCCAAGACACCGCTGACCGAGGTCCCCGATTCCGAGCGCGTCGATCTCGCGCTGGCGCTGGTGCGCAACGGCCTGCTGCTGGCCTCGTGCGATGCGCCACGTTCTTACGCAGACGCTGAAGACGAAGCGCGTGGGAAAAAGGCTGCACTTTGGGGTAGAGTATCTGTTCCTGATTATAAGCGGAGGTGCACCAGATGACGGCTTTGACTCTCCGGACGACCGGCTTCGCCGCGTTCGGCCGCAGGATCGCGACGATGGCGGTGGGCCTCGTGGCCGCGCTCGGACTCGCGACGGCCTGCACGACGAGCGAGAGCGGCGGCCCGTCCAACCAGGCGATGGGAACCGTCATGGGTGCAGCGGTCGGCGGTGCGGTCGGTGGCCTCGCCTTCGGCACGGCCGGCGGCGTGGTCGGCGGTGCGCTGGTCGGCGCGCTGGCCGGCAACCTGGTCGGCCGCGCGCTCGACAACCAGGAGCGCGCACGCCTCGCCCAGGCGACCCAGACCGCGTTCGTGGCCGAGACCAACACCCCCACCACCTACACGGTCGAGCCGACCTCGCGCTCGAGCTCGGGCTCGGCACCGCCGCCGACCATCGTCGGCGCCAAGCCGCTGGCCCCGGCGACGACCCGGGCCGACGGCAGCACCTGCCGCCCGATCGAGCTGACCGCGACCAAGAACGGCCAGACCACCACGGAGACGACGACCTTCTGCAAGTCGGCGGGTTCGTCGGAGCTGAAGCCGGTCTCGGTCTGACGGTCCGGCAGCGATCCCGAAACGGGCCGGCGGGAAGGGCTTCCGCCGGCCTTTTTCTTTCCGCACTGGACAGCGGCCCCCGCCGTCGCCACCTAAGGGCGCATGAACGGCAGGCAACTTCTCGAATTGCTGGCTCGCCTCCCGGCGCGGGTCTGGCTGCAGGGCATCCTCGGCCTGATCGGCTTCGTCGTGCTGGCGGTGCTGGGCTTCGCCATGATCGCCGGCATCGCCGCCGTCGTGCTGGTGGTGATCTTCGGCTTCAAGGCACGGCAGTGGCTGGCCGGCCTGTTCGGCGCCCGCGCGCCGGCGCCGCCGTCACCGATGCGCGGCGGCGACAAGGTGATCGACGTGCAGTACGAGATCGTCGACCGGCGCCGAGACGGCGATCGCTAGGGTCGACGAGCGCGGGCCGCCGGCCCGCTCCCCGACCTAGACTTCCAGCACCTTGCCCGGGTTCATCAGGTTGGCCGGGTCGAGCGCGCGCTTGATGGCGCGCATGGTGTCGAGCTCGACCTTGCCGCGGTAGTGCGCCAGCTCCTCGACCTTCATGCGGCCGATGCCGTGCTCGGCCGAGATCGAGCCGCCGAACTTCACCACCAGGTCGTAGACCGCGGCGCTGATCGCCGGCGCCGCGGCCATGAAGCGCGCCTTGTCCCAGCCGACCGGGGCCATGCAGTTGAAATGGAGGTTGCCGTCGCCGACATGGCCGAACGGCACCGGGCGACACGATGGCAGCACCTTCCTCATCGCCGCCAGGCCCTCGTCCATGAAGGCGGGGATGCGGCTCACCGACACCGAGATGTCGTGCTTGATCGACGGGCCGTCCTTCTTCTGCGATTCCGAGTGGTTCTCGCGCAGCGCCCAGAACGCCCTGGCCTGGGCCTCGCTCTGGGCCAGCGCGGCGTCGAGCACGAGGCCCTGTTCCATCGCCTCGCCGAGGTAGGCTTCCATCTTTTCCGCCAGGCCGGTCTGGTTGGCGCCCGGCCGGCGCGGCCGCGTCGACGACCATTCCAGCAGCACGTACCAGTCGTGGCGCTCGGCCAGCGGGTCGGCGGCGCCGGGGATGTGCTGCAGCACGAGGTCGATGCCCTGGCGCGCCATCAGCTCGCACGAGGTCACGTTGTCCTCGCTGGCGGCGTGGGCGCCGCTCAGCAGCGCCACGGCGGCGGCCGGCGAGGGCACGGCGATCCAGGCGGTGGCGATGTCCTTGGGCCGCGGCCACAGCTTCAGCACGGCGCGGGTGATGATGCCCAGCGTGCCCTCGGCGCCGAGGTAGAGGTCGCGCAGGTCGTAGCCGGTATTGTCCTTCTTGAGCGCGCGCAGGCCGTTCCAGACCTCGCCGCTGGGCAGCACCACCTCGATGCCGAGTACCAGCTGGCGGGCATTGCCGTAGTGCAGGACCTGGACGCCGCCGGCGTTGGTCGCGAGGTTGCCGCCGATCGTGCAACTGCCCTCGGCGGCGAGGCTGAGCGGGAACAGCCGGTCGTGCCGCGCCGCCTCGTCCTGGATGGTCTTCAGCACCACGCCCGCCTCGACCGTCATGGTGTAGCCCAGCGGGTCGACCTCCAGGATGCGGTTCATGCGGTTGAGCGACAGCACGATGGCGCGGCCGTCGGTGTCGGGCGTGGCGCCGCCGACCATGCCGGTGTTGCCGCCCTGCGGCACCACCGCGACCTTCTCGGCCGCGCACAGGCGGACCACCGCGGCGACCTCGTCGGTGCTGGCCGGCCGCACGATCGCCAGCGCCGCGCCCATGAAGTTCTCGCGCCAGTCGCCGAGGTACGGCGCCTTGCCGGCGTCGTCGACGACCAGGCCGCGGTCGCCGACGATGCCGCGCAGCTTTTCGACGAACCCGCTCACAGCCGCAGGATCTTGCCGGGGTTCATGATGTTCTTCGGATCGAGCGCGCGCTTGATCGAGCGCATGGTGTCGAGCTCGATCCTGCTGCGGTAGTGGGCGAGCTCGTCGATCTTCTCGATGCCGATGCCGTGCTCGGCCGAGATCGAGCCGCCCATGTCGCGCACCAGGTCGTTGACCGCGCGGGTGATCGCCGGCGAGTACTGGCGCAGCGTGTCGCGGTCCATGCCCTTCGGCCCCATGAACGAGAAGTGGATGTTGCCGTCGCCGATGTGGCCGAGCGGGTAGGGACGGATCGACGGCAGGATGTCGTAGACCGCCTTCATGCCCTGCTCGATGAAGGCCGGGACGCGCGACACCGACACCGAGACGTCGTAGCTGAGACCCGGCCCCTCGGCCCGCGACGCCGGCGCCACCGACTCGCGGATCACCCACATGTTGCGGGCCTGCGCCTCGTTCTGGGCGA
This sequence comes from uncultured Reyranella sp., assembly GCA_964420105.1. Lineage (GTDB taxonomy): Bacteria > Pseudomonadota > Alphaproteobacteria > Reyranellales > Reyranellaceae > Reyranella. Next base: position 22,416 of record CAYQRL010000038.1, read on the forward strand.
TCACCGCGTCGAGCACGCGGCCGGCTTCCATCTGGTCGGCGAGGAACTGCTCCATCTTCTCCGACATGCCCTCGGCGCCGTCGGCGCGGGGACGCGACGACGACCACTCGAGCAGCAGGAACCAGTCGGTGTCGGCCTTGAGCGGGTCCTGCACGTTCGGGATGTTGCGCAGCACCATGTCGGTGCCGGCGCGGTTCATCAGCTCGCACGAGCCGACATTGTCCTCGGACGCGGAATGGGCCTCGGACAGGATCTCGATCGCCGCCTTGGGGTCGCGCACCGCCAGCCACGCCGTGGCGACGTCCTTGGGCGCGGGCCACAGCTTCAGCACCGCGCGGGTGATGATGCCGAGCGTGCCCTCGGCGCCCATGAAGACGTGCTTGAGGTCGTAGCCGGTGTTGTCCTTCTTGAGCGAGCGCAGGCCGTTCCAGATGTCGCCGTTGGGCAGCACGACCTCGAGGCCGAGCACCAGGTTGCGGGCGTTGCCGTAGCGCAGCACCTGCACGCCGCCGGCGTTGGTCGACAGGTTGCCGCCGATCATGCACGAGCCCTGGGCGCCGAGGCTCAGCGGGAAGAAGCGGTCGTGGCTGGCCGCCGTCTCCTGCAGCGTCTGCAGCACGCAGCCGGCCTCGACGGTCATGCTGTAGCCGACCGTGTCGACCTCGATCACGCGGTTCATGCGGCCGACCGAGAGCACGATGCCGGCATGGGACGGGTAGGGCGTGGCGCCACCCATCAGGCCGGTGTTGCCGGCCTGCGGCACGATCGCGATGCCGTTGTCGTGGCACAGCTTCACGACCTTCGAGACTTCCTCGGTGCTGCCGGGGCGGACCACGACGGCGGCGTTGCCGGACAGCACGCCGCGCCAGTCGCGCACGAACGGTTCCTTGCCTGCCTCGTCGACGATCAGTCCCTTGTCGCCGACGATGGCGCGCAGGCCCTCGAGGATGGCGGGGGTCACGGGCGTGGTCGGGATGACGGGCGGGGTGAAGGTATCGGGCACTTTTTTCCTCCTGTTGGTTCGAGCCTAGCGCCGCGGGCGGTGGGCGTCATCCGCCGCCGCCCGGCGCAGCCGGTCGTTGATCGCAAGCCCCAGTCCCGTTTCGGGAATGGGCATGACGGCGATGGCCGAGACCCCAGGCCGGTCGAGCGCCCGCAGGTGGGCGAACAGGTTGGCCGCGGCCTCGGCGAGGTCGCCGGACGGGCTGAGGTTGAGGCTCCGGGTCGCGCCGGCCACGGGATGCGGGCCGAACGCCAGCAGCGCCTCGCCGGGCGTCACCGCGGTCGCCTGCAGGCGCACCGGGCAGCTCGGCGCGTAGTGGCTCTCGAGCTGGCCCGGCGACTTGCGCGCCGACCCGCCCGCCGGCAGGGCGGCGCTCAGCGCCACCGGTCCGATCTCGGCCTCGATGTCCTCGCGGGTGACTCCACCCGGGCGCAGCAGCGTCGGCGGCTCGGTCGTGAGGTCGAGCACGGTCGATTCGACGCCGACCGGGCAGGCGCCGCCGTCGAGGATCAGCGGCACGCGGTCGCCCAGGGACTCGGCGACATGCTCGGCGCGGGTCGGGCTGACCGCGCCGGAGCGGTTGGCCGAGGGCGCGGCGATCGGCCGGCCGGCGGCGCGCAGCAGCGCCTGGGCCAGCGGGTGGTCGGGCGCGCGGATGGCGACGCTGTCGAGCCCGGCGGTGACCAGCAGGGCGATCGGCGAGCCCGGCGCGCGCGGCAGCACCAGGGTCAGCGCGCCCGGCCAGAAGCGGCGGGCGAGGCGCTCGGCGAGGTCGTTCCACTGGACCAGTGCCCGCGCCTCGGCGGCGCCCGGCACGTGGGTGATCAGCGGGTTGAACGACGGCCGGCCCTTGGCCTCGAAGATGCGCGCGACGGCGCGCTCGTTGGTGGCGTCGCCGCCCAGCCCGTAGACGGTCTCGGTCGGGAAGGCGACGAGCTGGCCATCCCGGATCAGCCGCGCGGCCTCGGCCAGGCGGTCGGCGTGGTCGCTCAACGCGCGTCCCGGGTTCGGGCGATGAAGTGCGGGTTCAGGAACGGCGGGTGACCGTAGGTCAGCGGCCTGCCGTCGGTCTTCACGACCTCGCCGCCGGCGGCTTCCAGCACCGCCTGCCCGGCGGCGGTGTCCCACTCGCTGGTCGGGCCGAAGCGCGGGTAGATGTCGGCCTTGCCCTCGGCGATCAGGCAGAACTTCAGCGACGAGCCGGCCTGCACGCGGTCGGCGACGGTGAGGCCGTTGTTGCGGAACCAGATGTCGAGGTCGCTGTAGACGCTGTGGCTGCGGCTGGCGCAGGCGGTGAGCCCGCCGGCCGGCGCCGGCCGGGTGCGGATCGGCCGGAACGGGCCGCTGCCCTCGCGCTTCTGGGCGCCGAGGCCGGCGGCGCCGCGCCACAGCGTGGCGGTGGCCGGCGCGAGCACGACGCCGACGGTCGGGCGGCCATCCTCGACCAGCGCGATGTTCACGGTGAACTCGCCGTTCCTCTTGATGAATTCCTTGGTGCCGTCGAGCGGGTCGACCAGCCAGAACGGGCCGCCGTCGAGCGTCGGCCGGTGGCCGGCCGCCATCTCCTCCTCGGCGACCACCGGGGTACCCGGCGTGATCGAGCGCAGGCCGCGCAGGATGATGGTCTCGGCCGCCTGGTCGGCGTCGGTCACCGGCGAGCTGTCGGCCTTGGTGCGGGTGCCGAGGTCGCCGGCGTAGATGCGCATGATCTCGACGGCGGCCTCGTCGGCGAAGGCGGTGCAGGCGTCGAGCAGCGTCGAGCGGGAAGGGAAGGTCACGGGAGCCATTGCGTTGGAAGCGGCGCCGTTATAGCCCATCGGCCATGGCAAACACACGCCTCGGGGTCATATCGGCCCTGCCCGAGGAACTGGCGCACCTGTCGGACCGGCCGGGCCGGGTCGAGGAAATCGCCGGCCTGGCCTTCTGGCCGGGCGAGATCGCCGGCCGCGAGGCGGTGTTCGTCGAATCGGGCGCCGGCAAGGTCAATGCCGGGGTCGCGGCCTCGCTGCTGCTCGACCGTTTCGGCTGCCGGGCGCTGTTGCTGTGCGGTGCGGCCGGCGGGCTCGACCCGGCGCTGGGCGTCGGCGACGTCGTGGTCGGCACCCGCAACACCCAGCACGATTTCGGCCTCGCCCGCGAGGACGGCTTCCTCGCCATCCAGCCGGGCAGCCGGCCGTCGCTGGGCCAGGCCTGGGCGCCGGGCTACGCCGTTCCCGAGGCGGTGGTGGCGCGCCTGCGGGCGGCGCTGGACGGGGTGACCCTCGACCCGCTGCCGGCGGCGGTCGGCGCCGGCGAGCGGCAACCGGCGATCCACTTCGGCCCGATCGTGACCGGCGACTGCTTCGTCAACGCCGAGCCGCTGCGCCAACGCCTGCAGTCGACGTTCGCCGCGCTGGCGGTCGAGATGGAAGGCGGGGCGGTGGCGCAGGTCGCCGCGCGCTGGGGGGACGACGTCCCGGTGGTCAACGTGCGCTGCCTGAGCGACCTCGCCGGAAGCGAGAGCCACCTCGACTTCCGTGCCTTCCTGCAAGTGGCGGCACGCGCGGCATCGCGCGTCGCCCACCGGCTGGCGCCGGCGATCTAGACGAGGCTGACCTCGAACTCGTCCAGCACCCCGGGCAGTCGGGGCGCATCGAGCAGCGGCATGGTCGCCGCCACGGTCAGCTTGGCGATCGCGCGATCGAAGACCGCGAGGTTTGTCTGACCGTTGAGCCGCGAGGGATAGGCAATGCCATCCGGCTGCCGGGGATGCTGGTGGAACGCCAATGCCCAAGGCCGGGCAGGGCCCTGGTCGGAGGCGCGGGCGACGTCGGAAGGGACGCCCATCTGGATCGCCGCGTTGCCACGCAGATCGACCATCTCCAGGGGATCGGCCACCGCGACTTCGGCGTAGCGCCGGCTGCGGAGTTCTGACTCCTCGATTGGCAGGTCACCGATGGCGCCATCCCGACGGTCGCGGAGAACCGCCTCCGCGAAGCAGACGTGCAAGGATTCCCCCAAGGTAGAGGACGCCGAACCGGTTCTTCGCCGGCCGGCGCCTGGGATCGCTGAACCGGCTCGGCGCCTTGCCGAAGCCGAGGGGATCGGGATGCCGTTCGAGGTGGATGCGGCCAAATCGCGTTCCGGTCGGTATTCGCCAAAGTCGAAGACGGGCGCTCGCGAACCCCTTGGGCGGAAGCGCCTTCGCCATTCAGCGAAAGTCTCTCGCGACGCCCTCGGCGGCCTCCACGACCGCCGCCCCCTTGCCGCGCGCCAGGGCTTCCCGCCCGGTCAGGCCGTCCAACCCGCCCTGTGGCTGAACCAGAAAGCGGTAGACGGCCCATGGTCCGCCCAGGCGTTCGTGCAGGGCAGCAAGCTCGCCATAGGGCCTGTCCTCGGCATCGAGCTGCCACACCGGGAAACGGTAACCTCGCGTAGCGCCAGGCAGCCCGAGCAGCTGCCCCTTCTGGCGCTTCGTGTTCACCGTCATGCGGGTCGTACCGAGCCGCGCCGCGAACGCCTCGGCGCTCAGCATGTCGTCGCCGCCCAGGATCTCGGCGGCGCGGATGCGGCCCCGGTCACGCGCGGCGGCCAGCGCCGCCTTCAGCTTGCCGCTCGGTTCCTTGCCCTGTCCCGTTGCCGGACCTGGAACGGTGCCCGTCTCGGCCACCGGGGTCACGACGGTCTTGCCGACGGGATCGACGACGACTCGAAACTCCACCTGCCGTCCGATCCTCCGGCTCCTGTCCAGGGCATCGCTGTAGCGCTGCACCAGCGATTGCACTTTCATCGTGACGGCGGACTGCTTTCCCGATGGCCGATCGGATGGGGCCGGACGGGCGAGGGGCCCGGTCTTCGCCCTGGATGACGGTGCCATGATGAACCTCCCCGGAACCCTCGTCCGGGAAGGCCACCATGTCAAGTACGTAAAGTTTGTCTAACTGGTTACGTCGCCTCGATGTCAGCCCTTCAGCACGCGGCCGGCGACGGCTTCCAGCTTCTTGACCATGGCCGGCGCGCGGGCGCCGGGCTGGGTGATCAGCGCGAACTCGAGCGCGCGGTCGCAGCCCGACGGGCAGGGGGCGGGGCGCGAGGCCTTGAGCTTCGGCGCCACCATGGTGACCAGCGCCTTGGCGCGCTCGGCGTTGTCGTGCAGCACGCGCACGATGTCGGTGACCTGGACGTGGCCGTGGTCGGGATGCCAGCAGTCGAAGTCGGTGACCATGGCGACGGTGACGTAACAGATCTCGGCTTCGCGGGCGAGCTTGGCCTCCGGCATGTTGGTCATGCCGATCACGTCGCAGCCCCAGCCGCGGTAGAGCTGCGACTCGGCGAGGCTGGAGAACTGCGGCCCTTCCATCGCCAGGTAGGTGCCGCCCATCTGCACCGGGTAGCCGGCCTCTATGGCGCAGGCGTGCACCGCCTGGGCCAGCCGGTTGCAGGTCGGGTGGGCCATCGAGACGTGCGCCACCAGCCCGTCGCCGAAGAAGCTCTTCTCGCGCGCGAAGGTGCGGTCGATGAACTGGTCGACGATCACGAAGTGGCCCGGCGGCAGGTTCTCCTTGAGCGAGCCGCAGGCCGACAGCGACAGGATGTCGGTGACGCCGACCCGCTTCAGCGCGTCGATGTTGGCGCGGTAGTTGATCGAGGTCGGCGAGTGGCGGTGGCCGCGGCCGTGGCGCGGCACGAACACCAGCTTCTGGCCGTCGAGCTCGCCGAACAGGAACTCGTCGGAGGTCTCGCCGAACGGCGTATGGATGCGCTTCCAGGCGGCGTTGCGGAGGCCCGCGATCTCGTACAGGCCGCTGCCGCCCATGATTCCCAACACGGTCATGCAATGCTCCTCGTCGGGCTTGGGTGTATCATGGAATTCGCATCGAGAAGGGGGCTTTCATGGCGAGGTCAGGGGGCAGGCTGGACGGCAAGGTCGCGATCGTCACGGGCGCGACCAGCGGCATCGGCCGGCGCACGGTCGAGATCTTCGCCGCCGAGGGCGCGAAGGTGATCGCCACCGGCCGCCGCGAGGCGCTGGGCAAGTCGCTGGAGGAGGCGATCGGCCGCGAGCGCTGCCGGTTCGTGCGCGCCGACGCCACGCAGGAGGACGACGCCAGGGCGATGATCGACGCGGCGCTCTCCACCTGGGGCCGGCTCGACTGCCTGTTCAACAACGCCGGCGGCCCGGCGCCGGTGGGCGGCATCGAGACCATCCCGGTCGACGGTTTCGACGCGGCGATGGCGACCCTGGTACGCTCGGTGATGCTGGGCATGAAGCACGCCGCGCCGGTGATGATGAAGCAGGGCTCGGGCAGCATCATCAACAACGGCAGCGTCGCCGGCCGGCGCGCCGGCTACTCGACGTCGATGATCTACGGCGCCGCCAAGGCGGCGGTGAACCACCTGACGGTGTGCGCCGCCATGCAGTTGGGCGAGAAGAACGTGCGCTGCAACTCGATCTCGCCGGGCGGCATCGCCACCGGCATCTTCGCCAAGGCGCTGGGCCTGCCGCCCGACAAGGCCGACGGCTACGCCGAGGCGATGAAGGCCGGGATGGCGAAGAACCAGCCGATCCCGCGCGCCGGCAGCGTCGACGACATCGCCCACGCCGCGGTGTTCCTGGCCTCGGACGAATCCAGCTTCGTCAACGGCCACGACCTCGTGGTCGATGGCGGCCTGGTCGGGGGCCGCCTGTGGACGCCCCACCAGGAGGGCGTCAAGGCGATGCGCGCGGCGTTCGGCGTCGACGGGGAGTAGCTAGTTCTTCCCCATCTTCGGGATCTGGGCGTTGGCGGCGGCGAAGCGCGGCGAGTCGGTGACCTTGAGCGCCTCGGCCGCGGTCTTGTTCTCCATGATCTTGGCCATGATGGCCTGGCCGGCGCGGTCGAACACGGCGCGGTTCTCGATCAGGTACTTCTGCGACTCGCGCAGCTTGGCGACGTAGCCGTTGACCTCGGGGACGACGTAGCGGGCGACCATGTCCCAGCTGCGGAAGGTGTTTTCCGGGTTGGCCCAGTCGTGGACGAAGCCGACCACGGTGCCGAAGCCGCCGCTCTTGTCGTAGACCGACTTGATCAGCTTCACGAGGTCGTCGGGGGTGCCGATCACCGCGGCGGCGCCGGGCACGAACGCGGTCTTGTCGACCGCCTCGTCGGGCGAGGTGAAGGGCACCGCGCCCGGGCGCTGCAGGGTCCCGGTGATGTACTCGTTGTGCCAGCGCATCAGGCCGTGCTTGGCCTCCTCGCGCGCCTTCTCGCGGGTCTCGGCGATGTGCCAGTTGAGCAGCACGCGCCACTGCCTGCGGTTGACCGTGGTGCCGGCCTTCTTCGCGGCTTCCTCGGCGAAGCCCCACTGGGTCGGCAGCGACAGCAGGCCCTGCTCCGACATCGAGCCCAGCGAGATGATGCCGATGCCGTACTTGCCGGCCAGCGTCATGCCCGACGGGCTGATCTGCGAGGCGACGACGAACTCCATCTCCTCCTGCAGCGGCAGCAGCTGCAGCGCCGCGTCCTGCAGCGTGTACCAGTCGGTCTTGCGGCTGACGCGCTCGCCACGCATCAGGCGGCGGATGACGTCGATGGCGTCGTCCTGGCGGTCGCGCTGGACCATCGGGTCGATGCCGAGCGTGTGGGCGTCGGACGGCAGGGCGCCGGGACCGGAACCGAAGATGGCGCGGCCGCCGGTCATGTGGTCGAGCTGCACCATGCGCTGGGCGACGTTGTAGGGATGGTGGTAGGGCAGCGAGATCACGCCGGTGCCGAGCTTGATGCGCTTGGTGCGCTCGCCGGCGGCGGCGAGGAACATCTCGGGCGAGGCGATGGTCTCCCAGCCCGACGAGTGGTGCTCGCCGCACCAGAACTCGTCGTAGCCGAGCTCGTCGAGGTGCTCGACGAACTTGAGGTCGCGGCGGAACTGCAGGGTGGGATTCTCGCCGATCGGGTGATGCGGGGCGAGGAAGGCGCCGAAGCCGAGACGAGCCATCGAATTGCTCCTGTGTGGGTCGAAAGGCCTAACACGCACCGCCGGGACGGTCGATACGAGCCCGGCCGCGGCCTCCCGCCCTGCGAACCGGTCGCGGCCGGCGGGCGAGGGCGGGCGGCGACAGGCGGCGGCGGCCTGCGATAGACTGGCGCCACCGTCACGGAGGATTCCCATGCCCTACACCCTCGAGCAGCTCGGCACCGATATCCGCGCCGCCCTCAAGGCCGACCCCAGCGTCGCCGGCAAGCAGGCCGTGCTGAAGCTGGTGTCCAAGGCCCTGGTCGACAAGGATTTCGTCGCGCAGCACCTGACCGCCGACCAGTGCAAGCCGCGCAAGGTGCTGTACGAGGACCCGGAGCTCGGCTTCTGCATCTGCGGCCACGTCTACGAGAAGCCGGCGCACGGCGAGCCGCACGACCACGGCACCAGCTGGGCGATCTACGGCCTCGCCGAGGGCGACACCGAGATGACCGACTGGAAGATCGTCAAGAAGGGCGACGGCGCCAACCCGTCGCTGGTCGAGCCGGTGAAGAGCTACGTGCTGCGCCCGGGCGATGCGCACTTCTACGACGTCGGCGTCGTGCACTCGCCCAAGCGCGACACGCTCACCCGCCTGATCCGCATCGAGGGCGCCAACCTCGACCACGTCAAGCGGTCGAACATCAAGGCGGCATCCAAGGCGACCGCCTGAGGCCGGCGATGACGCTCGACCGGCGTCGGCTGCTCGGGCTGGGAACGGTCGCGGCGCTGGGCGCCGGCCTCGGGCCGGCGCGGGCGGCCGACTTCCCGACCAGGCCCCTCAAGATCGTGGTGCCCTACGCGCCGGGCGGCGGCGCCGACTCGGTGGCGCGAATCGTGGCCAAGCGGGTCAGCGAGACGATCGGCCAGCCGATCGTGATCGAGAACAAGGGCGGCGCCGGCGCCATCCTCGGCACCGAGCAGGTCGCCCGGGCCGAGCCCGACGGCTACACGCTGCTGCTCGGCCAGTCGGGGCCGATCTCGATCAACCCCGCGGTCTACAGGAGCCTGCCGTACGACCCGGTGAAGGACTTCGCGCCGATCACCATGACGACGGCGTACCCGTACGTGCTGGTCGTCAACGCCACGCTGCCGGCGAAGACGCTGGCCGAGTTCGTGGCCCTGGCCAGGGCGAAGCCGGACGCGATGAACTACGGCTCGACCGGTGTCGGCGCGGCCAACCACCTGGTCGCCGAGCTGTTCGACCAGAAGGCCGGCATCCGCATGACCCACGTGCCCTACCGCGGCACCGCGCTGGCGGTCGGCGACCTCGTCGCCGGCCAGCTGACGGTGGTGTTCGGCGACCCCGTGAGCGTCCTGCCGCACATCAAGTCGGGCAAGCTGCGGGCGCTGGCGGTGACCAGCCTCGAGCGCTCGACGGTCGCGCCCGAGGTGCCGACGGTGGCCGAGAGCGGCTACCCCGGCTTCGAGGCGCTGGCCTGGCACGGCATCCTCGCGCCGGCCCGGACGCCGCCCGCCGTGGTGAAGCTGCTGAACGAGCAGATCGTGAAGGCGCTGCAGGATCCCGCGACGCGCGACCTGCTGGTCAACCAGGCGATGCAGACGGTCGGCAACACCCCCGAGGCTTTCGCGGCCTTCATCGCGAAGGACATCGCGACCTGGAAGGCGGTCGCGGCCGACGCCAGGGTGTCGGTGGAATAGCCCGTTATTCGTCATCCCGACCGAAGCCTCGCGCAGCGAGGCGGAGTGGAGGGACCTTGTCTCTACGAACTGCCACCTAGTCGTCGCCGCAAGGTCTCTCCGCTCGGGGCTGCGCCCCTCGGTCGAGATGACAGAAATGGCGACCTTTCATACCGCCAGCTTCAGGATCGACGCGACGTCGTCGCAGCGCTCGAGCGTCCAGACGGCGTCGATCAGCGGGCGGATGTCGTGACCGGGGCGCCAGGCCGCCGCCTCGTCGACCAGCTTGCGCTCGATCTCGGCGTCGCTTTGCGGGTTGGCGGAGGAGCCGCGCGCGGCCTGGGTCGCGAGGCTGTGGGTGCGGCCGTCGGCGGTGACGATGTCCATCTCGGCGGCGATCGTCGACAGCGCCGGCTTGGCGGTGACCGAGACCCGCCGGCGCATCGCCGCCACCGCCGGGTCGGCGACGCAGGCGTCGGTGAACTGCTCCAGCCCGGCCTTGCCGGTCACCAGCGCGGCGGCGACGGCGTGCTGCAGGCTGACCTGCGCCTCGCGGCCGGTGGCGATCTCGGGCCGGTCGGTGCGCTGCAGCAGCAGCGGGTTGCCGCGCGCCAGCACGCGCTCGACCGTGGCGCCGGGATGGTCGCGCCGCCAGTCGAGCGCGAGGTCGAGCAGCGGGTGGATGACGAAGCCTGAGGGGTAGGGCTTGAGCGAGTTGACCGTGACCTCCCAGGTCCGGCCGAGCCCGTCGGTCAGCGCCGCCCAGTTCGGTGGCTCGCCCATGGCGGCCAGCCAGCCCTGCGCGCCGGCGATCGGCTCGGCCGGGCCGGAGAAGCCCTTCTCGGCCAGCAGCGCCGACAGCAGGCCGCCCCGCGCGGCGTTGCCGACGCTGACGCTCTTGGCCGGCCAGCCGAGGCACTCGCACAGGCCGGCCGATTGCGTCGCCGCCGTGCCCAGCGCCCACACCAGCGCCCGCGGCGACAGGCCGAGCAGGCGGCCGACGCCGGCGGCGGCGCCGAAGCCGCCGCAGGTCGAGGTGATGTGCCAGCCGCGCGGGTAGTGGCCCGGCGACACCGCCGCGCCGACCCGGCACTCGATCTCGAAGCCCAGCACGAACGCCGTGAGCAGGTCGGCGCCGCCGACCTTGCGCAGCTCGGCCAGCGCCAGCAGGGCCGGCGCCAGCGGCGCGGTCGGGTGGATCACGGTGGCGAGGTGGGTGTCGCAGTAGTCGAAGACGTTGGCGCCGGCGGCGTTGAGGAAGGCGGCGCTCAGCGCGTCGATCTTCTCCGGCCGGCCGATCACCGTGGCGGGTGTGCCGCCGGAGAACTGGCCGAGCGTCGCCAGCGCCAGGTCGATCGGCTCGGTGCGGCAGCCGGCCAACGCCACCGCGAAGAAGTTGAGCAGCGCCCGCTTGGCGGCGTGGCGGGCCGCCTCGGGGACGTCGGCCGCGGCGGTCTCGGCGACGAAGCGGGCGAGGGTGTCGGTGACGCCGGGACGCGGTTCCATGGTCAGCCCAGCACGTCCTTCTCGTGGAACTCGACGCCGCGCACGACCTCCGTGGCGCTGCCCTGGTACTCGACGCGGCGCAGCTGGTTGCGGCGGATCTTGCCCGAGATGGTCTTGGGCAGTTCCTTGACGAACTCGAGCCGGCGGATGCGCTTGAACGGCGCCAGCCGGGTGTTGGTGTACTTCAGGATCGCCGCCGCGGTCTCCTTCGACGCCGGCGTGCCGGCGGTCAGCAGGATGTAGGCCTTGGGCACGCTGAGGCGGATCTCGTCGGGAGTCGGCACGATCGCCGCCTCGGCGACCGCCTCGTGCTCGATCAGCACGCTCTCGAGCTCGAACGGGCTGATGCGGTAGTCGGACGACTTGAAGACGTCGTCGGCGCGGCCGACG
>CAYQRL010000039.1:0-29293 GCA_964420105.1 uncultured Reyranella sp.
GCCGACGGTGTCCGCGAGCCGCAGAACCGCCGCGTCGAGATCGTCATCCAGTAAGACGATCCGAAGCTGGACTTCGGGGACGGCCGGGCTATCGCCCGGCCGTTTCTTTTTTGCGCCGGAACCATCCGCACTGTGAAGATTGGCCGGCCTTGTCGCTGTCCCCTTCGGACAGGGTGGTGTAAAATCGTACGGTTCCCGTCGAAAGCCGTTTCGCACCCCTCAAGATGACGATGACGACCCTCGCGGTCCGTGGACCGCAAGCGGTAGGTTACCTGGATATCGCGTCGCTGCGGCGCGCGTTCCTGGTGATGGCGTTCGTCCTCGCGATGGTGGCGCCGTTCACGCCGGACCCGCTGGAGTTCGGGGTCGGCGCCTTCGTTCCGTGGATCGTCCTCGCGATCGCCGGCACGCCGACCTTGCCCGCCGCGCTGGTCTATTTCCTGCTGTGGCAGTGGCTGCAGGTGTTCACCCGCACGCTGGTCGGGGTGACCGATGGCGAGCCGATGGCGCGGTCGCTGGCCGGTCCGTGGGTGATCAACGCCTACTGGTACATGCTGGCGAGCGTGGTCGTGCTGGCCGTGGCGGTGCGCTTCGTCATGGGTTCGCTGCGCCCGCCGGCGCCGCGCGAGGCCAATGCCCACCTCGCCTGGGGACCCGTCGAACTCTTCCAGTTCTATCTCTTCAGCCTCGCGGCCGCGTCGGCGGCGCGTTACCTGCAGGACCTGGTCCCGGCGCTGGACCAGCCGATGGAGGCCCTGGCGCGCGTCAAGTCGGTGGCGGTCTTCATGCTGTTCGTCGGCGTCTTCAGCGCGCGCCGTGGCTTCGCCTACATGCTGGCCGCCATCGCCATCGAGCTGGTCATCGGGTTCTCGGGCGTGCTCGGCGACTTCCGCAGCATCTTCATCTTCGTCTTCGTCGCGGCGCTGGCGGCCCGGGTTCGCTGGACCGCGACCACCACGCTGGCGGTCACCGGGGCGGCGATGTTCCTGGTCGTGCTCGGCCTTTTCTGGACCTCGGTGAAGAACGAGTACCGCCAGGTATCGACCGGTTCCGACGAGTCGCAGTACATCAAGGTGCCGCTCGATGTCCGCCTGGGCTACCTCGGTCGCCGCGTTGCCAACGCCGGCGACATCGACTGGGGGCACGCATCCTACCTGCTGCTCAACCGGCTGGCCTACGTCGATATCTTCGGCTCGGTGATCGGCGTGAAGATGGTGTCGCCGGAGGAGGGCAGCATGCGGCAGTGGTCGGACGCCCTGGCGCACGTCTTCCAGCCGCGCGCGCTGTTCCCCGGCAAGCCGCCCCTGTCCGACAGCGAGGTCTTCATGCGCCTGGCGCGCGCCGACATGAGCGAGCAGGTCCGGGCCGGGACCTCGATCAGCGTCGGCTACGTCTCGGAGAACTTCGTCGACCTGGGCTTCCCGTGGATGCTGGGCGGCATCTTCGTCCTCGGCGTGCTGCTGGCGACGGTGTGCCGGTACTTCATGACGATCCCGGCCCCCTGGGTGATGCGGGAGGGAACGGTCCTGGCGATCGTCTACCTGGTCGCGCAGAACGGGGTCGAGGTCTCGCTGCCCAAGATGCTGGGAGCCATGGTCATGGGCTTCGTGGTCTATGCCGGTCTCGCCAAGTTCGCCTACCCGATGGCCTGGCGCTGGCTGGACCGCAAGTCGGTGTCCCGGCGGCAGACCGCCGTGATGAAGCAGCGGGCGACGGCGTCCCGCCGCAGCCCTTACGAGAAGTAACCAAGCTCCTGCACAAGGCCTGAACCAGGCGGCGTCACTATTTGCAGTGTGTCCGCAGGGCTACAATGCCCGGCCAAACGTTGCGACCGTACGCTCGTTACGGCGATTCGATTGCCTCGTGCCCTTCGCCCCGTCAAAATAGGTACGTGCGTGCAACCTTCTGCCGGTTCCGGCGCGAGGATGCGCGCTCATCGCTACGTTAGGGGGATAACTTTATGCTGAAGAAATTGCTGGGTCTTGTCGCCGCAGCTTACCTGCTGGGCGCTTGCGCCTCCGAGCCGCCGCCGCCGCCGCCGCCGCCGCCGCCGCCGGCTCCGCAGAACTTCATGGTGTTCTTCGATTGGGACAGCACCAAGCTGTCTGACGCGTCGCTGAACGTGCTCGAGCAGGCGCGCGACTCGTACAAGAACAAGCAGGACGCTCGCATCACCGCGACCGGCCACACCGACACGACGGGTTCGGAAGCCTACAACATGGCCCTGTCGCTGCGCCGCGCCAACGCCGTCAAGGACGCGCTGGTCAAGCTCGGCGTCCCGGCTGCCGCCATCACCACGGTCGGCGTCGGCGAGAAGAACCTGCTGGTCAAGACCGGCGACCAGGTTCGCGAGCCGCAGAACCGCCGCGTCGAGATCGCGGTGGCGGGCGTGGTCGCTGCTCCGTCCAACGACCTGGCCTATTGCCGTGCGATGAGCCAGCTCTATCGCCGCAACGTCAGCAACTCGAACTCCGACTCGGTCGCGGGCGACGCGCTGGCCAAGTGCGAAGCCGGCCAGACCTCGGTCGGTATCCCGGTGCTCGAGAAGCTGCTGACCGACGCCAAGGTCACGCTGCCGAAGCGCTCGTAACAACATGATCCCGGCCCCGGCCGGGTGACGGGAGAGGGCGGCCTCCGGCGGGAGGCCGCCCTTTTTCTTTGCCGCTCCTGCTATAGGACGGTGTGACTTCGCAGGATTGGGCGGACCGGCGGCGCGCCATCGAGAACGGCCGGCACTGGGTCAACCGGGGCGGAACCCGGCCGCGCTGGCGCGGCGTGCCGTTGCGCGTGGCCGTCGCGGCGGTGCGCCGGCTGCTGCTGCCGACGCCGCTCTACCGGCGCGGGCTGCGCAATGCGCTCGACATCGCCTGCCACGCCTTCGACGTCGCCTTTCCCGACCTGCCGCCGGCGTTCGACGGCTATCGCATCCTCCATGTCAGCGACCCGCACCTCGACACCCTGCCCGAACTGGCCACGGTCACGCGGCGCCTGCTGGACGGCGTCGAGGCCGACCTTCTGGCGCTCACCGGCGACATCTACGGCCATGCCGACTGCGACCGCTCGGCGGCGCTGCTGGTCCATGCCCTCGAAACCGCCCGCGTGCGGGGACCCCGGCTGGCGATCCTCGGCAACCACGACCCGACCGACATGGCAGCGGTGCTCGCGGGGGCGGGGTTCGAGGTGCTGCTCAACCGTTCGCTGGTGCTGGAGCGCGGCGGCGACCGGGTGCGCGTCACCGGCCTCGACGACGTCAACAGCTTCTTCACCGAGCGGGCGCTGGCGGCGCTCGACGATCACGACGGCGAGTTCCGCGTCGCCCTGGTGCACTCGCCCGAAGCCGCGGACGACGCGGCACGGGCCGGCTATGCCCTCTACCTGTGCGGCCACACCCACGGCGGCCAGATCTGCCTGCCGTCGGGCCGGCCGGTGATCACGCACCTGCATCGATGCCGCCACGCCGCGCAGGGTCTCTGGCGGGAGGGGCGGATGACCGGCTACACCAGCCAGGGCCTCGGCGTCGCCTCCGACCTGCCGCTTCGCTTCCATTCCCGGGGAGGCGTCGCGGTCATCACCTTGCGGCGGGAAACCCGGCTCCCCGCCGATGGTGTTGCCTGATTCCGGGGGAATGTGGTTTGTTCCGGCGCTTCAGGGGAGCTTCAATCCGACGCTCAGGGAGGAAATCTTGATCAATCGACGCCAATTCATGGTGGCCGGCGGCGCGGCCGGCGCCCTCGGCCTGGCCGGTGCCTGGCCCGGAACCGCCAGCGCCCAGGCCCAGCAGTTCTCGATCGCCACCGGTACCACCGGCGCCGTCTACTACCCGCTGGGTGGTGCCATGGCCAACATCCTCAGCAAGAAGGTGCCGGGCTGGGCGGTGACGGCCGAGGCCACCGCCGGCTCGGTCGCCAACATGCACATGATCCGCGACGGCAAGGCGCAGATGGCGCTGACCCAGTGCGACACGGCCTACGATGCCATCAAGGGCCTCGACAAGTTCAAGGATAAGCCGGTCGAGTCGCGCACCCTGTGCGTGGTCTATCCCAACCTCGTCCACTTCGTGACGATGGAAGGCAC
This sequence comes from uncultured Reyranella sp., assembly GCA_964420105.1. Classification (GTDB taxonomy): domain Bacteria; phylum Pseudomonadota; class Alphaproteobacteria; order Reyranellales; family Reyranellaceae; genus Reyranella. The sequence continues at coordinate 4,075 of CAYQRL010000039.1, forward strand.
CGGCATCAACAAGCTGTCCGACATCAAGGGCAAGCGCATCTCGACCTCGGCCCCGGTCAGCGGCTCGGAGGTCATGGCGCTGCGCATCCTCGACGAGCTCGGTCTCAAGACCAGCGACATCAAGCGCGAGCGCCTCGCTCCGGCCGAGAGCACCAACGCCATGAAGGACGGCAAGCTCGACGGCTACTTCTTCAACGGCGGCCCGCCGGTCGCGGCGATCACCGACCTGGCGGCGACCCAGGGCATCAAGATCAAGCTGATCCCGACCGCCGACATGGTGCCGGAACTCAACAAGAAGTACGGCCCGGTGTTCGCCAAGAGCCAGATCGCGGCCAAGGCCTACCCGAACCAGGACGCCGCGGTGCCGGTGATCGCGATCTGGAACATCCTGGTCGTGCCGGCCTCGATGAAGGACGACCAGGCCTACACGATCCTCAAGACCCTGTGGGACAACCACGCCGACCTGGTGGCCACGCACAAGGCATCGGCCGACATGACGCCGGAGAACCAGAAGGAAGCCAATTCCTCGGTCCCGTTCCATCCCGGCGCCCTCAAGTTCTTCGCCGAGAAGGGCATCAAGCTGTCGTAACACCGCGAAAGCGGGCGGGGGCTCCCCGGTCGGGGAGCCCCCTTTGTTTTGGGGGACGGGAACCATGTCGGTGCAGAACGAACTGCTGACCGCCGAAGAGCGGGCCAAGGTCGAGGAGCTGATCGAGCAGGAGGAGGGCGGCGTCCATCGCTTCGGCGGCTGGTACGGCAGTTTCCTCATGGCGCTGGCCGTCATCATGACGGTGTTCCACCTCTATGCCGCCGCCAGCACGGTCGACCAGCAGTCGCTGCGCGAGATCCATGTCGCCTTCGCCCTGTCGCTGATCTTCCTGCTGTTCCCCATGGCCAGGAACTGGCGCAACCGGGTCGCGCCGTGGGACCTCGTAGCGGCCGGCCTGTCGGTCGGCGTCATCTGGTACATGATGACCGGCGGCACCTGGGTCAGCCTCGCCGCCGCCGACGATTTCCTCGATCGCTACGTCTCGCCGACGGCGATGGACATCGCGGTCGGCGCCGTGCTGATCCTGCTGGTGCTGGAGGCGACCCGCCGCTCGACCGGCCTGATCATGCCGATCGTTTCGCTGATGTTCTTCGCCTACGGCCTGTGGGGCAACTACCTGCCGGCGCCGTGGACGCACAAGGGCTACCCGATCGTCGACCTGATCGCCGAGCTCTACATGACGCTGAACGGCATCTTCGGCTCGGCGATCGACGTCTCGGCCACCCTGATCATCCTGTTCACGATCTTCGGCGCCATCCTGCAGGCCTCGGGCGCCGGCCAGTTCTTCATCGACTTCTCGCTGCTGGCGATGCGCGGCCAGCCCAACGCGGCCGGCCGGGCCGTGGTGCTGTCGTCGTTCCTGCTGGGCGGGCCGTCGGGTTCGGGCGTCGCCACCACGGTGACCATCGGCACCGTCGCCTGGCCGATCATGCGCGAGGCGGGCTACGGCAAGACCGCGGCGGGCGGCCTGCTGGCCGCCGGCGGCCTCGGCGCGATCCTGTCGCCGCCGGTGCTGGGCGCCGCCGCCTTCCTGATCGCCGAGTACCTCAAGATGTCCTACCTGGACATCGTCCGGATGGCCCTGATCCCGACCTGCCTCTACTACTTCGGGCTCCTGGTCATGACCGAGATCGACTCGCGCAAGTACGGGCTGCGCGCCGTCGATCCGAAGGTCGACCTGACGATGCGCGAGCTGCTCACGCGCTACGGTTTCCACTTCTCGTCGCTGATCTCGGTCGTCGTGTTGATGATCTGGGGCTACTCCGCGACCTACGCGGTGTTCTGGTCGATCCTGCTGGCCATCCTGGTGAGCTACATCAGGGCCGACACGGCGCTGTGGCCGCGCCGCCTGTTCCGGGCGCTGGCCGACGGCTCGATCCAGGCGCTGGGCGTGGCCGCGACCTGCGCCTGCGCCGGCATCATCGTCGGCATCATCACCAAGACCGGCCTGGCGCTGAAGTTCTCGTCGATCGTGATCGACCTGGCCGGCGGCTCGATGTTCTGGACGGCGCTCTACACCGCGCTGATCGTCTGGGTGGTCGGGCTCGCGGTGCCGGTGACGGCGTCGTACATCATGTGCGCCGTGATCGCCGCCCCGGCGCTGATCAAGCTCGGCGTGCCGGACTACGCCGCGCACATGTTCATCTTCTACTACGCCGTGCTGTCGGAGGTTTCGCCGCCGACCGCGCTGTCGCCGTTCGCGGCCGCGACGCTGACCCGCGCCGATCCCTACGTCACCACGCTGCAGAGCTGGAAGTACGCGCTGCCGGCCTTCCTGGTGCCGTTCATCTTCGTGCTCGACCCGATCGGCTCGGGCCTGCTGCTTGAGCCGATCAAGGGCATGAGCTGGTCCTGGGTGCCGTGGGTGACGCTGGGCGCGGCCGGCGGCATCTTCGCGCTGGCCGTCGCCGCCCAGGGCCACCTGTGGCGGCCGCTGGGCTGGCCGCAGCGTGCGCTGTGCATCCTGGCCGGCATCTCGCTCACCTTCCCCGACATCGTCGACGACTGGGTCGGCGGCATGGTCGCGGCGCGCCTGCTCGGCCTGTTCGTGCTGGCGGTGTTGGTCTGGGTCGAGTACGCGCGCTCGCGCCGGACACCGGCAGCGCCCGCCTGAGGGCTGCGCGCAACCCGGCGCCGGCCGCGGCGTTGGTGTCGCCGGAGCCAGCGCTCCGACGACCTCGAGCCGCGGATGTACCGGTGGAGGTCGAGGCCCGCCCGGATCCGCCGGTGCGGGCCTTCGTCTTGGGGAAAATGGTGCTGCCGGACAGGATTGAACTGTCGACCTCTCCCTTACCAAGGGAGTGCTCTACCACTGAGCTACGGCAGCGCCGGGCGGGGCCTGCAGCCCCAGCGCGCGCGGGTATGCCATAGGGCAGGCGGGTGTTCAACCGGCTGCCGCCGGCCGAAATGCCGGGGTTGCGGTCGCTTGCCGCAGCCGGGGCGGTCTGCCTACGATTTCGGCCTCGCAGGCAGGGAGAACCCCATGGATTGGCGCCCCATTTCGGCGGATTCGCACATCACCGAGCCGCCCAATTGCTACCTCGACCACATCGAGCCGGCGTGGCGGGAAAGGGCGCCCCGCATCGTCCACAAGGAAGGGCTGGGCGACATCTACGTGGTCGACGGCATGAAGACCCCGGTGCCGATGGGGCTGGTGGCCGCCGCCGGGGTGGCGCCGCAGGACATCCGCACCGGCGGCGCCCGGTTCGAGGATCTCCACCGCAGCGGCTGGGACCCCGGCGCCCGGCTGGCCGACCAGGATCGCGACGGGGTCGGCGCCGAGATCATCTACCCGACCGTCGGCATGCTGATCTGCAACCACCCCGACGCCGACTACAAGAAGGCCTGCTTCGACGCCTACAACCGCTGGCTCCAGCAGTACGTCGCGCACGATCCCAAGCGCCTGATCGGCCTGGGCCAGACCTGCATCCGCACCATCGCCGAGGGCATCGCAGACCTCGAGCGGATCAAGGCGATGGGCTTCCGCGGCGTCATGATGCCCGGTAATCCCGGCGAGAAGGACTACGACGATCCCGCCTACGACCCGTTCTGGGAAGCGGCGATCGCGCTCGACCTGCCGCTCAGCTTCCACATCCTGACGTCGAGCGCCGACAACGGCCTGACGCGGCCGCGGGGCCCCAAGATCAACGGCTTCCTGTCGATCATCCGCGGCTGCCAGGACATCATGGGCATGCTGGTCTACTCCGGCGTGTTCGAGCGCCACCCCGGGCTGCGGGTGGTCTGCGTCGAGGCCGACGCGGGCTGGGCGCCGCACTTCATGTACCGCATGGACCACGCCTACAAGCGTCACCGCTACTGGATGAAGGGCAAGGACCTGCAACGCCTGCCGTCGGAGTACTTCCGTGACCACATCGCGCTGACCTTCCAGGACGACTGGACGGCGTTCCAGTTCGCCGACCAGCTCGGTCCGCACCAGCTGATGTGGGCCAACGACTTCCCGCACAGCGATTCGACCTGGCCGTGGAGCCAGGACGTACTGGCGCAGCAGACCGCGCATCTCGACCCGGCGCTGAGGAAGCGCATCCTGCACGACAACGTCGCCGAGCTTTACAAGCTCGCGGCCTGACGCTTCGCGCACGGCGCGGGAACCCGGGCGGAATTGTGGCGTTTCCGTCCGGACGCGCCCGGGTGGACGTTCCCCGCAGCGTGTTCCGAGAGGGCCGTCGTGCCTTCCCGCCCAACACGATCGAGGGAACAGAACATGCTCCGGAAACTGATGGTTGTCCTCGCGACCGCGCTGGTCGCCGCCTGCGCCTCCGAGCCGCCGCCGCCGCCACCCCCGCCGCCGCCGGTCGCCGCGGCGCCGCAGTCCTTCATGGTGTTCTTCGACTGGGACCGCTCGAACCTGTCGCAGCAGGCCGTCCAGGTGATCGGACAGGCCGCCGCCGCCTTCAAGTCGCGCGGCGCCGCCCGCCTCGTCGCCACCGGCCACACCGACACCTCGGGGCCGGAGAACTACAACATGGCGCTGTCGCTGCGGCGCGCCAACGCGGTCAAGAACGAACTGGTCCGCCAGGGCGTGCCGGCCGATGCCATCTCGGTGGTCGGGCGGGGCGAGCAGGGGCTGCTGGTGCAGACCGCCGACGGCGTGCGCGAGCCGCAGAACCGCCGCGTCGAGATCGCGGTCGATGGCGGCACCACGGTGACGACCACCACCTACGTCACCACCGACCCGCTGTCGTACTGCCGCGCGCTCAGCCAGGTCTATCGCCGTAACGTCAGCAACTCGAACGCCGACAGCCAGGCCGGCGCGGCGCTGGCCGAGTGCGAGGCCGGGCGCACCGACAAGGGCATCCCGATGCTGGAGCGCATCCTCACCGACTCGCGCATCCCGCTGCCGCGGCGCGGCTACTAGCAACACTTCATCGACGGGACAGGCGGCCTGCGGGCCGCCTTTTCCCTGTCTGGATGCGGCGGGCGGGAGGTCCGCGCACGCAACCTGCGGATGGCTGCTTCGTTGTCGCGCCACAAAGGGAGTATCGCCGATGAAGTCTCTTCCGCTGCTTGCCCTCGTCGTCGCCGCCTTCGCCAGCGCCTGCACCTATCGCCACGAGACCGTCGAGCGGCCGGCACCGGCCCCCGCCGCCGCGACCGTGGTCGCGACCCCGGTGCCGGCGTCCAACACGGTGGTCTACACCGAGCCGGCTGCCACGGCCTCGACCACCACCGTCTACACGCGCTGACAGGAGGATCTCCGATGCCCACCCCCGCACCGATCCTGGGGCTGCTGGTCGCCGCGGTCGCCCTGTCGGCCTGCATGGTCCGCGAGGAGCGGGTCGTGCAGCCGACGCCGTCGACCGCGACCGTGGTGGCGCCGGCGCCGTCCAACGTCGTCTACACCGACACCGTCCCGGCCCGCACCACGACCACCGTCTACACCCGCTGACGCAGTCAGCGGACCATGGCGCGGCGCCAGCGCACGGTGTCCTCGATCTGGAGTTCGAGGCCGCGCGCCGGCGCCCAGCCGAGATCCCGCCGGGCCTTGGCGATCGAGCCGACCAGTTGCGGCGAGTCGCCCGGCCGCCGCGCGCCGAACACGTGCGGTACCGGGCGGCCGACCGCGCGCCCGATCTCCTGCACGACCTGCCGCACGCTGTAGCCGGCACCCGAGCCGAGGTTGAAGACCTCGTGCCGGCCGCGCCCGGGCAGCTGGCGCATCAGCCATTCCATTGCCAGCAGATGGGCCTCCGCGAGGTCGGTGACGTGCACGAAGTCGCGCACGCACGAGCCGTCGGGCGTCGGGTAGTCCTCGCCGTGGATGACCAGGGCCTCGCGCAGGCCGAGAGCGGCATCGACGGCCAGCGGCAACAGGTGGGTCTCGGGCTCGTGGGCCTCGCCGATCTCGCCGGCCGGGTCGGCGCCGGCGGCATTGAAATAGCGCAGCGAGGCCGAGCGCAAGCCGCGCCAGGCCGCGGCCTCGAGGGCACGCTCGACGCTGGCCTTCGACACGGCGTAGGGATTGATCGGCGCGATCTTGTGGTCCTCGCGCAGGAGGTCGTCCTGCGGCAGCCCGTAGACCGCGCAGGTGCTGGAGAACACGAAGGCCTCGACCTTGTGGCGCAGCGCGGCGCCGATCAGCACGCGGCTCTTGGCCGAGTTGTTGACGAGGTAGCGCTCGGGGTTGGCGACCGACTCGCCGACCTCGATGTAGCCCGCGAGGTGCATGACGACCTGCGGCTTGTAGCGCCGGAACACTTCCTCGACGAAGCGGGCGTCACCGACATCGCCGCGCGCGAGGTCGCCCCAGCGCACTGCCCACTCGTGGCCCTTCTCGAGCGAATCGAGACAGACGGGTTGGGCGCCGGCCGCGGCCAGCGCCTTGCAGAGATGACTGCCGATGTAGCCTGCGCCGCCGGTCACCAGCACAGGCCCGCGAAGCACAGACCTCAACAATGTCGGGTTTCCTCCCGTCAGGAGTTGCGAACGTGATCCAAGTCACAGGCGCTCTCAATCGCCCAGCGAGGCGATCACGCACTGGTCACCGTGCCGGCAGCGCTCACGCGAGCTCGGCCAGGGCGCGGCACAGCTCGGCGACGTCGTCGCGGGCGACGAAGGTGCCCACCGGCAGTGCCGCGAGGCGCTGGCGCACGCGCTCGTAGTCCTCGGGCGTCAGCGCGTCGAAGAAGCGGGCCATCGAATCCTCGAGCGGCGCCTCGAAGGTCCAGCCGATGCCGCGCCGGTCGATCGTCCGCCCGACCTCGAAGTCGCGGACCGCGAGGCAAGGCACGCCGTGGAAGCCGGCCTCGTAGTAGCGGCAGGGCATCAGCCAGCGCGAGTTGCTCTCGGTGTGCTCGAGATCCAGCGCCCAGGCGAAATCGACGTCGCGGTAGAGCCGCTCGAGATCCTGCTGCGGCAGGTAGGGACCGCAGTACTCGATGTTCGGGCAGTCGCGCAGCAGCGCGTCGAAGTGAGCCTGTGCCACGGTCGTGAGAACGCCGGCGAAGCGGAAGCGCACGCGGTCGCCCAGCCGCGTCGCCAGCCGACGGATCAGCTCGACCGTCGCCGCGCCGCGGATCAGGCCGAAGTAACCCACCACCCACGGCCGCCCGGCATCGCGCCGGCCGGCACGGCGCGGTGGCCGGGGCGAGGGGTAGAGCTTGTTCTCGAGCAGGAACCATGGACCGCGATAGCCCTGGATCGCGGCGAAGTAGCTGCGGTGGAAGCCGGGCGAGGACAGCACCAGCAGCGAGACCCGGCGCAGGCAGAAACGCTCGACCGCGCGCAGCAGCCTCGAGCGCAGTCCCTTGCCGGCGAGGATCGGCGCGATGTCGAGGACCTCGTAGACCACGGGGACGCGCCGCCGCAGGGCCAGGCGGCAGAACAGGGCGAGCAGCAGCTGGTCGATGTTGCGAGCGTGGAACAGGCGCGCGGCGGCGAGGCGGCGGCGGTTGGCGACCAGGGCCGGCAGGGCCCGCAGCAGCGCGCCGAGGCGCTGGCCGTAGCGCGCGTCGGCGGTGAAGCCGAGCGGGACGTTCGGCCAGGTCGGACGGTAGCCGGTGTTGTAGCGCTCGCGCCTGAAGCCGTAGACCGTTACGTCGAAGCCGGCGGCCATGAACTGCTGCACGCGCTTCAGCGTGCTCGACTCGGCGATGTCGGGGCAGAAGAACGCGATCGACGATCCGGGCACGGCGGCATCTTCCGCCGGAAGCGTTTCCGACGCATCCGGCTGGCGCTGTTCGCCGACGAGAAGATCGATGCCGGATGTCGCGCCGGTGCTCGCGCGCATTCACTCTCGCTCCACTGCTGATGCGGCAGTATCGCCGCCCGCGCGACCAATCGAGGTGATCAAGTTGTGGTGCTTGGCTCCGGCGAAATCCGTATCACAGGTTAATCACTAGCGACCGCATCGCGCTCTATGTTTCATGCTCGCCGATGAACGCTCCCTTCAACGTTCCGTTCGGCACCAAGCGCTTCGACCGCGTCGCCATCACCTGCGTGTTCGGCGATCCGCGTCATCCGCGTTCGTGGTCGGGCGCGCCCGCCAACCTCGCCAACGCGCTCGAGCGGCTCGGCGTCAAGGTCGAGGGCATCTATCCGCGCGTCGGACGCGGAACGCGCCTCGGCATCGCCGCGCGCGACATGCTGGGCGGCCTGGGACGCCCGGTGAGCAGCGAGCAGGTGATGCGCGGCCTGCGCTCGCGCCGCCTGATGGCGCGGCTGGTCGCCGACGAGGCGCGTCGTCTCGACGTCGATCACGTGCTGCACACGGGGACCTTCGACCTGCCGGCGGCGGACCAGGAGTCGGGCGTGCGCCACTACCTCTACTGCGATCACAGCTGGGCGCTGGCGCGGCCGCACCATGTCGAGGCAGTTCGCTACAACGCGCGGGCGCATAGCCATTTCGAGCAGGCCGAGCGCGAGGCCCTGGCCGGTCTCTCGCACGTCTTCACCTTCGGCGCCTACGTTCGCGACAACCTGGTCCGCTACTACGGCCTGCCGGCCGATCGCGTCACCGCGGTCGGGTCCGGCATGGGGGCGATCGAACCCTATCGTGGCGCCAAGAGCTACGAGCGTCCGCACCTGCTGTTCGTCGCCAAGCATCTGTTCCAGGCCAAGGGGGGCGTGCTGCTGCTCGACGCGTTCGAGCGCGCCCGGCGCCGCCGTCCCGACCTCGCGCTGACGATCGTCGGCGACGAGCGCAGCCGCGCCTTCGTCGGCGCGCGGCCCGGGGTCGAGGTCAAGGCGCACCTGCCGTGGGAGGAACTGCAGCGCCTGTACCGCGAGGCGACTCTGCTGGTACAGCCGATGCTGAACGACCCGTGGGGCCAGACCTACCTCGAGGCGATGGTCTCGCTGACGCCGGTGATGGGGCTCAACCGCCACGGCCTGCCGGAACTGGTCGACGGCGGCCGTCACGGCTTCCTGGTCGATCGCGCCGATCCGGCCGCCCTTGCGGAAGCGATCATCTGCGCCATATCCGATCCATCGCGGCTGGCCACGATGGCCGCCGTCGCGCAGCGCCACGTCCTGCAGAACTACTCCTGGGCCCGCGTCGCCCAGCGGATCGCCTACGCCTCCTGAAGTTCGCTTCCTCGTTCAACCGAGAGGTCGGCCAGCATGTCAGACAAAGTCGCGCTCATCACCGGGATCACCGGCCAGGACGGCGCCTACCTCGCCGACTTCCTGCTTGGCCAGGGCTACACCGTGCACGGCATCAAGCGACGATCGTCGCTGCTCAACACCGAGCGCATCGACTACCTCTACCGCGATCGTCACGACGCCGCCGCGCGCCTGTTCCTGCATTACGGCGACATGACCGACTCGACCAACCTGCTGCGCCTGCTGGGCGAGGTGAAGCCGCACGAGGTCTACAACCTCGCTGCCCAGAGCCACGTCAAGGTCAGCTTCGAGACCCCGGAGTACACCGCCAACACCGATGCCCTCGGCACGCTGCGCCTGCTCGAGGCGATCCGCATCCTGCGCATGCACGACGATGTCCGGTTCTACCAGGCCTCGACCTCCGAGCTGTTCGGCAAGGTCCAGGAGACGCCGCAGCGCGAGCTCACACCGTTCTACCCGCGCAGCCCCTACGCGGTCGCCAAGCTCTATGCCTACTGGATCACGGTGAACTACCGCGAGGCGTACGGCATGCACGCCTCGAACGGCATCCTGTTCAACCACGAATCGCCGATCCGCGGCGAGACCTTCGTGACGCGCAAGATCACGCGTGCCGTCGCCGCGATCGAGCGCGGCTGGCAGGAGTGCCTGTACCTCGGGAACCTCGATGCCCAGCGCGACTGGGGCCATGCCCGCGACTACGTCGAGGGCATGTGGCGGATCCTGCAGCAGGACGTGCCCGACGACTACGTGCTGGCGACGGGCGAGACCCACACCGTGCGCGAGTTCGTCGAGCTGGCCTTCCACCAGATCGGCCGGCCGATCGTGTGGCGGGGCGAGGGCGACGACGAGAAGGGCTGCTGCCGGCGCACCGGCCGCGTCCTCGTGGCGATCGACGGCACCTACCGCCGGCCGACCGAGGTCGACCTGCTGCTCGGAAATCCCGCCAAGGCGTTGGCCAAGCTGGGTTGGCGTCATCGCACGAGCTTCCCCGAACTGGTGGCGGAAATGGTGGAAGCCGATCGCCTCGTCATGAAGAGAATGGGAGCCAACGATGTCCATGAGCCCAAGCTATACGCTGCGCAATAAGCGCGTCTGGGTCGCCGGCCACCGCGGACTGGTCGGCAGCGCGCTGGTGCGGCGGCTGCAGGGAGAGGGGTGCGAGATCGTCGCGGCGCCCCGCGACGAGGTCGACCTGCGGCGGCCGGACCAGGTCGAGGGCTGGATGGCCTCGGTGCGGCCGCAGGCGGTGTTCCTGGCCGCCGCGCGGGTCGGCGGCATCTACGCCAACGACACCCGACCGGCCGAGTTCATCTACGACAACCTGATGATCCAGGCCAACGTGGTCGAGGCGTCGCGCCGGGTCGGGGTCGAGAAGCTGATGCTGCTCGGCTCGTCCTGCATCTACCCGCGGCTGGCGCCGCAGCCGATCCCGGAGGCGGCGCTGCTGACCGGGCCGCTGGAGCCGACCAACCAGTGGTACGCGGTGGCCAAGATCGCCGGCATCAAGCTCGGCCAGGCCTACCGGCGCCAGTACGGCTGCGACTTCATCTCGGTGATGCCGACCAACCTGTACGGGCCGGGCGACAACTTCGACCTGATGCAGAGCCACGTCGTGCCGGCGCTGCTGGTCAAGGCGCACAACGCGGTGCGCAGCCACGCGCCGTCGATGGAGGTATGGGGGACCGGGGCGGTGCGCCGCGAGTTCCTCTACGTCGACGACGCCGCCGACGGGATGGTCTGGCTGATGCAGAACTATTCCGACGAGGGCATCGTCAACCTCGGGCCGGGCAGCGACGTGCCGATCCGGGACCTCGTCGACATGATCTGCAAGGTCGTGGGCTTCAAGGGTGGCATCCACTACGACTCGAGCCGTCCCGACGGGGCGCCGCGCAAGATGGTCGACACCACCTTCGCCGCGTCGCTCGGCTGGAAGGCCCGGACACCGCTGCGCGAGGGCCTGGTCGCGACCTACCGCTGGTACATCGACAACGTCGCCCCGCGCGACCAGCGCGCCGTCGCCTGAGGCGGCGGCCGCTTCTTCCCCGACCTTCCCACCTCTCAGCGGTCGGCGATCGTCTCCACGATGCGCCGACCGCGGCTCGACCAGTCGAAGCAGTCGGCGCAGGCGGCGTAGGCACGGTCCTGCAGCCGGTTCAGGCGATCGAGGTCGTCGATCGCGGCGACCACGCCGCGCGCCAGCGCCGCGTGGTCGGGAAACAGCATGGTGCTGTCGTCGTGGCGCAGCGGCACGCCGGCGAACGAGCCGGCCAGGGCGAACACCGGCACCCGGTTGAACACGTACTCCAGCACCTTGAGCTTGAAGCCGCCGCCGCTGCGCTCGGGCACGATGGCGATCCGGGCCTGGTCGAGGTAGGGCGCGATGTCCGGGACCGTGCCGGTGAAGCGGCAGGCCCGCGTCTGCTGCCGCAGCCGCTGGAGGAACGGCTCCTCGGCGCTGCCCACGGCCTGCAGCTCGACGCCGGCGGCGGCGAACAGCGGGTCGGCGATGGCGACGAACTCCTCGAGGTTCATGCGCTTGGCGATCCAGTCGAAGCTGCCGACGATCACCGCCCGGCGCGGCAGCTCGGCGGCCAGGTGCCGCTTCGGCAGGCGCCGGCCGCAGTAGCCCGGCGTCAGGACGGTCATTTCCTTGTCGGCGCGGTCGCGGCGGTAAAGCGTCAGGTCTTCCGGCGTGATCGCGGTAACGACATCGACCGAATCGACGATCTCGCGCTCGAGGCGCGACACCTTCAGCGCGTCGAGCCTGACCGCCTGGCGCTTCAGGAACAGCGGCTGGCTCTCGGCGATCTGGCTGCGCAGGCTGCCTTCATGGTTGTGCGAGACGTAGACCAGGCGCGGCCGGGTGGGCCGCCCGCTGTAGTGGTTGAGCACGGCCGGCAATGCCCAGCCGGCCGAGATGCCGTCGAAGACGATGCCGTCCCAGCCATCGCGCCGCAGCAGCTTGTCGAGCATGCGGCGCATGCCGAGCGTGCGGCAGCGGTAGGCGATGTTGGGCAGGGTCGAGGCGAGGCTGCCCCAGCGCGAGTGCGGCGTGTCGGCGGGCAGCCACCACACGACGTCGGGACTGTGTGCGTCCGGCGTCGCGGTCGCGCCGGGCCGGGCGAGGCCCAGCACCTCGATCTCGCCGCCCGCCGCGGCGACCGAGTCGATCAGGCCGCCGGAATAGACGTACTGGCCGTTATGGCGTGGCTCCGGGTCGGCCATCGTGATCCACAGGCAGCGCACGCCCGCCGTCGGTCCGGGGCCGGCCCGCGGCGGCCGGTCAAAAGACGTGGCGACCGGAGAAGCCACGAAGGACCGTGAGGGCGATGATGCGGAGGTCGAGCGCGAGGGACCAGTTGTCGATGTAGTAGAGGTCATGTTCCACGCGTTTCCGGATCTGCTCCAGGGTGTTGGTTTCGCCGCGCCAGCCGTTGACCTGGGCCCAGCCGGTGATGCCCGGCTTGACCCGGTGTCGGGCGTCGTAGTGCTTCACGGCTTCCTGGTAGAGCAGGGGGCCGGCCTTGGCGGCGACCGCGTGAGGCCGCGGCCCGACGATCGACATCTCGCCGCGCACCACGTTCAGGAACTGCGGCAGCTCGTCGAGGCTGGTGCGGCGCAGGAACGCGCCGACCCGGGTGATGCGGGGATCGTCGCGCCGCGTCAGCTGCTCGCCGCGCGTATCGCCGAGCTCGTGGTACATGGTTCGGAACTTCAGCACCTCGATCAGCTCGTTGTTGAAGCCGTATCGCTTCTGGCGGAACAGCACCGGCCCGGGACTGTCGAGCCGGATCAGCAGCGCGATCGCCAGCATGACCGGCGAGATCGCCAGCAGGATCAGCCCGCCCAGCACGCGATCCTCGATCGCCTTGGCGATCCACTGCCAGTCGCGCAACGGGCGCTCGACGACGTCGAGCAGCGTGTGGTCGCCGAGGTGGCTGGCGCGGACGCGCCCCAGCCGCAGGCCGAACTCGCCCGGGCACAGCTTGACGTCGACCGGCACCACGGTCAGGCGATTCAGGGTGTCGACCAGCCGGTGCTCGGCCTGCAGCGGCAGGGCGACGATCACCGTGTCGATGCCGTAGCGGCGGACGTCGCGCACCAGGTCGTCGACCGATCCCAGGATGGCGTGGCCCATGCACCGGCGCGGCAGGGTGCGCGCCTCGTCGTCGTAGACGCCGATGATGCGCGGTCCGCCGGTGGCGCTGGACGAGGCGTTGAGGCCGCGCAGCAGGCGCTGGCCGACGGGCCCTGCCCCGACCACGGCGGCGACCTCCCCGATCCGGCCGGCCCGCTGCCAGCGCCGCACCCGCTGGCCCAGCAGCAGGCGCGAGGCGCCCAATCCCGCCGCACCGAGCGCGAACCACAGCGCGATCCACGGCCCGTCGGCGGCGGTGATCGGCTCGAGCAGCGGCGTCATGGCGGTCACCGTGGCGATGGTCATCAGCCAGCCCAGCAGCGCCCGGCCGACGCTGGTGCCGACAGGACCGAAATGGCGGAAGCGATGGGCGCCGGCGAGACGCAGGAAGTTCAGCGCCAGCAATCCGCCCAACAGCACCAGCAGGCCGGCCAGCCGCCAGTCGACGGCGGGTGCCTCGACCGCGAAGGCGACGGCGCCGGCGGCGACCAGCAGCGCGAGGTCGCTGCCCGCGACCGTGCTGGTGACGACGGCCTCGGAAACCGGTCCGCCCTGGCGCGGCGCGCGCGCATCCCAGTCGGCGACGGCGATTGCGGGGTCGCGGTCGACATCGGCCTCGAGATCGACGGCCGCCAACCGGGCGGCTTGACCACGCTTCATGGAGAGACTCCGCAGCAAGAGAACAAGCCCGCGAGATGGGGCCGATTCTCCACGCCAACCAGCACGGTTGTTGTGATCAAGCTGGGATTTGCCCGACGCAGCCCATCACCTGTTCGGCGAAGCGGCGCGGCGTGCGCGCCTCGACGAAGCGGCGCGCCGACGGCCGGTCGAAGAAGCTCGACGGACCTTGCTCGACCATGCGCTCGATCGCGCGCGCCAGCTTGTCGGGATCCGACGAGTCGGCGGTCGCGCCGAGCCGATGCTCGCGGGTGAGGCGTCCGACCAGGCCGTAGTCCTGCGCCAGCACCGGGCGACCGGCGCGCGCCGCCCACAGCAGCACGCCGCTCGAGCCGACGAAGCGCTGGTACGGCGCCAGCACGACGTCGCTGCGGCCGACGAGGTCGTCGAGCTCGGCCTGGTCGAGCCGCCGATCGTCGATGCGCAGCCACAGCTGCGGCCGGCCGGCCGCCAGGGCCGCGCGTCGGCGCTCGATCTCGTCCCGGATCGCCGGGTCGATGCGTCCGGCGAACAACACCGCGATGCGCCGCGCGACGGCGTCGGACACGCGGGCGAGGGCGTCGAGCACGACCAGCGGTCCCTTTCGCTCGGTCAGGTAGCCGAACAGCAGGAAGGACAGCCGGTCCGACGGCAGCGCGTCGCGCGGCGCCGGCACCCCGGTGCGGGCGGCGGGATGGGCCGGGTCGGGCAGGGCCTGAACCTTGCGGCCGCCGCGGTAGTGATGGCGCGCGTGGAAGGGGAAGAACGGATCCAGCGACAGGATGGAGCGCATCGCCGGGTTGCCCAGCGCCAGGCGGTAGAGCACGTCCTTGCGCAGGTCGCGCAGGCGCTCGCCCAGCGCCGGCCGGTAGTTGCCGAGCGCGGCGTAGTGCACCGACGGCCGGAACAGGATGCCGGCCAGTGGCCGGCCGTGTGCCCCCAGCCGCAGCGCCAGCGGCAGGGTCAGAAGGTCGAGGCTCAGGAAGAAGCCGAGATCGGCGCCGCTCTGCCGCATGTGCCGGCGCATCACCCACCAGCGGGCGAACGCGGCGAGCGACAGCGGCCGGCGCCCGCAGGCAAGCCGCTCGGCCTCGCTCAGCGCGATATAGTCGATGCGCCGGGACGGTTCGGCGGGGTGGCTGCGGGCCAGCGCCGCGCACAGGCTGTCCGGCGCCAGGATCGACAGCGCCGGCGCATCGCCATCGGCCAGCACGAAGTCGACGAGGTGCTGGAGCCACTCCTGCGAGTGGCCCTCGACGTCCGGTTCGAACACCAGGAGGCGGCGCGCCGCGGGCGGCCTATCGGTCGGCGGCGAGGGCATCGAGACGCGCCACGAGTTGGCCGAGGATGCGCGGCTTGGCGTAGTGGGTTTCGACGAAGGCGCGCCCGCGGTGGCCCAGTTCCTGGCGCAGGCGGGCGTCGTCGGCGAGCCGGATCACCGCCTCGGCGAAGCTCGGCGGATCGTCGGGCGGCACGCACAGGAACGCGCCGCTCTGGCGCTGCAGCCGCCACAGCACGCTGTCGGGCAGCGCGGTCGCCACGAACGGCCGGCCGACCGCCATGATGTTGAAGATCTTGGACGGCACCGCGAACGCCGCCGCGTCGGGCCGCTGCGGCACCAGGTGGATGTCGCCGGCGGCCAGCGCCGGGCCGAGGGCCTCGTTGGGCTGCAGCGTGGCCAGCCGGATGTTGGTCAGGCCGAGGCTGCGGATCTGGGCCAGCAGCTCGCTGGCCTGGTTGCCGTCGCCGCGCAGCACGATCTCGATGTCGAGCCGGCGTTCGGCCAGCTCGCGGGCCAGGGCGACGACCTGCCCGAGGCCCTGCTTGCGGCCGAGGTTGCCGCTGTACAACACCGTGACCGCGCCGCGGGCCTCGCCGGTGGCGGCGACCGGCGCGGCCTGGATGTGGTCGGTATCGACCCACAGCGGCACCACCTCGATCGGCACCGTGACGCCCAGCCCGCGCAGCTGGTCCTTCATCTCCTGCGACAGCACCGCCACCATGTCGGTGCGGTTGAGGACGGTGCGCTCGGTGGCGCGCATCAGCCGGCCGAGCCGGCTGCCGCCCATGCCCAGCGTCTCCGCGAGGCCCGACTGGATATCGTGCACGATCGCCACGCAGATGCCGTCGCGGCGTCGCGCCGCGATCGCCAGCGCGACGCTCAGGATGGAGGGGCAGAGGGCCAGCACGACCTCGTGGCGGCGGATGCGGCCGCCCGCCAGCGCCGCCAGCCCGCGCAGCAGGAAGCCGGCCTCGTTGGCCATGCGGTGGCGCGCCGACCCGCCGGCCGGCGGCCCGCTGGCCAGCCGCTCGACGGTGACGCCGCCGACCGTCTCGCGCCGGCAGCGCCGGTCGCGGTACCCCTGGAAGACGGTGTCGTGCGGGTAGTGGGGCAGGCCGCTCACCACCGTCGTCGGCCGGCCGTGCGCGGCCAGCCACTCGGCGATGTCGGTGCTGAACGGCGCCGAGCCGATCAGTTCCGGCCAGTAGTAACGCGAGACGAACAGGACCCGGGAACGCTGGGACATGTCCGGGTCGCTCAGGACGGCGCGCTGGCGGCGCTGCTGCGCCGGGCGTCGAAGAACGGGTCGCCGTAGGCGTACTGCCGGTACTGCTTGGACAGGACCCGCGACATCACCACGCCGGCGACGTCGCCCTCGGCGTCGATGATCTGCTTCAGCGCCTCGAGCACGGCCTCCTGCCGGGTGTGACCCCAGCGCACGACGAACACGACCTTCTCGACCAACCGGCTGAGCGACAGGACATCTGCCGTGACCAGCGCCGGCGGCGTGTCGAGGATGATGAACTCGTAGTGCTGCTCCAGCGCCTCGAGCAGGTGGCGCATGCGGTCCGAGCTCAGCATGTGGGCCGAGCGCGGGCTCCACGAGCCCGACGGCATCACGTCGACCCCCGACAGGGCGTCGTGGTGGATGGTGTTCTCGAGGTCGGACTCCTTGTCGACCAGCAGGCTGGCCAGGCCATCGCGGTTGGAGCAGCGGAAGATCTGGTGCAGGCGCGGGCTGCGCCAGTCGCAGTCGATCAGCAGTACCCGCTTGCCGTTGCTGGCCAGCAGGCGGCCGAGCGACGCCACCATCACCGACTTGCCCTCTGCCGGCGTCGCCGAGCTGATCAGGATGGTCTTGGGCGAGGCCGCGCTCTCCGACAGCTCGACGCCGATGTGGAGGCGGCGCAGCGCCTCGCTGTAGGCCGAGGTCGGCTGGCGCAGCACCTGCATCGCCGGCTGCACCCGCTTCGGCACCTGCGGCACCATCGCCATCACCGGCAGGCCGGTGGCGGCCTCGATCTGGTCGGCGCGACGAAAGGTATGGTCGCCGCCCTCGCGGAGCAGCGCCATCGAGATGCCGAGCATCAGGCCGCCGGCGACGCCGAGCAGCGCGATCAGCGCCTTGGGCGGGTAGGCCGGGGCCTGGGCCGGTGCGGCCGGCGACACCAGCTTGGCGTTGGCCTGCAGGATGTCCTCGGCGCCGGTGCTCTGCTTGGCGCGCAGCAGCATCGCCTCGAGCAGGTTGCGGTTGACGATGGCGTCGCGCTCCAGCGCCTCGAGCTGGATCGAGCGGTCGTTCACCGACCCCATCTGGCCCTTCAGGGTCTCGAAGTTGCGTGCCAGCGCGTCGTAGCGGGCATCGGCGGCACGGGCCTCGCGGGCGAGACCGTCGACCACCTTGGCGACCTCGGCGTTCATCCGCGCCTGGATGCTGCCGACCTCGGACTGGGCGTTCAGCATCTGCGGGTGGCGCGGGCCGTAGGAGGCACGCAGCTCGGCCGCCTTGCGCTCGGCGTCCGACAGCTGCTGCTTCAGCATGGCGATCACCGGCGAGCGCAGGACCTCGGGCACGGTCTCGCTGCCGAGCCCACCCTTGCGCATCTCCTGCGCCTCCTTAAGGCGCGAATCGGCCTCGGCCTTGGCGGTCTGGGCCGCCAGCAGCTGGGTGTTGAGCTCGGTCAGCTGCTGGCCGGTGACGCCGCCGCCGCCGACGCCGGTGGCGCCGCTCTTGTAGAGGCCGTAGGTGCGGCGATAGTCCTCCACCGCCTGGTCGGACTTGCGGACCTGGTCGCGCAGCTCGGTGATGCGCCCGAGCAGGAACTTGTCGACCCGGTCCATCTGCTCGATCTTGTCGCGCCGCTGGTAGTCGAGGTAGCGCTCGGCCAGCGCGTTGGCGATCTGGGCCGCGGTGGTCGGGTTGCGCGACTCGACCTTGACGCTGAGCACGTGGCTGCGCCCGAGGGTCGAGACATCGACGTGGCCGAGCAGCGAGTCGATCATGATGTCGTCGGGACCGCCGGCCGGCCGCGCCGCCTCGGCGCGGGTCGCCGGGAAATGCTGGTCGATCCAGGCCCGGGCCGGGGCCGGCAGGTAGTGCTCGAGGTTGGCGCGCGAGAAGAAGCCGGGCTTGGCGAGCTCGGGGTTGAACTCGGGATTGTCGCGCAGCTTGAGCTGGTCGACCACCTGGGCCGCGAGGTTGCGCGACTGCAGGACGAAGCTCTCGTTCTGCACCCGCTCGGCGTCGGGGCTGAGATCGGCGATGATGGTATCGACGTTGGGCAGCCGCGCGCCCTGCACGCCGACCAGCACCCGCGCCTCGGAGACGTAGTAGGCCGGCAGCAGCCACGCCGTCGCGATCGCCGCGCCCCCGACCAGCACGGTGGTGGCGAGGATCAGCAGGCGGTTGCGCCACAGCCGCCGCAGCGTCTCGAGGAAACTCTGCTCCTCGGGCGCCGCGGCGAAGCGCGCGAGCGGCGGCTCGGGCGCGTAGACCTGCGGTGTCGCGGCCGGGACCGTGCGCAGCGCGGTGCGCCGCCGCGGGGCGGGAGGGGGAACGTCCTGGGCGTAGGCCATCAGAAATAGCGCTCCTTGATCTCGACGGTGTCGCCGGGCCGGACCTTGGTCTCGGGCTTGGCGGCGATGCGCACCATGCGGCCATTCGAATCCAGCCGCTTGATGTAGAGGTCGTTCTGCCGGGCGCGGTAGGTGTAGCCGCCGGCCATGGCCACGGCGTTGAGGGCCGTCATGTCGGTGACGTAGGGATAGTTGCCGGGCTTCTGGACCTCGCCGATCACGTAGAACGGCCGGCGCGTGATGACCTCGGCGCTGACGCTGGGATTGCGCAGGTAGTCGGGATCGAGCCGCGAGGCGATCGCCTGCTGCAGCTGGCTGGGCGTCTGCCCGCTGGCGTTGACGTTGCCGATCAACGGGAAGGCCAGGACACCGTTGCCGTCGAGCGTGTACTCGCCGGTGAGCGTCGGCTGGCCGAACACGATGATGCGCACGCGGTCGTTGGGGCCGAGGCGATAGTCGGGGTCGCGGCTGTTGGAGCCGCCGCGGTTCCCGCCGGGACCGGCGGTCGGGGCCAGGCTCATGTTGGCGTCGCTCGTGTCGGAAACGATCGGCGTGGGATCGCTCTCGCAGGCGGCGAGCGCGAAGGCGGCGAGCAGGACGCCGCGACGGCGGAGCGGGAGGAGCGCAGGAGCCTTGGCCGACATGTCATCACCCGTGGGTAGGAGAGTCCTTCACCAGATAATCCGGTCCTCGCAGGGACGGTGTGACCAAACGCGGGTCTTGCACGGCCCGCGCAAGCGTCAGGCGCGGCCGTAGGTGTCGGAGACGCGCACGATGTCGTCCTCGCCCAGGTAGGCACCGGACTGCACCTCGATCAGCTGCAGCGGCAGCTTGCCCGGGTTCTCGAGGCGATGCTCGGTGCCGATCGGGATGTAGACCGACTCGTTCTCGCGCACGAGCATGCGTTCCTCGCCGCGCTGCACCAGCGCGGTGCCGTGCACCACCACCCAGTGCTCGGCGCGGTGGTAGTGCTTCTGCAGGCTGAGCTTGGCGCCCGGCTTGACGGTGATGCGCTTGACCTGGAAGCGGTCGCCGGCGTCGACCGAGCGGTAGTGTCCCCACGGCCGGTGGCAGGTCACGTGCTGCTGCGACTCGCTGCGCTGCTCGGCGCGCAGGCGGGCGACGATGTCCGAGACCTCGGCGGCCGAGTTGGCGTCGGCGACCAGCACCGCGTCGTCGGTGGCGACGACCACGACGTTGTCGACGCCCAGCGCGGCCACCAGCCGACCCTCGCTGCGGATGTACGAGTTGCTCACCCGCTCGGCCACGACGTCGCCGTGCAGGACGTTGCCGTCGCCGTCGGCGTTGCCGATGTCGCGCAGGGCCGGCCACGAGCCGACGTCGCTCCACGCCATGTCGACCGGCACGACGGCGGCGCGGGCGGTGTGCTCCATGACGGCATGGTCGATCGACAGCGACGGCGCCGTCGCGAAGGCGTCGCCGCCCAGCCGGAAGAAGCCGAGATCCTCGCTGCCGTCGCGGACCGCGCGCTCGCAGGCCTCGAGCATTGCCGGGTTGATGCGCGACAGCTCGCCGAGGAAGGCGCGGGCGCCCAGCAGGAAGATGCCGCTGTTCCAGTAGAACGCGCCGCTGTCGACGAAGCGCCTGGCGGTGGCGAGGTCGGGCTTCTCGACGAAGCGGTCGACCTCGAGCACGCCGTCGCCACCGGCCAGCGCCTCGCCGCCCTGGATGTAGCCGTAGCCGGTGTCCGGCCGCGACGGCTGGATGCCGAAGGTCACGAGGCGGCCGTCCTGGGCCGCGGCGAGCCCGCGCATCACGGCGCGGTGGAACTCGGCCGGCGAGGCGATGACGTGGTCGGAGGGCTGGACCAGCATCAGCGCGTCGGGGTCGCGCGCCAGCAGCCACAGCGCCGCGGCGGCGATCGCCGGCGCGGTGTTGCGCGCCGCCGGCTCGAGCAGGATCGCCTGCGGCCGCACGCCGATCTCCTGCAGCTGGCCGTCGACCAGGAAGCGATGCTCGTCGTTGCACACCAGCAGCGGCGCGGCGAAGCCGACGTCGGCGAGGCCGCGCGCCACGGTGTCCTGCAGCATGGTGCGCTGCGACGACAGCTTGAGCAGCTGCTTCGGGTAGGCGGCGCGCGACAGCGGCCATAGCCGCGTGCCCGCGCCACCCGACAGGATGACGGGATGGATCTGCGCCGACCCCTGCTGCTGGAACTTCTCGAGCGTGCTGACTGTGTCCATGGACCTGCGAAGCTCCGAACGGTGATGGCGTTCGAAGCTATGCAGCGCCCCCCATGCCAGCCAGTGATTAAGCTGTGTTTCGCCGGGCGCGAATCGCGATGGAGGAATCTCTAGTTGCCGTTGCGTGGCAACGTGATGGCGATCGACAGCCCGCCGCCGACTCGGTTGGCGGCGGCGACCCGTCCGCCCAGCGCCTCGACGTTGCGCCGCACGATCCAGAGGCCGAGACCGGCGTGACCGGACGGTGGCGAATTGCGGTCGTCCTGCGGCCGCGAGGAGAAGTAGCGCTCGAACATGTGCGGGATCTTGGCCGGGTCGACGCCGGGGCCCTCGTCGTCGACCTGCAGCTCGACGCTGCGGCCGGTCACCGTCAGCGTGACGACGATCGTGCCGCCGCGCGGCGAGAAGCTGATCGCGTTCTCGAGCACGCACTGCAGGACCGTCTCGAGCATGCCGTGGCCGGCTCGCACGATCGCCTTCTCGTCGAGGCGGCGGATCAGGCGGATGTCGCGGGTGGCGAGGATCTCGCGGAAGTGCAGGGCGGCGTCGCCGACCAGCTGGCTGAAGTCGGTCGGCACGCGCGGCGCCTCGAGCAGGTCGGCGGTGCTGATGTCGTGGCGCTGCGCGGCGATCACCAGGTCGAGCAGCCGCGACAGCGCCGAGTCGATGATCTCGAGCGCCCGCCGGGCCCGGGCATTGTCGAGCGGCACCGCGCGACGCACCGGCTCGAGCGCCGAGCGGATGGTGGCGAGCGGCGTCTTGAACGAGTGCGCCTTGTCCTCGGCGTTCTGGCGGATCTGCTGCGACACGCCGCGCAGGTCGTGCACCAGCTTGTCGAAGTCGCGCGCCACGCTCGACAGTTCCGGCACGACGTTGCGGTGGGTGAAGGCGTTGTCGCCGATGCGGCCCTGGCTGATCTCGGCCGCGACCTCGCGGAAGCGGCGCAGCGTCACGCGGATGCTGACCGCGACCAGCAGCGCGAGGATCGCCAGCACGAGGTAGATCGCGGCGGCGACGCGGATCTCGCGCGTCTCCCAGTACGGCCGGCCGATCGAGGTGTTGAGGAACTCGGAGGTCGTGTGGGTCGAGGTCAGGACCCAGCAGCCGTCGGCGCCGCGGATCGGGATGATCGAGGTCAGCAGCTCGACGCTGCCGTTGGCCTGGGTGTAGCGGATCTCGTTGGCGGCATCCCACATGCAGGCGTCGGAGATCTTCGGCAGGATGCCGCGATGCGCCAGCTCGTCGAGCTCGGCCGCGATCTCGTCGGGGCGGATGCGCGGCGCCGAGGCGATGAAGTAGAAGCGGCCGGCGTGGCGCTCCTCGCTCGGCTGGAAGATCAGCTTGAGGATGGTGCCGTCGGAGGAATAGCGGGCGAGGTCCTCGTTCAGCGCCGAGCGGCCGCTGGCGTTGGCGACGACCAGCTTCGGCGTCAGCGCCTCGGCGATCAGCGCCGAGCGGTCCTGGATGGCGCGGGTGACGATCTCGCGCATCTGGCGGTCGGCGCTCTCGAACTGGCCGTACAGCACGATCGGCAGCGCGACGAAGATGCCGACCAGGGCGACCAGCTTGAGGGTCAGCGAGGCCGCCAGGCGGCGAGCCGCCTGGCGCCAGGTCGCGGCGGGACGGGGCCTAGACCTTGCCCCAGCGGTATCCGAAGGACTGGTAGTTGTCGATCTCGGCGAACTCGGGATCGATGGCTCGGAACTTGTTTCGGATTCGCTTGATGCAGGAACGGACATTGGTTCGGTAGCCATTCTCACCGCTCCCCGCGATGAAGCCGACGTAGTGCATGCAATCGTAGACCGACCGGTAGGTCACGTAGCTTCCCACGTTCGCGGCCAGCAGGTGAACGATCTTGAACTCGGTGAGGGTCAGGCCGACGTCGACGTCGTCCCAGAAGGCGCGGCTGACCTTGGGCTTCAGCATCAGGCGGCCGCAGTGGAAATTGTCGACCAGTTCCGGGTCCTCGGGCGGCTTCTTCACCGCCTCGGCGATCAGCCGCAGCCGGTGGGCGAGGATCGGCACGCCGCGCGCCTTGTCGACGAAGTCGAGCGCGCCACGGTCGAACGCGAGCTTCTCGTAGGCGGGCTGGGAGCGGCCGGTCAGGAACACCACCGGCAACGCGATACCGTTGCGGCGCAGCCGCGGCAGCAGGTCGATGCCGGAGACGCTGGGCAGGCTCCAGTCGAGGATGATGATCTCCGGGTCGGCGCCCTCGCCCAGCCACGACATCAGGGCGACGCCGTCGGCGAAGCTGGTGACGTCGAAACCGTGGTCGCCGAGTTCCCCGGCCACGCTCTCGCGGTAATCCTCGTCGTCCTCGACGAAGGCGACGCGGATGCGCTTGGCCGGCTCGGCTTCAGGGACGGTTCTGGGCACGGGACTGGAGCTGGGCCAGGCAGGCACGCTTTCCTTCATCGGAGTTGTCATCGCTCTTAACCTCGTAAGCAAGAGTTCCGAACTGCTTCGTCTGGACGTCCGGGTAGAGCTGGATGTCCAGCGTGCACGAGCCGTCCTGGTACCGCCATCGTTTGCCGGGCGGGCGTTCCTCCTCGCTGGTCGGCGGCCCCAGCAGGGCGCGCAGTTCCTTCTCGCTCTTGCCGGCGAGCGACACCGGGGCCGGGGGAGCCGGCGGCGGCACGAGCGACGGCGACTGTTCGGGAAACGGGGTGGCGGCCTCGCCCGAGGGGGCGGCCGGCGTGGTCGGGCGCGGTCGGGCGGCGGCCTGCGGCCGGGTCGGCTGGGATTTCTGCAGCGCGGCGGGGCTGGAGGTCAGCCGGGCGAAGTCGTCGCGCATGCCGCGCGCCACCTCGCAGCCGCCCAGCGCCAGGAAAAGAGTGGCCGCCGCGGCCCGCGCCACCAGGTTTCCTGTTCTCATCTCCCACTGTCCCTGCCCCTGTCCCGTGTTTGCGGGTCCCGAATCGCTAGCGGGGCCCTGTGGCTCGATTGCGGCACGGACCTCTTCACGCCAGCCAAAACGCTCGTTGTGCCGGCCCGGTTGCGCCGAAACCTGTGTCATCGGGCCTCGCCCATGTTGCAGCCGCTGTCCGTGGACGCAAGCATAGCCGACCCCGGGACGCCGCGGTCACCGAATGGCCACACCCGTCACCGAATGATCACGGCCGCGCGAGCCGGGCCAGGCCGGCCCTTGCTCAGGCCGAGGCAGCCCAGCGCCGGTCGGTGCGCAGCGGGGCGTCGTTGGGCATGAACAGCAGGTCGAGCTGGGCGGTGGCGCCGTCGAGCGGCCGCCGCCGCAGGCCGACGATGTCGCACAGGGCGAAGCCGTGCTCGGTCAGGAACCGGACGATCGCACCGATCTCGGCGCCGCCCTGGACCGTGGCGATGGTGCTGGTCTCGATCACGAGGGCGTCGATCTCGGCCAGCCGGCCGGTCATCCCCGCCAGGACCATCAGCTCGGCGCCCTGGACGTCGATCTTGCACAGGGCGGGGCGCAGGATGGGGCCGAACAGGCTGTCGAAACGCCGCACTGGCACCTTGTCGTGGCGGCGCACGCGGCGCGGGCCGACCTCCTCCAGCATGGTCGATTCCTGGATGTCGGCCCGGACCTCCAGGGTGGCGGTGCCGTCGTGGTCGCCGAGCGCGACCGGGTGGACCTTGCAGCGCAGCTTCTTCGCCAGCTTGTGCATGTGCGCCAGCGATTCGTGGGCCGGGTCGACGAGGTGGTAGAAGGCGTCGGGGAAGGCGCGGTAGAGCGGGAAGGTGCCGTAGCCGACGCCGATGTCGAACACCGTCACCGGCGCGAAGCCATGGTGCTTCAGCACCGCCATGGTGCGCGACCACGACGGCAGTCCCGACAGCTGCGGCAGCGACGACGCCCACGGGCGCAGGACATCCTTGAGGCGGGTCGTGATCTGCTGGCCGGCCGGCACGTGCTCTCTCCCTCTCGCTCCGGAAGCGCCCATGGTCGGCGATTCGCGCCGCCCCGTGGTGTGACCATGGGGTGGTGTCGAAAAAGGTCCCGCGCCGGCGCGGGGCGAAAAGAAAAAGCCGGGCACTCGGCCCGGCTTTCGCTGCCCGTGAAGGGCCGGATCAGCCCTGGTCGAGGAAGCTGCGCAGCATGCGGCTGCGGCTCGGGTGCTTGAGCTTGCGCAGCGCCTTGGCCTCGATCTGGCGGATACGCTCGCGGGTGACCGAGAACTGCTGGCCGACTTCCTCGAGCGTGTGGTCGGTGTTCATGCCGATGCCGAAGCGCATGCGCAGCACGCGCTCCT
>CAYQRL010000040.1:0-25581 GCA_964420105.1 uncultured Reyranella sp.
CGTCGGCTGCGGCAGCGGCGGCGACTGGATCGGCGGCTGCACCGACGGACCATGGCGCGGCGGTTCATCGACCGGCGGCTTCGCCGTCACCGTCGGCTGCGGCAGCGGCGGCGACTGGATCGGCGGCTGCACCGACGGACCATGGAGCGGCGGTTCATCGACCGGCGGCTTCGACGTCACCGTCGGCTGCGGCAACGGCGGCGACTGGATCGGCGGCTGCACCGACGGACCATGGAGCGGCGGTTCATCGACCGGCGGCTTCGACGTCACCGTCGGCTGCGGCAACGGCGGCGACTGGATCGGCGGCTGCACCGACGGACCATGGAGCGGCGGTTCATCGACCGGTGGCTTCGACGTCACCGTCGGCTGCGGCAGCGGTGGCGCCTGGATCGGCGGCTGTACTGACGGACCGTCTACCGGCGGCTCGTCCACCGGCGGCTTCGACGTCACCGTCGGCTGTGGCAACGGCGGCGCCTGGATCGGCGGCTGCACCGCTGGACCGTGCAGCGGCGGTTCGTCCACCGGCGGCTTCGAGGTCACCGTCGGCTGCGGCAGCGGCGGCGACTGGATCGGCGGCTGCACCGACGGGCCGTGTGCCGGCGGCCCATCCACCGGCGGCTTCGCCGTCACCGTCGGCTGTGGCAGCGGCGGCGACTGGATCGGCGGATGTACCGTCGGACCATGCACCGGCGGCTCATCGACCGGCGGCTTCACCGACACCGTCGGGTACGGCAGCGGTGGCGTCTGCAGCGGCGCGTGGACGGTCGGACCATGGGACGGTGGCTGCGGCGCGTGCGTCGGCTGCGGCGGCTGCAGGGCGGGCGCCCGAATCGGCTCGCCACCGCCGCCGTGCCCCATCGGGTCGGGCCGCGGCACGGCGTGGTCCTGCACCGCGGCCGGCGATTGGCCAGGGGGGACGGTCGCCGGCGGAGTCGTCCCCCCGCTTCCGACGGTGCCGCGCGGGGCGACCATTGGCGCGGCGCCGCCGGCCGTCGACGGGCCGGCGTCGCCGGCCGGCGGCAACGAGCCGCCAAGCGGTGCGCCACCAGCCTCGCTGCCGCCGCCCCGCGGCGCCCCCGGCGTTCCAGGCCGCGGCACGGTTTCGTCGATCGCCGGGGCGCGCGGCTCCGGCGACTGCGCCGGCCCGGTCTCGGGCTTGCGGCCGGTCAGCCAGCCGAACACCTCTTCCCAGATCTTCGGTCGTGCCGGGGCGCGCGCCTCGGACGGCCGGCGCTCCGGGTCGTGGTCGGAAGGATCGCGAGCCATGCCGTCGCCGCTCCGCTCAGCGCTCGGTCAGCGCGAGGTCGAGGTTGGTGTAGATCGGCTTCCAGAGATACTGGAACACCGTCTTGCGGCCGGTGCGCACGTCGGCCTCGCCGGTCATGCCGGCCTGGACCGCGAGGTTGCGATCGTCGCGCAAGGCCAGCCGGTCGAGGCGGATGCGCATCCGGTAGTACGGCGCGCCACGCGGATCGGCGATGGTCGTGGCCGACACCGAATCGACGACGCCGTCGAGCGCGCCGTAGCGGCTGAAGTCGTAGGCATCGACCTTCACCTTGGCCGGCTGGCCCACCACGACGAAGCCGATGTCGCGCGGCGACAGGCGTGCCTCGAACAGCAGGCCCTCGTCGCTCGGCACGATCTCGGCCACCACCTCGCCCGGCGCCACGACCTGGCCGGCGCGCGGGTTGGGCAGCGACTGGACAAGCCCGGACACCGGCGCCACGACGGTGGCGCTGTCGACGCGGTCGCGCAACTCGGCGATCTGCTCGGTGACGGTCCGGAACTGCGCGCCGGTCTCGACGCGCTTCTCCGCCGCCTCGGCCCCGGCCTTCTTACGCCGGCTGACGACGGCCAGTTCGAGCTCGGCAACCTGTCCCTGCAGGACGATGCGCTGGCCCCGCGCCTCGGTCAGCGCCCGGCTGATCCGCGCCTTCTGCTCGATCAGCTCGGCCAACCGCAACTGCGAGCCAAGGCCCTTGGCGGTCAGCCCCTCGACGATGTCGTGCGCCTTCGCCACGGCGGCAACCTCCTGCTCGAAGGCCGGGATCTGCGCGTCGAGCGCGGCCAGCTGCGCCCGCTTGGCGACCATCTGCTGCTGGATCACCAGGATGTCGGCATCGACGAGGTTTCGCTGCGCCGCGAGCGCCGCGGTCTCGCGCGCCACCAGCGCCGGGTAGTCCTTCGCGTGGCGCGAGAAGTCGGGTTCCCGGTCGTCGATGAAGGCGGTCAGCCGCTCGATCTCGAGTTCCAGGGCGGCCTTGCGCGCCGTCGCGGTCGCCAGTTCGGACTCGGCGCGGACCCGGTCGAACAGCAGGATGGGGCTGCCCTTCTCGATCCGCGTGCCCTCGCGCACGAGGACCTCGCGGATCAGGCCGCCGTCGCGCGCATCGACCACCTGGACCTGTCCCGACGGCGCCACGGCGCCGGGCGCCTTGGCGATCTCGTCGACCGGCGTCAGCACGCTCCACGCCACGACGGCGGCGACGACCACCGCGATGGCGCCGGCGACGGTGTTGAGCGCCCGGCGGATCGTGCCGTCATCGAGGTAGGGCTCCTCGCCGGGGAGGTCCGGATCGGGTCTCTCGGCCATGTCAGGCTCCTGCCGCGGAAGAAACGGGCACCGGCGCCGGCGGCCCGAAGTAGGCAGCGCCGCCGGCGTCGAGCACCAGCACCTTGTCGGCCAGCCGCGCCGTCGCCGGGTCGGTGGTGGCGAACAGCACGCTGGTGGTGCCGCGCGCGGCGGCGACGAACGCCTCGAGCGCGGCGCGCAGGTCGGGAGCGGCGCCGTCGAACGGCGAATCGAGCACGGCGATGCGCGGCGGCTTGGCGAGCAGCCGGGCGAGGCCGAGCCGCGCGCCGGTGTCGTCGGCGAGCGGCGCGGCCGCGGCGGCCGCAGCCGGGCGCGACAGGTCGGCGGCGACCCGCGCGCCGTCGGCCCCCCAGGCCACGCGCGCGACCTCGGCGGCGGTGCGCCCGTCCACCCACGGCGCGGCCAGCGCGATGTTGTCGCGCAGCGAGGCGTCGAACACGTGCGGCTGGGCCGGCCGCAGCGCCGCGACGGTCAGGCGGTAGTCGTCGGGATCGATGTGCACGAGGTTCTGCCCGTCGACCGAGACCAGGCCGGTCGACGGCGCCAACAGGCCGCCCGCCATCTGCAGCACGGTGCTCTTGCCGCTGCCGGTCGGGCCCAGCACGGCCACGACCTCGCCCGGCTCGACGGCGAAGGACAGGCCGGCGACGGTCGCCTCGGCGGCGCCGGGGGGACGATAGGACACCCGTTCGAAGCGCAGCGTCGGCACGCCGCGATGCGCCTTGTGCAGGCGCACCGCGCGGTCGGCCTCGACCGGCGTGTTCAGCAGCGCTTCCAGCCGGGCGCGCTGGTCGCTGCCCTGGCGCAGCCGACCGAGCGAGAAGAACAGCGCCTGTGCCGGCGCCGTGATGCGCCACACCAGCAGCATGGTGGCGATCAGGCCGCCCGCCGTCATGGCGTCGGCGAAGACCAGCGCGACCCCGGCCGCCAGCGTCGCCAGCGCCGCGCCGGTGCCGAGCACGTAGGCGACCGCCTGCGAGAGCGCGCCGCGCGATGCGGTGGCGAGCGACGCCGCCGCGACCCGTCGCGACGCCTCCTCGAAGCGCCGCAGCCAGGCGTCGGCGACCCCTGCCAGCCGCAGCTCGACCGCCTTGTGCGCCAGTTCCGACAGCATCGCCTCGCGTTCGGCCAGCGCCGCGCCGGCGACCTGCAGCTCGAACCGCGAGCGTCGTTCCATCAGCAGGGCGATGGCGAAGAACAGCGCGAGGTAGGCGACCGGGACCAGCACGACGATGCCGCCGACCCAGGCGACGGCGATGAGGCTGAGGACGATGAACGGCGCGTCGAACAGCGCCGTGCTGAGCGCGTTCGACAGCGGGTCGACGCCGCGCCACGCCTCGCGCACGCGGGCCAGCAGGGCATAGGCCTGGAAGCGCCCGCTCGACGCCAGCGGCGCCCGCAGCAACCGGTCGGCCACGCGGGCCTGCAGGCTGAAGCCGAACCGCCCGTAGGCGACCGCCAGCAGCCGGGCGCGCAGGCGGCGCAACGCGAACAGCGCGAGCAGCGCGACCCCGCCGCCGACCGCGAGCCCGGGCAGGATGTCGGTCGCGGCACCGCCGATCACGCGGTCGTAGATCACCATCGTCAGGAACGGCACCGCCAGCGCCACGAGGTTGATCACGAGGCTGACGCCGAAGCCGGCAGCCAATACCCGGCGCAGGTTCTCGTCGAACTCGGTGAGCGGCAGCGCGAAGACGCGGCGCACGTGGATGACGCGCGCTGCCGACGCCAGCGCCCGCGCCGCCTCGGCCGGGTCGATGGCGGCGGCGGGCGCGTCGGTCGCCAGCCGCAGGACGCGGCCGGCGATCTTGCAGAAGGCGGCGGGCGCACCGTCGCGGCCGACCGCGACCACCGCCCCGTCGACCGGCTGGCGCCAGCGCTCGGCGGCGCGCGCGCCCTGGGTGACGTCGTAGCCGAGGCGACCGAGCGTCACCGCCAACATGCCGGGCGTCAGCGGCGTCTCGGGGTCGGGCACCGCCGAGGCCAGCACCGCCTTGGCGCGGCCGCTGTCGAGCGCCTCGAGGATCGGCAGGACCAGGGTGCCGAGCGGACCGGTCAGCGCCGGCACCGGCGCGGTCGTGCTCTGGGCGAAGCTCATGCCGCGGCCTCGCGCGCCGGCGATGCGTCCAGCGCGAGCGTCCGGGTCGCCAGCGCCGCCAGCACCGGGTCGGCGGTGCGCATCACCACGGTGGTGCCGGTCGGCCGCGCGGCCAGCACGGCGGCCAGGCGGCGGCGGCCGTCGAGGTCGAGGTCGACTTCCGGGTTGTCGAGCACGAGCAGCGGCGTCTCGCGACACAGCGCGCGTACGAGGCCGATGCGCTTGACCGTGCCGGCGCTGAGCTCGGGCACGAGGCCGCCGGCGACTGCGCCGCGGGCCCCGTCGGGCAGGCGGTCGATCAGGGGCGCCAGGCCCAGCGCCTCGGCGAGGCGCCGCGCCGCGTCGGCGCGGTTGGCTTCCCAGCCGGTCAGGTTGTCGAGGATCGAGCCGACGAACAGGGTCGGCCGCTCGGCCACGAAGGCGGCGGCGAGCGGCGGCGCGATCCGGCCGCCGTCGGGGCGCTCGTGGCCGGCGAGCGCCAGCAGCAGCAGGCGCGCCGGCGCCGCCGGGCCGTCGACGCGGACGACCGCGCCGGCCGGCAGCCGGTCCGAGACCGCTGGCAGCGACGCCCGTCCCCGGACCAGGGTCACGCCCTCGAGCACGAGGTCCGCGGGCGCCGTCGTCGCGACCTCCGCCGGCGCGGCCGGCGCCAGCGTACGGTGCAGCGCGGCGATGGCATCGCCGGCGGCGTGGGCGGCACCGCGGCGGGCCAGCGACGAGAACAGGCCGAGGCCGGCGCCGACACCGCGCCCGGCCAGGATCGAGCAGGCGGCGAGGCCGCCGGTGGTCAGGCCACCGGCCACCACCACCGCCGCGCCGACCAGGGTGATCGCCACGGTGGCGGCCAGCGCGGCCAGTTGCGACAGGTCGAGCAGCCGGCTTGAGCGGCGCTCGAAGCCCTCGGCCTCGGCGGCATAGCCACGCAGCGGACCGTCGAGGCGATTCAGCAGGCGCCCGGCGCGGCCGAAACCCTTGAGGTCGACGATGCCCGCCAGAAGGTCGGCCAGCCGCGACATCAGCGCCTGTTCGGCCACGGCCCGGGCCTCGACCGAGCGGCGCAGGCCACGCGCCGTGTGCAGGGCGGCCAGCGAGAAGGCCAGCAGCACGGCCAGCGGGATCGCCACCAGCACGCCGCCGATGAACCACACCA
Source organism: uncultured Reyranella sp. (assembly GCA_964420105.1). GTDB lineage: Bacteria > Pseudomonadota > Alphaproteobacteria > Reyranellales > Reyranellaceae > Reyranella. The sequence goes on from CAYQRL010000040.1 coordinate 5,842, forward strand.
GCCCGAGGAAGATGACGGCGAACGGGGCGTCGAAGAACGGCAACCGGGTGGCCGCGGCGCCGAGCTCGCGCGCCTGCGTCACTGCGCTGAAGGCGTCCCGCCGAGCGCCCGATCCCATCATCTGGACGCCGTCCAGATTACCTGACAACAGGCCGCCGGCCAGCGCCACCGCCGCGCGGTGCTCGGCCAGCACGGCCAGCCGCGACACCGTGCGGGCGCGCACGAAGCGCAGGAAGCCGTCGAGCACCATCGCGACCACGACGGCGAGGAACAGGGTCAGGGCGGTGCCGTACTGGGCGCTGGGCAGGATGCGGTCGTAGACCTGCAGCAGCGCCAGCGGCAGGGCGAGCGCCAGGACGTTGGAAACGATCGAGAGGACGAACAGCCACACGCCGGCAGGGTACCATGACGTACTGCACCATCAGTTCAAAAAGCCGTGCCGTGGGCGGCAATTTGCACTGTGACGACGGGGACCCGCGCGCTAAAACCGCACCATGCCCGGCCGTCCCACCGTTTCCGTCCGCTTCTCCGCCGCCGAGATCGCCGCGCGGGTCGACATCATGGCCAGCGAGATGGCCGGCAAGTTGCCAGCCGACACGCTGGTCGTCTCGGTCCTGAAGGGCAGCTTCGTGTTCGCCGCCGACCTGATCCGGGCGCTGAGCCGGGCCGGCGCCGACTGGTCGATGGATTTCTTGACATTGTCAAGTTACGGCACCGGCACGGAGACCAGTGGCCGCGTCCGGGTGGTCCGCGACATCGTCGATGACGTCCGCAAGCGCGAGGTCCTGCTGGTCGATGACATCCTGGAATCGGGCCTGACTCTCAGCTTCGCGCGGCAACTGCTGCTGGAGCGCGGCGCCACCCACGTCTCGATCTGCACCCTGCTCGACAAGCCGGGCAAGCGGAAGACCACCCTGGAGGCCGACTTCGTGGGCTTCGAGTGCGGTGACGAGTTCCTGGTCGGCTACGGCCTCGACTGGGCCCACCGCTTCCGCGGCCTGCCCTACATCGGCGTGGTGGAGAAGCCGGGGGCGTAGTCGCCCCCGCCCCGACCGAAGCCGCGCACGCCGCGGCACGGCGGAGGGACCTCCCCGCCGAGGGCGCGGCTAGTACGTCTTCAGCAGCCGGTCGATGTAGTCGAGTTCGTCCTTGGGACGCTGCTCGCCGGCGCGGCGGCGCAGTTCGTCGAGGATCTCGCGGCTGCGCTGGCGCTCGAGTTCCAGCGGCACCTTGTCGGCGCCGGTGTCGATCGCGTCACCGTAGTTGCCGTCGGAGCGGCCGAGCGGGTCGCGGTCCTCGCTGCGGCGCTCGCGCTCCTCGATCTCGGCGATGTCCTGGCCATTGCCCGGGCCGCGCTGGCGCATCTGCTCGGCCATGTCGGTCATGCCCTGCTGCAGGTTGTCGAGCGCCCGGCGCTGGGCGCGCGAAGCCTCGCGCGGGTCGCCGCGCCGCAGCGCGTCCTCGGCCTCGCGCATCGAGCGCTCGGCCCGGCCGAGCGATTCCGGCAGGCCCATGCCGTTCTCGTCGAGCTTGTTCATGAACTCGCCGAGCTGGCGACGCAGGCCCTCCTGCTGGCCGCGCTGGCCCTCGCCCCACTGGCCGTCGCCCGGCTGCTGGCCGCCCTGACCCTGCTGGCCCTGCTGGCCGCGCTGTCCCTGCTGGCCCTGCTGCCCGCGCTGGCCCTGCTGGCCGCGCTGACCCTGCTGGCCCTGCTGCTGCCGGCCCTCGCGCTCGCTCTCGCCGAGCAGCTGGTTCTGCCGGCGCGACAGGCGGTCGAGCTGGTTCATCATCTCGCGGCCCTGCTGGTTGCCCTGGCCCTGCTGGCCGCGCTGCTGCCCTGGCTGGCGCTGGTTGGGGTTCGCCATCATCGGGGTGGCGTTCTCCATCATCTTGCGCAGTTCCTCGAGCAGTCGCTTGGCTTCCTCGCGCTGGCCGTTCTTGGCCATCTCGCGGATCTTATCGAGCATCTTCTGAAGGTCGTCGCCGTCGATGGTGTTGTTGGGATCCATCTTCTCCGCCTGCTCCTGCATGCGGCGGCGTTCCTCGGGGTCCTTCATCTTCTCGGCCAGCTCCTTCTGCCAACGCGCCATCGCGTCGTAGAGCTGCTGGATCAGGCGCTCGATCTCCTCGTCGCCGGCCTGGCGCTGCATGGCGTCGCGCAGTTCCTGGCGGGCCTCCTCGACCGCGCGCTCGGCGTCGCTCATGGCGCTGCCCTCGAGCCGCATCGCGAGGTCCCACAGGAGCTTCTGGGTCTCGACGATGTTGGCCTTGTCGCCGTTCTCGGCCAGCCGCGCCGAGCCGACCCGCAGGCCGAGCTGGACCACGGCGTCGTTGCGGTAGCTCTCGGGCCGGGCGCCGATCAGGCGCATGCCGTCGGCGACGTCGGACCGGTTGGCCTTGGGATCGCGGGTCAGGGCCTTGCGCAGCACGATCAGGGCGCGCGCCGTCGGGTCGTTGAACACGCGCTCGGGCAGCAGGAAGGTCTCGACCGCGCTGCGACCCTTCTGGCCGAGTGCGTCGGTGGCGAACAGCATCACCGTGGTCTTGAGGCCGGCCCACGGGTGGCTGGTGAGGTCGCGCACGAAGGTGTCGGTGACCTTCCTGGCGTTGCCGGCGACCGGCAGGTCGATGCGGATGACCTCCGGCTCCTCGTCGCCGCTCAGTGCCTCGTCGCCCAGAACCGAGCCGTGCAGGCGGATCTGCAGCTGCACGCCGGTGACGCCGAAATCGTCGCCGGCCAAGTACTCGATCTTGGTCGACCACTTGTCGACGCCGATCGGCCGCGCGAAGTCGATGGTCGGCGCGAGGTCGGGAATGACGTGCAGCTTCCAGCGCGCCTGCTCATCGCCGCGCGCCTGCAGGCTGATCTGCTGGCCGCCGGTGATGACCGCGTCGACCTGGTACTTGCCCTTGCCGACCGTGGTGAAGTCGGTGGTGGTGCCGTCGATCTTCAGCTGCGGCGGCTTGCGGCCGCGCACGTCGTCGACGAAGCCGGCGAGCTTGGAGCCGACCGGCACGCGCAGCACCTTGTCGCGCTCGGCCATGTCCAGGTAGATCGGCGGCTTGCCGGTGTAGGCCGGCGGCGCGATCCAGAGGTTGGCGACGACCGGAGGCGGCGGCGGGAAGGCCGGCGTCACCGCGGCGGCCAGGCGGTCGCTGCGCCAGCCGCCGGCGACGGCGATCGCCACCACCAGCGCCAGCAGCGGCACGAAGCGCAGCGCCCAGCGGTCGAGCACCGCGAGGCCGGGACGGGCGGGCCTGTTCTTCAGCGCGGCGAGGCGCTCGGCCTCGCGCTTGCGATGGGCCTGCCACAGCGCCGCGGCCATCGGGTCGGTAGCGCCCGCGGCCAGCGTGTCCTGCACCGCGACCAGGGGCCGGTGCGGCACCTCGCTGTCGCGCTCGAGGCGGCGGATGGCGGCTTCCTGCGTGGGCCATGCGAAGGTCCGCAGTTCCCACCAGCCCAGGCCGACCAGGCCGAGACCGAGCACGGCGAGCAGCGCGGTGTGGACCCAGGGGTCGAGGCCGGCGAACAGGTCGAGATGGGCGGCGGCGACGAACAGCGCGACCGCGGACAAGAGCGGCACCAGCCGCGGCCAGAGCCCTTCCCAAGCCAGCGCCGCCCGTGCCAGGCCGATCTTGCGGCCGAGGCCCGGGGCCCGGAGGGGAGTGGTCTGGCTGGCGTCCATCGCCGTCCTTTCGCTGGCTCAGTTCGTCAGGTCTTCACCGGCTCCAGCCAGGGCGGGAACCGCTCGGCCGACAGCATCTCCTCGATCGAAGGTCTTGGCCGGGTGACCGCAAACCGCGTGCCATCGACCATCACCTCCGGCGCCAGGGGGCGGCTGTTGTAGGACGAGGCCATCACGGCCCCGTAGGCGCCCGCCGACCGTACCACGACCAAGTCGCCGGCAGCCAGCGGCGGCAGATCACGGTCCTGTGCGAGGAAATCCCCGGATTCACAGATCGGTCCGACAATGTCGCAACGGATCGTGGCGGCACCGGGGCGCTCGACGACCGGCTGGATCTCGTGCCAGGCCTCGTACAGGGTGGGACGGATCAGGTCGTTCATCGCCGCGTCGACGATGACGAAGGTCTTCGAGACGCCCGGCTTGACCAGGATGACCTCGCTCACCAGCACGCCGGCCTCGCCGACCAGCCGGCGCCCGGGCTCGAACGTCAGGGCGCAGCCGAGCCCGTCCGTTTCCCGCCGCACCACCGCGAGGAAGTCGGCGATCGAGGGCGGCTTCTCGTCGGCGTAGACGATGCCGAGGCCGCCGCCGATGTCGAAGCGGTCGATGCGGTGGCCGTCGGCGCGCAGCTGCCCGATCAGCTCGCGCACCCGCACGATGGCGTCGCGGTAGGGGTCGAGCGAGGTCAGCTGCGAGCCGATGTGCATGGCCACGCCGACCACCTCGAGGTGCGGCAGACGGCCGGCCAGCGCGAAGGCGTCGCGGGCGAGGTCGATGTCGATGCCGAACTTGTTCTCCTTGCGACCGGTCGTGATCTTGGCGTGGGTCCTGGCATCGACGTCGGGGTTGACGCGGATGGTGATCGCCGCCCTGACGCCGAGCTGGCCGGCGACCGCGTTCAGGGTCTCGAGTTCGGCCGCGCTCTCGACGTTGATCTGGCCGACCCCCGCCTTCAGCGCCGCGCCCAGCTCCGACGCCTTCTTGCCGACGCCGGAGTAAACGATCCGACGGGCCGGGATGCCGGCCGCGAGCGCGCGCCGCATCTCGCCCTCGGAGACGATGTCGGCGCCGGCGCCGAGCTCGCCGAACAGGCGGATCACGGCGAGGCTCGAGTTCGCCTTCATGGCGTAGCAGACCTCGGCGTTCATGCCGGCGAGGTTGTCGGCGAACTCGCGCCAGGCAGCGCGCAGCGCGCCGGCCGAGTAGCAGTAGAACGGCGTGCCGACCTGGGCCGCCAGCGCCGACAGCGCCACGCCCTCGGCATGCATCTCACCGTCCTTGTAGGCGAAGAAGCTCACCGGCCCCTCCCCTTGCCGCCGGTCGCCGGACGCCCGGCCGGCCGGCGCTTCGCCGGCGGCCGGCGCTTCGCCGGCGAGCCGCCGAGGAAGCGGCGGCGCGCCTCGGCGACCGCGCGCACGACGTTGGCCGGCGCGGTGCCGCCCAGGCTCTTGCGCGCGTTGACCGAGGCCTCGACCGTTAGCACGCGGTAGACGCCGCGATCGATCGCCGGCTCGACCGCCTGCATCTCGGCCAGCGTCAGCTTGTCGAGATCGATGCCCTTGTCGGCGGCGATGCCGACCAGCCGGCCGGTGACGTGGTGGGCCTGGCGGAACGGCAGGCCGACCTTGCGCACCAGCCAGTCGGCGAGGTCGGTGGCGACCGAGTAGTCGGCCGAGGCGACGGCGCGCATGCGCACCGGGTTGGCCTTGAGGTCGCGGACCATGCCGGTCATCGCCGCGAGCCCGAGCTCGAGCGAGTCGGCGGCGTCGAACAGCGGCTCCTTGTCCTCCTGCATGTCCTTGCCGTAGGTCAGCGGCAGGCCCTTGAGGATCGTGCACAGCGCCACGAACGCGCCCATGATGCGGCCGACCTTGGCACGCGTCAGCTCGGCGGCGTCGGGGTTGCGCTTCTGCGGCATGATCGAGCTGCCGGTGGTGAAGGCGTCCGACAGGCTGATGAAGCGGAACGGCGCCGAGCACCAGATCACGATCTCCTCGGACAGGCGCGACAGGTGCACCGCCGTGAGCGATGCCGCGGCGATGAACTCGACCACGTAGTCGCGGTCCGACACGGCGTCGAGCGAGTTCGCCATCGGGCCGTCGAAGCCCAGCGCCTTCGCGGTCCTGCGCGGGTCGATCGGGTGCGGCGAGCCGGCCAGCGCCGCGGCGCCGAGCGGCGACTCGTTGAGCCGGCGGCGGCAGTCGGCGAAGCGGCCGCGGTCGCGGCCGAACATCTCGACGTAGGCCAGCAGGTGATGGCCGAAAGTGATCGGCTGCGCCGTCTGCAGGTGGGTGAAGCCGGGCATGATGGTCGCGGCGTACTGGTCGGCGCGGTCGATCAGCGCCGCCTGCAGGTCGCGCAGCATCGCCTCGAAGCGGTCGATCGTGTCGCGCACCCACAGGCGCACGTCGAGCGCGACCTGGTCGTTGCGCGAACGCGCGGTGTGGAGGCGGCCGCCGGCCGGCCCGATCAGCTCGGTGAGCCGCGCCTCGACGTTGAAGTGGATGTCCTCGAGCTTGGTCGAGAACTTGAACTTGCCGCCCTCGATCTCGGCCTGGACCTGGGCGAGGCCGCGCTTGATCGCCCGCCCGTCGGCGGCGGTGAGGATGCCCTGAGCGACCAGCATGTCGCAGTGGGCCATCGACCCGGCGATGTCCTGCGCGTACAGCCGCTTGTCGAAGCCGATGGAGGCGTTGATGCGCTCCATGATCTCCGAGGGGCCGAGCTTGTAGCGACCGCCCCACATCGCGTTGGAGCGTTGCGAGCCGGCTCGCGCAGTCGTGTTCTTCCGTGCCATGTATTGCAGCCAGTCTTCCTGTAGGAACGCGGCTTATGGCACATCCCGTTCGAGATTTCCTCCCCCGGCGCCGGGCCGTGCTGGCCGGCGGCCTGGCCGCGGCGACCGGCCTCGGGCTGGCCGCGGGCGCGGCCCGGGCCGAGTTGCCGGCGCGGCTGGTGACCGGCACGATGAAGCGCTTCGTGCGCACCGTGCCGCCTCGGCCGATGCCCGACCTCGAGTTCCTCGACGCCAACGACAAGCCGATGCGGCTGGCCGACTCGACCGGCAAGGTCCGGCTGGTCAACCTGTGGGCGACCTGGTGCGCGCCGTGCGTCAAGGAGATGCCGAGCCTCGACCGGCTGCAGGCGGAACTGCCGAAGACCCGCTTCCTGGTGCTGCCGATCTCGCTCGACGGGCCGTCCAAGCCCAAGGTGGCGCCGTTCTACAAGGAGCAGAAGCTCGCCCACCTCGGCATCTTCTACGACAAGGGCCGCAAGGCGATGGCGACGCTGGGCGTCACGCTGCTGCCGACCTCGATCCTGGTCGATCCCGCCGGCCGCGAGCTCGGCCGCATCGAGGGCGACGCCGACTGGGACTCGCCCGAGGCGATCGCGCTCCTGAAGGCGGCGGTGGGCTAGGAAGGTAGAAAGGTCCCTCGCTGCGCTCGAGGTGAGGGAAACTTCTCGTAGGGCGCGGGAGCCTTCGTCAGCCGCCGACCTGGCAGTGCTTGCCCATCTCGCGGCAGACGCGCAGCACGGCCTCGACGACGCGCGGCGTGGTCGCGTCCTCGCCGGGGCCGGCGTGGCCGGCGATCAGCAGCTGCGAGACGTCGTCGCCGAACGGCACCACGTTGAAGGTCGCGGTGCGGTCGCCCTGCGCGACCTGGAAGCGGCGCTGCGCCGGGTCCTGCATGACGACGTGGACGGTGCGGTTCTTGCGCGCCATGTCGAGCGCCACGGCGAACACGCGGTCGGCCGGCGCGTCGAGCAGGACGGTCGCGAAGTCGTAGGCCGGCTGGCCGCCACCCTGCTGGCCCTCGCGCATGTGCTCGATGCGGCCCAGCGCCTTGCGCGCCACGAACACCCACTGCGCCTCGGCCGGTGCCAGCGGCAGCAGCGTGGCGAGCAACACGGCGATCATCGTCAGGCGCCTGGACATCATCATCTCTCTCCCGCGGGAACGTACCAGTGATCGTCGACCGAGGCGCCGGCGCAGACCATGCCGAAGCGCGCGAAGAACGCATCGAGGATCACCCGGCGTCGCTGCAGTTCGCCCTCGGGATCGTCCCAGATCTCGACCTGGATGACGCAGCGGTTCTTCGCCAGCAGCCCGGTCATGCCCTCGAGCGCCTCGAGCTCGTGGCCCTCGACGTCCATCTTCACGACCATCAGCTTGCCCTCGAAGTCGAGATGGCGGTCGACGCGATCGGCGTGGCAGACCACCTGCCCGGTCTCGCCGGCACGCGCGATCCGGGTCGCGCCGCGGTTGGCATTGGTGCGCATGAACAGCCCGAAGCTGGCCTGGCGGTCGGAGGCGGCCAGCTTCACCGCCTCGATCTCGGCCTCGGCACCGTTGAGGAACAGGTTGGCCTGCAGCTGGGCGTGGTTGGTGGGATCGGGCTCGAAAGCGACGATGCGCTCGAACCGGCCCGACTGGCGCGCCAGCAGCGCGTAGAGGCCCCAGTGCGATCCGATGTCGAGGAACACCATGCCGCCGTCGTGGCGGCGACGCTCGGCCTCGGCGAGGCCGAACAGGCGGTCGACCAGGTCCTGCTCCCAGCTGCCGGCGAGGAAGATCTGGCGATCGACGACGTTCTCGCGATCGAGCAGCAGGCGCAGTCCCATGCGCCGTTCGACCCAGTAGCGCCCGTGGGCCAGGCGGACCCAGCCTTCCAGCGCGACCCGGAACAGGCCGCGCAGGACCGGGATGCGGGCAACGGCGCGCGGGATCGGGATCATCGCGGACGTCCGTCCTCGGGGCGCCGCATCGAGCCGACGTCGCCTAGCGCGTCGGCACCGGCCGTTCGCCGGAGTAATCGTAGAAGCCGCGCTTGACCTTGCGGCCGACCCAGCCCGCCTCGACGTACTTCACCAGCAGCGGGCACGGGCGGTACTTCGAATCGGCCAGGCCCTCGTGCAGCACCTGCATCACCGACAGGCAGGTGTCGAGGCCGATGAAGTCGGCGAGCTCGAGCGGGCCCATCGGGTGGTTGGCGCCCAGCTTCATGCCGGTGTCGATCGCCTCGACGTTGCCGACGCCCTCGTACAGCGCGTAGACCGCCTCGTTGATCATCGGCAGCAGGATGCGGTTGACGATGAAGGCCGGGAAGTCCTCGGCGTTGACCGGCTTCTTCTCCAGCTTGATCACGACCTCGCGGACGGTGCGGAAGGTCTCCTCCTCCGTCGCGATGCCGCGGATCAGCTCGACCAGGCCCATCATCGGGACCGGGTTCATGAAGTGCATGCCCATGAACTTGCCGGGCCGGTCGGTGACCGAGGCCAGCCGGGTCACCGAGATCGACGAGGTGTTGGTGGCCAGCAGCACGTTCGGCGGCAGCCCCTCGCAGACCTTCTTGAAGATCTCGCGCTTGACCGACTCGTTCTCGGTCGCGGCCTCGACGATGAGGTCGCAGTCGGCGAACGGCTTGTAGTCGAGCGCGGTCGAGATCCGACGCAGCGCGGCGTCCTTGTCCTCCGGCCGGATCATGCCGCGGCCGATCTGCCGGTCCATGTTCCGGCCGATCGCGTCGAGGCCCTTGTCGATGTGCGCCTGGTCGACATCCGCGAGGCGGATGTCGAAGCCCTTGAGCGCGCAGACATGGGCGATGCCGCTACCCATCTGGCCGGCGCCGATGACGCCGATGCGCTTGATCATGACGCGATACCCCGCGTTACTTCTTTTCCACCGCGGCGGTCAGCTCGGGCACGATCTGGAAGAGATCGCCCACCAGGCCGTAGTCGGCGACCTGGAAGATCGGCGCTTCCTCGTCCTTGTTGATCGCGACGATGGTCTTGCTGTCCTTCATGCCGGCGAGATGCTGGATCGCGCCCGAGATGCCGACGGCGATGTAGAGATCCGGCGCCACGACCTTGCCGGTCTGGCCGACCTGGTAGTCGTTCGGCACGTAGCCGGCGTCGACCGCGGCGCGGCTGGCGCCGAGACCGGCGCCGAGCTTGTCGGCCAGCGTCTCGAGCAGCTTGAAGTTGTCGCCGCTGCCGAGGCCACGGCCGCCCGAGACGACGATCTTGGCGCTCGTCAGCTCCGGGCGCTCGCTCTTCGACAGCTCGGCGCCGACGTACGACGACAGGCCACCGGCACCGGCGCCGGCGCCCTGCTCGATCGCGGCCGAGCCGCCGGCGGCGGCGGCCTTGAAGTTGGTCGGACGGACGGTCACGACCTTGATCTTGTCGCCGCTCTGCACGGTCGCCATCGCGTTGCCGGCATAGATCGGGCGGACGAAGGTGTCGGGCGAGACGACCTGCACGGCCTCGGAGACCTGCGCGACGTCGAGCAGCGCGGCGACCCGCGGCGCGATGTTCTTGCCGACAGAGTCGGCGGCCATCACGACGTGGCTGTAGTTCGGGGCCAGCTTGACCACCAGCGGCGCGATGTCCTCGGCCAGCCAGTTGGCGTAGGCGGCGTCCTCGACGTGCAGCACCTTGGCGACACCCTGCAGGGCGGCGGCCGACTTGGCGGCCTCGCCGGCGTTCGAGCCGGCGACCAGGACGTGGACCTCGGGGCCCATCTGCGCGGCGGCGGTCACGGCGTTCGCGACGTTGCTGCGAACGGCCTTGCCATCATGCGCGGCGACAACCAGGACGGCCATGTCAGATCACTCCCGCTTCGTTGCGCAGCTTCTCGACCAGCTCCGCGACGGTCTTCACCTTGATGCCGGCCTTGCGCTTCGGCGGCTCCTCGACCTTCACGGTCTTGAGGCGCGGCGCGATGTCGACGCCGAGCGAATCGGCGGCGAGCGTCTCGATCGGCTTCTTCTTCGCCTTCATGATGTTCGGCAGCGACGCGTAGCGCGGCTCGTTGAGGCGCAGGTCGGTGGTGATCACCGCCGGCAGCTTGACCTTGATGTTCTCGAGGCCGCCGTCGACCTCGCGCTTCACCTCGACGCTGCCGTCGGCGACGTTCAGCTTGTTGGCGAAGGTGCCCTGCGACCAGCCCAGCAGCGCGGCCAGCATCTGGCCGGTCTGGTTCGAATCATCGTCGATCGCCTGCTTGCCGACGATCACCAGGCCCGGCTGCTCCTTGTCGACCACCGCCTTCATCAGCTTGGCGACGGCCAGCGGCTGCAGCTCGGCGTCGGTCTGGACCAGCACGCCGCGGTCGGCGCCCATGGCCAGCGCGGTGCGGATCGTCTCCTGGCACTGGGCCGGACCGGCGGAGAACGCGATCACCTCGGTCGCCAGCCCCTTCTCCTTCATGCGGATCGCCTCTTCCACGGCGATTTCATCGAAGGGGTTCATGGACATCTTGACGTTCGCCGTCTCGACACCCGTGTTGTCGGCCTTGACGCGGATCTTGACGTTGTAGTCGATGACCCGCTTGACCGCGACCAGCACTTTCATCGCGTTGCCTTTAAGGTGAGTTGCCGCCGGGCCTCCCGCCCGGCGAAGGGGTTTTCGTGTAGGGTCGTTCCGCCGACCGTGTCAAGGCTATGGCGCACTGCACAAAATCGCAGGGCGGGACGATTTAGCCCTGTTTTTCAACAGTTTGGCCGGGTTTACCGCGCCGCGCCCGGAACCCACAGCACATCCGCCGCACCGTTGTCGTTGAGCCGCCGCGCCAGCACGAACAGGTGATCCGACAGGCGGTTCATGTACTTGATCGCCTCGGGGTTGACCTTCTGCTCGACCGCCAGCCGGGTCATGCAGCGCTCGGCCCGCCGCGCCACGGTGCGGCCGAGGTGCAGCCACGCCGCGACCTCGCTGCCGCCGGGCAGGATGAACGACTTGAGCGGCTGCAGTTCGGCGTTCATGGCGTCGATCTCGCGCTCCAGCCGCTCGACCTGCGACGGCACCATGCGCAGCGCCTGGGCGGCATGCTTGCCGTCGCCTTCGGGCGTGCACAGGTCGGCGCCGAGATCGAACAGGTCGTTCTGGATGCGGCCGAGCATGGCGTCGGCCTCGCGCAGCCGGTCGGTCATCGGCACGACGCGCTGCAGGGCGACGCGGGCCAGCCCCAGCACCGAGTTGGCCTCGTCGGCGGTGCCGTAGGACTCGACGCGGATGTCGTGCTTGGCGACGCGCTCGCCGTCGCCGAGCGAGGTCTCGCCCTTGTCGCCGCCGCGGGTGTAGATGCGTGAAAGCGTTACCATCGTTCCTTCCTCAGCCCCGGCTCGCCATGTACCACAGCACGATCAGCACGATCGTCAGCAGCTGCAGCCGGACGCGCCACCACATGAACTTGTTGCTGCGCCGGCCGCCCTCGACGCTGCGGTCGGCGTTGCGCGCCATGCTCACCAGGCCGGCGAACAGCATGCCGAGCGTCGCCAGTCCCGAGGCGATCACGAGGACGAAAAGGATGTTGGCGAGGCTCATGTCGGTCTCCGATCCGGCGGGGCTTGTAGCATGTCGTCAGCGGTTGTGCCGCCCGGCGCCGACGCGGGCGCCGCTCCACGGCCGCATCGATCGCCCTGCCTCTACGCCGCAAACCGCCTGCCAGATGGCTTCGGCCGCCTGTTCGCCCGACCACAACGCCGCATGCACGGTTCCGTACTCGACCGGCTCGGTCGCCTCGCCGGCGAAGAAAACGCGCTGGCCGAGCGGCCGGGCGTGGTCGGCGCGGTCCTCGGGCGCGCTGCCGACCCCGGGGTAGGAGTAGCCGCCGCGCGACCACGGGTCGCTCAGCCATCGCGGGAACAGCAGGCCGTCGGGCTCGACCACGGCGTCACCGAACATCTTCCGCAGCGACGCCATGGCGACCTCGCGGACATCGTCATCGCTGGCGGCGCGGTCAAGGTGGGCGGCGGTGGCGCCGTTGCTGAAGCCCAGCAGCACCGGCCGGCCGGTCTCCTCGACGTGGCTGACCCAGGTGTTGAAGGTGCCGCGGCGGTCGGGCGCGTCGGGCAGGCGACCGAACCATTTCGGCTGGTCGGGCCAGAATCGCCTGGGGAAGCGCAGGTAGAGCTTGGCCAGCACGCCGGCGCCGTAGCCCAGGCGGCCGATCGCCTCGAGCTGGCGCGGCGGCGGCGCCGGGTCGAGCGCCGGCAGGCCGGCGCGCAGCAGGCCGAGCGGCACGGCGACCACGGCGCGGTCGGCCTCGAGCCGCTCCCCGGTCGACAGCTGGGCGACCACGCCGGCGCCGGACCACGACAGCCGCTGCACCGCGACGCCGCGGCGAACCGCGAGCGGTCGCGCCGCGTCCTCGACCAGCTGGCGGAAACCGCCGCGCGGCTGGGCGTTGCGCTCCAGCCCCTCGGACGGGAACCATTCCTCGGCGGCGATCGCGTCGTAGGGCGCGCCCTGCACGCCCTCGCTCATCTCGACGAAGGTGCCGACCACGAGGCGATCGACCTCGGGCAGCCACGACGCCGACAGCAGCGGGTCGACCGCCTGCTTCACCGAGATCGAGCGCGGCCCCCACGCGCGCGCCATCGCGCGGCTGCGCCAGCCGGCCCAGGCGATGGCGCCACGGAAGGCGAGCCGGCCGAGGATGGCACGGCGGCGCTGGCCCTCGCGGGTCGGCGCGGTGGCGCGCGGGTCGATCAGCTTGCGCTCGCCGTCGGACTCGACCAGCGCGATGCCGAGCCGGTCGCACCACAGGGCCAGCGGGTTGCCGTCGACGCCGTGCACCCACGAGCCGCCGAGATCGAGCGGCGCGCCCAGCGAGTCGTCGGTCCAGGTGCGGCCGCCGACGCGCTCGCGCGCCTCCAGCACCGTCACCGCGAAACCCGAATCGTGCAGCAGCCGGGCGGCGACCAGGCCGGCCATGCCGGCGCCCACGATCACGACGCTCTCGCGCCGCCGCGCGTTGCCCATCGCCCAGGACGCGGTGGCGGACGCTGTCATCGCGCCAGCAGCGCCGGCAGGCGGCGCATGTCGTCGAAGACCTCGCCGCCGGCCCTCGCCAGCGCGGCGCGGTCGGCGTGGGGCGCGCCGCCGTAGGCCAGCACGCGCATGCCGGCCGAGCGCGCGGCCTGCACGCCGGGCACCGAGTCCTCGATCACCGTGCACAGGAACGGCTGCACGTCCATGGCGATGGCGGCGTGCAGGAACAGGTCGGGGAACGGCTTGCCGCGCGGCACCTGGCTGGCGCTGAAGATGCGGCCCTCGAACAGCTCCCACAGGCCGGTCAGGCCGAGGGTGAAGCGCATCTTCTCGGGCGCGCCGGAACTGGCGACGCAGGTCGCGATCCCCGCCTCGTGCAGCGCCACCACGGCGTCCTTCACGCCCGGCACCGGCTGCAGCGGCGCGTCGCGGAAGCTCTGGTAGGTGCGGGCCTGCATGGTCTCGAGGAATTCGGCGGGAACGGGCCGGCCGAGCTCGGCCTCGACGATCTCGACGCACGACTTCAGCGAGCGGCCCATCAGGCGGCGCATGGTCTCCTCGACCGACCAGTCGAGCCCCTGCTCGCGCACTGCCCGCGAGAAGCTCGCGTTGGCGAGCGGCTCGCTGTCGACCAGCACGCCGTCGCAATCGAAGATGACCAGCACGTTGCGCCCCTCAGCTCTTTCCTCCCTGCGCGCGAGCGCGGGGAGGTGTCCGCGCAGCGGACGGAGGGGTCATGCCTCATGACGCTCGCCCCCTCCGTCGCCGATGACGGCGACACCTCCCCATGCTCACGCATGGGGAGGAAAGGAATATAGAAGCGGAGAGGCGCCGGGAAAGGGATTACCACCGCGCCGGCGGGATCAGACCGGGCGGTCGCCCGCCACCGTGACGCGGTTGCCGTGCCGGGTGTGCGGCCAGTAGTCCCACATCGCGCGGTGCTGGGCGCAGCGGTTGTCCCAGAAGGCGATCGAGTTCTCGCGCCAGCGGAAGCGGCACTGGAACAGCGGGTTCTCCATGTGCTCGTAGAGGTAGCGCAGGATGGCGTCGCCCTCGTCGCGCGGCACGCCGACCAGGCCGCGGGTGAAGCCGCGGTTGACGAACAGGCCCTTCTTGCCGGTCACCGGGTGGGTGCGCACCACCGGGTGCTCGGAGCGCGGGTACTGCGGCTTGTCGACGACGCCGTAGTTCTTGTAGAGGCCGCGGTAGACGCCCTCGCCGTCGTGCACCGCCTTCAGTCCCTCGAGGTAGGCCTTCATGCGGTCCGACAGCGCCTCGTAGGCGGCGTACATGCTCGCGAACAGCGTGTCGCCGCCCTTGGGCGGGCACTGCTTGACGTAGAGGATGCTGCCCATCGGCGGCTCCTCGTCGCAGCTGACGTCGGAGTGCCAGACCTCGCCGTTGGCGCGCGGGCTGTCCTTGTCGGCGTGGATGATCATCAGCTCGGGATGCCCCTCGACATGCGGCGCCGCGGGATGGATGTGCAGGTCGCCGAACATGCGGCCGAAGCCGAGGTGCTGCTCGGGCGTGATGTGCTGGTCGCGGAAGAAGATCACCAGGTTCTCGGCCAGCGCGCGGTGCAACTCGTCGTGCTGGCGGTTGGAGAGCGGCTGGCTGAGATCGATGCCGCCGATCTCGGCGCCGATGATCGGCGTCACCTTGTCGACCGTGATGGTCTCGTAGGGCGCGCTCTCGTCGGCCAGGTGGCGGTAGCGGGGACCACCGTTGCCGCGCAACGATCCTTGCATGGCTCTCTCCTATTCGACCTTGATGTTGGCTCTGCGGATGATGCGCCCCCAGCGCTCCTTCTCGGAGACGGTGAAGGCGGCGAACTCGGCCGGCGTCATCAGCTTCGGCGCGCCGCCCAGCGCCGCCAGCCGCTCCAGCACCTCGGGCATCGCCGCGACCCTGGCGATGTCGCCGTACAGCGCCTCGACGATGTCGCGCGGCGTGCCCCTGGGCAGGTAGAAGCCGGTCCAGGTGGTCAGCAGCACGTCGGGGTAGCCGGCTTCCGCCGCGGTCGGCAGGGCGGGCACGGCGGCGTAGCGCTCGCTGTCGGTCACGAACAGGCCCTTCAGGGCGCCGCGATCGATCGCGACCTTGGCGTTGACCGTGTCGATCATCATGAAGGTCAGCAGGCCGCTCTGGACGTCGGGGATCGCCTGCGGGTTGCTCTTGTAGCCGACGTAGGTCGCGTCGACGCCGGCCGCGAGCTTGTAGAGTTCCGACGCGACCCGGGCGGGCAGCGCGCCGGCGCCGTAATTGTGCTTGCCCGGCTGCGCCTTCAGCATCGCCGTCAGCTCGGCCGCGGTGTTGATCGGGCTGTTGCGATCGACCAGCAGCACGAACGGCGAGGTGCCCATGCGGGTCACCGCCTCGAAGCTCTCGACCGGGTCGTAGGGCAACTTGTCGTAGATCGCCGGGTTGACGGCCTGGGTCATGGCCGAGGTCGCGAACACCGTGAGCCCGTCCGGCTTGGCCCGCGCCACCGTCTCGGCCGCCGGGATGCCGTTGCCGCCGCCCTTGTTGTCGACCACGACCGGCTGGCCCCACAGCGCCGACAGCCGCTCGGCGTAGACGCGGGCGCTGATGTCGGTCGCCGCCCCGGCGGGGAACGGCACCACCACGGTGACGCGGCCCGACGGGTAGCGTGTCCCCTGCGCCAGCGCCGGCGCGGCGAGCGCCGCGGCGCCGAGCAGCAGCGGCAGTCGCCGCCGCCGGATGGTCCTGCCCTTCACGCTTCCTCCGTCGTTCGTTGGAAGCAGACTAGCGTGCAATCCCGGCCGGCCGCCGCCCCGACCTGAAGAGAGTCCGTGATACGGACTTCAGGAAAGGTCCCTCGCCGGCGCTCGGGACGGCAGGGATTTCGGCCACGCGGCCAGCACCTCGGCCGCCGGCACGTTGACGAGCCGCTCGACGTCGACCTCGCGGACGCTGCGAAGCCAGGCCCCGGCGACCAGGTATCCCAGCGTGTAGCCGAGCCAGCGCGGGTAAGTGCCGCCGGTCCCGAAGAACCACGCGCGATGATCGTAGTCCGACGCGGCGAGCGTGGCCGCGTCGGGAAAATGCGCCGCGGCATCGGCAGGGGCGACGGCGCATTCCCATGGCTCGGGTGGACTGTCGTAGAGGATCGAGGCAAAGCGGCCGGCCAGCCCCTCGCTGACCAGCGCCTCGCCGAGCGTGCGGCCGTAGCCCGGTCCGTCCCAGCGCAGGCAGTGATGGACCTCGTGGACGACCATTCGCTGCAGCGCCTCGTTACCGAGCGAATCGACGAAATGCGGACTGCCGGGATCGAGGGCGAGAAAGAGCACCCTCGCCCCCGGCGTATAGCCCCCGACGCCGAGCTCGGGGATGATGTTCTCCGGGATCTGCTGGACGATGATCTCGATCTTCGGCGGCTCCACGAGGCGAGCGACCCGTTGCCGGGCCTTCTCGATCTCCGCCTCGACGCGGTCGCGCCACGGCGCCAGGTCGCCGTCGAGCCAATGCTGCACCCATTCGAACATGCACCGCTTATCACGGGCCGTGGTTCGGGATGACAGTGAAGAAAAGGAATGAGCGGGCCGGAGGCCCGCTCATCTCGTGCCGGACCTAGTTGCGGCCCTCGATCAGGCCGCGGCAGACGACCTGGGCCTGGATCTCGGCGGCGCCCTCGAAGATGTTGAGGATGCGGGCGTCGCACAGCACGCGGCTGACCGGGTACTCCATCGCGTAGCCGTTGCCGCCGTGGATCTGCAGCGCGTTGTCGGCGTTGCTCCAGGCGACGCGCGCGGCCAGCAGCTTGGCCATGCCGGCCTCGATGTCGCAGCGGCGGTCGCTGTCCTTCTCGCGCGCGGCGAAATAGGTCAGCTGGCGGGCGATCATGGTCTCGACCGCCATCCACGCGAGCTTGCCGGCGACGCGCGGGAAGGCATAGAGCGGCTTGGCGAACTGGATGCGCTCCTTCGCGTAGCGCAGGCCGAGCTCGAGCGCGTTCTGGGCGACGCCGACGGCGCGCGCCGCGGTCTGGATGCGGGCGCTCTCGAAGGTCGCCATCAGCTGCTTGAAGCCCTGGCCCTCGCGGCCGCCCAGCAGGTTCTCCTTCGGCACCTCGAAGCCGTCGAAGCCGATCTCGTACTCCTTCATGCCGCGGTAGCCGAGCACGCGGATCTCGCCGCCGCTCATGCCCTTGGCCGGGAACGGCTCGGCGTCGCTGCCGCGCGGCTTCTCGGCGAGGAACATCGACAGGCCCTGGTAGCCGGGCTTCGAGGCGTCGCTGCGCGCCAGCAGCGTCATGATGTCGGCGCGCGCGGCGTGGGTGATCCAGGTCTTGTTGCCCTGGATGCGCCAGACGTCGCCCTCGAGCACGGCGCGGGTGCGCAGGCTGGCGAGGTCGGAGCCGGTGTTGGGCTCGGTGAAGACCGCGGTCGGCAGGATCTCGCCCGAGGCGATGCGCGACAGGTACTTCTGCTTCTGCTCCTCGGTGCCGCCGGCGCGGATCAGCTCGGCGGCGATCTCCGACCGCGTGCCCAGCGAGCCGACGCCGATGTAGCCGCGCGACAGCTCCTCGGTCACCACGCACATCGCGAGCTTGCCCATGCCCAGCCCGCCCCACTCCTCCGGGACGGTCAGGCCGAAGACGCCGAGCTCGGCCATCTTCTGCACCACCGGCAGCGGGATCAGCTCGTCCTTGAGATGCCAGTCGTGGGCGTGCGGCAGCACTTCCGCGTCGACGAAGCGGCGGAACTGGCGGCGCACTTCCTCGAGCGCCTCGTCGTCGAGGCCGAGCGCGCCGAAGTTGCCGGTCTCCAGCCCGTCCGACATCAGCTCGGCGATGCGCATGCGCACGGCGGCGGTGTTGCCGGCGACCAGCTTGCGCACCGCCGGCGTGTCGAGCTGGGAGGCGTCGAGGCCGAAGTCGCCCGGCCGCACGATCTCGACCTGGCTGATGGCGATGCCACCCGACAGCTGGGCGAGGTACTCGCCGTAGGCCGCCTGCAGCATCAGCAGCTCGAGCTCGCCCTTGCCGCCCTGCTCCGCCCAGCGCCGCATCTGGCGCAGCGCCGCGACGTAGGTCGCGATCCAGGCGAAGCCGTGGGCGGCGAACTGCTCGCGCTCGAGCCGGGCCGGGTCGACCTTGCCGGCGGGAGCCACCATGCCGCGCACCGCTTCGCGCGCGGCCACCTCGTAAGCCTCGGCGTCGCCTTCCGCGTCCTTGGCGAGGCCAAGCAGGTTATCGAGAATCATCTTTGACCGGTCTTCCTGTTCAGTCTTCGAGGGCGTCTTCGAGGGTGCGCAGGCCGGGGCGCTTGGCCGACACGAGGACGGCCATGTTCCCGGGCTTGTGCTGGTTCTTCCACATCTTGGTGTGGGCCTTGGGAATGTCGGCCCAGTCGAAGACCTCGCTCATGCAGGGATCGACGCGGCGCTCGATCACCAGCTGGTTGGCCTGGCTGGCCTGCAGCAGGTTGGCGAAATGGCTGCCCTGGATGCGCTTCTGGCGCATCCACACGAAGCGGGCGTCCATCGTCAGGTTGTAGCCGGTGGTGCCGGCGCAGAACACGACCATGCCGCCGCGCTTCACGATGAAGCACGACACCGGGAAGGTCTGCTCGCCGGGATGCTCGAACACGAAGTCGACGTCGTTGCCCTTGCCGGTGTGTTCCCAGATCGCAGCGCCGAACTTGCGGCACTTCTTCATGTACTCGGCGTAGCCCTTCTGGTCGTCGACGTCGGGCAGCTGGCCCCAGCAGTCGAAGTCGTTGCGGTTGATCACGCCCTTGGCGCCGAGGCTCATCACGAAGTCCTTCTTCGAAGGATCGGAGATGACGCCGATGGCGTTGGCGCCGGCGGTCGCGATCAGCTGCACCGCCATCGAGCCGATGCCGCCGGCGGCGCCCCACACCAGCACGTTGTGGCCGGGCCGCAGGATGTGCGGGCGGTGGCCGAACAGCATGCGGTAAGCGGTGGCCAGCGTCAGCGTGTAGCAGGCGCTCTCTTCCCAGGTCAGATGCTGGGCGCGGCGCATCAGCTGGCGCGCCTGGACCTTGCAGAACTGCGCGAACGAGCCGTCCGGCGTCTCGTAGCCCCAGATGCGCTGGCTGGTCGAGAACATCGGGTCGCCGCCGTTGCACTCCTCGTCGTCGCCGTCGTCCTGGTTGCAGTGGATGACGACCTCGTCGCCGACCTTCCAGCGCTTCACCTTGGCGCCGACCGCCCAGACGATGCCCGAGGCGTCGGAGCCGGCGATGTGGAACGGCTGCTTGTGGACGTCGAACGGCGAGATCGGCAGGCCGAG
>CAYQRL010000041.1:0-19010 GCA_964420105.1 uncultured Reyranella sp.
CGGTCTTGCCGACGCCGGCGCCGCCGAACAGGCCGATCTTGCCGCCCTTGGCGTACGGCGCCAGCAGGTCGATGACCTTGATGCCGGTGACCAGGATCTGGGCCTCGGTCGACTGGTCGACGAAGTCGGGCGCCGCGCGGTGGATCGGCAGCGTCTCCTTGTTGCCGACCGGGCCGCGCTCGTCGACCGGCTCGCCGATGACGTTCAGGATTCGGCCGAGCGTCTCGGGGCCGACCGGCATGGCGATCGGGGCGCCGGTGTCGACCGCCTTCTCGCCGCGGACCAGGCCGTCGGTCGTGTCCATCGCGATGGTGCGGACCTCGGACTCGCCGAGGTGCTGGGCGACCTCCAGGACCAGCTTGCGGCCGCCCGAGGTGACCTCGAGGGCGTTCAGGATGTTCGGCAGGTCGGCGTCGAAACGCACGTCGACGACCGCGCCCGTGATCTGGGTGATCGTGCCGATGTTGTTGGTGGCCATGACGGTTACCTTTCCTTCGATTGCGGTCGGCGCGGGCTAGACGGCCTCGGCGCCGGAGATGATCTCGATGAGTTCCTTGGTGATCGTCGCCTGGCGCGTGCGGTTCATCTGCAGCGTCAGTCGCTTGATCATGTCGCCGGCGTTCTTGGTCGCGCCGTCCATGGCGGTCATCTGCGAGCCGTAGAAGCTGGCGGCGTTCTCGAGCAGCACGCGGAAGATCTGGACGGTCAGGTTGCGCGGCAGCAGGTCGGCGAGGATCTCGCCCTCGTCGGGCTCGAACTCGTAGACCGCGCCGCCGTTCGAGGCGACGGCGGTCGCGGCGTCGGCGGACGGCGCCGGCGGCGGGATCAGCTGCTGGTTGGTGACGATCTGCGTCATCGCCGACTTGAAGCGGTTGAAGATCACCGTGGCGACGTCGAACTCGCCGGCCGCGAACATCTCCATGACGCGGTTGGCGACCTTCTGGGCATCGGCGTAGCCGAGGCGCGGGCGGCCGAGGTCGGTTATGGTCTCGACGATGTTCTGCGCGAAGTCGCGGCGCAGCTGGTCGCGGCCCTTGCGGCCGACGGCCAGGATCTTGACCGTCTTGCCCTCGGCGATCAGCGCCCGGATGGTGCGCCGCGCCTCGCGGACGATCGAGCTGTTGAAGGCGCCGCACAGGCCGCGATCGCCGGTGGCGACGATCACGAGGTGAACCTTGTCGGAGCCGGTGCCGGCCAGCAGCTTCGGGCCGGTGCCCGGCTTGAAGCTGGCGCCGAGCGAGGCCATCAGGCTGTCCATCGCCTCGGCGTAGGGCCGGGCCGCCATGGCCTGTTCCTGGGCGCGGCGGAGCTTGGCCGCCGCGACCATCTTCATGGCCTTGGTGATCTTCTGCGTCGACTGGACGCTTCGGATCCGCAGCCGGTAGGTCTTGAGACTGGGCATCGGAGGCCGGCGATCCTGCTAGGCGAACTTCTTGGAGAAGTCGTTCAGGAACGCCTTCATCTTGTCGTCCGTCTCCTTGGTGATCTCGCGCTTGTCGCGGATCGCGGCGAGGATCGAGCCCTCGGCGCGCAGCGCGTCGAGCAGCTGGCGCTCGAACTCGCCGACGCGGTTGACCGGCAGGTTGTCGAGGAAGCCGCGGGTACCGGCGTAGATCGAGGCGACCTGCTCCTCGACCGGCATCGGGCTGAACTGGCCCTGCTTCAGGAGCTCGGTCAGGCGCTGGCCGCGCGCCAGCAGGCGCTGGGTCGAGGCGTCGAGGTCCGAGGCGAACTGGGCGAAGGCGGCCATCTCGCGGTACTGCGCGAGCTCCAGCTTGATGGTGCCGGCGACCTGCTTCATCGCCTTGATCTGCGCCGCCGAGCCGACGCGGCTGACCGACAGGCCGACGTTAATGGCCGGGCGGATGCCCTGGTAGAACAGCTCGGTCTCGAGGAAGATCTGGCCGTCGGTGATCGAGATCACGTTGGTCGGGATGTAGGCCGAGACGTCGCCGGCCTGCGTCTCGATGACCGGCAGCGCGGTCAGCGAGCCCGAGCCGTTCTTGTCGTTCAGCTTGGCGGCGCGCTCGAGCAGGCGCGAGTGGAGGTAGAAAACGTCGCCGGGATACGCCTCGCGGCCCGGCGGGCGGCGCAGCAGCAGCGACATCTGGCGGTAGGCGACGGCCTGCTTGGAGAGATCGTCGTACACGATCACGGCGTGCATGCCGTTGTCGCGGAAGTACTCGCCCATGGTGCAGCCGGTGTACGGCGCCAGGAACTGCATCGGCGCCGGGTCCGAGGCGGTGGCGGCGACGACGATGGAGTACTCCATCGCGCCGTTGTCCTCGAGCGTCTTCACGATCTGCGCGACCGTCGAGCGCTTCTGGCCGACCGCCACGTAGACGCAGTAGAGCTTGCGGCTCTCGTCGGTGCCCTTGTTGATCGACTTCTGGTTCAGGAAGGTGTCGATCGCGACGGCGGTCTTGCCGGTCTGGCGATCGCCGATGATCAGCTCGCGCTGGCCGCGGCCGACCGGGACCAGGCTGTCGATCGCCTTGAGGCCGGTCTGCATCGGCTCGTTGACCGACTTGCGCGGGATGATGCCCGGCGCCTTGACCTCGACGAGGCGGCGCTCGGTCGAGACGATCGGGCCCTTGCCGTCGATCGGGTTGCCGAGACCGTCGACGACGCGGCCGAGCAGGCCCTTGCCGACCGGCACGTCGACGATGGCGCCGGTGCGCTTGACGGTGTCGCCTTCGCGGATCGAGCGGTCCTCGCCGAAGATCACGACGCCGACGTTGTCGCTCTCGAGGTTGAGCGCCATGCCCTTGATGCCGCCGGGGAACTCGACCATCTCGCCGGCCTTGACGCTGTCGAGGCCGTAGACGCGGGCGATGCCGTCACCGACCGACAGGACCTGGCCGACCTCGGCCACCTCGGCCTCGGTGCCGAAGTTGGCGATCTGCTGCTTCAGAATGGCCGAGATTTCGGCGGCACGGATATCCATTTAGGCAACCCCCTTCATGGCAAGCTGCAGACGCTGGAGCTTGCTGCGGATGGACGAATCGAACAGGCGCGAGCCCACCTTGACGACGAGACCACCCAGGATCTCGGGCTCGACGCGGGCATCGATGGCGACCTTGGAGCCGCCGAGAACCGAACGCAGCGCTTCGCTGAGCTGCTGCAGCTGCTGCTCGGTGAGCGGCACCGCGGACGTGACCGAAGCGGTGCTCTCGCCGCGGCGATGGGCCAGCTCGGCGAGGAACGCGGTGGCCATCGCGGCGAGGTCGCTGGCGCGACCGTTGGCGGCGACGGTGCCGGCGAAGTTGCGGGTCAGGCCCTGGATGCCGACCTTGTCGAGGACGGCGAGCAGCGCCTTGGTCTTGGCCTCGCGGCCGATCACCGGGCTGGCCAGCAGCCGGGCGAAATCGGGGCTCTCGGCGACCAGCTTGCGCAGGGTCGACAGGTCCTGCGCGACCTGGTCGAGCGAGCGGGCGGCATCCGCCAGATCGAAAAGAGCGCTGGCATAGCGCCCAGCAACGCCAGATGTGGCGGAAATCGACACGTCGAAAGCCTCTCCCCAGCCTAGGCCCCGGGCCGGCAAGTGGTTGAATCCCCATCACTTTTTCCAGCGCCACGCGACGGCGGCGTGCCGGAAAAGCGCGCGTTGCTACCACGCGGTCAGGACCGGCGCAAGGTTGCCAAAGCGCTGGTTTATCGCGGTTTTTCAGCGCGGCTCGCCGCGACCGCTCACAGGAAGGAGTACGGGTCGACGTCGACCTGCAGCCGGACTGAGTTCGGCAGGCCGATCTGCGCCAGCCAGGCGTGCAGCAGGGGTTGCACAGCGATATCGCGGGCGACCTTGAGCAGGAACCGGCGGCGGTGGCGGCCGCGCAGCAGGGCCAGCGGCGCCACCGACGGCCCCAGCACCGTGACCCCGTCCTGGTGCGGCGCCCGCCGCGCCAGCGCGGCGCAGACATTGTCCACCGCCGCGGGGTCCGGCCCCGACACGACCAGCGACGCCAGCCGGCCGTAGGGCGGCATGCCGGCCAGCCGCCGGTCGGCCAGCTCGGCCTGCACGAAGCGGTCGCGGTCGCCCGACACCAGTGCCTGCATGACGGGGTGCTCCGGCGCATGGGTCTGGACCAGGGCCTGGCCGGGCCGCTCGTCGCGGCCGGCGCGGCCGGCGACCTGGTAGAGCAGCTGGAAGGTCCGCTCGGCCGCCCGCAGGTCGCCGCCGTTGAGGCCGAGGTCGGCGTCGACCACCACCACCAGGGTGAGCCTGGGGAAATGGTGGCCCTTGGCCGCCATCTGGGTGCCGACCAGGACGTCGATGTCGCCGGCGATCATGCGCTCGACCGCCGCCGTCGCCTCGTCGCGGCTGGCGAGGCTGTCCGAGGTGAAGAGTTCGAGCCGCGCCTCGGGCAGCAGCGCCAGCGCCTCCTCGGCCAGGCGCTCGACGCCCGGGCCGCAGGCCACGAACTGGTCGACCGCGCCGCAGTGGCGGCAATGGTGGGCCGGCGGCTCGGCATGACCGCAATGGTGGCAGACGAGGCTGCGGCGGAAGCGGTGCTCGACCAGCCAGGCCGAGCATTGCGGGCATTCCAGGCCCTTGCCGCAGGCGCGGCACAGGGTGATCGGGGCGTAGCCGCGGCGATTGATGAACAGCAGCGTCTGCTCGCCGGCCGCGAAGGTCTTCTTCATCGCCTCGACCACCGGCGGCGACAGCCAGTGGCCGCGCGGCGGCGCGTGGCGGCGCAGGTCGATGGCGCGGATGTCGGCCATCCGGGCCTCGCCGTGGCGGGCCGGCAGGTGGACGGCGCCGTAGCGGCCGCTCTCGACGTTGACCACGGTCTCCAGCGACGGCGTCGCCGAGGCCAGCACGATCGGCGCCGAGACCAGGCGGGCGCGCACCACCGCCATGTCGCGGGCGTTGTAGATCACGCCCTCCTCCTGCTTGAACGAGCCGTCGTGCTCCTCGTCGACGACCACGAGGCCGAGCGCCGAGAACGGCAGGAACAGCGCCGAGCGGGCGCCGACCACGACGCCGACGCGGCCCTCGGCGATCGCCCGCCAGGTCTCGCGCCGCTCGAGGCTGGTCAGGCCCGAGTGCCACGCCGCCGGCGGCGCGCCGAAGCGGTCCTCGAAGCGTTTCAGCCACTGCGCCGTCAGCGCGATCTCGGGCAGCAGCACCAGCACCTGCCGGCCCGCCGCCAGCGCCGCCGCGATCGCCTCGAAGTAGACCTCGGTCTTGCCGGCGCCGGGCACGCCGTCGAGCAGGGTCGCCGAGAAAGCGTGCGCCAGCACCTTGTCGACGAGGTCCTGCGCGGCCGCCGCCTGCTCGGGCGACAGGGTCGGCCCCTGGCGGTGGCCGTCGGGTCGAGGGAAGGCGCGCCGCAGGGTGCGCTCGACCGGCTCGACCAGGCCGATCGCGGCCATGGTCTTGATCACCGAGGTGCCGACGCCGGCGATGTGCGCCAGCTCGGCGGCCGGCAGCGCCGGGCCCTCGGCCAGCTGCGCCAGCACACGACGGCGCGCCGCCGTCAGCTTGAGCGCGGTGTCGTCGCCCCCGGCCGGTTGGCGCGGCGGCGGCAGGCGGTAGACGATCTCGGTCTTCGGCGCCTCGAGCGCGGACGGCACGCTCATCGCCATGCGCAGCACCGCGCCGCGCGGCGCCAGCGTGTAGGCCGAGACCCAGTCGACGAAGCGGCGCAGCGGCTCGGCCATCGGCAGGGCGGGCAGGACCTCGGCGATGTCGCGCAGCCTGCTGGCCGCGACCTCGCCCGAGCCCTCGCCCCAGACCACGCCGCAGGCCAGCCGCTTGCCCAGCGGCACGATCACGAACAGGCCGGGCGCAACGTCGAGCCCGTCCGGCACGCTGTAGTCGTAGGCGTCGGCGAGCGGCAGCGGCAGCAGCACGCGCACCGTCCGGCGAGCGACGTTTTCCACCGGGTCCGGGCGCGGCGAGGCGTCCCCCTCGGCTTGTGGCTGCAGGGGGGAATCGCTAGAAATTGTGTCTACGGGCGCGTCCGCACCACTGGCCATTGGGGTATTTTATATGAAGTTCTTCGTCGATACCGCCGATGTCGCCGAAATCAAGGACTTGGCGGCGTCGGGCCTGCTCGATGGCGTGACGACCAACCCGTCGCTGATCATGAAGGCCGGCCGGCCGATGCTCGAGGTCATCAAGGAGATCTGCGCCATCGTCCCCGGCCCGGTCAGCGCCGAGACCGTCGCGCTCGACCACAAGACCATGCTCGAGGAAGGCCGCAAGCTCGCCAAGCTGGCCAGGAACGTCGCCGTGAAGGTGCCGCTGACGCCGGACGGGCTCAAGACCTGCAAGGCGCTGGCCGCCGAGGGCACGATGGTCAACGTCACGCTGTGCTTCTCGGCGGCGCAGGCGATCCTCGCCGCCAAGGCCGGCGCCACCTTCATCTCGCCGTTCGTCGGCCGGCTCGACGACATCGGCCAGGACGGCATGCATCTCATCGACGAGATCATGACCATCTACCGCCAGTACCCGGCGTTCAAGACCGAGGTCCTCGTCGCCTCGGTCCGCCACACCCAGCACGTGGTGGCGGCGGCCAAGCTCGGCGCGCACGTCGCGACGGTGCCGCCGAACGTGCTGCGCCAGCTGTTCAAGCACGTCCTCACCGACAACGGCCTCAAGGCCTTCCTCGACGACTGGGCCAAGACCGGTCAAACCATCCTCTGACCCGGAGCGGCACATGGGCAGCGACGGCACGGTCACGGCACCCGACGGTTCGGGTCGGCAGGTGAAGCTGATCACCGCCGACGACGTCGTCGCCTACCTCAAGGCCCATCCCGACTTCTTCGAGAAGAACCCGGAGCTCGCCGAGGCGATGGCGCTGGTGCCGCGGGTCCAGGGTCCCGGCGTCATCGACATGCAGCAGGCGATCCTCAAGCGCCTGCGCGGCGAGATCGAGCGGCTCAAGACCGAGCGCACCGAGATCATCGCCAACTCCAAGCAGAACCAGATCGTCCAGAACCGCATCCAGGCGGCGGTCATCAGCATCATCCAGGCCTCGACCTTCGAGAAGATGATCCACGTGGTGACGCACGAGCTGCCGGAGCTGCTCGACGTCGACTTCATCACGCTGGCGATCGAGGCCAATGCCGACGCGCCCCGGCGCGTGCCGGTGCGCGGCGTCTACGTGCTGGCGCCGGGCGCGATCGACGCCGCGATCGGCCCCGACAAGCACGCGCGGCTGCGCTCCGACATCGTCGGCGAGGAAGCCTTCTTCGGCGACGTCTCGCGGTTCGTGAAGTCGGACGTGCTGATGCGGCTGCGGGTGTCCTCGGGCTCGCCCGACGGCGTCATGTGCTTCGGCTCGCGCGATCCCGAGGCGTTCGGGCCGGAGATGTCGACCGAGCTCCTGTTCTTCCTCGCCAAGGTGCTCGAGAACACGATCCGCGCCTGGCTCGACCTGCCCGAATGAGATGAGCGTCGAGGCGGCGCTGCAGGCCTGGCGCGACTGGCTGAAGAGCGAACGCCGGCTGTCGGCCCACACGCTCACCGCCTACGAGCACGACGTCGCCACCTTCCTCGGCTTCATGACCACCTACCTCGGCAAGCCGCCGAGCCTCGACGCGCTGGCGAGGCTGAAGCCGGCCGAGTTCCGCGCCTGGCTGGCCGAGCGGGCGCGCGAGGGCATGGCGCGGACCTCGACGGCACGCGCCTTCTCGTCGGTGCGCTCGTTCTTCCGCTTCCTCGACAAGCGCGGGCTGGCCCACAACGCCAGCATCGGCGCGATCCAGACCCCGAAGCTGCCGCGCTCGGTGCCCAAGGCGCTGAGCGAGCGCGACATGGACGACCTGCTCGACGCGCCGTCGGAGCAGGAGCGCGCCCCGTGGCTCGACCTGCGCGACGCCGCGGTGCTGCTGCTGCTGTACGGCGCCGGCCTGCGCATCGGCGAGGCGCTGTCGCTCGGCAAGGGCACGGTCGAGGGCCTGCTGAAGGCCGGCCACGACACCCTGTCCGTCACCGGCAAGGGCAACAAGACGCGGCTGGTGCCGCTGTTGCCGCAGGCGATCGAGGCGCTGGCGGCCTACCGCGACGCCTGCCCGTGGCTGCCGGCGCGGCGGCCCGACGAGGCGTTCTTCGTCGGCGCCCGCGGCGGCGCCCTCGACCCGGCGATCGTGCAGAAGCGGGTGCGCGAGATCCGGCGCGGGCTGGGGCTGGCCGACAGCGTGACGCCGCACGCGCTGCGCCATTCCTTCGCCACCCACCTGCTCGGCGCCGGCGGCGACCTGCGCACCATCCAGGAGCTGCTGGGCCACGCCTCGCTGTCGACGACCCAGCGCTACACGGATGTCGACGCCGCGCGCCTGTCGGCGATCTACCGCGCCGCCCATCCGCGGGCAAAGGGCTGATCTTCCTCCCTGCGCGCCAGCGCGGGGAGGTGTCGCGAAGCGGACGCAGGGGTCATGAACTCCGCGACGAGAACCCATGACGCCTCCGCCGCCGAAGACGGCGGCACCTCCCCATGCTGCCGCATGGGGAGGAAGTCATTGGAGGGTCTTCGCGAGGAACGCCTTCACGTCGGCGACGAACGCCTTCCACGCCGCCTCGTTGGCGCCGTAGTGGGCGCCGCAGCAGCCGCCGGGCTTGCTGCGGTTGCCGACGTCGGGGAGGTAGCGCACCGGCAGGCCGAGCGCGTCGAAGCTGTGGTGGGCGCCGTCGTAGGTCCGGGTCTCGACGAGGTCGCGGCCGGTGACCACGCGGTCGAGCACGGCGCGGCACTGCGCCGGCGGCGTCCAGTCGTCGAGCGCGCCCATCGCCACCAGCGTCGGCTGGCGCACCGCCAGCCTCGGCCCCAGCGCGTCGGCCAGCGCGCAGTCGGGATAGACCAGCACCGCGGCGCGCACCGGCTCCACCGGGCGCGTGGTGCCGGCGGGCTCGAGCGCGCGCAGCATCGCCACGCCGCCGCCGTAGGAATAGCCCATGAAGGCCAGCCGCCCGGGATCGACGCCCGGCTGTCGCGCCAGCCAGGCCAGAGCGGCGTCGATGTCGTGGGCGCGCGCAGCGGCGTCGGCCGGGGTCGGCCAGTTGCGGCCGCAGACATCCTTGAGGCCGCGCGCCGAGAAGCTGTCGACCACCAGCGCGGCATAGCCCCACGACGCCAGCAGGCCGGCCATGCGGGCGGTGTTCTGTCCCGGTCCGCCGCAGCCGTGGAAGATCGCCACCGCCGGCGCCGGCCCGCGGGTGCCGGCCGGCGCGAACAGCTGCGCCTGCAGTTGCAGGGTGCGACCGCCCTGCTCCAGCGGCACGCGCACGGCCTGCTGCGCCCGGGCGGGCACGACGGCGAACAGCAGGCACAGGAAGAGCAGCCGCGCGATCATCACGGCGAGTTTACCAGAGACGCGGGAATAGAACCGCCCCGCCCGGCGTCTCTCCTGTCGCAGGCTCATCTGCTGGGAGACACTCATGCTGAAGTCGCTGTCGTTCACCGTCGCTGCCCTTGCTCTCGCCATGGGCTCCGCCCTCGCCGCCGAACCCGCCACCGCCACGCCGCCGTCCGCCAAGGGCGGCATGTTCGTCACCACCGCCGGCATGACCCTCTACACCTTCGACAAGGACGCGCCGGGCAAGTCCAACTGCAACGGTCCCTGCGCCACCAACTGGCCGCCGGCGATGGCCGCCGACGGCGCCAAGGCGGCGGGCGACTGGACCCTCGTCACCCGCGACGACGGTCTCAAGCAGTGGGCCTACAAGGGCAAGCCGGTCTACGCCTGGATCAAGGACAGCAAGCCGGGCGACACCACCGGCGACGGCTTCCTGAACGGCGCCTGGCACGTCGCCAAGCCCTGATCGTCGGGCGCGCTTCCCCTTCCGCTGCTTCGCGGCGGGAGGGGAAGCGCTAGACTGCCGCCGATGACCGATCCCGGTCCCCTGATCGAACCGCTGATTCCCGCGCTGCGCCGCTATGCCTACGCGCTGCGGCGCGACCACGCCGCGGCCGACGACCTCGTCCAGGACACGCTCGAGCGCGCGCTGTCGCGCTGGTCGACGCGCCGGCACGACGGCGACCTGCGGGCCTGGCTGTTCACCATCCTGCGCAACCTGCATGTCGGCAGCCACCGCGCCGACGCGCGGCGAGGCGCGACCGTGCCATTCGAGGAAGCAGAGCTGCCGGGAACGGCGGCGGCGCAGGACGCGGCGATCGAGGCCGGCGACGTGCTGAGCGCGGTCGGCCAGTTGCCGGAGGACCAGAAATCGTTGCTGCTGCTGGTCGGCGTCGAGGACTTTTCCTACGACGAGGCGGCGCGCATCCTCGACCTGCCGCTCGGCACGGTGATGTCGCGCCTGTCGCGCGCGCGCCGCGCGCTGCGGTCGATGATCGACGGGGGCCGCGTGCCCCTGCTGCGGAGAGTGAAATGAGCGGCCCCCACACCCCGCCCGTGATCACCGTCGGCGAGGACGAGTTGCAGGCCTTCGTCGACGAACGGCTCGACCCGGCGCGGCGCGACGCCGTCGAGGCGTGGCTGGCCGGCCATCCCGCCGAGCGCGAGCGCCTGGCGCTGGAGCGCCGCCAGCGCGCCGCGCTGCGCGCCCAGCTGCAGGCCAAGGCCGACGAGCCGGTGCCGGCGCGGCTGCGCATCGCCACGCTGCAGGCCAATGCCCGCGCCCGCCGCCTGCGCCGCGTCGGCACCGCGGCAGCGGCGGTGGCGCTGTTCCTGCTCGGCGCCGGCGCCGGCTGGCTGGCCCACGATCCGCGCGTCCCCACCGGCGTCGCCGCGGCGCCGACCGCGCCGATCGCGCAGGGCGCGGCGGCGGCGTGGCGAACCTTCGTGGTCGAGGTCGCCCATCCCGTCGAGGTCGGCGCGGCGCAGGAACAGCACCTGCTGCAGTGGCTGTCGAAGCGGCTCGGCCGGCCGCTCAGCGCGCCGAACCTGCAGCCGTTCGGCTACCGGCTGATCGGCGGGCGGCTGCTGCCCGGCAGCGCCGACGGCGCGGCCGCCCAGCTGATGTACGAGGACGAGGCCGGCCGCCGCCTGACGCTCTACGTGCAGGCGGCGCGCGGCACCGAAACGGCGTTCCGTTTCCAGAAGGACGGCGAGGCTGCGACCTTCGCCTGGATCGACCAGGGCTTCGGCTTCGCCGTCACCGCGAACGCCAGCCGCGAGGAGCTGCTGCCGATCGCCGAGGCGGTGTACCGGGGCCTGTCGCCCCGGACCTGAGCCCTATTCCGCGGCGGGTGCAGGCTGCTTCTTGAAGTGCGGCACGCCCTCGACGCGGTCGTCGAGCGCTTCCTTGCCCTCGGTCGGCAGCGACTTCACGTAGTTCAGCGCGCCGTCGATGTCGTCCTTCCAGACTTCCTTGGGCAGGTCGTAGACGAACTCGACGCCGTAGCCGTTGGGGTCGTGGATGTAGAGGCTGTGGGTCATGCCGTGCTCGACGCGGCGGTCGAACTTCACGCCCTTCTTCTGCAGGTACTCGAGGTGCTGCAGCCACGCCTCGCGGCTCGGCATGGTGATGGCGATGTGGTTCACCGCCACCGGCATGCCGAACATCGACCATTCCTCGGGCGGCTTCGGCAGGTTGGGATTCTCGACCAGCGCGATGTCGTGGTGGTGGCTGGTGCCGTCCTCGCGGACGCCGGAATAGAAGCGCATCTTCGGCGGCACCGGGCGCTCCTTGGTCGGCTTCAACTGGCCGACCTGGCGGAAGCCGACGATCTCCGTCCAGAAGCGGTGCGACTCCTCGATGTCGCGGACGTTGAAGACGACGTGGTTGACGCCGCGCGGGGTCACTGGACCGGTCATTGCGTTTCCTCCTTTTCGGAGAGGATAGACCTATTTCGAGGGGTCCGTCAGGTCCTCGAATTCCTTGAGGTGCCGGGGCGCCCAGGGGTGCTGCCGCGACCGCTCGACCCAGCGGTTGAGGGCCGGCCAGCGCCGCCGGGCCGACTTCACCCACCGTCTGCCGGCGTGGAACTCGGTCGCCAGCAGGTAGAGGGCGAGGACGAAGAAGATCCAGCCCTGCAGGAAGGGCAGGAAGCCGCCCACCACCGTCATCACCAGGCAGGCGGCGATGGCGACGGACATCAGGGGCTTGCGCATCGGCTCCTCGCGGCGGGCGGACCCGGCCGACCGGCCGGCATCCTACAGGTGGATCGGCTTGTCCCAAGCCGCAAGGGCGGCTTCCTTCAGGGCCTCGTTGACCGTCGGGTGGGCGTGGCAGACCCGGCCGATATCCTCGGCCGAGGCCCGGAACTCCATCGCCACCGCGGCCTCCGCGATCATCGTGCCGGCCTCGGCGCCGATGATGTGGACGCCCAGCACCGTGTCGGTCGCCTTGTCGGACAGCACCTTCACGAAGCCCTCGGTCGCACCGTTGGCGCGGCTGCGCGGGTCGGCGGTGAACGGGTACTTGCCGATCTTGTAGGCAACGCCGGTCGCCTTGAGCTGTTCCTCGGTCTTGCCGACCCAGGCCACCTCGGGCTGGGTGTAGATGATCGAGGGCACGAGGTCCCAGTTCACGTGGCCCTTCTGGCCGGCCAGCGTCTCGACGCAGGCGATGCCGTCCTCGCTGGCCTTGTGGGCCAGCATCGGGCCGTCGATGACGTCGCCGATCGCGTAGATGCCCGGCACCGAGGTCTGGAAGTGGCCATCGACGGCGATGCGGCCGCGCTCGGTCATCTTCACGCCGACCTTGTCGAGGCCCAGGCCCTGCACGTACGGCCGGCGGCCGATGCAGACCAGCACGACGTCGGCCTGCAGAGTCTCGGCGGCGCCGCCCTTGGCCGGCTCGACCGTCAGCGCGACGCCGTCGGCGGACGCCTCGGCGCGCGTCACCTTGGCGCCCAGCCGGAACTTCAGGCCCTGCTTGGCCAGCGCCCGCTGCAGGTGCTTGGTGACCTCGTCGTCGACGCCCGGGGTGATGCGGTCGAGGAACTCGATGACGGTGACCTCGGCGCCCAGCCGGCGCCACACCGAGCCGAGCTCGAGCCCGATGATGCCGGCGCCGACCACCACGAGGTGCTTCGGCACCGCCGCGAGGTCCAGCGCGCCGGTCGAGGACACGATCCGCTTCTCGTCGACGCTCACGCCCGGCAGCGGCGTCACTTCCGAGCCGGTGGCGACCAGGATGTTCCTCGTCGCCAGCGTTTCCTTGACGGCGCCGTCGTCGCCCAGCACCGAGACCGCGCCGGCGGCATCGATGCGGCCCGCGCCCTGGAAGGTCGCTACCTTGTTCTTGCGCAGCAGGAAGGCGACGCCCTTGGTGGTGGCGTCGACGACCTCGCCCTTGCGCTTCATCAGCTGGCCGAGGTCGAGGGTCGGCGGGCCGACCTGGATGCCGTGGGCGGCGAGGTCGTGGCCGGCCGCCTCGAACAGGTGCGACGACTGCAACAGCGCCTTGGACGGGATGCAGCCGACGTTGAGGCAGGTCCCGCCGAAGGTGGCGCGCTTCTCGACCAGCGCGGTCCGGAGGCCGAGCTGGGCGGCGCGGATCGCCGCGACGTAGCCGCCGGGGCCGCCGCCGATGACGACGAGGTCGAAGGTTTCGCCGGCCATGGTCAGACCCCGAGCAGGAGGCGCTCGGGATCCTCGAGGCATTCCTTGATGCGCACGAGGAACAGCACCGCTTCGCGGCCGTCGATGATGCGGTGGTCGTACGACACCGCGAGGTACATCATCGGCCGGATCTTGATCTCGCCGCCGACCACCATCGGGCGCTGCTGGATCTTGTGCATGCCAAGGATCGCCGACTGCGGCGGGTTGAGGATCGGCGTCGACATCAGCGAGCCGTAGACGCCGCCGTTCGAGATCGTGAAGGTGCCGCCGGTCAGGTCGGCGATGGTCAGCTTGCCGTCGCGCGCCTTGACGCCGAGGTCGCCGATCGTTTTCTCGATCTCGCCGAACGACAGCGTGTCGGCATCGCGCACCACCGGCACGACGAGGCCGTTGGGCGTGCCGACCGCGACGCCGATGTCGTAGTAGTTCTTGTAGACGATGTCGTCTCCCTCGATCTCGGCGTTGACCGCGGGCAGCTCCTTGAGCGCCGCGATGCTGGCCTTGACGAAGAACGACATGAAGCCCAGCCGCGCGCCGTGCTTCTTCTCGAAGTCGCCCTTGAGGCGGTCGCGCAGCGCCATCACGTTGGTCATGTCCACCTCGTTGAAGGTGGTCAGCATGGCGGCGGTGTTCTGCGCGTCCTTGAGCCGGTTGGCGATGGTCTTGCGCAGCCGCGTCATGCGCACCCGCTCCTCGCGGTCGGCGCGCAGGCGCGGGCCGGACGGCGCCGGCTTCTGCGCCGCGGGCGCGGCCGGCTGCGGGATCGACGACAGCGCGGCCAGCACGTCGGCCTTGGTGGCGCGGCCGTCCTTGCCGGTCGGCTGGATCGCGGCGGCGGCGACGCCGCTCTCGGCGGCGAGCTTGCGCGCGGCCGGGCCGGAGGCGGCGAGGTCGGCGGCGGGTGCGGCGGCCGGCGGCGCGGCCGGAGCAGCGGGCGCGGCGGCCGGCGGCGGCACGGCCGGCTTCGGCCCGGCGGCCGGCCTGGCGGCACCGGCACCGGCACCGGCCTCGATGTGGCACAGGATGCCGCCGACCTGGACGGTGGCGCCTTCCTCGGCGACCAGCGACACGATCGTGCCGGCCAGCGTGGCGTTGACCTCGACCGTGACCTTGTCGGTCTCGAGCTCGCACAGGGGCTGGTCGATGTTCACCGAGTCGCCCGCCTTGACCAGCCACTTGGCCACGGTCGCCTCGGTGACCGATTCGCCCAGCGCGGGGACCTTGATCTCGACAGCCATTCTCTACTCCTCCAAAGACCGCGCCCGAGCTCAGGCGATGGTGAGCGCGCGATCGACCAGGTCGGCCTGTTCCTTGACGTGGGTGCGCGCCGAGCCGGTGGCCGGGGACGCCGATTCGGGACGGCCGACGTACATCGGCCGGCTCGACTTGAGGCTCAGCCCCTGCAGCGCGCGCTCGATGCGGCGGTCGACGAAGTGCCACGCGCCCATGTTCTCGGGCTCCTCCTGGCACCACACCACCTCGGCGTTGGGGTACTGCGCGAGGCGCACGCCCAGCCGGGTGAAGGGGAACGGGTAGAGCTGCTCGATGCGCAGGATCGCGATGTCGTCGATCTTGCGCTTGCGACGCTCGGCCAGCAGGTCGAAGTAGACCTTGCCCGAGCACAGCACGACGCGGCGCACCTTGGGCCCGTCGGCCAGCGTGTCGACCTCGGTCAGGATGCGGCGGAACGAGCTGCCCGGCCCGAAGTCGCCCAGCGACGACACGCAGTCCTTGTTCCGCAGCAGCGACTTCGGCGTCATCACGATCAGCGGCTTGCGGAACGAGCGGCGCATCTGGCGACGCAGCGCGTGGAAGTAGTTGGCCGGCGTCGTCGGCACCACGACCTGCCAGTTGTCCTCGGCCGACAGCTGCAGGTAGCGCTCGAGGCGGGCCGAGCTGTGCTCCGGTCCCTGGCCCTCGTAGCCGTGCGGCAGCAGCATCACCAGGCCATTCATGCGCAGCCACTTGCTCTCGCCCGAGCACAGGAACTGGTCGATGATGACCTGGGCGCCGTTGGCGAAGTCGCCGAACTGGGCCTCCCACAGCACCAGCGCGTTGGGCTCGGCCGACGAGTAGCCGTACTCGAAGCCGAGCACGCCGGCCTCGCTCAGCGGGCTGTCGATGACCTCGAAGTGGGCCTGGTCGGCCGACACGTGGTTGAGCGGGATGTACTT
This sequence comes from uncultured Reyranella sp., assembly GCA_964420105.1. Classification (GTDB taxonomy): domain Bacteria; phylum Pseudomonadota; class Alphaproteobacteria; order Reyranellales; family Reyranellaceae; genus Reyranella. The sequence continues at coordinate 15,654 of CAYQRL010000041.1, forward strand.
GTCCTCGGTGGTCTGGTCGACCAGCACCGAGTGGCGTTGCGAGAAGGTGCCGCGGCCGGAGTCCTGGCCGCTGAGGCGCACCGGCGTGCCCTCGGCGAGCAGCGTGCCGAACGCCAGCGCCTCGCCGGTCGCCCAGTCGATGTTCTCGCCGGTGTCGATGGTCTTGCGCTTCTCCTGGAGTTGGCGCGCGATCTTGCGGTTGAGGTCGAAGCTCTTGGGCACGTCGCACAGCGCGTGGCCGACGGTGCGCAGGCGGTCGAGGTCGACCGCGGTCACGCCCTTGCGATCCTCCTCGCCCGGCGCGATCGTCAGGCCGGCCCAGCGGCCTTCCAGCCAGTCGGCCTTGTTGGGCTTGAAGGTGCTGGCCGCTTCCAGCGCCTTGTCGAGCTTCTCGCGCAGCGCCGCGTCGAGCTTGGCGACGTCGTCGGCGGTGACCACGCCCTCGGCCTCGAGCCGCGCGGCGTAGACTTCCTTGACCGACTTGTGCCCGGCGATCTGCTTGTACATCAGCGGCTGGGTGAACATCGGCTCGTCCGACTCGTTGTGCCCGTGCCGGCGGTAGCAGAACATGTCGATGACGATGTCGCGCTTGAAGCGCTGGCGGTACTCGGTGGCGATGCGCGCGACGTGCACCACCGCCTCGGGGTCGTCGCCGTTGACGTGCAGGATCGGCGCCTGGACGATCTTGGCGATCTCGGTGCAGTACGGGCCCGAGCGCGAGAAGGTCGGCAGGGTCGTGAAGCCGATCTGGTTGTTGACCACGAAGTGGATGGTGCCGCCGATGCGGTAGCCGCCGAGGTCGCTGAGGTCGAGGCTCTCGGCGACCAGGCCCTGGCCTGCGAACGCGGCGTCGCCGTGCATCAGGATCGCCATCACCTGGCTGCGCTCGGTGTCGTTGCGCTGGTCCTGCTTGGCGCGCGCCTTGCCCAGCACCACCGGGTTGACCGCCTCGAGGTGCGACGGGTTGGGCGCCAGCGACAGGTGGATGGTGTTGCCGTCGAACTCGCGGTCGGCCGAGGCGCCGAGGTGGTACTTCACGTCGCCCGAGCCGCGCATTTCCTCGGGCAGCGACGGGCGGCCCTGGAACTCCGAGAACAGCGCCGTGTAGCTCTTGTGCAGGATGTGCACGAGCGTGTTGAGGCGGCCGCGGTGCGGCATGCCGATCACGACCTCGCGGATGCCGAGCTGGCCGCCGCGCTTGAGGATCTGCTCGATCGCCGGGATCAGCGCCTCGCCGCCGTCGAGGCCGAAGCGCTTGGTGCCGACGAACTTGACGCCGAGGTAGCGCTCGAGGCCCTCGGCCTCGACCACGCGCTCGAGGATGGCGTGGCGGCCCTGCGCGGTGAACTCGGTGTGGTTCTCGATGTGCTCGATGCGTTCCTGGATCCACGCCTTCTGGTCGGGATCGGAGATGTGCATGTACTCGACGCCGATCTTGCCGCAGTAGGTCTTGCGCAGGCGGTCCCAGATCTGGCGCAGCGTCGCGGACTCGCCCAGCCCGAGCGAGCCGAAGATCAGGATCGGGCGATCCCAGTCGGCGTCGGTGAAGCCGTAGGTCGCGGGATCGAGCTCGCGGTGCGGCTCCTGCTTCACCAGGTTAAGCGGGTCGAGGTCGGCCTCGAGGTGGCCGCGGATGCGGTACGAGCGGATCAGCAGGAAGGCACGCGAGGTGTCGAAGGCGGCCGAGCGGATCTCTTCCTCGGTCTTGCCGGCGATCGCCGCCGGCGCCGCGGCGGCCGCGGCCTTGCCGCCCTTGACGTTGCGGTTGGCGGGGCTCGGCAGGCTCTCGGGATCGACCGCGCCGATCACGCGCTTGCCGTTGGGCGCCCACGAGGCGCCGCGGATCTCGGCCAGCACGTCGGCGCCCTGCTCGGCCAGCGCCTCGAAGAAGGTGCGCCACTCGGGGTCGACGCTGCCCGCGTCGGCGACGTAGCGGCCGTAGAGTTCCTCGATGAACGGGGCGTTGGCGCCGAACAGGAACGAGGTCTGCTCTGCTCTCATTGGCGGTTCTCCTGCAGTCACCTCTCCCGTGGTGACCGGGAGAGCCCCTTCCCCGTCGGCCGGGGAAGAGGACCGTCGATGTGGGTCAGCCCTTCATCGCTTTCAGCATTTCCTCGCCCAGCGCGGCCGGCGATTCGGCAACCCGGATGCCCGCGGCGCGCATGGCCTCGACCTTGAACTCGGCGGTGTCGTTGCCGCCCGAGATCACCGCGCCGGCATGGCCCATGCGGCGGCCCGGCGGGGCGGTGCGGCCGGCGATGAAGCCGACCACCGGCTTCTTCGTCTTGCAGCCCTTCAGGTACTCGGCGCCCTTGACCTCGGCGTCGCCGCCGATCTCGCCGATCATGACGATGCCCTTGGTCTCGGGATCGGCCATGAACATCTCGAGGCACTCGACGAAGTTGGTGCCGTTGACCGGGTCGCCGCCGATGCCGATGCAGGTGGTCTGGCCGAGGCCCGCGGCCGTGGTCTGCGCCACCGCCTCGTAGGTCAACGTGCCCGAGCGCGAGACGATGCCGATGCTGCCGCGCTTGTGGATGTGACCGGGCATGATGCCGATCTTGCACTCGCCGGGCGTGATCACGCCCGGGCAGTTCGGCCCGATCAGGCGCGACTTCGAGCCCGACAGCACACGCTTGACCTCGACCATGTCGACCACCGGGATGCCCTCGGTGATGCAGACGATCAGCGGGATCTCGGCGTCGACCGCCTCGAGGATCGAGTCGGCGGCGAACGGCGCCGGCACGTAGATCACCGAGGCGTTGGCGCCGGTCTTGGCGACCGCCTCGGCGACGGTGTCGAACACCGGCAGGTCGAGGTGGGTGGTGCCGCCCTTGCCGGGGGTGACGCCGCCGACCATGCGGGTGCCGTAGGCGATCGCCTGCTCGGAGTGGAAGGTGCCCTGCGAGCCGGTGAAGCCCTGGCAGATGACCTTGGTGTTCTTGTCGACCAGGACGGCCATCAGTTCGCCTCCTTGACCGCCTTGACGATCTTTTCCGCGGCATCGGCCAGATTTTCGGCCGAGGTGATCTTGAGACCCGATTCCTTCAGGATCTTCTTGCCGAGCTCTACGTTGGTGCCCTCGAGGCGGACCACCAGCGGCACGTGCAGGTTGACCTCGCGCGCCGCCGCCACCACGCCCTCGGCGATGACGTCGCAGCGCATGATGCCGCCGAAGATGTTGACCAGGATGCCTTCGACGTTGGGGTCGCGCAGGATGATCTTGAACGCCGCCGTCACGCGCTCCTTGGTGGCGCCGCCGCCGACGTCGAGGAAGTTGGCCGGCTCGGCGCCGTACAGCTTGATGATGTCCATCGTCGCCATGGCGAGGCCGGCGCCGTTGACCATGCAGCCGAT
>CAYQRL010000042.1:0-17743 GCA_964420105.1 uncultured Reyranella sp.
TCGAGATCACGTTCTGGCGGAACCACATCATCGAGTTGCGCATCGCCAGGTCGTTCGGCGTGGTCGGGCTGATGCGGGTGTCGATCGGGCCGCCCATCAGGGTGAAGGAGCGCGGCTGGCGCGGGTCCTTGTCGGCGGCCATCAGCGACATCGCGCCCATCACCGGCACCGACGGCTGGCACACGGCGATGATGTGCACGTCGGGGCCGAGGTAGCGGCAGAACTCGATGACGTAGTCGATGTAGTCGTCGAGGTCGAAGTTGCCGAGGCTGAGCGGCACCTCGCGGGCGTCGATCCAGTCGGTGATGTGGACGTCGTGCTCGGGCAGCAGCGCCTCGACCGTGCCGCGCAGCAGGGTGGCGAAGTGGCCGCTCATCGGCGCCACCACCAGCACCTTGGGATCGCGCCGCAGCGTGTCGCGCCGGAAGCGCAGCAGGTTGCAGAACGGCTTGCGCAGCAGGATCTCTTCGTTGACCGCGACGGCCTGGCCGTCGATCGTCGTGGTCGGCAGGCCGAAGGCCGGCTTCATGTAATTCTGCGTCAGCCGCGCCATGATCTCGGCGCTCGCCGCGACCGACTTGCCGATCCAGGTGTCGGTCAGCGGGTTGTACGGGCTGGAATAGACCTGCTCGAGGGCGTTGGCCCACAGCCGCACCGGGCGGGAGAGCTGGCGCTGGAGTTCATAGGCAGCGTAAAGCATGGGCTGCGGATTGTACGCTGCGGCGCACCCGTGTCACCCCAATTGTGCACCGCACAATCCGTGATAATTCAAAGGCTTAAGAAAGAGGCACTAGAGGAGTTTGCCTACGGCAGCGGCAATCGCCTCGGCTTTTGCATCGTGTGTGAAGTGCGTCACGAAGCGGCCATTGCGGTCGAGCAGGTAGACGATCGACGAATGGTCCATCAGGTAGGGCCCGCCGTCCTTGCCGGGCACCTTCTGGTAGTAGACCCGGTAGGCCCGGGCGACGTCGGCGACCTGCTGCGGCGTCCCGGTCAGGCCGATGAAGGTCGGACCGAAATTGGGGACGTAGCCCTTCATCAGGGCCGGGGTATCGCGCTCCGGGTCGATGGTGATGAAGACCAGGTTGACCTTCCTGGCCGCGTCCGGCCCCAGCTTCTCGATCGCGGTTTCCATCAGCAGCAACGACGTCGGGCAGACGTCGGGGCAGTAGGTGAACCCGAAGTAGATCAGGGTCGGCTTGCCCTTGAGGCTGTCGCTGGTGACGGTGCGGCCGTCCTGGTCGGTGAGCGCGAACGGCCCGCCGATCGACGGCTTGCCGCCGTGCCAGGCATCCCAGCCGATCCAGCCGGCGGCGACGGCGAGGGCGAAGATCCAGGCGCCGAGCAGGGCCTTCATGGTGCGTGACATGGCGCGGAGGATGGGGGCTCGCGGCCCGCTCGACAAGACGGGCGACCGGTCGCATGTAGGGTGCCCATGAGCAACGACCTGGTCCTGCTGGCGCGGGCCGCCGACTACGCCGCCCGCCAGCACGTCGCGCAGCGCCGCAAGGGCGAGCGCAGCGAACCCTACGTCAACCACCTCACCGAGGTCGCCTCGCTGCTGGCCGAGGCGACCGACGGCAACGACGTCGTGCTGCTGCTGGGCGGCCTGCTGCACGACACGCTGGAGGATACCGATTCGACCTACGAGGACCTGGTCGAGCGCTTCGGGCCCGAGGTCGCCGCGCTGGTCGCCGAGGTCACCGACGACAAGGCGCTGCCCAAGCAGGATCGCAAGCGCCTGCAGATCGAGAAGACGGCGTCCAAGTCGACGCGCGCCCGGCTGCTCAAGATCGCCGACAAGACCTCGAACCTGCGCAGCCTCGTGACCAGCCCGCCGGCCGGCTGGTCGATCGAGCGGCTGCGCGAGTATGTCGTCTGGGCGCGCGATGTCGTACGGTCGTGCCGCGGGCTGAACCCGCGGCTGGAGGCCGCCTTCGACGCGGCCGCGGCCGAGGCGGGACGGCAGTTCGACGTTCCGCCCGCAGCGTGAAGGGGAGAGACGAGAGATGTTCTACGACGCCGCCAAGCGCGACCACGGCCTGGCCCAGGACCCGCTGAAGGCGCTGATCGTGCCGCGCCCGATCGGCTGGATCTCGACGGTCGACCGCGAGGGCCGGGTCAACCTGGCGCCCTACAGCTTCTACAACGGCGTCGGCGAGTTCCCGCCGATGGTCTACTTCGCGATCACCGGCACCTACGGCGACACGCCGACCAAGCACAGCCGCATGAACGCCGAGGCGACCGGCGAGTTCGTGGTCAACATGGTCAGCGAGGATCTCAAGGAGCAGATGAACATCACCACGTCGATGGTGGCGTTCGGCGTCGACGAGATGAAGCTGGCCGGCCTGACCCCGGCGCCGTCGCGGCTGGTCAAGCCGCCGCGGGTCAAGGAATCGCCGGTGGCGCTGGAGTGCAAGTACTGGCGCACCATCGAACTGCCGGTCGAGAAGGGCAACGAGGCCAAGCGCGGCTCGGTCATCTTCGGCCAGGTCGTGGGCGTCCACATCGACGACAGCATCATCAAGGACGGCCGCGTCGACATCCCGTCCTTCCGCCCGATCGCGCGGCTGGGCTACAGCGAGTACGCCACGGTCGACAAGGTCTGGCGCATGCGCCGCCCGGACGACCCGCGGTATTGATTCAGCGCCGTCATCTCGACCGAGGGCCGTAGGCCCGAGCGGAGAGACCTTGCGTCGACAAGCAGGCGGCAAGTCGTGGAAGCAAGGTCCCTCGGCTACGCCGCCCCTCGGGCGGCTTCGCTCAGGATGACGGTGAGGGAACTACCCCGCCCGCACCACCGGCGCGACCGAGCGGGCGATCGAGAGCAGGCGCTTGTCGGCCATCGGTTCGCCCATCAGCATGAAGCCGACCGGCAGCTCGCCGGCGGCGTGGCAGGGCAGGCTGATGGCGCAGCGGTCGAGGAAGTTGCCGACCGTGGTGTTGCGCAGCAGCAGCAGGTTGTTCCGCGTGAAGCCCTCGGGCGTCGACACCGCTTCGAGGGTCGGCGCGGCGATGGCGCAGGTCGGCATCGCCACCGCGTCGTAGTTCGCCGTGATCGCCGAGACGCGCCGCTGCAGGTCGGCGCGTGCCGCCACGAGGTCGATGTAGTCGGCCGCGCTCATGTCCTTGCCGCGCATGATGCGCGGGTAGACCAGCGGGTCGTAGTCCTTGCCGCGGCGCTCGATCAGCTTGCGGTGCCAGGCATAGGCCTCGGACGCCGCGAAGCCGCCCTTGGCATTGATCGACGGCAGCTCGTTGAGCTCGGGCAGGTCGATGTGGTCGATCCGCACGCCGAGCGCCGACAGCGCCTTCAGCGAGCGCTCGAAGGCAGCGGCCACCACCGGCTCGAGATCGTCCATCACGAAGTGCATCGGTACCGCGAGGCGCAGGCCGGCCAGCGGCGCGGAGACCGGGATCGACACCGGCTCGGCGGCGAAGATCGCGTCGACGATGGCGCAGCACTCGACCGAGGCGGCGAGCGGGCCGATCGAGTCGAGCGAGGTCGACAGCGGCACCACGCCGTCGATCGGCACCCGCCGCGCCGTCGGCTTGAAGCCGACGAGGCCGCACAGCGCCGCCGGGATGCGCACCGAGCCGCCGGTGTCGGTGCCGAGCGCGGCGACGGCCATGCCGTCGGCGACCGAGACCGCGGCGCCGGCCGACGAGCCGCCGGGGACGCGCTTGCGGTCGGCCGGGTTGCCCGGCGTGCCGTAGTGCGGGTTGGAGCCGACGCCCGAGAAGGCGAACTCGCTCATGTTGGTGCTGCCGACGATCACCGCGCCGGCGGCGCGCAGGCGGGCGACCACCGGCGCGTCCTCCTCGGCCGGGGCGGCGTCGTCGAGCGCCTTCGACCCGGCCAGGGTCGTCTCCTCGGCGACGTCGCACAGGTTCTTGATCGAGACCGGCAGGCCGGCCAGCAGCGACGGCACGATGCCGGCATGGCGCAGCGCGTCGCTGGCGTCGGCGGCGGCCAGCGCCTGCTCGGCCCAGACCTTGACGAAGGCGCGCTGGCCCTCGCCGCGCGGGTCGGCGATGCGGGCCAGCGCCTCCTCGGTGAGGGCGCGGGAGGAGGTGCGACCGGCGGCCAGGTCCGCGGCCAGCTGCTGGATCGTCGGAAGGGCCATCGGTCGCTCGTTCTCCTTGGGGCGCCTCAGGAGGCGCGGTGCTTCACCAGGTCGTCTACCACGCCCGGGTCGGCCAGCGTCGAGGTATCGCCGAGATTGCCGAAGTCGTTCTCGGCGATCTTGCGCAGGATGCGGCGCATGATCTTGCCCGAGCGGGTCTTGGGCAGGCCGGGCGCCCACTGGATGACGTCGGGCGTGGCGATCGGGCCGATCTCCTTGCGCACCCACGCGACCAGTTCCTTGCGCAGCTCCTCGGTCTGGATCTCGCCCGCCACCAGGGTGACGTAGGCGTAGATGCCCTGGCCCTTGATGTCGTGCGGGAAGCCGACCACGGCGGCCTCGGCCACCTTCTTGTGCGCGACCAGCGCGCTCTCGACCTCGGCGGTGCCGATGCGGTGGCCGGACACGTTGATGACGTCGTCGACGCGGCCGGTGATCCAGTAGTAGCCGTCCTCGTCGCGCCGCGCGCCGTCGCCGGTGAAGTACTTGCCGGGGTAGGTGCGGAAGTAGGTGTCGATGAAGCGCTGGTGGTCGCCGTAGACGGTGCGCATCTGGCCCGGCCACGAGTTCACCAGGCAGAGGTTGCCGGTGGTGGCGCCCTCGAGCTCCTTGCCCTCGGCGTCGACCATCACCGGCTGGACGCCGAAGAACGGCCGCGTCGCCGAGCCGGGCTTCAGCTTCGTCGCGCCGGGCAGCGGCGTGATCAGGATGCCGCCGGTCTCGGTCTGCCACCAGGTGTCGACGATCGGGCAACGCGAGTCGCCGACCACGCGGTAGTACCACAGCCACGCCTCGGGATTGATCGGCTCGCCGACCGAGCCGAGCAGGCGCAGGCTCTTGCGCGACGCCTTCTTCACCGGGCCCTCGCCCTCGCGCATCAGGGCGCGGATGGCGGTCGGCGCGGTGTAGAAGATGTTGACCTGGTGCTTGTCGATGACCTGCCAGAAGCGGCTGGAATCGGGGTAGTTCGGCACGCCCTCGAACATCAGCGTGGTCGCGCCGTTGGCCAGCGGCCCGTACACGATGTAGCTGTGGCCGGTGACCCAGCCGACGTCGGCGGTGCACCAGTAGACGTCGCCGTCGTGGTAGTCGAACACGTACTGGTGGGTCATCGACGCGAACACGATGTAGCCGCCGGTGGTGTGCAGCACGCCCTTCGGCTTGCCGGTCGAGCCCGAGGTGTAGAGGATGAACAGCGGGTCCTCGGCGCCCATCGGCTCGGGCTTGCAGTCGGCCGGCACCTTGGCGGCGATCTCGTGCCACCAGACGTCGCGGCCGGCGTCCCAGCCGACCTTGCCGCCGGTGTGGCGCACCACCAGCACCTTCTTCACGCCCGGGCACTTCTTCAGCGCCTCGTCGGTGTTGGCCTTGAGCGGGATCGGGCGGCCGCCGCGCAGGCCCTCGTCGGCGGTGATGATGACCTCGCTGTCGCAGTCGACGACGCGGTTGGCGAGGCTGTCCGGCGAGAAGCCGCCGAACACCACCGAGTGGACGGCGCCGATGCGGGTGCAGGCCAGCATGGCGTAGGCCGCCTCGGGGATCATCGGCAGGTAGATGGTGACGCGATCGCCCTTCTTGACGCCCAGTTCCTTGAGGGCGTTGGCCATGCGGCAGACCTCGGCGTGCAGCTCGCGGTAGGTGATGTTCTTGGAGCGCGACGGGTCGTCGCCTTCCCAGATGATGGCGGTCTGGTCGCCGCGCTTGGCGAGGTGGCGGTCGATGCAGTTGGCCGACACGTTCAGCACGCCGTCGTGGTACCAGCGGATGCGGACGTCGCCGGTGTAATCGACGTCGCGCACCGCGCCGTCGCTGTACGGCTTGATCCAGTCGACGCGCTTGCCGTGCTCGCCCCAGAAGCCGGCCGGATCCCTGACCGAGGCCTCGTACATCGCCTTGTACTTGGCGTCGTCGACGTAGGCCTTGCGGGCCCACTCCGGGCTGACGTCGATCAGGTCGTCGGACATGGCTCTTCCTCCAGCAACAACGTTTTTTCAGTCGGTTACCGGATTTTTAGCCCGCCGCCGCCGGGCAGGTCCATTCGACTTTGGACGGGTTCAGTCCGTGATCCAGGTCGTGAAATCGTCGATCGGGGCGCGCTCGGTGATCAGGTTGTTCGGGATCGCGTCCGGATCGGCGTAGCCCATGGCGAGGCCGCAGATCACGACCTGGTCGTCGGGAATGCCGAGCTCGCGGCGCACCACGTGCTGGTAGCGGCTGAACGCCGCCTGCGGGCAGGTGTGCAGGCCCTTCTCGCGCGCCAGCAGCATCAGCTGGTCGAGGAAGATGCCGCAGTCGATCCACTGGCCGTTGCCCATGCCGCGCTCGACGCACAGGATCATGCCGACCGGGGCATCGAAGAAGTCGTAGTTCTTCTTGAACTGCTTCAGCATGCCGGCGGCGTCGCCCTTGGGCACGCCGAGCAGCGTGTAGAGCTGCTTGCCGACCAGCTTGCGGCGGGCGTCGTAGACCGGCGCGAAATGCTTCGGGTAGACGTCGTACTCGGCGCCCGGGCCGTTGTCGCCGCCGTCCATCGCCTTGTGGATCGCCGCCGACAGGCGCTTCCGCGCCTCGCCCATGGTCACGTACAGCTTCCACGGCTGCAGGTTGCCGTTCGACGCCGCGCGGTTGGCGGTGGTGACGATCCACTCGAGGTCGGCCTTCGACACGGGATCCGGCTTGAACGCGCGCATGGAACGGCGGGAAGTGATGGCCTCGGACACGCGCATGAAGGATCAGCTCCGGTTGAGATGGCGGCGCAGGAACTCGAACAGCTTGCGCAACGCAATGCCATATTCCTGCTCGGTGAAGTAGTGGCTGGCGCCGGCAAGGACCAGCGTTTCGACATCCTTGCCATGACCCTTGAGCGACTCCGCCATGGCCAGCGTCTGCTGAACCGGCACGTTCTCGTCGCGGTCGCCGTGGATCAGCAGCACCGGCACGTCGATCTGGGCGACCCGCAGCAGCGGCGAGCGCACCGGCAGGCCCTCGGGGCCGCACAGGTCGTCGAGGTAGTCGCGGATGAACGGGTTGGCGTCGCGCCAGCGCGCGAGGTCGGTCGGCGCGAAGTAGGAGGCGACGGCGCGGATCGGCGGCTTGTGCGCCGCGGTCAGCAGCGCCACCTGGCCGCCCATCGAGGCGCCGACCAGGCCGATGCGGTGGGCGTCGACCATCGGCCGCTTGGCCAGCCAGTCGATCGCCGCCAGCACGTCGAGCGGCTGGCGCAGGCCCTGGTCGTTCTCGCCCTCCGAGCCGAGCCAGCCGCGCAGCGACAGCGCCAGCGCGACGTAGCCGTTGGCCGAGGCGCGGCGCGCCAGGCCGACGAGGTTGTGGGCGTGGCCGGCGAAACCGTGCAGCAGGATCAGCGCCGGGTGCGGCGGCTGGCCGGCCTGCGGCCGGAACAGGTAGCCGCCCAGCGTGACGCCATGGCCGGGCACGCGGACCTGCTCGGCGTCCGGGACCTCGGGCAGCTCCTCCCAGCGGTGCGCGACCTCGATCGGCACGCCGTCGGGATCGCGGAACGCGACCGAGTAGTAGCCGGGCGCGAAGTAGTCGAGCTCGGTCGGCGGCTGCAGGATCTCGGCCCCGGCGTCGCGCAGCTCGGCGAACACCTGGTCGACCTGGGCGCGGCTCTCGGCGGCCACGGCCAGCCACAGCGCGCCCGGCCCGTACGACACGCCGTCCTTGGCCTGGCGCATGACGAAATGGTCATAGCCGCGCGACCACATCACCCGGTCGGCGCTGGCCCAGACGCGGCGGAAGCCGAGCATCGGCAGCCACAGCCGGTGGAAGGCGATCGAGCGCGCGAGGTCGCTGACCTCGACCGCGGCGCCGGCGAAGGAGGCACGCTGGCGCATCAGCGCTCCGGCAGTCCCAGCGCCCGCAGCTCGTCGCGCCGCAGGTGCTCCTCGCCGGCGAGGAAGAACTCGTCGAGTTGCGGCGGCTTGATGCCGGTGCCGCTCAGCATGGCGTGTGCCTGGCCGCGATGGTGGACCTGGTGCTGGAACAGGTGCTCGAGCACCGACGAGACCGGGGTCGGCGGCGGCGTGCGGTTGGGCCGCGGCAGGACCAGCGGCTCGGCGAGGCTGGCCTCGGTCTGGCGCTCGCAGAACGCGACCAGCCGGCGGTCGCTGGCGCGCTGCGCGGCGTACAGGCTGGCGGCGTCGGGATAGTCGGGCGGTGGCGCGTCGTAGCGGGACAGCACCGTCGGATCGCGGTGCAGGGCGTCGATGTAGTAGAGGTCGACCCACAGGATGTGGTTCAGCGTCGCGCGCAGCGACGGGAAGAATCCCGTGCGCGGCGCCGCGAACGCTTCCGGCGACAACGCCTGGCAGGCCGTCAGCAGACGGTGGTTGGCCCAGGCGTTGTTGCCCGCCATGGCGACGAAGTGAGCGCTGAGCCCCGTCGCCATGGCCGCTGCGAGGCTCAGGCCGCCTGCGCGAGGTTGCGCAGCACGTAGTGCAGGACGCCGCCGTTCTTGAAGTACTCGATCTCCTCGGCGGTATCGATGCGGCAGGTCAGCGTGACGGTCTTGGTCTGGCCGTCGCGGTAGTGGATGGTCAGCGGCACGTCCATGCCGGGCTTGAGGCCGGCCTCGATGCCGCCGACGTCGAAGCTCTCGTGGCCGGTCAGGTTGAGCGACTTGCGCGTCATGCCGTCCTTGAACTGCAGCGGCAGCACGCCCATCCCGACCAGGTTCGAGCGGTGGATGCGCTCGAAGGTCTCGCAGACCACCGCCTTGACGCCCAGCAGGTTGACGCCCTTGGCCGCCCAGTCGCGCGACGAGCCGGTGCCGTACTCCTTGCCGGCGATCAGGATCTGCGGCGTGTGTTCCTTCTTGTAGCGCATCGCCACGTCGAAGATCGGCTCCGGCTGGTCGGTCTTGTAGTGGTGGGTGAAGCCGCCCTCGACGCCCGGCACCATCTCGTTCTTGAGGCGGATGTTGGCGAAGGTGCCGCGCATCATGACCTCGTGGTTGCCGCGGCGGGTACCGTACTGGTTGAAGTCCTTGGCCTGGACGCCGTGCTCCATCAGGTACGCGCCGGCCGGGCTGTCCTTCTTGATCGAACCGGCCGGCGAGATGTGGTCGGTGGTGATCGAGTCGCCGAACTGGCCGAGCGGGCGGGCGCCCTTGATGTTGGCGACCGCGCCCGGGGTCTTGCCCATGCCCTCGAAGTAGGGCGGGTTGCGGACGTAGGTCGACTTGTCGTCCCAGGCGTAGGTCAGGCTGGGCTTGGTCTTGATGCCGCGCCAGAACTTGTCGCCCTTGAAGACGTCGGCGTAGCGCTTCTTGAACGCCTTGGCCGTGACGAACTTGTCGACCGCCTTCTGGACCTCGGCGTTCGAGGGCCACAGGTCCTTGAGGTAGACCGGCTTGCCGTTCCTGGCCGTGGCGATCGGGTCCTTGGTGATGTCGATCTTCATCGAGCCGGCCAGCGCGTAGACCACGACCAGCATCGGCGAGGCGAGGTAGTTGGCGCGGGTCAGCGGGTTGACGCGGCCCTCGAAGTTGCGGTTGCCCGACAGGACGGCGCAGGCCACGAGGTCGGCGTCGTTGATCGCCTTGGTCACCGGGTCGGGCAGCGGGCCGGAGTTGCCGATGCAGCTGGTGCAGCCGTAGCCGACGAGGTTGAAGCCGATCTTGTCGAGGTCCTTCTGCAGGCCCGAGGCCGCGAGGTACTCGGTCACGACCTGCGAGCCCGGGGCCAGCGAGGTCTTCACCCACGGCTTGGCCTTGAGGCCGAGCTTGGCCGCGTTGCGCGCGATCAGGCCGGCGCCCAGCATGACGTAGGGGTTCGAGGTGTTGGTGCAGGAGGTGATCGCCGCGATCACGATGTCGCCGTGGCCGAGGTCGTAGCCGGCGCCCTCGCACTTCACGCGCTTGCCGTCGTCGCGCCGGTCGAACTCCTTCTCCATGTTGGCGATGAACTGCGCCGAGGCCTGCGACAGCGGCACGCGGTCCTGCGGGCGCTTCGGGCCGGCGAGGCTGGGCTCGACCTCGGACAGGTCGAGCGACAGCGTGTCGGTGAACACCGGGTCCGGCGACTTCCTCGACCGCCACAGGCCCTGCTTCTTGGCGTAGGCCTCGACCAGCTTGGCGACGGTGCCGCGGTTGGTGGTCTTGAGGAAGCCGATGGTGATCTCGTCGATCGGGAAGAAGCCGCAGGTCGCGCCGTACTCCGGCGCCATGTTGGCGATGGTGGCGCGGTTGGCGAGCGGCAGGTCGGCGAGGCCGTCGCCGTAGAACTCGACGAACTTGTTGACCACGCCCTTCTTGCGCAGCATCTGCGTCACGGTCAGCACGAGGTCGGTCGCGGTCGCGCCCTCGCGCAGCTTGCCGGTCAGCTTGAAGCCGATCACGTCGGGGATGACCATCGGCTGCGGCTGGCCGAGCATCGCGGCCTCGGCCTCGATGCCGCCGACGCCCCAGCCCAGCACGGCGAGGCCGTTGACCATCGTGGTGTGGCTGTCGGTGCCGACCAGCGTGTCCGGGTAGACGATGGTCTCCTTGCCTTCCTTCTTCGTCCACACGACCTGGGCCAGGTACTCGAGGTTGACCTGGTGGCAGATGCCGGTGCCCGGCGGCACGACGCGGAAGTTGTCGAACGCCATCTGGCCCCAGCGCAGGAACTGGTAGCGCTCGAGGTTGCGCTCGTACTCCAGCGCGACGTTGGCCTTGAACGCGCTCTGGTTGCCGAAGTTGTCGACGATCACCGAGTGGTCGATGACGAGGTCGACCGGGACCAGCGGGTTGATCTTCTTGGGATCGCCGCCGAGCTTGCTCATGGCGTCGCGCATGGCGGCGAGGTCGACCACGGCCGGGACGCCGGTGAAGTCCTGCATCAGCACGCGGGCCGGGCGGAAGTTGATCTCCTTGGTCGACTTGCCGTTCTTCAACCAGCCGGCGAAGGCGGCGATGTCGGCCTTCTTGACGGTCGTGCCGTCCTCGTTGCGCAGGAGGTTTTCCATCAGCACCTTCAGCGAGAACGGCAGGCGGCTGAGGTCGCCGACCGCCTTTTCGACCGCCTTGAGGCTGTAATAGGTGTAGCTCTTGCTGCCGACCTTCAGCGTCTTGCGGGCCTTGAAGCTGTTGGGATGGGCGGCGGCCATTGGTTCTCACTCCTGGAAGAAAATTCGTTGGGCGGGGGCAAAATAGGGGTACCCGCACCGGCAGGCAATCGGCGGATGCGGGGGCGGCGCCATTGTGCCAGATTGCCGGGATGCAGCCGAAAATGGCTCGAATTCTGGCGGCTTTTGCACTGGCGGTGACGGTCCCGGCCGGGGCCTCGGCGCAGCGCAACGCCGTCGAGTCGTGGGACTCCTCGACCCGGGACGTTGGCCGCGACGTGGGTCGCGAGGTCGGCCGGCTGCCGGTCGAGCCGGCCCTGCCGCCCGACGGCCGGGCGGCCAGCCTCGAGGCCCTGAACAAGATCCTGTCGAGCGGCAAGCTGTCGGCCTTCGACCGCTCGGTCTACCTGTCGATCCGCGCCTACCAGCTCAGCCGCGAGGGTCGCCAGGCGGACAGCGACAAGGACATCGCCGAGATGGGCAAGGTGCTGCCGAGCGCCTGGCAGCTGGTCCTGTCCGGCACCCTGCCGGAGCTGGCCGGCGGCGGCGACCGCGCGGCGGCCTTGCGCACCCTCGACAGCGCCCTGTCGCAGAAGCCGGGCGACGCCTGGCTGACCATCGCCCAGGCCCAGGTCTACATGCAGCTGGCCGACTTCCCGCGCGCGCTCGGCCTGCTCGACCGCGCCGAGGCCGGCGCCACCAACCCGGTGAACCGGCGCACCGCCCAGTTCTACCGCGGCCTCGTCCACTTCAACCTCGGCCGCTATGCCGAGGCCGCTGCCGAGTTCGACTCGACGCTGGAGGGCCGGACAACGCTGCGCTCGCGCCTGGCGCCGTTGTTGTGGCGGACGGCGGCGCTGATGCGTGCCCGGCAGGATGCCCGCGGCCCGCTGGCCCGCGACCTCGGCGCCGAGACGCTGGGCGAGTGGCCGGCGCCGATCGCCGCCTTCCTGCTCGGCCGGACGACCGCCGGCGCGCTCGAGGTCGCGGCCGAGACCGACGAGGCGGCCAAGCGCGCCAACGGCAAGTGCGCCTCGGCCTTCTTCATCGCCATGGACGCGCTGCGCCGCGGCGACCGCACCCGCGCCCGCGAGCAGCTGCAGCTCACCGAGGCGCGCTGCCCGACCATCTCCGAGTTCAACTGGGCCGCGACCAGCGAACTCAAGCGGCTGTAGGGCGCAGCTCCTGTCCGGGGAGAGGCCGGGCGACGGGGTCAGCCGGCCAGCGCCAGCGGGGCGATGAAGCGGGCGATCTCGCCCAGCACGTAGGCCGGTTGCTGGAGGTGCGGGCTGTGGCCGCAGTCGGGGACCAGGCGGGTCTCGCAGTAGCCGCCGACCTTGCCGGCGATCAGCCCGAGCTGCAGTTCGCTGCCGTATTCGTCGTCCTCGCCCTGGATCGCCTGCACCGGTACGGCGACGCCGGGCAGCCGGCCGTCGCCATCCATCGGCTCGAAGCCCGGCGCCAGCCACGCTTCCGACCACAGGCGGAACGCGCCCTCTGTGTTGTCGCCGTGGTAGCGGGCCAGCCGCGCCCGGAGGTCGCCGCCGTCGAAGGCGGCGCGCGCCGCCTCGATGCTCGACACGCAGACCGGCTCGTTGACCACGTGCGCGGCCAGCGTCACCACGGCACGCAGCGGCTCGGGGTCGCGGCCGGCGTAGTTCAGGGCGATCGTGCCGCCGTCGCTGTGGCCGACCAGCACGCAGTCCTCGATGCCGGTCGCCGCCAGCAGGCGCGGCAGCACGTCGTCGGCCTCGATCTCCATGTAGCGGACGCCCGGGGCGGCCGGCCACGGGCTGGAGCGGCCGTAGCCGGTGCGGTCGTAGACCAGGCCGTTGCAGCGCGTGGCGTCGCACAGCTTCTGCGGGAAGTCGCGCCACATCTCGATGCAGCCCAGCCCCTCGTGCAGGAACACGAGGGTGGTGCGGTCGAGCCCGTCGGTGGCCCCCGGCTGCAGCCGGCGCACGCGCAGGCGGCGGTCGCCGAGGTCGATGAAATCGTCGGTCGCGGTCACCGCGCAGGTGTAGCGTTCTGCAGCCCGTGTGAGAAGCGGGGCCGTGCTAGGATGACGGCATGAGGGTGCTGCTGGTCGAGGACAGCGACGAGCTCGTCGCGCTCCTGAAGAAGGGGCTGGCGCAGGGCGGCTTCTCGGCCGACGCGGTCGGCACCGCCGCCGACGCCGACCATGCGCTCAGCGCCCTGCGCTACGCCGCCGTCGTGCTCGACCGCGGCCTGCCCGACGCCGACGGGCTCAGCCTGCTGCGCGACCTGCGGCGGCGCGGCGACTCGACGCCGGTGCTGGTACTGACGGCGCGAGACGGCGTCAGCGACCGCGTCACCGGCCTGCGCGAGGGCGCCGACGACTACCTCGCCAAGCCGTTCGCGATGGAGGAGCTGATCGCGCGGCTGCAGGCGCTGCTGCGCCGCTCCGACAACCTGCTCGGCCGCCAGTTGACCTTCGGCAACGTCGCGCTCGACACCGAGGGACGGCAGGTCAGCATCGGCGGCGTGGTGCGGCCGTTCCCGGCGCGCGAGACGGCGGTGCTCGAGATCCTGTTGCGGCGCAGCGGCAACGTCGCGCCCAAGCGGCTGTTCGAGGATCACCTGTTCGGCCTGTCCGGCGACGTCGGATCCAACGCCGTCGAGGTCTACGTCCACCGCCTGCGCAAGATGCTGGCCGATGCAGGGGCCACGGTGAAGGTCCACACGGTGCGCGGCGTCGGCTACCTGCTGTCGGAGGACAGGACGGCTTGAAGCGCTTCCGGTCGATCCTGAGCCGCGTCGTCGCGCTGCACGTCGTCGCGGTCGGCGTCATCTCGGTGCTGATGCCGCTGGCGCTCTACTGGCTGCTCAACGAGGCCGCCAACGGCCTGCACCGCGACGCGCTGATGGGCCAGGCGGTGACGGTCAGCGGCTACCTGCGGCAGGCACCGGCCGGCGGCGTCTCGCTCGATATCCCGCCCGAGATGCGGCCGCTCTATGCCGGCAGTTACGGGCTCTATGCCTACGCGGTGATCGGTCCGGACGGCAAGGTGCTGTTCTCGTCGCGCCCCGACGGCGGCGCCCTGTTCCCGCCGGGCGAGAACCATGCCGGCGACTGGACGATGCGCCGGCGCAGCACCGGCTCGGTGCTGTTCGGCGTGACCGTGTCGCGCACGATCGACGAACGCACCTACCAGGTCCAGGTCGGCCAGGACCTGTCGCACCGCGACGTCATCATCGACGACATCGTCGCCTCGTTCTTTCCCAACGTGATGTGGATCACCTTCCCGCTGCTGCTGGCGCTGCTGCTGATCGACATCCTGATCTTCCGCCGCGTGCTCGAGCCGGTGCGCGAGGCCTCGACCACCGCTGCCGCGATCGGCCCGACCAGCACCGAGGTCCGCTTGCCCGAGACCAGCATGCCGACCGAGATCGTGCCGCTGGTGCACGCGGTCAACGCCGCGCTCGACCGCCTCGAGAAGGGGTTCCGCGCCCAGCGCGACTTCACCGCCGACATGGCGCACGAGCTGCGCACGCCGCTCACCATCATCCGCGCCCGCGTCGACTCGCTCGATCCCGGGCCGCTGCGCGACGCGCTGCGTGCCGACCTCGAGAACATGACCCGGATCGTCAACCAGGTGCTCGACATCGCCGAGCTCGAGAGCCTCGTGGTCGGCAACGCGCGCGCCGATCTCCAGGCGGTGTGCGCCGACGCCGTCGCCTTCATGGCGCCGGTCGCCGTCGCCCAGTCCAGGAGCATCGCCCTCACCGGCGTCGAGCACCCGGTCTGGGTGCGCGGCCATTCCGAGGCGCTGTTCCGGGCCGTGCGCAACCTCGTCGAGAACGCGATCCGTCACGCGCCGGCGGACGGCTCGATCGAGGTCGAGGTGCTGGACGGCGGCGTGGTCCGGGTGCTGGACGACGGGCCGGGTGTCGCCGAGGCCGAGCGCGACACCATCTTCCGCCGCTTCTGGCGTCGCGACCGCACCCGGCCGGAGAGCCGCGGCCTCGGCCTCGCCATCGTCGCGCGGGTGGCCGAGACCCACGCGGGCACGGTCTCGGTCGCCAACCGCCCGACCGGCGGCGCGGCGTTCACGCTGACGCTGAAGCCGGCGGAGGCCTGAAGGCTCAGTTCACGTCGAGCTTGAGCCCCTCGCGGTCGATGACGCCCTTCCAGCGGGCGATCTGCTCGGCGACGAAGGCGGCGAACTGCTCGGGCGTGCCGTAGGCCGGGAAGCCGGCCATCGTGTTGAAGCGCTCCCGGGTCTTGGCGTCGTCGAGCCAGGCCTTCAGCTGGGCGTTCAGCGAGTCGACCACCGGCCGCGGCGTGGCGGCCGGCAGGAAGACGCCGAACCATGCCGACACGTCGAATGGCTTGAGCTCCGGCATGGTGTCGCGGATCGGCACCAGGTCCGGGGTGAGGGGATTGCGCTGCGCCGACGTGAGGCCGAGCGCCCGCAGCTTGCCGGCGCGCACGAACTCGATCGCGGTCGTCAGGTTGTCGAAGAAGAACTGGGTGACGCCCGCGACCAGGTCCTGCAGGGCCGGGCCGGCGCCGCGGTAGGGGATGTGCTCGGCCTTGGTGCCGGTCAGCTGGAGGAACCAGGCGGCCGACAGGTGGGGCGACTGGCCGGTGCCGGAAGAGGCATAGGATGCCTTGCCGTTCTGCGCCTTCAGCCAGGCCACGAACTCCGGGATCGTGTTCGCCGGCACCGAGGGGTGGACGACCAGCACGTTGGGGGTGGCGATCACGTTCGACACCGGCACCAGGCTGGCCGGCGTGTAGGGCATGTTGCGGTACAGGGAATAGGCGATCGACTGCGGCCCGATGTTGCCCATCAGGACGGTGTGGCCGTCGGGGGCCGCCTTGGCGACCTCGGCCGAGCCGATGACGCCGCCGGCGCCCGACTTGTTCTCGACCACGCAGGACTGGCCCCAGGCCGCCTGCAGGTGGCTGGCCAGCATGCGGCCGACGATGTCGGTGGTGCCGCCGGGAGCGGCGGGAACGATGATCTTGACCCCCTGGGTCGGCTTCCAGGCGGCCTGGGCGTGGCCCGGGAGCGACCCCAGCAGGGGGGCGGCGGGCAGGGCGAGGGCGCCGGCGAGGGCGGCACGGCGGGTCACTCGGCTGGTCACACGGCTGGTCATCGAAGCGGCTCCCGGTTCATTGAATATTTTCAATGCTGCCCGTAGCACGGGCGCACTGGCAAATCCGCCACAATTCCCGTATCAATTCGACGTGCGGTTGCCCCCGGTTTCCCCGCCAGTTTTTGGGGTCCGCGCCAAGGAGGATATCTTGAAGAGACGCACCTTCGTCTCCGGTAGCGCGGCGCTGGCTGCCGCCGGCCTGGTCTCGACGACGGCTTCGGCCGCGGCCATCCAGCCCTACAGCTGGGACCTCAACCCGCCCACCGACACCCGCGACAACTTCATCGCCTGGGGCAAGGCCCGCGGCGAGGACCCGGTGTTCCTCGGCCAGCGCTGGGACCGCTTCCAGGCGCTGGTCAGGAACAAGGACATCTGGGGGGCGGCGACCATCCGTGCCTTCCTGCTGACGCCGCGCGAGGAATTCGCCTCGATCAACCCGGCGATCCACAAGCGCGCCTACGAGCACGCCTTCCTCGACATCGGCTACGGCGTGACCATGTCCGGCCCGCACATCCAGGGCCGCATGACCAACGTGATCGACGTCAAGCGCGGCGAGAAGGTGCTCGAGATCGGCACCGGCTCGGGCGTGCAGTCGGCGTACATCGCCAACCTGACCGAGAACGCCTACACGATCGAGATCATCGCGCCGCTGGCCGCCCGTACCCGGGCGCTCTACGACAAGCTGATCGACAAGGGCTACACCGAGTTCAAGCACATCAAGACCAAGGCGGCGGACGGCTACTACGGCTGGGCCGAGGCCGGTCCGTTCGACAAGATCATCGTGACCTGCGGCATCGACCACGTGCCGCCGCCGCTGCTGCAGCAGCTCAAGGCCGGCGGCCTGATGGTCATCCCGGTCGGCCCGCCGGGCGCCCAGCGCGTGCTCAAGGTCACCAAGACCCAGGCCGCCGACGGCTCCATCACGACCAGCCGCGAGGACATCTACGGCGGCAAGATCGTGCCGTTCGTGCCCTTCACGAAGCTCGAAGGCGACAAGATCGTCGGAACGCACAACCGCTAGAGCGGGTGCGTCGAGGGGCTGCGCGTAACCGACGCGCAGCCCGTCTTGGCCGCAACGTCGGCCCAAAAGAACGGAGCCCCCCTTGACCGTCACGGTCGATCTCGACCATCGCCCGCCGCTTTCCTTTTACCTTTCCGTAGGCCTGGTCGCCGGCAGCATCATCGCGCTGCAGATCGGCATCATGCGCGTGTTCTCGGTGGGCTCGTGGGCCCACTTCGGCTCGCTGGTGGTCAGCCTCGCGATGTTCGGCTTCGGCCTGACCAGCGCCGTGATGTGCGTCGGCAAGGGCTGGTTCGAACGCCACTGGCAGGGCGCCGTGAAGGGCGCGCTGCTGGCCTTCGGGCCGCTGATGGTGGTGTGCAACCTCGCCGCCCAGCAGGTGCCGTTCAACGCCATCTTCCTG
>CAYQRL010000043.1:0-14380 GCA_964420105.1 uncultured Reyranella sp.
CCGGCACCAATGCGGCCCGAAGGCCTCATCGCGATCCGTTGTTCAGAGCTTCCTTAAGTACTGGTACTACGACTACAGCACCATCAGCTCGCTCGGCCTGCCCGCGGCCAGCCGAAACCGCACCGAGTACGTCGAGGCCGTGACGCTCGGCTACGAGATCCTCGAGGGCATCAACGTCTTCATCTCGCCCGGCCTCAACCAGCGCGTCTACGCCGACCAGGTCAACAGCGCCAACCAGCAGCGCGATTCGAACGGCTACAACATGAACGTCGGCGGCTCGATGACGATCGGCAAGCGGACCTCGCTCGACGCCTCGATCGGCTACACCAGCCAGTCCTACTACTCGGACGGCTCGACGACCTCGGCGGGCACGTTCAACCTCGGCGGCACCTGGAACGGCTACGAACCCCTGATCCTGCGGCCGTCGATCAGCCGGTCGATCAACGAGTCGGCGCTCACCAACTACCAGAACTACGTGTCGACGGTGCTCGGCGTCGACTGGGTGTACGACGTCCACTACCCGTGGAAGATGGTGGGCGGCCTGTCCTACAATACCGCGGTCTACACGCCGGTCCCGGGGACGGGCACGCCGCCGCGCACCGACTACTTCTTCAAGGGCTCCATCGGCGCCCTCTACGAGGTCCGGCCGCAATACTCGATCGGCCCGGTGTACGAGTACACCCAGGGCTGGTCGTCCGACGTGGCAACCGGTGGTCCCCAGTACAACCGCAGCCTTTTCTCCATCCGACTGGTCATTCGACGGTGATGCCGTGAACATCTTGTCCGCTTTCCTGTCTCGGCTCCTGTCGGTCAAGTTCGGCCGGCAGCTCGCCGTCGCCCTCATGCTCGGGCTGGGGCTGGCCGCCTGCGATCCCGACGCGCCGATGAGCGTCAACACGCTGCAGCAGCCGTCGCAGAACACGCAGACCATCCGCATGGCCGAGTACCGGCTCGCGCCGGGCGACCGCGTGCGCGTCATCGTGCTGTCGGATCCCGAGCTGTCGGCCGAGTACGAGGTCGATTCGGCCGGCATGATCTCGGTGCGCATGGCCGGTCGCCAGCAGGTCGTCGGCATGACCACGACCGAGGTCGAGGAACTGCTGCGCAACAGGTACCGGGCGGACAACCTGCTGCGCGTCGCGCGCCTCAGCGTCGACCTGGTGGCCCGCCGCCCGTTCTACGTGCTGGGCGAGGTCGGCAAGCCGGGGTCGTTCCCCTACGTGTCGGGCATCAACGTCGCGCAGGCGGTGGCGATCGCCGGCGGTTTCACCCGGCGCGCGTCGAAGGTCCGGATGACGATCCAGCGCTTCAACCAGACGCGCGGGATGGAGGAAACGGTGACGGAGGACACGCCGCTCGGACCGGGCGACATCCTCCGCGTGCCGGAGAGGTGGTTCTGACGGCGGGCCGGCCTCCGGGGCCGGCGCCAGGTTCGGGGGGCGGCTTCGTGCCGCCCGGTGACATAGGTGGGTGCAGCGCTCGCGCTCAAGTGCGGGCGCGGTGCCGTAGCAGGGCTCTCGTCGCGAGGACTCTAGTCGCGGAGTGATGTGGGATGGGATCGTTTCCTAAGGCCGACCAGATCGATGATGGCGGCATCAACCGGATCGTGCCGGCCTCGGAGCCGGGCGGTCTCGCGCCCCTGCGCCCGAACGAGGCTCCGAACGAGCTCTGGGAGTGGCTGCGGCTGCTCAACCGCCGCAAGGCCCTGATCGTCGGCTGCGGCCTGGTGGCGGTGGCGCTGATGGCGCTGATCATCGCCCAGGCCACGCCGATGTACAAAGCCTCGGCCCGCCTGCTGCTCGACACGCGAACCTTCAAGGTCGTCAGCACCGAGGCCGCGCTGTCGGGCGTCGACACCATGAACCTGGGCGCGATCCAGAGCGAGCTCGAGGTCATCCAGTCCGAGTTCCTGATCGGCCGCGTCGTCGACAGGCTCGGCCTCGCCAACAACCCCGACTTCAACGGCACCAAGCCGCCGGGCTTCATCGACAGCGCCTTCGCGCCGCTGCGCGAGCTGTGGGCGACCGGCATCTCGACGCTGCTGGCGCCGGCCCCGAAGCCGCAGCCGGCGAACCAGGCGGCGGCCCGCAGCGGCCGCGCCAACGAGGAGAGCGACCCGCGCCGCCGCGCCGCGATCGGCGCCGTCGCCAGCCATCTCAGCGTCACCCTGCTGGGCCGCACCTTCGTCATCCTCGTCACGGTCGAGAGCCCGGACGGCGCGATGTCGGCACGCATCGCCAACGCGCTGGCCGAGGCCTACCTCGCCGACCAGATCGACACCAAGAACGAGGCCAACCGCCGCGCCACCGAGTGGCTCGAGCAGCGCCTCGCCGAACTGCGCCGCAACCTCCAGGTCGCGGAAGAGGCGGTGTCGTCCTACCGTCGCGACAAGGGCCTGGCCGGCAGCCCCGAGGGCACGATGTCGTCGCAGACGCTGAACGACCTCAACGCCAAGTACGTCGCCGCCCGCTCCAAGCGGATCGAGCGCGAAGCCCGCCTGGTGGCGCTGAGCCGCGCCAGCCTGAACCCGGGCGAGATCGCCAACATCGCCGAGGTCGCGGGCAACACGACCCTGGCCGCGCTGCGCGTGCAGGACGTGGAGATCAACCGCAAGATGGCCGAGCTCGGCGCCATGCTGGGCGACAACCACCCGCGCATGATCCAGGCTCGCAGCGAGCTGGCCTCGATCCGTGCCCGCTTCCTGAGCGAGACCCAGCGCATCACGCTGGCCGTGCGGGCCGAGCTCGATGCCGCCAAGGCCGAGGAGGACGAGCTCAAGGAGCTGGTCGACAAGGCCGCGGTCGTGTCCGGCACCGCCAGCCAGTACGAGGCCGAGCTCAAGCAGCTCGAGCGCGAGGCGCAGTCGAACCGCACGCTCTACGAGAGCTTCCTGAACCGCTTCAAGGAACTGCGCGAGCAGCAGGACATCCAGCGTGCCGACGCCCGCATCCTGGCCTATGCCCAGCCCTCGGGCGCGCCGTCGTCGCCCAACTACAAGACCGGCCTGCTCGCCGCGTTCGTGATCGGCTGCCTGCTCGGCATGGCCGGCGCGGTCGCCGCCGAGAAGCTCGACCGGGTGTTCCGCTCGGCCTCCCAGGTCGAGGAGGCCACCGGCGTCGGTGTCCTCGGCATGGTGCCGGAGGTCAAGGGCGCGGCGTCCGTGCGCTCCAACGTGGTCGCGCACGTGCTCGAGAACACCACGTCGCCGGCCGCGGAAGCGATCCGCGCGGTGTTCACCGCGATCAGCCTCGGCAGCCTCGACCGGCCGCCGCGGGTCATCGCGATCACGTCGTCGACGCCGAGCGAGGGCAAGACCACCTTCGTCGCGGCGCTGGGCGGCCTGCTGACCAAGATGAACGCGTCGCGCCGCGTCCTGATCGTCGACCTCGACCTGCGCCAGGCGCGCATGTCGGCGGCGCTAGGCCTCAAGGACCGGGGCGGCACGATCGACGACTACCTGATGGGCCTCAAGACCCTCGAGGAGTGCACGCGCCGCCACGACAACTCGGGCGTCGACTACATCCTCGCCCGGCCCAACACGCCGAACGCGCCGGAAATCCTCGAGTCGCACGCCATGAAGGCCGCGCTGGCGACCTTCGCCGAGCGCTACGACCTCGTGATCCTCGACAGTCCGCCGGTCATGGCGGTGTCCGACGCGCGCATCATCTCGCGCCTCGCCGACTACACGGTGTTCATCGTGCAGTGGGCCAAGACGCCGCGCGAGGTGGTGAAGACCGCGATCGCGGCGCTGGTCGCGGTGACGAACCATGTCGGCGTCGTGATCAACCGGGTCAACCTGGCCAAGCACGCGCGCTACGGCTACGGCGACCACGGCGACTACTACTCGCGCTACCGCGGCTACTACGGGGCGGGCGCCGACACGCCCGGTCCGCAGCCCCGGCCGAACCTGAAGCTCGCGAAGCGGTAGGCGGCCACGCCTCCGTTCTGGACACGCTGGCTCAATCGCTCGAGGCCGCCCGCCGAGGCGGCCTCAGTGCCCCCGGGGCATGCCGTCTACGCGGTCGGCGACATCCACGGGCGCGCCGACCTGCTCGACGCGCTGCTCCGGCGCATCGCCGCCGACGCCGCGCGTCACCCGGCGGACGCCGCGCGGACCCTGGTGTTCCTGGGCGACTACATCGACCGCGGCACTTCGAGCCGGGGCGTGGTCGAGCGGCTGCTGTCGGACCCGCTGCCGGGCTTCGCCACCGTCCGCCTGCTCGGCAACCACGAGGAGGCGCTGCTCGACTTCGTCGACGATCGCGAGGGCGGTATGGACTGGCTGGGCTACGGCGGCCTCGAGACGCTGATGTCCTACGGCGTGCCGTTGCGCGCCCTGCCGACCAGTCCCGACCGCGCGGCCGAGCTGCGCGCCGCCCTGGTGGCGGCGCTGCCACCCGAGCACCTGGCCTTCTACCGCAACTGCACGCTGCACCACGCGGTCGGCGACTACGTCTTCGTCCATGCCGGGGTGCGGCCGGGCGTGCCGCTCGAGCGCCAGGATCGCCGCGACCTGCTGTGGATCCGCGACGAGTTCCTGCGCGCCGCCAATCCGCTGCCGGGGAAGGTGGTGGTCCACGGTCACACGATCTGCGACCTGCCCCAGGATCGCGGCTCGCGGATCAACGTCGACACCGGTGCCTTCGTCAGCGGTCGGCTGACCTGCCTGGTCCTGCGCGACCGTCGCCGCCAGTTCCTGGGCACGCTCGACACCTAGAAGTAGATCAGCACCCCGAACATAGCGATGAAGATCGCGACGATGCCGACCAGGCCGGGATCCTGCACCACGAGGTCGGTGGGCGCGGCGCCCTTGTTCATCACCAGCACCAGCTGGAGGTATCGCAGCAGGCCCATCGCGACCGGCAGCGACGTCAGCAGGACCGAGGCGCCGAACCGCTCGACCGCCGAGTCCGAGACGCAGTACAGCAGGTAGACCACCAGCGTGCCGCCGGTCAGCGCAGCCAGCACGAGGTCGAGGTAGGCGACGTTGTACTGCGCCAGCGAGCGGCGGCCGTGGGTCACGTCGTTCTTGCCGGCGATGTCGCCGCGCCGCTTCCCGACCGTGAGCAGCAGCGCCACCATCGCGGTGGCGATCAGGATCCACGGCGACAGGTGGATCTTGGTCGCGTAGCCGCCGGCGATGACGCGGAGCACGAAGCCCGAGGCGACGAGGAACAGTTCCAGCAGCGACACCTGCTTGAGGCCGAGCGAGTAGGCGACGTTGATCGCCACGTAGACCGCGAGCGTGCCGTAGAAGCCGCGCGGCAGGTCCACCACCGCGCCGATCGCGCAGGCCAGCCCGACCAGGACGGCGAACAGGATCGCGGCGGCCGCCGGCGAGACCGCGCCGGATGCCAGCGGCCGATGCCGCTTCTCGACGTGGGCGCGGTCGGCCTCGACGTCGCGCCAATCGTTGAAGATGTAGATCGCGCTCGAGACCAGGCAGAAAATCGCGAAGGCGGCGGCGGCGTGCGACAGCGCCTGGCGGTTCAGCAGCTCGACGCCGAAGAACAGCGGCGCCAGCACGAAGCCGTTCTTGATCCACTGGCGCAGGCGCAGCAGGCGCGCCAGCATCGCCGGGCTGGACTTGCCCCGCGGCGCGGCCTCTACAGACGCCACAGGGTCACGCCTTCCGGGGTCGAGGCGCGATCGAGCAGCCCGGGCACGTCGGCCACGAAGCCGACGCCCGACTTCAGGAGCGGCTTTACCAGCGACCAGCCGCCGTCGCGGTACGGCTTGTGCGCGACCGCGATCACGATCGCGTCGGCCGGCTGCAGCCGGTCCAGCGGCGTCAGCGACAGCCCGTACTCCTCGTGCAGCAGGTCGCCGTCGGCCTCGGGGTCCTGCAACTGGACGGCGATGCCGAAATCCTCGAGCTCGCGCACGATGTCGACCACGCGGGTGTTGCGGATGTCGGGCACGTTCTCCTTGAAGGTCACGCCCAGCACCGTCACCACCGGCCGGCCGGTCCCGGCGCGGCGCATGATCGAGCGGGCGACCCGGTTGGCGACGTAGAAGCCCATGCTGTCGTTGACGCGGCGGCCGGACTGGATGACGTGCGGGTGGTACCCGACCTCCTCGGCCTTGTGGGCGATGTAGAAGGGGTCGACGCCGATGCAGTGGCCGCCGACCAGCCCCGGCTTGAAGGGCAGGAAATTCCACTTGGTGCCGGCGGCGTCGAGCACGTCCCGGGTGTCGATGTGCAGCCGGTCGGAGATCAGGGCGACCTCGTTGATCAGGGCGATGTTGATGTCGCGCTGGGTGTTCTCCAGCACCTTGGCGAACTCGGCGACCTTGATCGACGGCGCCCGGTGGGTGCCGGCGGTGACGGCGCTGCGGTAGACGCGATCGACGATGTCCAGCGTCTCCGGCGTGTCGCCCGAGACGATCTTCAGGATGTTGTCGAAGCGGCGTTCCCTGTCGCCCGGGTTGATGCGCTCGGGCGAGTAGCCGACGTTGAAGTCGACCTTCCACTTCAGGCCGGAGGCCTGTTCCAGCACCGGGATGCAGACGTCCTCGGTGACTCCGGGGAAGACCGTCGATTCGTAGACCACGATGTCGCCCTTCTTGAGCGACCTGCCGATCGTGCGCGAGGCGCCGCGCAGCGGCTCGAGGTCGGGCTGCTTGCTGGCGTCGATCGGCGTCGGCACGGTGACGATGTGGAAGTCGGCCTTGCGCAGGTCCTCGGGATCGCTGGTGAAGAGCAGGGTGGGGGACTTGAGGTCGGCCGCCGCGACCTCGTCGGTGCGGTCGTGGCCGGCGGCGAGCTCGGCGATGCGGCGCTTGTCGATGTCGAAGGCGACGACCGACTGGCCGAGCCTCGCGAACGTGGTGGCGACCGGCAAGCCGACGTAACCGAGCCCGATGACCGAGAGTCGCCGCGTCACGTGTCGTTGGTCCATTTGCGTACAGCCGAGCCCGTTATCTGCTGGAAAAGTGCGAAAAATCTACGCCAATTCGGGGGGCCTGAACAGTAGTCGCTGAATGGTCACCCCGCCCGCTTTCATATTCGGTGTATCGGCGTCGGCGACTCTGTCGCTAGTGTCGCCGCCACGCCTGAAACGAAACCGGGGAACGGGAATGAACGCTGCAAACGTGGTTCGATTCGGTCCGCTGGTCTGTGCGCTGATGGGATTGGTCGGAACGGTCGCCCCGGTCGCGGCCCAGGTGCCGGGTGCGGTCGGCCAGCCGATGCAGCGCACCGAGCGGCCCGACAACCGCAGCGCCAGCGTCCGCGAATCCGAGAGCTACAACCCGACCGGCGTGCGCCTCGGCGGCTTCAAGCTGTTCGGCTCGATCGAGGCCGACGAGGTCTTCAACGACAACATCTACGCGACCTCGAACGCGACCGGCAAGCAGGCGGGCTTCGTCCAGCTGATCAACCCGATGCTCGAGCTGCGCTCCGACTGGGGCAACCACATGCTGAACGCCTACGCCAAGGGCGGGTTCGGCCTGTACAGCGTCAACGGACCGCTGAACAACTACCAGGACGCCTCGATCGGCGCCGACGGCCGGCTCGACATCCAGCGCAACTGGAACGTCTACGGCGGCCTGTCGTGGAACCGGCGGCACGACGAGTTCGGCACGCCCAACACGCCGAGCGGCATCGGCCTGCCGGTCACGGTCTACAACCAGTCGAGCGCCAACGTCGGCTACTTCCAGGCCTTCAACCGCTTCAACGTCCGCCTCGACGGCCGCTTCGACAACTACAGCTTCTTCAACAACGGGCTCGGGCCGGCGCAGGGCGTGATCCCCAACACCGACCGGAACCGCAACGAGTGGCGCGAGGCGCTGCGCCTCGGCTACGAGTTCTCGCCGGGCTACGAGGCGTGGGTGCGCGGCGGCCTCAACCAGCGCCGCTACTTCCAGCTCGACAGCTCGGGGCTCGACCGCTCGTCCAACGGCTTCGACGTGGTCGGCGGCGTCGTCATCGATCTCGGCGGCCTGACCGCGGTCGAGGCGTTCGCGGGCTACCTGCAGCAGACCTACGCCGCCGGCCAGTTCTCGACCATCAGCGCGCCGACCTTCGGCCTGACCGGCTACTGGAACCCGCTGAAGGAACTGTGGGTCAAGCCGTTCATCCGCCGGACGATCGACGATTCGGCGCTGCAGGGCGCGGCGGCCTACCTCAGCACCACCGGCGGTATCGACGTGAACTACCACCTGAGGCCCAACGTGCGGCTCGACGGCCACGCCGACTACGCGGTCGCCGACTTCACGGCGCTCAGCGCCAACACCACCAACCAGTACGACCAGTACCTGACGTTCCGTGCCGGGGTGATGTACCTGCCGACCGCCAACTTCTTCATCGGCCCGACCTACCAGTACATCCAGCGCTGGTCGAACCAGTTCAACGGCGACTACAACCAGAACATCGTGATGCTGCGGCTGGGCGCCCGCCTCTAGGCGGCCTACCAGCGGAAGTGGAGCCCGATGTTGAGGCTGTGGTTGTTGAATCCCGAGCCGACCTCGCCGTCGTAGCGCAGGAAGGCGGCGGCGTTGTCGGCCACCTTCGTCTCGAGGGCGAGGCCGAAGCCGACCGCATCGCGCTGCGGCTGGGCACCGTAGACCGTGAACGGGGTTCCCGGCGCCCCCGCGAGGGCGGCGGTCAGCGGCCGCGCGGTATCGGCGTACTCGTGTGACCAGCCGACCCGGACCTGGACGTCGAGCGGCGCCGCCGCGCCGATGTCCAGCGCCGCGTCGAACTGGGCGCCGAGCAGGCTGCGCAGCGAATTCGTGACCTGGGACGA
The DNA here is from genome assembly GCA_964420105.1 of uncultured Reyranella sp. Taxonomy (GTDB): domain Bacteria; phylum Pseudomonadota; class Alphaproteobacteria; order Reyranellales; family Reyranellaceae; genus Reyranella. The sequence continues at coordinate 8,751 of CAYQRL010000043.1, forward strand.
GACCGCGAGGTCGAGCGACGCCGCGCCCCACTCGCTGAACCCGTACTGGCGCACCGTCGCGGCCTGGAGGCGCAGGAACGGCGCGAGGCCCGTCGTCGCGGCGTGGTCGAGCGCGACGCGGTAGCCGGTCTCGGCCTGGGCGAACCACTGGTCGGCGCCGCTGCGGCCACGCGCCGTGCGCGGCTGCAGGCCGGGCACCAGGATCCCGCGCGTCAGCTGGGTGTCGCTGGTGCCGTAGCCGGCCAGCGCGTCGGCGTAGAAGCCGCCGGCCGACAGGCTGGCATAGAGGCTGGCCTGCAACCCGGTCGACGACGCGGTGCTGGCGAAGCCGTCGACGGCCTGGCCCGCGGCCGTGCTGCCGACCGCGATGCCGGCCAGCAGCCCGGGTCCGAACACGCGGTCGATGCCGGCGGCGAAACCGCCCAGCGTGTAGGTCAGCCCGGCGGCGCTGCCGTCGCCCGCGACGTTGCCGGTGCTGCCGATGGCGCTGCCCCAGGCGTTCCAGGCCGGCTCGACCGGGAGGCCCCCGCAGCCCGGGCCGCAGGCATCGGCCAGGGCGACCCGGTCGCTCTTGCGCTCGGCGGTGCGGGCCACGCCGCGAGCCAGCGCGACCTGGCGGCCGACCGTGGCCATGAAGCCCTGCACGGTGGCGAGGGCGGTGGTGCCGAGGTCGGCCCACGGCTGGCCGCTGATCGCGTCGAGCGCCGCCGGCCCCTGCGCGGTGCTGAGCTCCGAGAGAGCGGCGAGCACGGTGTAGAAGTCGCCGGTGGCGCCGTTGCGCACGGCATCGAGTGCCTGCCCGACCGCGCGCTGGTTGGGGGTGCGGGCGCCGTCGGTGAAGGGTGTCACCGTCATGCCGAGCACCAGGTAGACCGCGTTGGCGTCGTAGGCGAGGCTGGTGATGCGGAACGCGTAGTCGGTCGACAGGCCGGCGAACCGGCCGGTGACGCCGCCGCTCGCGGTCAGGATCGTGTAGGTGGTCTGGCCGTAGGTGCCGGGCGCCGTGACGACCTGGACCGTGCCGCCGTTCAGCGTGGCCGGGCCGTTGACGACGACCCGGTCGCTCTGCCCGGCCGGGTTGATCTCGACGCGGTAGGTGGAGCCGGCGTTCTGCACGTAGGCGCCGTTCACGGTCATGGTGCCGATCGAGTTCCCGGGAGCGATGACGCCGTTGATCGTCAGCGTCCCCGCGATCGTCCCGTTGCCGCCCAGCGTGCCGGAAGCGGCGATCGTGGTGCTGCTGGCGAGGCTGCGGTTCAGCACCAGCATGCCGCTCGACACCGTGGTGCCGCCGCTGAACGAGTTGGCGGCGGTCAGGATCGTCGTGCCGCTGCCTTCCTGGACCAGCCTGCCGGTGCCGGAGATCGGGTTGGCGATGGTGACGCTGTCGGCGCGGTTGACCGAGAGCAGCGCGTTGTTCACGACCGCGCCGGCGCCGAGGCTGCCCGCGGTCGCCAGTTGCAGCGTGCCGGCCGAGATGGTCGTGGTGCCGCCGTAGGTGTTGGCGGCGGTGAGGATCGTGGTGCCGCTGCCGGCCTGGATCAGCGCGCCGCTGCCGGAGATCGCGCCGGCCATGGTGACGCTGTCGGAGCGGTTGAAGGCGAGCGTGCCGTTGTTGACCACGGCGCCGGCGATGGATCCCGCGGTGCCGCCGTTGCCCAGTTGCAGCGTGCCGGCCGCGATCGTGGTGCCGCCGCTGTAGGTGTTGCCGCCGGTCAGCACCAGCACCCCGGCGCCGGCCTGGCGCAGCGCCCCGATGCCTGACATGGCGCCGGCGAAGTTCAGGGTATCGCTGCGGTCGAAGGCCAGGGTGGCGTCGTTGACGACGGCCCCGGCGATCGATCCGGTGGCGCCGCCGTTGCCGACCATGCAGCGTGCCGGCCGAAACGGTGGTGAGGCCGCCGTAGCTGTTGTTCCCCGACAGGACCAGCGTGCCACTGCCGGTCTTGGCGAGGCCGCCCGTCCCGGAGAGCACGCCGGAGAAGGTCGTGCCGGCGTCGTTGCCGCCGGCGGTGAGGGTGGCGCTGCCGAGGGCGACGCTGCCGGCGCCGGCCAGCGAGCCGATGGCCTGGTTCAGATTGGCGAGATCGAGCGTGGCGCCGGTCGCGACCGTGGTGGCGCTGCCGCCGGCGAAGGTGTTGACGGCGCCGGCCTTCAGGGTCCCGGCCGACACGGTGGTGCTGCCGACGTAGCTGTTGCTGCCCGAGAGGGTGAGGGTGCCGCTGCCGCTCTTGGTCAGGCTGCCGTTGCCCGACAGGGTGCCCGCGTAGGTCCCGCCGCTGGCCTGGTCGAAGGCGACGGCGGCGTTGTTGACGATCGCGCCCTGCAGGCTGCTCGTGGTGCCGATCAGCGTGCCGCCCGACACCGTGGTGCCGCCGCCGTAACTGTTGTTGCCGGACAGGGTGAGGGCACCGCTGCCGCTCTTGGTCAGGCTGCCGCTGCCCGACAGGGTGCCCGCGTAGGTGCCGTCGGTCGCCTGGTCGAAGGTGACGGCGGCGTTGTTGACGATCGCGCCCTGCAGGCTGCCCGTGGTGCCGACCAGCCCGCCGCCCGACACGGTGGTGCCGCCGCCGTAGCTGTTGCTGCCGGACAGGGTCAGCGTGCCCGAGCCGGTCTTGAGCAGGGCGCCGCTGCCGCTGATGCCCCCGGAGAAAGCGGTGCTGGTGTTGGCGCCGCCGGTGGTCAGGGTGGCGCTGCCCAGGGTGACGCTGCCGGCGCCGGCCAGCGACCCGACGGCCTGGTTGAGGTTGGCGAGATCGAGCGTGGCACCGCTCGCGACGGTCACCGCGCTGTTGATGCCGAAGGTGTTGACGGCGCCGGCCTTCAGGGTGCCCGACGATACCGTCGTTGCCCCGCCATAGGTGTTCGCCCCGGTCAGGGTGAGGATGTTGGTGTTCAGCTTGGCCAGGCCGCCGGTGCCGGAGACGACGGTGGCGAGGCTGAGGTCGTCCGACCGGTTGATGGCCAGGGTGCCATTGTTCGTGACATTGCCGGCGATCGAGCCGGTGGTGCCGCCGCTGCCGATCTGCAGCGTGCCGGCCGAGATCGTCGTGCCCCCCGACCAGGTGTTGGTCGCGGCGAGGACGGTCGTTCCCGTCCCGCCCTGGGTGAAGGCACCCGTGCCCGAAACGATTCCGGCGAACGTCATGGTGCCGGTGCCGATGTTCCCGACGGTCCCGTTGTTGGCGATGGCGCCGCCGTGGCTGGTCGTATCCGACCGGTTGAAGCTCAGGGTCGCGCCGGACACCACGCTGGCGTTGCCGGCGATCGCGCCCGACGTTCCGCCGTTGCCGACCTGCAGCGGGCCCTGGACGTCGGTCAGCCCGGTGTAGGTGTTGTTCTGGGCCAGGATCGCGGTCCCCGAGCCAATCTGCTTCAGGCCACCGGTGCCCTGGACCAGGCTGTCGACGACGAACGTGTCGGACCTCTGCAACTGCAGCGTGCCCGTGGCTCCCAGTGTCACGCTGCCGACGATCGATCCGGTCGTGCCGCCGTCGCCGATCCTGAGCGTTCCGCTGTTCGACGTGGTGCCGCCCGTGTAGGTGTTGGCCGCGGTGAAGACGAGCGTTCCCGTGCCGGCATTGACGACCGAGCCGGTCCCCGAGAGGACGCCGCTCAGGGTCACGGTCCCGGTGCCGATGTTTCGGACCGTCCCCGTGTTGACGATCGTCGCGTCGATGGTCTTGGTCCCCAACAGCGCGAAGCCGAAGGTCGCGTTGTTGGTGACGGTGCCGGTGATCGAGCCGGTCGTGGTGTTGTTGCCGACCAGCAGCGTGCCGGCGGAGACGGTCGTGCCGCCCGACCAGGTGCTGTTGGCCGTCAGGATGGTCTGTCCCGTCCCGCTCTTGGTGAAAGCGCCGGTTCCCGAGATGACGCCGTTCAGGATCAGCAGGCCGCTGCCGACAGAACTGACCGTGCCGGCATTGGCGATGGCTCCGCCGTAGCTGTACGAGGTCGAGCGATTGAAGCTGAAGGTCGCGCCGCTGGCCACGCTGGCGTTGCTGGTGATCGCGCCGGTCGTACCCCCGTCGCCGACCTGGAGCGTGCCGGCGCTCACGGTCGTGCCCCCGGCATAGGTGTTCGCGCCGGTCAGGCTCAGCGTGCCGCCAAGGTCCTTGGTCAGGCCTCCCGAACCGGAAATGGTCCCCGACATCAGCATCGCGGTCGTTCCGGCCAACTGCACCGCGAGCGGGTCGTTCAGGACCACCGGGGCGGAAATGATCTGGGTGGCGGCGGAATTGGCGACGAGGGTCGGTCCGCCGGTGCTGGTATCGAACGTCAGCGTGTTGGCCGGGCCGGAACTCGCCACCGTGTAGCTGGATCCGCTGGTGATCTCGAGAGAGCCGACGGTGGCTGGCGCCGCGAGGTTGACGGTACGCGGCGCCGTGATGGCGCTGCCAAGGGTGGCCGAGGCGTCGATGGCGTTGGGGACGGTGGCGGGGGACCAGTTGGACGCCGTGCCCCAGGTGCCGTTGGAATCGACGTTCCATGTCTGGGCGAGGGCCGGGCCGGCGCTGCCGACCACCACCACCACCACGAGAACGCCGGTCGCGACGCGGCCGGACCCGGCCGCCGGTCTGGTTTTCGCCGCGGATGGGCGCCCGGACGCAACCCCCGCGTGCGATGCTCTTCCGCACATGTGGACATGCTATTCTGCACCAAGCGTGCAGCCTAATGATCTGGATCAATAATCCGCGCTCATTGCGCGAATAATGGCTGGGGGACCAGGATTCGAACCTAGACTAACCGGGTCAGAGCCGGTTGTTCTACCGTTAAACTATCCCCCAACGGGTCCGTCCGGGGGCCCGGGAGGGCTTCCGGCCGGTCAGGGCGCTGGATTTAGCGATGCCGGGGCGGGTTGGCAAGCTTCTCGCAACGGGCCTCGTGGCCCTCGCCAGCGCCGCCGGCCATGGGCTACCATCCACGTCCAAGGGAAAGATCCAAGATGGCCGGGGAAGCGATCCCATACGCGGGGAACAGGGGGGGCTGGCACAGCGGCCGCTTCGCGCACACCTTCGCCGCCATCGACCTCGGCACCAACAACTGCCGCCTGCTGGTCGCCCGGGCCTCGGTCGACGGCTACGAGGTCGTCGATGCCTATTCGCGGCCCGTGAGGCTGGGCGAGGGCGTGGCCCTGAACGGCGCCCTGTGCGGCGACGCCATCGAGCGCACCCTGCATGCGCTGTCGGTGTGCGCCGGCAAGATCGAGCGCCACCGCGTCACCATGGCCCGCCACATCGCCACCGAGGCCTGCCGCCGCGCCTGCAACGGCGAGGATTTCCTCGCCATGGTGCGCGACCGCACCGGCCTCGCGCTCGAGGTCATCCCGCCGGCCGAGGAGGCCCGCCTCGCGCTCGCCAGCTGCGAGAACCTGCTCGATCCCGACATCCCCTACGCCCTGCTGATCGACATCGGTGGCGGCTCGACCGAGGTCAGCTGGATCCGGGTGACGCGGCGGACCGACCGCCACGGCGTGGTGCCCGAGCTGGTCGACATGACGTCGGTGCCGTGGGGCGTGGTCACGCTGACCGAGGCCTGCTGCGGCGATCACCCGCGCGAGCGGCCGCTGACCCGGGCCTGCTACGACGACATGGTCGAGCGGATCCGCGCCGACCTGCGCCCGTTCTGCG
>CAYQRL010000044.1:0-11363 GCA_964420105.1 uncultured Reyranella sp.
GCAGCGCCAGCAGCACCATCCAGAGCTTGCCGACGATCTGGCCGGCCAGGAAGTCGAGGCTGCCGAAGGCCAGCCACAGGAACAGCAGGCTGTCGATCACCAGCCCGACCAGGCTGCTGGCCAGCACCGCCAGCACCAGGCCACGCTCCTGCAGCGGCGTGTAGACCGCGAAGTCGGCCAGCTCCGACAGCAGGAAGGCGATCGCCGAGGCGTAGACCAGCGGCGGCGGCGCCACCGCGCCCGACAGCAGCGCGCCGGCGACGATGGCGGCCAGCGCGGCGCTGCGGCCGAGCCGTCGCTGGACCATGTCGCGCAGCACCAGCGCGAGGCCGATCATCAGCACGCCCGACGGCGCCATCAGCGACATCCCCTTGGGGCCCCACGGCCACACCGGCACCAGGCAGGGCCCGTGCGGCGGCGGGCAGACGGTGCCGACGTGGCCGATCATCCAGTTGGCCAGCGGGATGCAGGCCATGAACGACAGCAGGTAGGCGAGGGCGGCGAGCTTCTGCCCGGGGGTCTTGAGGACCGGCGGCGGGGTGGCGGCGCGCGTCGTGGAAGGCGTCATGGGGGCCGCTCCTAGCAGGCCGGCGGGGGCGCGAAAAGAGCGGTTGAAATGCGCAAATGGGCAGTGGCGCGGGCCGGCGCCGGGTGCTGCAATGACCCTGCGTCTGCAGCTTGCCCAGGAAGGGGCCCGAGTACTGGATCGATCCCATCCACTCGAACGGAGGAGGAACCATGTTCGTCTCCGACATTCTCGCGCAGAAGGGCACCAGCGTTCACGCCGTGCCGCCGACAGCCTCGGTCGCCGAGGTCTCCCAGCAGCTGAGTGCCCGCCGCATCGGCTCGGTGCTCGTCATCGACGGTGACGGCTCGGTGCAGGGCATCTTGTCCGAGCGCGACGTCGTGCGCGCGCTGGCCAGCGACGGCGCCGCCGCGCTGGCCCTGGAAGTGTCGCGGATCATGACCCGCGAGGTCGCGACCTGCGATCCCGACGACACCATCGAGGAGGTCATGCAGTCCATGACCAGCGGCCGCTTCCGGCATGTCCCCGTGGTCCGCCACGGCGAGCTGCTGGGACTGGTCTCGATCGGCGACGTGGTCAAGGCGCGGCTGGCCGAGGCCCGCCACGAGACCGAGGCGCTCAGGGCCTACATCGTCGCCGGCTGAGGCGGCCGGCCGAAGCCGGTCGACAATCCCCGGGGGAGGCTGGCAGGTTGCGCGGGCTCGCAACCGCCCGGGAACCATCATGGCCTCCTCCTCCCTTCCGCTGCAGGGCCGCGTCGCCCTCGTCACCGGCGCCGGCCGCAACATCGGTCGCGCCATCGCGCTCACCCTGGCGCGCGACGGTGCCGCCGTGCTGGTCAACGGCCGCTCGGACAAGGCCGCCGTCGACGGGGTGGTGGCCGAGATCGTGGCCGCCGGCGGCAAGGCCGCCGCCGCGATGGGCGACGTCTCCGACCCGGCGGTGGCGCCGCGGCTGGCGGCGCAGGCCGAGCGCGACTTTGGCGGCGTCGACATCCTGGTGAGCAACGCCGGCCTGCGGCGCCAGACCTCGTTCCTCGACATGTCGTTCGAGGAGTGGCGCGAGATCATGTCGGTCGCGCTCGACGGCGCCTTCCTGCTGGGCAAGGCGTTCGTGCCGCAGATGGTGGCCAAGGGCCGGGGCGGCGCCTTCGTCGCCATGTCCGGCATCTCGACCCATGTCGGCACGCCCAACCGCTGCCACGTCTCGGCGTCGAAGTCGGGGCTCGAGGGGCTGATGCGGGCGCTCGCGGTCGAGCTGGCGCCGCACCGCATCACCTGCAACGCGGTCGCCCCGGGCGCCATCGACACCGCCCGCGGCGCGGCGGCCGGGCCGGCGCCGGCCAACCGCGTCAACCGCCCGATCCCGCTCAAGCGCTTCGGCGACGTCAACGAGATCGCCGCCATGGTCCGCCTGCTGGCCGGACCCGAGGGCACCTTCATCACCGGCCAGACCATCCACGTGAACGGCGGCGAGTTCCTGACGTGAGGAACCTCGTCACCGACGTTCCCGGCGTGCTGGTCGGCAACGCCGAGGACGCGCGTGCCGCGACCGGCGTCACGGTCGCGGTGTTCGAGGGCGGCGCCACCGCCAGCGTAGCGACGCTGGGCGGCGCGCCGGGCTCGCGCGCGGTGACGCTGCTCGAGCCCGAGATGACCCGCGGCGTGATCGACGCGGTGGTGCTGTCGGGCGGCTCGCTGTGGGGCCTCGACGCCGCCGGCGGCGCCTCCGCCGCGCTGGCCTCGCAGGGCCGCGGCACACCGTTCGCGGGCATCGTGCTGCCGGTGGCGGTGCAGGCGATCCTGTTCGATCTCGCCAACGGCGGCGCCAAGGACTGGCTGAAGGCGCCGCTGGCGCACCGGCCGCCCTACTGGGATCTCGGCCGCGACGCCACGCTGGCGGCGGCCAGCGACTTCCGCCTCGGCACCGCGGGCGCGGGCTACGGCGGCACCACCGCGACCGCCAAGGGCGGTCTCGGCTCGGCCAGCGCCCGTACCGCGCAGGGCTTCACGGTCGGCGCGCTGGCGGCGGTCAACGCCGTCGGCTCGGCGCTGGTCGGCGACGGCCCCCATTTCTGGGCCGCGCCGTTCGAGCGCGACGGCGAGTTCGGCGGGCTGGGCTGGCCGGCATCGATCCCGCCCGAGGCGCTGGCGCTGCGCTTCAAGGGCCAGCCGCCGCCGGCCACCGCCACCACCATCGGCATGGTCGCGACCGACGCGACGCTGACCAAGGCCGAGTGCAAGCGGCTGGCGATCATGGCCAACGACGGGCTGGCCAAGGCGCTGCGCCCGGTCCACGCGCCCAACGACGGCGACACCGTGTTCGCGGTCTCGACCGGGCGCGCCGGGCCGGCCGGCGAGGCGCCGCTGCTGACCGAGCTCGGCACCGTCGCGGCGGATTGCCTCGCGCGCGCGGTGGCGCGCGGCGTCTACGAAGCGACGGCGCTGCCGTTCGCGGGCGCGGTGCCGGACTGGAAGACGCGTTTCGGAGGCGCACGGCGATGATGGGATACGCGGTGGTGTTTCTCGGCGCCGGCATCGGCGGCGCCATCCGGCACGGCATGAACATCGGCGTCGGCCACGTGATGGGCACGCACTTCCCGTGGCACACCTTCGTGATCAACATCCTGGGCTCGCTGGTGATGGGCCTGGTCGCGGGCTGGTTCACCTTCCGGGCCGATCCCTCGGGCCACCTGCGGCTGTTCCTGACCACCGGCATCCTCGGCGGCTTCACCACCTTCTCCGCCTTCTCGCTCGACGCGGCGCTGCTGTGGGAGCGCAACGAGCACCTGCTGGCGGCGCTCTACGTCGGCGGCTCGGTAGCCGGCGCGCTGGCCGGCCTGGGCCTCGGCCTGTGGGTCATGAGGACGGCGCTGGCGTGAACTCGTTCGACGTCGTCGTCGCGGGCGCGGGCGCCGCCGGCCTCATGGCGGCGATCCGCGCCGGCCAGCGCGGGCGGCGCGTGCTGGTGCTCGAGCACACCGACAAGGTCGGCGCCAAGATCCTGATTTCCGGCGGCGGGCGCTGCAACTTCACCAACCTCGAGGCGCGGCCCGAGTCCTTCCTCTCGGCCAACCCGCATTTCTGCAAGTCGGCGCTGGCGCGCTACACCCAGCACGATTTCATCGCCCTGGTGAACCGCCACGGCATCGCCTGGCACGAGAAGACGCTGGGCCAGCTGTTCTGCGACGGCTCGGCGCGGCAGGTCGTGGCGATGCTGCGCGCCGAGGCCGCCGCCGCCGGCGTCGAGATCCGCACCGGCCACCGCATCACCGGCATCGAGCGCCGCGCCCGCTTCGAGATCGCGACCGACCACGGCGCGATCGACGCCGCGTCGCTGGTGCTGGCGACCGGCGGGCTGTCGATTCCCAGGATGGGCGCGACCGGCTTCGCGCACGACGTCGCGCGCCGCTTCGGCCTCGGCATCGTGGCGCCGCGGCCCGGGCTGGTGCCGTTCACGCTCGCGGTGCCGCCGCTGGCCGGGGTGTCGCTGCCGGTCGAGACGCGGCTGGGCACGGCACGCTTCCGCGAGGCGCTGCTGTTCACCCATCGCGGCCTGTCGGGCCCGGCGGTGCTGCAGGTCTCGTCCTACTGGACGCCGGGCCAGGCGGTCACGGTCGACCTGCTGCCCGACCTCGACGCCGCGGCGTGGCTGAAGGAGGGCAAGCGCACCCGCCCGCGCGCCGAGCTGCGCACGCTGCTGGCCGAGCGCCTGCCGCAGCGGCTGGCCCAGCACCTCGCCGACGAGACCGGCTCGGGCGCGCCGCTGGCCGAGCGCCGCGACCGCGACCTCGAGGCGCTGGCACGGCGCCTCGAGGCGTGGCGGGTCGAGCCGATCGGCACCGAGGGCTTCGCCAAGGCCGAGGTCACGGTCGGCGGCATCGACACCGCGTCGCTGTCGTCGCGCACGATGGAAGCCAAGGCGGTACCCGGCCTGTTCGCGGTCGGCGAGGCGGTCGACGTCACCGGCTGGCTCGGCGGCTACAACTTCCAGTGGGCGTGGTCGAGCGGCTGGGCGGCCGGCGAGGCGGCGTAAAGATCCGTCATCCCGACCGGAGCGCGCAGCGCGGAGCGGAGGGACCTTGTCTCCACGATCCGGCACCGGCTTGTTGACGCGAGGTCTCTCCACCCGGGCCTTCGGCCCCCGGTCGAGACGACGGAAGGTCAATGGCCGAGGTAGCTCTTGCGCAGCTCGGGATGGGTCGCCAGTTCGGCGGCGTTGCCGGACAGGGCGATGCGGCCGTTCTCCAGCACGTAGGCGCGGTGGGCGATGGCCAGCGACTGCACCACGTTCTGCTCGACCAGCAGGATCGCCAGGCCGTCGCGGTTGAGGCGGCCGATCAGGGCGAACATCTCCTCGACCAGCAGCGGCGACAGGCCGAGCGACGGCTCGTCGAGGATCAGCAGCCGGGGCTCGCTCATCATGCCGCGGCCGATCGCCAGCATCTGCTGCTCGCCGCCCGACAGCGTGCCCGCGTACTGGGCGAGCCGCTCGCGCAGGCGCGGGAAGACGTCGAGCACGTGCTCGAGGTTGCGGGCGCGATGGGCGCGGCCGCGCCGGTAGCTGCCGAGCTCGAGGTTCTCGCGCACCGACAGGTTGGGGAACACGCGGCGGCCCTCGGGCACCTGCACCAGACCGGCCTCGACGATACGGGTCGATCGGGCGCCGGCGATCGCCTGGCCGTCGAACGAGATGGTGCCGCCGAACGGCCGGTAGAGGCCCGACAGATTGTTGTTCAGCGTCGACTTGCCGGCGCCGTTGCTGCCCAGCAGGGCGACGATCTCGCCCGCCGCGACGTCGAGCTCGACGCCGCGCAGGACCTCGATGGCGCCGTAGCCGGCGCGCAGCGCGCGGACCTCAAGCACGCAGCACCTTGGCGGCGCCGTGGCCGAGGTAGGCTTCGATGACCTGCGGATCCTCGGCGATCGAGGCCGGCGTGCCCTCGGCGATCATGCGGCCCTGGTTGAGCACGTAGAGCCGCTCGGCCAGCGAGGTCACGGCCTGCATGACGTGCTCGATCAGCAGGATGGTGACGCCGGCATCGCGGATCGAGCGGATCACGCCCACGATCTCGACGATCTCGGTCGGGTTGAGGCCCGCCATCACCTCGTCGAGCAGCAGCAGCCGCGGCCCGGTCGCCAGCGCGCGCGCCAGTTCCAGCCGCTTGCGCGCCGCGACCGTGAGATCGGCGCCCATCTGGTCGAGCTGGCCGTCCATGCCCACCATCTCGGCCACCGCCTCGGCCTCGCGCATCGCCAGCGCCCGGTCGGCGGTGCGGAAGTAGGCGCCGACCATGATGTTCTCGCGCACCGTGATCTTGGCGAACGGCTGGGTGATCTGGAACGTCCGCACCATGCCGGCGGCGCAGATGCGGTGCGGCGGCAGGCCGGTGATGTCCTTGCCCTCGAAGCGCACGCTGCCGGCGTCGGGCCTGTGGAAGCCGGCGATGGCGGCGAACAGGGTCGTCTTGCCGGCGCCGTTGGGGCCGATCAGGCCGACGATCTCGCCCTGCCGGACGTCGAGCGAGGCCTGGTCGACCGCCTTGAGGCCGCCGAACGACTTGGACAGGGCGCGGACCTCAAGCATGGCGCGGCTTGCGGCGGAACAGGCCGGTCAGGCCGTCCGGCAGGCGGGCGACGATCAGCACCAGCATGATGCCGTACACCACCAGGCTGAGCGGCTGGACGTTCTTCAGCGCCGGCACGACGCTGGCGACGCCGCGCGTCACCTCGTTGATGGTCGTGAGCGCGATCGAGCCGATCAGCGGGCCGAAGATGGTGCCGGCGCCGCCCACCATGGTGACCAGCAGCATCTCGACCGACTTGTCGACGCCGAAGGCGATCGAGGGGTCGATGTAGAGGTACTTCTGGGCATAGAAGGTGCCGCCGGCGGCGCACATCGCCCCCGACAGGGTGAGCACCCGGACCTTCTCGGCGAACACGTCGATGCCGAGCGCCCGCGCGGCATCCTCGTTCTCGCGGATCGCCACCAGCCGCGCCCCGAAGCGGTTGCGCGTCAGCTGCCAGGCCACGACCAGCGAGACCACGCAGAGGGCCAGCGCGATGTAGTACAGCCAGATCGGCTCCTTGAACTGGAAGTTCAGGGGCCGCGGATCGGACTTGATCAGCATGCCGAGACCGCCCCGCGTGAACGGCACCGAGTTGGCGAGGATGCGGAAGACCTCGGCGAAGGCCAGCGTGATCAGCGCGAAGTACGACCCGCGCAGGCCGGCGCGGAACGACAGGAAGGCGATCAGCCAGCCGACGATCGCGCCTGCCAGCATCGCGGCCGGCCACGCCACCCACGGGTTCCAGCCGTAGGTGACCTGCAGGATGGTCGAGGTGTAGGCGCCGGTGCCGAAGAACACCACGTGGCCGAACGAGGTCTGGCCGGCGAAGCCGCCCGAGATGTTCCACGACTGGCCGAGGAAGGCCACGAAGAACACCAGCATGCCGATGTTGACGAGGTAGTTCGGCACCAGCAACGGGAAGGCGAGGGCGGCCGCGAGGCCGAGCGCGCACAGCGCCACGGTGCGGTTCATGCCCGGCTCCCGAACAGGCCGGTCGGCTTCAGCAGCAGGATCAGGATGAAGATCAGCGAGATGCCGATCTGGCCCAGCTGCTCGCCCAGGATCAGGCCGCCCAGCGCCTCGGTGATGCCGATGATGATGCCGCCGACCGCGGCGCCGACGAAGCTGCCCATGCCGCCCAGCACGACGATGGTGAAGGCGACCAGCACGAAGGCGTGGCCCGACGACGGCGTGACGTAGAAGGTCGGCATCAGCAGGCAGGCCGCGGCGCCGAGGCAGGCGATGCCGATGCCGTAGGAAATGGCGAAGATGTTGTCGACGTCGATGCCGACCAGGCGGGCGCCGTGGCGTTCCTTGGCGACGGCGCGGATCGCCTTGCCGGTGTCGCTCCTGGCCATGTAGAGGCCGAGCACGATGCACAGCGCCAGCGAGGCGCCGAACGAGATGATCTTGGGCAGCGGCAGGAAGGCCGCGCCGATCTCGACGAACGAGCCGGCGTAGGACACGTCGATGGTCTGGGTGTCGCCGCCGAAGAACAGCAGGGCGGCGTTGTCGATCACGATCGACAGGCCCAGCGTGATCAGCAGGATGTTCTCGTCGCGGCCGTGGCTGAAGCGGCCGATCACCAGCCGGTAGAGCACGAAGCCGAAGGCGAAGGCGCCGGCCGTGACCAGCGGCAGCGCCACGTAGGGGTCGATGCCGACGAGGCGCCACAGCCAGAACACGCCGTACATGGCCAGCATCAGCAGGCTGCCATGGGCGAAGTTGATGATGTGCAGGACGCCGTAGATCAGGGTCAGGCCGACGGCGACCAGCACGTAGATGCCGCCGGCGAGCAGCCCGTTGAGCACGCCGGCGAGGAGGATCTGCGGGTCGAGCACGCCCGGTCAGAACTTGGGCTTGGGGAAGACCGCCTTGGCCGAGGCGAACTGCTCGGGCGCGATCACCTCGATGTCGCCCTTCAGCGACTGCATGACCGCCGGCTGGGCGCCCTGGTTCTGGCCGTTCACGAACTTGGTCGGGCCGTAGGGCATCAGTTCGGCATTGAAGGTCGAGCTGGCGATCGCGTCGGTCAGCTTGGCCTTGTCGGCCGAGCCGGCGCGCTCCAGCGAATCGGCCAGCAGCATGGCCGTCGAGTAGGCGAGGTAGACCTCGAAGGTGAACAGCGCGCCGCCGGCCTCGACGCGCTTCTTCAGCGCCTGGGCCTTCTCGCTCTTCGGGTTGAACCAGTGGTTCACGTCCATCATGTACTGCGAGACGTCGGGCATCTCCTTGACGAACTTGTAGTTGAAGCCGCCGCCGAGGATCGAATAGAAGCCCGCGAGGTTGACCTTCTGCTGGTAGAGCGTGCGCGCCAGCAGCATGTACTCGTTCTGGTAGTTCGACATCATGACGATGTCCGGCGCCAGCGAGCGGATGCGCAGCGCGATGTTGTCGAAGTTGCGCGTCGGGTTGTCGTGGCCGATCACTTCCTTGGCCTCGATGCCGATCGACGGCAGCTTGCCGGCGAGCAGCTTGGCGGTACCGGTGCCGAACTCGCCCGACTCGTGGACGATCACCGCCGTCTTGGCGACGTTGTTGGCCGCCTTGTTGATCGCGCCCAGCGCGGCGATGCCCTGGTCGACGCAGACGCCGAAGCCCGGCATCAGGCGGAAGGTGTTCTTGAGGCCGCGGTTGACGATGACGTCGGAGGCCGCGACGTCGACCAGGAACGGCGTGCCGTACTTCGAGGCGGCCTGGGTCGCGGCGATGGTGACCGGGCTCTGGAAGCAGCCGATGTAGGCGGCCACGCCCTGCTCGTTCATCTTCTCGACCTCGGCGACGCCGACCTCGACCTTCGACTGGCTGTCGCCCAGCAGCGGCTCGATCTTGGCGCCGCCCATGGCCTTGATGCCGCCGGCCTTGTTGATGTCCTCGATCGCCATGGTGGCGCCGAGCCGGCCCTGCTGGCCGTTGTAGGCGACGAAGCCGGTCACCGGGTGGATCAGGCCGACCTTGATCGGCGCGGCCTGGGCGCGGAGCAGGCCCGGCGCGCCGAGCGTGCCGGCGAGCGCGGTGGTGCCGGCGACGAAGCCGCGACGCGAAACCTTAAGGATGGTGTGCTTTTTCATCGTGAAGCCCTTCTTCAGTCCCCGTGCGTGACGCTACGATAGCGGCCGTCGCTCGACAACCGCCAGCCGTGCCATGTCAGCAGGGGAGCCGCCGATGCCCAGGATCCTTTCGCCCGCCCAGGTCGAGCAGTACCGTACCGACGGCTTTGCATTTCCCGTGCCGGTGCTGGACGCCGACGAGGTCCGCGCGCTGCGCGCCGACCTCGAGCACTGGGAGCGGCAGCAGGGCCATCCGCTCGACTTCCCGGAGAAGAGCAAGTCGTACCTGCTCTACGGGTGGGCCGACATCCTGGTCCACCACCCGAAGGTGCTCGACGCCGTCGAGGACGTGATCGGGCCGAACATCCTCGTCTACCACTCGACGATGTGGATCAAGGAAGCCCGCACCCCGGCCTACGTGCGCTGGCACCAGGACGGCGCCTACTTCTTCCTCGACCCGCTCGAGCACGTGACCGCCTGGGTGGCGCTGTCCGAGGCGTCGGAGAAGGCCGGCTGCATCCGGGTGATCCCCGGGACGCACCGCCTGCCGATGGTCGAGCACGACGACAAGCCCGACGCCCACAACATGATCAAGCGCGGCCAGGGCATCAGCGGGCAGTACGACGACGAGAAGGGCGTGGCGATGCCGCTGCGCGCCGGCGAGCTGTCGCTGCATCACACCGCGCTGGTCCATTGCTCGCCGGGCAACGACAACGACGACCGCCGCATGGGGCTGGGCATCAGCTTCATCCCGACCCACGTCCGCCCGCTCGGGCCGGTCAGGCCGTCGGCCCTGCTGGTTCGCGGCGAGGACCGCTTCGGCCACTTCATCCCGGAGAAGCGCCTGGTCACGCCGATGTCGCCCGAGGCGCAGGCCGCCCACGCCGAGGCGGTGCGCCTGTTCCGCCTGCGCCAGGACCAGGGGTTCACGAAGGCGGCGGAGTAGTGGCCCGGGACCGCGCGCGGTCCCGGCCTTTCGCTATCCCAGCGTCGCCTTGTAGTGCGCCGCGATCTCGCCCGGCGTCGCCTGCCAGACGTTGCCGAAGCGCTCGACCCGGCGCAGTGCCTCGTCGAGGTACTTGATGCGGTGCGGGACGCCCATCACCCAGGGATGGACCGACAGGTTGAAGACCTGGCCGCCCTCCTGGTGCAGCAGCTCGAACGCCTCCCCGACCACGTCGGCGTAGCGTGGCAGCGGGATGCGCCGCAGGATGACCTGCTGGACGTCGTCCCACTCCGGCTGGTTGGGCAGCGACACCAGCGGCGCCGGCGCGGTCTTCATCACGTAAGGTTGATCGTCGTTCGGCCAGTCGAGCACGTACTCGAGGCCGGCCTCGGCCAGCAGGCCGGGCGTGCGCTGGCTCTCGCCGTAATCCTGTCCCAGCCAGCCCTTGGGCCGCACCCCGGCCGCCTTCTCGATGGCGTCGAGGCTCTCGGCGATCTCGGCCTTCTCCTCGGCGGCGCTCATCTTCGAGGTGATCATGCGGTTGGCCGAGTGGCCGTGCGCGATGAACTCGTAGCGCCGCTTCCTGAACTGCTCGACCAGGTAGGGATAGCGCTCCGCCGCCATCGCGTTGACCGCGACGCCGGCCCGGATCTGGTAGCGGTCGAGCACGTCGAGGACGCGGAAGATGCCGGCGCGGTTGCCGTACTCGCGCTGCGTCCACGTCCGGTAGTCGGGCACGAAGCTGCCGAACTCGCCGACGTGGCGCGGGTCGCGGTGGCTGTCCTCGGCCGGCATCAGCTCCCAGTACTCGAGGTGCAGCAGCACGAACCAGCCGACCCGGGCATTGCCCGGCCACGCCAGCTTGGGCCGGGTCGGGAACGGCGAGTAATCGTACCAGGGATTGTCCATCCCCGGCTTGAGCGGCGGCGGGTTCTTCGGAACGGACGCGGTCATGTCACGCCTCCTTCCCGAGGTGGGCCTGGAACGGCTTCAGCCCGTTGGCCACGTACCAGTCGAGGATCTCCTCGGCGGTGCAGATCCACGCGTCCTTGTGCTTGCGGATGTAGGACAGCGCGCGGTCGAGGTGCTTCACGCGGTGCGGCGCGCCCATCATGTAGGGATGCAGCGCGATGCACATGACGCGGCCGTTGTCGTTGCCCTCGCGGTACACCGTGTCGAAGGAGTCGATGATCATCTGCGCGAATTCCTCCGCCTCGACCGGCTGGCGGTAGATCAGCGCGTCGTTGAGATCCATCGTGTAGGGCACGTGGA
>CAYQRL010000045.1:0-11146 GCA_964420105.1 uncultured Reyranella sp.
CGGTCGAGCACGCCTGTGTCGGCATAGTCGAACCGGCCACGCATGAAGGCGATTCGCTGGCGCCAGTTGAGAACGTTGGGCACAGCGATCAGTACGACGCCCTCATCGGTGAGCAGGTCGGTGGACTGGCGGACCAGCTGCTCGGGCGCTCGCAGGTGCTCCAGAACATGGGAAAACAAGATGCAGTCGTAGCGGTTCTCCCTGGCCTCGGCCGGCAGGCCATCGTCCAGATCGGCCACGAAGCATTTACCCATGACGGCGCTCGCGATCTTGGCTTCCTCGTGAGAGATCGTGACGCCGTCGACCTCGAGCCCGCGAGCCCGCATCAACCGCGCATTGACTCCGGGGCCGCAGCCGACGTCGAGCACGGTGCGCGCCCCAGCCGGGATGAGCGCGAGCAGTTCAGGGATTCCTGCGTTGTTGTAATGGAGGCCCGGCATCGGCTCGAACCTATGGGGTGGCGGAGGAAGTAGCCACGGGCATTCGTCCCGAGGTTGCTCGGGAACGAAAATCGCCTGAAATCGAAGGAAATCGCTGGCTGTAGTGGCTGGGGGACCTGGATTCGAACCAAGACTAACCGGGTCAGAGCCGGTTGTTCTACCGTTAAACTATCCCCCAACGGATGCCACGCGGCCGGCAGGGGGTGGATTTAGCCATGACGGGCCCACTTGGCAAGCGGTGGGCAAGCGGTGGGCAAACGGTGGGCAAGCGGGCCTCGCCTCCGGCCCCGCCGTCGGTTACCATCGGCCCAAAGAAAGAGTTGAAAATGGCCGGGGAATCCACGCCTAAGGGGGGCTGGCACAGCGGTCGTTTCGCGCACACCTTTGCGGCCATCGATCTCGGCACCAACAATTGCCGTCTTCTGGTCGCCCGGGCGTCGATCGAGGGTTTTGAAGTGATCGATGCCTATTCCCGGCCGGTCAGGCTGGGAGAAGGGGTGGCGTTGAGCGGCGTACTGTGCGGCGATGCGATCGAGCGCACATTGAGCGCTCTCGACGTCTGCGCGTCCAAGATCGGCCGCAACCGCGTGACGCGGGCCCGCCACATCGCCACCGAGGCCTGCCGGCGCGCCTGCAATGGCGAGGATTTCCTGACGATGGTCGAACAGCGCACCGGCCTTCACTTCGATGTTATCCCGCCGTCGGAAGAGGCCAGGCTCGCGGTGGCGAGCTGCGAAGACCTGCTCGATCCGGAAACGCCCTATGGCCTGCTGATCGACATCGGCGGCGGCTCGACCGAAGTGAGCTGGCTTAGGGTCGTGCATCGCGACGGCCGGACGGGCGGCGTGGCGACAGAGTTGATCGACATGACGTCGGTGCCATGGGGTGTCGTCACCCTCACCGAGTCCTGTGTCGGCGGCCAGCCGCGCGAGCAGGCGGTGAGCCGTGCCTGCTACGACGACATGGTCGAGCGGATCCGCGCCGACCTGCGCCCGTTCTGCGCCCGCCACGACATCGGCGCCGCGATCGCGCGCGGCGCGGTCCAGATGGTCGGCGCCTCGGGCACCGTCACCACGGTCAGCGCCCACAACCTCGGGCTCAAGCGCTACAACCGCACCCTGGTCGACGGCTCGCGCATCGGCCGCGAGTCGATCCTGCGGATCTGCGACCAGCTCGCCGCCAAGTCGGTGATCGAGCTGACCGACATGCCGTGCATCGGCAGCGACCGCGCCGACCTCGCGCTGGCCGGCGGCGCCATCCTCGAGGCGGTGTGTCGCCAATGGCCGGCGTCCGTGGTACGGGTCGCCGACCGTGGCCTGCGCGAGGGTGTCCTGATGGACCTGATGCGACAGGCCGACCGCGAGGCCGATCCATTCTTTTGCCGTGACCAGTAAATCCAGCCGTCCGACCGGACGCCGGGCCACCGTGCGCGTCAAGACCGCGCGGGGCCGCACCACCTCGTCGCTGCGCTGGCTGCAGCGCCAGCTCAACGACCCCTACGTCGCCGAGGCGAAGAAGCGCGGCTACCGTTCGCGCGCCGCCTTCAAGCTGCTGCAGCTCGACGACCAGTTCCGGTTCCTCAAGCCCGGCGCGCGCGTGGTCGATCTCGGCGCCGCGCCCGGCGGCTGGACCCAGGTCGCGGTCGAGCGGGTGCGGCCGCACCTGACCGGCGGCGTCGTGGTCGGCCTCGACCTGACGCCGGTCGAGCCGGTGCCGCACGCCACCGTGCTGGCCAAGGATTTCTACGACGACGACGCCCCGGCGGTGCTCAAGGAGCTGCTCGGCGGGCCAGCCGACGTGGTGCTGAGCGACATGGCGGCGTCGGCCACCGGCGACACCCAGGTCGACCACATGCGCATCATGGGGCTGGCCGAGGCGGCGCACGATTTTGCCCGCGAGGTCCTGAAGCCGGGCGGGGCGTTCGTCGCCAAGGTGTTGCGCGGCGGCACCGAGCGGACGCTGCTCGACCGCCTGAAGCGCGATTTCGCCAAGGTGAAGCACGTCAAGCCGGAGGCCAGCCGCGCCGATTCGGCCGAGATGTACGTGGTCGGGACCGGGTTCCGGGGCTGAACCGCCCACAGCCGGGTCCGCCGGCGCCCTTGCGCCGACTGCGGCATCGTGTACAAAGCGCCGCCAACCCGGCGGCCGCCTTCCACAGGAGGGACGGGCCGCCGTTCTTGTTTTACCCGGGTCCGGAGGTTGGCATGCAAATTCAGGAAGCGCTCACATTCGATGACGTCCTCCTGAAGCCGGCCGCCTCGGCGGTCCTGCCCAGCCAGACCGATACCCGCACCCGGCTGACCCGCACCATCAGCCTGAACATCCCGCTGATGTCGGCGGCGATGGACACCGTCACCGAGGCGCCGATGGCGATCGCCATGGCCCAGGCCGGCGGCATCGGCGTCATCCACAAGAACCTCGAGCCCGAGGCCCAGGCCAACGAGGTCCGGCGGGTCAAGAAGTTCGAATCGGGCATGGTGGTGAACCCGGTCACGATCCATCCCGACCAGAGCCTCGCCGACGCGCTGGGCCTGATGACCCAGCACGAGATCTCCGGCATCCCGGTGGTCGAGCGCGGCGGCAAGCTGGTCGGCATCCTGACCAACCGCGACGTCCGCTTCGTCACCGACAGCGCCCAGCCGGTCAGCTCGCTGATGACCCGCGAGCGCCTGGTCACGGTGCGCGAGGGCGCCTCGAGCGACGAGGCCAAGCGCCTGCTGCACCAGTACCGGATCGAGAAGCTGCTGGTGGTCGACGCCGACTACCGCTGCATCGGCCTGATCACGGTCAAGGACATCGAGAAGGCCAACCGCTTCCCCGGCGCCAGCAAGGACGAGAAGGGCCGCCTGCGCACCGCCGCCGCGACCGGCGTCGGCGACGACGGCCTGCGCCGTGCCGAGATGCTGATCGACGCCGACGTCGACGTCATCGTGGTCGACACCGCGCACGGCCACTCGAAGGGCGTGCTCGACACGGTGACCCGCGTGAAGAAGCTCAGCAACTACACCCAGGTGATGGCCGGCAACGTCGCCACCGCCGAGGGCGCGCAGGCGCTGATCGACGCCGGCGCCGACGCCGTGAAGATCGGCATCGGCCCGGGCTCGATCTGCACCACGCGCATGGTCGCCGGCGTCGGCGTGCCGCAGCTCACGGCGATCATGGAGGCGGCCGAGGCCTGCCACCGCGCCGGCGTGCCGGCGATCGGCGACGGCGGCATCAAGTATTCCGGCGACCTCGCCAAGGCGATCGCCGCCGGCGCCGACTGCGCCATGATCGGCTCGCTGCTGGCCGGCACCGACGAGGCGCCGGGCGAGGTCATGCTGTACCAGGGCCGCTCGTACAAGTCGTACCGCGGCATGGGATCGATCGGCGCCATGGCCCGCGGCTCGGCCGACCGCTACTTCCAGCAGGAGGTGCAGAGCGCGCTGAAGCTGGTGCCCGAGGGCATCGAGGGCCGCGTGCCCTACAAGGGCCCGGTCGGCAACATCATCCACCAGCTGGTCGGCGGCCTGAAGGCGGCGATGGGCTACACCGGCAGCGCCACCATCCGCGACCTCCAGACCAACCGCCAGTTCCTGCGCATCACCGGCTCGGGCCTGCGCGAGAGCCACGTCCACGACGTCGAGATCATGCGCGAGGCGCCGAACTACCGCGTCGGCATGTAGGGAGACTTCCTCCCCACGCCGCAGCGTGGGGAGGTGTCGCCGTCATCGCCGACGGAGGGGTCATGAGCCTCCGTCGCGATGCCCATGCCCCCTCCGTCCGCTGCGCGGACACCTCCCCGCGCTCGCGCGCAGGGAGGAAAGCCCTTGTCATCGAATCCCGAGCGTCGCGAGCTTGCGCGCGACCAGCTCGGCGATCAGCCGGTTGCCGGCCTCGTTCATGTGCCAGGTGACGTAGAGCCGGCGCGGCGCCGCGGTGGCGGCGAGCGCGTCGAAGCTGTCTATGGTCTGCAAGCCGGCTTTCCCGGCGCAGGCCAGCAGGCCGCCGGTCAGCCTGCGCTGCTCGGCCGCGAAGGCGGGGTCGTCCCACACCACCGGGTCGTACTCGGCCACCACCACCACCGGCGCGCCGCTGGACTTCTGCAGCGCCGCTAGGCGGTCGGCGAGCTTGCAGGCGATGGTCGGCCCGGTCCCGGCGGGGAGCGCGCGCTGGTGGTCGCCGTACCAGTCGTGCAACAGGTTGAGCGGCCGCAGCAGCAGGTCGAAGGCGTAGGAGTAACCCAGGATCCACTGCGCCGTGCTGAGCGTGCTGGCCGGGTCGGCGCGTTCGGGCACCGGCACGCCGCGCGGCACCAGCGCGCCGTCCTCGAGCACGAAGTACGGCTTGTCGGCGCTCCACAGCCGCCGCATCTCGGTGCGGCGAATGTCGTCGGCGATGAAGCCGACCACGATCGCCGCCGGCGCCAGCCTGGGCGCCAGCTGCTCGGCGCGCAGCACCGACTGGTCGAAGCCGTAGCCGCTGACGCCGCCGTTCAGCACCCGCCGCCCGGTCAGCGCCTGCAGCTGCGCCGGCCAGGTCTGGCCGTCGTCGACCTCGTCGCCCCAGGTGTAGGAATCGCCGACCGCGAGGATCGGCGGGCCGGCCAGCGCCGGGCCGGTGCGGCGCAGCCCGTGCTCCTCGATGGTGGTGCCGGGGGCGGCGTAGCCGGCGCGGGGCACGTATCCCAGCTGCGGGTCGTGGCGGTAGCGGCCGCGGTCGCCCTCGGCCAGCGTGGTGCGGGCCGTCAGCACGAAGTTGGGGTAGGCGAACAGGTAGCCCCAGGCGATCGCCCGGGCGCCGAACTCGACCATGAACAGGCCGACCACCAGCGAGGCCGCCACCAGGCCGGCGTTGCGCAGCCAATCGTGGCCCGGCCTGGCGCGGACCTTGCCGGCGCGGTTCTCGGACGCAGGGCGACGGGACGGCGAGGAGGGACGTTGCGCGTCGGGCTTATTCATCGTAGCGGCAGGGACGGAAAGAGAGGATCGACGTGACGCCGGGCGCGCGGGTGGACGCCACCATAGAACTTCTCGACGAAATCGTCAGCCGCAGCGACCGGCCGGCCGATCTCGTCGCCAACGCCTTCTTTCGCGCCCGCCGCTTCATCGGCAGCGGCGATCGCCGCGCCGTGTCCGAGCGGGTGTGGGGCATCCTGCGCCGCCACGGCCAGCTGCGCTGGTGGCTGGAGCGTGCCGGCATCCCGGTCTCGGCCCGCGCCATCGTCATCGCCGACCTGATGCTGGTCGAGGGGCTGCGGCTCGAGGACGTCGATCGCCTGTTCGACGGCGGCCGCTATCGCCCGGCGCCGCTTTCCGAGGACGAGGCGGGCGCGTTGCGCCGGCTGGACGGCCACACGCTGCCGCATCCCGACCAGCCCGACTGGGTCCGGCTCAACGTCCAGGAGTGGGTGGCGCCGCACTTCCGCGAGGCCTACGGCGAGGCGTGGGGCCGCGAGATCGCCGCGCTCGAGACGCCGCCGCCGGTCGACCTGCGGGTCAACCGGCTGAAGGCGACGGTCGCCGACGCCCGTGCCGAGCTGGCGCGCGAAGGCATCGAGACCGAGCCCATGCGCTACGCGCCCGACGGGCTGCGGCTCAAGCGACGGCTGTCGGTGGTGGCGGGCGATGCCTTCCAGAACGGTCTCGTCGAGGTCCAGGACGAGGGCTCGCAGCTCGTCGCCGCGCTGGTCGATGCGCGGCCGGGCTTGCAGGTGTTGGACTACTGCGCCGGCGCCGGCGGCAAGACGCTGGCGATCGCCGCCGGCATGAACAACAAGGGCCGCGTCGTCGCGATGGACGTGCTCGAGAGCCGGCTCGACCGCTCGGCGCAGCGGCTGCGCCGCGCCGGCGCGCACAACGTCGAGCGCCGCGCGATCGGTCCCGACAGCCGCAAGTGGCTGAAGCGCCAGGCCGGCTCCTTCGACCGCGTGCTGGTCGATGCGCCGTGCACCGGGACCGGGACGTGGCGGCGCAATCCCGACGGACGCTGGACGCTGGCGCCGCGCGACCTCGAGGAACTGGTGCCCAAGCAGGCCGAGATCCTCGACGCCGCCTCGCGCCTCGTCGCGCCGGGCGGCGGGCTGGTCTACGCCACCTGCTCGGTGCTGCCGGCCGAGAACGAGCGCCAGGTCGAGGCCTTCCTCGAGCGCCATCCCGAGTTCGAGGCGGTGCCGGTGGCGCAGGTCTGGGAGCAGGCGATGGGCCGCGAGGCGCCGCCCGAGATCGGCGCCGGCCCGTGGCTGCGCCTGTCGCCGCTGCGCCATGGCACCGACGGCTTCTTCGCCGCCTGCCTGCGCCGCAAGCCCGCCGAGGCTTCGGCCGAACCGGCAGCGGAGGTCGCGCCGGAACAGGCGCCGCGGGAAGGCGGGGAGGCGGCGTGATCCGGATCCGCCGGGCCACGCCCAACGACGCGGCGGCGATCGGCCGCGTGCATGTCGAGACGTGGCAGGCGACCTACGCCGGCTTGCTGCCCGATGCCCTGCTGGCCGGCATGTCGGACGTGCGCCAGTCCGCCTACTGGTCGTCGCTGCTCGACAACCCGCGCGAGGCCCGCGGCGTGTTCGTGGCCGACGACCCCGAGGCCGGCGTGGTCGGGTTCGGCAGCTGTGGCCCGGTGCGCGACCCGCCCGAGGGGCTGGACGGGCAGGAGACCCGGGTCGGCGAGGTCTACACGCTCTACGTCGAGCCCGACTTCCAGGACCAGGGCCTGGGACGGCGGCTGCTCGACGCGCTGTTCCGGCAGCTGGCCGCCGACGGCTGCGATGCCGCGGTGCTGTGGATGCTGGCCGAGAACCCGTCGCGGTTCTTCTACGAGGGCATGGGCGGCGAGCTGGTCGGCCAGCGGGTCGACACCATGGCCGGCGTCGACGTCGAGGAACAGGCCTACGCCTGGCGCGACCTCGAGGCGCCGCTGGTGAGACGCCGCCTGGCGACGGAGGAGTGATGCTGTCCGACCCTTCCATCCTCGACGTCATGGCGACGCTCGCGTTCGTGCTGGGGCTGGTCGGCCAGGTCTCGCTGTTCGCCTTCCCGCGCGACCGCCGCGTGCTCGAGCGCGTGCTGGCGGTGCTGTTCACGGTCATGGTCGGGGGCGGCGTCGGGCTGGCGTGGCGGGCCGAGCAGCTGCGCGACGCCGACCGCGCCTTCACCGTGTTGCAGTTCGACCGCCTGCGCCAGGCCATCGCCGCCCACGCGGCGGTGAACTACCAGGTCTACTGGGCGCAGGGCGACGCCGAGGCGCAGGCGCTGGCGCAGCGGATCTCGGCGGCGATCAAGGCCGGCAGCGGCCGGCCGCCGGTCGCCGAGCAGGCGGTCCCCACTGCCATGCGCGGCCTGGTGCTGGGCGCCCGCGACCGCGGCGTCGGCGCCGGGCTGGCGGTCGACCCGGTCGGCCGCGCCCTGATGGCCGCCCGCATCGCCACCATCAGCGACGACGTCGCCGACCTGGCCCCGGACACGCTGCGGGTCACGGTCGGCCGCAAGCCCTGACGCCCTCCACAATCCACATCCGCCGCGGTTGAACGCCCGGCCGGGGTTCCGTATATCCCCCCATGGCCGACCGTTTGCTGATCGTCGATTTCGGGTCCCAGGTCACCCAGTTGATCGCCCGCCGCCTGCGCGAAGCCGGCGTCTATTGCGAGATCCACCCCTTCCAGTCCGTCGACCGGGCGAAGCTCGAGAGCTTCGATCCCCGGGCGATCGTGCTGTCCGGCGGGCCCGCCTCGGTGATCGAGGGCGAGGCCCCGGCGGCCGACCCGGCGATCTTCGAGGCCAGGGTGCCGGTGCTGGGCATCTGCTACGGCGAGCAGACCATGGCGCAGCAGCTCGGCGGCACCGTCGAGTCGGGCCACCACCGCGAATTCGGCCGGGCCGAGCTGGAGGTCCGCAAGGCCTCGCCGCTGTTCGACGGCGTGTGGCAGCCGGGCGACCGCAAGCAGGTGTGGATGAGCCACGGCGACCGCGTCACGCGGCTGCCGGCCGGGTTCGAGGTCATCGCGACCAGCGCCAACGCGCCGTTCGCCGCCATCGCCGACGAGAGCCGCCACTACTACGGCGTCCAGTTCCATCCCGAGGTCGTGCACACGCCCGACGGCGCCAAGCTCCTGCGCAACTTCGCGCTCAAGATCGCCGGCTTCAAGGGCGACTGGTCGATGCATGCCTTCCGCGACCGCGCCATCGCCGACGTGCGCCGGCAGGTCGGCAAGGGCCGCGTGATCTGCGGCCTGTCGGGCGGCGTCGATTCGTCGGTCGTGGCGGTGCTGCTGCACGAGGCGATCGGCGAGCAGCTGCAGTGCGTGTTCGTCGATCACGGCCTGCTGCGCCAGGGCGAGGCCGAGGAGGTCGTCCGCCTGTTCGGCGACCACTACAACATCCCGCTGGTCCACGCCGACGCGTCCGACCTGTTCCTGAAGGCGCTCGACGGCGTCACCGATCCCGAGCAGAAGCGCAAGACGATCGGCTCGCTGTTCATCGACGTGTTCGAGGCCGAGGCGAAGAAGATCGGCGGCGCCGAGTTCCTGGCCCAGGGCACGCTCTATCCCGACGTCATCGAGTCGGTCTCGTTCACCGGCGGGCCTTCCGTGACGATCAAGAGCCACCACAATGTCGGCGGCCTGCCGGCGCGCATGAACATGAAGCTGGTCGAGCCGCTGCGCGAGCTGTTCAAGGACGAGGTCCGCGAGCTCGGCCGCGAGCTCGGCCTGCCCGACAGCCTGGTCAACCGCCACCCGTTCCCGGGGCCGGGTCTCGCCATCCGCATCCCCGGCGCGATCACGAAGGAGAAGCTCGACCTCCTGCGCGCGGTCGACGCGGTCTACCTCGACGAGATCCGCAAGTCGGGCCTGTACGACGAGATCTGGCAGGCCTTCGCGGTGCTGCTGCCGGTGCGCACGGTCGGCGTCATGGGCGACGGCCGCACCTACGACCAGGCCTGCGCGCTCCGCGCCGTGACCTCGACCGACGGCATGACGGCAGACTATTACCCGTTCGACCACGCCTTCCTCGGCCGCGTCGCCAACCGCATCATCAACGAGGTCCGCGGCATCAACCGCGTGACCTACGACATCACCTCCAAGCCGCCCGGCACGATCGAGTGGGAGTGACGGAGGCAACGACCGCGCGGGAAGGGGGCTGGCTGCTGGGCCTGGCCCGGTTTCCGCTGGTCTTCCTCGCGCTCCTCTACGCCGTCCTCTCCTACCTCTACCTCGCTGGCTACTTCTTCCGGGCATCGTTCACGCAGGGTCCGATCCAGGGCCTCGCCGCTTCGGCGATGTCGTGCGCGACGATGCTGGTCGCCTACGCGGTGCTGGTCCATGTCCTCGAGCGCCGCGACGCCCGCGAGCTGGCGACCGCGCCGATGGCCCGCGAGCTGGGCGCGGGCTTGCTGCTCGGGTTCGGCCTCTACTCGATCTACATCCTCGTCCTGGTCGGCCTCGGCGTTTACCGCGTCGACGGTTTCAGCGCCTGGACGGTCCTGCTGCCGGGGCTCGCCGCGCCGCTGGCCACGGGCGTGTTCGAGGAGCTGGTGTTCCGCGGCGGCGTGTTCCGGGTCGCAGAGAAGTGGTTCGGGACCTGGATCGCGCTGGCGATCTCGTCGGTGGTGTTCGGCGTGGTTCACCTCGAGAACGACGCCGCGACGATGCGGGGCATTCTCTCGATCTCGACCTGGGCGGGCGTCCTGCTGGCGGCGACCTACGTGCTGACGCGTCGGCTGTGGCTGGGCATCGGGCTGCACGCGGCATGGAACTACACGCAGGGCACCGTCTACTCGGGCATCGTCTCGGGCAACCGGGCGCCCACGCCGGGCCTCGTGAAGTCCTCCATGCAGGGACCGGACTGGCTGACCGGCGGCACCTTCGGCGTCGAGGCCTCCGTCGTCGCCCTCGTGGTCTGCACCACGGTCGGGGTGGCGATGCTGGTGCTGGCCTCTCGCCGCGGCACCCTCGTGGAGCCGTTCCGGAACCGGGGGACCTAGGTCGGTTTCATCGCCCGGGGGAACCTGCTAACAGGGCGCCCTTCGCCGCTCCCGCCGTTCCGCGCCCGTACCGGACCCCATGATTCGCCTCGACAACATCAGCAAGCAGCACGGCCACCAGATCCTGTTCATCGACGCCTCGATGGGCCTCCAGAAGGGGGAGAAGGCGGGACTGGTCGGGCCCAACGGCGCCGGCAAGACGACCCTGTTCCGCATGATCTCCGGCCAGGAGCAGCCCGACGACGGCCAGGTCACGGTCGATCCCGGCACCACCATCGGCTACTTCAGCCAGGACGTCGGCGAGATGTCGGGCCAGAGCGCGGTGTCCGCGGTGATGGATGGCGTCGGGCCGGTCAGCGTGCTCGCCACCGAGATGCACCAGCTCGAGGCCGCGATGGTCGACCCCGCGCAGGCCGACCGCATGGACGAGATCGTCGAGCGCTACGGCGAGGTCCAGGCGCGCTTCGAGGAACTCGACGGCTACGCGCTGGAGGCCCGCGCGCGCGAGGTGCTGGCCGGCCTCAGCTTCTCGCAGGAACGCATGGACGGCGACGTCGGCCTGCTGTCGGGCGGCTGGAAGATGCGCGTGGCGCTCGCCCGCATCCTGCTGATGCGGCCCGATGTCATGCTGCTCGACGAGCCCAGCAACCACCTCGACCTCGAGAGCCTGATCTGGCTGGAGGCGTTCCTCAGGGATTACGACGGCGCGCTGCTGATGACCTCGCACGACCGCGAGTTCATGAACCGCATCG
>CAYQRL010000046.1:0-9955 GCA_964420105.1 uncultured Reyranella sp.
ACGACGACGCCAACCGCGCGCTGATGGGCTCGAACATGCAGCGCCAGGCGGTGCCGCTGATCCAGGCCGAGTCGCCGCTGGTCGGCACCGGCATGGAAGAGGTGGTGGCCCGCGACTCCGGCGTCGCCATCGCCGCCCGCCGCACCGGCATCGTCGACCAGGTCGACGCCATGCGCATCGTGGTCCGCGCGACCGAGGACGTCGGCCCGAACCGGCCGGCGGTCGACATCTACAACCTGCTGAAGTTCCAGCGTTCCAACCAGAGCACCTGCATCACGCAGAAGCCGCTGGTGAAGGTCGGCGACACCGTGCGCAAGGGCGACATCGTGGCCGACGGCCCGTCGACCCGCGACGGCGAGCTGGCGCTCGGCCGCAACGTGCTCGTCGCGTTCATGCCGTGGAACGGCTACAACTTCGAGGACTCGATCCTGCTCAGCGAGCGCATCGTGCGCGATGACGTCTTCACCTCGATCCACATCGAGGAGTTCGAGGTCATGGCCCGCGACACCAAGCTGGGCCAGGAGGAAATCAGCCGCGACATCCCGAACGTCGGCGAGGAAGCGCTGAAGAACCTCGACGAGGCCGGCATCGTCTACATCGGCGCCGAGGTCAAGGCGGGCGACATCCTGGTCGGCAAGGTGACGCCGAAGGGCGAGAGCCCGATGACCCCGGAAGAGAAGCTGCTGCGCGCCATCTTCGGCGAGAAGGCGGCCGACGTGCGCGACACCTCGCTGAAGGTGCCGCCGGGCGTCGAGGGCACGGTCGTCGAGGTCCGCGTGTTCAACCGCCGCGGCGTCGACAAGGACGAGCGCGCGCTCGCCATCGAGCGCGACGAGATCGAGCGCCTCGCCAAGGACCGCGACGACGAGAAGGCCATCCTCGAGCGCAGCTTCTACAGCCAGCTCCAGGAAATGCTGATGAACCAGACGGTCGCCGGCGGGCTCAAGGGCCTCAAGCCGGGCACCAAGATCACCGACAAGGTGCTGGGCGAGTACACGCCGGGCCAGTGGCGGCAGATCGCGGTCAAGACCGACAAGAAGCAGGGCGAGATCGAGGCGCTGAACAAGCAGTTCGACGAGTCGATGAAGCGCCTGCAGGACCGGTTCGACAGCAAGGTCGACAAGCTGCAGCGCGGCGACGAGCTGCCGCCGGGCGTGATGAAGATGGTCAAGGTCTTCGTCGCGACCAAGCGCAAGCTGCAGCCGGGCGACAAGATGGCCGGCCGCCACGGCAACAAGGGCGTGATCTCGCGCATCATGCCGCTCGAGGACATGCCGTACCTCGAGGACGGCACGTCGGTCGACATCGTGCTCAACCCGCTGGGCGTGCCCAGCCGCATGAACGTCGGCCAGATCCTCGAGACCCACCTCGGCTGGGCCGCCGCCGGCCTCGGCAAGAAGGTCGCGGACCTGGTCAACGGCCACCGCGAGACCTCGATCGCGCAGGTCAAGAAGCAGCTGCGCGACATCTACGGCGAGAAGACCTTCAAGGCCGACATCGCCGACCTCGACGACGACAAGACCATCGAGCTCGCCAAGAACCTCAGTCGCGGCGTCCCGTTCGCCTCGCCGGTGTTCGACGGCGCGCACGAGGCCGACATCGTCGGCATGCTGGAGATGGCGGGTCTCGACCGCTCCGGCCAGGTCACCCTGGTCGACGGTCGTACCGGCGAGCCGTTCGATCGCAAGGTCACGGTCGGCTACATCTACATGCTCAAGCTGCATCACCTCGTGGACGACAAGATCCACGCCCGGTCGATCGGCCCCTACAGCCTGGTCACCCAGCAGCCGCTGGGCGGCAAGGCCCAGTTCGGCGGCCAGCGCTTCGGCGAGATGGAGGTGTGGGCGCTCGAGGCCTACGGCGCGGCCTACACGCTGCAGGAGATCCTCACCGTCAAGTCGGACGACGTGGCCGGCCGCACCAAGGTCTACGAGGCCATCGTGCGCGGCGACGACACCTTCGAGGCGGGCATCCCCGAGTCCTTCAACGTGCTGGTCAAGGAGCTGCGCTCCCTCGGCCTCAACGTCGAGCTGAACCAGTCGGTCACCTGAGGGTGACCGACCTCCGCCTTCCCGCCATTCACGTCCCCATTCCCTAGGACACCAAGATGACCGACCTCATCAACGTACTGGGCCAGCCGCAGGGCACTCCGACCTTCGACGAGATCCGCATCTCGATCGCGAGCCCGGACCGCATCCGCGCCTGGAGCCACGGCGAGATCAAGAAGCCCGAGACCATCAACTACCGCACCTTCAAGCCGGAGCGGGACGGGCTGTTCTGCGCCCGCATCTTCGGACCGATCAAGGACTACGAGTGCCTGTGCGGCAAGTACAAGCGCATGAAGTTCCGCGGCATCACCTGCGAGAAGTGCGGCGTCGAGGTCACCCTGACCAAGGTGCGGCGCGAGCGCATGGGCCACATCGAGCTGGCCTCGCCGGTCGCGCACATCTGGTTCCTGAAGTCGCTGCCGTCGCGCATCGGCCTGCTGCTCGACATGACGCTGCGTGACCTCGAGCGCATCCTGTACTTCGAGAACTACGTCGTCACCGAGCCCGGCCTGACGCCGCTGAAGTACCGCGAGCTCCTGAACGAGGAGCAGTACCTCAACGCGCTCGACGAGTACGGCGACGATTCGTTCCGCGCCGACATCGGCGCCGAGGCGATCCGCGCCATGCTGTCGGCGATCGACCTCGAGGAGGAGCGCCCGCGCCTGCGCGAGGAGCTGCGCGAGACGACCTCGGAGGCCAAGCGCAAGAAGCTGGTGAAGCGGCTGAAGCTGGTCGAGAACTTCATCGAGTCGGGCGCCCGTCCCGAGTGGATGATCCTCGAGCTGGTGCCGGTGATCCCGCCGGAGCTGCGCCCGCTGGTGCCGCTCGACGGCGGCCGCTTCGCGACCTCGGACCTCAACGACCTGTACCGCCGCGTCATCAACCGCAACAACCGCCTGAAGCGGCTGATGGAGCTGCGCGCGCCGGACATCATCGTGCGCAACGAGAAGCGCATGCTGCAGGAGTCGGTCGACGCCCTGTTCGACAACGGCCGCCGCGGCCGCGTCATCACCGGCGCCAACAAGCGCCCGCTGAAGTCGCTCAGCGACATGCTGAAGGGCAAGCAGGGCCGCTTCCGCCAGAACCTGCTCGGCAAGCGCGTCGACTACTCGGGCCGCTCGGTCATCGTGGTCGGCCCGGAGCTCAAGCTGCACCAGTGCGGCCTGCCGAAGAAGATGGCGCTTGAGCTGTTCAAGCCGTTCATCTACTCGCGCCTGCAGGCGTACGGCATGGCCAACACCATCAAGGCCGCCAAGCGCATGGTCGAGAAGGAGCGGCCGGAGGTGTGGGACATCCTCGAGGAGGTGATCCGCGAGCACCCGGTGCTGCTGAACCGCGCGCCGACGCTGCACCGCCTCGGCATCCAGGCCTTCGAGCCGGTGCTGATCGAGGGCAAGGCGATCCAGCTGCACCCGCTGGTCTGCACCGCCTTCAACGCCGACTTCGACGGTGACCAGATGGCGGTCCACGTGCCGCTGTCGCTGGAAGCCCAGCTCGAGGCCCGCGTGCTCATGATGTCGACCAACAACATCCTGAGCCCGGCGAGCGGCAAGCCGATCATCGTGCCCAGCCAGGACATCGTGCTCGGCATCTACTACATCACGCTCGAGCGCGAGGGCGAGGCGGGCGAAGGCTCGATGTTCTCCGAGATCGGCGAGATCGAGCACGCCCTGCAGTCGCGGACGCTGTCGATGCACGCCAGGATCAAGGCGCGCCTCGAGGCCTACGACGACAAGGGCGAGCTGAAGAGCCGCGTGGTCGAGACCACGCCGGGTCGCATCCTGCTGGCGCAGATCCTGCCCAAGCACCCGAACCTGCCGTTCTCGCTGATCAACCGTCTGCTGACCAAGAAGGACCTGCAGAACGTCATCGACTCGGTCTACCGCCACTGCGGCCAGAAGGAGACGGTGATCTTCGCCGATCGCCTGATGGGCCTGGGCTTCTACCACGCCTGCCGCGCCGGCATCTCGTTCGGCAAGGACGACCTCGTGATCCCGGCCGCCAAGGTCAAGCTGGTCCAGCAGACCACCAAGGAGGTCAAGGAGTACGAGCAGCAGTACCAGGACGGCCTGATCACCTCGGGCGAGAAGTATAACAAGGTGGTCGACGCCTGGTCGCGCTGCTCGGACCGCGTCGCCGAGGAGATGATGAAGGGCATTTCCACGCCGATCCCGGGCCGCCCGGTGAACTCGGTGTGGATGATGGCGCACTCCGGTGCGCGTGGCTCGACCACCCAGATGAAGCAGCTCGCCGGCATGCGCGGCCTCATGACCAAGCCCTCGGGCGAGATCATCGAGACGCCGATCCTGTCGAACTTCAAGGAAGGCCTGAGCGTGCTGGAGTACTTCAACTCCACCCACGGCGCCCGCAAGGGCCTGGCCGACACCGCGCTGAAGACGGCCAACTCGGGCTACCTGACCCGCCGCCTGGTCGACGTGGCGCAGGACTGCATCATCTTCGAGGAGGACTGCGGCACCACCCGCGGCCTGACCATGCGCGCCGTCGTCGACGGCGGCGACGTGATCGAGCCGCTGAGCGAGCGCGTGCTCGGCCGCACCGCCCTCGACGACATCGTCGACCCGGTCAACGGCACGCTGATCGCCAAGGCCGGCGAGCTGATCGACGAGGTCGGGGTCGAGCTGATCGAGAAGGCGGGCATCGAGGAGCTGCGCATCCGCTCGGTGCTGACCTGCGACACCAAGACCGGCGTCTGCGGCAAGTGCTACGGCCGCGACCTGGCCCGCGGCACCAAGGTCAACATCGGCGAGGCGGTCGGCGTCATCGCCGCCCAGTCGATCGGCGAGCCGGGCACCCAGCTCACGATGCGTACCTTCCACATCGGCGGCGCCGCCCAGCGCGGCGCCGAGCAGTCGAACATCGAGGCCAGCCACGACGGCCGCATCCAGGTGCGCAACCGCAACGTCGTCATCAACAGCGCGGGCGTGCCGGTCGTCATGGGCCGCAACACCGAGCTGGTGCTGATCGACGGTGCCGAGCGCGAGCGCGCCAAGCACCGCGTGCCGTACGGCGCGCGCCTGCTGGTCGACAACGACACCCCGGTCCACAAGGGCCAGAAGCTGGCCGAGTGGGATCCGTACACCCTGCCGATCATCACCGAGAAGGCGGGCAAGGCGGTCTACGTCGACCTCGTCGAGGGCGTGTCGATGCGCGAGGTGATCGACGAGTCGACCGGCATCTCGAACCGCGTCGTCGTCGACTGGAAGGGCCAGCCGCGCGGCGGCGACCTGCGTCCGCGCATCGCCATCCACGATGCCGACGGCAACCCGATCATGCTGGCCAACGGCCAGGAGGCCCGGTACCTGCTGTCGCTCGACTCGGTGCTCTCGGTCGAGAACGGCCAGGAGGTCCATGCCGGCGACATCCTCGCGCGTATCCCGCGCGAGGGCGGCAAGAACCGCGACATCACGGGCGGCCTGCCGCGCGTGGCCGAGCTGTTCGAGGCGCGCAAGCCCAAGGACTTCGCGATCATCTGCGACATCGCGGGCCGCATCGAGTTCGGCAAGGACTACAAGAACAAGCGCCGCATCCTGATCGTGCCGGAAGGCGAGAACGCGGAGCCGGTCGAGTACCTGATCCCGAAGGGCAAGCGCATCGCCGTCCAGGAAGGCGACTACGTCGAGCGCGGCGACCTGCTGATCGACGGCAACCCGGTGCCGCACGACATCCTGCGCGTGCTCGGCATCGAGAAGCTGGCCGAGTACCTGGTCAACGAGATCCAGGAGGTCTATCGACTGCAGGGCGTGAAGATCAACGACAAGCACATCGAGACGATCGCTCGCCAGATGCTGCAGAAGGTCGAGATCACCGACGCCGGCGATTCGACCTTCCTGATCGGCGAGCAGGTCGACAAGCAGGAGTACGACCACGAGAACGCCAAGCTCGTGGCCGAGAAGCTGCGGCCGGCCAAGGCCGACCCGGTGCTGCTGGGCATCACCAAGGCCTCGCTGCAGACCAAGTCGTTCATCTCGGCGGCGTCCTTCCAGGAGACCACGCGCGTGCTCACCGAGGCGGCCGTGTCCGGCCGCGTCGACACGCTGCAGGGCCTCAAGGAGAACGTCATCGTCGGCCGCCTGATCCCGGCGGGTACCGGCGGAGTCGTGAACCGCCTCAAGGCGATCGCCGCCCAGCGCGACCGGGCGATCCTCGCCTCCGGTGCCGAGGAGCCGGCCGAGCTGCCGCCGATGGACCTCGACGCCGAGCAGCCCGAGGCCGACGCCGCGGCCGACGACTGATCGACCCCGACCAACGACGGGAAAGGCCGCCCAACCGGGCGGCCTTTTCTTTTGCATGCCGGGTGAACTGCAAGAACCGGGCTGTTCCCGTTTTGGTGCCGTCGGTCGCCGGGGGCGCCGGCCGGGGTCCGATTCGCTCCTCGAACCGGCGACCGAACCGTGTTCGCGGTTCGTGCCGATTGTCTGGTGGTCGACCGAGCGGTGACCCCCTGCATCTTGTTATTCGATTCTTGCGCGACCGGTTTCGGACTCGACACAACCGAGTCGGACCGCCTAGGCCGGAAACGCCAACAATATCAAAGAGAAAAGCGTTGCAGCGCGCTTGACGCGCAGGCCATGGCGACCCTATAAGCGCGCCACCTCGCCGGGGGGCTGGTGGTAGGCGCAAGCCTAAACGCAGCCTGACGTCGAGGACCGCTACAAGTCAGGCCGATACGGCCGCAGGGATACCGATCGCGCGGGCGGCGCTCTAGCCGTTATGCCCGCGCACTCGCTTTGCGCCGAAGCCTGTCCTGGGTGGACCCGAGACGTGGACCCGACAAGGGCTTACAGGAAACCGGAAGTCGATGCCGACCATCAACCAGCTCATCCGCAAGCAGCGCCACGGCCTCACCGCGCGCAACAAGGTGCCGGCGCTGCAGGCCTGCCCGCAGAAGCGCGGCGTGTGCACGCGCGTCTACACGACCACCCCGAAGAAGCCGAACTCGGCGCTGCGCAAGGTGGCCAAGGTCCGCCTGACCAACAGCTACGAGGTCGTGAGCTACATCCCGGGCGAGGGTCACAACCTGCAGGAGCACTCGGTGGTCATGATCCGCGGCGGCCGCGTCAAGGACCTTCCGGGCGTGCGCTACCACATCATTCGCGGCACCCTCGATACGCAGGGTGTCAAGGACCGCAAGCAGCGCCGTTCGAAGTACGGCGCGAAGCGCCCGAAGTAAGGCGGGGAGGAAACCATGTCCCGTCGTCGCGCAGCCGAAAAGCGTGAAGTCCTGCCGGACGCCAAGTTCGGTGACGTCGTCCTGTCGAAGTTCATGAACACGCTCATGGAGCGTGGCAAGAAGTCGGTCGCCGAGCGCGTCGTGTACGGCGCCCTCGACGAGATCCAGTCGAAGCTGAAGACCGACCCGGTGCCGGCGTTCCACGAGGCGCTCGAGAACGTCAAGCCGGCCGTCGAGGTCCGCTCGCGCCGCGTCGGCGGCGCCACCTACCAGGTCCCGGTCGAGGTCCGCCCGGAGCGGCGCCAGGCGCTGGCGATCCGCTGGATCATCCAGGCCGCGCGCGACCGGTCGGGCAACAGCATGAAGGAAAAGCTGTCGGCCGAGCTGCTCGACGCCTTCAATCGCCGCGGCAACGCCGTGAAGAAGCGCGAGGACACCCACAAGATGGCCGACGCCAACAAGGCGTTCGCTCACTACCGCTGGTAAGCGGCGCACAAGTCCTTTCGAGAAAGCCCCCTCCCATGGCCCGCACCACCCCGATCGAGCACTACCGAAATATCGGTATCATGGCGCACATCGACGCCGGCAAGACGACGACGACCGAGCGCATCCTGTACTACACCGGCAAGTCGCATAAGATCGGCGAAGTCCACGACGGCGCCGCGACCATGGACTGGATGGAGCAGGAGCAGGAGCGCGGCATCACGATCACGTCGGCCGCGACGACCTGCTTCTGGAAGAACGAGGCCGGCCCGTTCGCCGGCCCGAGCTACCGCGTCAACATCATCGACACGCCGGGCCACGTCGACTTCACGATCGAGGTCGAGCGCTCGCTGCGCGTGCTCGACGGCGCCGTCTGCGTGTTCGACTCGGTGGCCGGCGTCGAGCCGCAGTCCGAGACGGTGTGGCGCCAGGCCGACAAGTACGGCGTGCCGCGCATCTGCTTCGTCAACAAGATGGACCGCACCGGCGCCAACTACTGGCGCACCGTCGACATGATCGTCGACCGGCTCGGCTCCAAGCCGCTCGTGACCCAGATCCCGATCGGCGCCGAGGCCGACTACAAGGGCCTGATCGACCTGGTCTCGAACAAGGCGATCATCTGGCTCGAGGAGACGCTGGGCGCCAAGTACGAGGTCACGGACATCCCGGCCGAGTTCAAGGAGCAGGCCGCCGAGTGGCGGACCAAGCTGATCGAGACCGCCGTCGAGCAGGACGACGCGGCGCTCGAGAAGTACCTGGGCGGCGAGGAGCCGGACTACGACACGCTGATCAAGTGCATCCGCAAGGGCACGATCTCCTACGCGTTCGTGCCGGTGCTGTGCGGCTCGGCGTTCAAGAACAAGGGCGTGCAGCCCATGCTCGACGCCGTCGTCAACTACCTGCCGGCCCCGACCGACGTGCCGGACGTCAAGGGCGTCAAGATGAACTCCGAGGACGCGATCACGCTGCCGTCGAGCGACGACGCGCCGCTGTCCGCGCTGGCGTTCAAGATCATGACCGACCCGTTCGTCGGCTCGCTGACCTTCGCCCGCGTCTACTCGGGCGTGATGGAGTCGGGCACCGGCGTGCTGAACAGCACCAAGGACCGCAAGGAGCGCGTCGGCCGCATGCTGCTGATGCATGCCAACAACCGCGAGGACATCAAGGAAGCCCGCGCCGGCGACATCGTCGCGCTGGCCGGCCTCAAGACGGTGACCACCGGCGACACGCTGTGCACCCCGGAGAACCCGGTCGTGCTCGAGCGCATGGACTTCCCGGAGCCGGTCATCGAGCTGGCGATCGAGCCGAAGTCGAAGGCCGACCAGGAGAAGCTCGGCCAGGCGCTGGGCCGCCTCGTCCAGGAGGACCCGACCTTCCGCGTCACCACCGACCAGGAGACCGGCCAGACCGTCATCAAGGGCATGGGCGAGCTCCATCTCGAGATCAAGGTCGACATCCTGCGCCGCACCTACAAGGTCGATGCCAACGTCGGCGCCCCGCAGGTCGCCTACCGCGAGACCCTCGGCCGCCGCGCCGAGATCGACTACACCCACAAGAAGCAGAGCGGCGGCTCGGGCCAGTTCGCCCGAATCAAGCTGGTGTTCGAACCGGGCGAGCCGGGCACGGGCTACAGCTTCGAGAGCAAGATCGTCGGCGGCTCGGTGCCCAAGGAATACATCCCGGGCGTCGAGAAGGGCCTCGAGGCCTCGCGCGAGACCGGCGTGCTCGCCGGCTTCCCGGTGATCGACTTCAAGGTCTCGCTGATCGACGGCGCCTACCACGACGTCGACTCGAGCGTGCTGGCGTTCGAAATCGCCGCCCGCGCCGCCTTCAAGGAAGGCCTGGCCAAGGCGCAGTGCAAGCTGCTCGAGCCGATCATGAAGGTCGAGGTGGTGACGCCGGAAGACTACATGGGCGACTGCATCGGCGACCTGAACAGCCGCCGTGGCCAGATCCAGGGCATGGAGGCCCGCGGCAACGCGCAGGTCATCAACGCCATGGTGCCGCTGGCCAACATGTTCGGCTACGTGAACACGCTGCGGTCGATGACCCAGGGTCGCGCCGCCTACACCATGACCTTCGACCACTACGCGCCTGTGCCCCAGGCCGTGGCCGACGAAGTGATCACCAAGCTGGCCGGCTGATCGCCGTCCGAACCGAATCGATTGAAGGAAGAAGACCATGTCGAAGGCGAAGTTTGAGCGGAACAAGCCGCACTGCAACATCGGGACGA
>CAYQRL010000047.1:0-5930 GCA_964420105.1 uncultured Reyranella sp.
CCGAGCTCAACCTCGCCGACTACTTCCGCGCCAACAAGATGACCTTCAAGCCGGTCGTCATCGAGAAGGTCGAGGAAGTCCGCGCCGCGTTCTTCGCCGGCCGCTGCGACGTCTTCACGACCGACGCCTCGGGCCTGTACTCGACCCGCGCGGCGAACGCCCCGAACCCCGACGACTACGTCATCCTGCCGGAGATCATCTCCAAGGAGCCGCTGGGCCCGCTCGTGCGCCACGGCGACAGCCAGTTCGCCGACATCGTCCGCTGGACGCTGTTCGCCCAGATCGAGGCCGAGGAGTACGGCATCACCTCGAAGAACGTCGACGAGATGCTGAAGAGCGACAACCCCACCATCAAGCGCATCCTCGGTGCCACCCCGGGCATGGGCAAGGCGCTCGGCGTCGAGGAGAAGTGGGTCTACGACATCATCAAGCAGGTCGGTAACTACGGCGAGATGTTCGACCGCAACGTCGGCATGGGCTCGCCGCTCAAGATCGCCCGCGGCCAGAACGCGCTGTGGACCCAGGGCGGCCTGCAGTACGCCCCGCCGATCCGCTAGGACCGGCCGGACCGCCGAAACGTCGAACCGCCGCCCCTCGGGGCGGCGGTTTTCTTTTGCGCCCGCGGTTTGGCCTGTTGCTTGCACGTCCCGAAGGCGACAGAGTTCGCATTGTGAAATAAAAAACAGAGGGGCATCACCATGAAGATCAGGATCGGGGCAGCGGCCGCCGGGCTCGCCGCCATGTTCGTTTCGACCGGCGCGATGGCCGGCAAGGACCTCGACGCCATCAAGGCGCGCGGGGCGCTGGTGTGCGGCGTGATGACCGGCACCGCCGGCTTCGGCATGGCCGACAGCACCGGCAAGTGGGTCGGTCTCGACGTCGACGTCTGCCGCGCCGTCGCCGCCGCCATCTTCGGCGATTCGGAGAAGGTGAAGTACGTGCCGCTGACCTCGCAGCAGCGCTTCACCGCCCTGCAGTCGGGCGAGGTCGACCTGCTGTCGAACAACACCACCCTGACCCTGACCCGCGACACCGCGCTGGGCTTCGATTTCGGCGCCGTCACCTACTACGACGGCCAGGGCTTCCTGGTGCCGAAGAAGCTGGGCGTGAAGAGCGCCAAGGAACTGAACGGCGCCACCGTCTGCGTCGCGCCCGGCACCACCACCGAGCTCAACCTCGCCGACTACTTCCGCGCCAACAAGATGACCTTCAAGCCGGTGGTCATCGAGAAGGTCGAGGAAGTCCGCGCCGCCTTCTTCTCGGGCCGCTGCGACGTCTACACCAACGATTCGTCGAGCCTGTTCGCGACCCGCGCCGCCAACGTGCCGGCACCGGCCACCGCGGACGACTTCGTCGTGCTGCCCGAGATCATCTCCAAGGAGCCGCTGGCGCCGGTGATGCGGCACGGCGACAACCAGTTCGTCGATATCGTGCGCTGGACCCAGTACGCGATGGTCGAGGCCGAGGAATACGACATCACCTCGAAGAACGTCGACGAGATGCTGAAGAGCGACAACCCGGCGATCAA
Organism: uncultured Reyranella sp.; assembly: GCA_964420105.1. Classification (GTDB taxonomy): domain Bacteria; phylum Pseudomonadota; class Alphaproteobacteria; order Reyranellales; family Reyranellaceae; genus Reyranella. The sequence continues at coordinate 1,529 of CAYQRL010000047.1, forward strand.
GCGCATCCTCGGCGTCACGCCGGGCATGGGCAAGGCGCTCGGCGTCGACGAGAAGTGGGTCTACAACGTCGTCAAGCAGGTCGGGAACTACGGCGAGAGCTTCGAGCGCAACGTCGGCAAGGGCACGGTCCTGAAGATCGACCGCGGCCTCAACAACCTGTGGACCAAGGGCGGCCTGCAGTACGCCCCGCCGATCCGGTAGGGGGAAAAGACCGTAGAACGCTGGGGTCATGCGGCGGGGGCCGCGTGACCCGGCCGGTTGCAAGCGCGGGATTCCATTTTACATTGCAGCCGGCGGCGATAAGACAAGCACAAGACATCAGGGGGACCGTCGCGAAGGCGGCCGGCAGGGGGACGTAGCGGATGGCAGTCGAGGCCTTGAATTCCTCGTCGCGGACCAGGGTGGCGCCCTGGAACGACCCAGTCGTGCGCGGCTGGGTGTTCCAGATCGTGGTGGTGGGCCTGGTCGGCCTGCTGGCCTGGTACCTCGTCTCCAACACGATCGACAACCTCGAGCGACAGAAGATCGCCAGCGGCTTCCACTACCTCGACCGCGAGGCCGGGTTCGAGATCGGCGACACCATGATCGCCTACTCGCCGGCCAGCACCTATGCCCGCGCGATCCTGGTCGGCCTGCTCAACACCATCAAGGTTTCGGTGCTGGGCATCATCCTCGCCACCCTGCTCGGCACCCTGGTCGGCATCGGCCGGCTGTCGAACAACTGGCTGCTGGCCAAGATCTGCGAGTGGTACGTCGAGGGCTTCCGCAACGTACCGCTGCTGCTCTGGCTGTTCCTGTTCTACAAGATCATCAGCGAGGCCTTCCCGGGTCCGCGCCAGGCCATCGCGCTGCTCTGGAACTCGGTCTACCTGTCCAACCGCGGCGTCTACTTCCCGGTGCCGCTGGCCGACCCGGTGTTCACGTGGGTCGGGCTCGCCTTCGTGGTCGGCATCGCCGCGGCGTGGGGCGTCGCCCGCTGGGCGCGCAAGCGCCAGGAGGACACCGGCCAGCCCTTCCCGACCATCTCCGCCGGCTTCGCCATCGTGCTCGGCCTGCCGATCCTGACCTGGCTGGCCGGCGGCGCGCCGCACCACATGAGCTGGCCGGCTCTCAAGGGCTTCAACTTCGACGGCGGCTCGGTGATCCAGCCCGAGTTCGTCGCCTTGCTCCTGGGCCTCGTGCTCTACACCTCGGCCTTCGTCGCCGAGATCGTGCGCTCGGGCATCCTCGCCCTGCACAAGGGCCAGAGCGAGGCCGCCGCCGCGCTCGGCCTGTCGCGCGGCCAGTCGATGCGGCTGGTGCTGCTGCCGCAGGCGCTGCGCGTGATCGTGCCGCCGATGACCAGCCAGTACCTCAACATCACCAAGAACAGCTCGCTGGCCATCGCCATCGGCTACCCCGACCTGGTGGCGTCGATCAACGTGACGATCAACCAGACCGGCCAGGCGATCGAGAACATCCTGATCATCATGGCCGCCTACCTGTCGGTCAGCCTGTCGATCTCGGCGTTCATGAACTGGTACAACAAGCGCATCGCGCTGCGGGAGCGCTGAGATGACCGACATGCCCGCCGGCGAGCGCCCGCAGCTCGCCCCTCCCGTCGACGATACCGGCCTGGTCGGCTGGATGCGCCGCAACCTGTTCTCGAGCTGGGGCAACGGCATCACCACCGTGGTCCTGGTCGCGGCGATCGGCTGGATCCTCTCGTGGTTCGTCGAGTGGGCGATCCTGACCGCCAACTTCACCGCCTCGACCGGCGCGGAATGCCGCGGCTACGGCGCCTGCTGGGCGCTGATCCGCGAGAAGCTGCGCCTGATCTTCTTCGGCACCTATCCCTACGAGCAGCAGTGGCGGCCCCTGCTCGCGGTCGTGGCGATGCTGGCCATGCTGATCGCGACCTCGGACCGCCGCATGTGGCGGCCGTGGCGGCTGCTGGCGATCTGGAGCGCCGGCTCGTTCGTCACCTTCCTGCTGATGTTCGGCCAGCTGCACATCCCGCTCGGCCTGTTCCTGTTCGCCGCCCTGGCGATCGGCCTGGGCGGCCTCGCCTTCCGCAAGCAGGTCGGCTCCGCCGGCGAGGTCAACGCCTACCGCGCCCTCGCCGCGATCGGCGCGGTCGGCCTGGTGCTGCGCTTCGCCGGCGTGCTGCCGGCCTGGAAGCTGGCGATCGCGCCGTTCAGCTTCGTCGAGACCGGCCAGTGGGGCGGCCTGCCGGTGACGATGATCCTCGCCACCTACGGCCTGGTGTTCGCCTTCCCCTACGGCATCCTGCTGGCGCTCGGCCGGCGCTCCAACCTGCCGCTGATCAAGGGCCTGTGCGTCGGCTTCATCGAGTTGATCCGCGGCGTGCCGCTGATCAGCCTGCTGATCATGGCGTCGGTGATGCTGCCGCTGTTCCTGCCGACCGGCGTCACCTTCGACAAGTTCCTGCGCGCCCAGGTGGCGGTCATCCTGTTCGCCGGCGCCTACATCGCCGAGATCATCCGCGGCGGCCTGCAGTCCCTGCCCAAGGGGCAGTTCGAGGCGGCCGACGCGATGGGCCTCAACTACTTCCAGAAGACGACGCTGATCATCCTGCCGCAGGCGCTGCGCGTGGTGATCCCGCCGCTGATCAACACCTTCATCGGCTTCTTCAAGGACACGTCGCTGGTGCTGATCATCGGCATCTTCGACTTCCTGAACACCGCCAACCAGGCGCTGGTCGACCCGGCCTGGGCCGGCTACCCGGGCGAGGTCTACCTGTTCGCGGCCTTCGTCTACTTCATCTTCTGCTATTCGATGTCGCGGTACTCCAAGCACCTCGAGATCGAGCTCAACAAGGGAACCCGCCGCTGAGGCGGCGGCACGAGGAGTAACGACATGGCGCACGCGGCGCGCGATCTCAGCAAGGTCCCCTCGGTGATCACCCTCACCGGCGTCAACAAGTGGTTCGGCCAGTTCCACGTCCTGTCCGACATCAACCTCGACGTGAAGGAAGGCGAGAAGATCGTCATCTGCGGCCCGTCGGGCTCGGGCAAGTCGACGCTGATCCGCTGCATCAACCGGCTGGAGGAACACCAGGCCGGCGACATCGTGGTCGACGGCGTGACGCTGTCGAACGACGTCAAGAACATCGAGGCCATCCGCCGCGAGGTCGGCATGGTGTTCCAGTCGTTCAACCTGTTCCCGCACCTCACCATCCTCGACAACCTGACGCTGGCGCCGATCTGGGTGAAGAAGATGCCCAAGAAGGAAGCCGAGGAAGTCGCGATGAGCCTGCTCAAGCGGGTGCGCATCCCCGAGCAGGCGCTGAAGTATCCCGGCCAGCTGTCGGGCGGCCAGCAGCAGCGCGTGGCGATCGCCCGGGCGCTGTGCATGCGGCCCAAGATCATGCTGTTCGACGAGCCGACCTCGGCGCTCGACCCCGAGATGGTCAAGGAAGTGCTCGACGTCATGATCGAGCTGGCCAACGAGGGCATGACGATGCTGTGCGTCACCCACGAGATGGGCTTCGCCCGCGCCGTCGCCGACCGCGTCATCTTCATGGACCGCGGCGAGATCGTCGAGCAGAACGAGCCCGAGGCGTTCTTCGCCAACCCGCGCAACGAGCGCACCAAGCTGTTCCTGGGCCAGATCCTGCACCACTGAGGGCGTGTCATCCCGAGGGCGAAGCCCGAGGGACCCCTGGGCGGACGGCGCCTTGCCGCCGCCGCTTTCGCGCGCTAACCCGCAGGCATGAGGATCCTGGTCACCGGCGGCGCCGGCTTCATCGGTTCTGCCGTCGTCCGGCACATCGTGCGCGACACCGACTGGACGGTCGCCAACGTCGACAAGCTGACCTACGCCGGCAACCTCGAATCGCTGGCCGAGGCGCGTGACAGCAACCGCCACACCCACTTCAAGGTCGACATCGTCGACCGCGCCGCGGTCGATGCGGTGTTCGCCGCCTTCCGGCCCGACGCCGTGCTCCACCTCGCCGCCGAGAGCCATGTCGACCGCTCGATCGACGGCGCCGATCCCTTCATCGAGACCAACATCCGGGGCACCTACGTGCTGCTCGAGGCGGCGCTGGCCTACTGGCGCGGTCTCGACCCGGAAGCCCGCGTCCGCTTCCGCTTCCAGCACATCTCGACCGACGAGGTGTTCGGCTCGCTGGGCGCCACCGGGCGGTTCAGCGAGACCACCCCCTACGCTCCCAACTCGCCCTACGCCGCCAGCAAGGCCGCCTCCGACCACCTGGTGCGGGCATGGCACCACACCCACGGTCTGCCGACGCTGGCCACCAACTGCTCGAACAACTACGGCCCCTACCACTTCCCCGAGAAGCTGATCCCGCTGGTCATCATCCGGGCGCTGCGCGGCCAGCCCCTGCCGGTCTACGGCAAGGGCGAGAACGTGCGCGACTGGCTGCACGTCGAGGAC
>CAYQRL010000048.1:0-5745 GCA_964420105.1 uncultured Reyranella sp.
GAGCGTCCCGACCTGATCGTCTCCGACATCATGATGCCGCGCGTGAGCGGCGAGGCCGGACAGCACAGGATCAGCCAGTCCGCTTCCGGCAGGACCTCGGATAGACGGTCGTAAGCCACCGTGCGGTCGCACGGCGCTACGGGCTCGGCACTGCGCCGCGCACCGATCACCGTCATGCCCAGTATCTTCAAAAGCACCGCGATGTTGCGGCCGATCGGGCCGAGGCCGACGATCACGGCGCATTGGCCCGCGAGATCGCGCGGTGCCCGCTCGCCCAGCCTTGGCTCCCAGGCGTGGCGCCGCTGGGCGTCGGCCAGCAGGGGAAAGCGCCGGTTGAGGGCGATCACGGCGCCCAACGCACTGTGCGAGACCGTTACGGCCGTGGCGCCCGAGGCGGTCGTCACCTTGACGCCACGATTGCGCAGTTCGCGATAGATCGGCCGCTCCGCCCCCGCCGGATGGATTTGCAGCCAGCGCAACCTCGGCGACCGGCGCAGCACGATCTCGAAGTCGCGCAGTTCCGGCGTCGGGTTGTCCTTGCTCGACTTCCCCGTCACCTCGCGGGTCATGAAGGCGAAATCGGCGTCGCAAGGACCGTCAGCCGCGACCGCCTCCTCCGCGGTCACGAAAGTGAGGTCGCCTGACGGAACAGCTGCCGCGATGCGGGCGCCCCAGGTCCGGAGCGCGTGTTGGGAAAGCAGCAGCTTGAACGGTGGTGCGGTCATGTTCATCCGACGATGCAGCGTTGCAGCGTAGGCGTCCATAGAGGCAATTGCCGAGCCACCACGGGCCGGGCTAAGCCATACTCGGGAGAAGATCGGCGATGGACAGTTTCGACTATGTGATCGTGGGCGCCGGCTCGGCCGGCAGCGTGCTGGCCAACCGGCTGAGCGAGGACGGCAAGACGACGGTCTGCGTGCTCGAGGCCGGCCCGCGCGACTGGCACCCCTTCATCCATATCCCGGCCGGCTTCATGTACACGCTGGTCAATCCGAGCGTGAACTGGCTGTACACGTCGGAGCCCAGCGAATGGACCGGCGGCCGCCGCATCGCCGCGCCGCGCGGCAAGACGCTGGGCGGCTCGAGCTCGATCAACGGCCACATCTACAACCGCGGCCAGCGCCTCGACTTCGACGGCTGGGCGCAACGCGGCAACCGCGGCTGGGGCTACAACGACGTCCTGCCCTACTTCCGGCGCAGCGAGCGGCGCGTCGGCGAGGCCGACGACACCTTCCGCGGCCGCGACGGCAACCTGCCGATCACCGACCTCGAGTGGCGCGACCCGATCTGCGAGGCCTTCATCGAGGGCGCGGTCGAGATGGGGATCCCGCGCAACAAGGACTACAACGGCACCCAGCAGGCCGGCGTCAGCTACGTCCAGCGCGTGATCCAGAACGGCCTGCGCCGCAGCGCCGCGCGCGGCTACCTGCACCCGGCGATGAAGCGGCCCAACCTCACGGTCCGCACCCACGCGCACGCGACCGGGATCGTGCTCGAGGGCAAGCGCGCGGTCGGCATCCGCTACCGCAAGGGCGGCCGCAACGGCACGCCGATGGAAGTGCGGGCGCGGCGCGAGGTCATCCTGAGCGGCGGCACCGTGAACTCGCCGCAGCTGATGCAGGTCTCGGGCATCGGCCCGGCGCCGCTGCTGCAGTCGCTCGGCATCGAGGTCCGGCACGCGCTGCCCGGCGTCGGCGAGAACCTGCGCGATCACTACGCGCCGCGCTTCGTCGCCCGCGTCAAGAACGCCGAGACCATCAACGAGAAGTCGCACGGCCTGAAGCTGGCGAAGGAAGTGCTGAAGTACGCCTTCACGCGCAAGGGCATCCTGTCGCTGAACCCGACCCTGATCTACGTGTTCTGGAAGTCGGACGAGCGCGTCGACAACTACGACCTGCAGCTCACCTTCACGCCGGCCTCGTACAAGGAAGGCGTGCAGTCGCAGCTCGACGACTTCCCGGGCATGACCATCGCCTCGTGGCAGCAGCGGCCGGACAGCATCGGCTGGGTGCGCGCGCGCTCGGCCGACCCGTTCGAGCACCCGGTGATCCAGCCGAACTACCTCGCCGCCGAAACCGACCGCCAGGTGCTGCTGGCCGGCATGAAGCTGGCGCGCCGCCTGATCCGCTCGAAGGCGCTGTCGAAGTACTACGACCGCGAGGAGTTCCCCGGCGACCAGGCGCAGAGCGATGCCGACCTGCTGGAGGCGGCCAAGGCGCGCGGCACCACGACCTTCCACCTGATGGGCACCTGCCGCATGGCGCCCGACAGCGACCCGACCGCGGTGGTCGACGACCAGCTGCGGGTGCGCGGCATCGAGGGGCTGCGCGTGGTCGACGCCTCGATCATGCCGACCATGCCGTCGGCCAACCTCAACGCCTCGGTGCTGATGATCGCCGAGAAGGCGGCCGACATGATCCGCGGCCGCGCCCCGCTCGAGCCGGTGATCCTGAAGGACTGAGGTGACGGGCGGGCCTCCCGAGCCGGCGGTGGACTGCATCGGCCGGCTCGTGCCCGCCAGCCTGCGCGCCCTGCACGCGCTCGAGTTCGCCGGCCGCCACCTCGCGCCGGACACCCTGCCGCGGCTGGTCGAGGCGATGGGCGACCGCGAGCCGGCGCTGCGGGCGGCGCTGGCCGAGTCGCGGGCCACGACCTGGCCGGAGCGCCTGCAGCCGGTGCGGGACTGCCTCGAGCCCGCGGCCGAGGCCGCCGCCGACGGCATCGCCGCCCTCGCCGCCGCGCTTGAGGCGCCGCAGCCGATCGTCGCCGCGTACCGTGCCATGCGCGGCTACGCCACCGCGGCCGAGGCGATCTACCCGCTGTCGGCGGTGCTGAAGCCGGTCAGCCAGTTCTTCCTCGAACCGTCGCGGCGCGACGACGACGCCTTGATCCAGCGGCTGGCAGCCGTCGATGCGCCCGCGAACACGGTCGGCGTGATGCATGTCGGCGGCCCGGCCGGCACGCGCGGCGCCTTCTCGCTCTACGTGCCCGAGACCTACGATGGCGCGCGCGCCCACCCGCTGGTCGTGGCGCTGCACGGCGGCAGCGGCAACGGCGGTGCCTTCCTGTGGAGCTGGTTGCGCGAGGCGCGCAGCCGCGGCGCGATCCTGCTGGCGCCGACCGCGATCGGCTCGACCTGGTCGCTGATGGATCCCGACGTCGACGGGCCGTCGATCGAGGCCATGGTCGACCAGGTCGCGTCGGGCTGGTCGATCGACCCCCGGCGGATGCTGCTCACCGGCATGAGCGACGGCGGCACCTTCACCTACGTGCTCGGCCTGCGTGGCGGTTGCCGCTTCACCCATCTCGCGCCGGTGGCGGCGGCGTTCCACCCGATGCTGATGACCTTCGCCGACGGCGCGCGGCTCGGCGGACTGCCGATCCACATCGTGCACGGCGCGCAGGACTGGATGTTCCCGGCGACGCTGGCGCGGCAGGCCGCGCGACTGCTCGCCGATGCCGGCGCGGCGGTGACGCACCGCGAAATCGCCGACCTCGCCCACGCCTATCCGCGCGACGAAAATGCGGCGTTGTTCGACTGGTTCATGCCGACATGAAACGGTGCTAGAGAATCACCGGTCAGTCCAACGGTTGGTGGTTCGCGTTCCATGCGTGTGAAGGTCAAGCGGTCGCGCATTCACGGCAAGGGCCTGTTCGCCGTCGACGAGATCCCGTGGGGCACGCGGATCATCGAGTACCAGGGCGAGCGCATCTCCGACGCCGAGGCCGAGGAACGGATGGCGGACGACGCGGACTGCATCTTCGAGGTCGGCAACGGCATCAACATCGACGGCGCCAGCGACGGCAACGAGGCGCGCTACATCAACCACAGCCGCGACAATCCGAATTGCTTCGTGCTGCGCGAGAAGGGCCGCATCTGGATCGTCGCCGGCATCGAGGGCATCGCGCCGGGCGAGGAACTGACCTTCGACTACGGCTCGACCTACTTCCCGTTGAAGTGAGAAAGGTCCCTCGCTGCGCTCGGGATGACGGGAAAGGGACGTCATCGCGGGCCGCGAGGGACGCTTCACCCGTCCTTGCGGCCGTCGTCGCGGCGGTTGGTGAAGCGCGCGTTGCCGAGGCCGGTGCCGATGGTCAGCACGCCCCAGCGCTCGACGTCGCCCATCGACGGGATCTCGCTCAGCCCCTGCACCACCGCGTCGTTGTGGACGACGACCACCGGCTCGTGACCCTCCAGCCGTGGCAGGCGGTGGCCGAGTTCGCGCGCGAGGTTGAAGTCCTCGCCCTCCCAGTTGCCGGGCAGGTTCTGGCCGCCGCTGCGGATGATGCCGTGCTCGTCGATCAGGCCGGGGCAGCCGATGCCGACGAACGGCGCCAGCTTCAGCTTCTCGGCACCCGCCGCCTCGACCAGCTCGCGCGCCATCCCGGCCATGCGGTCGAGCGCCTGCTCGCGGGTCGGCTGCTCGTCGCGGTGCCGCCAGTGCAGGTGCTTCCACACCGCCGCCTTGGTGACGTCGCCCTTCTTCTTGAGCTTGAGATCGACGATGCCGACCCGGATGTTGGTGCCGCCGATGTCGGCCGCGAGGATGGCGTCGTGCCCGGCCAGCACCCAGGTCGGCGCGAGGTGGACGGCGCCGACCAGGCCGGCCTTGTCGGGATGGTTGTCGATGGTGCGCAGGTCGATCGCCTGGCCCTCGGTCTTCAGCAGCACGCCGGCGCGCCCCATCGCCAGCTCGCCGATGTGGCTGGCGCTCAGCCCGCCGCCGATCACGATGCGCTCGGTGCCCTGCCACTGCTCCAGCCGCAGGAAGCGGCGCACCACGGTGGCCAGTTCGACCGCGTACTCCTCGACCGCGGTGTGAACCAGCCCGGCCGCCATCGGGTCGCCCTCGGCCAGCATCTTGTCGAGCTTGGTCTTGGTGATCTCGCGCGTCGGCGTGTCGCCGAACGGGTCCTCGCCCTGGGCGCGCAGCTTGTCGCGCCAGTCCTCGAGGATGGCCCGGAAGGCACGGCCGCTGGCGCGGTCGCCGACGAAGCCTTCCTCGTCGCGCAGTTCCTCGTTGTAGGTATCGACGGTCACGGCCGGCAGCACGCGACCGCCATGGGCCAGCACCGAGGCGGGCGTGGGCTCGATGTCCTGATCGACGATGGGCTGCTCGGCGATGGGCGCGTTGTCCGGAATATTCCCCTCCTGCCCCGGCGACGAGCGCACGGTCACCGGCTTTCAACGGCCGGGACGGTCGGGGGTTGCGCTGCGCAGTTCGGCCAGGCGCGCCGCGATGCGCTCGCCGGTGCCCTGGAGGTCGAGGCCGGAATGGCGCAGCCGGCCGAACAGCCGCTCCTCCTCCTGTCGCAGCGCGTTGCCGGCATGCTCGGCGAGCACCAGCACCAGCGCGTCGCTCGACGGGTCGGCGGCAGGCGTCGCGCGGATACGGGCGACGAGATCGTGCAGGCCCTGCCGGATGACCGCCGCCTTGTCGAGCAAGGACCGGTCCTCGCCCTGCAGCACCGACGCCGCGGCCGGGTGGAAGAGCTCGCGCTGCACCGTCGCGAGGCGTTCGAACGCGGTACAAAGCGCCAGCGCGGCCTCCCGCTTGCCATCGCGGTCGTCATCCTTGCGGGCGCGGTCGAACGCCCGGGTCAGCCGCCGCACCTCGTCGTGCTCGGCCTGCAGCACCGCCAGCGCATCGTGGGGATGGACCATCGAGGTCCAACGTCGCGGCCTGGACCGCGTTCCTAGGCCACGTCGATCAGGTGGAAGAACGTGCCGCTGACGCGGCCTTG
>CAYQRL010000049.1:0-4291 GCA_964420105.1 uncultured Reyranella sp.
TGGGTCTTGCCCTTGTCGTGGTCGAAGAAGACGCCCGGCGAGCGGTGCATCTGGCTGACGATGACGCGCTCGGTGCCGTTGACGATGAAGGTGCCGTTGTCGGTCATGAGCGGCATGTCGCCCATGTAGACGTCCTGCTCCTTGATATCGCGGATCGAGCGGGAGCCGGCTTCCTCGTCGATGTCCCACACGACGAGCTGCAGGGTGACCTTCAGCGGCGCGGCGAAGGTGATGCCGCGCTGCTGGCACTCCTCGACGTCGTACTTGGGCTCCTCGAACTCGTACTTCACGAATTCGAGGCTGGCGCGCTCGGCGAAGTCCTTGATCGGGAACACCGACCGGAAGACCTCCTGGAGGCCGCTCTGGGTGCGCTTGGCGGCCGGCACGGTGCGCTGCAGGAAGTTCTCGTACGAGCTCTTCTGGACCTCGATGAGGTTCGGCATCGGCGCCACAGACTCGATGTGGCCGAAGAATCGACGGATCCGTTTGCGCGTGTTGAAGGCCGTGGCCATCCTGCGTCCTCGAAGGTTCAAGGGCGGAGACTAAACCCAATGCTTTCTCGGGACGCACGGCCCGCCAGCCGCTTGTCCCATCCGTCGCAGAGGGCCACTTGTCGGAGCGGAACCCCGGTTCCGCTCGGATAAGGGGCCCGAACGGGCCGGCTCCGCGGGGAGCCGGCCCGGCCGGTGATCGGTCTTACTTGAGCTCGACCTTGGCGCCCTCGGCCTCGAGCTTGGCCTTGAGCTTCTCGGCGTCGGCCTTGGCCACGCCGTCCTTGATCGGCTTCGGCGCGCCCTCGACCAGGTCCTTGGCCTCCTTGAGGCCGAGGCCGGTGATCTCGCGCACCACCTTGATGACGTTGATCTTCTTGTCGCCGGCGGCGGCGAGGACGACCGTGAACTCGTCCTTGGCCTCGGCGGCCGGCGCACCGGCAGCGGCGCCCGGAGCCGCCGCGACGGCGACCGGAGCAGCGGCGCTCACGCCCCACTTCTCCTCGAGGAGCTTGCTGAGCTGAGCGGCCTCGAGGACCGTGAGGGCCGAGAGCTCCTCGACCAGCTTTTCGAGATTAGCCATTTGAATTCTCCTGATTTCCCGAACTTCTTTGAACGACTTGTCGATACGTGAGGCTTACGCGGCCTGCGCACCGTCTCCCTTGGCTCCATAGGCGCCGAAGACACGAGCGACCTGACCAGCGGGCGCCTGCAGGACACCGGCGACCTTGGTCGCCGGGGCCTGAATCAGACCGATGATCGTGGCCCGCAGAGCATCGAGCGACGGCAGAGTGGCGAGCGCCTGGATGCCAGCGACATCCAGCGTGGTCTCGCCCATCGCACCACCGACGATGGTCAGCTTCTCGTTCTCCTTGGCGAAGGCCGCAATGACCTTCGCCGCGGCGACCGGATCCTTGGAATAGGCGATGGCAGTCGGACCCTTGAACAGCGATCCGAGACCCTTGTAGGCAGTGCCTTCAAGCGCCCGCAGCGTGAGCCGGTTCTTCGCGACCTTGTAGCTCGCACCGGCTGCCCGCACCTTGCGGCGCAGGTCCGTCACTTCCTGGACGGTGAGACCGGACTGGCGGGTGATCACCACCAGGGTCGCGTCCTTGAAGGTCTGGTTCAGCTCGGCGATCGCCTCGGCCTTTTCCGAACGATTCACGGCTTTCTCCAAATGAGGCCCGACCCGGAAATCCGGTTCGGACCGGCTGCGTTACAGACTGCGCAGCCTCCGTTGGCGGGTTAGCGCGAACGGAGACCTCGCGGTCCGGTTCGCCTGCCCCGGAAGTTCGGGTGCCCGCGCCGCCTCGAGGAGGCGGACGCCGATTCCCTTGCCCCCGTCTGCGCTGGCGGGTTTCCCCTTTAGGCCGGTCTCCCCAGGGAGAACGGCACCGGCGGTCTCGGACAGGTGGAGGTCGGGGACCTCGCGGCCCCTTCCCTCCGTCACCGCGGGCCGGAGCCCACGGTGAATCTCTTCGACGATCCGTCGCTCAGACGGTGATCGTGGTCGACGGGTCGAGCTTCACGCCCGGGCCCATCGTCGAGCTGATCGACACCTTCTTGATGAAGGTGCCCTTGGCGCCGGACGGCTTGGCGCGGTTGATCGCGTTGACCAGCGCCTTGACGTTGGCGGCGATCGCCTCCTCGCTGAACGAGGCCTTGCCGACGCCGGCATGGACGATGCCGGCCTTCTCGGCGCGGAACTCGATCGAGCCGGCCTTGGCGGCCTTGACCGCGGCGGCGACGTCCTGGGTCACCGTGCCGAGCTTCGGGTTCGGCATCAGGCCGCGCGGGCCCAGCACCTTACCGAGACGGCCGACCACGCCCATCATGTCCGGGGTGGCGATGCAGCGCTCGAAGTTCATCTCGCCGGCGGTGATCTTCTCGGCGAGGTCCTCGGCGCCGACCAGGTCGGCACCGGCGGCCTTGGCCTCGTCGGCCTTGGGACCGCGGGCGAACACCGCGACGCGCACCGACTTGCCGGTGCCGTTCGGCAGCTCGATCATGCCGCGCACCGCCTGGTCGGCATGGCGCGGATCGATGCCGAGGTTCATCGCGACCTCGATGGTCTCGTCGAACTTGGCCTTGGCGTTGGCCTTGACCAGCTTCACCGCCTCTTCGAGCGGGTACAGCTTGTTGCGGTCGACGGTGGCCGAAACGGCCTTGTAGCGCTTGCCCTGGCTCATGGCGTTACTCCACCACCTGCAGGCCCATCGAGCGGGCCGAGCCCACCACCTGGGCCATCGCCGATTCCACCGAGTCGCAGTTGAGATCGGGCATCTTCTGCTTGGCGATCTCCTCGACCTGCTGCTTCGTCACCTTGCCGACGATCTGCGTGCCGACCGTCTTGGCGCCCGACTCGATACCCGCCGCCTTCTTGAGGAAGTAGGTCACCGGCGGCGTCTTGGTCACGAAGGTGAAGCTGCGGTCCTGGAACACGGTGATGACCACCGGGATCGGCATCCCCGGCTCCATCTTCTGCGTGCGAGCGTTGAACTGCTTGCAGAATTCCATGATGTTGACGCCCTGCTGACCGAGCGCCGGACCGATCGGCGGTGACGGGTTGGCCTTGCCGGCCGGCACCTGCAGCTTGACGTAGGCCTGAATTTTCTTGGCCATGCCTGCCCCTCCTGTGGGCGGCGCGGTACGGCCATGGCCGGCCTCCCGCACCCTATGTTAAGGTCAAGTCCTTGATCCGTAACGGATTTCTGGTCTCGACCACCGCATGAGAAAAGGCCGGCCCGACGGCCAGCCTCCTCAAGGGGGCGGCATATAGAGCATAAGCCGCTCCCCGACAACCCCCTGCACCGGGGCGATTTCGAGGCTTGTCCCCAGCCCCGGCAGGGGAATTCCTCAGATCTTTTCCACCTGCGCGTAGTCGAGTTCGACCGGGGTCGAGCGGCCGAAGATCGAGACCGCGACCTTGAGGCGGGCGCGCTCCTCGTCGACGTCCTCGACGGTGCCGTTGAACGAGGCGAAGGGGCCGTCGGCCACCTTGACCTGCTCGCCGATCTCGAAGCTGACCGCGGGCTTGGGGCGCTCGACGCCCTCCTGGACCTGCTTGAGGATCCGGCTCGCCTCGGCGTCCGAGATCGGCACCGGCTTGCCCTTGCCGCCGCCGCCCAGGAAGCCCGTGACCTTGGCCGTGTTCTTGACCAGGTGCCAGGTCTCGTCGTTGAGGTCCATCTTCACCAGGACGTAGCCCGGGAAGAACTTGCGCTCGGTGTTGACCTTGGAGCCGCGGCGCACCTCGACGACCTCCTCGGTCGGCACGATGACCTCGGAGATTTCCTCGGAAAGGCCCTTCTTTTCAGCCTGTTCGCGGATCGACCCGGCGACCTTGTTCTCGAAGCCGGAGTAGGCGTGAACGACGTACCAACGATGCGGCATTTTCAGGCGACCCCGAGCAGCAGCTTCACGACGAAGGCGATGACCTTGTCGGCCACGAGGAAAAACAGCGCGGCGATGACCACGAAGATGAACACCATGCTGGTGGTGATCATGGTCTCGCGACGGGTCGGCCAGGTGACCTTGGCCACCTCGGAGCGGACTTCGCGGACGAACTCGACGGGATTCTTGGTCATTCGGCCTGTTCTTCAGGAAATGGCAGGAGTGGAGGGACTCGAACCCCCGGCCCTCGGTTTTGGAGACCGATGCTCTACCAACTGAGCTACACTCCTACTGCAGGACCCGCGGCCACGGCCGCGGACCCTGCCTGTACGCTTTTCTAGCCTACTTCACAATCTTGGTGACGACGCCGGCGCCGACGGTGCGGCCGCCCTCGCGGATGGCGAAGC
>CAYQRL010000050.1:0-3539 GCA_964420105.1 uncultured Reyranella sp.
TACGACGGCGCGCTGCTGATGACCTCGCACGACCGCGAGTTCATGAACCGCATCGTCAACAAGATCGTCGAGATCGACGCCGGCGCGCTGATCACCTACTCGGGCAACTTCGACTTCTACGAACAGCAGCGCGCGATCAGCGAGAAGCAGCGCCAGGCCCAGTACGAGCGCCAGCAGGCGATGCTGGCCAAGGAGATGAAGTTCATCGAGCGCTTCAAGGCGCGGGCCTCGCACGCCGCCCAGGTCCAGAGCCGGGTGAAGAAGCTCGACAAGATCGAGAAGGTCGAGCCGCCGAGGCGGCGACAGGCCGTGCAGTTCGAGTTCCGCAGCCCGCCGCGCTCGGGCGACGACGTCGCCGCCTTCCGCAAGGTCCACAAGGGCTACGGCGACCAGCCGATCTACAGCGGCCTCGACCTCGTGGTGCGGCGCAGGGAGCGCTGGTGCGTGCTCGGCGCCAACGGCGCCGGCAAGTCGACGCTGCTGAAGCTGGTCGCGGGCGCGATCGAGCCGGACGACGGCACCGTGACGCTCGGCAGCAGCGTCCGCATGGGCTACTTCGCCCAGCACTCGATGGACCTGCTGGACGGTGACGAGACGGTGTTCGAATCGCTCGACGGTTCGTTCCCGCAGGCAGGCCAGGGCGCGCTGCGCTCGCTGGCGGGTTGCTTCGGTTTCTCCGGCGACGACGTCGAGAAGCCGTGCCGCGTGCTGTCGGGCGGCGAGAAGGCGCGGCTGGTGATGGCCAAGATGCTGTTCGACCCGCCCAACTTCCTGGTCCTCGACGAGCCGACCAACCACCTCGACATGGCGACCAAGGAGATGCTGGTGGCGGCGCTGGCCGACTTCGAGGGCACCATGCTGTTCGTGTCGCACGACCGCCACTTCCTGGCGGCGCTGTCGAACCGGGTGCTGGAACTGACGCCCGAGGGCGTCCACCAGTACGGCGGCGGCTACACCGAGTACGTCGCGCGCACCGGCCAGGAAGCGCCGGGCCTGCACCCGGGCTGAGCTTGGTCAGTCTGCGAGGACTCTCCGCCAGAACGCCTTGTGCACCGCCGGCGCGTCGGGACCGTCGTAGACGCGCTGGGTCATCAGGACCGCCGCCAGGCCGCGCGCCGGGTCGTTGAACCACGAGGTGCCGAAGCCGCCGTCCCAGCCGTAGGCCCCGGCCGCGATGCCTTCCGGGCTCTCGGCGACCCAGGTGCCGAGGCCGAGGCCCCAGCCGCGGCAGGCGCCGAGGATCGGGTCGCCCGCGCGTTGCGCCGGCGTCAGCCGGTTGGCGATCATGGCGCCGAGCGTCTCGGGGCGCAGCAGGCGGCTTCCGTCGGCGGCCCGCCCATCCATCATGAAGCGCGCGAAGGTCGCGTAGTCGTCGGCGCTCGAGACCAGGCCGGAGTCGCCGGCGAGGAAGCGCGGGCGGCTGGCATAGAGGCCGTTCCACGGCTCGAATGGCCGCAGCGTGCCGTTGTCGTTGACGTATCCGGTGACGAGGCGGGGCTGGCGGTCGGGGGGCACGAAGAAGTCGGTATCGGCCATGCCCAGCGGACCGAGCAGGCGCTCGCGCAGCACGACGTCGAGCGGGTGGCCGACGGCGCGGGCGACCAGCACGCCCAGCAGGTTCGAGCCGAGCGTGTAGAGCCAGCGCTCGCCCGGCTGCGCCTGCAGCGGCAGTCGCCCCAGTGCCTGCATGAAATCGTCGTCGCCGCCCGGCCATGCCGGGTTGGGCATGCCGAAGCCCGGCAGGTCGGCGACGGCGCGCGCGAACGGCGCCTTGTCGTTGAACTCGATCCCCCAGCCGAGGCGAAAGCTCAGCACGTCCTCCAGCGTGATCGGGCGATGGGCGGGCACGGTGTCGTCGAGCGCCGCGTCCGGCCGGCGCAGCACCCGGCGGTTCGCGAGTTCCGGCGCCAGCGGCTCGATCGACGCGTCGAGCGACAGGATGCCGTCCTCGACCAGCATCATCGCCACGGCGGCGGTCAGCGGCTTGGTCATCGAGGCGATCCGGAACAGCGCATCGCGCCGCATCGGCGGTCCGCCGATCGCCATGCTGCCCGACACCACGACCTCGCGTTCGCCGTTGCGCATGATCACGGCCACGAGGCCGGGCGGGTGCCCGGTCGCGACCTCGGTGTCGAGCACGGCCTGCAGCGACGGCTTCATCGGCTTCTCCTCCCGGGCCTCAGCCGCGCGCGGCTTCCTCCAGCGCGGCGATGTCGAGCTTCACCATCTTCAGCATCGCGGCGGTCACGCGCCGAACGCAAGCGACGTCACCGCTCGACATCAGTTCGCCGAGGCGGCGCGGCACGATCTGCCAGCTGAGACCCCAGCGATCGCGCAGCCAGCCGCATTGCTCGGCCGAGCCGCCGTGGTCGAGCAGGGCCTGCCACAGCCGGTCGATCTCGGCCTGGCTGTCGCATTCCAGGGTGATGGCGAAGCTGTGGTTGAAGGCATCGAGCGGCCCCGCCTCGATCGCGCGGTAGGCCTGGTCGCCGAGCGTGAAGCTGACCAGCTTGACGCTGCCCGGGGGCCCGCTCGGCGTCTCGGCGGGCAGGGTGGTGATCGGGCCCAGCGTCGAGCCCGGTACCAGCGCGGTGTAGAGCCGGACCGCCGCCTCCATGTCCTTCTCGAACCACAGGCTCTGGATGACCTTCATGACGGGTTGCTCCTCGGGGTTTCCCTGAGGACGAACGGCGCGCGGCCAACCCGACAACGGTGCACGACGGCTCAGGCGTCGACCCGCCGCAGGTTCTCCAGCGTCCATCGGGCGAGACCCGCCAGCCGGGCATCCTCGTGCTGTTGGCCCATCAGCTGCACCCCGACCGGCAGGCCACCGACGCTGAGCAGCGGCAGGGTGATCGCCGGCGCGAACAGCATCGACGACGGCGCGTTGAACACGAAGTCGCCGGTCGGGCGCGGCGCCAGCGGCTGGCCGGGCACGTCGCCGGCCCAAAGCGGCGCCGGGCCGGGGCAGGCGAGCGTGATGGCGGCATCGGCCAGCGGCGCGATCCGCGCGTGGACCAGCTGCGCCTGGTCGCGCGCCAGCAGGTGGGTGCGGTAGTCCTCCGGCGTCATCGCCTCGGCGCGGGCCAGGGTCGCCTTGGCGCGCTCGCTCATGCCGTCCGGCGCGTTGTCGAGGATGCCGCGCTGGTACCAGCGGTTCTCCCAGGCGGTGATGCCGCCACACACCGCGCGACCGTTGGCGATCGCCTTCTCCAGCGCCTCGACCAGCGGGTGGTCGGCGCGGCGGATGAGCTCGACGCCGGCCGCCTCGAGCTGGCGCAGCACGCCGGCGAGGGCGTCCCTGGCCGCGGGATCGGCGTCGATCCAGCCCTCGGTCTCGAGCACGACCAGCCGGTTCGGCCGTGCCGCCGCCGGCAGGCTGTCGGGACCGAGCAGGCCGGGGCCGCCGCGGTCGCCGCCGCAGCGCTTGGCGATCTCGATCGCGGTCCGCCACATGTCCTCGAGGTCGCCGGCATGCGGGCCGTGCGTGCTCATGCTGGTGGCCAGCCGCTCGCCGCGGTTGATGCCGCCCTGCGTCG
>CAYQRL010000051.1:0-2178 GCA_964420105.1 uncultured Reyranella sp.
GACCGGCGTTGTTCTCTGCCGTATGGCGTACCTTCGTTGATCGAGCTGGTGGTAAGGTGGCTTCGGACGCGGGTTGAGGTACCAGCTTTTTCGTAGCAACCATCAAAGGATCAGGGATCATCTGATGGCTGCGGAGGAGACGGAGATGGATCGTCGCGAACTGCTTGCGGCTGCTGCCTCAGCAGCCCTCGTCGGCGCCACTGCCCCGCTAGCGCTCGGCAGGGTGAAGCCGGCTTTGGCTGGCACGCCGCGCGGGAGGGCCAGGCCAAATGATCTGCGCTGGCCCAGCCCCACCGAATGGGATCAGCTACGGCATGCCGTCGGCGGTCGAATGGCACAGGTGCATTCTCCGTTCGCAGAGTGCACGCGGGAGCCGGACGGCCGACTTTGCCGGCAAAGCTTGGACCGGCTGGCCAATCCCTTCTACATCCAGGATCAAGCCGGCGGCACCCAATCGGCTGGCTGGCTTGACGGCTGGATATCTGCGCCCAGTGTCTATGCGGTCGAAGCCGCCGGGCCACAGGACGTAGCAGCCGCCATCGACTTCGCCCGGCGTCACGATCTGCGGTTGGTCGTCAAAGGAGGTGCCCACAGCTACCTCGGCCAGTCCAACGCACCCGACAGCCTGATGGTCTGGACCCGGCGCATGAACGGGATCGAGTTGCACGACGCCTTCGTTCCGCAAGGATGCGCAGGCGCCGTTGAACCACAGCCGGCGGTCAGTGTTGGTTCAGGTGCCAGGTTCATCGAACTCTACGACGCTGTTACCACCAAGGCCGGTCGGTTCGTCCAGGGCGGTGGCTGCACCAGCGTCGGCGTCGGCGGGCATGTTCAGACCGGCGGGTTCGGCAGCTTCTCGAAATACGGGGGGCTGGTTGCGGCGTCGCTACTGGAGGCAGAGATCGTGACCGCCGACGGCGTGATCCGCGTGGTCAACGCCTGCCGGGATGCCGACCTGTTCGCCGCACTTAAAGGCGGCGGGGCTGGTTTTGGCATCACGACCCGCCTCACTCTGGCCACACGCAGGCTGCCGGAGCGGCTCGGCTTCTACGGCTGCAAAGTAAAGGCTGCGTCCGATGCAGCGTTCCTCCGGCTCATTGAGGCCTTCGCCAGTTTCGCCGCCGATGCCTTGATCAATCCACACTGGGGCGAGCAGGTGGCTGTTGGGCCGGACAACACCCTGGAGATTGAGATGTCGTTCCAGGGATTGGCAGACGACGAGGCTCGCCGGACGTGGGCTCCGTTCGAGTCCTGGCTGGCAGCGAATGCCGGTGACCTCACGGAACGCTCCGCCGTCCGGCTGATCGGCATGCCCGGACGTAACTGGTGGGATTACGACTACCGCCGTGCGGTGTTGCCGGACTCGATCGTGATTGACGAGCGGCCCGGAGCCCCGAAGCGCTTCTGGTGGTCTGGCAACCGCAGTGAAGTCGGAATTTTTCTGTCAGCCTACGAGTCATTGTGGCTGCCGGAAGCGCTGTTGCAGCCAACTCGACGCGCCGCGTTCGCGGATGCCCTGTTTGCGGCCTCACGGCACTTCAAGGTCGGATTGCATTTCAACAAGGGGCTGGCCGGCGCCACTGAGGAGCGCCGCCTGGAGGCCAGCGACACTGCAATCCACCCCAGCGCGCTGGACGCGTTTGCGCTGGCGATCATTGCCAGCGGTCAGCCGCAGGCCTATCCTGGTCTACGAGGCCACGAACCGGATCTGGCGGCCGCCCGCAACGAGGCGCGTCGCATCGCTGCGGCCACGTCCGAACTACGCAAGGCCGCGCCGGAAGCCGGATCCTATTCCTCGGAGATGAGCTATTTCGAGGCGAACTGGCGCGAAGCCGCTTGGGGGCCGCATTATGATCGGCTGTTGCAGGCCAAGATGAAATACGACCCTGACGGGCTCTTCACAGGACACCACCAGGTCGGAAGCGAGTTCTGGAGCGAGGACGGCTTCACCCGCCGCGGATAGCCGGCAAATGGCACCGTCTCGCGCCCCATCTTTGACACTAGTGGCGGAGGGGAAGTTACACTATTCAGCTACTTTGCAGCAGCAACAACAAACCGTCGGGGCAAACGCCAATATCCTGTCCCCCATCCGATCCAGCGCCTCGTCGGACAGCTCTCCGGTAAACTCGTCGGCCTCGAATTCCAGGTCCATTTCGACATCAGTCATTGTCGTCTCCC
>CAYQRL010000052.1:0-2069 GCA_964420105.1 uncultured Reyranella sp.
CGAGGCCTTCAAGGTCAACACCTACAACGACTCGGTGCTGCCGATCGTCGAGGCGGGCAAGGCCGAGCTGGTGACCGGCGAGCACGCGATGTGCGGCTGCATGACGATCCGGCCGACGCCGGGCCACACGCCCGGCCAGGTCCGCTTCGACCTCGAGTCGCGCGGCAAGCGGGCGATCTTCGCCGGCGACGCGCTTCACAACCCGGTGCAGGTGCCGCTGTGGCGGTGGAACAGCGTGTTCTGCGAGGACCGCGCGCAGGCGGCCAGCACGCGCCACGCGCTGCTGGCGGATTGCGTCGAGCAGGGCGCGCTGCTGATGCCGGCGCACTTCGCGTCGCCGCACGCCGCCTACATCCGGGCCAACGGCGACCGCTTCGAACTCGACTGGGACCACGACAACGCGCGGGGCCGCTGACGGCCCCGCGCGGTCGCGGCGCGCGCCAGGGGTCAGCGGCCCTTCCAGTTCGGCTTGCGCTTCTCGGCGAAGGCCTTCGGCCCTTCGACCGTGTCCTCGCTCCGGGTCATCGCGACGAAGGCGGGGTAGTGCAGGTTGTGGGTCGCGACCTCGAGCGCCGGCACGTCGAGCGAGCGCATCACGACCTGCTTGGTCGCGCGCACCGACATCGGCGAGCAGGCGAGGATGTCGTCGGCCCAGCGGCGGGCCTCCTTCATCAGGTCGGCGTGCGGCACCACGGCGGTGACGAAGCCGAGTTCGTGGCCTTCCTTGGCCGAGACGTGGCGGCCGGTCAGCATCATGCCCATCGCCTTCTTGAGCGGGATCATGCGCGACAGGCGCTGCATGCCGCCGGCGCCGGCGGCGAGACCGACCTTGGGCTCGGGCAGGGCGAAGGTCGCCTTGTCGGACGCCACGATGATGTCGCAGGCCAGCGCGATCTCGAAGCCGCCGCCCATCGCGACGCCGTTGACCGCGGCGATCACCGGCTTGTCGAGGTCGTAGCGGTTGGTCAGGCCGCCGAAGCCCTTTGCCGGGTGGACCGGGCGCTTGCCGGTCTTGGCCTGGATCTCGGCGTGGTACTTGAGGTCGTTGCCGGCGCAGAACGCCTTGTCGCCGGCGCCGGTGATGATGGCGACCCAGAGGTCCGGGTTGCTGTGGAACTCGTCGAACGCCGCGACCAGCTCCTCGTTCGCCATGGGGTGGCAGGCGTTGTAGACGTCCGGCCGGTTGATGGTGACGATCATCAGGCGACCGTCGGTTTCGACCTTGCTGTACTGACCCATGGCGTTCTCCTCGGTTGGTGAACGCCTGTTTACCATCGCGCGTGCCGATACAAAATGCCGCCCTGACAGGCAGCCGTAAAATCACCATCTCCCGGGTGTTGACTGGCATTCCCGCGGTTCTGGCCCGCCCGCGGTCCCCGCTATCCACCAAGGACCGTTGCTCACATGAGTTTTTTGAAGGGACTGACTCTGGCCGCCGTCGCGGCCGGGCTTGCCGGGGCCTTGTCTCCTGCCGCGGTGCTCGCCCAGTCCGGGCAGCCCTCGGCCGGGCAGCCCTCGGCCGCGCGGACCAAGGCGCCCAAGCCGTCGCCGGCCACCGAACCTGGACCGACCGCCGTCGAGATCCTCAACAAGTCGTTGAATCCAGGCGGTTCCTCGGACCCGGACGTGCCGCTGCCGCACCCCGACCTTGCCAATGTCGGGCCATCCGGACCGGCGCGCGGCACCGGGACCCAGCTTTACGGCCGCCAGGAAGAGGGCGGCGGCGTGCTCGGCCTGCGGATGCCGATCCCGGTGGACCGGGGTGCCGGCCCCCAACCTACTAGATCTGGTAGCACGCCGGCCGCCGGCAGCAACTCACTGCAGGGTCGCTGAATTGCAGGTGTGGCGGCCGTGCCACAGGTCTCCCGCGGAGTCGCCGCGAAGCCGCCGCCTTCCTTGTAGGCAACTACTCGTGGTGTATATTCCCCTCAGGAGTTGGTGACAGACCCCAGCCCCGCCAACGCTCGTACCTGTTTCGAATAAACGAGGGGAAGAAATCATGAAGAAGGCTCTCCTGGCTGCTGCCGCGATCGTGGCGCTGCCGCTCGCGGCCCAGGCGCAGTCTCCGT
>CAYQRL010000053.1:0-1754 GCA_964420105.1 uncultured Reyranella sp.
GACGGAGAAAACGATGACTGAAGAGAAGATCGAGCAGATCAAGGAGCTCGCCGAGGAGCTGTCTGACGAGGCGCTGGATCGGGAGTATCGCCGTTTCACATGCGGGACTGGCGATTTCTCATGGGCCAAGTCTGCAGATGACCGCTAGTCTGGAGTGAGATGCCGCTTCAGGTGCCGCAAACCGTCAGCGCTAAAGTGCCGGACTAGCCGCTGACCAGTAACTCCCTGCTGCGTCTTCTGCATGTGCGGGTGCGTGTCAGGGTCTTTCATCAATAGGAGTCAACAATGACTGATGTCGAAACAATGATCAAAGTCGAGGCCGAAGACTTTACCGAGGAACTCAGCGACGAGGCGCTGGATCGTGGGGTCGGTAGGGCTTGTTCTAGCACGCCTCCCTATATTGAAGATGATACGTCTAGCCGCTGACCGGTAACGCCCTGCCGCCGTCTTGCATGTGCGGGTGCGGGGCAGGGCTTCTTCCTACCCTTGGAGGTATGCATGAGCGACGTTCAGATGAAGATCGAAGTCGAGGCCGAGGAGTTCACCGAGGAGTTGTCCGACGAGGCGCTCGATCGGGAGACGGAGGGGGCTCGGTTTTGTCCGGGTTATTGCCTGTAGCCGCTGACCGGTAACCGCCCTGCCGCTTCTCCTGCATGTGCGGGTGCGCGGCAGGGCTTCTTCCTGCCCTTGGAGGTATACATGAGCGACGTTGAGATGCAGCTGGAAGTCGAGACCGAGGAGTTCACCGAGGAACTGACCGACGAGGCGCTCGATCGGGAGGGCCCGAGTTTGATGTCATGTGGAGGCAACTGGACAGGCAAGTAGTCCTGCATGCCGCTAACCGGTAACGCCCCGAGCTATCTGCCCATGCTGATGGGGCAGCGGGCCCCCTACTCTAGTTGAATGGATCTACGATGACCGAAGCCGAGACCGTTACTGAAACCGTCGTGCTGGACGCCGTACCCGTCGATCCCGAGCGGGACCTGAAGGCGGAGATCCTGATCCGTAACCACGTCCTTGCGGCGTGCGCTGGCAGCATCCTGCCGCTGCCGGGTATCGACATGGCGGCGGTCTCGGGCGTGCAGTTGAACATGATCCGTAAGTTGGCGGCGCTGTTCAGCAAGAAATTCTCAGAGGCCCCGGTGCGCAATACGGTGGCGGCGCTGGTGGGCGGCGTGGGCGGCCAGTCGGTCGGCATCGTCGCAGGCGTGAGCGTGGCCAAGCTGGTGCCGGTGGTGGGCTGGGCGGCGGGCGTCGTCGTGATGCCGACCATCGTGGGGGCGTCGACCTATGCCATAGGCCGGGTGTTCCTGCGCCACTTCCAGGAGGGCGGGTCGATTGCCGATATCAGCGCCGAGAAGATGAAGGGCTACTACGCCGAGCAGCGTGAGGCCGGGAAGAAGGTCGTCGCGTCGGTGAAGGACAAGATCCACAAGCGGACGGCGCCGCCGCAGAGCGACGCCACGGAAGCGGCATCGGCCTGACGGTCTTCAAGCCGTCGCCAACTGGCAGGAACATGTCGCGCCAGGCGCAGAAAGCCGGAGATTGCGATGCTTGGGCATTGCGACTCCCACCACCGCCGGACGCCGAAGCGTCAGCGGTCACGCGCTCCCCAAAATGTCACCTTTTGTCTGAACTGAGCGCCGGGATTGAATTTCTCGGCGCGTTTGGCGTGTGCGAGTCCGCCATCGCCGAAATGGATGCAGTTGCTGCTGTACGACGGAGCTACTGCCGGCGAGACTTTCTTCTCGGGT
>CAYQRL010000054.1:0-1436 GCA_964420105.1 uncultured Reyranella sp.
GATGCAGTTGCTGCTGTACGACGGAGCTACTGCCGGCGAGACTTTCTTCTCGGGTAGCCTTCGTAGCTGACCGGTAACCTCCCTGCCGCGTCTTCTGTCTGAGCGTGTGCGCGGCAGGGTAATTCCCCATAGGAGAACGCAATGACTGATATCGAGATGAAGCTGGAAGTCGAGGCCGAGGAACTCACCCAGGAGCTGTTCGATGAGGCGCTGGATCGGAAGGGGAGCGCATTCCAGGAGTTCACCGCACCGCCGGGCGGCTGACCGGTAGCCGCTAACCGGTAACGCCCTGCCGCCGTCCACCTGTGCGGGTGCGCGGCTTTCTCGAAAGGAGACGACAATGACTGATGTCGAAATGAAGATCGAAGTGGAAGTCGAGGACTTCGCCGAGGCGCTGTCTGACCAAGCGCTGGATCGGGAGGAGGCTGGTGCTCGGTGGTGCGCTGGTACGATTTAGCTAACCTTCAAGGCCCTGCCGCGTCTTCTTGCATATGCGGGCGCACGGCAGGGCCTCTTCCTACCCTTGGAGGTATTCATGACTGACATCGAGATGAAACCGGAAGCCGAGGCGGAAGACTTTAGCGAGGAGCTGTCCGACGAGGCGCTCGATCGGGAGGGGGCTCGCTTTTGTCCCTGCGGCAACTACTAGCGGCTGACCGGTACCGCCCTGCCGCCGTCTTGCATGTGCGGGTGCGTGGCGGGGTGCTTTTCCATAGGAGACGATGATGACTGATCTCGAGATGAACATCGAAGTTGAGGCCGAAGATTTCAGCGAGGAATTGTCCGACGAGGCGCTCGATCGGGAAAGTGCCCGCGCTTGTTGCTCGGGTTCGCCGCCCCCTTTTTGCGGCGTGGGCCCAGCCCGCGCGCGTCCTGCTCCTAGCCGCTGACCGGTAACAGCCCTACCGCGTTCTTGCTTTTTTTTGTGCGGGTGCGCGGCAGGGCCTTTCCTCATAGGAGACGACAATGACTGATGTCGAAATGAAAATCGAAGTCGAGGCCGAAGACTTCAGCGAAGAACTCAACGACGAGGCGCTCGATAGGGATGGGGCACTTCGCGCTTGTACTTTCTTCAGCACTTCCACCTAGCCGCTGACCCGGACCACCCTGCCGCATCTTCCAGCATGTGCGGGTGCGCGGCAGGGCCTCTTCCTACCCTTGGAGGTATACATGAGCGACGTTGAGATGAAGGTCGAAGTCGAGGCCGAGGAATTCACCGAGGAACTCAACGACGAGGCGCTGGATCGGGAGGAGGCTCGTTACGCGACTTTCTGGTGCCGTGACTAGCCGCTGACCGGTAACCGCCCTGCCGCCTTCTTGTATGTGCGGGTGCGCGGAAGGGCTTCTTCCTACCCTTGGAGGTATGCATGAGCGACGTTGAGACGAAGATCGAAGTCGAGGCCGAGGAGTTCACCGAGGAGCTGTCGGACGAGGCG
>CAYQRL010000055.1:0-1357 GCA_964420105.1 uncultured Reyranella sp.
AGGCCGATGTTGGTGCCTTCCGGCGTCTCGATGGGGCAGATGCGGCCGTAGTGCGTCGGATGCACGTCGCGCACCTCGAAGCCTGCGCGCTCGCGCGTGAGACCGCCCGGTCCCAGCGCCGAGAGGCGACGCTTGTGCGTCACTTCCGACAGCGGGTTGGTCTGGTCCATGAACTGGCTGAGCTGGCTCGAGCCGAAGAACTCGCGCACCGCCGCCGCCGCCGGCTTGGCGTTGATCAGGTCGTGCGGCATCACGGTGTCGATGTCGATCGAGCTCATGCGCTCGCGGATCGCGCGCTCCATGCGCAGCAGGCCGACGCGGTACTGGTTCTCCATCAGCTCGCCGACCGAGCGGACGCGACGGTTGCCGAGGTGATCGATGTCGTCGATCTCGCCGCGGCCGTCCTTGAGGTCGTGCAGCACCTTGACCACCGCCAGCACGTCCTCGCGGCGCAGCGTGCGCTGGCTGTCGGGAACGCTGTCGAAGCCGAGGCGCATGTTCATCTTGACGCGGCCGACCGGCGACAGGTCGTAGCGCTCGATGTCGAACAGCAGGCCCTGGAACAGGGTCTCGGCCTGCTCCAGCGTCGGCGGCTCGCCCGGGCGCATGACGCGGTAGATGTCGAGGAGCGCTTCCTCGCGGTTCGAGTTCTTGTCGGCCGCCAGGGTGTTGCGGATGTAGGGACCGACGTTGACGTGGTCGATCGCGAGCGTCGGCAGGGCGTCGATCTTGTTCTCGTCGAACAGCTCGAGCACCGCCTCGGTGATCTCCTGCCCGGCCTCGACGTAGATCTCGCCGGTCTTCTCGTTGATCACGTCGACCGCGGCGTAGCGCCCGACCAGCTCCTCGGCCGAGACGCGGATCTCCTTGAGGCCCGCTTCCTTGAGCTTGTTGAGCAGGCGCGGGGTCAGCTTGGCGCCGGCCTCGGCCACGACCTTGCCGGTCTTGCCGTTGACCAGGTCGTGCGTCAGCTTCACGCCGCGCATCGACTCGGCATCGAAGCCGGTGTTCCAGCCGTCCTTCTCGCGCTTGTAGACGACCTGGCCGTAGAACGCGGCGAGGATGTCTTCCGGCGACAGGCCCTGGGCCTCGGCCGGGTCGAGCGCCTGGCCCTTGGCCGCGGCCGAGGCGCGCTTCTTGGCGGTGGCGTCGTTGTCGAGCGCCAGCAGGAGCGTCGTCACCGGGATCTTGCGGCGGCGGTCGATGCGGACGTGGATCAGGTCCTTGGCGTCGAACTCGAAGTCCAGCCACGAGCCGCGGTACGGGATGATGCGGGCGGCGAACAGGTACTTGCCCGAGCTGTGGGTCTTGCCCTTGTCGTGGTCGAAGAAGACGCCCGGCGAGCGGTGCATCTGGC
>CAYQRL010000056.1:0-1270 GCA_964420105.1 uncultured Reyranella sp.
TGACCTGCTCCCCGTCTTTCATACGTCGGTAGGTTGAGTCTGTTCCTCTTTTGCACTGGTGGTTGATGGTGCGACGGGGCGGGGCGCGAAGCCCCCGATCGAGCGCAGCGTCCCGCCCCGTTGCTCTTCGGGTCTGCGCGTAGCGCCGAACACCGCCGGAGGCAACCTGCCCAACCGACCGTGCGGCCTTACCGTGTTGTAGTCGATGCGCCAGGCCTCGACGATGTGCCTAGCCTCGGCCAGCGTAGCGAAGACGTGCTCGTTGAGGCATTCGTCCCGCAGGCGGCCGTTGAAGCTCTCCACGAACGCGTTCTGCATGGGCTTGCCCGGCGCGATGTAGTGCCACTCGATCCGAAGATCGGCAGCCCAGCGCAGCACCGCATTGCTGGTCAACTCGGTGCCATTGTCCGAGACGATCATCGCCGGCTTGCCACGGCGGGCGATGATGGCCTCCAGCTCGCGGATCACCCGCAGGCCCGACAGCGAGAAGTCCGGGACGCTCGCCAGGCATTCACTGTTGAAGTCGTCGATCACGTTGAGCAGCCGGAACCGCCGTCCGTTCGCCAGCTGGTCGCTGACGAAGTCGAGCGACCAACGCTGGTTCAGCTCCTGCGGCACGACGATCGGCGCACGGGCACCAATGGCCCGGCGACGGCCACGACGCCGCTTCACCGCCAGGCCTTCCTCCCGGTACAGCCGGTAGACCTTCTTCAGGTTCACCTTCGCGCCCTCCCGGTCCAGCAGCCAGCCCAGGCGCCGGTAGCCGAATCGCCGCCGCAGCCCCGCCAGGGCCCGTAGCCGTTCACGCAGGGCACTGTCGTCGGACCGCCGCGGCCGGTACCGGTAACTGCTCACGTCCATCCCGATCAGCCCGCAGGCCCGGCGCTGGCTCAACCCGTGGACCCGTTGCACGTGGTCCACTGCCCGGCGCCGAACCGCGGGCCTCAGAACTTTCCCGAGGCGATATCCTTCAAGGCCGCGTTGTCGAGCATCGCTTCGGCCAGCAGCTTCTTCAGCCGGCGGTTCTCCTCTTCCAGCGACCGCAGTCGCTTGGCGTCTGAGACCTGCATCCCGCCATACCGGCTCCGCCAGTTGTACAGCGTCGCCTCGCTGATCCCGTGCTGCCGGCAGAGGTCCGCCGGCTTCGCGCCGGCCTGGTGCAGCCGAAGGATCTCGATGATCTGCTCTTCGCTAAACCGCTTCCGCTTCATGTCCGTTCTCCTCGAACGGACTCAACCTTACTACGTGAGAGTTTCAGGGGAGCAGGTCA
>CAYQRL010000057.1:0-1202 GCA_964420105.1 uncultured Reyranella sp.
GAGGCGCTGGATCGGGAGGGGGCTCAATGTGCATGTGCTACGTCATGCGGTATGTGTAACTAGCCGCTGACCAAGACCGCCCTGCCGCGCCCTCTTGTATGTGCGGGTGCGCGGCGGGGTCCTTTCTCGATAGGAGATAACGATGACTGATGTCGAAATGAAGATCGAAGTCGAGGCCCAGGAGTTCACCGAGGAACTCAGCGACGAGGCGCTGGATCGGGAAGGTGAGCGTATGTGTTCTGCCTGTGGGTGTAGCTTCGCTCCCGCGTAAGAATTCGAGTCTAAAGATTCCGCCCTGCCGCCATCTGCTTGTGCGAGTGCGCGGCAGGGCCCTTTCGCCATAGGAGACGATAATGACTGACGTCGACATGAACATCGAAGTCGAGACCGAAGACTTCACCGAGGAGCTGTCCGACGAAGCGCTCGATCGGGGGGGCTAGGTTTTGCTACGGCATGTGCTAGCCGCTGACCAAGACCGCCCTGCCGCTTCTCTTGCATGTGCGGGTGCGCGGCGGGGCTTCTTCCTTACCCTTGGAGGTATGCATGAGCGACGTTGAGATGAAGATCGAAGTCGAGGCCCAGGAGTTCACCGAGGAGCTGTCCGACGAGGCCCTCGATAGGGAGGGGCCTTCGCTTGTGTCTATTATGCCATGTGCCTACTAGCGGCTGACCGGTAACCGCCCTGCCGCTTCTCTTGCATGTGTGGGTGCGCGGCAGGTCCTTTCGTAACAGGAGATGACGATGACTGACATCGAGACGCAGATCGAATTAGAAGCGGACGACTTACGTGAGGAATTGTCCGACGAGGCCATCGATCGGGAAGATGCCTACTCCTCCTTTCGATCCTGCGCGGGTTGGGTGTGCGCTTAGCCTTCATAGCTGACCGATAGCAGTCCTGCCGCGTCCTCTGCCTGTGCGGGTGCGCGGCAGAACTTCTTCCTACCCTTGGAGGTATTTATGACCGACGTTGAGATGAAGATCGAAGTCGAGACCGAGGAGTTCACCGAGGAGCTGTCCGACGAGGCGCTCGATCGGGAGTACTCCCCGGGGACTTGCCTATGTGCGAGTCACCTCGGCTAGCCGCTGACCGGTAACCGCCCTGCCGCCTTCTTGCATGTGCGGGTGCGCAGCAGGGCCCTTTCCTCACGGGAGACGACAATGACTGATGTCGAAATGGACCTGGAATTCGAGGCCGACGAGTT
>CAYQRL010000058.1:0-1139 GCA_964420105.1 uncultured Reyranella sp.
GGAATCTCTGAACAACTCGCGACCTGTGTCATGATGATCGAACTGATTTGAGGTTCGAGATGTCGCAGTTGAGTTTTTCGTCGCTGGAGTTCACCGGGAAGAAGAAGCAGACGAAGCGAGACGTTTTTCTAGCCGAGATGTCGTCGGCGGTACCTTGGGACCTTCTGGCCGCGCAGATCGAGCCCTACTATCCGAAGACAGGTCCCCAGGGCGGGCGGCGGCCGTTCCCGCTGTTGGCGATGCTGCGGATCTACTGCCTGCAGCAATGGTACAGCCTGTCGGATCCCGGCGCAGAGGAAGCGCTGTACGACATGCAGTCGATGCGTTCGTTCTGCGGCCTCGAGCTCGGCGGCGACGGCATTCCTGATGAGACGACGATCCTCAACTTCCGGCACCTGCTGGAGCGCCACGAACTGACCAGGGCGATCTTCGAGGCGGTATCTGTGCACCTACAGGAACGCGGAGAGATGCTGCGGGGCGGCACGATTGTCGATGCCACGCTGATCGCGGCGTCGCCCTCGACGAAGAACAAGGAGCGGAAGCGCGACCCGGAGATGCGTTCCTCTAAGAAGGGGAACCAATGGTACTTCGGCATGAAGGCCCATGTTGGCGTCGATGCCGCCAGTGGACTCGTGCATACGGCGGGCGTAACGACCGGCAGCGTGCACGACGCCAAGGTCATGGATCACCTGATCCGCGAGGATGATCGAGCGGTCTACGGCGACAAGGGCTACGCCAGCGACGAGAAGAGACGTGCGGCTGAGGCGGCGGGCGTGTTGTGGGCTGTGAAGGAGAAGGCCAGGCCGGGCCGCAATCTCACTCAGCGCCAGAAGATACGAAACCGCCGGTTCGGTAAGATCAGAGCCCGGGTCGAACACGTGTTCCGCGTTCTGAAGTGCCAGTTCGGCTATCGCAAGGTTCGATACCGAGGCATCACCAAGAATGGGGCACAGGTCTTCTCGTTACTGGCGCTGGCCAACATCTATCTTGTTCGAAGGAAGCTGGCTTCTGCGTGACTACAGATCAGCCGCCCAGCCGTAGCGTGACGGCTAGTGGCATCTGATAGCAGCAGCCACCGCAACAGCCGGCACCAATGCGGCCCGAAGGCCTCATCGCGATCCGTTGTTCAGAGCTTCCTT
>CAYQRL010000059.1:0-1084 GCA_964420105.1 uncultured Reyranella sp.
CGAACTGTAACCAAACCTTCTCACGGCCGTGATGTGGCCGCCCTACCCGGGAGCACCTCGAGTGTTCCGGAGGAGGGACCTGATGTTGTTCTCACGTATCGCCTGGGCGGCGGCCGCCCTGACCCTGTCGTCGCTCACCGTCCAGGCCGCCGACATTTCCGGCGCCGGCGCGACGTTCCCGTACCCGATCTATGCCAAGTGGGCGGACGCCTACAAGAAGGAGACCGGGGTCGGCATGAACTACCAGTCGATCGGCTCGGGCGGCGGCATCAAGCAGATCAAGGCCAAGACCGTGACCTTCGGCGCGACCGACGCGCCGCTGCCGGGCAAGGAGCTCGACGAGGCGGGCCTCGCCCAGTTCCCGATGGTGATGGGCGCGATCGTGCCGGTCGTGAACCTCGAGGGCGTGAAGCCGGGCGAGATGGTGCTCGACGGCACGGTTCTCTCCAGGATCTACCTGGGCGAGATCAAGAGCTGGGACGACCCGGCGATCGCCAAGCTGAACCCGAACCTCAAGCTGCCGAAGCAGGCGATCGTCCCGGTCCGCCGCTCGGACGGGTCGGGCACGACCTACAACTTCGCCTACTACCTCGCCGAGGTGAACCCGCAGTGGAAGGAGAAGGTCGGCGTGTCGACGGCGCTGCAGTGGCCGGTCGGGATCGGCGCCAAGGGCAACGAGGGCGTCGCCAACAACGTCGCCAACACCAAGGGCTCGATCGGCTACGTCGAGAACGCCTACGCCAAGCAGAACAAGCTGACGCACACCAAGATGGTCAACAAGGCCGGCAAGACGCTCGAGCCGACCAATGCCAGCTTCCAGGCCGCCGCCGCCAACGCCGACTGGGCGTCGCAGCCGGGCTACGGCGTGATCCTCGCCAACCAGGCGGGCGACACGTCGTGGCCGATGACGGCGGCGACCTGGATCCTGCTCCACAAGAAGCCGCAGGATGCCGCGGCGACGGCCGAGGCCCTGAAGTTCTTCGCCTGGGCCTACACCAAGGGCGACAAGATGGCCGAGGAACTCGACTACGTGCCGATGCCCGACAAGGTCGTGAACGACGTCCAGAAGATGTGGTCCACCGAG